>CAWBSO010000001.1:0-721168 GCA_963791485.1 uncultured Solirubrobacterales bacterium
CAGGTGGGGTGAGCGGCGAGCAAGTGGCACAGCTGCCGTCAGGTGGAGTCCCCGGGCGCTGTCTCCGACGGGCCTCATCCAAACGGACCCGCCCGCCGATACCCCTCCAGCCGAGGCCGGCGCCATCATGGCGAGCGCCCACCACCACGCCAGCCCAAGGAGGCCTGCGATGCAGCTGCCCGAGCCGATTCCCACCGCCGTCCGCGACGAGAGTTTTGCGGGGGTGACCTACCACGTTCGCGGGGAGCTCGTGCCCGAGCTGCAGGTCGAGGTCGGGGGCTCGTCAGTGATGTTCGAGCACCACGTGCTGTTGTGGAAGGAGACACGCGTGAACGTCGAGCTGCGCAAGCTGCCCGGCGGGGTGAAGCGCAAGATCGCCGGCCTGGAGTACTTCGTCACGCGGACCTCCGGCGCCGGGCACATCGCCTTCTCGCGCGACTCGCCCGGGCAGTGCGTGCCGATGCACCTGCGCGCCGGCGAGGGGCTGGACGTGCGCGAGCACCAGTTCATCGCCGCGACCGACAACCTCGACTACTCCTTCGAGCGGATCAAGGGCGTGCAGAACATGCTGCTCGGCGGGTCGGGCATCTTCATGGACAAGTTCCGCGCCACGACGGGCGACGCGCTCGTGTGGTTGCACGGCCACGGCAACGTGTTCCTCGTCGAGCTCGGCGCCGGCGAGCAGCTCGACGTCGAGGCCGGCGCCTGGCTGTACAAGGATCCGACCGTAACGCTCGAGGCGGTCACGATGGGACTCAAGACGGGTCTCATGGGCGGCGGCGGCAAGCTCACCTGGAATCGCTTCACCGGCCCCGGGCGCCTCGCGATCCAGACGCTCTTCATCTCGCCCGCCGAGGCGCGCGAAGACGGCGGCGGCAACGCCCAGGCGGCCACGGCCGGGGGGCTGGCCGGGGCCTTGATCGGGGGGTTGACGCGGGGGTAGTTGGACCGGCTGTCCCACCTTCGCCGCGCGGGCGGATGAAGAAGGTGGCAACTACTCGGACCGATGACTACCAAGGAACGCTGCATCAGCTCGTAGAGGAGCTCAGCGAGGCCGAGGCAGACGATGCGCTGCGTACGACCGCTGACCGGGCCTACTGGTACGCCGCCACCACAGCCACGATCGCGTAGATCGCCGCCAGCGCCCAGCCCTCGAAGGCGGCCGCCTCGCCGTCGGCCGTGACCTGCCACACGGCGATCGTCATCAGGCCGAGCGCGCCGATGTAAATCGGTTGCAGCGCGAACGTCAGCTGCGTCGGGAGCGCGAGCGAGATCAGCACCAGCGCCGGGAAGAGGAAGGCGGCGATCTGCGCCACGGAGCTCTTGACGACCGCGATCGCGAGGTCGGCCTTGCCGCGCGCCGCCAGCGTGATGCCCGCGAAGTGCTCCACGGCGTTGCCAGCGATCGCCACGATCACGAGGCCGGCAAACGCGGTGGAGATGTGCAGGATCTCGATCGCGGGGCGCAGCGCGCTGACGAACCACTCCGAGACGAAGCCCGCACCGACGCCCGCAGCCACCAGCAGCACGAGCGCCGCGCGCAGCGAGATGCGCGCCCGCTCCCCCGGCGGCTGCGGCGCGCGAGCGCCCGTGGCAGAGGCACTGGGCCGCAGGTAGGGCACCAGCCAGGTTGCGTACACCCCCAACAGGCAGCAGGCACCGACGACCGAGATCGTGTCCACGTGCGCCCCGGCGGCGCTGCCCGAGCTGAGCGCGAGGCCGATCAGCACGATCAGGAAGACCGTCACCAGCAGCAGCGTCGTGGTGTCGTTGGGCAAGCGCGAGGAGAAGCGCATGATCCCGTCCGGCGCCTGCCGCGCGCCCGCCACGATCGTCAGCCCCAGCACCAGCAGCGCGCTCGCCAGCAGCGAGCCCACCAGCGCGGTCTGCGCGACGACCAAGTCGCCCGCTTTCAGCGCGAACACGACGACCAGCAGCTCGGGCAGGTTGCCGAGCGTCGCCTGCAGCACCCCGGTCGCCGCTGCGCCGATGTGCTCGCCCAGTTGCTCGGTACCCAGCGCCACCGCCCACGCCAGGCCCGCCAGCGCGACCGTCGCCAGCGAGAAGCGGGGCACCGGCGCCCACCCGCCGTAGTTGGCTACGCCCGCCAGCGCCACGGTCACGGCCACCGCCGCCAGCAGGAGGCGCTCCAGTTTGCTCAGGCCGGCCATCCTCACTCCACCGCCCGGCGCCGCAGCCACAGCTCGATCATCACTTAGGGCCGCCTCGCGGTGGTGTTGGATCACGCTGCGCAACTGCCCATACCCCCTGCACAGCCAGGTCGCGAGGTACTGGAGACCGATACCAAAGTATTGGTTTTACGAGCCCAAAGGGTATCGGAGTACGCTGCCACGATGCGCCTCGCCACGTTCAAGCCCCCCGGCAGCGACGCCCCGCGAGCCGGCACCGTGGCCGGTGGCCACGTCACCGCGTTTGCCGACGAGCGCCTCACCGTACTCGACGTGCTGGGGAGCCCCGCGCTCTCGCAGAGCGCCGCCGCGGCGGGCGGAGCCGACGGGCCCGGGCCCACCTGGCCACTCGAGGAGGTCACGCTGCTAGCGCCCGTGCTGGCCCCGCGGGCGATCTTCGGGATCGGGCTCAACTACGCCGACCACGTCGCCGAGACCGGCGGCGAGCGGCCCGCGCAGCCGCTGGTGTTCATGAAGCTGCCCGCCTCCGCCGCCCCGCCGAACGCGCCCGTGCGCTGCCCCGCGGTCGTGCGCCGCCTCGACTACGAGGGCGAGCTCGCCGCGGTGATGGGCGCCGGCGGGCGTGTCGCCGGGTACGCGGTGGCCGACGACGTCAGCGCGCGCGACCTGCAGGGCCGCGAGCCGCAGTGGACGCGCGCCAAGGGAGCCGACGGCTTCTGCCCCTACGGACCCTGGATCACGACCGCTGAGGAGGTCCCCGACCCGCACGCGCTGCGCCTGCGCACGTGGGTCAACGGCGAGTTGCGCCAGGACTCGAACACCTCCAACCTGATCTTCACGATCCCCGAGCTCGTCGCGTTCATCGCCGAGACCTGCACGCTGTTCCCCGGCGACCTGATCCTCACGGGCACCCCGTCGGGCGTTGGGCTGGGGCAGAACCCGCCGATCTTTCTCTCAGCGGGGGACGTCGTGCGGATTGAGATCGAGGGGCTGGGGGCGATCGAGCACGGGGTTGACTGAACCTCGCGCCACGTTGGCGCCCCTCAGTGGCTCTCCAACACCCGGTCGATCATCCCGTACTCCAGAGCCTGCTCGGCGGTGAAGAAGCGGTCGCGCTCCATGTCGTGGCGGACCTCCTCCTCGGAGCGACCGGTGTGGAGGGCGTAGATCTGGTCGATGCGCGCGCGCACCTTGAGGATCTCGCGGGCGTGGATCTCGATGTCGGTGGACTGCCCTTCGAAGCCAGCGGAGGGCTGGTGGATCAGGATGCGGCTGTTGGGCAAGCAGGCCCGCTTGCCCTTGGTGCCTCCGGCCAGCAGCAGCGAGCCCATCGACATCGCCACGCCGACGCACATCGTCGCGATGTCGGGCTTGACGAAGTTCATCGTGTCGTAGATCGCGAGGCCCGAGTAGATCGAGCCGCCGGGAGAGTTGATGTAGATCGAGATGTCCTTCTCGGGATCCTCAGCCTCGAGGTGCAGCAGCTGCGCCACGACGAGGTTGGCGACCTGGTCTTCGATCGGCGTGCCGAGGAAGATGATCCGCTCGTTGAGCAGCCGCGAGTAGATGTCGAATTCGCGGTCCCCGCGCGCGGTGCGCTCGACGACCATCGGCACCAGTTGCATGTCCATGAGCGCCACCCTAGCGGTTCACGGTGCGCGCCCGTGCTCGCAGCCGTTCATCCGCACCCCTCCCCTCATTCGCATCCCTCCTCCCGCTCGCGTGCCGTGATGCCGACATAATGCGTCGAGCGACGGCGAACCACACCACCGCTTCCGGGCTCCACTTACTCCGCCGGCTCGCACGCACCCGCAATGTTCCCGCTGAACCTACCCAACGTCCTGACCGTGCTGCGGATCATGCTCGTCCCAGTGCTGGTCGTCGCCCTGCTCGGCAACACCCCGTCGGGCGACGTGCTCGCCGCGGTGGTGTTCGCGCTGGCGTCGCTGACGGACTTCGCCGATGGCTATCTCGCGCGCACGCGCGGGTCGGTCACGACCTTCGGCAAGCTGATGGACCCGCTCGCCGACAAGCTGCTGATCGTCGCCGCGCTGCTCTCGCTCGTCTCGCTGGGGCGGCTGGCGGCGTGGGTGGCGATGGTGATCATCACGCGCGAGCTCGCGGTCACGGTGCTGCGCCTCGGCGCCACCCAGGCGGGCGTGGTGATGGCCGCCAGCATGTTCGGCAAGGTCAAGACCTGCATGCAGATCGCGGCGATCCTCGCCGTGATCGCCGTGCCCGGACAGCCGCTGTGGGTGGCACTGCTGCTCTACCTGACGGTGCCCGTGACGGTGCTCTCGGGCCTCGACTACTTCTTCGGTTTGCGCCGCCGCATGCAGGCTCAGACTCGCGAGTCAGGCTGAGCCGGCCAGCCACTCCTCAGGCCAAGCCGCCGCCCAGCCACTCCTCAGGCTGAGCCGGCCAGCCACTCCTCAGGCCGAGCCGCCGCCCAGCCACTCCTCCAGCGTGGTCTGGTGCGCTGCGGGGAGGCCGGAGTCGATCTCGCCCCGCAGCTCGCGGAGCAGGCCGTGGCGTTCGGCGACGACGTTGTGCACGTGGATCGTCTCGAGGTTCTCCTGGCGCGCGGAGACGAAGCTAGAGCCGTCGAGCTCGGGGAAGGCGGCGACGACGCCGGCGACCATCTCGCGCACGCAGTCCTCGACGAAGCGCGGGCGGCGGTGGGCCTTCTCGACGACCTCGACCTCGTCGGAGCGCTTCATCAGCTCGTAGATCTCCGAGGACATCGAGCCCTCGACGATGCCGAGCAGCGCCTTGGCGTCGATCTCCACCGCGCAGCCCTCCAGGCAGCCGATCTGCAGCGTGCCGAGGCCGCGCTGGTTGTGCGTGGCGACCGGCACCGCGGCGAGGATCCGCTCGATCTGCTCGGCCGAGAAGCCCTCCTGCTCGGACAGGCGCTCGCGCGCGCGGGCGGCGACGAGTTCCTGGGCGCAGGGGCAGGCGGTGATCCCGGTGGCGGAGACCCCCACCACGTGGCGCGTCCCCCCCGCGAGCGCCACGGCACGGCCGTGCAGCGTGTAGATCTCCTGCGTGGTGACGCCGGAGACGGGGGCAGGCTTGTGCTCGGGGTAGCGTGCCTGCACTGTCACCTCGGCGCGCTCGGCGCCCTGGCGGCTGCGCACAAGCTCGGCGATGTCGCGCGCGAGCGTCTCCGCGCGGAACGGCGACTCGGTGAGCACCACCTCCCCGATCGCGTCGTTGACGACCTCCTCGAAACGCGACATGTGCGCGCCCTTCTGGTCGCGACTCAGGTCGACAAAACACTCCAGCCGCGCGAAGAACAGCTCGTCGCGGATACGCACCACCTTCTCCACGCCGGTCACCCCCACCCGCGAGAGCCCAACGCGCACAGCGGGCGCGCGGGCCTGCACGTCCTCCGGCGCCCGCGGGTCAAGCGTGGGTGTCACGCGCATCGTCGGCACCGTCCGCCAAGCGTAGTACACGCGGTCCCACCCGGCCGGGGGACGCCAATCGGTGGGTCCCACCCGGTCGGGGGATGCCAATCGGTGGAAGCTGCGCACAGGGTCGTTGATATCTGGTATCACTCCGCAGATCGTTTGGGGCAAGGCCGCAACGTCGGGCGTGGTTGTGGGTTTGGGCAGGTAGAGCCAGCGCGAGAGAGGCTGGATGGAGGAGCAGAGCCGGTGGCAATCACCGAAGAGACGCGTAGGAGGCGCGGAGGAGCAGGCTGGTAGGGGAGGCGCGGCGGGTGCGGCCCGCCGCGATGGGCGCAGTATGGATCCCGGGGGTCCACAGAGTTGAGCGAGAAGGTGTTTGAGTTCGCGGGGTTGGAGGGCGTGGGGGTCGGTCGCGCTCCGGTGGAGCCGGCCGCGGCGGCGGAGGTCGCGGTGGTCGAAATCGAGGAGCTGCAGGCGCTGATCGCCGACGGCCAGGAACGCGGGTTCGTGGCCTCCGACGCGCTCGCGACGGCGCTCGAGGAGGCCGACGTAGCGAGTGAGCAGGTGCACGACCTGCTCAGCTTCCTGGAGGAGCACGGCATCGAGATCGTCGGAGAGCCCGCGCCGGAGCACGAGCTGAGCGACGAGCCCGACGAACGCCGGCCGATCCCGCTGCATCGCGCGGAGGCGCCCGAGCGGGAGGACGAGGCGCCAGAGGAGTCCGTGGACCTCGACCAGGTCGTCGAGCTGCGCGGGCGGGCGGGCTTCGACAATATCGAGCTGCGTCCCGCCGAGCTCGACCTCGACGGCGCGGAGTCGAGCCTCGACTCGCTGCGCCTGTACTTGCGCTCGATCGGGCGCGTGCCGCTGCTGAGCGCAGCCGAAGAGGTGTGGCTGGCCAAGCGCATCGAGCGCGGGGACGTGGCAGCCAAGCAGCAGATGGTCGAGGCTAACCTGCGCCTCGTGGTGTCGATCGCCAAGGGCTACATGGGTCGCGGCCTCACCTTCCTGGACCTGATCCAGGAGGGCTCGCTGGGGTTGATCAGGGCGGTGGAGAAGTTCGACTACCGTCGCGGCTACAAGTTCTCGACGTACGCCACGTGGTGGATCCGCCAGGCGGTAACGCGCGCGATCGCCGACAAGGGCCGCACGATCCGGATCCCCGTGCACATGGCGGAAAAGCTCAACAAGGTGCTGCACGCCGAGCGCCTGCTGATCCAGCGGCTGGGGCGCGACCCCAACGCCGCGGAGCTCGCCGCCGAGCTCGACTACCCGATCGAGGAGGTGCGCGAGATCCTGCGCATGGCGCAGCAGCCGATCTCCCTGGAGAAGCCGGTGGGCGAGGAGGACGACTCGGCGCTGGCGGACTTCGTCGAGGACATCGCCGCCGAATCCCCGTTCGAGACCGCCTCGGAGTCGCTGCGTCGCGAGACCATCGTGCGCGTACTGGCGGTGCTGCCACGCCGCGAGCGGGAGGTGCTGGAGATGCGCTACGGCATCACCGGCGGGCGCTCCCGCACGTTGGAGGAGGTCGGCCGCGCCTTCAACATCACGCGCGAGCGCGTCCGCCAGATCGAGAACCGCACGCTCAAGAAGCTGCAGACGCTGCCCGAGGCGCAGCTGCTGCGCGAGGCATCCTGAGCCTCTCGACCGCCACGCCGGCCCGGCCCCTCTAAACTGCCTCAGCACCCCGGCGGGGTGTCCGAGTGGTTAAAGGAGACCGGCTGTAAACCGGTTGGCTCAGCCTACGCAGGTTCGAATCCTGCCCCCGCCATGCTTCGATGCGTCTTTTCGCGCCAACTTAGACGACTGTCTGAAGGGTCTCGGGGCCGCGAGCCGAAAATTGCGGCATGCCCGATGAACGAGTTGATCCGCTGGAACAGGACGGCGCGCAGTGCCTGGTGGTGCTGCAGTTGCTGCGCGACGATCACGCACCGCGCTGGTCGTACGGGGAGCTTGAGCGCGAGCTCTACGACGTCGACCGGGAGGCGATCGGCGTCGCGCTCGAACGGCTGCGCGAACAGGGCGTCGTGCACACGCAGGGCGAGCGGGTGTGGGCGTCGGCGTGCGCCCGGCACCTGGACGCGCTCGGCTTCATCTGCATCTGAGCCTGGGGCCACGCCCGAGTGCCTGGGGCCGCCCACGTGCCACGGCCACCCCCGGAACGCCAGGTGCCCACGGCCACGCCCGAGCGCCTGAGGCCCACGCCCAGGTGCCCACGGCCACGCCCGAGCGCCTGAGGCCCACGCCCAGGTGCCCACAGGCACGCTCAGGGCCCCGAGGACCGGCCCGCCAGGCGCCTAAAGATCAAGCGCCCTCTACCGCCATCGGATACGAAATCAGCATATTTGCAGACGATACATACCAACCGTCGCTTGTCGATAAGCTAAATGAAATGTTTATTGACTCAGCCGCGCGGAGGAGGACGTTGTGATACCTACACGATGCAGACAAACATCTGTAGACCTCTCGTCTGCGAGGCGGGACAGTTAGCAGTATGTCCGTGGAGCAGATACGCAGCCAATTCGCCAAGAATCTGCGCGCGCACCGGGAGCGCTCGGGGCTCTCGCAGGAGGCGCTCGCCGAAGCGTGCAACCTGCACCGCACCGAGATCAGCCTCCTGGAGCGGTGTAAGCGCTCGCCGCGCCTGGAGACGCTCGTGATCCTCGCCAGAGGTCTCGGGCTCTCCTCGCCAGCCGAGCTGCTCAACGGCATCCACTGAGCCAGCCGCGGTCCCGCCAGGCTCAACGGCGGCTCGGCCATTCCCTGAGGCCCGCGCGCGCCTGCGGCGCAGCCGCAACTCGGCATCCACCTACCGCGCGAGCCCGGACACTCAGTCAACACTCTCCGGCACAGGATCTCCTCGCAGGTGCCGCTCCTCCGCGGTGTGGCCGGCGCCCTGGACGTCCTGGCGCGTGACGGCCAGGAAGGCAACCAGGCCGAAGATCAGGATCCCCAGGACCAGGGCGACGGTGCCGTCGCCGAGGCCGAGGCCGCCCACGCTCTTGGACTTGCCCATCCAGTCGGCGAACGACGCGCCGAGCGGACGGGTGGCAACGTAGGCGAACCAGAAGCAGAAGATCGCGTTCCAGCCCAGCCGCCACCAGCCGATCGCGGGCACGGCGATCACTGCGGCGAACAGCAGGCCGGAGCCCAGGTACCCCACGTGCAGCGTGGTCGCGGTGAGGTCGCCGAGGGCGGTGCCCATCGCGAAGGTGGCGACCACCGCGGCCCAGTAGAACGCCTCCCGCCGCGGGGTGTCCACGCTGTGGATCGAGAGCGTCCGCTCGGTGCGCTGCCAACCGATGAAAACCGCGGCCAGCACGATCGCGTAGAAGGCGCTCGTCACCGGGTAGGGGATGCCGAAGCCGACGTGGAGCACGTCGGCGGCCATCGTGCCGAACACGCCGACCCCCACCACCGCCAGCCAGTACGGCCACGCTTCGTAGCGGCTGCGCGTGAGCTGCCACGAAAGGACCGCGAGGAAGCCGACGAACCCCAGGCCGACGGCCACCTCGGGCGAGATCGCATGGACGAGGTAGTCCGACGTGGACTCCCCCATCGCGGTCGACAGGGCCTTGATGACCCAGAAGTAGGCGGTGATCTCCGGAACCTTGCGGGCGCCCCGCACCGTTAGGCGTCCGAGAGGGTGGCGCAGTCGGCCAGAGGACGACGAGCCGGGCCCCTCGTTTTTCAGACGCAGAGCGCGATCGATCATGGCAGCAGTTTCTCACGGCGAGAGCAGACGGCGGTCCCTGCTCGTCCCTGTCCTTCGACGAAGCCGCCGACGCCCCGCCGTATAGCTATTGCAATAGGCGGGGGTGTTGAACAAAAAATTCAAAAGCCGTGCGCAATTGCTATCGGGTTCTGAATTTTTTATAACAACCCCAACCCCCTGATAGGACTATGCGCCCGAGCGCGATTTCATCCGGCCACGGTGCCCACACAAGGCGAGCATGAACGACTAGCTGCTAATACTATCGCGGTACTCAAAGCCAATCCACAGAGCAGTTCCCCCTTGCGGAGCGGATGAAGCCTTCACTCTACGCCTGGCCGGCCCTCGGGCTGGTGGCACTTCTGCTCGTCGGCTGCTCGGGGTCGAACGGGCACGATGAGGCGACGGGGGCCGCGCGCTGCGAGGGCGCCGCGGCGTTGTGCGAGCGGCACCTCGACGAAGTCGTGTTCGCGGGCACGCACAACTCGTTCGCGGCCTCCGCGGAGCCGGGCTGGCACTTCGCCAACCAGACCTACGGCATCGCACGCCAGCTCGACGACGGCATCCGAGCGCTGCTGGTCGACGTCCACTTCGGGGTGTACGACCCGGCGACGGGCCGGGTGCGGACGGACCTACGCGCCGAGGGCTCCGATCGCAACAAGGTCGCCGCACAGGTCCCCGCGCGCGCCCTGCGCGTCGCCGACCGGGTCGCCGGCCGCGTGGGCGTGGGGACGCTGCACGGCGCACCCGAGCCCTACCTGTGCCACACCCTGTGCGAGCTGGGAGCCGAGCCGCTGAACCGGGAACTAGAGGTGATCAAGAGTTTTCTGGAGCGACATCCCGACCAGGTGGTGATCGTGATCGTCGAGGACTACGTTCCCCCCGCCACGATCGAGCGGGCGTTCGAGCAGACGGGACTCACGCGCTACGTTGCCACGCTCGACCGTCGCGCGCCGCTCCCGACTCTGGGCGAGTTGATCGCGCGCGGGCAGCGCCTCGTGGTGTTCGCCGAGGAGAAGGGTGGGTCGCCCGCCTGGTATATGCCCGCGGTCTCGTTCATCCAGGACACGCCGCTCGGCGCCACCCGCCCGAATCAGGCTGAGCTGCGAGCGCTACCGCGGCGAAGCGGACAGCCCGCTGCTGCTGATCAACCACTGGATCCCCCCGTTCCCGCCGAGCCCCACCCTAAACGCGGCCATCGGCCGTGCGCCGTTCCTGCGCGGTCGCATCCAACGCTGCCTGAAGCAGCGTGGCTTCAAGGGCGCCATCGTCGCGGTCGACTTCTACCAGCGCACGTCGGTCGTGGACGTTGCAAAAGAACTCAACAGCCGTGACCGCTGAGCCTGCCCTCGTTACCGTGACCGCTGAATCCGCCCCGGGTTACCCCCGGCCGGGAAAGCAACGGCCTCTACACGGCAGGCAAGCCCGATGCGCCCGCCGCACGCGTCTGCTCGTCCTGGAACGGAGGATAGGTCTCCGTGAGCAGGGCGATGTAGGCATCCGATCGTGCGATGTAGGAGTTGGCGAGCACCATCAGGTCGAACAAGCCGCGCGGCATCTTGCCGGTGATCACGATCACAAACCAGGCCGCGATCGCGCCGACCTCCAGCATCAGGTTCATGACGTAGCGCAGGATCAGGATCGGGATCGCGAGGATGATGCGGAACAGCGTCTTCAGGCGGCTGTAGCTCTCGAGCGGCCCCTCGAAACGCATCCGCACCGGGTAGGCGGAGTCGTCGGAGCCACCGAAGGAGGGGTAAGGGTCACACAGCAGAGCCGCGTAGGCGGTGAAGCGCGCAAGGAAGCGCGTGAAACCCGCGACGAAGTCGTAGAGGCCGCGCGGATAGGCGCCGGTGATGACGATCGCAAACCACGCAACCACGATCACGACGTAGGCCACGATCGCGTACACGTACAGCCAGATCGCCAACGGAATCGCCAGGATCAGCCTGAAGAAAGCGGTGAGCCGGTTGCGCTGCTCGACGTACTCGGCCTCGAAGGTAACGGGATATGACATGCGGTACTCCCCCTCACTGGTTTACCGAAATGCATCTTCCACATCCTGCGAACGGCCATCCTACTCGGGTCACGCCCGGGCCGCCCTGACCTGCCCTCCGAGGGAAGATGAACCTCGGCAGCCCGCACGGAGGAGTGGTGGCAGCAGAGCCACCACAGCCGTGTCGCCTCCGAGGGAAGATGAACCTCGGCAGCCCGCACAGAGGAGTGGTGGCAGCAGAGCCACCACAGCCGTGTCGTATGAGTCGTGGGAGAATCCAGCCATGCCGGCCCAGCTCAAGTACGTCGACCCCAACCGCCCCCGCAGCTCGTTCAGCCGCGCGTATGCCGCGTTTTCCGCCACCCGCCCCGGAAGGTTCATCTCGGCCAAGGTCGTGTGGAAGGTCGATCCATACCTGTTGCGGGCAACGCGAGGCCGCGTCGGGATGGGCCTCGTCCTCCCCACCGCCCTGCTCGAAACGCGGGGCGCGAAGAGTGGCGCGGTGCGACGCAACGGGCTGATCTACTTCCACGACGACGACCGGGTCACGGTCATCGCCTCGAGAGCCGGCGACGACAAACACCCGGCGTGGTTTCACAATCTTCGGGCCCACCCCGACGTCACGTTCGGTGGCATCCCCATGCGGGCGACGGTGGTAAACGACGAGGCCGAGCGCGACCGACTCTGGAAGCTCGCCGACCGTGTCTTCGCGCCCTACGCAACGTACCGCCAAGAAACGGCGAAGGAGAACCGGACGATCCCGATTGTCCAGCTCACCCCGCGCGAGCCCGACACGGCCGCGTAGCCCGCTCCTATCGCTCACCACGATCGCGGCCAGAAGAGCCCAAGCTTCGGCTCAAGCCGACGGTCTTCTGAGCGGCAATCGAGGGCAGGGGTAAGGGCAGGCCCGCCCCGGGCTGTAGGCTAGCCGCGGGTGGCTGCAGTGGTCGACTTGCGTGGTTTGCCAGCGCCGATTGTTCAGGCGGGGATGGGTGCTGTAGCCCGTCATGAGCTCGCTGCGTCACTGCACCGGACGTCATGCCGCCCCCTTCAGAAGCCCCTCAATGGCCGCGTCGAATGATGTTGGATCGCTGGGTGAGAATCCGCTCATCGTGCCCCCACTCGCGCCGATCAGAAACGATGGGGTTCCGGTGAGTCCAGCGTTCTGCGCCGTCCGCGCGTCGGCGGCGATCTCGCTGGCGAGCTCCGGGTCGCGTCGGTCGCTGGCCCAGCGCGCGAGGTCCAGGCCCGTGACCTGGCTCGCTATGCCCTGGAGGTATGCGTCGGTGACGTAGCCCGAGTTCTCCTCTCCCTGCTCTGCATAGAAGGTCTCGATGAAGTGCCAGGCCCGCTCCTGCCTGCCCGCCGCCAGCGCCGCGACCTGCTGGGCTATGAACACCTCCGGGTCGCGAGTCGCGGTCTCCAGAGCGCGGTACTCGATCCGCAACTTACCGGCTCGGGCCCACCGCTCGATGATCGGCGGCAGCACCTCGAGCGAGAAATCGCGGCAGTAGGGGCATTGCAGGTCGGCGAAGTACTCGAGTGTGACCGGGGCCGTCGGTTGGCCCAGCGCGTTTGCGCTCTGTGGGATGCCCACGAGGAGGGCTGTGATCTCATTGGCGTCGTTTATTGAGCCCATTCGGCGAAACGTAGCATCGCGTGGCGGTCTCTGTGTTGGCTCCTCGACCAGCATGGATGATTGCTGCTTGCGTTGCGCTAGGCGCTAAGGTCGGCGCATGGTCCTCCAGCCCATTCTCATCGTCCAGGTCCCACGAGGTGGCGCCGTCAACAGGCAGCTCGAAGCGCACGCGCTCCCGAGTATGGAAAGCGGCAAGGTCGTAGTCGAGGCCGGCCCGACTGACGCCAAGGGACACCTCGAGGCGTCCGCCGCCGGCCAGGTCGTACTGTCGCTGCCATCACCGGAGGCGCTGGAGCAGGAGGCTGGCCAGGTTCGCCGCGTGATCGCCCACGCCGGCACAGGGATCCAACCACTTGTCGTCGAGGTGGAGGCCGCTGAGGAGCTACGCGAGAACGAGCTCGCCGCTCTGCTCGACGCGACACGCCACGCCTCACGTGCGGTGATCCTGCGCATCGTCCGCGACGCGTGATCGCCGCTCTGCCAGCTTCACGACCGGCGCTGGTCGATGACTGAGATTCCGGAGGACGGGCTTCTCACGGACGAGGATGGAGTCACTCGCTGCTCGTGGGCGTGTTCGGCACCCGAGTACCGTGCCTATCACGACAGCGAATGGGGCTTTCCGGTATCCGACGATGTGCGCCTATTTGAGAAGCTGAGCCTCGAGGGATTCCAAGCGGGACTCTCATGGCTGACGATCCTGCGCAAGCGTGAGGCATTCCGCCAAGCGTTCGCCGACTTTGACTTCCACCGCGTCGCGCGCTTCACTGGCTACGACGTCGAGCGGCTGCTCAGCGATGCGGGAATCGTCCGCCACCGCGGCAAGATCGAGGCGGTCATCAACAACGCTCAGCAGGCGCTCGAGCTCGTCGAAGCGGAGGGGTCGTTGGCTCGCTACATCTGGCGGTTCGAGCCAAAGCCACGGCCGGGAAAGCTCGATCGCGCGCGCCTCGCGCAGCTTGCCGTTACCCCGGAGTCCAAGGCGCTCGCGAAAGATCTGAAGCGGCGCGGTTGGCGGTTTGTCGGACCGACCACGGTGTACGCGTTCATGCAGTCGATGGGCCTGGTGAACGATCATCTCGAGGGCTGCCAGGCTAGGAGGAGCGTTGACGCCGCCCGCACACAATTCGAGCGACCTTGAGGATGGCGAGGGAGGCAAATCGTCGCCCATAGATGGGCGGCAGGCCAGTCGTGACGCTCGACGTCCGTCATACGTCAGACTTCTTGGCATGAGCGATCCTGAACTGATCCTGGTGGCGGAAGTGCATGGGCGTGCAGCTCTCATAGCTGAGTTGCGCGCGGTGCTGAGCGCATTGGCGGATAGCGCAAACGACGAGGCGGGTTGCATCGGCTTTCGCGTTCTTTCAGGCGATGATCCGGGCGAGTTCGTGCTGCTCGCGTCGTGGACGAGCGAGGGAGCTCTACGCACGCACTACACCACGGCTCACTACCGTCGCTACCGCGAGCAGATAGGGCCCCTGCTGGCACGGCCGAGCGACGTGGTTGTCCATCGCCTCGCCGCGACCGTCCACGCGCTCGATCCCAACCCGCCCGACCCGGGGAAGCTTGGATGAAGACGCGAATTGCAGACATCTGAGCGGATCGGGTGTGTGCTTTCGGGCGGTGGTGCTCGGGGCGCTTACGAGGCCGGCGTGATCTCTATCATTGCGCCGGCGCTCGAGGCGCGCGGGGAGCGTCCGACGCTGATGCTCGGCACGAGTGTCGGAGCAATCAACGCGGCCTACATGGGCGCAAGCCGGCACCTGAGCGCCGAAGAGCAAGCCGCTGGCCTGCTCGACCGCTGGCGGCAGGTCACCAAGGAGAGCGTGATCCGTCCGATCCTCTCTCATCAATTGCCGCTCACCGCGCTGCGCTACATGGGGGGACTCCTATCGCTGCCTGGGGTTCGCGTACCCAGCCTGCTCGATCCCTCGCCGCTTGCCCGCAGCCTCGAAAGCTGGATGAGCTGGGAGGATCTTCACCGTAATGTGGCCGACGGAGTCGTGCAGGGAGTAGCGGTGGTCGCGACCGCCGCGCGTGCCGGACGGACGGTCGTGTTCGTCGAGGCCCACAACGAGCTTGCCTTGCACAACTCGCACGTCGTGGAGTACGTCTCTACCGCGCTTGCGGACGAACATATCCGCGCGTCGGCTGCGATCCCGGTTCTCTTCCCTCCGGTACGGGTCGAGACTCCGGCCGGCGCTCGCGGCTGGTATGTGGACGGCGGTACACGACTGAACACGCCGATCAAGCCGGCCCTGGACCTCGGCGCCGAGCGGCTGCTGGTCATCGGGACCGAAGCGATCACCGAGCCTGCGTATGAGCCTGGGCGCCACGACTGCGAGCCTCCCGACTTCGGAGATGGCGCGCTGCACGCACTGCAGGGGACACTCGTAGATCCCCTGGGCGAGGACATGCGTATGCTCGGAAACATCAACGAGTTCTATGCAAACAGCCAGGACACACCAGCCGCAACCCGCTACCGTGCGGCGCGCGGCAAGCCGCCCTACCGCCGCGTGCCTTACATCTTCATCGCCCCAAGCCACCGCGGCATCATCGGCGAGACCGCCTCAGAGGTCTTCCGCGCTCGCTACAGCGGCCGCAAGGGTCTTCGCTCCCCCGACTTCCCCCTCCTGAACCGCCTCCTCGGCGGTGACAGCCCCGCACACGGCGAGCTGCTCAGCTACCTCTTCTTCGATAGAGACTTCATCGACGCTCTCATCGACCTCGGACGAGCGGACGCCACACGCTGGCTGAACGCGGCGCACGGACCCGAGCAACCGTGGCAGATCACGCCACTCGACGCCTTCATCGAACCCCCAGTCGCCTGAAGATCTTCATCGCTCCCGGTCGCGGTGGCATCGTCGGCGAGACGGCCTGGGACGTGCTCCGCGTCTGCTACCGGCGTCCTAGGGCTCTTAGCCCGACCTCCTCCTCCGGTGGGTCGCGTCCCAGGTTCCGGGGGAATTGGCTGGGTGAGTCCCCGCTGGGGTGGGATGTTATGCGGCGATCACCTCCTGGGTGCTCTCGGCCGGTGGATGTGTGGGTGTGGTGCGCAGTTCCCGGCGTAGGCGCTCGATCTCGGCGACGGTCTTGGGGTTCATCTTCACGCCGCGCCAGCCGCGGCTTGTGAGCTCCAACACCGCCCAGATGAGTGACAGTGCCGAGGTCTCGCCGGGGAACCGTCCGATGACCTTGGTGCGCCGGCGGACCTCCACGAACGTCCTCTCCAGGAGATTCGTGGTGCGGATCCGCTTGCGGTGCTGGGAGGGGAACCGTAGGTGGGTGATCAACGCGGGCAGGTCGTGTTCGATGACGGCCATCGCGGAGGGGTACGCAGCCCGGTAGTCCTCGATGATGCCCTGCAGCTCCTGGCGGGCCTCCCCCGGGGAGCAGGCCTCGTCGAAGGTCTTCCACCAGCGTGTCTTGATCTCCTGGTGATGACGCCCGGGCAGCTTCGCGGTGACGTTCCTCAACGCGTGAACTGTGCAGCGCTGCTCAAGAGCGTCGGGCCAGATCTCCCGCACTGCCTTCCAGATCCCAGGTGCTCCATCAGCGATCACGAGCGCTGGTGAGCGCAGGCCCCTGGCGATCATGTCCCTGGCGAACGCGAGCCAACTGTCGTAGCTCTCACGGCTCCCGAGCGCCAGCCCCAGCAGAACCTTGCGGCCCTCCAGGGTGATACCCCAGCACACCAGGACGCCCTCCGCGGGCTGATCCTCGGGGCGCATCTTCAGGTAGATCGCGTCGAGGAACAGGTACACGATGTCGTGCTCCTCAAGGCGCCGCCCGCACCAGCGACGGTACCGCTCCCGGGTATCCTCACAGATCCGCGAGACCGTGCTCTTGGACGCGATTGGCTCCTCGAAGACCTCCTCCAACGCCGCCTCCACGTCGCGCGTGGAGAGTCCTCGCAGGAAGCTGCTGATCACCAGCGACTCCAGGGCGTGCGTGCGGGTCACGCCCTTGCCGAGAACCCGACTCTCGAACCCCAGCTTGCCCGCGTCGCGGACCCGCGGGCGTTCCAGATCCATCGAGCCGCTCGTCGTCTTGATCGTCCTCGGTTCATGCCCGTTGCGATGGCTGACCGTCTCCTCGGCACGCTGATAGCGCCGACGACCAAGGAACTCCGTGACCTCGTCCTCCAGCGCCTGCTGCAAGATCAAACGGGCTCCCAGACGGCCGACCACCTCCACCGGGTCCTGCTCCTGGCCAACACCGGCCAGCACCTCATCCAGCTCTTGGCGAAACCTCTCGCTCGGGGCTACCTTCTCCATGCGGGCGTACCTCCATCTTCGACTTGTTCAGGGTCAAAGCGGAGGCTACGCCCGCAACCTCAATTCCCCCGGCTCACGGGACGCGACCCTCCGGTGCGGCGGCGGTAGGATTCGAGCGTCAGGCCGACGTAGCTCAGCTGGTAGAGCGCTGCCATGGTAAAGAGGCTTAGGACGGGAAGCAGCCAGATAGTACCAATGAGTAATAACGTCATTACTCATTGGTACTATTCATGGCGTGACGATGGATGACCGCATAGGACGCCTGTTCCCCGCCGGCGGCCCAGTGCCCGCCGATCTGGTGATCGGGCGCACAGGGGACATCGAGGAGATCGTGCGCCGATCGCGCGAGGCGATCCACACGATGCTCACCGGGCCGCGCAGGATCGGCAAGACGACTGTCTGCGCGGCGGTGTGCGAGCAGCTTCGCCGGGACGGCACGGTGGTCGTCGACATTGAGGTCCCCGAGCGCACGGACGCAAAGGACCTGCTGCAACTCGTCGTAGACCGCTGGCACCCGAGGCACTCTAGAAGCTAATCGCATTCGGGGAAGGGCGCCCGTATCCGACCATGACGGCAGCCCGATACGCAGCCCTTGGCGCCCGTAAGCTCGGGAGCGACACGGTCGAAGCATTCGACGTCCAGATGGCCATCGACGAGGCGCGACGGCATCTCGCGGAGGATGACCATGCCTGAAACCGCACAGAGAGCCGGGAACGCCGAAGTGCTGACCGGCCGCATTGCCGAGTACCAGGAGCTGCTCGACGTGCTCGACCAGAGGCCCGGTCTCACAGTCATCCCCAGCGACCCCTGGAGTGGGACGAGCGCCCTGCTGGCCGCGGCCATCGACGAGCTCCGCGGCACGCGCGTGCTGGTGGACGCACGCAGCTGCGCAAACAGCCGCGACCTCGCTTTGGCGATCACCGACACAGCCATCGCCCAGCTCGCCCCCGACGCGGCCACATGGTGGGCGCAGGCAGCGCCACCCTCGAGCGCCGCCGGCCTCCGACTCGCACGCACCCTGCACCAGAGCGGCATCGATCTCGAGGACCTTCGCTCCAAAGCGGGCACGGAGACAGGCGGGCACCACCTTTCTGACGCCATCGAGCTGCTGCTCGCACTCGCGGACGGCGACGCGCTGCTGGCGATCGACCACCTCGGCCTGATGCTCTCATCCCTATCCGACCACGAGACCCGCGAGCTCCTTGGAGACCTCCGCGCCGCCCGCCAGCGCCACCCGCATCTGGACCTCGTTCTGGTCGAACATCCCGACGGCCCCAGCAGCAGAGCCCTGGAGGACAGCGGTCATCCCCTTTACCACGCCGGGCAGCTCATACACATCCGCCGAGCAAAGCCCTCGCGCTTCATTGACGACCTCGTAATCACGCGCCCGTGGACCAGGGCACGCGTCGAGTTGGTCGGCGCCGCAGCCGAACTCGCGGCTGGCGTGCCGGCTCTCACCTGGCGCATCATCGACCTCGCGCCCTCTCGCGGCAAGGACGACCAGACCCGCGCGCTCGCCGGCTGGCGACATCTGCGGGCGACGACCGCCAGCCTGACGGCCCGCGAGTGGGACCTGCTCAGGCGTGTCCATCCAAGTGCGCAGCCGGTCGTAGCCGCGATCAGCGTCGGGCTCAGACCACACGCCGTCGCGGCCAACCCCAAGAGCGTCAACGACGCCCTCGCGCGCCTGCGCGAGCTCGGGTTGGCCTGGCAGCCACAGCCACGCACATGGGTGCTGGGGGATCCGTTGCTCGCCGCGTGGGTGCGCGACCATGCGCCTCCGTGGGCACAGCGCCGGGGAGGGTAGGGCAGACATGGGCGCGGTGTCAATTGCTCGACTGAGCGGGAGCGCCGCTGCCTCCCAGGCAAAACGAGCGCCCGTCGGCCGTGGTCGGCATCGCCGAGACCGACGGCTGGCAGGTCGCGCAACTGTATGACTTGGCGTGCGGTGTGTACGAGCGGCGCTCGGCTCCGCTGGAGGTCCTGCGCCTGCGCCGATGCTCGACAAGGCTGGCCTTGGCTGAAACGCAAACCGAAGCGACGCACCGACCTGGGTCGCCGACAACCACCCAAAAGCGTTTGCTGGAGCGGCATTCCGACCAAGCCCACGCCCGGTCTCGAACCGGGGACCTCTTGCGACCATGCTGGGAGTCTGGGGGCCGCCCTATCTCTAGGTAGAGCGCCATATTTGACTCCTGTGCTGATGATTCGTTGCCCTCGCCTGAAGGACAAAAGAGGACAACCTTGGACAAAAAGTGTATCGAACTTCTGGTGAGGTTGCGGTACGAAAACGAGAGCCGACGAAGGGACTCGAACCCTTGACCCCCGCCTTACCATGGCGGTGCTCTACCAACTGAGCTACGTCGGCGCGGACGATCAATCCTAGCGTTCCGGGGGCCGACCGGGTAGGATCGGGCTTTCGATGACCACCTGAGACTCCCCGTCTTCCTGGGGGTGTTTTGGGGGGCTTCCCGGGGGCATTCTGGGGTGTTTGACTCCCGGCAAACGGTCTCTCGGGGTCCTCCCCCGGGCACCGAAAACCCAGACCGGATGAGACCTCACCAGCCCAGGAGGACCTCCATGCGCATCATGGTAAGGCAGGTCTCGGGTTCGACTCCGACGTCGGCTCTTTTTTGTACCGCTAGCTCACCAGCAGTTCGGGTTCGAGACCGGGCGTCGGCTTGGCCTGAATACCGCTCCAGCAAACGCTTTTGCGGCGTTCCAGGTCGGGCGTCGCTTCGGTTGGCGCGTCAGCCGAGGCCGCTCTTGTCGAGCATCGCGGTGAGCGTCGGGCGGCGGCAGTGCTGCTCGCGAAGATCCGCGACCCGCATCGCGAACCACTCGCTCTGGCCGGCCACCTCGGCAGCGCGGCGAGCGCGCTTGAGCACCGGGACGGCCCGGGCGTAAGACCGGCGGCCGGTCTCGATCAGCAACTCATCCCCGACGAGCATGTCGTCAGTCGGCGCACTCGGAAGTCGTCCCAGGCGGGCGTCTCGTTGGCTGCGCGGGGGGCGCTCGCTTTCCGCTCATTGCAGGGTGCTCCTCGATTCCCGCGGGAGGCGCGTACCGCGGACGAAGCTGGTCGGTGATCAATTGGCTGCGTTGAGGATCGCGCGCGCGGTGCGACGAACGTCATCTTCGGTTGTCGACCAGTTGGAGAACGACACCCGCAGAGCGTGACGTCCGCGCCACGCTGTGCCGCCGAGCCAGCATTCGCCGTCGGCTTGCACACGGGCGAGGTGCTCCGGCGTGCCCGCGACCAAGACCTGGTTCAGCACGACGTCGTTCAGCACCTCCAGGCCGCCCTCCCGGAGTAGGGAGGCCATGAGCGTCGCATGCCCGCAGCATCGCTCAACCAGTTCGGCGACGCCGCGCCGACCGAGATATCGCAGCGCCGCGTACACGGGGATCGCACGCCCCCGGCGGGAGGCCTCGGGGACGAACTCCGCCGGCTCTCGGTGATCGCTGCGCGCGAGATACGCCGCGCTCAGTGCCATCGCACGCGGTAGCGCCTCAGGCGGCGCAACAATCGCGAACGCGCAGTCGTAGGGAACGTTGAGCCACTTGTGCGCATCGACGGCCCAGGAGTTGGCCCGGTCCCTGCCGGCCACCAGGCCCTCGAAGCGCGGCGACGCGGCGGCCCACAAACCGAACGCTCCATCGACGTGAAGCCACGCGCCGTGCTCAGCCGCGAGGTTTCCGATCGCCCCGAGGGGATCGCACGCGCCAGTGTTGACGTTGCCCGCCTGGGCACAGAGGAGCACCGGGCCCTTGGCAGCGAGCAGCGCCCCCTCGAGCGCCAACGGATCCATCGCACCGTTCGCGTCGACGCCCACTTGGGTCACGCGATCGTGACCAAGACCGAGGTAGCGAAGCGCCCGTAACACGGTCACGTGTACCTCCTCGCCGACTAGCACCGCGATTGGCGGAGCCCCAAACAGTCCTTGCGCGTCAGCGTCCCAACCCGTTCGTCGTAACAGCTCACCGCGCGCGGCCGCCAGGCAGCTGAAGTTGGCCATCTGCGCGCCGGTGACGAAGCCAACGCTCGCGCTCCGGGGGAGACCAAGCAACTCCAGGACCCACCCTGCTGCGACCTCCTCGGCGACCGCCACCGCTGGCGATGCGCTGTACATGCCGCACATTTGGTCCCACGCGCAGACAAGCCAATCGGCCCCGAGCGCGACCGGGAGCGACCCACCGACGACAAATCCGAAGTAGCGCGGCCCAGCGGATGCGACCAGCCCTGGGTCGGCATCGGCGGCCAACTGCTCAAGGACGTCTACCGCGCCCTCACCGGAATCGGTCAGCGGCCGGCGCAGGGCTACCGGATCGGAGCCACCCACGTGCCGCTCGCTCACACCGTCGAGGTATGCGCGCGCCAGTCGGTGTGCATGAGCGAGCACGTCTTCGTCGGTCACCGCCGGAACAGCTTATCCCGGCGCATATCCGGTGCATTCGCCGCGACGAGAATCAGCGCACAACACCAAAGCAGGGCTCGACAGGCTACGAATCGGCGACCTGCTTCTCGCCAACCAGGCGAGCTCACCCGAGGGCCAGTCCGCGCGAGGCTCCCACAGCTCGGCCTCCGCGCCACCTGCACCACAGTCGGCAGACCGCTCCGGCGGTGAGATAGTTTTCCCCCACATGGCGGAGGGCTTCCAGCCACCACGAACGGTCTACAGCGTGCTCGAGGAGATCGCGAGCCAGCAACTCGTGCTGCCCGCGATCCAGCGCGAGTTCGTTTGGAACGAGCAGAAGATCGCCACGCTTTTCGATTCGCTGATGCGCGGCTATCCGATCGGCGGCTTTCTGTACTGGCGCGTATCGGACGCGACGACCCAAGACCACACCTTTTATGGCTTCATCCGCGACTACGACCAGCGGCCCCCCAACAACTTCTGTCCACGCCTCCACGAGATCCCGCCTTCGGACAGTCGCTATGCGGTTTTGGACGGCCAGCAACGGCTCACCAGCCTGAACATCGGCTTGCGCGGGTCGCACACCGTAAAGCTGCCGAACAAGTGGTGGGACAACCCGGACGCGTTTCCAACGCGCTACCTCTACCTCGACCTACGCAAGCCCGACTCCGACGCTAACGAGTCCGGGGCAGAGGACGAGACAGGAGAGACCGAGGGATACGTCTTCCGTTTCCGGACGCCGGAGCAGGCCGCGGCCGAAAACGAGGCGGGCCGTCGCTGGATGCGCGTAGGCAACGCACTCGAGCTTCGCGAGACCAAGGACGTGATCACCTACATCGGCGATGCGGGGATCGGCACGGACGCAGACGCCATGAAGATCCTGAGCCGACTCCACGAGGTCGTGCACCTCCACGGCGTGATCAGCCCGTTCATTGAGCCCGATCAGAGCATCGACCGGGTGATGAATATTTTCATTCGCGTCAACGCCCAGGGAGAGCCGCTCTCGTTTGCCGACCTACTCCTCAGCCAGGCGACCGCTGCGTGGAGCGCGAACGAGGACGGAGAGGCGGTCGATGCCCGAGAGGAGATCCGCTCGTTCAACGAGCATCTGAACCGGCCCGACCACCGCTTCGACTTCAAGCGCGACCAGATCATGAAGGCATGTCTCGTCCTGACGGACGCGACGAGTGTTCGCTTCCGGATCGAGAACTTCAAGCGCGAGCAGATGCTCCGGATCCGGAACGAGTGGCCCGAGATCAGGCGAAGCCTGGACCTCGCGGCCAGTCTCCTCGACCAGTTTGGTTTTACCGTCGCAAACCTCAACGCGCGCAGCGTGATCCACCCTCTCGCCTACTACATCAAGCACCGCGGCCTCGACGCGTCATACCTTACGGCCAAGGGATCGGAGGCGGACCGCGCGACCGTCCGTCGCTGGGTCATCCGGAGCCTGCTGCGCCAAGGAATCTGGGGTAGCGGCCTGGACACACTGCTCACCCGGCTCCGAGCAGCCATCAAAGAACACGGGAGCGCTGGCTTCCCCGCAAGCGCCATCGAGCAGACGATGGGGGAGATCGGCAAGAGCCTGGCGTTCGATGAGGCAGCCGTAGAGGGTCTGCTGCAGATCCGTTATGGGGAGCGCAACTGCTTCCCGCTCCTCTCGCTGGTCTATCCGAGCGGCGACACGCTGCTCCGCCACGTCGACCACGTGTACCCACAAAACACGTTTACGCGCACAAAGCTAGAGAAGCTCGGGATCTCAGGCGAGCAGGCCGAATGGATGCTCGCGGCGTCGAACGCAATCCCGAACCTGCAACTGCTCACACCCGCCGACAACGAGTCGAAGGGCGGCCGTTTCCCACTGCCGTGGCTCGAGTCCGTTTACCCCGATCCGGGCGCTCGCGCAGCTATCAGCGCTCTCCACCGCTTCGGCGAGATCGGCGACTCCTTGGAGAGCTTCCCCGACTTCTTCGAGCAGCGCCGCAGGCTTCTCGCGGCCGTGATCCGCGAACGACTTGGTGTCCCAAGCCCGGAGCCAACGCGGGCATAGTCCCAAGCGGTGGTGCTCACCCCGCGCTGCTAGTACAGATCGGACTGCTCGAACACGACCGCCCGGGCGTAGACGAGGATCAGCGCTCTCGTCTCGCAACGCGGTGGAGCGCCACGGCAGAGAGCACTGGATCTCGCGATCGCCGCCACCGCCAACGTCCACAGGTCCCGTTGCTGACCCACAACACCAAGGACTTCCAGATCATCGCCGACAAGATCGACCTCCGCGAAGCCTGACACGCCGCCCGACACCGGACGTCACGGTGGAGTTGATCACGACCGTCCGGGATGACGAGCAGGCATCATGTGGGCCGGTGAGCTCGGCGCCCAACGATCGCGCGGACGTCCCCGGCGCACTGGCCCGCGCGCGGCGGCTGGCGATCCGCACACTCGACCGGCTGCTGCCGGGCGAAAACCCCGCGGGGGCGGTGTACGGGACGATCACGGTCGGCGCGCTGCTGGCGGCGGAGAGCAGCCTGCGCGACACCTACCCCGAGACGATCGGCGCGGTCGTGGTGGCGCTGCTGGTCTACTGGCTGGCGCACTCCTACGCCGAACTGCTCGGCCAACGTCTCACCGCCCACGAACGCCTCACACTGAGCGGGCTCGGGCGGGCGCTGGGACGTGACTGGGCGATCGTGCGGGGCGCGGGCGCGCCGCTGCTGGCGCTGCTGATCGCGTGGGCGGTGGGCGCCGGTCAGGAAACCGGCGTCACCGTGGCGCTGTGGACCTGCGTGGCGAGCCTGGTGGCGTTCGAGCTGCTAGCGGGGCTGCGCGCGCGGGCGCAGCCGGCGGAGCTGGCGCTCGAGCTGTGCATCGGCGCGGCGATGGGCTTCGGCGTGATCCTGCTGCGGGTGATCCTGCATTGATCAGCTGCCCCGTGCCCGCCGCGCGGCCCGCGACGAGCACCCGGACACCCGCCGCCAGGTCCACCCCACGGTCCACGCCCGCCCGGGCAGCCCCTACGAGGCTCCTCGCGGTCGCGCCGCATCCACGGCCCCCACGCGGCCCTCGCGCAGCCGAGCGGTTAGGCTGAGGCCATGCCCGAGCAGCCCCCGATCCTGATCGCCTACGACGGCTCGCCGCCGGCGCGCGCCGCGGTCAGCGAGGCCGGCCGGTTGTTCGCGCCCGGCGCGGCGATCGTGCTCACCGTGTGGGAGCCCGGCCTGGCGGAGATGATGATCATGCCGGACGCGACCGGGATGGGCAGCACGATGCTGCCGTTCGATCCCGCGGTCACGCGGGAGGTGGAGCGAGCCAGCGAGGAGCGCGCGCAGAGCGTCGCCGCGGAGGGCGCGGCGCTCGCCAGCGAGGCGGGGCTCGACGCGCGGGCGCTCGCCGTCGAGGACCTCACCGACCCCCCCGACGCGATCGTGGAGGCGGCTGAGAAACATGGCGCGCGGGCGATCGTGATCGGCTCGCGCGGGCTGGGCGCATTGAAGTCCAAACTGCTCGGTAGCACCTCCAAGGCTGTGCTGCACCGCGCCGCCTGCCCCGTGGTGGTCGTGCGCCACCCCGAGGATCAATGAAGCCGTAGACATCCGGTGGCTCGCATTGCGAGCCGGCTGCGATCAAGCCGCAGGTCTTTGTGAGCGCTGGCGACGGCCTCCGCGTGGCTGCGGCGCTATCCTCCAAAAGGGCCGTTATTGCTGGGAAAAGCGCCTACACCGATGGTGCTTGACGTGGTGGGAGGGGATTGCGTAGAGTACGTTGTAGACAAAAAATCGCTGACACGGAAATGTCTTGTCTACGCGGTGCCATGACAGTCGTAGTTTCGAGAGGATGCAGGGAGGTCGAATGTCTGAGTCCAAGGGAGGGATCTCGGGGTCGTCCGGTGGGGGCGCTCGCAAGCCCGGGCGTGATGGCCGCAAGCCGAGCGTGGGCTCGCGCAAGGCCGCCAGGAGCACGAGCAAGACCACGGGGAGCACTCGCGAGGCCGCTAGGAGCACGAGCAAGACCACGGGGAGCACTCGCAAGGCCACCGGCGGCGCGCGCAAGCCGGCGAAGGCGAGCGGCAAGTCCCAACAGCGCGCGGCGCCGAAGATCGTGCCGATCTACGCCCGCCTACCGCGGGGGCCGCACCCGCTGGGCGCGCCGGGGGTGGCCCACAACCAGCGCATCCGCATCCACGGGGGGATGATCGAGGCGGTCACGACGCGGGGCTACGCGCAGACCACCGTAAAGCTCGTGATCGGGCTGGCGGGAGTCTCGCGCAGGTCGTTCTACGAGCAGTTCTCCGGCAAGGAGGAATGCTTCATGGCGACGTTCGACCTGATCGTCAACCGCGCGGTCAAGCGACTCACCGGCGCCTACCTGGCGGCGGAGGGAGACCAGCGCCGGCACCTGCACGCAGCGCTGCAGGCATGGGGCGCGGAACTGGAGCAGAACCCGAAGGCGCTGCGCCTGGCACTCGCCGACTCCCAGACGGCGGGCGCGGATGGGCTGCGGCGACTGCAGCAGACGACCGCCGTCTGCGAAGGGCTACTCGCCAACGCGCTCTCGGGCCGCTGCGCCCCCGCCGCCGGCGAGCCGGGCGCTGGAGAGGCCCGGAACGGCTCGGCCGGCCACGACGCCCGAGGGGACAAGGGGCAGGCTGGCGAGGCCGGCCGCCACGCACGAAAGGACGGGGGGCAAGCTGGCGAGACCGGCCGCCACGCACGAAAGGACGGGGGGCAAGCTGGCGAGACCGGCCGCCACGCACGGGGGCAAGCTGACGGGGCAGGCGCGGGCGCCGGCGCCGAGGACCCCGAGGCACTACCGCTGCCGGTGGTGCGCGCGATCGTCGGGGGGCTGCGGCGGGCGACAGAGATGCGCCTGCTGGACGACGACACCGAGGATCTCGAACCGCTCGTCGGGGAGATGGTGAAGTGGACGTTGCTGTTCAAGTCGCCCGCGCTGGGGCGCTTGCGCCCGCGCCGCTGCGCCAACCTCCCCTTCCCGGAGACGCTCGAGCTCGAGCCCGACGCCTGCGGCGGGGAGAGCCGCCGCGCGCGCGTGCTGCGCAGCGCGATCGAGACGGGTCTGCGCGAACGGAAGTTCGCCGACCTCAGCACGGCGCGGATCGCCGAAGGCGCGGGGCTGCCGTGCGAGGCGGTCACCGAGCTCTACCCCAAGCCGCAGGCGTGCTACCTGGAGGCGCTGGAGGTGCTAGGCGACGAACTGCTGCAGCTCGTCGCCTGCCCCGAGCTGGTCTCCCCGGCGTGGCCGGCGGCGGTGTGCGCCACGATCGACGCGCTGCTCGCTCACCTCGCGGGCAGCCCCGCCCGCCTGATGACGCTCACGGTGAAGGCGCTCGAAGCGGGGCCGGCGGCGATCGCCAACGTGGACGACCTCGCCTACGAGCTGGCGACGCTGCTGACCGAGGGCGCGCCCCGGCGCCCGCGCACCCGAATCGCGACCGAGGGGGTCGCGGGCGGGCTGTGGAACATCCTCCACCGCGAGGCGCTCGCCGGCCGCGGCCACCGGCTGCCGCTGCTCTCGGAGTACGTCTCCTACGTCGTGCTCACCCCCTACCTCGGCCCCGAGGAGGCGGCGGCGGCGATCGTCGCCTCGCGCGCCGGGGGTACGCCGCTGGGGCAGGATCCATCAGGGGCGGCCGCCGGCAACGGCGCCAACGCCAACGCCAACGCTGCCGCCGCCGGCAACGGCGCGACGAAGAACGGCCACGCGACGGCAGAGAACGGGGCGGCAGAGAACGGGGCGGCGCCCGCCGGCGGACAGGACGGCGAGGACTACCGGCGTTTGGCGGCGCGCCGCTCGGCGAAGTGCGTGAACACGACCCCGACCAGCGCGGAGAGCACGATCACGACGATCAAAGGCGCCTGACCCTTGCCGAAGATCCAGTTGACCTCGACCTTTTCGAGGTTGAACACCGCGAACAGGGTCGCCACCACCGCCAGCGTCACCAGCCCGATCGTGCGCGCCAGCTCCCGGTTGCTGCGCTTGGGCTTCGACGGGGTGTCGGTTGACGCGGAAATGGCGTCAACAATGGTAGGGCATGCGCACGCATACCCGGTTGCGGCCGACCCGGATCACAACGCCGAGCCTGCCCAGCGCCGCGCCGGCCGTCCCCGTCGTTGACGGTCGGGAGCGTCGCGCGCGCCGCGAGCCGCCCTACCCCACGGCGAGCTCTGACTTGACCCACGCGCAGCCGCTCGAGAGGTCTTCCACGCCGAGCGCGGCGGCGACGTTGAGCGCCATCCCGTGCCTGAAGAAGTCGTCGATCCGTTCGTCCTCGGCCCCGGACAGCCGCTGCGCGAGGCCGACCAGCTCGGCGTAGCGGCGGCGCATGCGGGCGCGCACCAGCTCATCGTCGCAGGCGGCGTAGGACTGGTGCTGGAGCATCAGGTAGTCGCGGTCGCTCGCGAGCAGCGCCACGTACGCCCTGCCCATCGCCTCCAGAGCGTCCTCGCAGTCGGCCGGCGCCCGCCCCTCGCGGAAGTCGGCGGCGGCGCGCTCGAAGGCCGCCGCGATCTGCTCGAAGCTGCGCTCCAGCGCCGCGAGGAACAGCTCGCGCTTGTTGCCGAACAGCGTGAACACGTACGGCTGGGCGACGCCCACGCGCCGCGCGATGCGCTCCACGGGCGTGCCGTGCAGGCCGCCGTGCGCGAACTCGTGCACGGCCGCGGTGATCAGCTCCTCGCGACGCTCAGCGGCGGGCACCCGGGTACGGGTAGCCTCGGCGCTCATCCGGCGGCCTCGGTGCTCATCCCACCTTCCCTCTCTTTAGATGACTCACTCCCCAACCTCCCCCAAAGATTAGCAGTGACTAATAACATTTTCAAGAACCCTCGTTCGAGGCGCAACCTGCCCCCCGCCGCCGTGTTGACGAGCAGGTGGGAGTCCGCGCGGCGGCGAATACAGTGGCGATGATGCGACGGGTGGGGCCGACGGCGGGGCCGATCGTATGCGCGCTGGCTCTGGGAGCCGTGGGAGGCGTGCTGCTCGGCGGCTGCGGGGGTGGGACGAAGACGGTCTCCGTCCCCGGCGCCCCCGCGGCGAACGCGGGCGCGCAGGCCGGGACGCACACGAGCTCGACCGCCGCGACCGCCTCCACGCCCGCCCGCACCACGCCCACCACGACCGGCGCAACCAGTGCAACAGGCGGCAGCGGCGGCACGGGCGCGAGCGGCCAGCCCGCGAGCACCACTCGCACCGGGTCCGCGCCCGCGTTCGTGCACGGGGGATCCACCGAACACGTCGCTTCCGCCGAAGCCGCGGCGGCGGCCGCGGTCGTCGTCGCCCACGGGTACACGGCGGGGGACCTCTCCGACTACCACCCCACCCAAACGCTGCGGGTGCTGATCGGGACGCGCATCGGTTCCGCCGACGGCTACAACCAGCTCGCCTTCTTCTTCCTCGGGAGCCACTACCTCGGCACCGACTCCAGCCAGCCCTCCGCCTCGCTGCGGGTAGTAAGCCAGAGCGACACCGAAGTCGCGATCGCCTACGCGCTCTACCGCTCCCACGACCCCCTCTGCTGCCCCTCGGGCGGGTCGACCACGGTCCGCTACCAGCTCGACAACGGCCAGCTCGTTCCACTCGACCCGATCCCGCCCGCCAGCTCGGCCTCTGGTCTTTCGCGGCAATAAGCGCGACACAGCTCCCCTCCCCTCTCCCCGCCAGCTCGGCCGCGGGTCTCTCGCGACAGTAAGCGCGGCAACAGCCCCCCTCCCCGCCAGCTCGGGGGGGGGTCTCTCGCGGCAGTCAGCGCGACAACAGCCCCCCTCCTCCTCCCCCTCCCCCCCTGCGCGAGCCGCGGCATGGGCTGGTCGACGGACGGGCGGAAACGGTTCTCCCCTATCTTGATGGGGTGCGATAACCCACGAGGAAGGAGTACCGATGAGCGCGAGTATCGATGGTCCCGCCGAGGCGCTGCTGCGGGGCAAGAACTTCTGCAACGTCGCCACACTACGCCCCGACGGCTCGGTGCTTGCCGCGCCGGTTTGGGTGGACGTGCAGGACGGCCTGCCCACGCTCAACACAGCCGAGGGCCGCGCCTGGCCGCGCAACCTCGAACGCGACCCGCGCGTCACGCTGACGGTGCAGAACATGGACAACCCCTACGAATACCTGCTGATCCGCGGGCGCGTCGCCGAGCGCACCCACGAGGGCGCCGACGCGCACATCGACGCGCTGGCGCTGAAGTACCTCGGCCAGGACACCTACCCCTACCGCCAGCCCGGCGAACAGCGCGTGATCATCCGCGTGCAGCCGGAGTACGTGCACACCTACGGGGCCTGAGGGGGTCGGTGGGGCGGGTGAGCCTCACGGGGCCCGTGGGGGGTCGGTGTGTCGCATTAGCCGCCGCCACCACGGCGTGGGTCGCGGCTGGGCGCGCAGCCACTCGTCGCGCATCACGAGCTGGCCCCGTTCGCGCGCCCTCACCACGCATTTGGTGTGCGCGTGCCGGCGGCGGCGGGTGTCGCCTTCGGGGGCGATCAGCATGTGCTCGCTGAGCGCGGGGAGCTGATGGCCGCAGAACGGACAGCGGTACGTCGCGGGCTTGCGGTTCGCCGCGCGGCGCACCGTCCACCATGGGGCCGACGGAAGGCGCGAGGTCACCGCCCCATTGTGGCGCCCCTCGCCGGCGCGCTCGCGGTGGTGGGCGTCGGCGTCGCCGTGGCGCTCGCCAAAGGCCAGTTGGAGCGCCGCGCCGGCCGCGCGCCGGCCGACCCGCCCCGCCGCCCCCGCAGCCGCCGGCCGGCGCTGCTCGCCGGCGAGCCCTTCGCGGAGGGGCTGCGGCGCGTGATCCTCGGCCAGCTCGACCTCGCCGTGGAGTTGCTGGAGGGCTACCCCGGCGGGGTGGGGTACACGCAGGGCGGCGGGTCGGGGGGTCGCGGGTTGGAGGGTCGCGGGTTGGAAGACGGCGCGGCGGCAGGCGACTCCGCGCAGGCCGGCGCACGCGCGGTGCACGAGACCCGCAAGGCACTCAAGCGCCTGCGCGCGCTGCTGGCGCTCCTGCGCAGCGAGCTGGGCGCCAAGCGCTACGCGCGCGAGGCCGCCGCGCTGCGCGACTGCGCCCGGCGCCTCGCGGGCGCGCGCGACGCGGAGGTGATGCTCGGCACGCTCGACTCGCTCGTGCGGCGCGACCCCTCGCGGCTGGGCCGCAGCGCCGCGGTACTCACGCTGCGCGCGCAGCTGCTCGCCGAGCGCGACACCGCCGCCGCGCACGCGATCCACGACCCCCGCGTGCGGGGCGAGGTGGCCGTGGAGCTGCGGGCCGTGCGCGCGCGCGTGGCGCGCTGGGAGCTGCGCGAACGCGGCTTCCGGCTGCTCGCGCCCGGCCTGGAGGGCATCTACCGCCGGGGCCGGCGGGACCTGCGCGTCGCCCGCCGGCGCGCCGCCGCCGAACGGCCCGGCGAGAAGCCCCGGCGCGGGAAGCGGACCAGGCGCGCGGGCACGGACACGCACCCGGGCTGGGGCGCGAGCGTCGAGGCGCTGCACGCGTGGCGCAAACGCGTCAAGGAGCTGCGCTACGCCGCCGAGACGCTCGACCGCGGCGGCAAGCGCTACAAGCCGGTGCGCCGCGTCGTCCGCCGCGCCGACCGGCTCGGAGAAATGCTCGGCGAGGAGCACGACCTCGCGCTGCTCGAAGCGCGGGTGCGCGAGCGCTCCCGCCTGTTCGCGGGCGAGCGCAAGGTGCGCAGACGGCTCCTGGCGCTGATCGCCGCGCGGCGCCGGAAGCTGCGCCAGCGGGCATTGCGCGAGGGCGAGCGCCTCTACCGGCGCCCGCCGCGGCGCTTCGTGCGCCGGCTGAAGCGCGCACGGTAGGCCCTGGCCGGAACTGCTCGCGCGCGCCGCCCGGCGCGGGCGGCAGCCGCCGCGGACGCGCCGGAGCGCCGCGACAACTCGCGCACGTCCGGCAATTCGACTTCAGGGCCGCCTTTGCGCCGCCGATGCCTTAAGCGCGAGCGGGATGCACACGACGATGCGAACAAGACCACTGCCGGCCACCGTGACCCTGGCCCTGCTGGTGGGGGGCCTGGGGGTGCTGATGCTGCACACGCTCGCCGGCATGGGCGGAGTCGCGCGCGGGGGACTCTTCGACCACGCCGTGTACGGGCTGCTGATGGGCGCCTCGGCCTGCACGGTGCTTGCCCGCGGCGTGGTCGTGCGGGCGCAGCGCGGCGCCTGGCTGACGATGGGCGCCGGCCTCGCGTGCTGGTGCTTGGGCGACCTCTACTACGCGCTGTACGTGGAAGGGCCGGGCGCGGCCGGCGGCAACGTCTCGCCCGCCGACGCGCTGTACCTCGTCTTCTACCCCTGCTGCTACGTCGCGCTCGTGCTGCTGCTGAGTGCCCACCTGCGCGAGCTGCGGATCGGTATGTGGCTCGACGGCCTGATCGGCGGGTTCGCGGCCGCGGCGGTCGGGGCGGCGCTGATCTTGCCGCCGATCCTGAACGGCGCGCACGGCGACGCCGCCGCGCTGGGGGTCGCGCTGGCCTATCCGGTCGGCGACCTGCTGCTGCTGATCTTCACGCTCGGCGCGCTCGGCATGACCGGCTGGCGCCCTGGGCGCGTGTGGCTGCTGCTGGCCGCAGCGATGCTGTGCAGCGCGGTCGCCGACTCAGCCTATCTCTACCAGACCGCGACCGACAGCTTCCACGTGGGGAATTGGGCGCAGTTCCTGTGGCCCGCCTCCGCCGTGCTGCTGGCGACCGCCGCGTGGACGCCGTGGCCACGGCCGGCGCGCCGGCGCGTGGAGGGTTGGCGCCTGGTGTCGGTGCCCTCACTCTCGCTGCTGGCGGCCCTGGGGGTGCTGATCTACGGCAACCTCCCCACCGCGCAGCTCACGCCGACCGCGCTGATTCTCGCGGCCGCGACCGTGCTCGCGGTGTGCCTGCACCTGGTGCTGACCCTGCGCGAGAACATCGCGATGCTGGCCGGCTCACGCCGGCTGGCGCTGACCGACCCGCTCACCGGCCTCGGCAACCGCCGGCAGCTGATGGAGGACCTCAACGTCGCCTGCCGTCACGTCGGCAGCGGCGAGACGTGGGAGCTGATGCTGTACGACCTGAACGGCTTCAAGCGCTACAACGACACCTTCGGCCACCCGGCCGGAGACGCGCTGCTGGCGCGGCTCTCCGACAAGTTGAAGACCGTGGTCGCCCCCTACGGCACCGCCTACCGCATGGGCGGCGACGAGTTCTGCGTGCTGCTGCGCGACTGCGCCGAGCGCCTCGACGCGCTTGTGGCGGCCTCCGTCGCCGCCCTCTCCGAGCGCGGCCCGGGCTTCTCGATCGGCGCCGCCCACGGCGTCGTCAGCATCCCCCCCGAGCTCGACGACCCGGCCGCGGTGATGCAGCTCGCCGACCAGCGCCTGTACCGGCGCAAGGAGGAAACGCGCGAGGCCTCCGCCGTGCACCAGCTGCGCGACGTGTTGCTGCAGGCCTTCCAGGAGCGCCACCCCGACCTGCAGGAGCACCAGCGTGGCGTCGGCGCGCTGGTGCTCGATGTCGGCCGGCGCCTGGGGATGGACGGCGAAGAGCTCGACGTGCTCGCGCGCGCCGCCGAGCTGCACGACGTCGGCAAGATCGCGATCCCCGACGCGATCCTGACGAAGCCCGGCCCGCTGAACGCCGAGGAGTGGGGCTTCATGAGCCGCCACACGATCCTCGGCGAGCGGATCCTCGCCGCCGCCGCGGCGCTGCGCCCGGTCGCGGGGCTGGTGCGCTCCTCCCACGAGCGCTTCGACGGCAAGGGCTACCCCGACGGCCTGCGCGGCGAGCGGATCCCGCTCGGCGCGCGGATCATCTTCGTCTGCGACGCCTTCGACGCGATGATCTCCGAGCGCTCCTACTCGGCCGCCGTCCCCACCGCCGAGGCGATCGCCGAGCTGCACGCCTGCGCCGGCACGCAATTCGACCCGGCCGTCGTGGAAGCGTTCATCGCCTCGTTCGGGGGGCCGGCCCAGCCGCAGGCGGCGCCCCCGGAGGCGATCGAGCCGCCGGCGGCAGCGTCACTCGACGCTGAGGATGCTCAACACGCTCTCGCCGCGGGGCAGCGCAACGGCCACCTGGTCGCCGGGGCGGCGCCCGACGAGCGCGCGGGCGACGGGCGACTCGGCTGAGAGGCGGCCCTCCGCGGGGGCGGCGTCGTGCGAGCTGACGATCGTCCAGCTGCGCTTCGCCCCGTTCTGATCGCTGACGACGACAGTCGAGCCGAAGCCGACCGCGCCGTCGGCGGCCGTCTCCCCCTCCTCGACGACCACGGCCGCGGAGATCTTTTCGCGCAGCCGCGCGATCTTCGTCTCCAGGTGGGCCTGGTCGTTCTTGGCGTCGTGGTACTCGCTGTTCTCCTTCAGGTCGCCCCACTCGCGCGCGGTTTTGATCCGCTCGGCGATCTCGCGCCTACCCTCGCCCTCCAGCGTCTCGAGCTCCGCGCGCAGCGACTCGAGGCCCTGGGGGGTTATGAGGTTGGGGGCGTCGGCCATCTCGCCCTCCAGCGTACAGGCGATCGGGGTCGGGCGCGGCGCGCCCGACCTGCCGACTACCTCTCCGGTTGGCCTTCTTAGCCTTTTTAGCCCTGGGCCGCCTCACACACTTCCCCCGCTTGTCCTTCGCGAACCCCTTCTTGCACTTCACCGTCTTTTTCGTAACCTTCTTCACGGGCACCACCGGCGCTTCTTCGGCAACAGGGTTGCCTTTCCCGTTGAACGTCGCGCTGGACGGCGCGCCATAGATCGAGGGCTGCGGTTCGGGCGCCACACGACAACCTTCCGCCGTCGTGCATTCCGGCGGCACCTGCGCTTCCTGCACACACGGCGAAGACCCCGAGCATTCATGCGCATCATACAACGACACACCACCTTCGATTTCGCCACCAACCAAATGCGCAGCCGTCAAAAAGAACACATCACTACCATTTTCACTCGCATCCATAAACGCCGATTCTTCACCCGACGTACCCGAAGAAATCAACGCGACACAACCAGCCCCCCCGACACCCCTCTCACCCAACGCTTCAAACGCCTGTTCGGGCTCAAACACCTCACTACCACTACCCGCCCCCGGCCCACAACGCGCACCTTCCGGACCCACACCCACAGGCTCATACTCATACACATCCTCCCGTTCATTCACATCTTTCGGCACCAACGCATCACTCGCATCAAAAAACAAACGACCACTATCAGACAAATAACGCGACTGATAAACCGCGTTACTGTACGTCTGCGGCGTCCACGTCGGAATATTCGCCGCCAACCACGCAGACCCATACCACACGAAGAAACTGCCGGCCAGCCCTTTTTCGAGGCCCTTACCGTGTTGATTGCTATATTCTCTCCCGTATGGCCGCGCGCCCGTCGGATCGCACGACGCGCAAACGAGATGTTCGTCCGAGGCGTTATACAGGTAGACCTCCTCATCCGGTTCGCCACTAACCGCATCACGATTATCATAACCCGTCAACGAACGGTTCGACATAAACGCCAACCATTCACCATTCGGAGAGACCCGCGCCGTCGGCGCACCCAGATACCCGGCGCCCCAATCAGGATCATCCACTCCCGAGAGAACAGCCACCAACCTCGTCACCCCTTCATGCCACACATACAAGTTACACCGCTCGCTCGGCGCCTTCGCTTGATTGCCTTCGCAGTCGCCGGGCGTAGCACCACGCTGCGCACCATCCCCGAGGACACCATTCGCGACGAAATACACATACGAGCCATCTTCGCTGACCCCGGGGATCGTGCCCTGCACACCCGCGGATTCTCCACCATTAACCGGCGTCAAATCCGTCAAATCGCACGTCGGTTTCCCCGCGGATTCTTCGATCTTGCATTCATACAAGTCCGGACTCCCGGCGCTCGCCCCCGAGTCCACGGTCAGCTGCTGGGTGTCGGTGAAGAACACCCTTTCTCCTTCGCTCGAGGCATCCTGGAATTCAGGGCTGACGTTCCCCGTGCATTTGCCTTTCGCGACACATTCCGCTTCGGGAACATCGAGCTGCAACCCTTCCCCGGTCGCCGTATCACGCATATAGAGATGAGGACCAGTCCCGCCCGCCGCCGTCCAGAACACCCGCGTCCCAGCATTCGAGATCGCATGCCGATGATCAGTGGGCTTTCCCAAACCAGCGACCCCGACCCCGAGGTTCCCTGCGCCGACGAACGTCAGCTTCCCGGCAGTCCACTCATACAACCCAGCAGTCGCATCCGGTTCTTCGGTCAACCGCGCGTACGAATTGACGACAACGTGGCTGAAGTTCCCTGTCGCGCCTTCGAAAAACGGGCCACAATAAACCCCTACACCAGGACACGTGTTGGTCTGTCCAACCACTTCCTTGCCGAAAACGGTGCCAGCCGGTACATTCGCGTGTTCTTCCACCGCCCGCGGGCACGCATCGCCTTCGGCTTCCTCCTGCGCTGACGGACAGCCCGTCACCAGCGGCGTGGATACCCCGCTCTGCAGATCCTGCACAAACGCCGTCTGTTCAGAAGCCTCCGGGGACAAACACGGCACTGAGACGCCCTGCGCATCCTCACACGGCGCGAAACCCCCCGCCGGCTGCACCGCCGCCTCAGACAAATCTTCAGAGAAATACCGGTACTCCCGCCCCGTATCAAACGCCACACCAGTCCCAAACGAAGAATCATGCGGCACCGACAAATCACGCGAAACCCAACCCGACGGAGTACGAGTCGACAACACCTGCCCAAATTCAGGGAACCCCTGCACCCCCGATTCAGTCGGCACATTCGTCACATAAGAAATCGCGCCACCATCACTAGCAGCCTGAATCTCCCCACCCGTATCATACGAGCTCCCAAGCGGTTCGATACTCGCACCATGCCGATCACGCTGAGAAACCAATTCCCACCCCCGCCCATCCGGCAACCTAAACGCACCCTCACCCTCCGTCACAAACACACGATCCCCGCCCACAACAGCACCCACACCTTCACCAAGAACACTTTCAACCACAAAACGATAATGATACACCGTACCCGGAACAAGACCATCCAATTCGACAGACACACCCTGCACACCACTACCCGCCCCGATATCAACCACCCCACTTTCCCTACCATATTCAGCAGTCGTACCGTACTGCACCCGCACCCGCGTATCGACACTCTGCGGATCCACTTCCCCCCGCAACCTCACAGTACTCGCCGTAACACCCACACTCGACTCACCTACCAACAACGGCGGACCAAACACCACATCCCCACCCACCGCCGGTTCATGCTGATCCACCCCGTTCTCAGCCACCAAACGATAATGATAAGTCCTGCCCGCTTCCACGGGGATTATGGCGTGAACCGCGTGTTCGCTGGAATCGACCGGGACTTCCCCGACACCCGGATGTTCACACTGCACCACATGACCATAGGTTTCTGTTTCACCATATTCAAAGAAACACTGCGTTAACGCCACACCCGACGGGTTGACCGTCCCCTCAAGCGTCACAGCAGTCCCCGACACAGACGACGGACCAACAGTCACAACCGTCGGCACAGTCTCCTCCGAAAAAACCAGCACCTGGCGCTCACTCCGGCTCGCAGCATAAACCGTGTCACCCACGCTCGCCGAATCGACCGCAAGCCACGCTTCGCCCGGCGGATGCGCAACAGCAAAACGCCCAGTCAGCGTACACGGCCCTCCATAACCGTGAGGCTCACAACCCGCAAACACCTGGATTTCATTTTCACTCACTCTTTTATGGTTGCGTTCGGTCGTATCGAGATCACGGTAGAAGACACCACTAGAATCGACCGCCACACCATAGACAGATGTATTTTCTCCCTCTCTCAACTGCGTGATCGCACCGATTAACGAGCCAGTCGAGTTGAACTTGAAGTCGGCACCTTCGGTATACTTTGTGAGGGCGATATATAGGTTGTCTTCGGAGTCCACTGCTATACCCCATTCTGGGAGATTGAATGCCTCCCTGCTAGGGGTTTCTGGTGTCCAGCCGGTCTCAAAGCCACCGTTGTGATCAAACTCAAACAGATGCTGCGACGGAGCCCCACAGTCGACCCACAGATTACCAAAGAAATCGACCGCGATACCCCTGAGTTCGCCGAACTGTTCGGAAGGCTTACCCTTCGGGCCGATCAGCCGCCCGTCGGATTCTTCACCGGGACCGTCATCGCCCCACGAGGAGACCACTTCACCGTCTTCGGTGAACTTTGTGACCACATCATTCGAGCGATCGGCGACATACACATCGCCGGTCGACTGGTCGACCGCCGGGAACGCAGGCTCGTTGAACGCGCCGGGCGTGGAGCCTTCCACAGCGCCCCCGCAGGTATCGCCGGAGAAGGCGGTGCAGACATCCTGTTCGGCTTCGCTGCCGTGAAGCATGACCTCAGTCTTGTTCACCTCCTTCCCGAACATCAAGATGAATTCCCCAGAAGGGCCGAACTTCTCGACATCATCCCCAGGTTCGCCTTTTTCCCTGGTCGAGACTGCCACGGCCGCGCCGGAACCAGTGAGACCACCACCGTCAGCGGTCATGGTAGCAACCGAGACGCCCGTCAGATCACCTATAAATTCCACGATCATCTCATTAGTGAATTCAGCACTGACTCGGATCTCACCCGTGGCTACCCGGCGTTCACCAGTGCTTCTTCCACCGCCCTCGCATCGTGCTGCGCATGTCCCGCTCTTTCTTCGTGGACGATCGGGGCTGTCGTCAATCTTTCGCGAGTAACGGGATTTTCAAATGTTAGCGTGAACGTACCGCCAGTCGCCGCTGTGAGAATGATCGTCTGCGTGTCAATGACGGCATCATTGGCAACATAGACATCCCCGTCGGCTTCATCGACCGCGACCCCGCTAGGCGCCACCAGCGGATACGGATCCGGCATCGTACAACCTGCCGCACCCGCTTCGCACCCAAACGCCCCCTCAAAGAGCCGCGCCCGTTCAGCCAGAGCCGGAGAGACACACACGACACCGAACACCACGAGAACACACAGCGGGGCCGCCACGCCGCACAGCAGAGGACGATAAACGCGGCTGATCCGCGGCGCACGTGTCCCTGTAGGGCGGAGCACAGCTCAGAGCGCGTCGCGAGCCAACCCGTGGTAGGGGTGAGGGCATGGCTCGCAATTGGCTCTGTGGGTTTCACCTTGTCTCCTTGGGTGTGGTCGTGTTCAAACAGATCCCCACTGGCAAAGGATGACCGCGCCTGTGTGATCCCGGCATGCTCTTTGGGATTCCCTCTCGAAACCACGCAAACCTTCTGCTTATCCTTCGCTCAGGAGGACGTTTTCGGCGTACGCTATATCGAGTGCCTTGGCATCGATAATCGCGGTGTTGTGACCCGCCTTGGACGGCAGACCGAGTTTCGCGTCCACGATCGGATTGACGAGCGATGAGAACTGCCCGCCGCAGCCTTCGGCCGCCGGGACCGCAAAGGCGTTGTCCACAAGCACGCTCGAACCAAACGCGAGGAGTTCCAAGCCGTTTTCGTATTCCTCGCCGGAGCGGCCCAGAGATCCGCTGATCGGTTTGTTGGGCGCTGGCGGGCTGGTCGCCCCAAGCGTCATTTCAAATATTATCGGGTGCGACCCGGACCCCAGGTAACAACTATTGCCCAGGAACACATTGCTTAGATGAACCCGCATCGGCAACACCAGCGAGGTCCCCGCCCTGCCGAAGAAGTTGAACGTGTTCAAGGTGGCCGGGTCGCTGCTGTTGGCCACGACTTCGATCGTGGCCGTCACTTCGGTGCCCTGCGCCGCGCCACACGACGCCTGCGCCAGACGGCCGCCGATCGCGCCGCACTGGACCAGGCCGTTCAGGCCGCCAGGGACCTCGAGCGGGGTCTTGGACAGGGTCGTACCGCCACGCGGCGGCAGCAGATCAAACAAGTTTGTGACGGCGGGCTGCGCGCCGGCCTGCACCGTGATCGTCCTGTCGACCGGTACCGTCGCGCGGCCGATCACCAGCATGCCGCCCACGATCGGCAAATTGACGCAGACTCCCTCGCCGCTCACTTCACTTGCCGGGCAGCCCCCGAACACGCTGAAGATACCTTTCGGCGCGGCTGCCGCCGGGGAGGCGATCGCCAGCGCTGCCAGCAGCGCCGCGATCGCGGCTCCCGCAACCCCACCAGACGCCTTTAGAACGTACGCACCCCTCATCGCTTACTCCTATCGTTTTGTGGTCCCGTGTGGTGGCGCGTCGAAGGATGTCTCATTTCTTTTTCTTTGTCTTTGTTTTTTTTGTTGGGTGGTGTTTCTTGTGGTGTTTCTTGTGGTGTGTTGTTTTGGGGCAGTTGGTGACGGTGATTTGGGTGTTTTGGTGGAGTGTGGCGTTGTTTTGGGCGATGAATTCGGTTGGCATGATGAGTTTTTGTGTGCAGAGGTTGCCGTCTGTGGTGAGGGCGGAGTAGGGGCCCTCGGGGAGGTTGAGTTCGAAGGTGTTGACGGGCTGGTCGGGGACGGTTTTGAAGGTGCTGCTGGTGACGCCGGCTTTGCTGATGAAGGTGTCGCCGACGAGGTCGACGGTGACGCCGTAGCCTTGGAGGACGACGATTAGGTTGGGGAATGCTTCGCCGCCGTTTGAGACGAAGTACGCGGGTCCTTCGAGCGGGACCGGGATGAGGGGGGTGGTCGCTTTGGCGTGTCCGACTACGGAGGCTGGGGGGCACCCGGCTGGGTTGGTGTGGAATTGCGTGGCGGTGCACGCCTTTTGGAGGGTCTGTAGCCGGGAGGGTAGTCCTTTGGGTAGTTCGACTTTGACCTGGTGGATGTTCGCCTCGGAGCCGAATGGTTCCTGGGGGTAGGTCAGTTTGACGTTGAGGCTCGCGCCGTCCGCCCTGGAGGTTTTGCCTGAGGTAGAGACCGCGAATTTTGGTTTGAACTTCAATGCGGCGCAGTTAGTGACCTGGAACGGTACGCCGATCGTGCGGGTGTCGCCTTCGCTTGTGTTGATCGTGCCGGTGACTTCCATTTTGTTGCAGTTCGTCGGGTTGAACTGGAAGCTGGTGCGTGTGGTCGTGGCGTTGACGTGCTGGATCTGCAGCGGGATGCCTTCGATGCTGGTCGGGATCGAGTCGGGGGTACCGGGCGGGTTGCTGGTGATCGTGAGCGCCGCGGTTTCGGGGTTAACTTCGATCTTGCCGCGCACGAGTACGCAGTCGCATGCCGGATGGTTGTTTTTGGTGTTCGCGAGGTCGAGCGGCCCAGCCTTCGCGGGGACCACGAACGTCAGTCCGAACGGAGCGCACCCGGGTTGCCCGACGGTGCAGCCACCCGTCCCGTTATAGGGGCCCGTGAGATAGAACTTACCGCCCTTGACGCTGAATGGTTGCCCGCCGACACCGACACTGACGGTCGTTTCCCCGATCAGGCTGTTCGGGCCGCACGCTCCCTCGTTGGCTTGTGGTTCGGGGCATAGTTCGACACCGGGCAGCAAACCGGAGAGGCCGGGTGGTAGTTTCGCGACGATCGACTGCATGTTCTGTTCGCCGTTTGAGCGCGAGAACGTCGCGGTGAACGGGCTGAACGCGCCGGCCTGGATACTCGTCGCGCCGCCGGTGACCGTCGGGTCGAACGGCAGGCTCGCACCGGGGCACGCCGTATGGCTCGGGCCTGAGGTGATATTGAACGTGGAGGACGAAGGGGCCGTCAATGCGGCCTGGTCTTCGGGTTCGGCGGCCCACGGCACGAAACTAGCGGTAGTGGTGTACGCGCCGCAGTACGCGGGGTTGGCGAGGGGCGCGCGTTCCCCGCCGAAGAAGTGCAATTCGGCGTCTTCGAACGCGAGCTGCGGGTTGTTCTGGAACGTCGTGATGATCTGCCCCAGCCCCTGGCAAGTCATCCCCGCGATCACTTCGCCCGCTTGCTGGCAGAGGCGCACTTCGCCGGGGAGCTTCACGAGCGTCCCGGAGATCGGGTCTTCCGCGACGATATACATCGCCAGGACGCTCCCGAACGGGTTCGTTTCCTGGCTTGCGAGATATACCGCGCCCGTCACCGGCTGATCAGCAGGCAACAAGGGAGATTTGATCTTAACGGTCCCGATCTTCGCTGCGTTCGCGCAGAAGTTGATTCCCGGTTCGAACTCTTCGCCCGGGGGCGAGTCGAAGCTGCCCGGCAACCTCGGCGTGAACGCGGGGAAACGCAACCCCGGCGAGGTTTCGAATTCCTCGAAACCATCGGCGCCGCGTTCGGGCTGGAACCCGACGAGACCCTCGCTGCACGCTTCCAAACCGCCCGCATCGGACGGGTTCAACACGACACCCGCGGGCAACGCGACGGTGATGCCCCGCACATTGGACTGCGCGAGACTCGTCGCGTTGAGGATCGTTTCCTGGGGTACGTGCACATCGGCTGTCAACCCTGCCGGGGTGCTTGCTTCTGTCACATCGGGCGTGATCTTGATCGAGGGTTCGAACGGCAGCCGCGCGCAACCCGTCATCGCGGGCATCGGCTCGGTCTCCCCTACCACCAGCCGCTCGCCTTCGGGCTTGGGTTCATCCCACGCGTCCCCTTCGGCGCTCGTATACAACGGTTCGGGCTGATGCGTGAGCGCGTTCACCGGACACGTCGTCGGCATCGCTAGAAACGGCGGAGGCTTAGCCTCTTCGAAAGGCGCACAAGAACCAGGCGGCGCCTGTGGGCTTTTGCGTGTTTCAAGCAGACATTCCTGGCCACGAGAATCATCGTGCGCGGCTTCTCCCGGGACACCCCAGAACGTCAATTTATACGACAAGAACGACGCGATCTGAGGAATATCGCTGGAGCTCAGCGTGACACCATAATCCCCACCCGAACGCACGTGCGCGTCCAGGTAAACCGGGATAGTCGCCGCGAAGAACCCGAACCGCGCGGCTTCCCCGCGAGCGGGTTCCATATCCGCGATCGGTGCCGTGAACGTCACCAGGCCACCAAAAGAAACCGGTTCGTTGAGCGTTACACTCACAACACCGACCACGCTCGCCGGCGGGCACCCATCACCATTGAGCTGCACAACCGTGCACTTCTGGAACGGCGTCGGGTTACCAATCAAACCCGGCGGCAACAACCCCGCCAAATCCTTCGCCAACGCAACAGGATGCCCTTCCGGCTTGTCTTTGCTGCTGGTCGTCATCGCGGTCTGATTAACCGTCAACGTACCAGTCACCTGGAAAGGATGCTTACCCGCCTGCGTCGTCGGCGCCCCGCCTTCTTCTTCGGGGCTCACTTCATAAGATTCCACCCCAAACCGCGCCGGCGCTTCGCTAACAGTCACCGGCCGCGACACCGACAAACCACGCGCCCCCCCACCACTCACACTCACAACATTCTGTTCACAATCCGCAGCGTTCTGTTCACACAATTTAGCGCCCGGCAGCACTTCCACACCGATACGCACTTCGACCGCGTCATACGGCGGCAAACTCGCCGCCACCGTACACGTAAGCGGCCTTTCCACCCGAGGACGCGGCGAACACGTCACCGGGATCACACCCGCACCACCCTGACCTTCCAACACTTCCCCCGAGATACTCTTCGCGGCCAAACCCACCGGCAACGAATCCGTGATCGTCACCACCCCACCCGTCGACGCATCACCCAAATTCGTCACCGTCGCCACAACATAACCCTCGCCTTCCGGCGCCAAAAAACTCGGACGCGAACCAGACCCCAAATGCCACCACGGCGACTGCGCAAACGCCGACGAAACCAAACAAACAAACAACGACACAACCAGGACAGGCAACAAGAACAAACAAGACTTCAACGATATACGCATAAGCTACTTACCTCTCCGGTTCGCCTGCTTAGCCTTTTTAGCCCTGGGCCGCCTCACACACTTCCCCCGCTTGTCCTTCACGAACCCCTTCTTGCACTTCACCGTCTTTTTCGTAACCTTCTTCACGGGCACCACCGGCGCTTCTTCGGCAACAGGGTTGCCTTTCCCGTTGAACGTCGCGCTGGACGGCGCGCCATAGATCGAGGGCTGCGGTTCGGGCGCCACACGACAACCTTCCGCCGTCGTGCATTCCGGCGGCACCTGCGCTTCCTGCACACACGGCGAAGACCCCGAGCATTCATGCGCATCATACAACGACACACCACCTTCGATTTCGCCACCAACCAAATGCGCAGCCGTCAAAAAGAACACATCACTACCATTTTCACTCGCATCCATAAACGCCGATTCTTCACCCGACGTACCCGAAGAAATCAACGCGACACAACCAGCCCCCCCGACACCCCTCTCACCCAACGCTTCAAACGCCTGTTCGGGCTCAAACACCTCACTACCACTACCCGCCCCCGGCCCACAACGCGCACCTTCCGGACCCACACCCACAGGCTCATACTCATACACATCCTCCTGTTCATTCACATCTTTCGGCACCAACGCATCACTCGCATCAAAAAACAAACGACCACTATCAGACAAATAACGCGACTGATAAACCGCATTACTGTACGTCTGCGGCGTCCACGTCGGAATATTCGCCGCCAACCACGCAGACCCATACCACACGAAGAAACTGCCGGCCAGCCCTTTTTCGAGGCCCTTACCGTGTTGATTGCTATATTCTCTCCCGTATGGCCGCGCGCCCGTCGGATCGCACGACGCGCAAACGAGATGTTCGTCCGAGGCGTTATACAGGTAGACCTCCTCATCCGGTTCGCCACTAACCGCATCACGATTATCATAACCCGTCAACGAACGGTTCGACATAAACGCCAACCATTCACCATTCGGAGAGACCCGCGCCGTCGGCGCACCCAGATACCCGGCGCCCCAATCAGGATCATCCACTCCCGAGAGAACAGCCACCAACCTCGTCACCCCTTCATGCCACACATACAAGTTACACCGCTCGCTCGGCGCCTTCGCTTGATTGCCTTCGCAGTCGCCGGGCGTAGCACCACGCTGCGCACCATCCCCGAGGACACCATTCGCGACGAAATACACATACGAGCCATCTTCGCTGACCCCGGGGATCGTGCCCTGCACACCCGCGGATTCTCCACCATTAACCGGCGTCAAATCCGTCAAATCGCACGTCGGTTTCCCCGCGGATTCTTCGATCTTGCATTCATACAAGTCCGGACTCCCGGCGCTCGCCCCCGAGTCCACGGTCAGCTGCTGGGTGTCGGTGAAGAACACCCTTTCTCCTTCGCTCGAGGCATCCTGGAATTCAGGGCTGACGTTCCCCGTGCATTTGCCTTTCGCGACACATTCCGCTTCGGGAACATCGAGCTGCAACCCTTCCCCGGTCGCCGTATCACGCATATAGAGATGAGGACCAGTCCCGCCCGCCGCCGTCCAGAACACCCGCGTCCCAGCATTCGAGATCGCATGCCGATGATCAGTGGGCTGTCCCAAACCAGCGACCCCGACCCCGAGGTTCCCTGCGCCGACGAACGTCAGCTTCCCGGCAGTCCACTCATACAACCCAGCAGTCGCATCCGGTTCTTCGGTCAACCGCGCGTACGAATTGACGACAACGTGGCTGAAGTTCCCTGTCGCGCCTTCGAAAAACGGGCCACAATAAACCCCTACACCAGGACACGTGTTGGTCTGTCCAACCACTTCCTTGCCGAAAACGGTGCCAGCCGGTACATTCGCGTGTTCTTCCACCGCCCGCGGGCACGCATCGCCTTCGGCTTCCTCCTGCGCTGACGGACAGCCCGTCACCAGCGGCGTGGATACCCCGCTCTGCAGATCCTGCACAAACGCCGTCTGTTCAGAAGCCTCCGGGGACAAACACGGCACTGAGACGCCCTGCGCATCCTCACACGGCGCGAAACCCCCCGCCGGCTGCACCGCCGCCTCAGACAAATCTTCAGAGAAATACCGGTACTCCCGCCCCGTATCAAACGCCACACCAGTCCCAAACGAAGAATCATGCGGCACCGACAAATCACGCGAAACCCAACCCGACGGAGTACGAGTCGACAACACCTGCCCAAATTCAGGGAACCCCTGCACCCCCGATTCAGTCGGCACATTCGTCACATAAGAAATCGCGCCACCATCACTAGCAGCCTGAATCTCCCCACCCGTATCATACGAGCTCCCAAGCGGTTCGATACTCGCACCATGCCGATCACGCTGAGAAACCAATTCCCACCCCCGCCCATCCGGCAACCTAAACGCACCCTCACCCTCCGTCACAAACACACGATCCCCGCCCACAACAGCACCCACACCTTCACCAAGAACACTTTCAACCACAAAACGATAATGATACACCGTACCCGGAACAAGACCATCCAATTCGACAGACACACCCTGCACACCACTACCCGCCCCGATATCAACCACCCCACTTTCCCTACCATATTCAGCAGTCGTACCGTACTGCACCCGCACCCGCGTATCGACACTCTGCGGATCCACTTCCCCCCGCAACCTCACAGTACTCGCCGTAACACCCACACTCGACTCACCTACCAACAACGGCGGACCAAACACCACATCCCCACCCACCGCCGGTTCATGCTGATCCACCCCGTTCTCAGCCACCAAACGATAATGATAAGTCCTGCCCGCTTCCACGGGGATTATGGCGTGAACCGCGTGTTCGCTGGAATCGACCGGGACTTCCCCGACACCCGGATGTTCACACTGCACCACATGACCATAGGTTTCTGTTTCACCATATTCAAAGAAACACTGCGTTAACGCCACACCCGACGGGTTGACCGTCCCCTCAAGCGTCACAGCAGTCCCCGACACAGACGACGGACCAACAGTCACAACCGTCGGCACAGTCTCCTCCGAAAAAACCAGCACCTGGCGCTCACTCCGGCTCGCAGCATAAACCGTGTCACCCACGCTCGCCGAATCGACCGCAAGCCACGCTTCGCCCGGCGGATGCGCAACAGCAAAACGCCCAGTCAGCGTACACGGCCCTCCATAACCGTGAGGCTCACAACCCGCAAACACCTGGATTTCATTTTCACTCACTCTTTTATGGTTGCGTTCGGTCGTATCGGAATCGCCATAGATGACACCACTAGAATCAACCGCCACACCATAGGGAGATGCTGCTTCTCCCTCTCCCAACTCCGTGATCGCACCAATAAACGAGCCGGTCGAGCTGAACTTGAGCACGGGTGTCCCAGTTTCGGGCGCGTGGAGATACACGTTGTCTTTAGAATCCATCGCTATACCCCACCCCCACTGCGGATAGCGATCGGGTCCGAGTGCCACCCTTACGCCGATTTCTGGTGTCCAGCCGGTCTCAAAACCACCGTTATGATCAAACTCAAACAGATGCTGCGACGGAGTGCTACCGTCGACCCAAAGATTGCCAAAGGAATCGACCGCGATACCACTCAGTCCGCCGAGGCGTTCGGAAGGCTTTCCCTTCGGGCCGATCAGCTGCCCGTCAGGTTCTTCACCGGGACCGTCATCGCCCCACGAGGAGACCACTTCACCGTCTTCGGTGAACTTCGTGACCACATCATCCGAGCGGTCAGCGACATACACATCACCCGTCGACTGGTCGACCGCCGGGAACTCGGGTTCGGTGAACGCACCCGGGGCCGTACCCGGCGTACCCGCCTGACATTCAACACCCAACGCGACTTCCGCCGCCGTACACACATCCTTTGCTTCTTCTTCCACTTTCAGGGTACCCAGCGTTTCGACCTTCGTCTTGTTCACATCCTTGCCGAACACACGAAGGAATTCGCCCTTTTCAGTGAACTCCTCGACATCATCGCCGGGAAGCCCCGGAGCAGTGGTCGAGACGGTCGCGGTCGCACCGACACCGGTAAGACCCCCAGCTTCCACCGTCATCGTCTTAACATCGACACCAGAGAGAGCACCAACGAAAGTAATCGAATACGAGGTTTCCCCCGTGGCATTGACTTCAACGTCGCCGGCCGCACCCGCGCCTTCCAACGCAGCCTGCACTGTTCCTTTTCCCCCGGAGGCGAATACCCCGACAGCGATCGGGACGGTCGTCTTCGTTTTGTGGGTAATCGGGCTTTCGAAGACGAGCTCGTACGTGCCGCCCGTGGCGCCCTGAACCGACAAACTCTGGGCATCGTCAACGAGGTAGTTCGCGACGTAGATATCACCGGTCTTTTCATCGACCGCGACCCCCCTAGGCGCCACCAGCGGATACGGATCCGGCGTCGTGCAACCCGCCGCACCCGCTTCACACCCAAACGCCCCCTCAAACAACCGCGCCCGTTCAGCCAAAGCCGGGGACGCGAGCAACGCGCCGAACGCAACGAGTACCGACAGCGACACCACGGCAGACACAAGACGGCGGCGAACAGAAGCGGGACGCGGCGCACCCATCCCTCCGGCGCGGAGCCCAGCGCAGAGCATGGCAAGCCGACCCGTGGCGGGGTTGAGGGCGTGGCTCGCAGTGGGCTCTGTGGGTTTCACTTTGTCTCCTTGGTGTCGTGGTGGTGCGGTCCGGTCGTGTCTCATTTCTTTTTCTTTGTCTTTGTTTTTTTTGTTGGGTGGTGTTTCTTGTGGTGTTTCTTGTGGTGTGTTGTTTTGGGGCAGTTGGTGACGGTGATTTGGGTGTTTTGGTGGAGTGTGGCGTTGTTTTGGGCGATGAATTCGGTTGGCATGATGAGTTTTTGTGTGCAGAGGTTGCCGTCTGTGGTGAGGGCGGAGTAGGGGCCCTCGGGGAGGTTGAGTTCGAAGGTGTTGACGGGCTGGTCGGGGACGGTTTTGAAGGTGCTGCTGGTGACGCCGGCTTTGCTGATGAAGGTGTCGCCGACGAGGTCGACGGTGACGCCGTAGCCTTGGAGGACGACGATTAGGTTGGGGAATGCTTCGCCGCCGTTTGAGACGAAGTACGCGGGTCCTTCGAGCGGGACCGGGATGAGGGGGGTGGTCGCTTTGGCGTGTCCGACTACGGAGGCTGGGGGGCACCCGGCTGGGTTGGTGTGGAATTGCGTGGCGGTGCACGCCTTTTGGAGGGTCTGTAGCCGGGAGGGTAGTCCTTTGGGTAGTTCGACTTTGACCTGGTGGATGTTCGCCTCGGAGCCGAATGGTTCCTGGGGGTAGGTCAGTTTGACGTTGAGGCTCGCGCCGTCCGCCCTGGAGGTTTTGCCTGAGGTAGAGACCGCGAATTTTGGTTTGAACTTCAATGCGGCGCAGTTAGTGACCTGGAACGGTACGCCGATCGTGCGGGTGTCGCCTTCGCTTGTGTTGATCGTGCCGGTGACTTCCATTTTGTTGCAGTTCGTCGGGTTGAACTGGAAGCTGGTGCGTGTGGTCGTGGCGTTGACGTGCTGGATCTGCAGCGGGATGCCTTCGATGCTGGTCGGGATCGAGTCGGGGGTACCGGGCGGGTTGCTGGTGATCGTGAGCGCCGCGGTTTCGGGGTTAACTTCGATCTTGCCGCGCACGAGTACGCAGTCGCATGCCGGATGGTTGTTTTTGGTGTTCGCGAGGTCGAGCGGCCCAGCCTTCGCGGGGACCACGAACGTCAGTCCGAACGGAGCGCACCCGGGTTGCCCGACGGTGCAGCCACCCGTCCCGTTATAGGGGCCCGTGAGATAGAACTTACCGCCCTTGACGCTGAATGGTTGCCCGCCGACACCGACACTGACGGTCGTTTCCCCGATCAGGCTGTTCGGGCCGCACGCTCCCTCGTTGGCTTGTGGTTCGGGGCATAGTTCGACACCGGGCAGCAAACCGGAGAGGCCGGGTGGTAGTTTCGCGACGATCGACTGCATGTTCTGTTCGCCGTTTGAGCGCGAGAACGTCGCGGTGAACGGGCTGAACGCGCCGGCCTGGATACTCGTCGCGCCGCCGGTGACCGTCGGGTCGAACGGCAGGCTCGCACCGGGGCACGCCGTATGGCTCGGGCCTGAGGTGATATTGAACGTGGAGGACGAAGGGGCCGTCAATGCGGCCTGGTCTTCGGGTTCGGCGGCCCACGGCACGAAACTAGCGGTAGTGGTGTACGCGCCGCAGTACGCGGGGTTGGCGAGGGGCGCGCGTTCCCCGCCGAAGAAGTGCAATTCGGCGTCTTCGAACGCGAGCTGCGGGTTGTTCTGGAACGTCGTGATGATCTGCCCCAGCCCCTGGCAAGTCATCCCCGCGATCACTTCGCCCGCTTGCTGGCAGAGGCGCACTTCGCCGGGGAGCTTCACGAGCGTCCCGGAGATCGGGTCTTCCGCGACGATATACATCGCCAGGACGCTCCCGAACGGGTTCGTTTCCTGGCTTGCGAGATATACCGCGCCCGTCACCGGCTGATCAGCAGGCAACAAGGGAGATTTGATCTTAACGGTCCCGATCTTCGCTGCGTTCGCGCAGAAGTTGATTCCCGGTTCGAACTCTTCGCCCGGGGGCGAGTCGAAGCTGCCCGGCAACCTCGGCGTGAACGCGGGGAAACGCAACCCCGGCGAGGTTTCGAATTCCTCGAAACCATCGGCGCCGCGTTCGGGCTGGAACCCGACGAGACCCTCGCTGCACGCTTCCAAACCGCCCGCATCGGACGGGTTCAACACGACACCCGCGGGCAACGCGACGGTGATGCCCCGCACATTGGACTGCGCGAGACTCGTCGCGTTGAGGATCGTTTCCTGGGGTACGTGCACATCGGCTGTCAACCCTGCCGGGGTGCTTGCTTCTGTCACATCGGGCGTGATCTTGATCGAGGGTTCGAACGGCAGCCGCGCGCAACCCGTCATCGCGGGCATCGGCTCGGTCTCCCCTACCACCAGCCGCTCGCCTTCGGGCTTGGGTTCATCCCACGCGTCCCCTTCGGCGCTCGTATACAACGGTTCGGGCTGATGCGTGAGCGCGTTCACCGGACACGTCGTCGGCATCGCTAGAAACGGCGGAGGCTTAGCCTCTTCGAAAGGCGCACAAGAACCAGGCGGCGCCTGTGGGCTTTTGCGTGTTTCAAGCAGACATTCCTGGCCACGAGAATCATCGTGCGCGGCTTCTCCCGGGACACCCCAGAACGTCAATTTATACGACAAGAACGACGCGATCTGAGGAATATCGCTGGAGCTCAGCGTGACACCATAATCCCCACCCGAACGCACGTGCGCGTCCAGGTAAACCGGGATAGTCGCCGCGAAGAACCCGAACCGCGCGGCTTCCCCGCGAGCGGGTTCCATATCCGCGATCGGTGCCGTGAACGTCACCAGGCCACCAAAAGAAACCGGTTCGTTGAGCGTTACACTCACAACACCGACCACGCTCGCCGGCGGGCACCCATCACCATTGAGCTGCACAACCGTGCACTTCTGGAACGGCGTCGGGTTACCAATCAAACCCGGCGGCAACAACCCCGCCAAATCCTTCGCCAACGCAACAGGATGCCCTTCCGGCTTGTCTTTGCTGCTGGTCGTCATCGCGGTCTGATTAACCGTCAACGTACCAGTCACCTGGAAAGGATGCTTACCCGCCTGCGTCGTCGGCGCCCCGCCTTCTTCTTCGGGGCTCACTTCATAAGATTCCACCCCAAACCGCGCCGGCGCTTCGCTAACAGTCACCGGCCGCGACACCGACAAACCACGCGCCCCCCCACCACTCACACTCACAACATTCTGTTCACAATCCGCAGCGTTCTGTTCACACAATTTAGCGCCCGGCAGCACTTCCACACCGATACGCACTTCGACCGCGTCATACGGCGGCAAACTCGCCGCCACCGTACACGTAAGCGGCCTTTCCACCCGAGGACGCGGCGAACACGTCACCGGGATCACACCCGCACCACCCTGACCTTCCAACACTTCCCCCGAGATACTCTTCGCGGCCAAACCCACCGGCAACGAATCCGTGATCGTCACCACCCCACCCGTCGACGCATCACCCAAATTCGTCACCGTCGCCACAACATAACCCTCGCCTTCCGGCGCCAAAAAACTCGGACGCGAACCAGACCCCAAATGCCACCACGGCGACTGCGCAAACGCCGACGAAACCAAACAAACAAACAACGACACAACCAGGACAGGCAACAAGAACAAACAAGACTTCAACGATATACGCATAAGCTACTTACCTCTCCGGTTCGCCTGCTTAGCCTTTTTAGCCCTGGGCCGCCTCACACACTTCCCCCGCTTGTCCTTCACGAACCCCTTCTTGCACTTCACCGTCTTTTTCGTAACCTTCTTCACGGGCACCACCGGCGCTTCTTCGGCAACAGGGTTGCCTTTCCCGTTGAACGTCGCGCTGGACGGCGCGCCATAGATCGAGGGCTGCGGTTCGGGCGCCACACGACAACCTTCCGCCGTCGTGCATTCCGGCGGCACCTGCGCTTCCTGCACACACGGCGAAGACCCCGAGCATTCATGCGCATCATACAACGACACACCACCTTCGATTTCGCCACCAACCAAATGCGCAGCCGTCAAAAAGAACACATCACTACCATTTTCACTCGCATCCATAAACGCCGATTCTTCACCCGACGTACCCGAAGAAATCAACGCGACACAACCAGCCCCCCCGACACCCCTCTCACCCAACGCTTCAAACGCCTGTTCGGGCTCAAACACCTCACTACCACTACCCGCCCCCGGCCCACAACGCGCACCTTCCGGACCCACACCCACAGGCTCATACTCATACACATCCTCCTGTTCATTCACATCTTTCGGCACCAACGCATCACTCGCATCAAAAAACAAACGACCACTATCAGACAAATAACGCGACTGATAAACCGCATTATGGTACGTCTGCGGCGTCCACGGCGGAATATTCGCCGCCAGCCATGCATTCGAATTCCAGGCTTTTTGGCCGACGACGAGCCCTTCTTCGAGACCCTTCCCGTCTATCTGTCCGTATCTCTCACCGTACGGGCGGGCACCAGTGGGATCACAGGACGCGCACACCAAGTGTTCGCTAGCCGCGTTATACAGGTAGACCTCCTCATCCGGTTCGCCGCTGACCGCATCCCGATTGTCATAACCCGTCAACGAACGGCTAGACATAAACGCCAGCCATTCACCATCCGGAGAGACCCGCGCCGTGGGATTCTCCAGAGAAATAGCGCCCCAGTCATTCTCGTCCATTCCCGAAAGGACCGCCACCAACTTTGTCGTACCTTCATGCCACACATACAAGTTACACCGCTGGCTCGGCTCTTCCGCCTCATCGAGGCGACAGTCGCCCGGCACCGCGCCGTGTTCAGCACCATCACCGAGCACGCCATTAGCGACGAAATACACATACGAACCGTCTTCGCTCGCACCAGGAAGGACACCCAGCACGCCCGCAGGTTCGGTCCCGTTGGCAGGCGTCAAATCCGTCAAATCGCACGTTGGTTTCCCCGCGGATTCTTCGATCTTGCATTCATACAAATCCGGCTTTTCCTTGCTCGCCCCCGAATCCACCGTCAACTGCTGGGTATCGGTGAAGAACACCCTTTCCCCTTCACTCGACGCATCCTGGAATTCAGGGCCGACGTTCCCCGCGCATTTGCCTTTTGTGACACATTCCGCTTCGGGAACATCGAGCTGCAACCCTTCCCCAGTCGCCGTATCACGCACATAAAGATGAGGATCACTCCCGCCCGCCGTCCAGAACACCCGCGTCCCAGAATTCGAGATCGCATGCCGATAATCGGTAGTCTCTTGAGCACCAGAGGCCCCGAGGCTCCCCGAGCCGACGAACGTCAGCTTCCCCGCGGTCCACTCATACAACCCGCCGGTCGCGCCCGGTTCTTCGGTCAACCGCGCGTACGAATCCACCACAACATGGCGGAAATCCCCTGTCGCGTCCTCGAAGAACGGGCCACAATAAACCCCCACACCAGGACACGTGTTGGTCTGTCCCACCACTTGCTGGCCGAAAACGGTGCCAGCCGGCACATTCGCGTGTTCTTCCACCGTCCGCGGGCACACATCGCCTTCGGCTTCCTCCTGCGCCGACGGACAGCCCGTCACCAACGGCGTAGACACCCCGCTCTGCAGATCCTGCACAAACGCCGTCTGTTCAGAAGCCTCCGGGGACAAACACGGCACTGAGACGCCCTGCGCATCCTCACACGGCGCGAAACCCCCCGCCGGCTGCACCGCCGCCTCAGACAAATCTTCAGAGAAATACCGGTACTCCCGCCCAGTATCAAACGCCACGCCAGTCCCAAACGAAGAATTGTGCGGCACCGACAAATCACGCGAAACCCAACCCGACGGAGTACGAGTCGACAACACCTGCCCAAATTCAGGGAACCCCTGCACCCCCGATTCAGTCGGCACATTCGTCACATAAGAAATCGCGCCACCACCACTAGACGCCTGAATCTCCCCACCCCCATCATACCCACTCCCAAGCGATTCAATACTCGCACCATGCCGATCACGCTGAGAAACCAATTCCCACCCCCGCCCATCCGGCAACCTAAACGCACCCTCACCCTCCGTCACAAACACACGATCCCCACCCACAACAGCACCCACACCTTCACCAAGAACACTTTCAACTACAAAACGATAATGATACTCCGTACCCGGCGTAAGACCATCCAGTTCGACAGGCACGCTCTGCCCGCCACCACCAGCCCCAATATCGACCGCCCCGGTTTCCTTCCCATATTCAGCAGTCGTACCATACTGCACCCGCACCCGCGTATCGACACTCCGCGGATCCACTTCCCCCCGCAACCTCACAGTACTCGCCGTAACACCCACACTCGACTCACCTTCCAACAACGGCGGACCAAACACCACATCCCCACCCACCGACGGTTCATCTTGATCCCCCACATTCTCAGCCACCAAACGATAATGATAAACCCTGCCCGCTTCCACAGGGATCGTGACGTGAACCGGTTCACTGAAATCGACCCGGACTTCCCCGACACCCGGATGTTCACAATCGGCCACATGACCATAAGCCTCGGTTTCACCATATTCAAAGAAACACTGCGTCAACGCCACACCCGACGGATTGACCGACCCCTCCAACGTCACCGCAGTCCCCGTCACAGACGACGGACCAACAGTCACAACCGTCGGCACAGTCTCCTCCGAAAAAACAAGCACCTGACGCTCACTCCGGCTAGCAGCATAAACCGTGTCACCCACACTCGCCGAATCGACAGCAAGCCACGCTTCGCCCGGCGGATGCGCCACAGCGAAACGCCCAGTCGGCGCACACGACCCTTCGAAACCATGAGGCTCACAACCCGCAAACGCCTGGATTTCATTTTCGCTCACGCTTTTATGGTTGCGTTGGGTCGTTATGAGATCGCTATAGATGACACCGCTAGAATCGACTGCCACACCATAGGGAGTTGTTTGTTCTCCTTCTACTGACTCCGTGATCGCACCGATCAGCGATCCGGTCGAGCTGAACTTGAGCACGGGCTGCCGGATTTCGGGTTCGTGGAGATACACGTTGTCTTCAGAATCCACCGCTATACCCCGCCCATGGGTGTCAGGGGAGATTGTCTCCCAGCCGGTTTCTGGTGTCCAGCCGATCTCAAAGCCACCGTTGTGATCGAACTCAAACAGGTGCTGCGACGGAGTGCTACCGTCGACCCAAAGATTGCCAAAGGAATCGACCGCGATACCACTCAGTCCGCCGAGGCGTTCGGAAGGCTTTCCCTTCGGGCCGATCAGCTGCCCGTCAGGTTCTTCACCGGGACCGTCATCGCCCCACGAGGAGACCACTTCACCGTCTTCGGTGAACTTCGTGACCACATCATCCGAGCGGTCAGCGACATACACATCACCCGTCGACTGGTCGACCGCCGGGAACTCGGGTTCGGTGAACGCACCCGGGGCCGTACCCGGCGTACCCGCCTGACATTCAACACCCAACGCGACTTCCGCCGCCGTACACACATCCTTTGCTTCTTCTTCCACTTTCAGGGTACCCAGCGTTTCGACCTTCGTCTTGTTCACATCCTTGCCGAACACACGAAGGAATTCGCCCTTTTCAGTGAACTCCTCGACATCATCGCCGGGAAGCCCCGGAGCAGTGGTCGAGACGGTCGCGGTCGCACCGACACCGGTAAGACCCCCAGCTTCCACCGTCATCGTCTTAACATCGACACCAGAGAGAGCACCAACGAAAGTAATCGAATACGAGGTTTCCTCCGTGGCACGGACTTCAACGTCGCCGGCCGCACCCGCGCCTTCCAACGCCGCCTGCACTTTTTCGCTGCCTGCCCCGACAGCGATCGGGACGGTCGTCTTCGTTTTATGGGTAAGCGGGCTTTCGAAGACGAGCTCGTACGTGCCGCCCGTGGCGCCCTGAACCGACAAACTCTGGGCATCGTCAACGAGGTAGTTCGCGACGTAGATATCGCCGGTCTTTTCATCCACCGCCACCCCACGAGGCGCCACCAGCGGATACGGATCCGGCGTCGTGCAACCCGCCGCGCCCGCTTCACACCCAAACGCCCCCTCAAAGAGCCGCGCCCGTTCAGCCAGAGCCGGAGAGACACACACGACACCGAACACCACGAGAACACACAGCGGGGCCACGCCGCACAGCAGAGGACGATGAACGCGGCTGATCCTCGGCGCACGTATCCCCGTAGGGCGGAGCACGGTGCAAAGCGTCGCGAGCCAACCCGTGGTGGGAGTGGGAGCGTGGCTCGCGATTGGCTCTGTGGGTTTCACCTTGTCTCCTTGAGTGGGGTGTTGCAGTCCGGTCGTGTGGGGTTGGTGGTGCGCTCGTGGGGCCGGTGCCCGGACGGCGCGGCGCGCCGTCCGGGCCTCCTGTGCGGCTGGTTCGGTTTACGCTTCTGGTGGGGCGGTAACGGCCCATGTGCCGTCGGCGAGCATGGGTCCACTCCCCGAGGGAGCCAGGTTCACCAGCGTGCCCTCCTTCGCCGCTCCTTCTTTTGAAGTTTCGGGCGAGAGGGCTTCAAGTGAGAGCGTGCCCACTTTTGCTGAGACAAAGATGCAGAGATTCCCCGGGTCGGCCTTCGGTTCTTCCACGTCGCCTTCGCACCCTGGTGGTAGTGGTTCGGATTCCTTCGGTTCGACGATGTGAACCTGGCACGGTGTTTTTGATTCTTCACAACCCGCATTGCTGAGACCTTCTTTCAGCGGGATGTTGAATGAGATCGAGGTCTGAATCTGCCCACTGTCGAAGACGGGACCCGGGCCACCAGCTGCGGCCCATGTCCCCTTCTCGGTCTGTTCGGGGGGCAACGTGCCACCGGCGGTCCAGGGCGAGCCTTCCTTGCCGTTGCAGGCGTAAGTCTTACCGCTCGCCGATTCAAACTTCGAGCCGCCGGGACCGGCGGTGCAGTGGCCTTCAATCGCGGTTTTCGATTCGGTGGCGGTGACGCTAGTGCCGTTTGTGCCGTTAGTGCCCGCGGTGCCGTTTTCGCCTTTACCGCCCGGCCCGCCCGCAGGACCGGCGGGGCCTGCCGGTCCGGCGGGGCCTGCTGCTCCCGTGGCGCCGGTCGCTCCGCTCGCGCCCTTGGGGCCCGCGGGGCCTCTGGCAGGGGCTTTGGCCTTCTTCTTGGCGGCGTGCGCGACCGTGACCGACGCCGTCGCCTTGACGGGCGCGCCGCCACCGCTGCCGGTCGCGGCGAACGCCCCGCCGGTGATCGCGAAAACCAGGGCCGCGAAGGCCAAGATCGTCGCGGGAGTTATGTGCTTGCGTACTCGGTGGAACATGTTATGTCTCCTCCTGGAGAACGGAGGGGACGTACGCCCCTCGATGGTCGTTGTGTTGCGTGTGCGCCGAGGGACGGGCACAGACAAGCTCGTGGCGAAGCGGCCGGCCGATCGGCTCATGCCGCCTCCCGCCCGAGATCGCTTCTGAGGCTGAGCTGCGCGGTGACACGCTCACCCCGCGGGGTCAGGCTCCACGCGTTCGGCTCGCCGCTGAGCCGCTCCCCGCCGGTGTTGACCGTAAGACCAAGGCGCTCCAGGCGCCGCAGCAGCTTCGATATCTGCCCCGGGTCGGAGACCCCTGCGCTACTCGCCACCGCTCGATTGCTCGCGCCCGGCCGCTCGGCGATGCACTCCAACACCCGCGCGGTGCGGTAGGTGAGGCGCATCGGGACCTCATCCAGCGGGTCTCGCTCCGCGTGCGCGCTCACTCCCCAGCGCGCCGGTGGCGCCGGGCGCGGCGCGGGGACAGGACGCTGCTGTTCGCGGCGCGCCGCCCTCGCCCCCAGGTACTGCAGCGCGATCATGCCCATCAACTCATCCAGCAGGCCCGCCAGCGGCCGGCGGTCGCCGCCGCGCAAACGTGCATACACCACGCCGAGCGCCCCACCGACCAGGCCTTCGGCCGTCACCAGCGTGCACTCCTCCCCGCGCACTCCCTCCCGGCGCCCCTCGTCGAGCACCCCCGCCAGGCGCGCGAGGATCTGCTCGCGACGCTCGAGCGCCAGCGGCCCGCCGTGCAGTGCCTGCACCACGCAAATCCGCGCCAGCACCGGCTCGCTGTCAAGGAACGAGAGGATCGTCCACAGCCCGCCGCGCACCCGCTCACGCCACGCCACGCCTTCCAGGTCGAGCGGGTCGAGCTCCCGCTCGACCCGCTCGACCGTCTCCCCGAGCAGCGCGACCAAACACTCCTCGCGGTTGCCGAACAGCTGGTAGAACGTCCGCCGCGACACCCGCGCCCGCGCGGCGATCGCCGCCACCGAAGTCCGCTCATAGCCAAGCTCGTCGATCACCGCCGCCGCCGCCGCCAGCAGCCGCGCGCGCTGGAGCTCATCGACCTGCACCCGTGGGCCGTCCTGCGGTGCCAGTAGCCGCTTACGCCCACGCCCCTGGCGCCGCTCGCTCGGCAGCGCCCGCTCGGCCGTGCGCGGACGCGCCGCCATCCGCACCTCGCCGCGCGCCGACGCCGCCATCAACACGCCTTCCTCGCGGCCATCTCGATCACCTCGCTGCTCACGCTCTCCCCCTCATCGCCACTTCACACACTCGACCGCGATCCACCGGATCGGCAGGGTGTACCGGGCAATCCTTCCCAGTCGTGTGATCAGGCTAGACGCGCCGGCCCCGAACGCTCAAGGGGGTGTTTTTGGTTTCGGTGAAGGCGGCGGCGGGGATCGCCACTCACTGCGATGCGGGTGAATCGAGCCGTCGTCAGGCGCCGGGTCGGCACTGGCCACGCTGAGCCAGCAGCCCACTCGCTATCTTTCAGTGCGATTTTCGCTATCCTACGGCCATGGCCACGGCGACGAGACGCAAGACCTCCTTCGAGGTGGATTTCGCCAAGGTGGACGCCGCCAGGGAGATCCTCGGTACCACCACGCTCACGGACACGGTTGACATGGCGCTCAGCGAGGTCGTCAAGCTCGAGCAGCGCCGGCGGCTCGTGGAGTTGCTGTTCGACCCCGGCGCGCTAACGCTTGACGACCCCGCCGCGATGGCCGGCGCCTGGCGCTGAGCGGTCGGGCCGGGGCCAGGGCCAGGTGCCTACTTATCTGGCCGACAAGAGCGCCCTCACGCGGCGTGAGACTCGCCCCCGGGTCCGAGAGATCGTCGAGCCGCTGCTGCTCGCGGGTGAAATCGCCACGTGCGGGATCATCGATCTCGAGCTGCTCTTCAGCGCCACCAGCCCCGCCGTGTACACAGAGCTGGCCTCGGTGCTGCGCGCGTTGCCACGAGTCCCAGTCACCGAGCCGATCGTCGATCGCGCGCTCGCCGTCCAAGCGCTGCTCGCGGAGCGCTCACAACACCGAGCGGTGCCACTGCCCGATCTCCTCGTCGCCGCGTGCGCGGAGAGCGCGAGTCTGACGGTGCTCCACTACGACGCCGACTTCGACCGCATCGCCGCACTCACCGGCCAGCCCACGCGATGGATCGTGCCGCGCGGCAGCGTGCCCTGAGCGACCTCAGGCAGCGCCGGCGCCGCTCGCGCCCTCGGCGTCCTGCGCGTCCTCGGGAGCGTGGACGGCGACGCGCGCGGCGCGCGGCGCCCCGAGGAAGGGAGTGAGCGCGACGTAGGCCACCTGCGGCGCGAGCAGCGGCAGCTGCTCCAGCGGCTCGTGGCGGATGTGGTACTGCAGCAGCTCCCACACCGCGCCGCCGATCGCGTCGGCGGCGATCGGCGGCACCGGGTCCCCGGCGGCGGCGAGCTCGAAGCCGGGGCGCAGGTAGGCGGTGAACGCCGCGACGATCTCGTCGCGCAGCTGCAGCATCTCGGGGTCGGCGGTGTAGATGTCGAGGAACCCCAGGCGCGCGTGGCCGGGCTCCACCGCGAGGAAGCGCAGGTACGCCTCGAGGCCCGCCGCGACGGCCCGCGGCCAGTCCCCGGCGTGGACGGCGTAAGCTTCGACGGCCGCCTGGAAGCCCCACTCCCCGCCGGTGCGCCCAGCGGCGAGGTAGGCCTCGCGCTTGCCGGGGAAGTGCTCGTAGAAGGTCTTGTTGGACACGCCGGCGCGGCGCGCGATCTCGGTGACGGTGAGCCCCGGGTAGCCCTTCTCGGCGACGATGTCCGCGAGCGCGTCGAGGATCCGCTCGCGCTGGCTGTACTCGATGAACTCGCGCGTGAGGTCGTGCCGCCCGGAGGGCAGCCGCGCGAAGCGCTCCCGCGGGGAGTCCGGGCGCCACGGCCGCGGCGACGCGGGCGACGGCTCGCCCGGGAGAACCCCGCCCACGAGAACCCCGTCCGCGAGCGGCGGCGCGGACGCTGACGGCCCCCCGGCGGAGCGGGCCCCGCCCGAAAGCGGCGGCTCGACGGCGCGGGGGGCACGCGCGGCGAGGATCGGGGGAGCGGCGGGCGGGTAGCAGAGCGCCCACGCGGTGAGCTCGTCGGCGAGTCCGGGCAGCCGCTCGGCCTCCCCGCGGCGCAGCCGGATCGCGACCACCTCGCGCACCCCCCCGAGCACGGCCCTGATCGTGAGGTCGTCGGCCCCCTCGAGGCCCGCGGCGGAGCGGCCGCGCAGCCGGCGGATCAGCGCGAGGAAGGCGCGGTTGTAGCGCTCCAGGCCGCGCGAGCCGCCGAGGCCGCCGTACATCAGGAACGCGGCCGTGTCGGGCTCGGCCGCGGCGAGCTCCAGGAACGCCCCCATCCCGGCGCGCACGGGGCCCGGCGCGCCGCGCGAGCGGCGGTAGGCGTCGACGACCGTGCGCGTGGCGCGCCGGGAGGTCTCGTCGTAGGCGTCGAGGAAGCAGGCCTCCTTGTCGGGGTACAGCGCGTAGAACGTGGGCCGCGACACGTGGGCGAGGCGGATGATGTCGCTCACGCGGACGGCGTGGTAGCCGCGCCGGACGACCAGCTCGACCGTCGCGGCGCGCAGCCGCGCGCGCTGGTGGCGCGCCACGGCGTCGGCGTCGAGCCCGTGGATCCGCGGCGCGAGCCCGCGGTAGCGCTCGTCGCTCTTCGGCCTGCTGCTCATCACGACACCCGGCCCGTCGCGCCCATCGGTGCGCGGCTCCTCTCCACGGGGACCCTCATCGCATCCGGCCCCTGGCCGCCCCGACGACCGAGCGCCGCTGCCGCCGCCTGCGCGGCGGGGCGATCCAGGCTCGATCTTACCGACCCAGCCTCGACGATGGGCGAGGTTGGAGCATTGCAACCGTCGCAGACAACTGTGCATCCCATTGAAACCCTCTACCTGACATCATAAACTATGATTTGACACGGTGTCAGATCATGTGTTACGGTAGAGAGAGATTGATTGCAGTACAGGCGATCCAGCGGTAGGGGATCCGGGTTCGAGGCGACGAGAGGGACGATGGGGCGAAGTGGCGTATCGATGCCGGCGGCGCCGGCGGGGAGTCTTGAGACCACCTCGTGTACGTCTTTGTACACAAAGCTCAAGCCACGGCCGAACGGCCCGGGGCGCGAGCGGGTGGCGCGCCACCAACGCGCGCGCCTGCACGGAGCGACGATCGAGGCGGTGGCGGCGCGCGGCTACGCGGAGATCACGGTCTCCGAACTGGCAGCCCTGGCGGGCGTCTCGCGGCGCACCTTCTACGAGCGCTTCGACGACCGCGAAGCGTGCTTCCTGGCGAGCTACGACGCGATCGTCAGCGGCGCGGCGCGGCGGACACGGGAGGCGTGGGGCGGCGAGCGTGGGGCGGCCGGGCTCGCGGGGGAGGCATGGGACGGCGAGAGCAGCACAGCGGACCTCGCACGTGAGGCGCGGGACGGCGATAGCAGCACAGCGGACGTCGCGCTCGCCCGCGCATTCACGGCGCTCGCGGAGCAGATCGCGAGCGAACCCAAGGCGGCGCGCCTGGCGGTGGTCGAGATCCTCGCGGCGGGCGGAGCGGGGCGGGAACGCGCAGAGCGGACGCGCGCAGCGCTTGAACGGGCGCTCGCGCTGGCCCTCGGCGAGGGGCCGGACCGCGCCCCCCTGCCCCCCGACGTGATCCGGGGGATCGCGGGAGGCCTCGGGCTGGTGGTGCGCCGGCGGCTGCTGGAGGGTCGCCAGGAGGAGCTCCCGGAGCAGGCGGGGGAGCTGCTGAGATGGGCGCGAGCGTGTGCCTGCCCCGCGGCCACGGACCTGCCGGCGGGCGCGCCGACGCTCGCCTCGATCGCGGGCGCACGCGGCGCGGGAGCCCGCGACGAGCGCGACGAGCACCGGCGGGCCCTACGAGCGACGGCGGAGCTGGCGGCGCGGGAGGGCCTCGCGCGGGTGAGCACGGGGTGGATCGCCCACGAGACCGGGCTCCCGGAGTCGCTGCTGATCGAGCGCTACGGGAGCGGCCAGGAGTGCTTCCTGGCGGCGCTGGAGCTGCTGACGGCGGAGGCGCTGGCGGCGGCGCTGCGCGACGCGCAGGGAGCGTCGGACTGGCCGGAGGGGGTGCGGCGAGCATGCGCAACGCTGATGCGCCACGTCGCGCACGACCCGGTGTTCGCGCGGGCCGCGTTCGTCGAGGTGCTCGCCGCGGGACCGGCTGGGTTAGAGCGCGGAGAAGGGCTGCTGCGCGGCCTCTCCGAACTGCTCCTGCGCCAAGCCCCCGCGGCGCAGCGGCCCTCCTCCGTGGTGGCAGAGGCGGCGGTGGGGGCGATCTGGGAGATCGTCCGCCACCACGTGAAGCACCGCACGACAGGGCAGCTCCCAGGCGTCGCCGGCTGCGCGGCGTACATGGTGCTGGCGCCGGCGCTCGGGGCCGAGGAGGCGGTGCGCGGTGTCCGCGCGGGGACCTGACACGGCGCCCACTGGGCGGGCGAGAACCATCGCCACGGCGATCCGCCACCCCCCGAGCCGCGGCGCGGAGCGAGCAGCGTCGAAGGCCGGCGAGCCGCGCAGCAGCATCCGCGAGGCCCAGCGCACACGCCTACTGGCGGCCGCGGTGGAGATCGTCGCCGAGGCGGGCTACGCGCAGCTCGAGCGTCACTCGAGTGGTGACTCGCGCGGGAGTGTCCCGCGGAACGTTCTACGAGTTCTTCTCCAACCGCGAAGAGCTCTTCCTGGAGGCGTTCGACGACGCCGTCGCCCGGCTCGGAGCGGCGGTCGAGCGCAAGTACGCCGGGGAGGGGACCTGGCAGGAGCAGGTGCGCGCGGGCCTGGAGGCAGTGCTGGGCGTACTCGACGAGCAGCCGGCGCTGACACGCCTGTGCGTAGTGGAGGCGCCACAGGCCGGTACGAAGGTGCAGAGGCGCCGCGCGGAGATCCTCGACGGATTCGCGCGGATCGTCGAGGAGGGCCGCATGGGCGGGCGCGACCGGCGCGGTGGCAGGGGCGAGCGGCGCGGGGGCGGGGGCGAGCAGCCCGGCGGCAAGCACGACCAGCCCGGAGGCGGGCGTAACCGGCCCGGCGGCGGCCCGCCGCCGCTGACCGCGCAGAGCCTGGTGGCGGGCGCCGCGTCAGTGGTGCAGGAGCGCCTGCTCACCCCGGCGGCGGGGCCGCTAGCGGAGCTGGCGGGGCCGCTGGCGAGCATGATCGTGTTCCCCTACCGAGGCCCCGCGGCGGCGGCCCGAGAGCTCCGTCAGTAGTACAGCTTGCCGACAGCCTGCACGGTGAGCGCGTACGTCTTGCGGTTGATCGCGCCGAACAGGTTGCCGGTGCCGTGGGCGTGCGCGTAGCGGCCCGAGCCGCCGGTCACCTTGAGCGCGCCCCCGAAGCTCGAGTACACGCTGGTCGAGTGCAGAGTGCCCCCGCCGCTGCCGCTTATCGAGCCGCCGCCGTTGGCGTAGATCGTGAACTTCGCGGAGATCGTCGCCCCGATGTCGAAGCTCACCTTCACCTTCCCCGGGATCGTCCCCGACACCGGCCCTTCCTCAAGCAGTTCCGCACCGGAACTGCGCACCGAGTGCAGATGCCCTTCGTCCTTTACGTTCAGCACGTGCGCCGCGTTCGCCGTGGGAGGCGTGCGCGCGGCGCCGGGGATCGCGGCCGAACGAGCGGTAGCCGCGGGCGGCGGGGACGCAGGCGGCGAGGAGCTTCCGGCCGCGGAAGCGGCGGCGCCCACGAAGCCGACCACGCCCACCGTCAGCAGCGCGACGCCGAGCGCCTGCCTGGCGGTGCTTCGATCCGGTGGGCCACTGCGGCCGAGTGGGTGCTTCCTATGACCTCGCATCCTCCACGCTCCTCGATCGCCTTCGCACAGTCGGCGAACGGCGGTCTCTCGTGTACGCATCTTCCCGAAGGCTCCTGACTGAGTGAACTAGCTTACCAGCGGCGTGGGCCTTTAAGCGCAGTAGCCCTTCCGCGCGGATGTAGCGTAAAGTCTACACGCACTTGCGGCCGTCCGCAGGAGCTTCGCCTATCGAGCGGACAGGGGTCTGCGACGGGCTTCGAAGCCGACGCGGGGACTCGAACCCCGGACCCCTTCATTACGAGTGAAGTGCTCTACCAGCTGAGCTACGTCGGCGTGGGGTTGGATGCTAGCGCGAGGGGGGCGGACATCCCGGAGCGCGGGAGCCGCTCACTCGCTGCGCATCCGCCCGGGAGAGGCGCCGCTCATCGGGGGTGCTCTGCTGGGCGTCCTTGCCTGGTGCCTCAAAAGTCGGTACGGCCCCTGGTCTGCGAGGCCCGCCTGCCCCGCGGCGGGCCTCGCATCAGGTTGGGGCTGTTTACGGTGTCACCAGCCGCACACGAGCACGGCTATTCAGCCGTGACCGCCCAGGAACCGTATCCCTGTCCTCCCGCGGGAACCCTGGGTATCTGCATGATGGTTCCATTCGTTCCTGTGGCTTTAAGGGCACGGTTCCCATCGCTGTGCAGCGCGTAGAATATGACTTCCAGTTCTCCGGGGTTCTCGTTGGTTTCGAGGAGGTTTTCGTAGACACAGAGGTTGCCGGGCTGCGCTTCTGGTTTTTCGGCGGAACCCAGGCACACTATGGACGGTTTGAGTTCGCCAGTGATGACTTCTTCGTCTTTGATATTGACGAAGTGGGTTTTGCTGACGCCGTGTTCCAGTGGAATTGAAAAGGAGATCGCCACAATCTGTTCGCCTTCGGCAGCGGCTACCCCGTACGACCAGGTCCCCGTCTCGGTACTGTCCTTCGGGAGCGTCGCGGTGAAGCCGGTCGTGCCGTTGCAGGCATACGTCGTGCCCGTAGCCGACGTGAATTCCGAGCCGCCCCCTTCCGTGCACGCTTTTTCGCCCACTTTGACTTCTTTGCTGGCCACTCCCTGGCCGTCGGTTCCGCTCGTGCCCGTCTTGCCCGCGGGTCCTTCTGGGCCCGTGCCGCCGGTTGGTCCGGTTGGCCCAGCCGGGCCCTGAGCCCCGGTGGCGCCCGTCTTACCCGCCGGACCGGCGGGGCCCCTGGGGCCAGCGTTGCCCTTGCTGCGCCCCTTGGCCTTGCTCTTTGCCCTGGTCGCAACACTGGTCCTGGGTGCGGTCGAAGCTGTGGCCTTGGGTCCCGAGCCACCACCGTGGTCGTTTACGGCAAAGGCACCGCCCGTCATCGCGAAGATCAGCGCGATGAACGCCAGAGCGCTCGTGGCGTTGAGATGTCTGCGTATGCGTTTGGACATGGTTGTCGCCTTTCGTCGTTGGAAGTCTTGTGGGCCGGGGTGGTGGTGGTGTTGTTGTCCGGGTTGACGTGGGGGCCCGCCGTGCGGCGGGCCCCCATGGGTTTGGCTATTGCTTGTTTGCTGCTTGTTGGGGTGTGGTTATTCTTCTTCGCTTTCGCGTACGATCCCGGCGCCGGCCTGTTCGAGGGTGCTGTTGAGGACTGCCGTATTTCCTGTGCTGGCGGGGAGCCCGAGTTTCGCGTTGATGATGGGGTCGAGTAGCCAGGAGAGGCCTTCGCCGCAGCCTGTGACTCCGGGTGCTGAGAATCCGCTGTCGACGAGCTTGCTGTTCTTGATCTCGAGGATGCCGCCGTCGGCCTTGGTGGAGATTTCGCCGAGTTTGCCTACCAGGGTGCCGGAGGTTCCGGTTGTGAGTTCGAGTTTGATGGGGTTGGAGTTGGATCCGATGTAGCATTCGTTGCCGAGCAGCGGGTTTTCGAGCTTGACCTTCACCGGCAGTATGAGCCCAGGGCCGGTTTCGAACTCGAGGGCGCCCTCGTTCAGGTAGATCGAGCTCGCGGGCGCGGCCAGTTCGGTTGTCGCGTTCACACCGGTGTATTTGCCTTCAAAGAAGAATTCGCAGGTTCCGCGCTCGAGTTTTTCGAAGAACCCTTCCCCTTTGATTTCATTGCACCTGACGAGGTCGAGGATCCCACCGGGTACTTTCTGTGGTGTTTTGGTGAATGTTTCGCCGTTCAGCGCCGGGACGATTTCTTTGACGCCGGGGGAGATGTTTTTCAGGCCGCCCTGCAGTGTCTGCGTGCTTACGATCGGCACTTCCTGTTTACCGATCGTGATCTCGCCGCTTTCGGTGCGCGACACGATGCAACCCGATAGTGCGAGGTTGCTCAACGGGCACTGCGCGAATACAGCGTATTCGCCTTTCGGGGTCGCCATCGCCGATGATACGCCGATAGCCGAGAGGGATACCACGAGCGCCGTTGTGACCAGCAGCGCCCGGCGGATACGAACGTGTAGCATTAGCTTGCCTTCCTTTTTGGGTACAGTGGGCTCGCCGCACACGGCCGAGGAGCCCGACACTTAGCAGGCCACATCCATGTAGGCCACTACTTACTACTCCTATTACTCTTCTTCCCGGTCTTCTTAGTCTTTTTCGTCATTTTGGTTTTCCGGGTAAGTTTGGTCTTCTTCGGGCAGCCGGTCACGGCGATCTTCGTGCTCTGCTGCAGCTCTGCCCCGTTCTGCGCGGTGAACGCGGTGGGCATCACGAGCTTGGACCTGCAGAGGTCCACGTTCCCGTTCGTCGTGAGCGCGGAGTACGCGCCCTCTGGGAGCGTCAATTCGAAGCTGCTGACGGGCTGGTCGGGGACCGTCTTGAACGTCGAGCTCGTGACATTGTGTTTGTTGATGAAGGTGGTGCCGACGAGGTCGACCGTGACGCCGTAGCCCTGCAGCACCATGATCAGGCTCGGGAACGCTTCCCCGCCGTAGCTGACGAAGTACGCCGGGCCTTCCAGCGCGACGGGTAGCAGCGGCGTGGTCGCCCTGGCGTGCCCCACGATCGACGCCGGCGGGCAGCCGGCCGGGTCGGTTTCGAACTGCGCGGCCGTGCACGCTTTCTGTAGCGTCGTCAGCCGCGAGGGCAGCTGTTTCGGGAGGTCGACCGCGACCCTGGCGATGTTCGCCTGGCTACCAAACGGCGCCGTGGGGTAGGTAAGCTCCACGCTCAGGCTTGCCCCATTCGTCCTGCTCGTCTTCGCCGCAGTGGACACCTTGAATTTGGGGGCGAACCCAAGGACCGCGCAGTTGGTGACCTGGAACGGGATCGACACGGGGGAGCTGGCGCCTTCGGCGCTGTTGACCGTGCCGGTGATCTGGGTGGGGTCGCAGTTGGTCGGGTTGGACGTGAACCCGGGGCGGTCGATCGTGACGTTGACATGCTTGATCTGCAGCGGGATGCCGTCGAGGATGCGCGGGATCGCGTGCCCCTCGCTTTCGGTGTTGCTCGTGAACGTCAGCGCCGTGGTATGGGGGTCCAGTTCGAGCTTCCCACGAACCACCACCGGCCTGCCTTCTTCCAGCACGAACGGGCCGGCCTTCGCCGGGTTCACGATCGAGAGCCCGAACGGCGCGCCCTCGTATTTTTCGGTGATGTACACCTTCCCGCCCGTGACCGTGAACGGATCGTTGCCCAGGCCGACACTGACGAGCGTTTCCCCGATCAGGCTTTCCGGGGGGCAGGTCCCAGCGTTCGCCTGCGCTTCGCCGCACAGCTTCACACCCGCGAGGATGCCCGACAGGCCCGGCGGGAAACGCAGCGTCACCTGCTGGATGTTCTGCTGGCCGTCTTCGCGGGACAGCGTTGTCGTAAGATCGCTGAACGAGCCGGCGTTGATGTTCGTCGTACCCGACTGAAGCGTCGGGGAGAACGGCAGCGGGTCCGAGCACTGTGCGCCGTTGGGACCGCTCGTGATCTGGAAACTGGAGGACGGAGCCGCCGGAGGACCTGATTCCGGGGCCGACCACGGCGTGAACGAGCTCGTAGTCGTATAAGTTCCGCACAGTGCGGGTGTCGCCAGCGGCGAGCGGTCAGTGCCGTAGAATTCCAGTTTCAGGTCGCTGAACGGCAGCTGCGGGGTGTTCTTGAACGTCGATTCGATCTGGCCCGTCGCTTCGTTGAGCTTGACTTCGCCCGCGAGCTTGACCAGCACCCCCGTTTTCGGTTCTTCGGCGACAAGGTACATCGCGATCAGCGAGGAAAACGGGTTTTCCGGCAGACCCGCAAAGTTCTGCGGCGCCGCCAGATACACCGAGCCAGTCAGTTCGTGTTCAAGCATCGGTGTAGCGATCTTCACGTTCGCGACCTTCGACGCGTCCGGGCACGACGGCTTTTCGGCATTGTCCAGGCCGATCTGCGCCTCAGAGCACGCCTGCAAGCCGTCGGCGGCCGCGGGGCTGAGCTGCACCCCCGCGGGGAGCGTGACCGTGGTGTCCTTGACGTCGGCCTCGCCCAACCCCAGCGGGTTGCTCGTCGATTCCTGCGGAACACGCACATCGACGTTCAACCCCGTCGGGGTGCTCCCCGCCGTGCCGTCCGGCGTCACGCCGATCGTGGGGCTGAAGCTCAGGTGTTCGCAGCCTTCCAGCGCGGGCAACGCAACAGTCTTGGAAAAGACATTTTCTCCCGTAAAGAAGTTCCCGGGCTTTTCCCAATCGTCCACGCTCAGCATCGCGGTGCGCGCTTCCCCACACGAGGTCGGATTCGTCAAAAACGGCATCACCGGGATGTCCGCCGAGCATTCAGCCGGCGCCGTCGGTGCCGGCACTCCGCTTGCTTCTTCTTCTTCCCTGACCGACTCTTCTTCGTTGTGCGGTTCTCCTTCTTCAGCCTCCTGACGGTTGCTGGACGCCTGGCCGAGGCACGTCCCGCGCAGCCGGTTATGACTCGGGTCAGCCGGAACACCCCAGAATGTGACCTTCGCACCGGCCACCACCACAGCCTGTGGGACACGGCTAGTGGCCGTGATGCCGTAGTCCCCGCCGGTGCGCACCGACGCATCGATCAAGACCGGCGAGACGTGCTCGGGGAAGAACCCAAACTCAGCCGCCACACCCCCGGGCGGTTCGACATTATAGACCGGGTTGGTGAAATACTGGACCTGATCGATATATTCGCCCGTCAGCGGGCTGCTGTATCCCAAGGAAGAGAAGACGTCCGTGGTCGCCTCGCCGACCGCGGTATCGTTCGGACAGACCCTCAACGCAAACAGAGAATAAGGGCACTTCGGTGTCGCGTTGGGATTTCCGGCAAACCCCGGCGGGAGTTCGACCCGCACCGCCCGCGGACCCCCGCCAGCCGGAAGAAACTTCTGCGGAGGGGTCGTACGCGTGAGCTCTTCAGATTCACTCAAAGAGAAACTCGTCACGAGCGCGTAGGGATGTGAGCCCGCCTGCACATCAGGCAAGCCATCCCTATTGACAGCCGATATTTCGACGCTCTGCAAGCCAAAGCCCGAACCCTCGGCCAACGCCGGGACAGCCGACAGCAACGGCACACACAAGCACAGCAGGAAAGGCAGCACACGCTTGACCATGATCTCAGCCCCTCCCCTTCGCCGACTTCTTCGCCCTGCGCTTCTCCGTGCGCTGGCGTACGCACTTGCTGTGTTTCTTCGTGAAGCCCTTCTTGCACTTTGGTTTTGGCTTCGGCTTGACCACGACCACGGGCGAGACCAGCGACACGAGATCTCCGGGACCCGAGAAAGTGGCACTAGGCGGGGCACCAAAAACGCTCGTCGGCTGAGGTGAGGCCGGCGGTTTGCAGGAATCGGCGTTGTCACACACCGGCGCCGCAACCGTGACCGGGAAGCCCCCATCGACCCTCACGTCATAGACATCGACACGCGTATCCGTATCGGAAGGAAGCAGCTGATCGGCAGTCGCGATGAACACATCTTCCCCGCTGGCGCTCGCGTCCATAAAATGCGATTCGTGGCCGCCCGTCACATCCGAGATAGGCAGCACACACCCATCTTCCTGGCGACAGGTGCCGAACCCGTCCTGCTCCCACTCATACACATCCAGAAGACCGTTGCTGTCGCCAGGCACAAGCGGGTCGGGGCTCTGAAAGAACAACCTACCCCCATCTTCAGAAAGATTCCGCGGTAGATAGAAACCCGAGAATTGTTCGAAAGCATCTCCTTCGGAGTCTTCTTCGTGGCCGCCGAGCTCGGCAGGCCCGACCGCGCGGGCAGGAACAATACCCGACGACAACGAACGATCGCACGACGCACACACAAGCTTCCCCGTGAGCGCATCATAAAGGTACACCTCCCGGCACCTACCAGTTTCTCCCCCCCGTTCCCCCGCGCCCCCGCCGCTTTCGCACTCGCCCGGTTCGGCCCGCTCATTGTCGAACTTTGTGAGACTCCGTTCGGATTCGAATGCCAGAAGCGTACCATCAGGGGGCACCCGCGCCTCGTGCCGGCCCGGCCCAAAGTCTTTGTAGGAGGGATTTTCAGCTTCTTCGTGTTCGTAGCCGACCCAGTCCTGTTCATCACCGTTTACTTCTTGGGCGCCGCCCTGGTAATCGCCGCCGGCGAGCGCCGCGACGAACCTCGGAGCTTCCCACGCGACGCCGTCATAATGCTCGACATACAGGTTGCATTTCGGTTCACCCACCGGCGCTTCTTTCGCTTCGACTTTACAGTCACCCGGCGACGCTGCTTCTCCTTCACCGTTAGGCGCCTTGCTCAGAACACCGTTGGCGACGAAATACACGTACGAGCCGTCTTCGCTCGCGTCGACCAACCCCAACACCGCGGCACCATCGGGGTCTTCCGGATTCGCGTCGGGCGTGAGGTCGCTCAGCCGACACGTCTGCGTGTGCGCAACTTCCACCGTTTCACACACATAGAGATTCGCTGCATTATCCACGGGACCCGTGTTCGCGTCACCGGTCAACTCCGAGCGACTCGTGAAAAACACCCGCGACCCGTCAGCGCTCGCATCCCTGAAATATGCCGGCTTGACCCCGTCCGGATCCAGTTCGGGTTCCCCCTTCGCGTTCGTCCGCTGCGAAGCCGACACCTCAATCGTACACGCATCCCCCGGCACCGAGCAATCGCTTTCGTTCGCGGGAGGCTGTTCGGGGTTCTCACGCAGATACAACTGCCCGAGCGCCGGTTCTATCTGGCCCGGATTCTGCTTTTCGCCGCCCGTGAAGAACACCCGCGAACCATCAGCCGACACCGCACGCCACGGATTTCCATCTTCCGCCGGAGGATCGATAAAGAAGCCGGGCGCTCCCACGACGTCTTCGCCTTCGAGCGTCCCTCCCTCCGGGGGCACGTCGACCAAACTCAACCCCCCACCCCCCCACTCGTACACATGCCCACGACGAGAGGCCGCGCCCTCGGTCAAACTCGCCGCCTGCTGAAAGACGACATGAGCGAGATCCATGGACGTCCCCGCGGGGTTCGGCACGCTTGGGTCCGTCGTTGGCCCCCCTTCGTACGGCCGGATTTCTGTTTCTGGAGGCGTGACATCTGTCACCCTCTGGTAAGAGCCAGCTTCGGTGTCGGCGCGGTAGATGTTGATATACGCGGCCGGGTCACCCGATTCCCCTTCCACCAGCGAGGTAAAGCGGATTTTCAAAACACCCATCGAGAGAGTCGGCGTGAACAGCAGTTCCTGAAACGGGGTCGATGTCTGAGGCAAAAACGTACGATACGGCGGCGTGATGTTCTCCGTCGACCACCCGGTCGATTCGCGGCGCGAAAGATAGCGGCTGACCACCGCCGCGCCCCTCGCTTCAGACCCCGACCCCGAAAACGACCCGGGCGAGAAATACGTGACCGCGGGCGATTCAGCGGACACCGACGCGCGAGCATCAGAAAAAGCGATCCCATTGTCACTCTTGTCCAACGGCGAAACCATCTCATAAGCACGACAGTCAGGCAGCGCCAACCCAAACGGCTGCTCAGCACGCAACTGTTCATTCGGGCACGACACCCCCGCCGCCCCCACCGAACCCGGCCACCCACACCCAACCACCGCAAGCACACACACCAGCCCACACCACACACGAGCCCCAGCAACCCAGCGACCCACAAACCTACACACCATCCACCAACACCCCTCTCCACGCTCGTCGCGATCCAACTCTCCCAAAACAATGAGCGAGATGCGCGGGGCCCAGACCGGAGCCCAAACCCCACGCGCCTCAAATCGACCCAGATCTACGGTAACGGACTCCACTCTTCTTCAACAGATTCATGTTTGCTATTCGCTAGTAACACTAAAACAGTGCCCGCAAACGTAGCCGGTTCGGTATTGGCGAGCAGTTCGACGCTGGCTTCAGCGCCCACGCCGTTTTTGATTAACCAGACTGTTTTGATCGGTTTCGCTGGGAAGTTGAGCAGCCATGACTTCCCTTGTTTCCCAGTAGCCGGTAATTTGACTAATTCCCCGAGACTCCCGGTGCCCGGGTCGGTATAGACTTCAGCGGCCACCGAGCCTTCCGCTTTGATTGCTTTAACTAGGCAGGTGCCGGTGTATTCTACTGTGGTGAACACTGCACCTTTATTCGGGAAGAACTCCGTCAGAAGCGACCCGCTTGCTCCTTTTTCAGACTCCACCAACTCCGATTTGACCGGTACCGTCACAATCGGTTCTTTTACGCTGCACGACGTACCGTTGCCCGTCTGGGTGCAGCCTCCTGAGAATTCGATGACCTCGTCGTCCGTGCCGGGTTCACGAGTGTTCGAGCCTAAGAGCACCCCTTCTTTGAGCGTCACCGTCGGACAGGTGGTGGTAACGCCGCCACCTGAGAGGCTGGTCGTTTTATATGATTTCCCGGTGATATATCTGGTTTCGCCTTCCGCGAGTCGCTTGGTTAGCGTGCTGCCTTCGGTTTTCGGCACCGTCCAGAACGGCGCTGCTTCGACAGCCTCCGCCGCAGTTGCGGCGACTGCGCCGAACGCGAACACACCGAGCAGTGCGATTAGCATGAGTCGTACTCGACTTGTCTGCATTTGATATACTCCTTCTCGTTGTAATTGGCCCTGGGGCGCCATTCGTTCTCGCGTAGAGGCGTCCTGGGGCCTGCATGTCTCTGCTCCCATCTCCGGCGCGCAGAGGACTGGTTCGGCCTCTCTGGACCCTCGCCGCTGAACTGCCGCGACGCCGGTCCGTTCGAGACCCCGGGGACCCACCCTGCCATCCGGGCGGACCTGCCAGAGAAAGCTTGTGATGACGATGGTTTAGCACGATCCCCCGGGGGCGTTGGGAGAGTTCCCTCCGACCGCGGAAAGCTGCGGGAGCCCTCAGCCGGGCCAAGGGTCGCGATTTGCAGGGATATTGGCGGCTCGCAGTCGCCGGATGCGCGGAACAGCGCTGCCGCCGGAAATGTTTCTGACGACCCATTGCCCAACCCCTGGCGGGCGCCGATGACGCCCAGGGCCTCCGGGCCTCCGCTCTCCCCCCCCGCGACGGGGCGCACGGCAGGGCGCGTCCCTCCGGAGAGGCGGGACGAGCGACTGGCGACCGTGAGCATGTGTCAATGCTAGTTTATTTGGTAGGACTGTGTCAAGGTCCCGACCTATAAAGATCGCGAATTGGGGGAAGGGCGCGCCTGGACTCTGCAGCGAGCGGATCGCCGGCACTCTCACCGGGACTCTCCCTCGCCTCCCGCGAGGAGCCCTACAGCCCCGCCAACGCCTGCAGCAGCGAGTCGCCGTGCTTGGCACAGAACGCAGGGCCGATGCCGCGGATCTCGATCATCTCATCGAGGCTCGACGGGCGGCGGCGCAGGATCTCCTCCAGCACCGAGTTCGCCGCGACCGTGAACGCCGGCTTGCCCTCCGCCTGACCTAGGCGCCACTCCCTGAGCTTCTCATACTGCGCCTCGTCCACGGGGTTGGGCGGCTGCGAGAGCAGGGCGAGAGGCTCCGGGGAGCCGTTGAGCGTCGATCTCGCCGCCCGCGCGCGCTTTGTGCTGTGCGCCCCAGCGGCCAGGGCCCGCTCGAGCTCCGGGTCCGGGTCGCACACGCTGCAGCAGCGGCCCTCGCGCGCGCCCTCCTGGGAGTCGCCGAAGTGCTCGAGGATCTGCCGGCGGCGGCACTCCTCGGCGTTGGCGATGAACCGCTCGATCGCGCGGTAGGACTCCCACCCGCGGTCCTTCGCCGCCTTGATCGCGGCGTACGCCGCACGGCCGTCCAGCTGGCCCGTGAGGCGCACCCGCAGCACCCCGCGCGCGCCCGGCTGCAGCTCCGCCGCGCGCGCGCGCTCGGCGATCGACAGCAGCACCCGCTCGGTGTCGTCCAGCTCGCCCGGCGCGATCTCCGCCACCCCCTTCTGCGCCCTGCGGCTCAGGCGGTTGACATACGCGCGCACGTCCTCCACGCTCGACTGGCGCTCGGTGTTGAAGCGGATCAGCCGGCCTAGATCCATCCGCGAGGCCAGCAGCAGCGCGCGGGCCGGCTTCCCATCGCGCCCGCCGCGGCCCGCCTCCTGGTAGTAGGCCTCCAGGCTGGTCGGGATCGCCCAGTGCGCGACGGTACGCACATCCGCCTTGTCCACGCCCATCCCGAACGCGTTGGTCGCGACCACGACCTCGGCCCCGCCGTCCATGAACGTTTCCTGCGCGCGGCGGCGCTGGACAGGGGAGAGGCCGGCGTGGTAGGCGACCGTGGCGATCCCCCTCCCCGCGATCAGCTCCGCCACCTCCTCGGTGTCCTTGCGCGTTCCGCAGTACACGATCGCCGGCCGCGCGCCGGCAGGCTCCAGGGCGTGCAGCAGCGCCGCGCGCTTGCGCGCCACCGCGCCCTTGCCTTCGACCCTCACCACGTCGAACGCGAGGTTGGGCCGGTCGAAGCCCGAGCTCACCGACACCCACTCCCGCAGCCCCAGCTTCGCCGCGATCTCCGCTGCCACCCGCGGGGTGGCCGTGGCCGTCGCCGCCATCACCGGCGGGCGCCCCAGCGCCGCGATCGCCCCGTGCAGGCGCAGGTAGTCGGGGCGGAAGTCGTGGCCCCACTCCGCCACGCAGTGCGCCTCGTCCACCACGAACAGCCCCACCTTGCGTGTGCCCAACGCCTCTCTGAAGGCGCGCGAGGCGAAGCGCTCCGGGGCCGCCAGCACCAGCTGAGCCCAGCCCGACTCGATATCCAGCAGCGCGCGGGCGTTGTGACCCTCCTTCATCCCCGACGCCAGCATCACCGCCTTCACGCCCGTCTGCTCCAGACGCTTCCACTGGTCGGCCATCAGCGCGATCAGCGGGCTGACGACGACCACAAGACCTCTCCCCGCCAGGGCGGGAAGCTGGTAGCAGAGGGACTTCCCCGCGCCGGTCGGCATCACCACGAGCGTGTCCCGTCCCGCGAGCGCCGCCGCCACCGCCTCGCGCTGGCCCGCGCGGAACGTCGCGAGGCCGAAGCGTCGCAGCAGCTCCTCGGGCGCCGGCGGCGGGGCGGCGTCCTGCGGCTGGGCGTCCACCAGCTCCCTGAGGCTGCCCGCCACGCCGTTCAGCTCCGCGCGCTGCTCGGCATCGAGCGTGCCCCACTGCTCCCGCGCCTGGCTCAGCACCCCGCGCGCGCGGGCGCACGCCAGCGGGTCGCCCGGGCGCTTCTCGAGCGCCCGCCGCGCCGTTTCGATCGCCTCCAAGATCTCATCCATCCCCAGACCGTAGCTCTCGCTGCGGCCGGTACGGCAGCGGGTCCGCACACGGCGCCCACCACGCACCCGCCAAACCCGCCCACCCGCACCCGCACCCACCCACATCACAAATCTCCGAGCGGCCAGAGGAGCGGCGCGCGTGGGGCCCAGACCAGAGCCCAAACCCCACACGCGCATCAATCCAACCCAACCCTACGGTAACGGACTCCACTCTTCTTCAACAGATTCACGTTTGCTATTCGCTAGTGACGCTAACGCCGTGCCCGCCAGTGTAGCCGATTCGGTATTGGCTGTCAGGCCCACGCTTGCTTCTGCGCCAGAGCCGCCTTTGATTAACCAGACCTTTTCGATCGGTTTTCCCGGGAAATTTCCCAGCCACGACGTCCCCTGTTTCCCAGTATTTGGTAATTTGACGAGTTCTCCGAGGCTCCCGTTGTTTGGGTCAGTGTAGACTTCGGCGACAACGGAGCCTTCCACTGTGATCTCATTTATTGTGCAGGTGCCGGTGAATTTCAGTGTCAAAAATGCAGCACCTTTGACCGGGAAGAACTCAACCCCGAGTGCTTTGTGTTCTTTGTTTGCTTCCACGTCCTCCACCAACTCCGCCTTGGCTGGTTTTGATACGATTGGTTCAACGACTTTACACCCTGTGCCGTTGCCTGTCTGGGTGCAGCCCCCTTCGATTTCGAGGACCCCCTCGGCCGTACCGGGTTCACCTGCGTTTGAACCTAAGAGCACCCCTTCTTTGAGTTTTATCGCGGGGCACGTGCCGGTGATGCCACCGCTAGAGGCACTGAAGGTTTTATATGATTTTATGGTGACGTAGCGCGTTTCGCCCGCCGCGAGCCGCTTGGTTTCTTTGCTGCCTTCGGCCTTCGGCACCGTCCAGAACGGCGCTTCTTCGGCCTCCGCCGGCGCTGCCGCGACGGCGCCAAACGCGAACACCGCGAGCAGCGCGGCCAGCGCGAGCCCTACTCGATTTGTGTGCATCTCGTCTGCTCCTTCTCGTTGTAATTGACCCTGGGCGCCGTTCGTTCTCGCGTAGAGGCGTCCTGGGGCCTGCACGTTTCTGCTCCCAGCTTCCAATCGACCTAGTTCACGGTAACGGGCTCCACTCTTCTTCAACCGATTCGCATTTTTTATTCGCCAGTAATACTAAAACAGTGCCCGTAAACGCCGCCGGTTCAGTATTGGCAAGCAGTTCGACGCTTGCTTCTGCGCCAACGCCGCTTTTGATTAACCAGACTTTTTTGATCGGTGTCGCAGGGAAGTTGAACAGCCATGACGTCCCCTGTTTCCCGGTATTCGGTAATTTGACTAATTCCCCGAGGCTACCGTTGTTCGGGTCGGTATAGACTTCAGCGGCCATCGAACCTTCCACTTTTATTGCTTTAACTAGGCAGGTGCCGGTGAATTCTATTGTGGTGAACGCGGCGCCTTTATTCGGGAAGAACTCCATCAGAAGCGACCCTTTTTCTCCTTTTTCAGACTCCACCAACTCCGACCTGACCGGTTTCGTCACAATCGGTTCGGCCACTTTACACGACGCGCCGTTGCCTGTCTGGGTGCAGCCTCCTGAGAATTCGACGACCTCGATGTCCGTTCCGGGTTCACCAGCGTTCGAGCCTAAGAGCACGCCTTCTTTGAGCGTCACCGTCGGACAATGGGTCGTCACGCCGCCACCTGTGAAGCCGGTTTCTTTATATGATTTCGCGGTGATGAAGCGCGTTTCGCCCGCCGCGAGCCTATGGGTTTCTTTGCTGCCTTCAGTTTTCGGCACCGTCCAGAACGGCGCTTCTTCGGCCCGCGCCGGCGCTGCCGCGACGGCGCCGAACGCGAACACCGCGAGCAGCGCGGCCAGCGCGAGCGGTACTCGATCCGTGTGCATCTCGTATGCTCCTTCTCGTCGTAATTGACCCTGGGCGTCCTTTGGGCTTTGCGTGGAGCGTCCCGAGGCCGGTATCTCTGCCCGAGGTGGTTTAGCAAGAGCCTTTGGAGCCGTCCAAGGTTCGTCAGGGTCGCGAGAGGGCGACAGCGCTCGTCAGCAGACTGGAACTGGGCCTATAAAAGAGATTCCGATGAACAGCAAGGATTGGACTCCTGAATCACGTGGCTGATTTTGTTTCCGACCGTACCGCCCGCTCCGGCCGGTACGCTCGCCGCGAGCCCTCCACACCGCAACCCATCTCCCCGACCCCCCTTGTGGGGGTCCCCCTCTCAACCCTGACTGAACAAAGAGGCCCGGCTCGCCGGCCTCTAGGCGCGCCTGCGCCACACCACGCGCGTACCGGCGCCCGGCACCAGCGTGATCGCGCGCCGGCGGACGCGCTCGCCCTGCTCGCCGCCCCACCGGGCGGGAATCGGCAGGCGTCGCCGCCGCGTCTCGTGCGGCAGCGACGGCTCGAGCTCGACAAGCATCGTGCGCAGCATCAGCTTCATCTCCAGCAGCGCGAACGACGCCCCGATGCAGCGCCTGATGCCGCCGCCGAACGGGATCCACGCAAATGTCTCTGGCTGCTGTCCGAGGAAGCGCTCGGGGCGGAACTCCCGCGGCTGCTCGTACGCCCGCGGGTCGCGGTTGGTCAGCCAGATCGACGGCGCCACACGGGTGCCCTTCGGCAGCTCGTGCCCGCCCACGCGCAGCGGCTGCTCGAGGACCCTCACCACCATCGGCACCACGGGGCGCACGCGCATCGTCTCGTGGACGACGGCCTGCATGTACTCGTCGCTCTCGCCCGCGTCGATCTCCGCGGTCAGGCGCGCCAACTTGTCGGGGTGGCGCACCAGCCGCTCGATCGCCCACGCCACGGAGGTCGCGGTCGTCTCGTGGCCAGCCAGCAGCAGCGTCACCAGCTCGTCGCGCAGTTCCGCGTCGCTCATCGCCACGCCCTGCTCGTCGTGCGCCTCCATCAGCAGCGAGAGGATGTCGGTGCGCTCGCCGAGATCCCGCTGCGCGCGGCGACGCACGAGCTCCGCGTAGATCACCTCGTCGAGGCGGTCCAGCGCCCGCCCGAACCCGCCCTTCGGACGCTCGAGCGTCGGGCGGCTGAGCGCCAGGCGCAGCAGCATCGGCAGCGTCAGCGGCGCGAACAGCGCCCCCACCGCCTCGCGCAGCTCCTCCATCCGCTCCGCCTCCACCCCGAACACCGCGCGCAGGATCACCTCCAGCGTGATCGCGCGCGTGCGCTCCTGCAGCGCCATCGGCGCTCCCGTCGGCCACTGCGCCATGTCGCGCCGCGTCGCCTGCACGATCGTCTCCTCGTACTCCTTCATCCGCTCGCCGTGGAACGGCGGCAGCAGCAGCCGCCGCTGGCGGATGTGCTCGGGGCCGGTGAGCGTCAGCACCGAGCTCGGCCCCATCACCGCGGCGATCGGCGAGCTTCCCGCCGCCGAGGGCGCCACGTCCGGCGGGGCCGTGAACACCTGCTTGACCATCTCCGCCCCGCTCACCACGACGATCCGCCGGCCGCTGGGGAAAAAGCGCATCGTGAACGCCTCCCCGTAGCGCTCGCCGCAGCGGTCGAGCATCCACGGCAGCGACACCGCCCACGCCACGGTCTGCGCCAGCGCCGGCCACCGCGGTCCCGGAGGCAGCGACGTGCTCCTTGGCTGCTCGATTGCCGGCAGGGTGCTCGCTGCGCTCGCCATCTCCAAGAGACTATCGCGGCGCCGGCCGCCCTTCGACGAGGCGCCGGCGCAGGCGCGCGGGACGCGTGGATTCATGCGACTGCGCTAGCGCCAGCGCCCGCGCCAGCCGCGCGTGCGCGTGTTCCACCGCCTGCTCGTCCAACCGCTGCGGCTGGCGCTCCACGTAGCCGCGCAACATCCGCGCCGGCACCACGCGCACGCCCTTGCGCCGGCTCAGCGGCCGGTCCACCCACGCGCGGCTGAACACCACCAGTGGTTCCACGTGCTCGGCGACGATCCCCTCCACCGCCTTGCGCTGCGCCTGCGCCTGGCCGAGCACCGAGCCGTGCAGGCGCCCCACCCTGATCGGGCCCGGATGGCTCTTGGTCTCCACGGTGAACACCCCTCCCGGGCCGATCAGGATGTGGTCGACGTTACCCCGCCCGAAGCTCGCGTCGTGCACCACGTACCACCCCCGCTCCGGCAGGCCCTCGAGCAGCCGCCCGACGTGCTCTTCGCCTCGAGCTCCCCGGTCGTGGCGATCCACCAGCGGCAGCACCCACCGCGAGATTGCGAAGATCGCCAGCAGCAGCCCCACCTCCGCCCCCAGGAAGCGCGGGTCCTGCCAGCCGAAGCGCCGTCCCATCACGGTCGTCGCCGCCGCCAGCGCCCCCAGCGTCAGCAGCGTGCGCATCCGCAGTCGCTGCACTAGCGAGCGGGTGTACTGGCCGGGCGCGCGGGCGGTCGGATCGCGTTCGAAGACCACACCTGGACATCGGTCCACTCGCGGCCCGCCTTTAGAACGGCCTCACCGCCGATCGACGAGCAGATGCACTCGCCTGATCGGCCAGCAGCGCCTGCAGCCGGTAGGCGAGCGCCTCCAGGGCGAGCTCCTCGGAGACGTTGAGCTCCAGCCGCAGGCGCGTGTCGCGCACTAGCTCCACCGCTTCGCGCAGCCGCGCGGGGAGCGTCCCGCGGCGTCGCGCTCCAGCTCGGGGCGGCGATCGAGCGCGTACACCGCCTCACCCGCGCCCTCCGCCACGCACCACATGTCGCGCAGCCACAGCTGGGCGAGGCGCAGGGCGAGATCGAGCGCGCCGCCGCGCGCGCGGCGCTCGGCGCGGCGCTGGGCCTCGACGGCTTCGCGCTCGTGGCGTTTGCGCTCCTTGGCGGGCAGCATCTCGAGTTCGCCCGCCACGCGCGCCGCCAGCTCCTCGCCGGCGCTCGTCCCGGCGTCGCGGGCCGCCTGCAGCAGCTCCAGCCACGGACGCCCGGCGGTATCGCCGCTCACCGCGCCGCGCACGAACCCCTCGACGCGCGCACGCGTACGGGCGCCCCACTCCCCCGCCAGCCGGCCGGCGAGGCTGGCGTCGCCGAGCCCCAGGCGTGCGCAGGCTGCGAGCGTGGCGTCCGCGGTCGTGCCCTCCTCAACGGTGGCCGGCTCCACCGGGAGCTCCTCGCCGGGTGCCGCGGTGGGGCGCTGCTCGCCAGGGGGCGCCGCGAGGAGCCTCAGCCGCTTCTCGATGCGCGCGGGCGCCAGCGGGTCGAAGCGCACCTGCTGGCAGCGCGAGGCGACCGTGGGGAGCAGCTCGCGCGGGGTAGGGGCGAGCAGGATGAAGTGCGCGAACGGGGGGGGCTCCTCGAGCGTCTTTAGCAGGCGGTTGGCGGCCTGGTCGTTGAGCGTGTGCGCGTCCTGGAGCACGAACACCCGCCGGCGCGACTCAAACGGCGTGCGGGCCGCGGCGGCGACCACCGCCTGGTCGATGTCCCCCACCAGCATTTCCCCCGCGCCCGAGGGCGTCACCCACGTCAGATCCGGGTGCGCCCCGCGCGCCACGCGCCCACGCACCTCATCGGGAGCGGGCGCTCCCGCGGCGAGCAGCGCGGCCGCGAACGCGCGCGCCACGGTGCGCTTGCCGACGCCGGCGGGGCCGTGGAAGAGGTACGCGTGAGTCGGACCCCGCCCGCCCCGGCCGCCCCACCGTCCGTCCGCGCGGGTCTCCTCGCCTTCGAGGAGCTCCAGCGCGGGCAGCAGCACCGCCTGGGCGTGCGGATGGTCGTCGAGGCCGGGCAGGCTCACGCGGCTCATCGTAGAGGCGTGGAGGCGATACCGTCCCGGGCGATGCCGCGGGGCACGCTGATCACGATCGAGGGGCTGGACGGCGCCGGCAAGACCACGCTCGCGGAAGCGCTCGCGCGGGAGATCGCCGCGCGCGGGGGGAGCGGAGCAGACGGTCGTCAGGTCGAGCTGCTGCGCGAGCCCGGTGGTGTGCACCTCTCCGAGCGCATCCGCAAGCTGGTGAAGGATCCCGCCCTCACGGTGAGCGCGCGCGCCGAGGCATTGCTGTACGCAGCGGCCCGCGCCCAGCTGGTGCAGGAGCGCCTGCTTCCACTGCTCCAAGCGGGCGCGCTGGTGCTGCTGGACCGCTTCGTGGACTCCTCGCTCGCCTACCAGGGCGCCGGCCGGGATCTGGGGGTGGAGCAGGTCCGCGCGATCAACCGCTTCGCCACCGGTGGTCTGGAGCCCGACCGCACGCTGCTCCTGTGCATCTCCCCGGAGGCTGGGCGCGAGCGTCAGAAGATCCGTGCCCTCAACCCGGACAGGTTGGAGTTGGAGGGGGAGGAGTTCTTCGCGCGGATCGACGCGGCCTACAGAGACCTCGCGCGCGCCGAGCCGCGGCGGATCTCGCTGCTCGATGCCGAGCGGCCCCCAGATCGAGTTCTGGGCGACGCGTTGGCGGCGATCGAGGATCTGCTCTGAGCCAGGTGCGACACGTCTAGCATTGGGCTCATGCCGTTCGGAGCCATCCCCGCTCACAGCCTGCTGCTGGTGGTCACGCTGACCACGAAAACCGCGCCCGTCGTGAAAGCCGCATCCACGACGAAGCTCTCCAGCGGCGCGATCGTGGCGGTGGCGCTGGCGGCGCTGCTGATCGTCGTGTGCCTGGTGTGGGCGGCGGCGCGCTGGCGGGCGTACGAGCCCCGCTGGAGGGTCTCGCTGCGCCACTGCATCGCGGAGGCGAGCTGGCGCCTGTCGGGCGTTTGGGAGGAATTCTCAGACTGGGCCAGACTGGGCCGCTGAGCCTCCTAAAATTCAAGGGACTCCCCGCCTTTTTCCGTCCGGCCCGAGCGGGATGCTGCTCAGCCCCGAGAAGAAGGAGCGAGGCCGCTATGAACACGATGTCCCACCCCACCATCGAGGAGACGACGCCCGGGCAGGCGCTGTCGATCGAGCGTCTTTTTACGTCCCCCGGGACGCACCCCTTCGAGGTGGTCGAGTGGGAGCTGCGGGATGCGCGCATCGGCCACGGCGATCGCGTGGCGTTCGAGCAGCGCGGGGTGGAGTTCCCCAAGAGCTGGTCGCAGAACGCGACCAACATCGTCGCGCAGAAGTACTTCAGGGGGCAGCTCGAGCACCCGGCGCGCGAGCACTCGGTCAAGCAGATGATCGCGCGCGTCGCGGGCACGATCGCGGGGTGGGGGCGTGAGCGCGGCTACTTCGCGACCGACGCCGACGGCGAGGCGTTCGAGGCCGAGCTCACGCACATCCTGCTGCACCAGCTGGCGGCGTTTAACTCGCCGGTGTGGTTCAACGTGGGCTTCGAGGAGAACCCCCAGTGCAGCGCCTGCTTCATCCTCTCCGTGAAGGACACGATGGAGTCGATCCTCGACTGGAACACCAAGGAGGGCATGATCTTCCGTGGGGGCTCCGGCTCGGGGATCAACCTGTCGAACATCCGCGGCTCGATGGAGCCGCTGGCGAAGGGCGGCACGGCCTCGGGACCGGTGTCGTTCATGCGCGGCGCCGACTCGTGGGCGGGGACGATCAAGTCCGGCGGCAAGACCCGCCGCGCGGCGAAGATGGTCGTGCTCGACGTCGACCACCCCAACATCAAAGAGTTCATCTGGTGCAAGGCCCACGAGGAGGACAAGGCGCAGGCGCTGCGGGACGCGGGCTTCGACATGTCGATCGACGGCGAGGGCTTCTTCTCGATCCAGTACCAGAACGCCAACAACTCGGTGCGCGTCACCGACGAGTTCATGCGGGCGGCCGCCGAGGATCGCGAGTGGCGCCTGACCTCGCGCGTCACCGGCGAGCCCGTCGGGGAGCCGGTACCCGCACGCGAGCTGATGCGCGAGATCGCGCAGGCGGCGTGGCGCTGCGCGGACCCCGGAGTGCAGTACGACACGACGATCAACCGCTGGCACACCTGCCCGCGCTCTGGACGCATCAACGCGTCGAACCCGTGCAGCGAGTACATGCACGTGGACGACTCCGCCTGCAACCTGGCGTCGCTCAACCTGATGCGCTTCCGCCGCCCTGCCGAAGCCGGGGGACACCGGCCTTCGGCCGGCATCCCCGTTTCGGCCAGCACGCTGGACGTGGAGTCCTTCGAGCACACGGTCGACGTGATGCTGCTGGCCCAAGAGATCGTGGTCGGGCCCTCCAGCTACCCGACCGAGGAGATCGCCGTCAACGCCCGCGCCTTCCGCCAGCTCGGCCTCGGCTACGCCAACCTCGGGGCCTACCTGATGGCGGACGGGATGCCCTATGACTCCGAGCGCGGCAGGGGCACGGCGGCGGCGATCACGGCGCTGATGACCGGCCGCGCCTACCGCCGCTCGGCCGAGGTCGCGGGCGCGCTCGGACCGTACGAGCGCTACGCGGAGAACCGTGAGGAGCACAACACCGTGATGCGCATGCACCGCGACGCCGCCCACGCGATCCCCGCGGGGACCTGCGCCGACCAGGGGCTGCTCACAGCCGCGCGGCGCTCGTGGGATGAGGCGGTGGAGCTCGGCGAGCGCCTCGGCTACCGCAACGCGCAGGCCACCGTGCTGGCGCCGACAGGCACGATCTCGTTCCTGATGGACTGCGACACCACGGGGGTGGAGCCGGACTTCTCGCTGGTCAAGTTCAAGGAGCTGGTGGGCGGCGGGCAGATGACGATCGTCAACCGCACCGTCCCGCTGGCGCTAGCCACGCTCGGCTACTCCGAGCCGCAGATCGAGCAGATCGAGGCCCACCTCGCCGAGCACAGCACAATCGTGGGCGCCCCCGGCCTGCGGGAGGAGCACCTGCCGGTGTTCGACGTGGCCGTAGGCGAGCGCGCGATCTCGCACATGGGCCACCTGAAGATGATGGGCGCGGTGCAGCCGTTCATCTCGGGGGCGATCTCAAAGACGGTCAACCTCCCGCAGAGCGCGACCGTGGAGGACATCCAGGACGCTTACACCGAAGCGTGGCGGCTCGGGATCAAGGCGCTGGCGATCTACCGCGACGGCTCGAAGACCGCCCAGGCGCTGCGCACCGACGCGCAGCAGGGCGAGCCAGCCGAGAAGGTCGATGTGGACGCGATCGTTGAGCAAGCCGTCGCGAAGGCGCTCGCCGAGGTGGGCCCCCGGCGCAAGCGGATGCCGCGCGAGCGCCAGTCGATCACGCACAAGTTCTCGATCGGCGGCCACGAGGGGTACATCACCGCGGGCATGTACGAGGACGGCAGCGTGGGCGAGATCTTCCTCACCGACATCGGCAAGGAGGGCTCGACGCTGCGGGGCATGATGAACTCGTTCGCCACGGCGATCTCGATCGCGCTGCAGTACGGGGTGCCGTTGGAGACGCTGGTGCAGAAGTTCAGCTACATGCGCTTCGAGCCCGAGGGCATCACCGGCAACCCGGAGATCCCCTTCGCCAAATCGATGCCGGACTACATCATGCGCTGGCTGGCCTCGCGCTTCCTGGACACCGACGCCCAGGAGGAGCTCGGCATCCTCACCCCCGAGGTCCGCGCTCGCAAGGCCGCCCAGGAGGCCGCCCAGTCGGTGATCGCCTCCGACACCGCCGGCCCCGGCGCGGGCGGCCACACCGGCGCCGTGGGTGGGCGGGGATCGATGGTGCCGGGCGCCAACGGGGGGACGAGCGCGCCCACAAGCGCGTTCACCGACACCCCGCCGGTCGTGCCGGCACGGCTGCAGGGCCTCGACCTCGGCCCAGCGTGCAGCCAGTGCGGAGGCATGATGCAGCGCACGGGCTCCTGCTACACGTGCTCGAGCTGCGGAGCAAATACTGGCTGCGGCTGAGGACTGTAGCGTTAGGACTTTGCTGCTGAGGTGCAACACGGTAGGCGAAAACCTGATTGCATTCCACGTATGAGGAGTAGAGCTGTTGCGCCTGCGGCGCTTGCCGCGCTGATAGGGCTTGCCGCGCTCACGGGCTGTGGGGGCGCTACGAAGACGACGACCACCGTGGTCACCGCCGCGGGCCAGGCCGGTAGCGCGTCGGTGGCGCAGACCTCGGCCGCCGACGTGGTAGCGACGGTGGAAGGGACGCCAATCACAAAGACGTACTTTGCGCACTGGACCTCGGTGACAGCCGCGCTGAGCCACTCCAAGGCCCACAGCAAGGCGGCGCGTGCAGCGCTCAAGGACCAGGTGCTCGGCTTCCTGATCACCTCGCAGTGGGTGCTCGCCGAAGCGGCCCACCTCGGGATCGGTGTGAGCGCAGCGGAAGTGCGCCAGCGACTGCACCAGGTTACGGCCAAGCAGTTCCCCAAGACCTCGCGGCTCAAGCGCTACCTCGCCTCGATCGACGAGACCGAAGCCGACCTGCTGACGCGCATCAAGGCCGAACTGCTCGAGTCGAAGATCGCCCAGCATGTGACGGCCGGCAAGACCGCGTCCACCGAACCCCGCCTGCTGCTGAGCGACTTCCAGCAAAGCTTCGACGCCCGCTGGCGCGCGCGAACGAGCTGCCGGGCCGGGTACGTGATGGAAGACTGCAAGGAGTACAAAGGCTCCCCGCCGGCTGCGAGCAGCTCCTCATCGTCGGCCACGTCCTCCTCGTCCTCGTCCTCGCACGCAGCGTCGACCAGCGCGAGCTCCAACGCGAGCGGCGAGCTGCCCTCGACCCCCGGGGCGATGGCCATCAGCAGCCCCGCCTTCGAACGCAACGGCACGATCCCCGCGCAGTACACCTGCGACGGGGCCAACGTCTCGCCGCCGCTGCAGTGGCAGCACCTGCCCGCCCACACGAAGGAGCTCGTCCTGTTCATCATCGACGACAGCTCCGACGGGTCCGCGGGCGGGATCCGCTGGGTCGTGGCCGGCATCGACCCGAGCCTCTCCGGGATCTCCGCCGGCCAGCTGCCCGCGGGGGCGGTCGTGGGCCTCAACGGCTCCGGCAAGGCGACCTACGGCGGCATCTGCCCGCCGAAGGGCAAGCCCGCCTCAATCGAACTCGTGCTGTGGGCGCTCAGCAAAACGATCCCGCTCTCCACCGGCTTCATCGCGGCGGTCGCCGAGCACGACTACAGCCACAGCGAGCTGGCCTCCGCGACGACATACGCCACGTACACCCGTCCCTGAAAAAGCCTCAGGAGGAGGTCGCCGACGCGCGTTCGGCGGCCGCGTCGCTCGCATCGCTGCGGCCGAGCATGCTGATGAAGACCGCGGCGAAGGCGATGCCGAAGACGAGGAACTCCATGAAGCACATGCCGGCACCGGCGAGGTGCTGGTCGTTGATCGCCGACAGACCGAACGCGCGGGGGGCGTGGATGTAGAGCTGGTACTCCGGCTTCGCCAGCCACGTCAGCGGCAGGCAGACCGCCGCGCTGGCAAGGCGCGAGAAGCCGAGCAGTGCGAGCCGCTGCCCGCCGGGGCGCAGGCGCGCGCGCGGCAGGGGGTCGACGATCAACCACCACAGCGCGAGGCCGGTGTAGAAGAGGGTGGCGTGCTCGAACGCGTGCACGGCGGAGTGTTCGGTGGCGTAGTCGAACACGCTGGGGATCGCCCACACCCACGTGGTGAGCGCCCATAGCGGGATCGCCACCCACGGCGAGGTCAGCAACGCGAGCACGCGCCCGAAGCGCCCGCCGCCGGGGGCCACGGCGAGCAGCGCCCGGCGGGAGAGGCCGAGCGGCAGCAGCGGGCAGCGCAGCCCGAGCACGAGCAGCGCGGGGGCGATGTCGGAGAGCAGCACGTGCTGGGCCATGTGCGCGGAGAGCAGGTACCCGTCGCCGATCGGGTCCAGCGGCGAGAGCAGCGCGATCGCCACCACCACCAGCCCGGCTCCGTAGGGCACCCAGTGGCCGGCGCCGATCGCGTCGGAACGAGCGGCGGCGCGACGGTAGGCGCGGGCGTACAGCACCGCCGCGAGCACCAGCGCGATGATCACGAGCGGCTCGAAGGTCCAGGAGCCCCAGCCAGGTACGGATGCCATGCGCGGCATCCTATCGATCGTTACCCAGGGGGTGCCCCTCAGCTCGTTTCGTAGGACGGCGGCGGGGGCGCGTCGTCGCGGATCCCAGCCAGCTCGCTGAGCAGCTGCGCCCCCGTGGTGCCGCCCAGCACGCGCAGCCGCGGCAGCCGGTCGGGGTCCCCGCCGGGCCGGGCCCAGCCCGGGACGACGGTGGTGGAGCCGCGGTAGCCGGCGGCCTGCACAGCGGCGATCACCGTGGCGTTGTACTGGCCGGAGGGGTAGCAGAACCAGTTCACGGGCACGTGGTAGAGGCGCTCCACTTCGCTGCGGGCGACGGCGACCTGGTAGTGCAGCTCGGAGGGGTCGAGGGTGGTGAGGTCGGCGTGGCTGAAGCCCTGCGTGTCGAGCTCCCAGCCGGCCGCGCTCAGACCGCGCACCTGTGCGGGGGAGAGCCCGCCCTGGGAGGGGGGCAGGCCGGTGAGCTGCAGGTTCTCGACCCCCTCCCAGCCGACCCGACGCAGGACCGGCAGGGCGTTGGTGTACTGGGACTGGTAGCCGTTGTCGAAGGTGAGCACGATCGGCCGGCCCGCCGGCAGCGGCGCGCCTTCCTTCCAGTTGGCCCACAACTGGTCGAGCGTGACCGCGTGAAAGCCCGCGCGGGCGAGCGCCTGCATCTGTTCGGCGAACTCTTCGGCTGGCACGTACAGCCCGGGAAACGGCGCCCCCGCGGGCGCGGGATTGATGACGTGGTACATGAGGATCGGCACCGCCTCGGTCCCGCGGGCGCCATCGCCCACGCGCCTGCGAGCACCCACCCCCGCCGCGACCGACCCGCCTCCCTGCCCAGCACGACCTCCCCCGCCGGCCGCACGGACGTGAACCGACGTGCCGGCGGAGGGCGTGGAGGAGCCGCCCGCGGCAAGCGTCACCACAGCGACTACCGCGGCAAGCACAGCAAAAAGGCCCCCGACGGCGAGCGCGCGCCGCCGGCGGATCTCGTGGCGAGTGGGAAGCCGGTCGCTGTCCAGCGGTGCTCGGTTCAGATTCAGTTGAGGCGGCTCTTCAGCGCGCTCGCGGCGGAGAACTTTGCCGCCTTGCTCGCGGCGATGCTAATCGTGGCGCCGGTGGCGGGGTTACGTCCCTGCCGGGCGGCGCGGTGGCTTACGCTGAACTTCCCGAAGCCGGCGAGGGCGACCTCGCCGCCGGCGGCCAGCTCATCGGAGACGGTCTCGATCGTCGCGTCCAGCGCCTGGCGAGCCTGGCTGGGGGCCAGTCCGGTGCGCTCCGCGACCTTATCGGCCAGATCGTTCTTGGTCATGTTTGGCACTTCCTCCCTTGTGGGGTGTGATTGCTTAAAGCGGGCAGATTAGCGCCCCGTCGGGACAGATACTCGCCGATTCAGGCCGAGACGCGCACGGGCGGTGGTACTTCGCGCTGCTCCCGCGGCGCCTCCAAGCGTTCCGGGAGGGGCTCGGAGAGGCGCCCGGCGGCGTAGGCGGTCCACAGCGCGGCCAGCCAACAGCCGCAGGCGAGGACGACGTGGACCCACACCAACTCGGTGGGAAGATGGGTCTCGTACTGGTCGAGGCCGACCGCGCCCTGCAGGGCGAGCAGGACGCAGAGTGCGGTGGTGCAGCGCTGCAGCAGTGGGTCGGTGCAGCGGCGCCGCGCCAGCCACCACACGAACAGCGCGAGCACGCCGAACGCGAGCGCGATCTCGGCGTGGCGGTGGATCACGAAGTCCATCGTGCCGCGCCCGTCGAAGTCGAGGCGGTTGATGTGTTCCCCGGGATTGCCCCCGGCGTGCGGCCCGGCGGCGGTCGCGGCGGTGCCGGCAAAGATCGTCAACGCGCCGAGCGCGACGAGCGCGCGGGCCGACCACACCAGCGTGCGGTCGCGGCCATGGGGGTGCTGGCCGAAACGGGGACCGATTAGGGCGACGCTCGCTTCGCTCGCATCCCCGAATCGGCCAGCGCCAGAGGCGCGTGTCTCCCGGCTTCGGTCGGGCTCGTGACCAGCCCGCCAGGCGAGCGCGGAGGCAGCCACGAGGATCAGCATCGAGAGCGCGAAGTGGCCCATCACCCAGCCGTAGTCGAGCTTGCCGCGCACGGTGAGCCCGCCGAGCACGGCCTGACAGACCACGCCGAGGGGGAGCAGCGCCGCGAGCCACACGAGATCGCGGCGGTAGGGGCGGCGGCGCAGCGCGCCGACCCAGGCGAGGCCGGCGGCGAGGCACACCGGCGCCGTGATCAGGCGGTTGGAGAACTCGATCAGCGCGTGCGTCTTCAGCGGCGGGTAGAGGTTGCCGTAGCACTTCGGCCAGGTCGGGCAGCCGAGGCCGGAGCCGGTCAGCCGCACGGCGGCGCCGGTGAGCACAATCAGCGTGAGGGCGCCGAGCGCGAGGTACGCCAGCGCCAGGAACTGGCGGGGGGTGACGGTGTAGCCATTGGTGCGCTCGCGCAGAGACGGCCGCGGACGATCGGCGGGCATTGCGTGAAGTTTGCCACCTCTCGGCGGGCGGACGGGTCAGTGGTGGTGGCGCCGGCGGGGAAGCTGGTGATAGATGACGACGCTGCGCTCGGTCGTGTTGCGCAGCTTGTCGACCGCGATGAACGTGAGGACGTTGCGGCCGCCGCGGATGTGCGCGGCGCCGTGCCAGTGCAGCGCCCCGGCGAGCGTGCGGGGAAACGCCTGGTTGGTGTAGTTGCGAATCAGCTTGCCGTTGATCTCGAGCGTGATGCGCCCGACGCCCTGTGGGTCGCGGGCGGAGACGCTGATCGGCAGCGTGCCCGAGTAGGAGGTGTGGTCGGCGGGCGCGGAGACGTCGATGCTCGGCCCGGAGAAGGACCCGCAGGGTTCTGAGAGCTGATCGCCGTGGTGGGTGTAGGCCTGCATGGCGGCGAACGAGGGCTTGCGGGAGCCGTTGGCGCGCAGCAGGCCGGAGACGTCGGCGCCCTGGTCCTGGAGGGGGAACCAGATCGCGACCTGTACGTAGGGGTCCTGCGCGAGGCAGTGGTAGGCCTGGCTGAGATAGGTGGCCTGCTGCTGTTCGGTGACGCCCTGCGCCTTGCGCCCGGCCCAGAATCCTTCTTCGCACTCCGCGGAGGTGGTGCGCCAGGAGAGCTCGGTCATCCAGATCGGCTTGTCGTCGCCGTTGGCGAGCATCACGTTGTGCACTTCGCGGTAGGCGAGGAACGAGTCGGGGATCATGTGCCCGTCGTTTTCGCGCAGGAAGCTGTAGGGCGAGGCGATGTTGCAGGCGGTGTCGGTGTGCACGGCGACGGCGTCGAAGTTACCCTTGGCGCCGTTCTGGTAGAGCGCTTCGAGGAACGGGTAGTCGTTGCCGGTGAGCCCGCCGACGAGCACGGTGGCGTTAGGTTCGGCGGCCTTGATCACGGGGTAGGAGGCCTTGAGCAGCGCGGCGTAGGCGGCGGGGTCGGGGGCGCCCACCCACCAGCTGGGAGAGTCCTCCTCGTTCCACAGCTCGTACGCGGCCACGCGCGGGCCGAAGCGCTGCGCGAGACCACCAACGAAGGCGGCGTAATCCTCGGGGTTGGCGGGGGGCGTGTGTTCGTCGGAGGAGCCGGTCTCCCACTGCGGGGTGCCGACGACGTCGACGATCACTTTCGTGCCGGGGGGCAGTTCGCGGAAGAGCCGTTCGTAGTTGGCGATCCAGCTGGGGGAGTAGTCGCCGGGGGCGGGCTCGAGGTCGGGCCAGGTGGCGAACACGCGCACCCAGTGGGTCCCGAGCGCCTTGAGATCGCCGACGTGGGGGCTGAAGCTGTCGGCCAGCACGACCCCCGGTTCGGCGGCGCCCGCGGGGCAGGCGGCGGCGCCGAGCACCAGCGCCACCAGGGCGCTCAGCAACGCCACGGCCAGCGGCCGGCGCGTACGGGGCTGGCGCGGACAAATCTCCATCCCTCCAAGCATCGTAGGTCGCACACACGCGCTTGATGCGGCTACGAGGGATTCGACAGATGGCGGGGCTTGGGTTGTTATAAAAAATTCAGAACCCGATAGCAATTGCGCACGGCTTTCAAATTTTTTGTTAACACCCCCGCCCCATTGCAATGGCTATACACGCTTTCTACTCCAAACTGACCCACTACCGAAGACCGGCCCTACTTCACCCCGAGAGCCCCGCCAGCGCCCGCGCGCGGTGCAGCACGGCGTCGATCATCGGCGCGGTGAGCCTGCCGGTGAAGGTGTTCTGCTGGCTGGGGTGAAAGCAGCCGAGCAGCGCAAACGGCTCCCCGGGGTGCTCGGCGCCGTGGCTGAAGCGGGGACGCGGTCGCGGCAGGCGCTCGCCCGCGGCACCCGCCCGCAGACGCAGCGCGGCGTCCCACGCGAACGCCCCCAGGCAGAGGGCCACGCGAATGCCGGGCAGCAGCTCGAGCTCGGCGGCGCTCCACGGCAGGCAGGCGTCGCGCTCGGCGGTGTCGGGGCGGTTGGCCGGCGGCGCGCAGCGCACTGCGGCGGTGATCCATGCATCCCGCACGCGCAGCCCGTCCTCGCGGTGGGTCGAGGTGGGCTGGTTGGCGAAGCCGGCACGCCACAGCGCGGCGAACAGGAAGTCGCCCGAGCGGTCTCCGGTGAAGATCCGCCCCGTGCGGTTGCCGCCGTGAGCCGCGGGGGCGAGTCCCAGGATCAACACCCGCGCGGCGGGGTCGCCAAAGCCCGCCACGGGGTGCGCGGCGTAGCGCTCGTGCGCGAACGCCGCGCGACGCTCGCGCGCCACCTGCTCACGCCAGGCGACCAGCCGCGGGCAGCGCCGGCAGGCTTCGATCTCCCTCCCCAGCGCCGCCAGCTCGGTGGCGTTCCCGCTGGAGGTCACCCCTTGATCGCGGGCGAGGTGCCGAGCACCGCGCCCGCGGCGTTGAGCGCCTGCACCTGCACGTACGCCTCGGGGCCGGGCGTGGCGATCGCCGTCTCAAAGCCGCTGCGCGCGCCGCTGGCCACCGGGGCGAGCTGCTTGGAGGAGGACCCACCGAGCACCCGCCAGGAGGCGATCTCGGTCGCGCCGTTCCAGCTCGCGTACACCGTCACCGGCCCCGAGGAGCCGCTTGCGCTGGCGGCGAGGACCGGCGCGCCCGCGGGGGTGCCGGTCCAGGGGAAGCGGTAGGCGCGGTAGGACTCGTCGCCGGAGGGCATGTGCGCGTCGTACAGCAGCTGGCCGGAGGGGCTGAATTCCGAGAACCACGGTTCGGCCCCCCAGCCGATGAACAGGTTGCCGCTCGGCAGCAGCTGCACGTTGCCCTGACTGCCCGCCTTTAGCGCGGTGCCGGGGTGCTCGAACTCGGACACCAGCGTCTCGGTGCCGGTCTTCTGGTTGAGCGCCACGAGGATCCCGCGCGACTGCGGGTGCACGATCGGCACGCCGCCGTTGTCAAACACGGAGATCAGGCCGTTGGGCAGCAGCGTGGCGTCGTGCTGGAAGGCGGTCAGCGTGCCCGAGCCCATCTTGATCGTGCTGTGCTTGCCGCCTGCCTCCGCCTGCACCTGGCCGGTTTCTTCGTTGACCTGATACAGCGCCCACGTGTTGCGCGCGGAGATCAGCATCTCCCCGCCGGGCTCGGGGTCGAGCGAGTTGGCGTGGAAATAGTCGAACGGCCATTCGTCACTGGCGCCGTAGGGCGTGGAGTAGGAGCTTGCCAGCGACACGTGGTCGACGCTGTCCCACTGGCGGCGCACGAGGCCGGTGCGCAGGTCGATTTCCTGGAAGAGGCTGTCGTTGACCGCCCCGTCCTGGGGTCCGTGGATGGCGGTGAGGTTGCAGTGGATCGGGTTGAACGCGGTCAGCAGCGCGGTGTCGTTGGCCTCAAGGTGGAAGTCGTGGAGGTCGGCCGTCAGGCCGTTGCCGGCGTGGACGTGCAGGATCTGCTTGTAGGAGCTGTTGGCGATCACCTCTTCGCCCTCGCCGAAGCCCTGCGGGGGGATGTACCCCTGCCACCACGTCAGCACCGGCTGGCCTTCGAAGCTCTGCACCTGCAGGTTGGTCGAGTAGGTGCCCTTGGGGAGCGGATCGAACCACACCAGCTGACCGTTGCTTTCGGTGATCATCGGGCCGTCCCCGCCGGGGCCGGAGTAGGGCGCGCTGAAGATGTATTCCGCGGCGCTCGAGCTGGCGCCGGTGTCGACCTGGATCGCGGGCGCGTTGAGGCTGGGCGCCGAGTGGTAGTGCTGCACGTCGGCGGCCGTCCCTTCGGGCTCTTTGCCCGGTGGCTGGTTGGGGATCGGGTCGGGCACGGAGATCGTGAAGTGGAAGGCGAACGGCTCCCAGTGCCCGTGCGCGAGCAGCTGGCCGCGCACCGTGACGACTTCCCCGGGCTGGAAGGGCGCGGCGGGCAGGAAGCTGGCGCCGTCGCCCTGGGAGTAGGCGGCCAGGCGGCCCGGGTGCACGCCGGTGGCCGACCCGCTGACGGTGATCTGCTTGAGCTGCTTGGCGGGAACCCCCAGCAGGCTGATCTGGGTGTGCGGCGTGGCGTCCAGGGAGTCCGGCAGCGGCGAGACCCGCAGCTGCGTGCCGGGCAGTAGGTCGCTGCGGTTCAACGTGGTGGGCGCGCACTGCGGCGCCGCCGGCCCGCGGAAGGCGGCCTCCTCGGCCATGATCCGCTTGCCGCCAAACGCGAGCGCGCCGGCGCTCGTGGCGAGCACCGCGATGCCCCCGAGCACCAGCCCGCGGCGCAGCCAGCGGTGGTGCCCATGCGCCCTGCGGGCAGGCTTGCGCCCACCGCGCGCCCACACCCGCACGGGTGCCCACGACCCCTCCGCATGTTTCGGCGCGGTTCTCAAGGAGCTTCCAGCCTATCCCACGTTAAGGTTCCATACGCCGATGCAACGAAACGACCCCATCGCGGCGCTTCCGGAGGCCCTCCCGGAGGCGCTTCCGGCGGTGCTCCCAACGGCGCTCCCAGCGATGCTGCTCGCAGCGCTCCTCGCGGCGCTGCTCGCCGTCGCGCTCAGCTCCTGCGGCGGGAGCGCGACCTCCGCGTCGATCGCGCTCGGGGATGAGGCGTCGGTCGCCGCGGCGGCCGCCAACCCCGTCACGGTCTCGCCGCTGCCGGGGACCCCCGACGCCTCGCCCGCCACCCAGATCAGCTTCCTCGGCGGCGCGGGCACGACGGTCGCGAACGTAAGCGTCGTTGGCTCGCGCAGCGGGACGCACCCGGGGCGGCTGCAGGCCTACTCCACCAGCACCGGCGAGAGCTTCATACCCGACAGGCCGTTCGTCGCGGGCGAGCGCGTCACCGTGCATGCGCTCGCGGGCACGGGCACGGGGGCTCCGAATCAGCCGGTCACCACCACCTTCACGATCGCCCACCAGGCGAGCGTCAGCCAGGTGCAGTTCCCGCTCAACCCGGGCGACCCGCACGCCGTGCAGCACTACCTCTCGGCGCCCGAACTGACCCCTTCGACCGTCACGCTCACAAAGCCGGCGCAGGCCGGCGCGGCCGGCGGCGATCTGTTCCTCGCCCCCTACCAGGGCCTCGGCGCCCCCGGGCCGATGATCGCCGAACAGGACGGCGCGCTGGTGTGGTTTCACCCGCTGCCCCCCCACGACTCCGCCACCAACTTCCAGGTCCAGACCTACGAAGGCAAGCCGGCGCTGACGTGGTGGCAGGGCCGCATCATCAAGGTGGGCTTCGGCGAGGGCGAAGACGTGATCTACAACAGCTCCTACCAGCAGATCGCCACGGTGCGCGCCGGCAACGGCTACCGCGCCGACCTGCACGAGATCCTGCTCACGCCCGCGGGCACCGCCTGGATCGACGCGTTCGATCCGATCCACATGAACCTCTCCTCGGTGCACGGCTCCGCGCACGGGATCCTGCTCGACTCGATCATCGAGGAGGTCGACATCAAGACCGGCCTGGTGATGTGGGAGTGGCACGCGCTCGGGCACATCCCGCTGGGCAACTCGCTCAACCACGTCTCCTCCGGGGAATACCCGTGGGATTACGTGCACATCAACTCGATCTCGCCGGGGGGAGCGGGCTCCAATCCGGGGGGGGCGGGCTCCAACCCCGGCGAACCGGGCAATGTGATGCTCTCCTCACGCAACACGTGGACGCTGTATGACGTGAACATGCACACGGGCGGCTACAACTGGCTGCTCGGCGACGGCGGGCATTCGAGCTTCAAGCTCGGCCCCGGTGTGCGCTTCTACTGGCAGCACGACGCCGAATTCCAGCCGGGTGGGCTGATCTCGCTGTTCAACAACGCCTCCGACCCACCCAAGCAGAGGGAATCGAGCGGGCTGCTGTTGCGCCCCGACTTCTCTTCGCACACCGTCGCGCTCGTCAAGCGCTTCGTCAACCCGAGCAAAACGCTGCTGGCCTCCAGTCAAGGCGACACGCTGAGTCTGTCCGGCGGCGACTGGCTGCTCGGCTACGGGGGGTTGCCGAACTTCACCGAGTTCAACTCCTCCGGGCACGTGCTGCTCGACGGCACGCTCGGCAAGAACGTGCAGGACTTCCGCACCTACCTCTTCCCGTGGAGCGGCCAGCCGACCACGGCGCCGGCGATCGCCGTGCAGGCCGCGGCCGGCGGCGCGACGGTCGAGGCGAGCTGGAACGGCGCCACCGAAGTCGCCTCGTGGCAGGTGCTCGCCGGCAGCTCGCCGGAAACTCTCGCGCCGCTCACGACCGTGCCCCGCCACGGCTTTCAGACGACGATCGCGGTGAGCGCCTCCGCCGGCGCCTACGTCGCCGCGCGGGCGCTCTCAGCGACGGGGCAGGTATTGGGGACGTCCGCCGCGCAGAGTCTCCCCTGAGGCCGCGAACGGGCTCAGCGGCCCGTGTTCGCCTTCCTCGCGGCGCAGCCTCGCGGCGGCCGCGCCGCGGGCGGCTTTCTTGGCCGTGAGGAAGTAATTCTCGAGGCCCAGCCCGCGCGCATCGGCCAGTTGGCGTGGCAGCGGGCCGCGCAGCTCCTCGCGCAGCGCGCGTTGGTACTGCCCGATCAGCTGCCCTTCCCGGCGGCTGGTGCCGGCGCCGTTGTCGAGCTCCAGGCGTCCCGCGCGCGTGCGGTAGTCGTAGAGCTCGCGCTCCTGCCCCTCCTGCTCGGGCTCGATCCCTTCCGTGCTCCAGTTGGAGTAGGTAGCGAACTTCGCGTTCGCCGTGCGCATCGCCACCACGTGCAGCGGCGCGTCGGCCGCGTACGGTTCGGTCGCGAACTCGGTCACGATCTCGTCGGTCGCGTGCAGCACGTACGGGCGCCCGCGCGCCCCCGGGTTGGCGAGGATCGCCGCCAGGTCGGCGCGATTGGCGATGTGCGCATAGCGCGGCTCCGTCCGCCACGCATCCGAGCCGCTGGCGATCCGCAGCAGCAGCGGCGCCACGTCCACGCTCGAGGTCAGCTGCGTGCGCGGCCGGCGGATCGCCGATGTGAGCGCGCCGCGCGGGTCCTTGACGATCAGCGGCACCCGGATCGCCTCCTCGTAGGCCCCCCCGCCCTTGCCGCGCAGGCCGTGCGAGGCGCCGTACTCGCCGTGGTCGGAGGTGAACAGCACGACGGTGTTCGCCGCCACGCGCGGGTTGCTTTCGAGCGTGCGCAGCACCTGGCCGATGTGTTCGTCGACGTTGCGCTGCAGCTTCACGTACAGGTCCATGAACTGCTCCCATTTCGGCAGCGCCCCCGGGCCCGTGAACGGCACCGGCCCGAACGAGGCCGCCGCGGTCTGCTGGAAGGAGAGCTGCAGCAGCGGCTTGTGCTGGGCTTCGAGCATCTCCGGCGTCTCGTAGTTGGGGGGCAGCCCCCGCACCAGCGCCGGGGCGGTGCGCTCCGAGGGGACCCGTTCGCTCCACTTGTGCCACCACGCGATGTCGTGCGGGTTGACGAACGACACGGTCGTGCACCACGGCTGGGCGGAGTCGCCGTTTTCGGAAAACCACTGTTCGAACTGGTTGGCGACCAGTGGGTCCACGCGCCAGCCCTGGCCGGGGCCGCCGTCGGGCGAGGGGTAGGTGCCGCCGGCGAAGCCGTAGGGCTCGAGCGCCCCCGCGTTCGCCAGCACCGTCCACTTGTTGTCCTTGTGCGTGAGGTGCCACTTGCCGTACCACCACGTCTCGTAGCCCTGTTCGCGCAGCATCGTCCCCCATGTCGGGAAGCCCGGGTCGAGCGTCGAGCCGCCCGTGATCATGCACCCGGTTTGGTGCGTGTAGAGGCCGGTCAGCAGCGTCGAGCGCGCCGGCGTGCAGTCGTTGGAGGCGGTGTAGTGGCGCTCGAAGGAGACCCCTTCGCGGCGCAGGCGGGAGATGTTCGGCAGCATCCGCGCGAGCGTCGGCGAGGCGGTGAACCACTGCGGCGTGCGCAGCTGGTCGACCACGATCACGAGGATGTTCGGCTGCGCGGAGCGCACCGGCGCACGGCGGGCCGGCGGCGGGGACCCGAGCGCCTGCTCGGGCACGCTCGTCGTGGGCTGCGGCGGCGGCCGTCGGGTGCGTGGGGGCGCCGTCGGTGTAGTCGGCGTCGGCTCCGCGACCTCTTTGGCGACGGCCGCCATCGCGGTGCCGCCGAGCAACGCCCCGCCGGCCACCACTCCCCCCTTGATGAAGGTGCGCCTGTCGATCCGTCGCTCGGGCATCGGCCCCAAAGGTATGTCACCGCGCCCTAAGCGCGGGCAAAGGTCAAGTTAAGAGCACGTTGGGATCGTGGAGGCGTGGGGGTTGTGCATCAACTTTTCAGACCCCATACTTCATTTTGTAAAGTAGGTGCGTGGGGGTTGGATGCTTGTTTCGGGACCCATATACTTCACTTTGTAAAGTTACATAGGGCCCGTTTTAGAGACGGCTCACCCCACCCCTCAGAACACCGGCGTCTCGGTGTAGTCCCCGAACACCTGCTGTAGCGACTCGACGATCTCCCCCTCAGACGCGCAGGCGCGGGCGCAGGCAAGCAGCGGCTCCATCAGGTTGTGATCGGGCTGCGCGGCCGCCTCGCGCAGCGCGGCGAGCGTGCGCTCCACCTCTGCTCCGTCGCGCGTGGCGCGCGCGGACTGCAGGCGGTCGAGCTGCTTGCGTTCGAGGGCGGGGTCGATGCGCAGGATCGGCAGCGGCTGCTCGTCCTCGAGCACGTGGCTGTTGACGCCGACCACCACCCGCTCGCCAGCGTCGATCTCCTGCTGCAGCTCAAACGCCGCGTCGGCGATCTCGCGTTGGGGGAAGTTGCGCTTGACGGCCTCGACCATCCCGCCGAGCTGCTCGATCTTCTCGAAGTACTCGTAGCAGCGCGCCTCCATGCGATCGGTCATCGCCTCCACGAAGTAGCTGCCACCGAGCGGGTCGGCCGTGCTGGCGACGCCGGTCTCGTGCGCGATCACCTGCTGCGTGCGCAGCGCCACGCGGACCGCCTCCTCGGTCGGCAGCGCGAGCGCCTCGTCGTAGGAGTTGGTGTGCAGCGACTGCGCGCCGCCCAGCACCGCCGCGAGCGCCTCGACCGTGGTGCGCACGATGTTGTTGAGCGGCTGCTGCGCGGTCAGGCTGACGCCGGCGGTCTGCGCGTGGAAGCGCATCAGCCACGAGCGCGGGTTCTGCGCGCCGAAGGTCTCGCGCATCTCCCGCGCCCAGATGCGCCGCGCCGCGCGGTACTTGGCGACCTCCTCGAAGAGGTCGATTTGGGCGTTGAAGAAGAACGAGAGCCGCGGCGCGAACTCGTCGACGTCGAGGCCGCGCTCGACGGCCTGGCGCACGTAGGTGAGGCCGTCGGCGAGCGTGAAGGCGAGCTCCTGCTGAGCCGTGGCCCCGGCCTCGCGGATGTGGTAGCCGGAGATCGAGATCGGGTGCCAGCGCGGCATCCGGCGCGTGCACCACTCGATCATGTCGCCGCACAGGCGCATCGCCGGGTCGATCGGGAAGCACCACTCCTTCTGGGCGATGTACTCCTTGAGGATGTCCGCCTGGATCGTGCCCGCGAGCTGCTCGGCGGGAACCGGACCGACGCCCGACACGCCGCCGTCAGCGCTCTCGCCTGCTTCGGCCGCGGCCACATAGAAGGCGAGCATGATCGCCGCGGGGGCGTTGATCGTCATCGACACCGACACCTCGCCGAGGTCGATCCCCCCGAACAGCGTCCGCATGTCCTGCACGGTGTCCACCGCCACGCCCTCGCGGCCGATCTCCCCGAGGCTGCGCGAGCTGTCGGAGTCGAGACCCATCAGCGAAGGCATATCGAACGCCGTGGAGAGCCCAGTCTGGCCGTGCGCGAGCAGATAGTGGAAGCGCGCGTTGGTCTCCTCGGAGGTGCCGAACCCGGCGAACTGGCGCATCGTCCACAGCCGCCCCCGGTACATCGACTCGTACACCCCGCGCGTGAACGGGTACTCACCCGGGCGCCCGATCGGATCCTCGGCAGAATGGATGCCCGCCGGCCCCCCGGTTCCGACCGGCAGGTCGGCCGCGGTGTAGAGCTCCTCGACCGCTTCTCCCGATAGCGTGCGCGCGGCCGCCGTGTCCGCCTGCGGTGGAGAGGAGGTGGCGCTTTTCACGATGACTGCAAGATACCGGCCCCAGGCAGTGTTCATCGCCGTGATCGCGGCGGTGGCGCCTGCGCTCTGCGGCTGCGGCTCCTCGGGTGGGACCGCCCCCAGGAGGGGTGGGGATGGCGGCGGAGCCGCGGTGGGGGCGAGCGCGGTGGTGCTCCCCGCTCCCCTGGCCCAGCCGACCAAGGCGACGTTAATCCTCGACTTCACGCCCAACGCGGTGCACGCCGGGATCTACCGCGCGCTGGCGGCCGGGTACTACCGGCGCGAGCACATCGAGCTGCAGGTCGTGGCGCCGAGCGCGACGGTCGAACCGCTCAGCCTCGTCAGCGCCGGCCGCGCGCAGTTCGGGCTGGCCGACGGCAGCGACGTCGCCACCGCGATCGACCACGCCGCCGGCGAGGAGGCGGTGATGGCGCTCGTGCAGCGCCCCGTCGGTGGACTGATCGCGCTCGCCTCCGAGCATCTGCGCTCGCCCGCGCAGCTACAGGGCCACACGGTCGGGATCACGGGGGTGCCCTCCGATCTCGCGGTGCTCGACACCGAGGTGCGTCACGCGGGCGGCGACCCGGCGAAGGTGCACGTCGTGACCGTCGGTTTCAACGGCGCGCAGGCACTGCTCGCCGGGCGCATCGCGGCCTTCACCGGCTTCATCCCCGACGACGGCGTGGGCCTCGAAGTGGAAGGCCATCCGATCACGCCCTTCTGGCTGGACCGCAACGGCGGCCCGGAGTACCCCGGGCTGGTCGCGTTCACGAGCAGCGCGCTCGCGCGCTCGAACCCGGCGCTCGTGCGCGACTTCGTCGCCGCCACGGTGCGCGGCTACGAGGACACGCTGCGCGATCCGGCCCGCTCGCTCGGGGAGCTGCTGCACGCGAACCCCGCGCTGCCGCGCGCGCTGACCGCCGCCTCGCTGCGCGCCTACCTGCCGCTGTTTGATGCGGGCGGCGTTCCGGCCGATCTCCGATCGGTCGGAACGCTCCAGCCGGCGCACATCGCCGAACTGTCGCGCTGGATGCTCGCCAACCACCTCAGCACGGCGCCGCTTCCCTTTGCGCGCTACGGCAGCGACGCCTTCCTGCCGGCCTCCTAAGGTTGGACATTTCTTGATATGTGGCATTTTTTATATGTCCTTGATAAGGACGTACATAGGTGTATAATGTGACGTGCGATGCGCGGCAGGGGTATGCAGCGCCGCGGGGTTTGGCAGGGAGAGGAGCGGGGCAGAGGGCTTGACGGTAGGGCGCCACTAGGGCGGCGGTCATACGCCTGCCCGGCAACGGCGCGAAGCGGCTGCGCGGGAGGGCCGCGATGCGGCTGCTCGTGACCGGCGCCAGCGGGCTGATCGGCTCGAACCTCGCCGCGGCCGCCTCACAGCAGAGCTGGGGCGTGGTGGGCACCTGGCACGACACGCCCGTGAGCCTGCTCGGGGCGCGCACCGCGCAGCTCGACGTGACCGACCGCCACGCCTGTGTGGCGCTCGCCGAAGAGCTCGAACCGGACGTGGTGGTGCATGCCGGCGCGCCCGGCGGCGAGGGGCGCCTGGAGCGCGAGCCGCGGTTGGCCGAGGCCGACCTGCTGGGCGCAGAGAACACGCTCGCCGCCGCCCGCGCGGTGCGCGCCCGCTACGTGCTGGTCTCCTGCGATCTCGTCTTCAGCGGCCGGCGCCCCTCCGGAGAGTGCTGGGAAGAGGAAGACCTCACCCAGCCGACAACCGCGCTCGGGCGCTCGCTGCTGGCGCGCGAGCGACTCGTGCAGGAGTGGCGCGGGAGTTGGCTGATCACCCGCCCCGCGGACGTGTACGGGGTCAATCTGGCGATGCCCGGGGTGGGGACTCAACCTCCATCCCCCCCTCCCCCTCCCCCTGACGACGCACAGCGCGCGCGGCACGTACGGGAACCCTCCGGGGACGACGCACAGGAGCGCGTGCGGCACGTGTGGACGCGCTCCGGCCAGCCGCTGCAGTGGGTGGCCGCGCTGCGCGCCGGGCGGCTGCTGCAGGCGCCGGCGGGCGTACGTCGCTCGCCGACTTACGCGTGGGACTACGCCCAGCGCCTGTGCGAGCTGATCGCGCAGGAGTGCGAGGGCGTCATCAACACCGCCGGCCCCACGATCCTCGGCCGCCTCGCGCAGATGCGCCTGCTGGCGCGCGCGTTCGGCTGCGAGATGGAACTCGTGCGCGACGGCCCCTCCACGCTGCTGCTGCCGGCGAACACCGCGCTGTGCGACCGCAAGGCGAACTTCGCGCTGGGCCACCCGGCGGTCGACCCGTTCAGCGGCTACCGCCTGATGCGCCGCCAGCTCGAACACCTACTGGAGAGCGCCGATCCCCCAACCGCGTCCCGCGTCCCGGCCGCCCCGCCGCTGGTGGTTCAAGGTCTACGCTGAGACGGTGGGCACGCTCACCGACACCACGCCACTGCAGGCCGAGTTCGCGCGGCTGGTGGGGGCCGAGCACGTGGGCGAGTGGAGCCAATACAACCACGACGCGACCCGCAGCCGCGGCCTCAGCGGTCAAGCCGACCTGGTGGTGCGCCCCGGCAGCACCGCGGAGGTGGCGGCGGTGCTGGCGCTCTGCTACGAGCGCGACGTGCCGCTGATCCCGCGCGGAGGCGGCACCGGGCTGGCCGGCGGCGCCGTACCGCTCACCGGCGGCGTGGTGTGCTCGCTGGAGCGGATGCGCGCGGTCCGCGAGCTGGAGCCGGCGCTGTGGCGGATGACGCCCGAGGCCGGCGTGAGCACGCGCCACGTGCAGCGGATCGCGCGCGAGAACGGGCTCTGCTTCCCGCCCGACCCCGGCGCCTCCGAGCAGTCGCAGATCGGCGGCAACGTCGCGACCAACGCCGGCGGGCCGCACGCCTTCAAGTACGGCGTGACCGGCAACTGGGTGACGGGCCTGGAGGTCGTGGTGGCACCCGGGGAAGTGATCGCGCTCGGCGGCCCCTACCGTAAGGACGTCGCCGGGTATGACCTCAAGAGCCTGTTGATCGGCTCGGAGGGGACGCTGGGGATCGTCACCGCCGTGCGCCTGCGGCTGGCGCCAGCGCCCGAGGCCGCGCTGCCGCTGATCGCCTTCCACGCCACCCGCGAGCGCGGCTGCGCGGCGATCCTCGACGTGCTCGGCGCGGGGATCGTGCCCGCCGCCCTGGACTTCGTCGACGGCGACGCGTTGCGGATGGCAGCCGGCGCGTGGGCCGGGGGCAGCGGGATGCCGCTGCCGGCGCACGCCGAGTTCATGCTGCTCGCCGAGGTGGACGGCACGCGCGAAGCGGCGCGCGCCGCGCACGCCGAGCTAGCCGCCGTGCTGGGCGGCAGCGCCCTGGAGCTACGCCGCCCCGACCGCGCGGCGCTGTGGGAATGGCGCGACCGCGTGCCCGGCGCGGTGGGCGCGATGCGCGGCGGGAAGGTGAGCGAGGACGTGGTCGTGCCGGTCGAGCGACTCGCCGAGGCGCTTGAGCGCTTCGCGGAGATCGCCGCGCGCCACGGGCTGCGCTCGTGCGCGTGGGGCCACGGGGCCGACGGCAACGTGCACGCCAACCTGCTCGTCGATCCGCGCAGCGAAGCCGATCTCGCGGCCGCCACGGCGGCCACCGAGGAGCTGTTCGCGCTGGCCGTCGAGCTCGGCGGCTCGATCAGCGGCGAGCACGGCGTCGGCTGGTGCAAGAGCGGCCAGCTCGCCCGGCAGTGGCCCGCGGGGGCGCTGCGGCTGCACGAGGAGATCAAGCGGGTGTTCGACCCGAAGGGGCTGCTGAACCCGGGCAAGAAGCTCGCGCGGTAGGCCACCCCGGTGCTGCGGCCGGGGGGTGAATGGGCACCGTTCGCGGCTCGCGCGGTACGCCGAATCCTTTCTGGCAAGCGGTCTTTCCGCCGTTAGCGCTAGTCTGCGCGCCTTGCTCGTTATTTGATCCAAACAAGAGGGGCCCCGCTTGCCGGCCTCCGGCCGGCTGCGCCACCCTCTCATTCGAAAGGAAGCCTTCATGAACAAGACGCAGCTCGTCGACGCGCTGTCCAACGACAGCGGTCTCTCCAAAGCCGACGCCTCGCGTGCGCTCGAGTCGTTTGTGGCCACCGTGGGCAAGACGCTGAAGAAAGGCGACGAGGTCGTGATCACCGGCTTCGGCAAGTTCTCCGTCGTGAAAAGGGCGGCGCGCCAGGGCGTCAACCCGCGCACCGGGGAGAAAGTCAAGATCAAGGCCTCGAAGGCGCCCAAGTTCACTCCCGGAGCGGGTCTCAAGCAGATCGTCCACCCGAAGAAATAGAGCGAGCCGCCCGCCACGCGCCAACGCGGTAGGCGGGCAACCCGCGGATCGGGTCGCATCCACCGCCGCGGGAGGAACGGGGACGAGGGATGACGCACCGCGCGCGATGAGGTTCGCGCGTGGTAGCGTCGCCGCATGCCGCGCGTGGAAGAGCTCGAGCTCCCCACCCTCGACTACACCGATCCCGCGCTGCGGGGGGAGCGCTTTCACGCCGCGATGCGTGAGCTGCGCGCGGAGGGGTGGCTGGCCGCGGGGCCATACGGCTACGCGGTGCTGGACCGCGAGGCGGTCGAGTTCTTCTTGCGCACACGCGCGGCGATCTTCCCCGGGATGACGATCGCGCAGATCTTCGACGTGCGCGAGGGGCCGTTGTACGAGGAGATGCGTCGCAACATCCTCCACATCAACGGACCCGACCACACGCGCCTGCGCAGCCTCGTCAACCCAGCTCTCTCCCCCGCGCGGTCGAGCGCTACCGCCCGGTGATGCGCGAGCTGCTGGAGGGGATCTGGAGCGAGGTCGGCGGCGGCGCCTGCGAGTTCGTGCGCGACGTCGCCAAGCCGTACCCCTCGCAGGCGATCGCGCACGTGATGGGCGCGCCGCTGGCGGACGCGCCGCGCCTGCACCACTGGTCGAACTGGATCCAGCGCCAGTTCGACGCGATCTCGATGACCGAGCAGAAAGCCGGGATCGAACAGGCGGTGTCGGAGTTCTACGAGTACGCGTGGGGCCTGGTGCGCGCGCGCCGCGAGCAGCCCGGCGAGGACCTGATCTCACTGCTGATCGCCGCCGACCGAAGCCGGGAGACACGCGCCTCCGGCGCGAATCCCCGTTTCGGCCAGCAGGGCGAGCGGCTCTCGGACGTGGAGTGCGTGAACCTCGTGCTGAACATCCTGATCGGCGGCGTCGACACCACCCAGAGCCAGCTCGCGCACGCCGTGCGGCTGCTCGCCGAACACCCCGACCAGTGGCAGCTGCTCGGCGAACGGCCCGAGCTCGCGGCGCAGGCGGTCGAGGAGGCGCTGCGCTTCGAGCCGATCACCCCCTTCACCGCCCGCATCCTCACCGAGGAGCTGACCTTCCGCGACGTCACCTTCCCGGCCGGCACGATCGTGATGGTGTGCGCCTTCACCGGCAACCGCGACCTCCCCGGGGACGGCGGGGACGGCGCGGGCAGTGAGGGGGCGAGCGGGGATCCCGATCAATTCAACATCGCAGCCACCGATCGAAGATCGGCTAGCAACCGCGCGCGCGTGCTCACGTTCGGCGCCGGCGTGCACTTCTGCGTCGGCGCCAACCTCGCCCGCGTCGAGCTGCAGGAGGCGCTCGCCTTCCTCGCCCCGCGAATGCCGGGCCTGGAGCTCGCGGGCGAGCCGGTGTTCGAGGGCATCACCGGCATTTACGGCCTCGCCGAGCTGCCGCTGCGCTTCGCCGCGTAGCGGCCCCCGCCCCCGCCCCCGATCCCAGCCACTCCCATCCTCATCTGCCTCCGCGCCCCCCCCCCGCGGCGACGTGGAACAATTCGCAGGGGGGGCATAGCCGGATCCCGACCGACATATCGGAGGATGACGTTGGGGACGTTGAGAGGAGCAGTCACCGCGGGCCTCGCAGTGGGCCTCGCCACCGGCCTCGCGCTGGCCGTGCTCGCGGTGAGCGCGTGGGCGGGGGAATACCACGTGTACTCGTGCCGCACCCCCACCGGGCAGGTCGCGCCGACGGATGGGTGGAGCCCGTCGGAACATCCCAGCTACGACCCGACCTTGAACACGTGCGAATCTGGGGGTGGGCTAATTGCAGCGGTCGACGCTGGCGATGCGCACCTCGCAGACTCGGAATCCGATAAAGCCACGTGGCAATTCGTCGCGCCCAAAGGCGAGACAGTCGCAGACGCAACAATGTGGCGCGCAGGTAGCACGCTTGGTGGATCCAACGGACATGCGTCGTACCTCTTCTTGCTGACCGGTGTTGCCGACCTTGGCAACAACGCAATCATTTTTGATAAATGCGCCGCAGAAGAAGGCGTAGATGAAAGCTGTCCCAGCCAAGGCAATCTCGCTTATCCCCTCGCCACGGAAAATCGGGTGATTGCACCGAGCCACGCACTGAACAGCCCATATTTGTCCCTGAGTGCGTACTGCGGCGCTTTCATCAACGAAGAGCCATGCCCAACCAACGAAGGAGGCAAAATCACCTACGACGCCGAGGTCGAGCTCTTCGCCGCGGACATAACCCTCTCCCAACCCAAGGGCCCGACCGTCTCCGCGGTCAGCGGCGGCCTCGCCGAAGACCCCACCGTGAGCGGCACCAGCGACGTGGCCTTCCACGCGACCGACCCCGGCTCCGGCGTGTACGAAGCGATCGTCGAGGTCGACGGCCAGGTGCTCCAGCACGAGGTACTGAACGAAGACGGCGGGCGCTGCCACAACGTCGGCGGCACCACCGACGGGCTGCCGGCGTTTCTCTACACCCAGCCCTGCCCGGCCGAAGCGAGCGCCGACCTGCCGTTCGACACGACCGCCCTGACCAACGGCGAGCACCACCTCGTCGTGAGCGTGACCGACGCCGCCGGCAACGCCGCGACTGTGCTCGACCGCGAGATCGACGTCGCCAACCAGCTGCCGAACACCCCCGCCGCCTGCAGCACGAGCGCCGCGGCGAGCGGCCAGGGCGCGGACCAGAGCGCGGTCCTCACCGAGGGCTGGAAGGGCCACACGGGCGCGCGCCTGCGGGCCCGCTACGGCCCCGCGCACACGATCGAAGGGACGCTGACCGGCCCGGCCGGCGGGAGCGGGTCCGGCGTGGCCGGGGGGAACGGGTCCAGTGCGGCCGGCGGGAGCCCATCCGGCGCAGCCAAGGCCGGCGGGGCGCCGATCCCGGGGGCGCCGATCGCGGGGGCGCAGCTCGAAGTCTGTGAGCAGCCCGCATACCGAGGCGCGCCCACCACCCTGCTCGCCGCCCCGCGCACGGGCCCGACCGGCCACTGGAGCCTCGCGCTCCCCCGCAACCTGCCCTCCAGCACGCTGCGCATCGCCTATCGCGCGACCCCGCTCGAAGCCCAACCGGCGGCGCTGCGCACGCTGACGCTGACGATCCCCGCCGCCCTGCGCCTGCACATCACCCCGCGCACGGCCCGCTCCGGCGGCGCGATCCACTTCAGCGGCCGCCTGCGCGGCGGCCCGATCCCACCCGGCGGCAAGCAGCTCGTGCTCGAGGCCCGCTCCCCCGGCGGCCCCTGGATCGAGTTCCACGTGATCCGCACCCGCGCAGGCGCGCGCTTCGCCTACCTCTACCGCTTCCGCCTCCCCGGCCCCGCCCGCTACCGGTTCCGCGTCCTCTGCGAACAGGAAGCCGACTTCCCGTTCGCGGCGGGAGCTTCGAACGTGGTGGGGGTGTTCGAGGGGTAGGGGCTCATCAGCGCTGTTGCCGCTCGGGCTACTTTCCCATTTGGAAAGTAGTTGGACCCCGTAGTTTCCCATGTGACGCGTACTTTCCCCTTTGATGGGGTGCTGCCGGGATGAGGTGTCCGGGGCGTCAGCTGAGTTCGACGCCGTACTCGGCCAGCCATTGGACGTAGGAGGCTGTGAAGCTCGGTAGGAGCTTCAGCAGGGCGTGCACCGCGGTGTGCACGTCGGCGGCGTCGACGTAGGCGTAGGCGTGACGCAGTCTGTCGCAGAGCTCCTTGAGCTGCACGAGTTTGTAGGTCTGCTCGCCGCTCAGTGCGCCGTCGGCCCGCAGCGCCTCGATGTCGGCGTTTGCGCTCGGTCGGCGCCCGGCGGGGCGCAGTCCGGTCAGCGTCGCCGCGAAGCGCACCAGCTCAACAGCGTTGTCCACCAGGGCGCGCAAATTGCCCGTGATCTGCACGACCCGGTTGTGCTCCTCGGCCGAGAACGCCTCGTATGCCGTCTGCCACGCGTCGCGGTCGAAATCCGCCCCGAACTGACGCATCGCGAGCAGCAGCGCGTCGCGCTCCAGCGGCATGCGCTCCAGGTGTCGCTCAATGCGGTCGCGGTCCTCCTCGGAGACGGGCACCTGGCGGCGGCGAGGCTGCTTGCCGGGCGAGGTATGCACGTCGTCGCGTTTCTGGCTCACCTACGCTCCGGTCAGTTGCGCGACGGCCTGGGCGGCGCGACGATGGCGCTCTGCGCGTGCCTGCGCCGCAGCGCGCTCGATATCCCGGCGCTTGGCTATGAGTGCCGACCAGGAGCCCTCGCGGTCCACCAAGGGGCGTCCGTCTCGCATGATCGCGCCGAGGAGCGCCGGGTCATATGCGCGCACGTGCGCCAGTGAGAGGACCTCGACGTCGCGCCCGAGCGCTCGCGTCAAGCGCGCGGCGAGGTAGGAGAGGTACATCGGGCGCTCCTCGGCGAGAGCTACTAGCACGTCCACGTCCGAGTCGTCTCCCCCATGCCCGCGCGCCAGCGAGCCAAAGAGCACCGCCAGGCGAACGTTGCGCTCGGTCCTCAGCGCCTCCGTGACCGCGGAGATGGTGTTCCAGTGCTCGCGCAGGTACGCCCGCTCATCGGCCGTCAGCTCGAATTGTCGTAGGCCGGGACGGCGACAGCGCACGGTCCCTCGCTGCACGGCTCGTCGCAGGGTTCGCTCGGGCACATCAATGTCCCGCGCCACTGCCGGAAGGTCTGAGCGCATGCTTCTCAGTATACGTCCGGTATGGCCGTTAGCTGGCTTTACGCCTCCAAACGCCGGGACCCGACAGTTTTGTCGGGCTGTCCGGGGACTGACGCGAAACGACCTGCCGGGCATAGGAGCAGGCGTCTCTAACAGCGGGGGTCCAACTGCGCTCCAACTAGCGTGGGCGGCTAGCGCCAGCGGCACATGCCGGGGCGTTGGTTCTCAACGAAGGTGGGGTGTTTTCTGGAGTACGAGAGCCTGCTTGAGCGTGACTGGATGCTGCTCATCAGCCGAGCGGCTTGCACCCACCGCCAGCTTGACCGAGACGGGAAGCTCTACACCGTCGTCCGTCTGGTACTCGCTGACAATCCGATCGAACGCAGCTCGGATCCGTCGCTGGGTCTCATGCGTTTGGCGGAGAATGAGGGCTGAGGTGCGCACCGTGCCGGCGAGCAGTCCTTCCCAGAGCTGATCCGCGGAGGAGACCGGAAGCGTGAAGGCGATCGTCTCCACCTCGATGTTCTCGAGCTCGGCCCCGCGAAGCAGGGCCGCAAACTCCTCATCACGCGAGAAGCGGAAGAAGTCGGGACCCCGCGGTAGGTCCCCGGGTGGGCTCGCCCCCGCTGCCGCGACCGCGTCGAGAAAGACCCCGAGGAAGCGAGCCTGCTCGGGCACATCCCACGCTGTCAGCGCGAGCCGCCCGCCGGGCACCAGCACGCGCGCGAACTCAGCGGTCGCCCTCTCGGGTCGTCCGAGGTGGAGGATGAGGAAGTTCGCAACCACCGCGTCGAACGACGCGTCCGGAAACGGCAGGGCCTCGGCGTTCGCCTGCCGGAACTCCAGCGTGGGATGGCGCTCACGAGCGAGGGCTACCATCGCGCTGGCTATGTCTACCCCGACGACCTCCGCAGTTGACGCACCTCATGGCGGTCTCGCGCAGCTTTGCTTTGGTAATCTAATGGCATGCGTGTTGCCATAGATGCGGTTGGACGTGTCGTCATCCCCAAGAGCCTGCGGGACGAGCTGGGCCTCCACGGACCGGCCAACCTGGAGGTGATCGCCGCCGACGGCAGGTTGGAGCTGACCGTGGCCGATACCCCAGCGCACGTCGAGGAGCGGGATGGACTGCCAGTGATTGTCACTGACGAGCCGATGGCGCCGATGAGCGTCGCCGAGACGCGTGAGGCAATCGAGCGCGTCCGGCGGTGATAGCCCCCGACTCCAGTGTTGTGATCGCCTCCCTGGCGTCATGGCACGAGGCTCACCAGCCCGCTCGTACGGCGCTGCTCGCGGGCGAGGTCAGGCTGCCCGCCCATGTCGCCTTCGAGACCACCTCGTCCCTCAGCCGTATGCCCGAGGGACGCCGAATCGCGCCAGCCGTAGTGCTCGAGGCTCTCGAACTGGGCTTTCCCCAACCTTGGCTTACGCTCGAGGCGGCCGACCAACGCGATGCCCTACAGCGTGCCGTCAGAGCCGGGGTGCGCGGCGGCGCGCTCTACGACGCGCTGATAGCCGCGACCGCCTCCAAGCATGGAGCTAAGCTACTCAGCGCCGACCGTCGGGCACGCGGCGTCTACCAGGCGATAGGCGTCGCGGCCACGTTCATCGACGTGTGATGACACCGCGGACGGCTCAGAATGCGACAGCGACTCGCGATATGCGGAGGTGGTCGAAAGGGGGTAGAGCCCAACCACGCGCGTGACCATTGCCATTGCCTACAGCGGTGGGCTCAGCAACAAAGGTCAAATCCTCTTCACCCTTTTCCCGACTGTTATTGAACTTCAGTATGACGCGAACCTTGAAAGGAGAGCGCGCTCGGCCAAACCTCAGCTTTGCGTGCCGTTCATCGATCTGATGAAAGCTTATGACAGGGCCGCGAGAAGCGTTTGGACGGGGTTCCGATCGTACACTCACAATATGGGCGGGCCCCGAGAGCCTCAGCATCGCACTCCCGGGCAAGTCCAGAGGAACCTGAGGATGGTTGCTTGTCCTCAAGATCGCCGGGCACGCATATATAACGCCAGGGCTGGGAGTCACGGGAGAGTTGCAATTGTAAGCTACAAAAAGTTCGTACGGCCGACTACCCTGCTGTACGAACGCAGCTATTGCGGGGTCCCGCCCGGAGGGATCGGTCGCCGACTCTGCCGCCGACAGGCCAACGCTCATCACGGTGATACCTACCAGCCAACAAACTGCGATCAATCGTGATGTTTGCCCCACGTCACGCACCCCATCAGTCTCATTCAGGGACCCAGGCTGATATTCAGCCCACCCTCGTTGGCCAGGATCGATTCGAGCTCGGCAAAGTAGCTGGGTCCTGACGAACTCCCGGCATCGGCCACGCCGAATGCCCAGTCATTACCGTATACGGAACCTCCGCTGTCGCCAGCATTGATACCAAAACTATCTTCGGTCATGTCCCCGGGACAGCCCTCTCCGCCTTCGTAGCAGATGGTGTTATGCGTGGAAAGAACCTCGCCGCACAGCGTTCCCGAGGTTCCTCCGGTGTGGCAGTTGTACAGTCCCGGACTGTCACCTGCCACTATGTAGTGCAACGGGTTTTCGTACCCCAGACCACCGGGGCGAGTATCGATGACCCAATACCCAGGTGTGACCGGCGACCAAGGGGAGCTCGACTGGATTTTTATGAGCCCGTAGTCACCCGTACCATCTATATGGTAATTCCAACTAGTGGAGCCGTCCGGAAGTGATGCGGCTCATGCGGCGAGGGCGAGGGGCTGGGGTTCGTGACGAGTGATCTTTTTGATCACGGTATCGAGCTTGGCTCGGGTGAAGGTCCATTGGAAGGGTTGGGCGAGCGTGCGGTAGTGCTGGCCGAAATCCATCAGGTGTCTCGCCAACTCGGGGTGGGTGGCGAAGTCGTTGGGCGTGAGGGCCTTGCGCTGCACGATTGAGAAGTAGATCTCGATTTGGTTCAGCCACGAAGCGTGGACGGGGAGGTGAATCAGCCTCGCGTTCGGGTATGCCTCGGCCATCCGCTTGACCGAGGTCTTGCCGGCGTGGCTGGAGCCGTTGTCCACAACCCAGTAGACGGTGCGCGCTGACCGGTAGGGCTCGATTTGCATCACCTGGTCCACGAGCCGTCCGAACGGGACGATCCCGGTCGTCTGCTCGACCCGGTCGAACAGGTTGGCGTGATGCACGTCCCACGCGGCGAGGTAAGCGAGCGTCCCGCCGCGCAGGTACTCGAACTCGACCATCCCCGGCCGCCCCGGCCCGGGCGGGATCGTCTCGTGGGGGCGGCCGAGCGCTTGCAGTTGGGTCTTCTCATCGGCGCTGATGACGTACTCGTCCGGGCGCAGCCGCTTGCCGTCGAACACGCGGGCGTAGAGGTCCAGCGCGCGGCCAGCCTTCTCGGCGAAATCGGGGTCACGCGGAAAGATCCAGGAGCGTGTCTGCCACGGCTTGATCGCGTCCTCGTGCAACCAGCGCCAGATCGTCGAGGCGGACGCCTCGGTCACGCCACGCTCGATCACGAGGCGGTGCAGCTCAACCCGGGAGAAGCGCGAGAGCGGCAGCTCGTGGGTACGCGGCAGCTCGCAAGCGATCGCCTTGACCTCGGCGACCTGTTCCGGGGGGAAAACGACGCGGCCGACCCGACCGCGCTTGATCCTCAAGCCCATCCAGCCGCTCAGCGCAGAACCGGGATCTTCGCCGAGCAACGCTGTCGGGCGAGCAGTCCAGCCGACCGGCGATATCGATGTCCTGCATCCCCTCCGCCGCATACAGGATCACTCTCGCCCGCTGCACCACACGGAACGGCAGCGTGACCGTGCAAGCCCGCCGCTCCAGCTCGACACGCTCCTCCTCAGAGAGTTCGATCACATGCTGGCTGACCCGCGGCACGACACATAATTCCGCGCGCGCACCGCTATCCCTTCCGATAAACCGCAAGACTTGCGGACACGTCTACTAGGTCCAATCGTCCAGACATCGTTTTCGTTACCCGCCCAACGCGAGGCCCATTTGGTGCCAGATTCCCCGGTTTTGGTTCCCTTGATGCGCCATTGCTCGTTTTGTGTTCCATTGAACCCCTCAATTCGGTTTCTTGGCGCAGTGGCGGCACTGTACCAAAGATCGGTAGTCAGAATCCCAGAAAGTCGGAAACAAATAAAACGCAGACAGTTGTCGGCAATCTATCACGGCCGGGGATCGGACCCCCGCAGGACGCCCGCCACTCGGATGAGAATGGCTCCATCGGCAGATACGCCACCCGGCGGCAGCGATAGTGTCAGCGGCATCCTGGCGACGAGCGGACGACATAGCCGATGAACCAGCCCGGACCCCGCCGGGTGGGGATCAACGCCGTGTTCCTTGAGCCCCGCATGGGCGGGATCGAGACCTACCTGCGGGAGCTCGTCCCCGCAATGGCGCGTCTCGCCCCCGGCACGAGCTTTCTTGTCTACTGCAGCCCTGGCGGGCAACGCTATCTCGAAGAGCAGGGCTGGGCGGGCGCACCCCTCGTGACCCATCCCCTCCTGGGACGACGCTACACCAAGGCCCTGACCGAGCTCAGCGTACTCGGCCACCTCGCCGGACGCCAGGTGGATCTGCTGCACAGCCTTGCCATGACCGCGCCGCTGCGCACCCGCGCGGTCAACGTCGTGACGCTCGCCGACGTCACCTGGATCGTCGCCCCGGACCCCGGTGAGGCGGGAACCGTACGCCTGTGGCGCGTGGTCGTTCCACCCGTGTCCCGCCGCGCGGATCGCGTGATCGTCCACAGTGAAGCCGCCGCCGAACATGTGGTCAAATACTTGCGGGTTCCCCGCGAGCGCATCGACGTGATACCCCACGGCCAAGGCGTCATCGAGACCGCCTCCCCCACGCCCGAGGCGCAGCTGCGCTCACGCCTGAAGCTCCGCGACGGACTCGTCATCCTCACCGTCTCCGCCAAGAAGGTCAACAAAAACCTCGTGCGGCTGATCCGCGCGATGCCCGCCGTGCTCGAGCGCCGACCCAACGCGATGCTGGTCCTGCCGGGCAACCCCACCTCACACGAGCGTGAGTTGCGCAAACTCGCCGCCGAGCTAGGGATCGCCGCCAGCGTCGCCTTCCCGCCTTACGTCGATGCCGCCGACCTCGAGGGTCTCTATGCACTCGCCGACTGCTTTGTGTTCGCTTCAATCAACGAGGGCTTCGGACTGCCCATACTGGAGGCGATGCGCCGCGGCGTTCCCGTAGCCTGCGCGCGCGCCTCCGCGCTGCCCGAGGTGGCCGGGGACGCCGCGCTCTACTTCGATCCCCACAGCGTTCCCGACATCGCGCGCGCCCTGAACGAGCTGCTCGCCGACCGCGAGCTCGCCGCGCGCCTGGTCGCGCTCGGACGCGCGCGCCAGGCCGCCTTCACCTGGGAGGCCGCCGCAACCAGGACGCTCGAGAGCTACGCCCGAGCGTGGGCGGCCCGGCGCGGAACGGTCGAGCACTCTCCGCGAGCACAGGCGGTCTCGCGATGAGCGGCCCTCAGGGCGCCCCGCGCTCGGCGCTGAGCGAACCGGACCCGCCGGCGTCCGAGGCGGGAATGTCAAACACTTCCGGGAACGCCGGGGCTCCCACCGACGTCCTTGACACCACCGCCGCCGGCGGGCTGATCATTCGCGGCGGCGTCCTGCGCTTCGGCAGCTACGTAGGCGTGGTGGGGCTGTCTGTTATCTCGGCCGCCCTGCTCACCCGCCATCTCGGCCCGGCCGGCTTCGGCCATTACACCACCGTGCTGTCGCTCGTCGGCGTCGTGGCGGTGGTAACCGATGCCGGGATGGCGGCTCTGGGCACCCGCGAGTACGCGATGCGCGGGGGCGCCGACCGCGAAGCGCTGATGCGCGACCTGCTCGGGCTGCGTGTGACGCTGACAACGGGCGGGGTGGTGCTCGCCATGGCCTTCGCGCTCGCCGTCGGCTACAGCGACGCGCTGCTGGCGGGAACGCTGGCTGCGAGCCTCGCCACCGTTGCACTCGTCCTCCAGCACACCTTCTCAATACCACTCACAGCCGAACTGCGCCTCGGCGCTCTGTCGCTGCTCGAACTCGCTCGCCAGGCGCTGTCGGTGATCGCGATTGTCGCGCTCGTGCTGCTCGGCGCCGGCGTGCTCCCGCTGCTCGCCGTGACGCTCCTGGTCAACCTGCTGCTACTGGCGCCCAGCGCCGCCCTCGTCCGCGGGCGGATCTCGATGGGCATGGAGCTGCGCCCTCGTCGCTGGATCTCGCTGTTGCGGCTGACGGTCGCGTTCTCACTGGCCACCGCCGTGGGAACGATCTACGTTTACACCGCCCAGATCCTCACCAGCCTCGTGGCCAGCGAACACCAGAGCGGGCTGTTCGCGGCCTCCTTCAGGGTCTTTATCGTGACCGCCGGAGTGCCGGGGCTGTTGGTGGGGGGCGCGCTGCCCGTGCTGGCGCGCGCGGCGCGCGACGATCGCGAACGGCTTGCCTATGCCCTCCGGCGCATCTTCGAGGTCTCGCTGATCCTCGGCGTCGGGGCGGCTCTGGGGCTGCTGGGCGGCGCGCAGTTCATCATCCACGTGATCGCCGGCCCCAAATACGCGGGCGCCGCCGCGGTGCTGCGCATCCAGGGCCTAGCGATGATTGCCTCGTTCGTGCTTGCCGGCTGGAGCTTTGCCCTGCTCTCGCTCAAACGCTACGGGGGCCTGCTCGTGGCGAACGCCGCGGCGCTGGTTGTCAGCTGCGTCCTCACGCTCACGCTCGCCGCCACCCACGGCGCGCGAGGAGCCGCGGTTGCCACCCTCTGCGGGGAGGCGACACTCGCGCTCGCCACGCTCGCGGTGCTCTTACAGGGCCATCCCGAGCTGCGCCCGCACCTAGGCATCCTCCCCAAGGTCGCGCTCGCAGCCGCCCCCGCGACCGTGCTGGCGCTCGACAGTGGTCTGCCCTCGCTCGTCCGGGCGCTGCTCGCCGTCGGGGCGTACGGGCTCCTGATCGTCCTCTCCCGCGCCGCGCCCCGGGAGATCACCGAGCTGTTCCCGCGCCCCGGTCGCGCCGCGCGCGGCTGATGCGGATCCGCTTGAAGCGCATGGGCCCGTTTGGCGCGTGCCGATTCCCATCGAGCTGGCGACTACTTGACGCGTGCCAAAACCCATCCCACTGACGACCGCTTGTAATAGCCTGCTGTGCGAGTGAGTCACGCCGCAGCGCAGTCAGCCCCTCGACCCCTGTCGCGCTTCTTGCCGCGCCCGCTGCGCTCGCTGCTGCGCCATCCACGCGTCGAGCCCCGGGTCGCCGCCGTGCTGCGCAGCAGGGCCGTGCGCGAATCTCCGGCGTTCGCCCTGCGTGAGTTGACGGGGTCGCGCTCCGTGCACGTGTACCGCATTCGCGGAGACGGCCCGCGGGCGCAGATCGCACACAGCACACCCGACGTACACGCGCTCGACCAGGCCTTCTACCAGCACGCCCACGAGCCACCCTCCGGCGCCCTGGCGACGCTGCAAAGCCTCGGCCATCCGCTGCGCGCGCTCGACCTCGGGGCGAACATTGGCATGTGGGGACTCTGGCTGCACGGACGCTTCCCCGTCAGGCGCGTCGTCGCGCTCGAGCCCGATCCGCAGAACATCCTCCGCCACCGCACGCAGATCGAGCTCAACGGCCTGGAGGAGTCCTGGGAGCTGATCGAGGCTGCCGCCGTGACCGCGGACGGCTCCGTCGCCTTCACGGTCGGACAGGCCACCAACGGCCGCGTCACCAACGCGCTGCGCGACGGCGCCGCGAGCGTCGCCGGACGAGACACGTTCGCCCTACTCGACGGGCTCGACTTGTTGAAGATCGATATCGAGGGAGGGGAGTGGGCGCTCCTCGCCGACCCGCGCGCCGGCGAGCTGCGAGTCCCGGTTGTGATGCTCGAGTACCACGCCGACAACGCCGCCTCCACCGATCCCGGAGCCGACGCTCGCCGCGCGCTCGAGCGCGCTGGCTACACCACCGAGACCGCCGCCGAGACGCAGCCGGGTTACGGCGTGGTGTGGGGATGGAAGACTCCGTGCGAGTCGGCCTCAACCTGATCTTCCTGGGGGAGCGCGCCGGCGGGGTGGGCCGCTACGCGCGCGAGCTGCCCGGTGCGCTGCTCGCGGCCGAGCCGGCGAGCGAGCTGCACGTGTTCGTCTCCCGCGACGCCCCCGCCGACCTGCGCGTGGAGCCGTGGGCGCAGGACGTGCGCTGGGTAACGGTGCCCGTGACGCACGATGGCCCGCCGCTGCACGTGCCCGCCGAGTACCTCGCCCTTCCAGCGCTCGCCGCGGTCCGCCATCTGGACGTGCTGCACAGCCCGGCGAACACCGGGCCAACATTCACACCCGGGGTCGCCAGCGTGATCTCGCTGCACGACCTGATCTGGCTGCACCGTCCCGAGGAATGGGAGGTCAGCCCGCGCGTGCATCGCACGATGCGCCGCCGCGTCGCCCGTGCGGTGCACGGCGCCGACCGCATCTTCGCGGACTCACGCGCCGCGGCGGACGACTTCGCGGGGACCTTGGGACTCGAGCTCGAGCGGATCGAGGTCACACCACTCGGCGTTCGCCCGCCCGCCGTGCGCCCCCTCGCGGAGGGCGTCGTGCGCGCCCAGCTGGAGCTCGGGGATGCGCGCGTAGTGCTGTGCGTGGCGCAGAAGCGACCGTACAAGAACCTGCACCGGCTCGTACGCGCGCTAGCGGCGATCGACGGGGACGTTGTGCTCGTCCTGCCCGGCGCACCGACCGCCTACGAGGACGAGCTGCGCTCGCTCGCCCGCGAGCTAGGGGTCGCAGACCGGGTGCGCTTCCCCGACTGGGTCTCCGAGGAGCAGCTCGAGGGCCTGTACGCGCTAAGCAGCGTGCTCGTGCTTCCCTCACTGATCGAGGGCTTCGGGCTGCCGGTGATCGAGGGAATGCTGCGGGGCGTGCCCGTCGCGTGCTCGAAGATCCCCGCTCTGACCGAGGTGGCCGGCGACGCGGCGCTGACGTTTGATCCCGAGCGCCAGGAGGAGATCGACGCCGCCGTGCGCCGGCTGCTGGAGGACCGCGCGCTTGCCCACACATTGGCCGAGCGCGGGCGCGAGCGCGCACAGGCCTTTGCCTGGCAGCGCACTGGCGAGCTCAGCCTCGCGGGCTACCGCCGGGCGTGCGCGGTGCGCTCGAAGCGAAGCGAGCCCGTCTGACATCGGTGGGAGATATCGGCCCACCACGCGCGACCCTGGACCCTTTCACGGTACCACCGGCACCCGCCATTTCCCATAGTCTGCGCTGCCGTGCCCCGAGTGCTGATCGTCCGCGGTCATCTAGTCACGCCGTGGGAGCTGCGCCCGTGGCGGGAGTTGCCGGCGCGCTTCGAGGTCTCCTACCTGCTGACCGGGTCTAACCGGTTCGCCACGCCCGAGGGCCTGCAAGCGGTCAGGGCGCGCGCGCTGCGCGACGTGCTGCCCCCAGGGCCGGTGGGCGAGGTGGGGGCGGGCGTGCTCGGGGACCGCTACCTGTCCGCCGAGGAGGCGTTCGCTGCGGCCGACATCGTTCATGCCGAGGAGCTCGCGTTCTGGTTCGCCGCCGAGGCCGCCAGGCGACGGCGTCGCCACGGCTTCAAGCTCGTGCAGACCGTTTGGGAGACCCTGCCGCTGATGGCCGCCTATCGCAACCGCCACGGCCGCCGCTACCGCGAGCTGGTGCTCGCGGAGACCGACCTCTTTCTGCCAGCCACCGAGCGCGCGGCTCAGGCCCTATGCCTGGAGGGTGTCGCGCGCGAGCGCATGACCGTCTGCCCCCCGGGCATCGACACCGGACGCTTCGCCGCCCCCCAGCCTGACCCGCCGCCCGCGGAGCACACGATCGTCTCCCCCGGGAGGCTCGTGTGGGAGAAGGGCCACCAGGACGTGCTGCGGGCACTCGCCGCGCTGCACCGCGGACTCGTGACCCCGCCGGGTGGCCAGGTCGTGCGGCCACGGCTGTTGATCGTGGGCTCCGGGCCCGAGGAGCGGCGCCTGCGCGAGCACGCCGCCGAGCTGGGGCTCGCCGGCGCCGCGGAGATCCGCGGCGTCCCCTACGAACAGATGCCGGCCGTGTTCGCCGGTGCCTCCGCGATGGTGCTCGCCAGTCAGTCCTCGGCCACCTCCGCCTACCACCTCTTCGACGTGCCCCACGCGTTCTGGGAGGAGCAGTTCGGCATGGTGCTCGCGGAGGCGATGGCCGCAGGCCTGGCGATCGTCTCCACCACCAATGGCGCGATCCCCGAGGTGCTGGCCGGCGCGCCCGCCGACATCGTGTCCCCCGGCGATTGGATGGCGATCGCGCGCAGCCTGGCCGCCGGCCCGCTCAGCCGTCCCCCGGGAGCCCGGGTGGCCTATCCCGCGGAGCTGGTGGACCGCTACTCCACGACCGCCGCCGCGCAGCGCCTGACGGATTCCTACGACCGGCTGCTAGCGGGCTGAGCGAGACGGATCTCGGGTGGGCTGGGCAGGTCTCCAGATGGACCGGCTCCGGCGCTTGGCCGCTGAATCGGCCAAGCGGCATCTTGCGTGGACCGAGGGACTCTTCCGATGGACCCAATCGATACTGTGCAACGCATGCGTGACGTGCGAGGCCTATTGGGACGACTGACGGACCCCCACCAGTTCGATCTCCTGCCGACCGGGCCGGGAGCGATCCTCGACATCGGGTGCGGGTCGGCGAAGACGCCCGGCGCCGTCGGGCTCGACATCTCCTCGGCCACCGATGCGGACATCGTGCACGACCTCGACGTGTTCCCCTACCCGATCGAGGACTCGAGCTTCGACCAGATCCTGCTGCAAGACTTGATCGAGCACGTTCGGGAGCCGATCAGGGTATTCGAGGAACTGCACCGCATCGCCCGCCCCGGCGCGCGGATCCAGCTGCGCACGCCACACTTCTCCTCGGTGCTCGCCTACGGCGACCCCACGCACCGTCACTACTTCTCCACCATCGCCATCCGCTCGCTGGCGGAACCTCGCTTCGCGCACTACACCGACGTCCGCTTTCACATCGTGCACGTGAGCCTCGACATGTGGCTGCCCTTCAGGGCAATCGGCCTGAACCGGCTCGCGAACCGCTTCCCCGAACCCTACGAGAAGTACCTCGCCTTCCGCTTCCCCACGATGAACATGCGGGCGGAGTTCGAGGTGGTCAAGCCCGTTTGATGATTGTGCGGCGGTAAGGTTGGAGCACAATGAGAGGACGCATCGTCAGCCTGGTCGCACTCACTTTGCTGTCGGTCGCCATGCTCGGGTTCGGCGTGGCCGCTGGCCCCGCCCGGCGCGTCACGCGCATTGCCGGTGCCCGCGCGATCGACCTTCGCATCATTTACTCCGAGCCGCGCGGGGGCTTCGGCTCGGAGAGGTATAGCCTCCGCTGCGACCCCGCGTCAGGAACCCTGCCCCACGCCCGGGCAGCCTGCGTGGCGATCGCCAAGGAACCGGAACTGGTGCTTGCCGGTCCGGGGCGCAGTCACTCCTGCCCTGCCGGACTGTCAGATGTCACGGTTCGCGGCGACTACCTCGGGCGGCAGATGGAAGTGGGCTTCTCTGCATGCGTGAGTCGCCCGGGAGACCTCCTTGAACGCTGGCTTTCGCTGCTGCCCGCGACCCTTCAGAGGCAGGAACGCGTGCGGCTCGACCGCGGGTTTGGGCTGTTCAGCCTCGGCGAGCGCCGGTCGGTCGTGCTGGGGCTGCTACTCCGCCCTCAGGAACAGTTCGCGGGCATGAGCGTGTATCGACCGGAAGTGGTGGAAAAAGACTTTCAGGGGTCGGCTCCAAAGGTCTTCGGCGTCCGCTACGACCACGCCGGCCGGGTGGTGAGCCTGCTCAGCGACTGGAACATGCTCACCATCGACGGCCGCTCGATCTCGATCCAGACTCCCCTCGACCAGAGCGGATTGATCGGCCAACTCAAGGGGTGGGTCCCCGTGCGCTGTGGGGGTGTGAGCGGATTGATGGACCATCCCTTGAGCCGCCACGTGCCGAGGACCGTGGTATGGATGGTGGGCGAACAAGCCACCGTCAGCATCTCGGACGCCGGAGTCGCGATCTGCTCGGCTGCAACCCGTTCGTTGATCCGGGCGAGTCCGCCGCGTGCCGTGCGTTATCCTTGACGTATGGCTGTAGATGTAAAGAAAACGAGAGGCGGGGGCAGGCGCAGTGCGGGTCGCTCCCGGGTCTCCGGCAAGCATCAGATCACGATCCCGATCGGGGCCTTCAGCGAGGCTGGGTTGCGCGAGGGGGACGTCGTGCAGGTAAAGGCCCAGGGGCGTGGGCGTGTCTTGATCGCGCGCATGGATGACCTCGTAGATGAGTACGCGGGCTGCCTGAGCACGGGTGGCGAGCTTGGCCGAACCGTGCGCGGGCTCCGCCAAGAGTGGGACTGATCCTGCTCGACTCGACGGTCATCGCCGGCTTCCTTGACGCCGACGATGCCCTCCACGGGACAACCGTCGCCAGGTTCAAGGAGATCGTGGGCAGCCATCCCCTGGTGGCCTCGGTCATCAGCTACGCGGAGGTCATGACCGGCGTTTCGCTTGGACGTCATCCCAAAGAGAATGTGGACGGCTTCTTCGACGCCTTGGTCAGGGATCTCCTGCCGGTCGATCGGCCCGTCGCGGCGCGCGCTGCGACGCTGCGGGGCAAGCGCAAGTCGCTGTCGATGCCCGATGCGCTGATCCTCGCCACGGCGGACCTCCAGCCGGAGATCGAAACAGTCCTATGCGCCGACGGCGACTGGCCGAAGGTCAAGGGGCTCGGCTGCAAGGTGGAGCTGTTGAAGGCCGATACGCCGTAGCAAGAGCACCCCCCGCGGGGTACGCAGATACACCTACGGATGCGTATCCTGAAGTGCCACGGCCCCCAGCACCCCCAGCACCTGCTCGGCAAACCCATCCCAGCTGAACTCCCGCGCTCGCGCGCGCGCGCGGCGGCCGAGTTCGGCGCGGCGGGCCTCGTCGCCGAGGACCCGCTGCAGGCCGGCCGCGATACTGACCACGTCCAGGGGGTCAGCGTACTCGACGGCGTCGCCGCCGACCTCGGGTAATGAGGAGACATCGGAGGTGAGCACCGCTGCGCCCGCGGCCATCGCCTCCAGCACCGGCAGGCCGAAGCCCTCGCCCAAGGAGGGGTAGCAGAAGACAGCGCAGCGGCGGTACAGCTCGGCCAGCGCGGCGTCGGAGACGTAGCCGAGCACGGTGCAGCGCTCCCCGAGCGAGCGCAGCGCGTCCAACGTCTCCCCCGTCTGCCAGCCGTTGGCGCCCACCACGACGAGTCGGTGGCGCGCGGTCAGCTCGCCGTCCAGGCGCCGGTACGCCTCCACCAGGCGGGGTAAGTTCTTGCGCGGCTCCAGCGTCCCCACCGCCAGCACGAAGCCAGGCGGCGGCAGCGTCGCCGCCTCGGCTGGGTCAAGCCCGCCGTTGAGCGTGGGCGCCACGCCGAGCGGGGCGACGACCGTGCGCCCGGCGGTAGCGGGAAAGCGCTCGCCCAGCGCGTGCGCGGTCGCCTCGGAGATCGCCAACAGCGCCGCGGCGCGGCGCGCGGAGCGCCCGAGCGTGAGGCGCTCGATCACCGCCGAGCGGCGGTTGGGCAACAGCGCCGGCTCGAACGGCACGAGGTCATACACGATCGGCACGTCGGGGATGCGCAGCAGCCAGCCCGTCAGGTAGGAGTTAGTCGAGAGGAACACATCGCACTCGCGGTTGGCCGCCTGCGCAGCGCGCACGTGCCACCACGGGTCGCGCGCGTCGATCGTGCGCCACCGAAAACGCTCGTCGAGCGGTTGCTCACGCCACGGTTGGCGCGCGTACAGCAGGTAGCGTTGTCGGCCCTCGTCCTCGCGCTCGGCCAGCGCGCGCAGCAGCTCGCGTACGAGGCGCCCACGGCCGGCCGGCACCTCGACCGCGGCGCGCGCGTCGATCCCGATGCTCAGCGTGCGCGTCGGGGTACGGGAAGCCCGCCCACCCGGGCGAACGGGGACTAGGGTCGCAGGGGCGTTGGTCGGGGGGCTCATGGTGTCCTACGTGGACGTTGCCTGCACCTACAGGCTAGCCGCTCGGCGTGCCCCCCGTGCTGATCAACCCCCGCTCGATCGCGTAGTGGACGAGCTCCGCGCGGGTGGAGAGGCGCAGCTTCTGCTGGATGTGGGAGCGGTGGGTCTCGACGGTGCGGACCGAGAGGTAGAGCTGCTCGGCGATCTCGGCGTTGGTGTGGCCGAGCGCGATCAGACGCAGCACGTCGACCTCGCGCTCGGAGAGGTCGTCAGGCGGGCCGGGCGGCGGCTCGGAGGCGATGCGGGCGCCGAGGCGGGGGTTGAGGTAGCTCTCGCCCACGGCCGCTCGGTGCACCGCTTCCACGAGCTCCTCGTCGGCGGCCTCCTTAAGCACGTAGCCGAGCGCACCGGCGCCCAACGCCTCGCGCGCGAACGCGGGCTCCCCCTGCATCGTCAGCACCACGATCTGCGTGTCGGGCGATTCCGCGCGGATCTCCGGGATCGCCTGCAGGCTGGAGCCGCCGGGCATATTGAGGTCGAGCACCAGCACCCGCGGGTGGTGGCCGCGCACGTAGCGCCGCGCGCCCTCGACGTCGGCCGCCTCCGCCAGCACCTCGAAGTCGGGCTCGCCGTCGAGCAGCAGCCGCAGCCCGCTGCGCACGACCGCGTGGTCGTCGGCGAGGACGATGCCGATTGTCTTTGCGTCGGCGTCCGCGCCGCCCTCGGCTCCGCCGGCCGGCTCCGTCTCCCGCTCGCTCATGTGTGAAAGTTACCGACTGCTTTCATGGGATGCCGGTACGGACGTTTCACCCGGCCCCGCTCTCCGTGCAGGAACTGGAGTCGCTGCACGCCTACTGGCGCGTGGCCAACTACCTCGCGGTGGGATAGATCTACCTGCTGGCCAACCCGCTGCTGCGCGAGCCGCTCGAGATCGAGCACGTCAGCCCCCCGCCGCGCAGCGACACGGGCAGCCGTTTGTCGCAGGTTCAGCGTACGTCTTCGCACCTTCGCCGCGACGCCCAGCGCCGCGGCCCCCTACCCTCCAGCGAGTAATGCCTGTGTCGAAGAGCCTTCAGGCCGGCGGGCCGGCCATCGCCACACGGTCGAGCGCGAGCTCTTTCTCGCGGTTATCGGCGGCACCCTGAGCCGTAAGCAGGCCGAAGACCTCGCGCGCGAATTGACTAACCATGCTGAGAACAGAACCTCATCCACTCCAAGGAGGCATCACGATGACCACACCACAACTCGTCACCGGCGTCGACTTCGTCGGCTGCCCCACCAAAGACCTCGAGGCCGCCGTCGAGTTCTACGGCTCGACCGTCGGCCTGCCCCGCTCGGTGTATGTCAAGGAGCGCGGGTATGCGGAGTTCGAGACCGGCAACCTGACCCTCAGCGTGTACGACGCGGAGGCGATGGGACTCGAGCATCACGCCAACCCCAACCCGATCGCGCTGCACGTCGATGATGTCGCGGCCGCGCGCGCGGCGCTACAGGAGCGCGGGGTGACGTTCAACGCCGAGACGCTCGACACCGGCGTCTGCCACATGGCGTTCTTCGCCGACCCCGACGGGAATGCATTGATGCTGCATCACCGCTACGCTCCGCGCGCGATGCAGGGATGACGACCTCACTTCCCTGCTTCCAGCCGTCAATGCTCACATGACGATCGTAGTAGCAGCGGCCTCACCCGATGGCATCATCCTAGCCAGCGACAGTCGTACGACTATGTTGGCGGCGGAACATCACAGGGTGGCCTCCGATCATACGCGGAAGCTGTTCACGCCCCTGCCCGGGGTTGGCGTGGCTGCCCATGGACGGCGTTCATCGACTATCAGACCATCGATGGGCTCATGGTCGAATTCATCGCCCAACACACCAAGGGCGCGGAGCTGCCGATCGACTCGGTTGGCAGAGGTCTTGCCACGTTCTTTGGGGAGCGCCTGGCCAGGTACCTCCGGGACAGCGGACAGGCGATCCCACCAGATAAACGGCCGATCGGATTCCTGCTGGCCGGCTACGACGAGGAGGGCATCGGACATGTCCGCCAGATTCGCCTTCCGGTGCCGACTGGCAAGGAAGCGGTCGAGCACCTGGGTGTCAGCACGCGCGAACGAGGCATTCTTTGGCGCGGTCAGACCTCATACATCAGGCGCATGATTGAGGGGATCGACTGGGATGGGCTCGAGGCTGCCGGAGTAACGCTCCCGGATGAGATCACGCGAGACCTGCGCCGTCAGACGTTTTTCGTCAATCGACCTATCACGATGCAGGATGCCCTCGACGCGGCGATCTTCGTCGTGCGCACGACCATCGAGATGGAGCGGTTGACGGATGGGACGTACGCTGCTCCACGCCGGATCCCAACCTGCGGGGGAGCAGTCCAAGCTCTCGCCGTCACCCGATCTTCGACCGACTGGATCCTCAAGCCAGCGTTGGCCCCCAGCGAGCCTGGCCGCGCGGAGGCAGGTTGATGGCCTGGATACCTGGCCTGGCCGCTAGTAGACGTGTCCGCAAGTCTTGCGGTTTATCGGAAGGGATAGCGGTGCGCGCGCGGAATTATGTGTCGTGCCGCGGGTCAGCCAGCATGTGATCGAACTCTCTGAGGAGGAGCGTGTCGAGCTGGAGCGGCGGGCTTGTACGGTCACGCTGCCGTTCCGTGTGGTGCAGCGGGCGAGAGTGATCCTGTATGCGGCGGAGGGGATGCAGGACATCGATATCGCCGGTCGGCTGGACTGCTCGCCCGACAGCGTTGCTCGGCGAAGATCTCGGTTCTGCGCTGAGCGGCTGGATGGGCTTGAGGATCAAGCGCGGTCGGGTCGGCCGCGTCGTTTTCCCCCCGGAACAGGTCGCCGAGGTCAAGGCGATCGCTTGCGAGCTGCCGCGTACCCACGAGCTGCCGCTCTCGCGCTTCTCCCGGGTTGAGCTGCACCGCCTCGTGATCGAGCGTGGCGTGACCGAGGCGTCCGCCTCGACGATCTGGCGCTGGTTGCACGAGGACGCGATCAAGCCGTGGCAGACACGCTCCTGGATCTTTCCGCGTGACCCCGATTTCGCCGAGAAGGCTGGCCGCGCGCTGGACCTCTACGCCCGCGTGTTCGACGGCAAGCGGCTGCGCCCGGACGAGTACGTCATCAGCGCCGATGAGAAGACCCAACTGCAAGCGCTCGGCCGCCCCCACGAGACGATCCCGCCCGGGCCGGGGCGGCCGGGGATGGTCGAGTTCGAGTACCTGCGCGGCGGGACGCTCGCTTACCTCGCCGCGTGGGACGTGCATCACGCCAACCTGTTCGACCGGGTCGAGCAGACGACCGGGATCGTCCCGTTCGGACGGCTCGTGGACCAGGTGATGCAAATCGAGCCCTACCGGTCAGCGCGCACCGTCTACTGGGTTGTGGACAACGGCTCCAGCCACGCCGGCAAGACCTCGGTCAAGCGGATGGCCGAGGCATACCCGAACGCGAGGCTGATTCACCTCCCCGTCCACGCTTCGTGGCTGAACCAAATCGAGATCTACTTCTCAATCGTGCAGCGCAAGGCCCTCACGCCCAACGACTTCGCCACCCACCCCGAGTTGGCGAGACACCTGATGGATTTCGGCCAGCACTACCGCACGCTCGCCCAACCCTTCCAATGGACCTTCACCCGAGCCAAGCTCGATACCGTGATCAAAAAGATCACTCGTCACGAACCCCAGCCCCTCGCCCTCGCCGCATGAGCCGCATCACTTCCGGACGGCTCCACTAGCGCAAGCGCTCGAGTTCGCGCATGCGGCTTGGCCCGAGCGTATCCCGCTTGACGTCCTCGTCGGACGTGTCCTCCCAGTCCTGCCAGAAGGGCTGTGGCTCGTCGGCCGGCGTTCGCAGTCGCGACGAGCGCATGTATTGCCGGTATGTCAAGCCCTGCCTGAGCGCTCCGTGAGCGCTCAACCGTAACTGTGAAGCCGTCGCTCGTGATCGCGGACTCGACGACCAGCAGGTCCCAGGGTCGTTCTTCGAAGTAACGGCGGGCCGATGGGTTTGAGGAGTCAACCCGGCGCCCCACAAGGTTGCGTCCCAAAAGGCCCGAATCGATCCAGAGGCGGTTGACGTTGGCAACCGTCAACGAGACCGTAAGCGCAGAGGAGAAGTGAGCCACAGCCTGAAAAGGGCCATCCCTTCACGCCTCTCTTCGACGATCGACACCATGCCAATGAGCGGAGGCGATTATATCTATCCGCGTTTCCGACGCGAGGACGTAAAGCGTCCTCGCGCGTACATCCTGCGCCGAGCACGGCTTCATCCGCGCCTGTGCCGCCGGTTCGCTACGCGGCCTGTGCCGCCAGCTCGCCGCTCGCTCCGTCCGTCACCATTTCGACCTCCTGGGGCCGCGAGGCCACCGGTGGGCGCAGGATCAGGAAGGCGGCGAGGATCCCGAGCGCGACGCACACGGCAGCGACCGCGTACGCGAGGTGGTATCCGCCGGTCAGCGCGCTGGTCAGGGGTTGGCCCGCGGCGCTCAACGCTTTGGTGTGGTCGGTGGCGATCGTCCCCAGCGCGGCGAGGCCGATCGCGCCGAACAGTCTGCACGGAGACGTTGATGATCCCCGAGGCCAGACCCGCGTCGCGCGGGGGCGCATCGGACATGCCCAGCGTCAGCAGTGGCAAGAACGAGGAGCCCGCACCGAGGCCGAGCACGAGAAACGCGAGGAACAGGCCGGGGAAGTAGCTTGCGTGAACACCCTGGAAGGCCAGCAGCACGAGGCCGACGACGATGCCGAGCAGCCCGGCGGCGAGCGTCGGAATGGGACCGAAACGCCCGACCGCGCGCGCCGCGATCCCCATCGACATGGCCGCGATCGCGATCGTCAGCGGCATGAACGCCAGTCCCGTGTCGATCGCGTCGTAGCCGAGCACGCGCTCTAGGTACAGCGCGCCGAGGAAGAACGCGGAGAACATGCCCGTGACGAGCAGGCCGCGGACGAGACTCGAGCCCATCAGCGTGCGCAGGCGCAGGATCCGCAGCGGCATGATCGGGTTGGCCACGCGCGCCTCCAGCGCCAGGAAGGCCCCCAGCAGAGCGAGCGAGGCGCCGCCCGCGCCGAGCGTGCGCGCCGACAGCAGGCCGTAGTCGCTGGACTTGACGATCGCGAACGCGCCGAACATCGTCGCGAGCGTGATCAGGGCCGACCCGAGAACGTCCACGCCGCCCGCAAGGCCGATGCCCTCGTTCTCCTCGATCAGGATCGAGCCGAGCACCAGCGCGACGACGCCGATCGGGACGTTGACGAAGAAGATCCAGTGCCAGCTCAGCGACTGCGTGAGCGCCCCGCCGGCGAGCAGCCCGATCGAGCCGCCCCCGGCGGAGACGAACGCGTACATGCCCATCGCCTTGGCCTGCTCGGCCCGCTCCGGGAACTCGGTGACGATGATCGCGAGGATCACGCTGGAGGCAATCGCGCCGCCGATCCCCTGGATCAGGCGAGCGCCGATCAGCATCGCCTGGCTGTCGGCCAGCCCGCACGCGATCGACGCCACCACGAACAGGACGAGCCCGCTGAGGAAGACCTTCTTGCGGCCCACCAGGTCGCCGAACCTGCCGGCCAGCAGCAGGAAGCCGCCGAACGTGATCAGGTAGCCGTCGATCACCCACGTGAGGTTGGCCTGCGTGAAGTGAAGCTCGCGCTGGATCGATGGCAGCGCGACGTTGACGATCGTCGCGTCCAGCACCATCATCAGCTGGCCGAGGCACAGCACGGCAAGCGCGATCCAGCGGCGACGCTCACGCCTGCCGGCCGCCCGCTGGTCGGCCGTCTCTCCGGTGGCGGCCTCGCCGGCGGTCGGCCGCTGCGTATCGAGCGTCTGGAGTTGGGTGGAGGTGGTGTCAGTGGTGCTCATCGAATGCTCCTTCCGGGGTGCGCGTAGAGGACACCATAGCAGGGATCATCCTTGGAGTAGTTATTATCGTTTTAAACTTGATGATGGCTGTGACGTGGTATAATCCTGCCGTTATGCCCGACCACACCCGTTCGAGCCCTCCCAACTCGATGGTGTTGCTGACTCGCCTGGCCAAGCAGGTCTACAGGCGCAGCAGCGAGGAGCTGCTGGGCATGCACATGCGTCTTTTGATGGCGCTCAGCTACGTGCGCGACCACGACAACGCCCCCCAGCAGGAGCTGGCGGAGGCGCTGTGCATGGACGCCAACAACGTCGTGCTGCTGCTCAACGAGCTGGAGGACCTGGGGTACGTCGCCCGCCGCCGCGACCCCGACGATCGCAGGCGCCACCTGGTGGCGCTGACCGACGCAGGACTCCAAGCGCTGAGGAGCGCCGAGCGCGCACAGGAAACGATCGAGGACGACGTGCTGCGAGCGCTCGACCCGAGCGAGCGAGCGCTCCTGTGGCAGCTGCTGACCCGCGCGCTGCAGGGCGCCGAGCCGGGTGCGCCGGGTGCGGAGCGCGCCGCGACCGCGTCTGTCTCAGCTTGATGGCGAGAAACGGCTGATCAACCTCGCGATCTACGTGATGCTGCTCGTGTCGGACTCCGGCGCCATCGAGATCCACCCCCACGGCGCTCTGCGTCGAACTCGTGCCGCTGGCGCGCAAACTGCCCGCGAAGCCGGCCAGGCCGGCGGAATCCGGCCCCCAAACGGCCGTAGCCCCGGTTTTCGGGGCCACGGTTTGAAATCAGAGCAAATGGCGGAGAGGGCGGGATTCGAACCCGCGATGGAGTTTAACCCCCATACTCGCTTAGCAGGCGAGTGCCTTCAGCCACTCGGCCACCTCTCCTGGAGGTCGAGCCACCAGTGTAAAGCTTGGGATCGCCGCGCGGCAGGACTCGAATCGGCCGGTGCCGGACCCACGTCCCACGCTCGCCGTCGTAGCATCTGTTCGCGACCTCATCGAGGATGCCCCGGAAGGGTGGCAGAGCGGTTGAATGCGGCGGTCTTGAAAACCGTTGACGGCGGCAACGTCGTCCGGGGGTTCGAATCCCCCCCCTTCCGTTTCGTGTTCATCGGGAATACGGCTTGCCCTCGGCGAAGCGCTCGAGCCCGTCGTCCGGGATCGGCTCCCAGGGGGCGGCGTAGGCGACGTAGGCGCGCCAGCTCGCCCGCACGCCCGGGTCTGCGTCGAAGGCGCCCAGGCGCACGCTCATCTGCGCGTGGTCGTCGGGGTTGCGGCTGAAGAGGTGCCCTCCGCACTCGCCGCAGAAAAGCTTCTCAAAACCTCCATTGGGGTGGCGCCATGCCTTCACCAGCTCCTCGCCCTGCAGCAGTCGCAGCGTGCGGCCGTCGATCCGGGCCTGCAGCGAGGAACCCGTGCCGGTGCGGCGCTGGCAGCGCGTGCAGTGGCAGTAGCCCGCGGCGGGGGGCGGAGCGGTGAGCTCGAAGCGCACCCCGCCGCACAGGCAACCCCCGGTCAGGACGGGATCGGGCCTCGCGGGGTCGCTCATCGCCCCGCAGTGTGGCACGCCGCTCGGCCCGGCGATGTCGGTGCGGACCGGGCTCAAAGCGGGCGGGATCGTGGTGGCCGTGGGATCAGCTGACCGGCATCGCCGCCGCTCACCCCTGCGTCCGCGGCGGGAGCCACGTGCTCAGTTGCCCGCACGCGGTGGAGGAACTGCGTCAGGAACGGCACCGCTCCCCGTCGCTCGTAGAGGCGGATCGCCTCGGTGTTGGTGCTGACCACGCCGATCACCATGTCCTCGACACCGAGCTCCCGCAGCCGCGCCTCCACCGCATCCAGCAGCTTCGAGCCCACCCCCCGCCCGCGCGCCTCGGGCGCGACCACGAGCGTGATCAGTTCTGCCAGCGGCCGCGAGGCGCTCCACGACGCCGCGAAACCCTCGCCGGAACGGATCCGCACGAAGGCATAGCCGACGTAGCGAGCGCCGCCGTCCTCGGCGGCGAGCACGAACGACTGCGGCTCGGCTCCAAACCACTCCCGCTCCAGGTCGCGCCGGCTCTCCCACGCCCGCTCGAAGGGAACCTCCCGATCGCGCAGGTGCGGCGACAGCCCGGTCTGGTGGTCGTACAGCGCTCGCCACAGCGGCTTCAAATCCTCGAAGCGATCCTCTGGAACGGGGACGATGGTCAGCTCGGACACGTCGGAAAGCCTTGCAGAGTGTGGTCGAGCCCACCGTCCGCCCGCCGGGCCGGCCCGATCCACGCGAGTCTTCGCCGGGGCTGTCGATTTCGCCGCTCCCCGTTCGTCTCGAAGGTGAGACGATCCCGACCGAGGAGGAAGCGATGAAGTTCATGCTGCTGATTCATCAAGGCACGACCCCCACTCCGCAGGACCCGGAGGCGTGGGCGCGGCTGCCGCAGGAGGAGCAGCAGGCGGTGTATGCAGACTACAAGGCGATCAACGAAACCCCCGGCGTCACCCCCGCCCCGGTCCAGATGCAGGCGCCCGACACGGCAACCACCGTCCGCGTGCAGGACGGCAGGACGCTGACCACCGACGGGCCGTTCGTGGAGACCAAGGAGGCGCTCGGCGGCTACCTGTTCTTCGAGGCCGACGACCTCGACGCGGCGATCGAGCTGGCCGCGCGGATCCCGGCGGCCCGTATGGGCGGCGCGGTCGAGGTGCGCCCGTTGGTAGAGCGGTAGCGGCTCACTGTGTTTCTGTGATACTGTGAAGCACAGTGGCAAATATCACAGTCTCCGTTCCCGATGACGTCTACCGGGCCGCACGGATCCGCGCAGCGGAGCGTGGCAGCTCAGTCAGCGCGCTCGTCGCCGAGTACCTGAACTCGCTCTCGGAGCGGGAGGCCGAGTTCGCGAGGCTCGAGTCCCAACAGCAGCGCATCCATGACCAGATCGATCGCTTCAGCGCCCGCGACCGCCTCGATCGCGAGGAGTTGCACGGGCGTGCGATTCGTTGACACCAACGTCCTGCTCTACGCGATCTCGCGCGACCCCCAAGAGCGCGAGAAGGCAGCACGAGCCAGCCAGCTTCTATCTCACAGAGATGTGGGTCTCTCTGTCCAAGTGCTCCAGGAGTTCTATGTCCAAGCGACCCGCGAGACCCGAGCGGATCGCCTGACGCACGAGCAGGCCGCTGCGCTCATCGCGTCCTTCCGGCGGTTCTCAGTCCAAGAGACGACAGTCGGCGTGATGCTCGCTGCGATGTCCACACGGCAGCGATTTGGGATCTCCTACTGGGATGCCGCGATTCTCGAGGCCGCCCGCGCGCTGGGCTGCGAGATCGTCCTCTCCGAGGATCTGAGCGATGGCCAGGACTACGCGGGGGTGCGCGTCGAGAACCCTTTCAGCGTGGGCCTTCGCTGATGCTGGTCTGTATCTTGCGGCAAAGCCTCCAGGTCGCGGTCAAGCTCCCGACGCACGGGCGCCAGCGAGCGTGCCGGCCCACCAAACCAGGTCGGTCGCCGCGGAGTCGAGGCGGCTGTCGAGCGGGGCGAGCAGATCCGGGATGAACGGGTCGGCGTCGCGGGCGGGCAGCAGCAGTTCCGGCAGGATGTGGATCGCGTGGCGCAGGGGGGCCATCTCGAACTCGACCGCCACGAGGCGCAGTTGCTCGATCGCACGCGCGCCTCCAACGTTGCCGTAACCGACGAACGTGATCGGCTTGCGACCCAGCTCGGGGAAGACGTAGTCGAGCGCGTTCTTCAGCGAGGCGGGGTAGCCGTGGTTGTACTCGGGCGTGACGACGATGTAGCCATCGGCCTTGTCGATCGTGCGCCCCCAGCGGGCGATCTGCTCGTTGGGGTAGTCGCGCAGCGTGCGCGCCGGCGGCGCCGGCTGGTCGAACAGCGGCAACGGGAAGTCGCGCAGATCGATCAGCTCCACCACCAGGTCGGTGCGAGTGGCGAGGCGATCCATCAGCCAGGCCGCGGGCTTCTCGCCAAAGCGCCCTGGGCGGGTGCTGGCAAGGATCACCTGGATGTGGGGCGACACGGGCGACACGGTAGCGGGCGGCGCCCGCTGGCACCGCGGCGCCAATTGAGCTGCTCGCCAATGCCGCCTACAGCACCCACGCCAGCCGTCGAGCCCATGCGGAGAGAACCGCCGCCGCACCCGCGTCGCGGTCGGATGGGCCGCCACGAACTGACGCCGCGGCGGCCCACCGACGGCCTCAGCTGCGCTGCACGATGAAGAAGCGGTTGGCGTCCTGATCGCGGAAGAAGAACATCGGCGGGACGGGGTCGCCCATCCGCATCACCTCCTCGTCGACGTCAACGCCCCGGGCGACCAGATCGGCGTGGTCGGCGTCGATGTCCTGGCTGGAGAACGCCACGCGGGTGGAGATTCCAACCGATTCCCCCTCCTGCGGAGGCATCAGCGCGAGCGTCGTCGAGGCGCCCGGAGGCGCCACTTCCACCCAGCGGTCGCCCCTGCCGAACGGGATGTCGGCGCGCTTCTCGAACCCAAGCTTGCCGGTGTAGAACTCGAGCGCCTGGTCCTGGTCGCTGACAGGGACGATCACCGTCCCGATCTGGGCGATGTGTGTGTTGGTGCCGGTCTCGGCCATTTTTGAACCTCCTGTGGTTGGGCTGCGCATCGTGCTGCGCTACAACGGCATGATGACCGACAGAGACCAGGATCGGGAGCGGTGGCTGGCGCTGTACGTGCTGTGCGCGGGGGTGCTGATGATCGTGCTGGACGGCACGATCGTGAACGTCGCGCTGCCGACAATCCAGCGCCAGCTTCACTTCACGCAGTCAACGCTGGCGTGGGTGATCAACGCCTACCTGATCGCCTTCGGCGGCCTGCTGCTGCTCGCCGGGCGCCTCGGTGACCTGGTGTCGCGCCGGGGCGTGTTCCTCGGCGGCCTGGCGGTGTTCACGACCGCCTCGCTGGCGTGCGGCCTCGCACAGGACCAGACGATGCTGGTCGCCGCGCGCTTCGTGCAGGGCGCCGGCGGCGCCGCGACCTCGGCCGTGGGGTTGGGGATGATCGTGACGATGTTCCCCAAGCCGCACGAGCAGGCGAAGGCGATCGGCGTGTACGCATTCGTCGCCTCGGCGGGCGGTTCGATCGGTCTGCTCGCGGGCGGCGTGATCACGCAGGCGCTCGACTGGCACTGGATCTTCTTCGTGAACGTGCCGATCGGGATCGCCACGGCGGTGCTCGCGCGGCGGCTGATCGCGGCGGACAGAGGCGTCGGCTTGCGCGAGGGCGCCGACATCCCCGGGGCGGTGCTGATCACCGGCGCGCTGATGCTGAGCGTCTACACGATCGTCAAGCCGGCCGCTGAACACGGCTGGGGCGCGGCCGAAACCCTGGAGCTCGGCGCGGTCGCGGCGGCGCTGCTGGTGGCGTTCGTCGCGCGCGAGGCGACCGCGCGCACGCCGCTGATCCCGCTGCGGATCTTCCGCTCGCGCAACGTCAGCGGCGCCAACCTGATCCAGGCGCTGACCGTAGCGGGGATGTTCTCGGTGTTCTTCCTCGGCGCGCTGTACATGCAGAAGGTACTCCACTACGACGCGCTGCAGATCGGGCTGGCGTTCCTGCCGACGACGCTCGTGATGGGCGCGATGTCGCTGCGGCTCTCCGAACCGCTGATCATGCGCTTCGGCGCGCGGCGCACGCTGATCCCGGGCCTCGTGTCGATCGCGGTGGGCCTCGCGCTGTTCACGCGCGCGCCGGTGCACGGCAGCTACGCGAGCGACATCCTGCCGACAATGATCCTGATGGGCGCCGGCATCGGCAGCGCGTTCCCGGCGCTGATGAAGCTCGCGATGTCGGGCGCCACGCCGAGCGATGCGGGCCTGGCGTCGGGCCTCGTCAACACCACGGTGCAGGTCGGCGGCGCGCTGGGGCTGGCGGTGGTCGCGACGCTCGCGGCGACCCGCACCAGCCACCTGCTGGCGGGCGGCGCCTCACAGGCGAGCGCGCTCACCGGCGGCTACCAGCTGGCGTTCACGGTGGGAGGGGGATTGATCGTGGCCGCGCTCGCGGTCGCGCTGACCGTGCTCGTCCCTGAGCCCACGCTCTCCGCACATGCGCACGAGGATGCCGCGATGGAGCGCGACCATGCAGAGCGCGAGCCGGCGTACTCCGAGGTTTCGTAAGGGGGGATGGGCGGCCCCCCTCCGGGGCCGCTGGTGGGGGTACGCAACTCGGGAATGGCACTCGCGTGAAGCTCCAGCCAGGCCACCCCGCAAAAGCCCCGCACGCCCGCACAGAGAACCCCTGCTTAGCCTCCCCGCCCGCGCAAGACGGCGGTGCGACGGAAGATCTCGGTCGCCCCAAACCGCGGCGCGACGCGCTCGACCAGCCCCGGTGCGATCTGGGCGAGCGCGAGCATCGGGCGCACCGGGGCGCCGGTCTCGATCACCTCCGGCAGATCGCGCCGGATCGCGCGCACGGTCGCCTCGGTGACCTTCTCGACCGTGGTCTCGCCCATCAGCCGGTTGGACTTGATGCCTTCTTCGACCATCCGCTGGTACATGCCGTCGCCGGCGATGAAGCCGGGGCAGATCACCGAGAAGCCGACCGGCTCGTGCAGGTACTCGGCGCGCAGCGACTGCGTGAGCCCGACCAGCCCGGCCTTGGTGGCCGCGTAGGGCTCGTTGTAGGCAGGCCCGAGCTTGCCGGCCAGCGAGGAGACGAACACCACGTGGCCACGGCCGCGCTCCAGCATCCCCGGCAGCACGCGGTGGGTCAGCAGCAGCGGCGCGGTGAGGTTGAGATCGACCGTCGAGGTGAGTTCCTCGCGCGTGAGGACCGTGAAGGCGGCGCCGATCTCCACGCCGGCGTTGTTGACCAGCAGGTCCACCGGCCCGAGCGCGGCCTCGGCGCGCTCGATCAGCGGATCGATCTGGCCAAGGTCGGAGAGGTCGGTGGGCAGCGCCGCGGCGCGCACGCCCAGCTTCTCGAACTCCGCCGCGAGCGCCGCGAGCTCCGGCTCGCGGCGCGCGACGAGCCCCACGTTCATGCCCTCGCGCGCCAGGCCGCGGGCGAGATGGACGCCGAGCCCCCCGGAGGCCCCGGTTACCAGTGCGGTGCGACCTCGCAGTTGCTCCATGGTGCCCCTTCCTTCGCTTGCCGGCTGCTGACCAGCGGATGTTAGCCGCCCACGGACCGCCTCGACCGGCCGACGAGGTACCGTCGCCCACAGATCGTTACAAATCATGCCGCAACTATTCGTATCCTGCTGTGTCGTAGCGGCCAGACTGCCGTGCGCACAGCGGCGGTCATCGATGCCCACTGCTCCCAGGAGGCTCATAGTGCTACCGAATCCCCTGCGGCACGCCGCGATAATGATCGGCGCGCTGTCCTTGCTTGCCGTGGCAGGCCCAATTGCGTCGGCCAGCGCGGCTGAAACATCGCAGATCACCTCGCCCGCCGGTCCGACTTACGCGCTGTATAACGAAACGGCGCCTACCTCCATCACAGTCAGCGGTACCACCACCATCGGCGGGAACATCGCGCTGCGCTGCTACTACGGACCGAAAGCCGAAGACAACACCCTTGTTGCCAAAGAAGTGACTCCAAGCAAAGGCGCGTTTTCCGTGGAAGTCGAAACAAAAGCGTTGCACACCGGTCCCTGTGTGTTGCGAGCCGTGCCGATTGCGGACAATGAAGCTCACCCCCCGGGCAACCCGTCCGAAGAAGCAGTAGACCCATTCCAAGGTCCTCGCATTGTGGGTTCCAGCTTCGAACTTTTCCCGGAAAGCAAAGTCCTCCCGTACGATTACGAAGTCGAATCCAACACGCTTTCCGGCTACTACGACATAGAGTCGGTGGGAGACTGCGGATTGGACTACTCGCGGCTATTCGCTCCCGTCTCGCTGAGCGGCAGCGACCATCTGTTCGATTGCAACGCGGCGCTTTATAAAGAAGACGATCCCCCGTCGGGTTCCTCGACCCGCTCCGAGCTGCAGATCGACGGCGCCAACGCCTACAGCCCCGCAACAGCACACTATTTGGAATCGAGTCTCAAAATCGCGATCCCGGGCGCCCCTTATGTGGCGGTCACCACGTCCTTCGAAGAAGCGACCGGCCTCGTCACAGTCCACGAGGTTGACCCGATCGTAAAGTGCGCGCCGGAAACCGTCTTCCCCCCAACCTCGACGACTTGCACGAGCTTTGTCTCAGCAGGCGTGCAGCTCGAACGGACGTGGCAGACGAGCAACGCCAACCAGGTGGCATGGATGACCGACACGTGGCGCTCGACTGATGGCACGGCCCATGCTTTGAACGCCCTATACGATCAGGAGCTCGTCAACCAAGGCGAAACAGGTGGCGCTTACGAGTTCCCGGGCGACAGCACGTTCTCTCCCGCCGCCAAAGGCCAGATGGTTACTCTGCCCTCGGGTGCGGGCGCGATCTACTACAAAGAGGACGCAGCGACCTCCGGCGGCGGAGACGGGATACACCCTCAGGGAGCGATCGTCTACGACACCCGTCCTAGTGAACAGCTGTCGGTTTATCGCAGCACCGAAGCCAAGGAAGGCTACAACGGCTTCGAGATGCCCTACCAGCACACGATCCCGGCGGGAGGTACGTTTACCCTGCGGATGGCCTTCATTCAGGCGTACGCGCTCCCCGAAGTAGAAACGCGCGCCAACGAAGCGCTCGCCAGCTATCGCCCGACTCTGACGATTAGCAAGCCTGCGAACGGCGAAACCGTAGCCACCTCGAGCGTGACCGTCTCCGGGACCACCTCGGACAGCGAGGGAACGCCGACGCTGGCCGTGGACGGCAAAGCGGTGAGTGTGGGAACCGGCGGGGCATGGTCCACGAGCGTCGCCCTGAACAAAGGCGCGAACACGATCACCGCGGTCGCGACCAATCAGCTCGGGCTCACGACCGAAAAGTCGGTGAATGTGACCTACACGCCGGTTTCGCCGCCACCGGTCGAACCGCGCGCCAAGCAGGTGGGCACCGCCAAAGGCGACAACGGCGAGGTGACGTTCACGCTCACGTGCAAAGGCACCGCAGGCACCGCCTGCGAAGTCGAATCGACCATCACCACGATCGAGAAGCTCCGTCACGGCAGGTTGGTGGCGGTGTCCGCGCGGCGCCACCCCCGAACCCGCTCGGAAGAGGTGACAGTCGGCTCCTCCAAGCTGACGATCCCGGCGGGGCAGAAAGTCACGATCTCGATCCAGCTCGACTCGACCGGGAAAAGCCTGCTCGCGAAGTTCGGCGCTCTGCCGGTCCACCTGAGCGTGGTGCAGGTGAGCGCCGGGCACCGCTCGACGGTGATCGCCCAGAACCTCACGGTCACGCCGCATCGCAAACCGCGGCGGCACCACCACCATCACCACCGCCACTGAGTGATGCCACCCGGGCCCGGCGGCTGAACGCCGGGCCCGGGCTGCGCTGGAGAGGCTAGGTTCCACTCACCTCGATGGCCGAGTAGTACTGGGTGAGACCATGGACGATGATCAGGTCACTGCCACGTTTTGAGTACGTTAGATTAAAATTACAAGATTCTAGAAAACTATACAGCTTTGTAGTTCTGCATATGTTGTAGGCCGCTTCTTCCAATATAAAATATTCATCGAATAAGTTTGGCAGCTCCTCGTTGTCCACTCCATTGGGCCTTTCCAACGAGCCTCTACGTGTGATCGTAGCCGTGCCAGTGTTGTTGGAGGGTGTGTAGAAGTATTTATTCACAGAGATCGTATATTCGACCCTCGCCACCGGCGAAATCTGCAACAGCTGTGTTACGCCCGACATTTTTCCTTCTTTGCTGGATTTGATCCCCGGGCATGTGCCTTTGGTCGTAGTCGTGACGCCACTGATCGACGGCTGCAGAATCAGATTTTCTTCTTTTTCGCCGCTGGAGTAGACGTAGGTGCCGGTGAGTTCTTTGTTTTCGCTTGCGGGCGCAATGATTTCGCAAGGCCCCACTTTGACGATGCAGTTCGTGAGGAGCTTGCCGGTTGCTCTGGTTTCTTCACCGGGGTCTTTGGTTTCCACTTCGCAGCCTTTGACTTCAGCTTTGACTTCTTTGAGTTCACCCGACTTGGCGTCGCATTCGCCAAATTTTTCGGGACTGATTGCGATGTCCGGTCCCTTCGTGACAGGTTTGCCTTCGTTCTCGATCGTCCACCCCGCGGTGCCCTGCGATTCTGTGGATGCCTGGCACGAGACCGTCCCCCCGCCAGCTTCCAGGGTGAGTTCCACGATTTCGCCGCTACCGCGCGTTCCGTCTTTATACGACTGGAATGCAGCAAACGCCGGCGTCGTAATGATGCCGAACGCACAGATAGCGACTGCGAGTCCCATCGTTCTCTGCTTGATCATGAGTTGGTCTCCTATGTAGAGGTCGTAGTTATGGGCTGCCCAGCTCAGGCAGTGTACCCCCTAGCGCCCATAGGCTAGGATTATTGGAAACATTACGACCAGATTAGTTGGCGCGGCCCGGGCGACGTGGCACGCAAGCTTTGGGCCGCGGGGGGTTGCGAGCGAACGGCCGAGGACGCCGCCAGGCGGCGCGGCTAGAAGATCTGCTGGTAGATCAGGAAGACGTTCAGCGCGCTGATCAACCCGGCGAGCCCGAACGCCGCGACCGTCGTGTGCAAGCGGTTGACGTGCACGCCCATGATGTCGCGGCGCGAGGTGAGCAGCACCAGCGGGATTAGTGCGAAGGGGATGCCGAAGGAGAGGATCACCTGGCTGAACACCAGCACCTGCGTGGGGCCGAGGCCGACGGCGAGCACGGCGATCGCGGGCGCCATCGTGACGAGGCGACGCGCCACCAGCGGGATGTTGAGGCCGACGAAGCCCTTCATCACGACCTGGCCGGCGTAGGTGCCGACCGAGGAGGAGGAGGCGCCGGAGGCGAGCAGCGCGACCGAGAACGCCAGCGCGGCGCCGCCGCCGACGAGCTGGCCGAAGGCGGCGTGCGCCCCGGGGATCGTGCTCACCCCGGAGTGGCCGGTGTTGTGCAGGAGCTTGGCGGCGACCGCGAGCATCGCCATGTTGACCAGCCCGGCGAGCCCGAGCGCGATGATCACGTCGAGGCGCTCGAAGCGCAGCACGCGCCCGCGCTCACGGTCGTTGCGCACGGGGGTGCGCCCGTTGGTCAGCGCCGAGTGCAGGTAGATCACGTGCGGCATCACCGTGGCGCCGATGATCCCCACCGCGAGGTAGAGGCTGTCGGAGCCCGCCAGGTGCGGCACCAGCCCGCCGAGCGAGGCGCGCGCGGAGGGGCCGATGCGCAGCGTCTCGTACAGGAAGCCGAGGAAGATCACGCCCAGCAGCGCGGTGATCGCGAGCTCGAAGCGGCGGAAGCCGCGGCGCTGCAGCGCGAGGATCACGAACGCGATCACGCCGGTCATCAGCCCGGCGGTGAGCAGCGGCACGCCGAACAGCAGGTTGAGCCCCAGCGCGGCGCCGACGAACTCGGCGATGTCGGTCGCCATCGCCATCACCTCGGCCTGCACCCACATCCCCCACGCGAACGGGCGGGGGTAGGTGGCGCGAAACAGCTCGGGCAGGTTGTGGTCGGTGATCACCCCGAGCTTGGCCGACAGGTACTGGATCAGCATCGCCATCACGTTGGCGACCAGCACGACCCACAGCAGCAGATAGCCGAACTGCGCGCCGCCCTGGATGTTGGTAGCGAAGTTGCCGGGGTCCACGTAGGCGACGGCGGCGACGAACGCGGGGCCGAGCATCGACAGCGTGGCGCGCACGCGCCCGCGCGCCAGCAGCCGGTCGAGCGCGCTCGGGCCGAGTTCGAGCGCCGCGGCAGGCGCCTGGGCGGCGGGCTGCGCGCTCAACGCCCCACCCCCCGGTGACCGGCACTGCGGATTGCGCAGGAGACGATCTTGGTGGGGGGATCGTCCGCGTGCCTGCACTTGGCACGTACGCCGTGGGGGCTGGCCGAAACGGAGATGCGAGCCGAAGGCGAGTGTCTCCCGGCTTCGGTCATCCTACCCCGCCGCCAGCGCTCGGGGGCAAACCCACGCCTCACGCCGTGGCCCCCTCGCGGTCGCCGTCGAGCTCCACCCGCATCGCGCGCGCCAGCTGGCCGCCGATCGGGTGCTCGCGCCCGTCGAAGCTCACGAACAGCGGCCCCCCGAAGGGCTGGCGGTCGCGCACCTCGAAGCGCTCGCCGGGAGAGATGCCGCGCTGTGACAGATAGCGGAGCATCTCCGGGTCGCTGTCGGAGACGCGCACGAACACCCCTTCCGCGCCCGTCTGCAGAGTCTCGAGGCTGCGGGTCTCGGGCTCGCGCAGTTGCAGGTCGGCGCTGGGGATCGGGTCGCCGTGGGGGTCAAGCGTGGGGTCGCCCAACTTCGCGGCGATCAACTGCTCGAGCTCCTCGGAGAGCACGTGCTCCAGCACCTCCGCCTCGTCGTGCACCCGATCCCAGGGCATCTGCAACGTCTCCGCGAGGAACAGCTCCAGCAGCCGGTGGTGGCGGATCACCTCGAGCGCCACGCGGCGGCCCTTGTCGGTCAGTCTCACCCCACGGTAGGGCACGTGCGTGACCAGCCCGAGCTCCTCCAGCTTGCGCAGCATCGCCGACACCGAGCCCGGGGTGATCTCCAGCCGCTCCGCCAGCGCGTTGGTGGAAACGGGCTCCTCACCGCGGGATTCCAGCGTGAAGATCGCCTTGCAGTAGTCCTCCACCGCGGAGGATCGCATGTGCTCTCGTGCTGCCATTGGGATTTAGTTTATGGCATGCCAAGATTTCTGTCAAGGCATAGCCAGATGTTTGATTGGGGGCGCCCGCGGAAGTGGCGGGGCGGCGGCGCACTGCGGGAGAGGGCGGGTTTTAGGAAAGATGCTCTCGGTGAACCGCGACTACGAGCTGCAGACCCACCGGGCAGAGGACCGCCACTGGTGGTATCGCGGACGCCGCCGCGTGCTCCAGCGCACGATCGAGCGCCTCGGCGTGGCGCCCCGTGCGCGGATCCTCGACGCCGGCTGCGGCAGTGGGCGCAACATGGTCGAGCTCGCGCGCCGAGGGGAGGTGACCGGCGTGGAGCTCTCGCCGACCAGCGTCGAGCTCGCCCGCGCCCGCCACGTCGGCGAGGTCGTGGAAGGCTCGGTGATGGAGATGCCGTTCGCCCCCGACTCGTTCGACCTCGCGGTGTGCCTCGACGTGATCGAGCACCTGCCCGACGACCGCGGCGCGCTGCGCGAGCTGCGGCGCGTGCTGACGCCGGGCGGAGCGCTGCTGGTAACGGTGCCCGCCTACCAGTGGCTGTGGAGCGGCCACGACAAGGTCAACCACCACTGCCGCCGCTACTCCCGCGCCACGCTCGGCCAGGCCGCGCGCGCAGCCGGTTGGGAGTGCGAGTACGCCACCCACTTCAACGCGCTGCTACTGCCGGTCGCAATCGCGCTGCGCGCGCTCGAGCGCCTGCACCGCGGCACGACCGAATCGAGCCTCGACCTGTGGGTACCGCCCGCGCCGCTGAACTGGCTGTTGCAGCAGCCGCTCGACCTCGAGGCCGCGGCGATCGGGCGGGGCGGGCGGATCCCCGTCGGGCTCTCGCTGCTAGTCGTGTTGAGGTAAGAGGGTGGCGCAGCCGGCCATCAGGCCGGCGAGCCGGGCCCCTCGCTCTCCAATCGCGCCGACGGGTGCATGCGGAAGGTCCAGGCGCGGTTGGCGAAGAACGTGCACACCGTCACGATCCCCGTCGTGCACACCTGCCCCACGAGCTTGTCCAGGCCCACACCGTCCACAAATAGGAAGACCAAACCCTCGTTCGCCGCGAGGCCGCAGCCCTGCACCACGAACCACCGCACAGGTGTCAGCGCGTCCCCCACGTGATCGCGAAAGGTCCACCGGCTGTTCCACAGAAAGCCGTTGACCGTCCCCACGGCGAAGGCGAGCGCCGACGCCGCCAGGTACGCGACCCCGAACACCTTCAGCAGCACCGCGTACACGGCAAGGCTCAGCAGCGTGTTGGACACCCCCACGATCCCGAACTTCACGAACTGCGCGACGATCGCCGGGTTGAGCTTCGCCTTAGGGGCGTCCACTACCGTCGGGCTGTCCATTACTCTGTCAACTGCCTCGTCCACGCTTCCCACCCCCGCAACTTAAGCATTTCCCCAGCCCCGATGTCCGACACCCCCCGCAGCCCCACCCTGCTTAGCGTCGTCGCCCCCGTCTACAACGAGGAGGAGCTGGTCGAGCGCTTCGTGCGCCGCGCCTGCGCTGCCGTCGCCGACTACACCTTCGAGCTGCTGCTTGTCAACGACGGCTCCTCCGACGCGACCCCCGAGCTGCTCGACCGGATGGCCGACGAGGACCCGCGCATCAGAGTCGTCCACCTCTCACGCAACTTCGGACACCAGGCGGCGCTCACCGCGGGGCTGGAGCACGCCGTGGGGGACGTCGTGGCGATGATCGACGCCGACCTGCAGGACCCCCCCGAGCTGATCCCCACGATGGTCGCCCGCTGGGAAGGCGGCGCCGACGTGGTGTACGCGGTGCGCAAGCAGCGCGAGGGCGAGACCGCGTTCAAGCTGGCGAGCGCCTCGTGGTTCTACAAGCTGTTCGACAAGCTCGCCCAGGTCGACCTCGAGCCCAACTCCGGCGACTTCCGCCTGCTCGATCGCCGCGCGCTCGACGCGCTGCTGACGATGACCGAGCGCTCGCGCTTCCTGCGCGGCATGACTGTGTGGGTCGGGTTCACGCAGACCGCGGTTCCGTACGAGCGCGACGCCCGCCACGCCGGCGAGACTAAGTACACGCTGCGCAAGATGCTGCGCTTCTCGCTCGACGCGATCGCCTCGTTCTCGCACGTGCCGCTGCAGCTCGCCACCTACGTCGGGCTGCTCTCCGCCGGCCTCGCCTTCTTCGCGATCCCCGTGGTGATCGGGCTGCACTTCGCCGGCTCCTACCTGCCCGGCTTCGGTTCGCTGACGATCGCGATCCTGCTGCTCGGCGGCATCCAGCTGATCGCGCTCGGCGTGATCGGCGAGTACGTCGGGCGTATCTACGACGAGGTCAAGCACCGGCCGCTGTACATCGTGCGCGACGAGCGCAACCGCCCCACCGGCGCCCACGGCCCGCTCGCCCCGATCGCCCGCGCCGGGGTGCCCGCGCAGGCGTCAGAACGCATCGGCTGAGGCTGCCGGTGGACGATCCAACCAGCGGGGCCGACCCGGCGGGAGGCTTTAGCGTGGAGCACCGCCAGGAGCGCATCCGCCTCGAGACCGCCCGCCATCGCATCGAGGGCTCGATCACGCTCGCGCGCGATGGCTACCGCAGCCGTGTCTCCGACGTGCTCAACGCCTCCGAGCGCGACTTCCTGACGCTCACCGAGGTGACCGTCGAGCCGCTCGACGGCGGCCCGCCGGAGGATCACGCCTTCCTCACCGTCGCCCGCCGCCACATCGTGTTCGCCGTCGCCCCCGTCGAGGAGCCCGCGGAGTAGCGCGCCCTTCGGCGGACTCGAATCGCTGGATATGCTGCGCGTGCAGTTGCGTAATCGAGCATTTCGAGCCCGAAGGGACGACGGTGGAGACTGACCTGCTGGCGCGGATCCGCGCCGAACTCGAGCAGCGCATGGCCGAGCTGCGCCCGCTGCTGGGCGAGTACGAGCGCCTACTCGAGGCCGCTGACACGCTCGCCGCGATCGAGGCCGCGCCCGCCGGTGAGCTGCCCACCCCGACGCCCGCGCCCCAGCCCACGGCGCCGCGTCGCCGCACGCGCGACCAGCCGGAGATCGGCCAGCGCGGCTCGGCGGCGGGAGCGATCGAGCTGGTGGCCTCTGCTCCCGAGCTGGTGGCGCCGGCGCCGGCGCCCGCCATGCCCGCGCCGCGCAAGCCCCGCCTGCTGCCCGCGACGCCCACGCTCCGCACGCAGCCGATGCTGAGCGCCATGCCCGTGGCGTCCACCCTGTCCGCAAAACCCGTGCTGCCCGCCCTGGTCGAGGCACCGCCCACCGTCCCCGAGCCGGTTGTCGAGGAGTTCGAGTTCGAGCCCGAGCCAGTGCGCAAGCCGGCGATGCCGAGCGACGTGCGACAGGCGATCCTGGCGGCGCTGGAGCACGGCTCCCACACGATCGGCGAGCTGGTGATGGTCACGGCGATGAGCACGCCTGAGATTCGCACCAACCTCAGCCAGCTCGCGCGGCAGCGGAAGGTCACGCGGGTCAAGCGCGAGGGCGACGGCAAGAGCGCGTACGCGCTGCCCGCCTCCTCCGCGCGGACCTGACCAGCGCTCGGCGGCGATCGACAGACAGGGCCCGGCCGTATATTGGGCTAGATGGCCGCGCCCCCGCCACTGCAGACGACGCTCCTGCCCGGGGCGCGGGCGCTGCTGGCAGTCCACGCCCGCGAGCTGCCCCAACGCGACGACCTGTGCGGGGCCTTCTGTGGCGCGCTGGCGCTGCGCGCGGCCGGCGTCGAGCGGTTCGCGGGCGAGCCGGATGTCCACGCCGGCGGACAGATCGAGGACGCCGGTGAGCGGTCGGGTCACGCGGGCGAGCCGATCGACCAGGACGCAGTGGCGGTGGCGGCGGGTAGCGTAGTGTCAGCGCACCCGGACGCCGGCAGCCTGCCTCACGGCGAACCGGGGCGGCGCGACTATCGGCTGGCGCTGCCGTTCGTCGACGACGCTGCCGTGTCGGGCACGACGGCGGCCGGCGTAGTGGGCGCGATCGAGCGGCTCGCCGGCGGGGCGCTCACGGCGATCCCCTACAGCGGGCCGTGGACGGCGGGGACGCTCGACGGCCTGTTCGAGCTCGTGGCCGAGCTCGAACGCCCGGTGGCGTTGATCGCCAATCTCGCCACCCGCCACCTGTGGGGCGGATGGGCGCGACTCGACCAGCTGCTCGACCACCTGTACGAGGGCGAGCAGAGCGGCCCGCCGCCCGACTGGGATGTGGGGCACTTCGTGTGCGTGTTCGGCCGCGTGCGCGGCCCGCGCGGCACCCTCTACGGCGTGGCCGACACCTACCCCGCGTTGGGCAACGGCGGCGTGCACATGCAGCCGACGGAGCGGCTCGCCGCGGCGATCGACCGGCGCGAGACACTCGCCGACCGAAGCCGGGAGACACGCGCCTTCGGCGCTGGCCGATTCGGGGACGCGAGCGAAGCGAGTGTCCCCCTAATCGGTCCCCGTTTCGGCGAGCATCCCCGTTTCGGCCAGCCTGCGGGAGGAGTGGTGGTCGTGCTTGCCACAGACGACGCAGCGCGGGTGCGCGCGGGTGCGCGGGAGCTGGGGTTGCGGGAGGAGATATGGGACAACGGGACGGTGACGGCGGGGATCGCGAAGTGAGCTCGACCGAGCTGGTCGCGCTGGTGTGCTGCGACCTCGGCGGGATCGTGCGCGGGCGCTCGCTGCCGGCGGCCGAGCTCGGGGAGACGCTGCGGGCGGGCGTGGGGTGGGTGCCCGCCAACCACTCGCTCACCCCGCACGGCCCGCTCGCCGCGCGCACCCCGTTCGACTCGACCGGCGACCTGCGCCTGCTGCCCGACCCCGGCACGCACGTGCGCGTGGAGGCCGAGTCCACCGAAGCCGGGAGACACGCGCCTTCGGCGGGCATCTCCGTTTCGGCCGGCAGCGGGCGGGGGGGCGGGCCTCCGAATACCAGCGCGGGCGCGCTGGAGCTCGTGCTGTGCGACATCGTCGAGACCGACGGGACCCCGTGGGAGTGCTGCCCGCGGCGCTTCCTGCGCGAGGCGCTGACGGAGCTGGAGCGCGAGCTCGGCGCGCGCGTGGTGGCTAGCTTCGAGCACGAGTTCCAGCTGCTCGGCGCCGAGCGGGCGGCGGCGTTCTCGCCGGGGGCGCCGGCCGCGCCATTATCGCTGGAGGCGCCGGCGGCGCCGTTCTCGCTGGAGGCGCAGCGGCGCGCCGAACCGTTTGCGGCCGAGGCGATCGGCGCGTTGGTCGAGGCGGGAGTACAGCCCGAGCGCATCTTCGCGGAGTTCTCGGCCCACCAGTTCGAGATCCCCGTCGCAGCCGCCGAGGGCATGACGGCCGCCGACCGCAGCGTGGTGCTCAAGGAGGTCGTGCGCGAGGTCGCCCGTCGGCGGGGGCTGCGCGCCACCTTCACGCCGCTGCTGCACTCCGCCGAAGCGGGCAACGGCGTGCACATCCACCTCAATCTGCTCGACGCCGAGGGCGTGCCGCTGCTCTACGACGGGGCGCGCCCGGGCTGCCTCAGCGAGCTGGCGGGCCGCTTTGCGGCGGGGATCCTGCACCACGCGGGCGCGCTCAGCGCGATCTGTGCCCCCAGCCCCGTCTCAGCCGCGCGCCTCACCCCCCACCGTTGGAGCGCGGGCGCGGTGTGCGTGGGCGAGCGCAATCGCGAAACGCTGCTGCGCATCCCGCCGCTGGTTGCGCTTGCCGCTGGGGTTGGGGCCTCATCATCCTCCCCCTCCCCCTCCCCCTCCTCCCCCGATCTCGCTCCGCAGCTGCGCCTGGAGTACCGCGGCGCTGACGCCGCCGCCAACCCCTACCTGGCCTTGGGCGCGATTGTCCGGGCCGGGCTCGACGGCGTCCGTGCGGGGCTCGCGCCGCCGCCGATCCTCGACCGCGACCCCGCTCGCCTCGGCGCTGCCGAGGCTGAGCGCTTCGGCGTCGGCGCGCTGCCGGCGTCGTTGGAGGATGCGCTGCGGGCGCTTGCCGAGGACGACGTCGTGCGCGGGTGGCTGGGCGCGACGCTGTACGAGGCGTACGTCGGCATCAAGCAGGCCGAGCTGGAGGCGGTCGCCGACCTCGACCTCGGCGAAGTGTGCAGGCGGTATGCCGAGATCTACTGAGCCGATGGCATCCCGTTCACCGATCCATGGCGTGGTATCGCGATAGTATGTATCGAGGGCCCGGGGGTTGTTATAAAAAATTAAAAGCCCGATAGCCATTGCGCACGGCCTTTAAAAAGTTCATTACACACACCATGCCCCACATACACCATGTCCTACATCGCCGACTCACCCCCCAAGGGCGCTCGCACGGGCAATCGCGGCCCGGGGGGCGAAATGCCAAGACCAGCGGCCGCTGACCTGCTGCGGCGGCTGCTCGAAGGCATCGAGCACGAGCTGCCGCGCGCGGTCGAGCTGCGCCACCGGCTGCACGAACGGCCCGAGCTGGCGCACGCGGAGGAGTGGACGGCGGAGGCGGTCACCCGGGAGCTGCCGGTGCCGTGCACGACCGTCGCCGCAACCGGCCGCATCGCCAGGGTGGGGGCGCACAGGGCACATAGGGCGCATGGGCGGGACGGCGGCGCGCCAGTGGCGGTGCGCGCCGAGCTCGACGGCCTGCCGATCGAGGAGCGCACGGGCGCGCCCTTCAGCGCGCAGGGCAGTGCGATGCACGCATGCGGGCACGACGTGCACATGGCGGCGCTGGTGGCGCTGACGCGCGCGGCACACGCGCTCGGCGACGAGCTGCCAGCGCCCCTGCTCGCGGTGTTGCAGCCGAGCGAGGAGGCCTACCCCTCGGGCGCCGAGGAACTGGCGCGCGGCCCGCTGGCCGAGCTCACCCCGGCGGCGGTCGTAGCAGCGCACGTGCACCCCGAGCTCGGGTGGGGCACGGTCGCGCTCGACGAGGGCGCAGTCAACGCCTCGTGCGACGCGGTGGAGATCGTCGTCGAGGGGGAGCCGACGCACGGCGCCTATCCCCACCACGGGGCCGACCCGATCCTCGCGCTCGCGCAGATCGTGGTGGCGCTGCACGCGCAGGTGGGGCGGCGCATCGACCCGCTGCACGCGGCGACGCTGACCGTCGGCGTGTTGGAGGGCGGGGGCGCTGAGAACGTGATCCCCGCGCAGGCGCGTGCGAAGGCGGCGCTGCGCGCGCACCGCCCCGAGGACCGGCAGGCGCTGCGCACGCTGGTCGAGGAGGTCGCGGCCGGCGTGGCGGCGGCGCACGGCTGCCGCGCGCGCGTGCGGTTGACCGCGGGCGAGCCGCCGCTGGAAAACGACCCCAGCATCGTCGTGCGGGCACGCGAACTGCTGGCGGGCACCGGCTTCGAGCGCGCCCCGCAGTGGCGCTCGTGCGGCTCGGACGACTTCGCCTTCTTCGCCGAGCTAGCGCCGATCGCGATGGCGTTCGTCGGCCTCGACGGCGCCCCAGGCTTCACGCGCCGCCCGCTGCACCACCCCGAGCTGCTGGTGCCCGACAGCGCGGTGGGGGCAGTGACGCGAGCCCAGGCGCTGCTGTACGTGGCCGCGGCGTCGGCGGCGGTTTAGTCCTCGATTTTAGGGATCGTCCGCGCGGGTGGCCGGGGGAACACCGCGGTGGGGGCGGGGCCTCCATGCCCCGCAACGAGCGTTAGACCAACACCCGTCGCCTGAAGTTGCGCAGCCCCAGGCCGAGGAAGAACGCGCAGAAGGCGATCAACACCGGGTAGACCGCGTACAGCGGCATGTGCGACGCTTCGGTGAGCCCGGCGCGCATCCCCTCGGCGACGTAGATCAGGGGGTTGAGCAGCACGAGGATCTGCAGCCAGTGGATCCCCGCGACTTCGACCGGAGCGAGCTTCGTCCACTGGTAGTAGGTGCCGCCGAGGAACGTCAGCGGCAGCACGACGAAGCCGAACATCAACCCGATGTTGCGGGGCTCGAAGGTCGTGCCGAGCAGCAGCCCGAGCGAGGTCATCGCCACCGAGGCGAGCGGGATCAGCGTCAGCACGATCGGCCAGTGCACCGACAGGTGGGCGTGCACCCCAGGGGCGTGGATGACGGCCGCGATCGGGAACACGATCACGGCGGCCAGCATCCCCTGAACGGCGCCCGAGAGCACCTTCGCGATCGCGACCAGCCAGATCGGGCAGGGCGCCTGCACGCGATCCTCGATCTCGCGGGTGTAGCCGAACTCGGTGGACATCTGCAGCGCCACCGCCTGGATCCCCTGGAACATGATCGAGATCGCCACCACGCCGGGGACGAGCACGGTCGCGAAGTCCGACTCGGTCGTGGCGTTGGAGCCATGGCCGCCGCCGATCCCCTGGCCGATCGTGGGGAAGACGTACAGGAACACGAACACCAGCAGAAACGGCTGGATCAGCACGCGGGCGACGAATTCGGGGATGTTCTTGCGCAGCACCGTGAGGTCGCGCAGGATCAGCGCCCCGAGCGCGGTGCGGCTGGCCACGAACGTGGAGCGCGCGGGCGTCAGCGCGATCGCGGCCGGGCGCGCGGGCCGCCTGCCGTCGGCGCTCGCGGCGGCGGCGCCCGCCGCCGGGGTGGTCGCCTCGGGAGCGCTCATCCGCATCCTCCGGCGGCGGCGCCTCCCGGATGCCGCCCAGGGACGGGGACGGGGACGGTGGCATCGGAGGCGATCATTCGCGCAGCTCCTTGCCGGTGAGGTTGATGAACACCGTTTCCAGCGACGGCTCGGCCACCGACAGATCGACGAGCTCGAAGCCCCCGCGCTCGGCGCCCGCCACGACCCGCGGCACGATCCGCTCCGAGCCCTTGACGTGCAGCTCGACGCCGCCGTCGATCACGCGGGTGCGAGTCACGCCCTCGATCTCCCGCTCGAGCGTGGCAGCCAGCGAGTCGCCGTCGCCGGGCGCCTTCACCGTCACAATCGTGTCGGCGCCGACCGACTGCTTGAGCCCCGCGGGGGTGTCAAGCGCGAGGATCTTGCCGTGGTCCATGATCGCGACGCGGTGGCAGAGATGGTCGGCCTCCTCCATGTAGTGGGTCAGCAGCATGATCGTCTGTCCGGCCGCGTTGAGCTCGCCGAGGATCTCCCACAGCGCGAGGCGGCTCTGCGGATCGAGACCGGACGTGGGCTCGTCCATGAACAGCACCGCCGGCCGGTGAAAGATCGCGCGCGCAACCATCAGCCGCTGTGCCATCCCGCCGGAGAGCGCGAACACCGAAGCCTGCGCCCACCGCGCGAGGTGAAACTGCTCGAGCAGCTCGTCGGCGACGCGCCGCGACTCCGCCGCGCCGATCCCGAACAGGCGCCCATGGAAGTACAGGTTCTCCCACACGGTGAGCTGCCGGTCGAGCGTGTTCTGCTGGGAGACCACGCCGATCAGCTGCTTGGCGAGCGCCGGGTGGGCGATCACATCGACGGCGCCCACCGACGCCGTCCCGGCGGTCGGGATCACGCGCGTCGTGAGCATCCCCGCGGTGGTCGTCTTGCCGGCCCCGTTGGGCCCCAGCAGGCCAAAGATCTCCCCCGCGCGGATCTCCAAGTCGAGCCCATCGACGGCCGCGAAGTCGGCGTCAGCGTAGACCTTCGTCAGACCGGCCGTGCGGATCACGGCCGCGTCGGCGGGGGCGGTCGGGGCGCTCACGCTCATCGTCCAACCCTACCCAACCCCGTGGGGCGGGACGAACCCTCGCCTACCGCGTGGGTGATCGTCACGGAGCCGAGCCGAGCTGAGGGAGCGCTGGGGCTACCCGCCCTGTGCCTGCGCGATCCCAGCGGCGACCATCGAGCTGGCGTCGAAGACCTGGCTCGATGGCGGCGGGACGACCGGAGGGACGGAGCCGTAGCTCGTGAAGTCGATCGTGATCGTGCCGTCGCCCACGGTAGTCCCGGCCACGCCACCGGCCGTGCCTGCGGGGGCGCTGGCGGCGATCGAGAGCTGCATCCGGCGCACCCGGCCCTGCGCGTCCACCCACACGTTGACTGGGATACCACCCGCGTCGCCGAGCTTTTCCAGCGCCGCCTTCGCCGCCGCCTGCTGGCTGGAGGGAACGCGGTCGAGGATGCTGCTCAGCTGCAGGGTGGCGCGATAGTGGGTGGTGGGCACGCCGTCCAGCGCTTCGCTGCCCACGGTGCTCACGCCACCGGAGCTGGCGCGCAGGTATTCGAGGAACTGAGTGGGGTCGTCCTGGTCGAGCGAGGAGAGCTGAGGGAGCTCGACCCCGGCGGAGGCAGCCTTCGAGAGGTCAAGCTTCATCCACGTCTTGCCTTCCGGCAACTCACCCGCGAGAAAGGGGATGTTCATGTAGATCACGGGGTACTGGAAGATCATCTGCACGGTGCCCGCTCCACCCCCGGGCAGCGCCGAGGCGCCCGGGATGCCGGAGAGGTCCATGTTCATCTGCCCAGAGCGGTCGCGGTTGTCGAAGTAGCCGCTGGCGGTGATCTTGTACCCGCCACCCGGGATCGCCGCGGAGGAGAGCTGCGCCGTGAGCGAGATCCGTGCGCCTTCCTGCTGGCTGGTCACCTCGGCGGCGCGGGCGATCGGGTCGAGCGTTTCCGAGGCTCCGCAGCCGCTCACGGCGACCCCGCCCACGGCCAGCGCGGCCACGACGCCAAGCGTTGCCAGGGCCTTCCCCGTCCTGCTGTCGGCGCACTCGATTCTCATCCTCGGGTCTCCTCGGCTTCGCCCAACATATCCTTGAATCGACCCCCCGCCCGGGCTGATCGTGCGGCTGCTACGCGAGCGTGAGCTGGACGCCGAGGCGGTTGTGGAGAGACCCGATTTGCTGCAGGCGCCCGACCACGAGGTCATCGCCACGGCGGGCCGGGAGGGCCGAGCGGTCGTGACCACAACATCAAGGACTTCCGTCCGCTCGCGGCCGAGCGTGTCGCCAGCGGGCGCGGCCACGCCGGCCTGATCCTCCTGCCCGCCGGCCGCAGCCGCAGCCGCGAAGCAACCGGTGCGATCGCAGATGTGATCGAGGCGGTGATGCAGGCTCATCCCGACGGCATCGCAAGCGCGGAGCATTGGATCGCGCCGTGGTCGTGAGTGCGCGGCAGGGAGCGGGCGCCCAGGTGCGCGCGGCCTCTCGCTGAGCACGCCTCTGTCACGGACGGTCCTATGCCCGCGGGGCGTCTCCGCCTACGCGGACGCCGCGGGCCGCCAGCACCGCGCGTCAGCAGCGGCCGGCGATCCGCACGCAGGGGCGGAGCGCGTCGAGCACTTCGAGGCGCTGAGCGAGGCCGCTGGTACGCATGGCTAGGCGGCTGCTGCTCTCCACGACCAGCCACGCGTCGCCCACGCGCCGGCCGGTGATGTCCCCGAAGATACCGCCGCTCCCCTCCTCCACCACACCGGGGTACCCCGGCACCGGGGTCGAGCCCGGAAGCGGTGCGGGTAGGGCGCCAGGGTGGTGGGCGTCGAGCAGGAGCGCAGCGTCCAGCGCCCACCCTCGGTAGGTAATTTCGGTGTCGATGCAGGAGAGGTAGGCGCGCCCGATCACCTGCGGGACCGGCCGGACCTGCAGGACGACGTGGCCGAGCTGCTGCCGCGCTCCGGAGAGCCGGGAGCTGTCGAGCGCGCAGGGGCCCGCCGGCGGCCGTTGGAGGGTCACGTATCGATAGACCCCTGCGTACCGACGGGCCGGAACGCCGAAGATTCCGCGTGCGCTCGGGCCCGTGCGCGAGCCGCGCTGCCAGGACACGGTGGGATCGGGAACCCACGGCCGGCCCCTCGGTAGGTGGCGTCTGGCGAGCTTTCTGCCATCCCCGGCAAGCGCGACCGGACTGAATACTCCCATCGCCTGCGGCGTGCTGCCACGCTGCTGTTCGGGAAAGCCGACGGCGACGCGGTAGCCGTCGGGGAGCCCCGGTTCGGGGCGGGTGAGGATCGTGAGCGTCGGCGAGGCGCGCACGGCCGCGACCTGCGAGGCGGTGAGGTAGTAGGCGACCTGATAGCTGAAGTGCCGGCCGTCACCGCCGCCCGAGCCGCCGACCACGTCGGCGTCAATGAATGGTTCGGCGGCGGTTGGTCCGCTGCCACAGCCGGCGTCGCCGCCTCCGAACGTGCCGTACACGCGTTGAAAATGGTCGCGTTTCGTCGGATGCGCCAGCCTGGTGGTGAAATCAATCTGATCGCACCACCCGACGACACCGCCGGTGATGTCGGGCGTGAAGCCGATGCGGTAGCTGGTGCTGGAGAGTAACCTTCTTGACCCAGGGAAGGTGCCGGCGAGGGGCGCCGAGTGCCTCATGCCGCTGAGCAGGACCGCGGCGGTGGCGCCGCCGGTGGCGAGCGCCATGAAAACGACGAGCACAAGCGCCCTCGCGCCGTGGCGCCAGTTGGAGAGGCCGGCTGCCGTGCGCGTGGCGCGCCCGCGTGCGCGAGGGTCCGAGGCGAGGATTCCGTCGAGCAGCTGCCGGCGGGCGGGCTGCTCGAGCGTCGAGCGGGGGTCGGCTCGTGGATCGGGCACGGGGTTCGCGGTCCGTACGACGTCGATCGGATCGGTCATCGCTCTCCTCCTTCGCTCAACGGCTCGATCAGCGCACAGCCCGCCTGCTGTGAGCGCTCTGACGGTGTGTGCTCCAACAGCTGAGCAAGGTGCCCGCGCGCACGGTGAAGCCGAACGCGGAATGCGGCGCCCGAGCAGCCGAGCGCGCTCGCTGCCTGCGCGGGGGAGAGCCCCTCCCACGCCACCAGTAGCAGCGCCTCCCGCTCGCGCTCTGAGAGCTCGAGCAGGGCATCTCTCAGCGCCAGCGCGACGCCCTCGCCCAGCGCCTCCGGCTCTAGCGGCGGGGCGGCCGCGTGCATGAGACGGGCGCTGAGCGCAGCCGAGCGGCGTTGCCCGCGGCGATGGTTAGCGAGTGTCCGACGCGCCACGCCGTACAGCCAGGGCAGCGGCTCCTCTGGTACTCCATCCAGCGCGCGCCACGCCACGAGGAACGTCTCGCTGACGACGTCGTCGACGGCGGCCTGCGGCGCGCGGCGCAGAACGTAAGCCAGAACGTCGGGGTGGCAGAGCTCGAACAGCGCCTCGAACCGCTCCCGTCTCTGCGCGTCAGGCTCTCTCATCACCCGCCTATGTCCGGCCCATCGCCGTACGTTACATCTGCTGCGCCGTCTGTTGACGTGGCTATCGATGGGTAGGTGCGGCGGCAAAACCCGCCAGCGTCATCGCCGCAATGCCCGCAGCGACGACGAGCGGGAGCGTGAGATTCTGCTGCTCGAGCAGCGCGCCGATCAGAGCACCGAGGAGCAGCGCCACCACCGCGCCGGCGCGCCGGCGGGAGTTGCGCGGGGCGCCGCCCGCAGGATCGGCCACCAGGCCGGTAAGCGTGAGCGTCATGACGGTGGTGGTGAGGTCGGGAACCGCGAGCTTGCGCACAGTCGCGTTGCGCACGCCCATCGCGATCGCCACCAGCGCGATCACCGCGTAGGCGGCGAGCGAGCCGATCGTGACGGTGACGGCGGCGGCGAGCGCCGCGGCGCAGGCGAGCAGTCCCGCCTCGAGCGCCAGCGCGACGCTCACGTGCCTGCGGCGCCGCTCGGCCAAGGAGGCGGCGATGCGCCCGCCGATGCCCGCGCCAAGCAGGAAGGCGAGCAGCGAGATAAGCGGCGCCAGCACCGGCAGCCCCCCGGCGTGGGCGAGGCCGAACCCGAGCAGCACGACGTTGCCGGTCATGTTGGCGGTGAACACGTGGCCCAGCCCGAGGTAGCTGACCGCGTCGATCAGCCCGGTGGTGACGGTCAGCACCAGCAGCACCGGCAGCAGGCGCCGGTCGTGCGCGGGTGGCGGCCGCGAATCCGACTGCGAGGGAGGCGATGCGGGTTGGGGCTCGCTCACACCGCCTGCGCCTCTGGCGTGCTCGGGCGCCGAGTGTGGATGGGCGCGGCCGGTCTCACGCCGCCTGCTCGACGCGTCCATGCGCCTGTTCGCGCAACACCGGGCTCCAGCGCTCGGGTTCGCGCTCGGCCTGCTCGTGCGCCCAGCGGAAGTGGTGGATCGCCGAACGGCGCAGCGGCTCGCCGAGCAGCAGCCCCGCAAACGCCCAGCGCCGCGCGTGGCGCGGGGTCTCCAGCGCGAGCGCCAGCGCACCCGCAAGCACCCACAGCTGCAGGACCCGGTTGTAGGCAGGCAGGCGCTCGGCCGTCATCCCCTCGGCTTCGACGAGTTGGGGGATGCCACCGCGCAGCTCCCACGGCCACTCGACGAAGTGGACGATCCCGCCCGCCAACCCGGCGCCGTTGTTGAGTGCCAGCCACTTCTCGATCGCGTCGCCCTCGCCCAGCCACGCCGCGGCGGCCCACGCGGGCAGACCCGTGGCCCACAGCGCCACCGCGCCGCGCCGGCCGATGAACGGCTCGAACACGAGCCCCACGCCGGCGCGCACCTCGAAAGTGTGATGCGCGGCGGTGCCGAGCGCGGTCATGACCGTGAACGGGCGCAGCGGCCGGAGGGCTCGACGCGGCGAGGGCTTCGTCCTCCCGTTCATCTGCACCGCACCCGTGCGGGTTGCCCCGACCCACTTGGCGCTGTGCGCTGCCCGGCGCAGGATCGCGCGTCGCAACCTTGGGCTTTTCAGTACGACTCCGGTCGCCTTCACCATCGCTCTCCGTGACATCGTGCTCCCTCCTTTTACTCCGATGGCGCCATCCAGGTGGCGTCGTCGAGCTGTGGTGGGTGGTGAAAGTACTCGGCGTGTGTGAGCATCCAAGCAGCCGCCTCGTCCATGCCCGTCGTCGCCAGTGTGCCGGCGGCGGCGAGGTGGGCTGCCTCAGCGAGCACCGCATCGAGCGCGGCCCACCCGGGCTCGCCGGTGAAGGCGACCGCGAAGGGGTGGAACAGCAGCGCGAGGTGGCCTTTGCGCCGCGCGTGCGCATGCAGTGCAGCGATCATCTCCTCGCCCATCCGCTCGGGCCCGTACGGCTCGGGATCGCCGCGGTGGCGCTCGCGTAGCCCGGCGAACTGCGGCAGGAACGCGTAGGCATCCACGAGTTGCCACCGGAACGGCAGCACGGCGAGACCGTCGAGCGTCCCCTCGCGCTCGCCGGCGGGGGAGACGTAGCTGTAGCCGCGCTCGGCGAGCAGCGAGAGCGTGCGCGCCGTCAGCCCGCCGCCGGGCGGACGAAAGCCGCGCGGCTCCACGCCGATCGAGCGCATGGCCTCCGTGGCGCGGTCGAGTAGCGCTTCCTCGGTGGGGGCGTCAAGCGCCCCCCACTCCTCGTGGCGCCAGGCGTGCACCGCGACCTCGTGGCCCGCCTGCGCCAGATCGCGCAGCGCGCCGGGGTACATCTCGGCGTTGAGCCCCTCGACGAAGAAGGTCGCCCGCATGCCCCGCGCGGCGAGCAGCTCCAGCAGCCGGGGGAGCACTTCGCGCACCGTGAAGTGCTCCCCCTGGGGCACGTCCTCGGGCCACATGCCCAGCTCCAGCTGGGCGGCCTCGCCGAGATTGTCGAACGTCACCGACACAGCGGCGTCGGCGGCGCTCGCTCCCCACGCGCTCATCGGTTGAGAATAGTCCAGGCACGCCCATGCGATCTTCGCTCGAGCTGGCGAAGTAGTAGAGCTTGGCGCCCGCTCCGGAGGTGCTCTCTTCGGTGACACGCACCACGGTTCCGTGGGTTTCGATCCAGCGGTCGCGGGCCTCGACCGTCGCGTTGCTCGCGCCCGTGGCGCCGGGCCCACCGCCGCCCGGACCGCCCGCCGCGCCGCGCCCGCTCGGTACAACGCCGCCCGGAATGTCCACCGCACCGCCGCTGAATCCACCGCCGGAGCCGTCAAGCAGGATGTAGTGCAGCTGGCCGGTGTCGATCAGACGCTCGACCTGGGCAAGGGTGGGTGCGGGATCGGCGCCCATGAAGCCGCCCATGTCGATCACGTTGCGACCGCTTTGCAGTGCGATCGTGCCCGCAGTGTTGGAGCCGACCGCTGCAACCATGTACTTGGCGGAGCCCTGGTGGGCCTCCAGGTACTTGATCACCGCGCTGCTGACGTTCGCGCCAGCGGCGCCGGCGCCGCGCACGGGAGCTGAGCCCGGTCCACCTGGCCCGACCCCTCGGATGCCGACGCCATTCGGGGGACCCTGAGGCGGACCGCTGTGCTGTACGAAGCTGCTCGGAGGCTGAATCGGCTGCTGCCCACCAGGTCCGCCGGCGCCCGAGGCAGCAGCTCCCGGCGGGAAGCCCCCCAAGCCGCTCGACCTGCCCCCACCGAACCCGCCGCCGGGCGCACCGGCGAGGCCCGTGTTCGCGCTCGCGGGGCCGGCGAGCGGATTGCCGCCGGTGAGCGTTTCGCCCACGGTGGCGATTGCGTAGGACGCGGGGCCAGCGAGCACGCCCACGAGTCCGGCGACGGCCGCGAAGGGGAGCAGCACGCGCAGGCTCGGGGCGTGTGGGCGTCGCACGGATTCGACCCGCGCGAGCAACAGGGCGCCGCCGGCGAGCGCGACGAGCACGATCGCGGTTGGCGCCAGCCACGGCACGAACCCGCTGACGCGGGCGAGCAGCACGGCCGCCCACACGGCGGTCCCGATCATGACGGCGCCAAGCGCGGCGGCCCACGCGATCGAGTGCCGTGCACGGTTCCACATCTCGACCAGACCGCCGGCGGCGAGCACTGCCACGGCGGGGGCGAGGGCGGAGGTGTAGTAGGGGTGGAAGATGCCTTCGGAGAAGCTGAAGATCGCCCACGTAACCACCCCCCAACCGCCCCACAGGATGTAGGCGGAGCGGACGGCGTCGGTGCGGGGCGCGCGTCGCCGCGCCCACAGGCCGAGCAGCAGACCGAGCAGCGCGAGCGGCAGCAGCCACGAGATCTGGCCGCCGACGATCGGGTTGAAGAGCCGCGTGAGGCCGGCGGCCCCGCCGAAGCTTCCCGCGCCGCCAAAGCCTCCAGCTCCCCCAGGCGTCCCGCCCACTCCCGCGCCGCTGCCAGCGACGCGACCGATCCCATTGGCGCCAAAGATCAGCGAGAACCAGGAGTTGTCGGTCGTGTCGCCAACGAACGGCCGGTGCGCGGCGGGGATCAGCATCATCGCGCCATACCAGGCGAAGCTGACCGCGAGCATTGCACCGCCGCCAGCGGCAAGCTGGGCGATGCGCCGGCGCAGGCGTCCTTTGCCGGCGCTCAGAAAGGCGAGCGCGAGACCGGGCACGATCAGGTAGGCAGCGAGCATCTTGACGTTGAATGCGAGCCCGATGCAGAGGCCGCACAGCAGCAGGTGGCGCGTGCGCCCGGACTCCAGCGCCTGTACGAGCGCCCAGGCGGCGGCGAGCTCGCACAGCACGAGCAGCGGGTCGGGGTTGTTGAAGCGGCTCATCGCCACGAAGATCGGCGTGAGCGCAAGCATCAAGGCGGCAAGCAGCGCGGCGCGATGCCCGAGCGTGCGCCGTACGATGTTGTGCAGCAGCAGCACCGAGGCGATCCCGCAGAGCGCCTCCGGCAGCAGCATCGAGAAGCTCGAGAACCCGAGCAGCCGCCCGGAGAGCCCCATCAGCATGTTCGCCAGCGGCCCCTTGTCGAGGCTCACCAGCCCGGAGGTATCCACCGAGTTGCTCAGCCATGCCCACCAGTTGCGGCTCGCCGCCTGGGCGGCCTCGGCGTAGTAGATGTTGGCGTACCCGCTGCGGGCCAGCCCCCACAGCGTGAGCGCCCCGGCGAGCAGCCCCACCAGCCACAGCAGCGAGCGCGACCACGCGGGGTCGGCCTCGCGCCCGCGCACCAAGCGGCGCAGCGCCAGGCGGGCGCGCTCGCCCAGCGCGAGGTCGTGGAACGTGCCGCGGTGCTCTGATCCTGTCGATCGATCGTCGATCGGCGGAGCGGTGATCGATGGGGCTGACATGCCTGGTCCTTTCCGTTGCGTCGTGAGTCGCTGCTCGCCGTACTCTCGGCGCCGCGGGTAGGGGGAACATGCGCGGTACGTAAGAAGTACGTCGGAGGCAGGCAGACGTAGGTACATCGGAAGGCGGGCAGACGCAGGCGATGGAGGATCAGCCGTTGCGCGAGATTGCCCGTCCAGGTCGAAGACGGATGCGGGCTGTGGGACCGGTGCCTACCGCCGAGGAGACACAAGCGGCGGCGAGGCGTCGACCGCCGTGGGCAAAGGCGTCCCGAAGCTGACCTCGATCCGCGCGCCGCCGCCCGGCGCGTTCTCGGCACGCACGTGCCCCTGGTGGGCCTCGGCCGCCTGGCGCACGATCGCGAGGCCCAGCCCGGAGCCCGGCAGCCCACGGGCGCGCTCGGCGCGATAGAAGCGCTCGAAGATGTGCGGGAGGTCGGCCTCTTGGAAGCCGGGGCCGTGATCGCGGACGGCGAGGATGCCCTCGCGCAGCTCGACCTCCACCAAGCCGCCCGGGGGACTCCACTTGCGCGCGTTGTCGAGCAGGTTGACGACGGCGCGGTTGATGCGCTCGCCCGCGCCGCGCACAACCGTGGGCTGCAGCGTGACCTCGAAGCGCAGATCGCAGCGCGTGCGGGTGCGCTCGACCGCGCCGGCGACGATCTCATCGAGGCGCACGTCGTCCGTTGCCAGCTCGCCGCGGCTGCCACGCGCGAGCTCGGCGACGTCGCTGACGAGCGCGGTGAGCTCGTCGAGCTCGTCGATGATGTCGCGTCGCAGCGCCTCGCGATCCTCGGGCGTCAGGCGGTCGGCATCCTGGAGCACCTGGATGTTGGCGCGCAGCGAGGCGATCGGGGTGCGCAGCTCGTGGCCGGCGTCGGCGATCAGGTGGCGCTGGGCGGCCACGGAGCGCTCGAGCTGCTCGAGCGTGGCGTTGAAGGAAGCGGCCAGGCGTGCGAGCTCATCACGGCCCCCCACCTCCAGGCGACGACTGAGATCGGGGTCGCCGGTAAGCTGTTCGGTACGGCGCGTGAAGCGGGCGATCGGGGTGAGCGCGGTGCGCGCGACGAGCGCCCCCAGCAGCACGGCGAGCGCGATGCCGGCCACGCCGACGAGCCACAGGATCAAGAGGATGCGGCTGAGCTCATGGTCGACCGTGGTGAGCGGCAGCGCTACCAGCACGGCACCGCGGGGGCCGGCGCCAAGCGTCAGCACGCGCAGGTGGGTGCCCCGCACGATGCGGTCGGTGAGTAGCTGGCCGCGCCCGCTCGCCGCGATCGCCCGTTCGGCACTGTCGGGCGCGATCGTGGGCGAGGAGCCCTGGCCGCTCGGGACATCGACAGCGCCGGTGGGGTCGATGAACTGCACGTATCCCGAGGGCCCGCCGAAGCGCGCGGGCGCGACGCTGGTAGGCAGCTTCGGGGGCGCACCGTCCGCGCTGCTTGCACCGCCGCCGGGGCCGCCGGGTGGGGGGATCGGGGCGGTGCCACCCTGAGCCGGCCCGCCTGCACCGCCGCCGCGGGTGGATCCGCTGCTACCTGCCGGTCCGCTCGTCCCGCCGCCGCCGGTGGATCCGCGGCTGACTGCTGGGGCCGCCCCTGGCGTGCCCGGCACCCCGGGAGGCAGCGTGACCAGCCCGGCAGCGCGCTGGCGCAGAGCGGAGTCGACCTGGCCGCGCAGGTCGGAGCGCACCGCGACATACACCACCACCGCGGCGAGCACCACCGCGATTGCGACCGCGAGGCCGGCGACCGCGGCGATGCGAGTGCGCAAGGTCACGCGCGGCCCTCGCAACCGTCGCGGCCGGCCAAGGTGGGCGTGCCAACGGCGATGCGAACGCGCGGCGTCACGGCTCGCGCAGGACGTAGCCGACGCCGCGGACAGTGTGGATCAGCGGGCGGGCGCCGATCTCCTCCAGCTTGCGGCGCAGGTAGCCGATGTACACGCGCAGCGCGTTGGAGGCGGGGCCGAAGTCGTACCCCCACACGCGGTCGTAGATGACGCTGCGCGAGAGCACCCGGCGAGGGTTGCGCAGCAGCAGCTCCAGCAACTGGTACTCGGTGCGGGTGAGCTCGGCGAAGCGCTCACCCACGACGGCGCCGTGGCGGTCGCCGTCGAGGCGGATCTCGGCGAAACAGAGCACATCCGGGTCGTCCTCGGCGCCGCCGGGGCCGCTGCGGCGCAGCAGCGCCCGCAGCCGCGCTTGCAGCTCGCCGACGTCGAACGGCTTGACGAGGTAGTCGTCGGCGCCGGCGTCGAGGCCGTCGATCCGGTCGGCGACGGCGTCGCGCGCGGTGAGCATCAGGATCGGCACGCGGTTGCCCAGCCGGCGCAGCCGGCGGCACACCTCCAAGCCGTCGATGCCGGGCAAGCCGATGTCGAGCACGACGGCATCGGGGAGCGCCTGCGCGATCAGCTCGATCGCCTGCGCGCCGTCCTCGGCGAGCTGCACCTCGTACTCGGCGAGCGTCAGCGCGCGCCGCAGCGCTTCGCGCACCGCGCGATCGTCGTCGACGACCAGGATTCTCACTCGCTCGATTGTGACGCGCGCGCGGGCGGGGCGCGGGCACTCATACTTTGCGCTTACACGCATGACCTCACCACCTTCCTCACACCACGGCACAACCACCTCGCACCGCGGCCCAGCCACCTTCTACTTCGACCTCGGCTCGCCGTACGCCTACCTGACAGCGGAGCGCCTGGGTGAGGAGCTGGGCGGCAGCGTGCTGGGTGGCGAGGTGCCGGGCGACGGCGCGGTCGTCTGGCAGCCGATCTCGCTGGGCGGGCTGTTCAAGGCCAACGGGCGCTCCTCGTGGGGGCTGCGATCCCGCGAAAGCCGTGAGGAGGGGATCGACGAGGTGGAGCGGCGCGCGCGGGCGTACGGTCTCCCCGAGTTGCACTGGCCGGATCCGTGGCCGAGCAACTACCTGTTCGCGATGCGCGTCGCCACCTTCGCCTTCCAGGTGGGACGCGGGGAGGCGTTTACGCTGCAGGCCTTTCGCGACGCCTTCCAGCACGGTCGCGACCTCGGGGTCGCCGAGCAGGTTCTGCAAGCAGCCGAGCAGGCCGGCCTCGACCCGAACGCGGCGCGCGAGGCGACCGCGGACCCGCAGGTCAAGCATGCGCTGCGCGTGGCCACCGAGGCCGCCCACGTGCGCGGGGTGATGGGCGTGCCGACGCTCGCCGTGGGCGAGGAGCTCTTCTGGGGCGACGACCGCCTGGTGGATGCTGCCGCGGCCTTGGGTAGTGCCAGCGCCAGCTAGCCGCCGCTCGTCGCCCGCCCCGCCCGCGTCGCCTTCGAGCGCGATCGGGATGCGGTGCGAGCCCCCATCCAAACCTTAAAACTCCTTCCAGTCGGTCTACAACCGCCGCCCGGCGAGGCCCTCGGCGGCCTCGATCATCGCGGCGTAGTCCTCCTCGCCGTGCCCGCGGCCGACCGTCGCGGCGAGCAGGTCGCGCGCGTGGGCGGCGGCAGGGAACGGCATCCCGGCGGCCTGCGCTTCCTCCAGGCAGAGGCGCACGTCCTTGAGCATGTGGGCGGTCTTGAACAGCGGGGTGTAGTCGTGCTCGCGCATCGCGCCCGCCTTCAGGTCGAGCTGGGCGGAGGCGCCGGAGCCGCTGGAGAGCACCTGTGCGAAGGCGTCGAGGTCGAGGCCGGTGGCGTGCGCGAGCAGCAGTCCCTCGGCCAGCGCGGCGGCGTTGGCGGCGCCCACGGAGTTGTTGATCAGCTTCAGCATCTCGCCCTGCCCGAGCGCACCGACGTGCACGATCACCTCGCCCATCGCCTCCAGCAGCGCCCGCGCGCGAGCGAAGTCCTCGGCCTCGCCACCGGCCATGATCGTCAGCGTGCCCGCCTCTGCGCGCGGGGCGCTGCCGGTGACCGGGGCGTCCAGCATCCGCACTCCCCGCTCGGCCAGCGCCGCGCCGATGCGGCGGGTGTCGAGCGGGGCGATCGTCGACATGTCCACGCACAACAGTCCTTCGTGCGCACCGTCGACCACGGCCTCCCCGCCCGGCCGCGCGTCCTCCCCGCCCGGCCCTGCGCCCCTCGCGCCCGTGGCCGCACACTCCTCACCGAGCAACACGGAGGCGACCTGCGCCCCGTCTACAACCATGCTCACGACGATCTCGCTCGCGCGCGCGACCTCGGCAGGGGTGTCGACGGCCACCGCGTCGTGCGCGGCGGCCCACCGCGCGGCCTTGCCGGGGGTGTGCGTCCAGACGGTCAGCGGGAAGCCGGCGCGCCGCACGTTGGCGGCCATCCGCGAGCCCATGATGCCGAGGCCCAGAAATCCGATCCGCTCGGGCATGCACACATATTTACAGCACCCCCGGAGGCGCCACGCCCGACTGACCCCCGCCGCGCGCGTTCGCGGCGCTCGCCACGGCCGACTCTCCCATCCCCGGCGGGGCCTATCGTGCAGTGTTCATGTCCCCCTCCTTTCACGCCACCCTCGAAGAGGGCGAGGCGGTGCTGCGCTTCCCCTACGACGAGCGCCTGCGCACGCTGCTGCGCGCGATCCCGGGACGGCGCTGGGATCCGCAGGTGCGGGCGTGGTGCGTGCCACTGGAGCCCGAGCCCGCGGAGGCGCTCGCGCGGCTGCTGGCCGAGCTGCCGCAGCCGGAGGTGAGCGAGGCGCTGGCGCACGCGATCGAGCGCCGCCGTCGCAAGCGCCGGCGCGGGGAGTGCGTGGTCGAGCGGGTGCGGCCCGACGCGGGGTGGTGGCTTGGCTTTGCAACCGACGGCGACGCGGAGCTGCTCGAGGCGCTGATGGAACACCCCGATGCCTACGGCCTGCCCGCGATCGGGCGCGCGCAGATCCCACTCGACGATCTCGCGGTGCGGATGGTCGGCGAGCTGAACCCCCGCTTCCCGAGCCTGCGCCTCAGCGAGGACGCACGGCTGGCGCTGGTGGCTCTGCGCGAGCAGGCCCGCCGGGAAGCCGGCGCGGAATCGCGGGGCGCCGACAGGCAAGGTGGCGGACCGGCGGGCATCGACGCGCACGGTCGCGAGGCGGTGGACGGTTGGCCGGGGGGCCGGGGATCTGAGGGCGCCGGATCGGAGGAGGAACGGCGGCGGGAACGGGCCGCGGCAGCCCGCCTCGACGCGCTGGACGAGGTCGCGCTGTGCCGCGACCGCCGCGGGCGGCAGTGGATCCTGCTCGCCGCCGTGCACACCCCACTGGCGCGCGTGCTCGCCAAGCGGGCGGGCCTGCGCGGGGGCGACGGCCCCGCCGGGACGTACGCGCTCGCGGCAGTGGCGCACGACGCGCCACAGATCGCCGAGCTGCTCGACCAGCTGGAGGCGGGGAGTGTCGACGCGCGCGTGAGCGCGTGGTTGGAGCGCGCCACCGAGTGGCGCGGCAACATCGAGGTGGGGGGCTCCGGCGAGGAGCCGGTGTTCCTGCTGCTGGGCGACTCCGACCGCCTGCCCGGAGCCCTGCGCGAGCGCGCGGTCACGGTGCCGGGCGGCGCCAGCGTGCCGCTCACGCTGGAGTCGTGGCGGCTGATGGACGGACGGCTGCGCGGGTGGATCAGCTCGGCCGCGCGACGTTGCGCGGCGGCGCTGCGCGAGGGACGCCCGGCGCCGCCGGCGGTGCTGGAGCGCTCGGCGATCCACGACGAGCCCACGTTCGTGCTGGCGCCCGGTCACGACCCCGCGCAGCTGGAGGCGTTCACGGGCTTGGCGGTAGCGCTGTCGGTGAAGCCGCGGCGCGGCGCCGGCGCCGGGGCCGGCCCCGGGCACGAGCACGCCCAGCTGCCGGCGATCCGCGCCGACCCGTTCTGCGTGCCGGAGCTCGACGCCTTCCTGGCCGAGCACGGGACGTGGGTGGATCCGCCGGCGCTCGAGCTGCTGCAGGAGGTCCGCGAGGAGCACGCCCGCGCGGCCGGCCTCGTCGCGTTGTCGGCGGCGACCGACGGGCCGCTCGAGGTCCCGGGGCTGGGAGGCGAGCTGAAGCCCTTCCAGCGCGCCGGTGTCAGCTACCTGCTGACGCAGCGGCGCGCCTTCCTCGCCGACGAGCAGGGGCTCGGCAAGACGATCGAGGCGCTCGCGGCGATTGAGGCCGACGGCGCCTACCCGGCCGTGGTCGTGTGCCCGGCCAGCCTCAAGCTCAACTGGCTGCGCGAGATCGAGCGCTGGCTGCCGGGGCGCAGCGTGCGCGTGCTGATGGGCACCGGGCGCAGCTCCTTACCGCTGGGGGAGATCACCGTCGTCAACTACGACATCCTCGCGGCGCGGCTGGACGAGCTGCGGGCGCTCGAGCCGCGCGCACTGGTGCTGGACGAGTCGCACTACTGCAAGAACGCCGCCGCCAAGCGCACCCAGGCCGTGCAGCGGCTCGCCGCCGCGGTACCGACCGACGGCCTCGTGATGGCGCTGACCGGTACGCCGGTGATGAACCGGCCCCCGGAGTTGATCGCGCAGCTGCGGATCCTCGGGCGCCTGCACGACTTCGGTTCCGGCGCGCAGTTCGGCCGGCGCTTCCGCGGGCCCGACGCGCACCTGCGCCTGCACTGGCACCTGCGCGCGCGCTGCTTCGTGCGCCGCCTGAAGTCCGAGGTGCTGCCGCAGCTGCCCGCCAAGACGCGCGCGGTGGTGCCGGTGGAGCTCGACAACGAGGCCGAGTACCGCCTCGCCGAGCGCGACGTGGTGGCGTGGCTGCAGAGTCAGCCGCTCGACCTGCGCACACTCGACGCGAAGGTCGCCGCCGCGCTGCGCGCCGAGCGCCTGGTGCGCCTGAACGCGCTGAAGCTGCTCGCCGCACGCGGCAAGCTGCACGGGGCGCTGGCGTGGATCCACGACTTCCTCTCCTCCGGCGAGCGCCTGGTGGTGTTCGCCCACCACCGCGAGATCCAGCGCGCCCTGCGCGAGCGCTTCCCCGGCGCGCTGCACATCCTCGGCCAGGACAGCCCCGCCGCGCGCGAGGCAGCGCTACACGCCTTCCAGGAGCCCGACGGGGAGGGTAACCAACTGATCGTCTGTTCGATCGACGTCGCCGGCCAGGGGCTGACGCTGACGCGCTCCTCCAACGTCGCGTTCTTGGAGCTCGACTGGACCCCCGCCAAGCACGACCAGGCCGAGGATCGCTGCCACCGCATCGGCCAGCAGGACGCGGTCAACGCTACCTACCTGCTCGCCGCCGACACGATCGACGAGACGATCGCCACGCTGTTGGAGCGCAAGCGCGCGGTGATCGGCGCCGTCACCGACGGCCGCGCGGAGGACGAGGAGGGCGTAGTGGACGCGCTCGTGCGCTCGCTGCGCGGCGAGCCCTACCGCCACCTGCGCGCGGTGGCGTAGCCACGCGCCACCGTCCGCGCACGGGGTCCCGCTCCGTTCTACAGCGGCCAGTAGTGGCCGATCTGCGCCGCCGCGCGTGTGCTCAGCAGCGCGGGCGCCACGGAAGCCGCCTCGCCATCGCCGGCGAGCGCGTTCAACGTCGCCTGCACGCACTCCCCCAGCGCGCGCGGTTCATACCCTCCCTCCAACACCACTCCCAGCGGGGCGCCGACGGCCGTCGCCGCGTCGCGTACCTGGCAGGCGAGCTGCGCGAACGACTCCGTGCGCAGACGACACCCCGCCAGCGGGTCGGCCGCGTGCGCATCGAACCCCGCCGACACCAACACCAACTGCGGCTTGAACGCCGCCGCCGCCGGCAACACCACGTGCTCCAGCAGCGACAGCCACAGCTCCTCTTCGGAGCCGGCTGGCACCGGCAGGTTGATCGTGTAGCCCTCGCCCTCCCCCGAGCCGACGTCGCCGAGCGGGCCCGTGCCGGGGAAGATGCCGGCCTGGTGGATGCTCGCGAACAGCACGTCGTTGCGGCGGCGAAAAATCTCCGCGGTGCCGTTGCCGTGGTGGACGTCCCAGTCGAGGACGAACACCCGCTCGATCCCGTGCTCGCGGATCGCCAGCTCAGCCGCGACCGCCACGTTGTCGAACAGGCAGAAGCCCATCGCGCGGTCGCGTTCGGCGTGGTGGCCGGAGGGCCGCACCCCGCAGAACCCCACCGCCGCCTCGCCGGCGAGCAGGGCCTGCACCATCGCGCACGCCCCGCCCGCGGCGTGTAGAGCCGCGCGGTAGGAGGCCTCGCCCACGTACGTGTCGGCGTCGATTTCCCCGCCGCCCGCGGCGCACAGCTCACGGATCGCGCGCACGTGGTGGGCGCTGTGCACCAGCTCCAGCTGCGCCTCGCTCGCCGCCGGCGCCGCGCGGCGCTCCCACCCCAGCCAGTCGTGGCGCTCCAGGTGACTCTCCAGCGCCACCAATCGCTCCGGCGTGTCGGGGTGGCCGGGCAGCTGCACGCGCGGGTCGTGCGCCAGGCAGGCAGGGTGGTGGAAGTAGAGGTTGGCGCTCACCCGCTCATTATCCGGGTACCGCTGTTACGGGGGTCGCGCGGGACGGCTGAGGCTCAGCGCTCGTCGCGGGCGCGGATCGCCTGCTCGAGCTCCTCGCCGCGCTGGGTCAGCCGCCACATGTTCGGCTCGCCGCGCACCAAGCTCTCGCCCCCGTTGGCGATCAACCCGAGACCCTCCAGACGCGTTAGCAGCTTCGACATCTGACCCTGGTCGGCGACGCCCGCGTCGCGGGCGATCTGGCGGTTGTTGAGCCCCGGCTGCGCCGCCACCGCGCTCAGCACACGCATCGTGCGGTAGGTGAGGCGCATGTCCAGCCGCTTGAGCGGGTCCTCCTGGGCGCGCGTCTGGCGTCGCACGCGGGGCGTGCGACGGGCCAGCTCGACGGCCGCCGCCTCGGGGCCGAGGTAGGGCAGCACGATCATGCTCATCAGCTGCCCGCGCAGCGCCAGCAGCGGCTTAGGTATCGGCTCGCGCAGGCGGGTGTACAGCACGCCCAGCACGGCTCCCACCACGCCCTCCGCAACGACGCGGTTGAGGGCGGTTGGGGCCCCCGCCTCGCGGCGGCCGCGATCCACCGTGCCCACCAGCGCGTCCACCACGTGCGCGCGGCGCTCCAGCGCCTCGGGGCCCGCGGCGAGCGAGTCCACCACACACAACGCCGCCGTGGCGGGATCGGCGTCGAAGCATTCGAGCATCGCGGTGAGCGCGGCGGCGATCCGCGCGCTCCAACCGCGCTCGCGCCGGTAGGCCGGCAGCACCGCCTCTTCGATCCGCCGCAGCGCGTCGTCCAGCGCCTCCAGCAGGCACGCTTCGCGATCCTCGAACAACTCGTAGAAGGTGCGGCGCGACACGCCCGCCCGCCCGACGACATGCGCCACCGTCACCCGCTCGGCGCCCCGCTCGCGGGTCAGGTCCACCATCGCGCCCAGCATCCGCGCGCGCTGGATCTCCGCCACGCGCTCGCGCTCGAGGTCGAGCTCGACGCGTCCGTGCGGCTGGGACTCGCTCGTGCGCTGCCCGCGCCGGTACCCGCCGCCATCCTCAGTGCCACGCCTGCTCACCACTTTGCTCATGACTCCCGATCCTCTCACCTCCTCCCGGCCTACCCCGGCATGTGGAATATAGGCGACACGCAGTGATTTTGTCAAGGGATGTCTCTGTTTCTCCAAAAACGTCCCATTCGGCGATTTCTACGCATTCTGAACTATGGTCAACCCGGTGTGCCGCACACCCGATCGGCGCCCATCGGCGCGCCTGTCGGTGCCTTGGTCCCACAGCAGGGGAGCGACTCGTACGATGCTCGGCTCCGACGTCCGTGGCTCCAGCCCACATACCCACCCGAGACAAATTCGAGTATCTGGTCATAGCTGGGAAGCAATGCGGACAGTTTCGTGTACCCTCCAGTGTAGAGCGCAAGGCGTCGGGACATGGAGTGGGCTAGCTCGCCTTAGGGTCGTACCGGCACCCTCCATGGCTTTCGGAGTCATGCGTTCGACACCACACCTCCAGGAAAAACAGCGATGGACCGTGCCGTACGTGGAGTGCTGGACCTAGCCCGCGACGTGCTCGCCGAGCTCGACGTCGACGTGGTGCTCGAGCGGGTGCTCGACTCCGCACGGGAGCTCACCAGTGCCCGCTATGCGGCGCTCGGCGTGCTCGACGAGTCGCGCAGCGAGCTCTCGCGGTTCATCACACGCGGGATCGACGACGCCACGCACACGGCGATCGGCGCGCTGCCGCGCGGACGCGGCGTGCTCGGCGTGCTGATCGAGGACCCCGTGCCGCTGCGCCTCGAGGACGTCGGGCGCCACCCCCGCTCCTACGGGTTCCCACCCGGGCACCCCCCGATGCGCACCTTCCTCGGAGCGCCGATCATCGTCCGCGGGCTGCCCTACGGCAACCTCTACCTCACCGAGAAGGCCGGCGGCGCGCAGTTCTCCATGGAGGACCAAGAGGCGCTCACCGTGCTCGCCGAGCTCGCCGGCGTGGCGATCGACCACGCGCGCCGCTACACCGGCGCTAGCGAGCGCCGCGACGAGCTCGAGCGCACCGTCGCCACGCTCGACGCCACCACCCAGATCGCGCTGGCCGTCGGCGGCGAGACCGACCTCGAGGTGGTGCTTGAGTTGGTTGCCAAGCGCGGCCGCGCGCTGGTCGGCGCACGCGTGCTGCTGATCGAGCTGCGCCACCAGGAGGGACTCATCATTGCTGCCGGCGCCGGCGAGCTGCCCGCGGAGCTGATCGGCCGGCGCATCCCGCTGCACGACTCGCTCGCCGGGCAGGCACTGCGTGCGCGCCGCACGCTGCGCCTCGACGACGAACTCAACCGCGCCCGCTTCGACGAGCACGGCACCGGCCGCCTCGGCTTGAGCGCGGGGGGCGGGTTGGTGGTGCCGCTGCTGTTCCGCGGTCGCGGCTACGGCGCGCTGCTGGCGCTCGATCGTCTGGAGGACGGGCCGAGCTTTAGCGCCGATGACGAGCGGCTGCTGGTGGCGTTCGCGGCGAGTGCCGCCACCGCCGTGGCGACCGCACAGACGGTGGCCAGCGAGCGCCAGCGCCAGCGTCTGGCCGCGGCCGAGGCCGAGCGCCAGCGGTGGGCGCGCGAGCTGCACGACGACACCCTCCAGAGCCTCTCCGCGCTGCGGATCGGGCTCTCCACCGCGGCGCGCTCGGAGCAGCCGCAGGCACTGCGCGCGGCCTACCACCAGGCGATCGCACAGATCGAGGAAGGGATCACCAACCTGCGCGCGCTGATCACCGACCTGCGCCCCGCGGCGCTGGACGAACTTGGCACCCAGGCGGCGGTGGAAGCGCTCGCCGAACGGGCCACCCGCCACGGCATCGAGGTCGACGTCAGTATCGAGCTCGCCCACGAGCGCACCCACGGGCCGGACGGCGGCCAGGCCGACGGCGGGCAGGCGCTCCCGCGCCACACCCCGGAGCTCGAGACCGCGATCTACCGGATCGTCCAGGAGGCGCTCACCAACGCCACCAAGCACGGCGGCGCGCGGCGCGCGATCGTCGAGATTCACGAGCGCGGAGACACGGTGCACGTCGAAGTACGCGACGACGGCACCGGCTTTGATCCCGCCGCCGACACCTCGGGTTTCGGTGTGCTGGGGATGCGCGAGCGGGTCGAGCTGCTGGACGGCACGCTGCAGATCGACTCCTCCCCCGGCGCGGGCGCCACCGTGCGCGCCAGCTTCCCGGTCCAGCGCCGCGCCGGTGCCGCCCCCACCGCCCTGCGCGAGCTTCGAAGCGGCGGCGAGCGGTGAGCTGGGCGGCGGGGGCGGGAGATTCGCCATGAGCGATGCGCCGGGCGGCGGGGCGCTCGTGGCGAGCGGTGAGCGCCGGGGCAGCAGGCTCAGACGTTGTTCATCAAGCCGCGCTCCATCGCGTAGCGCACCAGCTCGGCGCGCGTGGCGAGGCTCAGCTTCTGCTGGATGTGGGCGCGGTGGGTCTCGACCGTGCGCACCGACAGGAACAGCTGCTCGGCAATCTCGGCGTTGGTGTGGCCGAGCGCGATCAGGCGCAGCACCCCCACCTCGCGCTCGGAGAGGTCGTCCGGGCGCCCGGGGGGTGGCTCGGAAGCCAGTCTCGCTCCGAGGCGCGGGGTCAAGTACGTCTCGCCCGCGGCCGCGGCCCGCACCGCTTGCACGAGCTCGTCGTCGGCGGACTCCTTCAGGACATAGCCGAGCGCGCCCGAGCCCAGTGCGCGGCGGGCAAAGGCCGGCTCCTCCTGCATTGTCAGCACCACGATCTGGGTACCAGGCGATTCGGCGCGGATCACCGGGATCGCCTCGAGGCTCGACCCGCCCGGCATGTTGAGGTCGAGCACCAGCACCGCGGGGCGGTGACCGCGCACGTAGCGCCGCGCGCTCTCCACCTCGCCCGCCTCCGCCACGACCTCGAAGTCCGTCTCGCTGTCCAGCAGCAGGCGCAGGCCGCTGCGCACCACCGCGTGGTCGTCGGCGAGCACGATCCGGATCGCCCGATCCGCCGCCGCGCCATCGACCCCGCTCGCATCGAGCGCCTGGGTCTCCTCTTCGGGCATCACCGCGTAGATATACAGCGCGTGCGCGGCGCCGTGAGCCGTAGTTCCCCGCAGCGGAGTTGCGGGATTTACGCGTTCGTGGACGTCGCGGGACACCGCAGACGCAGAGGGTGGAGCGGCTAGGCGGCCCGCCGGTAGCAGTAGCCGAAGCCGCGCACGGTCTCGATCGGGGTCGAGGCGGGAGCGTCGGGCTCGAGCTTGCGGCGCAGGTAGCCCACGTACAGCTTCACCTAGTCGGGAGACACCCCCCACGCATCGCCCCACACCAGCTCCAGCAGCTGTTCGTGGTCCACAGCGTTATGGCCCACAGCGATCCGCGCTATAGGCTGCTCGCCATGAGCGCACACGACGATCCGAGCGAGGACGCTCGGCGCAGCCCGTTCTGGGATGTGCTCGAAGGCCGACGAGAGCCGCCGCCCGCTGCGGTGTTGCTGGGCTGGGAGCTTGTGGCGATCGACCCCGAGGAAGGCACAATCGAGGTCGCGTTTACCGCGACCGAGCAGTTCACCAACCCAGCCGGCCACATACAAGGCGGCTTCCTGGCGGCGATGCTCGACGACACACTCGGCCCGGCACTGGTGGCCACGCTCGGCGATGGCGAATGGGCGCCGACAATTGACCTGCACGTGCAGTTCCTTGCGCCTGCGCAGCCCGGGCGACTGATCGGTCGCGGCCGAATCACGCGCCGCGGCCGCGACATCGCGTTCTTGTCGGGCGATCTCTGCTCGGACTCGACCATCGTGGCTACGGCGATGGCCGTGGCCGCCATTCGGCGAGTGGTGAGCTGAGCACGAGGCCGCGCTCTGTCGCGCGGCGTCGGGCGGGCCGAGGCCGGCAGCGACACCCACCGCTGATGCGCTGCGTGGAGACGAAGGCGGATCATCCTCGTCAGACGCACACCCAGCTGCACGCTCAGCGCTTTGGCACGCGCTCACGGATCTTCAGTCGCGCAGAACCCGGCTAGTGCGACAAGCCATCGCTAGTGCGATGACCCAGCCGATGAAGGTCCAGCCGAGGAACAGGTTAATCACAACCACGCTGCCCTGATGCGTAACTTTGCGCACAACTGCAACGACGCTTGGCAGAAAGTACAGCACCAGCACAATAAGAAAGGCGGAGGAATAGATCACCCCGCCCATAATCGGGCTGCCTACCATCGGGTCTCAATCGTAACCGGCAGGTGCGCCGCGAGCTTTCTGGACAGCCAGTCAGCTCCGGCATGTGGGCTTTGGGGCCCCCAAGCGCTGGCACTGCCCCGATCGCGACCCCTGTCGGTTCCGCCGACACATCACACGCGTCAGCGCGGGCCAGACGGCGACGGCACCTGGAGCTGGCGGCCAGATCTTGCGGGCCAGACCGAAGTCGATCTCGCGGCGGCGTGGCACGACCGAACGCTCGCCGTATGGCCCAGCCCACGAAAACGGGGAGGGAGGGACGAAGATCGAACCCGAACCTTGTGTGGAAACGCATTAGCGAACTGCACGCTCAGCGTTTCGGCACCTAGCGGACAATCGCCACCACGACCGCCGCGATCGCAACGCCCGTGCTGACGCACGCTGCGAGAGCCGCCACCTTGACCCACCGTTCCTGTGCCCGAGCGGCAGACTGCCGTCACGGCGGCCTGCATGTACTCCGTCGTGCTGCCGCCATAGTCGGCGTCCATCGCGCCGGCCTCAAAGTCCCCCAGGATTTCGTCCGAGGTCTTGCCTTGGGCGGAGTAGCGCGCCATGACGAGCGAGTTTACGCTGAGTCGGGCCTGACGACGTATCCGCGCGCCGTCCTAGTAGTTATTGTCCCGCGCAATGGAAGCTCCGTTCGATCCGTGGGCCGCTGACTTCGGCGATGGGACATAGCTGGCATGGCGCGCGAGAACACCATCGGTGTTGTCCACTGGCAGGCCCTCCAGACGGGATTCGATGGGGAACGATTCCTCGTCATCATCCCAGCCTACTTCCAGTCCCAGCATGTGCCCTATCTTGAGCCGATCATCTCGATACGGGTCAAAGACCTGGACGAGAAAATCTCCGTCTCCCTCAATCCAGGCCACCTCACCCAGAACAGCAATGGCACGCGCTACGAGCCCGGAAGCATTGTTCTTGCAGACCTAGCCAAACCGTGGCCCGATGCCGCTGCGCTGCGCACGGCGCTTGAAGAGGCCTTCGTGGAGGCTGGAGAGGTCGAGCAGGAGCAACGCACGCAAGCCCTTGACCTAGAAAAGCACCTGCGCGCGGCCGATCCGCCACGCCAGCAACCCCACGCAAAAACTCAGTCATAGCGCTGCCCGCGCGGCGGGCACGACTCATCGCTACGCCACTAGCTCTTGTTCATTAGTTTCTTCAACTCTACAACGAACGCACTGGCACTTGCGTCTGCAAGGCCGACAACTTCTCCATTGAGTTTTGAGTATGGATAGCGACGGGCATATTCAGTGGCGTCCAGGTCATGCGATCGAAAGAATCGGCTTGCATTGATAAAAGCTCCATACCGCTGGGTAAACCTGATCGGGTACGCCGCGGCATCGCCTTTCCGGGTGAACTCAAGCGCAATCGCTGCACTGGCGACGTCCCAATACATGTTAGCGGTCATACCGCGCTCGATGCCGTGAGTCGTAATAAAATACCTCGTCAGTCCGACGCGACCGGCCTTGGTGATTGATATCCCCTCAATCATCCTTCGACTGGTGTATGGCGTGAGTATGAAGCGGTAATTCATTGAACTAACTATACGCCTAGCCACCCTGCTCAATCAATGCTCGACCCCCATCCCCGAGCAGCTGAGGCCGAGCGTCGCACAAACGGGCATTGGGCGTATTTCAGGCGCTCGGCGTTCCTTCGAGGTGGATCACAAAGGCATTGCCTGACTCGCCATCAATGTCAAGCTTCTCAGGCCACGCGGTCTCGACGGCATGGGAGGCAGTCGCATAGCGCTTGGGGTCGAGCCGGTTGGACCTGAAAAACTGGTCGGCAACGACATACGCTGCGCTGCTGTACGGAAAATTAACGAGGGGAAATGAGCCAGCGCGGTCTCTCTCGGTAAACACCAAGATTATTTCCTTTGCTTCACCGTCCCAGTATAGGTCGGCCGCCATGCGGTCGGGTTTGACGCCATGCTTCTTGACAAAGCTCGCATTGAAATTGATCCGGCCCCTTCTGCCAATTGACAGGTTTGGCTTGCCTTTTATTTCTCGTGGGTCTATGTAATATACCTTCTTGAACATAATGATACGACTACTATATGTCAGTTTGCTGATGGGGCGCAAGTGATCGCCACGTCGTACAAATCGGCGTTGAGCGACCGACTATCGTTCCGGCCTACCCGCGGCTACTACCGTCGTCGCTGTTATCTTCCCGCGCGAATGCATGTATATCCACGGTATCTAGAAGCTCAGCACTAAGCAGGTCAGCAACAAATGTCTCCAACGCTGCAACACGCCCGTCCACAGAGGGCCGGGGATGATGGCCGTGCGCTAGACCGCTCCGAATTGAGTAGCAGCTGGTGAAGAATCTCTCTGGCGATTCGTCGGCATATAGCCGGTTGCCTAGCTTCCTGGCGAGGCGGCGACCCCCTTGACTGATCGACTCGTCGTGGAGCCATTTGAGCGTCCCCAGTATTGACTGTCGCTCGTTCGCTGGTAGGTCCGCTTCACGGGTGAGCGCTATCAGGTTGTCTACGTGCGCCTGAACCTCCGGTGTGCGCGGCTGTAGGTTGATAAGTGTCTCTGTGGCCATCATCAGCATCATGAACCTTGCGTCCTCCTGCGGCTGAGAAAATGACGCGCTGAATAGATTGTAGGCGAGGGCTTCTTGCTCTGGAACACGCAGGTCACGTTCGGCCGCTGCCTTGATCGCGCCGAGTACTACGACGAAGTTTCGGCCCACCACACCGCTGGCAGGGCCAACTCTTGCGAATCTCGGCCAAGGATCTTCGTCAAATACATTCAGCGCCGCCTCGTTTAGGACCCGTTCGCCCGTTTGTTCTTCACACATCTGCTCTCCGGCGTAAGTGAGCACTCCCGTTCGGGCGTCAAAGTCAGCTGGTACGTTCGCTCGCGCGAACCCGCGTTCAACATACCCCCTCCATCGCGCCGCTGCCCGCTCAGCGACCTCCTTAGACTCGTACCCGCACCCAACAATCATCACCTGGAGTTCCCCCGCTTTCGTGGACACCTGAATGCTGCGTCGTCTGACGCAGCTGAAAGGATGTTCAGTCATGGCTATAAATCGTGGAGGAAGACGTGGGTATCCGCCTGAGTTTCGTGCGCAGGCGGTTGAGCTGTATCGCTCCTCGGGGCTGTCGTTCGCGCGCGTAGCGACCGACCTTGGTGTATCGGTTGCGTCGTTGAAGATATGGGTCAAGCAGACCGAGATCGATGCCGGCGAGCGTGAGGGGCTTGTGTCTGCGGAGCGTGAGGAGTTGGTGGCGTTGCGGCGGGAGAACAGGGTGTTGCGCGAAGAGCGTGAAATACTAAAAAAAGCAGCGGCCTTTTTCGTCAAGGAGAGCGAGACCCGGTGAGCGCGTTCAGGTTTATCGCTGCGGAAAAGGCCTACTACTCCGTCAAGACGATGTGTCGTGTGCTCAGTGTCAGCCGCGCTGGATTCTATGCTTGGCTGGGGCGCAAGCCTAGCGCTAGAGCGCGCCAAGACGAAGAGCTGACCCGTCGCATACGGGAGATCCACACGGATAACCGTGGCGTGTATGGAGCGCCGAGGATTCACGCTGAGCTGCGTTTGGCCGACGGTTTGCATGTCGCTCGCAAGCGCGTGGAGCGCCTGATGCGCCAAGCAAACATCAGCGGTCTGGCGCTCAGGAAGAAGGGACGCACGACGATCAAGGTGCCGGGTGTGAGGGTCTGCGAGGACCTGGTCGACCGCAACTTCCTCGCGAGCGCCCCGAACCGTTTGTGGGTAGCAGATATAACGTATCTGCGGACCTGGGAGGGCTGGTTGTACCTCGCTGCCGTGCAGGACGCCTATAGCCGCAGGATCGTTGGCTGGTCGATGGCTGACCACATGCGCACAGAGCTCGTCACCGACGCGCTGCAGATGGCGCTCGAGCGTCGCTCTCCTGGGCCAGGGCTCATTCACCATTCAGATCAGGGCGGCCAGTACGTATCTCTGGCGCTTGGCCAGAAGGCTAGGGCCGCTGGGATCGCTCAGTCGATGGGCTCTCGGGGTGACTGCTTCGATAACGCCGTCGCCGAGAGCTTCTTCGCGACACTCAAGAAGGAGTTGATCCACCGCCGCGCCTGGCCGACCAAGGCCGAGCTCCGCGGTGAGGTCTTCGAGTACATCGAGGTCTTCTACAACCGCCGGCGACGCCACACCCGACTCGGGCAGCTCTCCCCGAGCGAGTACGAGAGAATCACACACGAACAACATCAACCAGAGGCAATAGCCGCATAATCAACCGTGTCCACCGAACCGGGGGAACTCCAAAATGCCCCACTCCCTCGTAACACCGTGCTCGTCGGTGACGTGCGTAAACGCCTGGCCGAGCTGCCGGACGGGTCGGTGGACTGCGTGATGACCTCGCCGCCGTACTTCCAGCTTCGCAACTACGGCAATCCAGAACAGATCGGCTTGGAAGCCAACATCGAGGCCTGGGTGGACGAGCTGTGTCTGGTGATGCGCGATGTCACCCGCGTGCTGAAACCGGGCGGGTCGGTGTGGCTCAACGTCGGCGATAGCTACAGCCGCCACACCCGCTACGGCACGGCGCCCAAGAGCCTGCTGCTTGGACCCGAACGCCTGGTGCTGGCGCTCTGCCGCGACGGTTGGATCGTGCGTAACCGCGTGGCCTGGGTCAAACGGAACACCATGCCCACGAGTGTCGGTGATCGTCTGGCCTGCACCTGGGAGACCGTCTATCTACTGGTTCGCACCCGCCACTACTTCTTCGACCTCGACGCCATCCGCATGCCGCATCGCTCCACCCCAAGGGCGCCCTACCGGACGGCCGCAGATGGCTACCCGCCGAAAGGCGTCACACCGGAGGGCTGGGGCGGCCCGTTGGCCGGCAGCAATACCGGCCTGGCGAACCTGAAGGCACGCGGGCTGGTGGGGCACCCCTTGGGTAAGAATCCTGGCGACGTGTGGACGACGGCGGTGTCGAACTTCCGTGGGCAACACTTCGCCACCTTCCCCGCTTCGCTCGTCACCCGGCCGCTATTGGCAAGTTGCCCCGAGCGGGTTTGCTGCACCTGCGGGCAACCGTGGCAACGTCCGCCGAGTCGCACAATGCGCGGTGCCCTGCAACCGACTTGCACCTGCAAACGGGCCTGGCGAGCCGGGCTGGTGCTCGATCCTTTCTTCGGCGCTGGCACCGTCGGGCTGGTAGCCGAACGATACGGGCGCGACTGGCTCGGCATCGAGCTAAACCCCGCCTTCGCATCTATCGCCAGGCAACGGATCACGACGGCGCGCACAGCGCCGAGGATCACCGCATGAGGTCAGCTCGTCGGTGTGCTGCGGCTTCAATAGGAGATTCCACCCGGGAATCGCCGGCCGCAAAAACACCGAGGAGGTATCCCACAAATGGGTTACACACTCATCATCATCCAACGGGAGGTCGGCTCGTGCCCAAGACACTAGCGATCAAGCTGGAGGATGACACACACGCCCAGCTCACCATCCTGGCACAACTGGAAGAGATGCCCGTCTCTGACGCCCTCAAACAGGCCGTCGATGGGTATATCACCTCCAAGCGCAGCCAGCCCGAGCTAAAGGCAAGGTTGGAGTCCGTGCTCACAGACATCGAGCGCGACGCCGCCACCCGACGCGAAGCCATCACCTCGCTATTCAGCGAGGAAGATGCCGCGTCGGACGCAGGCACCACCGCAGACGCCAAAGCGTCCCAGCGGAGAAGCCGCGACAAGGGAGGTGAGCCAGCCACAAGCTGAGCAAGTAACACCTCCCACCCTGGCAGGGGCTCCATTTGACTGGTCGCCCAACAGCGAACCTTCTTATGGATGCCCCTGCCACTTACACCATTAAGCATCTGAAAGAAAGGAGGTAGCAATGTCACGACAACGAAATCACCCGAACCGAAAATACTTGCGTCGTGTCTCGATTCGCGCAGAGCCCAAAACCGAACCTGACTGGGACCGCTTTGCTTGGGCGCTATTGCAGTACGCTCGACTCAAACAAGCCGGAATTACGACCAAAAGATTGAATCCCGACCCAGAAAATGATATTGTTAACTTAACAACACCCGACAGGAAGGGGGCATGATTTGCCGATAACCGCAGTCAATCAGTCTACTCCCGAACCATTACTGGCCGTGACGACAAAGCGGGCGTTCGCCTATTTGCGGGTATCAAGCGAAGGTCAGGTCAATACCGGCTATAGCCGGGATGGACTATCGATCGAGGGGCAGCGCGAAGCCGCCGACACCAAGGCAGCCGAACTCAGGGCTGCAATTGTGCGAGAGTGGCCTGCTCTCGGCAAGACCGCCTTCGTTCCCCTGCACAAGCGCCCCGACTTCCTAGAGATGTTGGAGGAGCTAAAACGTCTCAACCAGCACGAGGCCACGCACATTGACTACGTGATCGTGTGGAGCACTGATCGGTGGGCACGCGATGTACGCGCCCATTTCGACGCGCATGACTTGGTACGGGAGGCTGGCGCTCGCCTGGTGTCGATCACTGAGCCCATGATCGGCGACGACACGCCCGAGTCCTTCTACTTCGAGGGCATGAAGGCCGTCAGTAACCAATACGAGTCAATGCGTACCAGTCGCCGCGTCAGAGTTGGTATTCACCAAAAGGCTAAAGAGGGTGGTACGTGCGGCGGCTTTCGTCTCGGCTATCTCAAAGGCATCGAGCAGTTGCCAGATGGCCGGCAAGTCAGCGGCGTGGTACTTGACTCCGAGCGTCACCCTTACATCACTCTCGCCTTCCAGCTCTTTGATAGCGGCGAGTATTCACTGTCTGAACTTGCCGACGAGCTATACCGGCTCGGCCTGCGCAGCTTTCCAACAAAGCGCTGGCCGACCGCCGCCAAGGTCAGCATCTCCGCCGTGCAGCGCATCCTGCGCAATCCCTACTACGCCGGCTGGATCGTCTACAAGCGCGGCACCGAGGACGAGCAGACATTCCAAGGTCGCCACGAGGCGCTCATCGACCAAGACACCTTTGACCGCGTACAAGCTCGACTCGATGAGAAGCGCGTGGCCGGTGAGCGACCACAGCACCATCAGCACTATCTCAAAGGCACAGTCTTTTGTGCAGGTTGCGGTCAACGCCTGAGCTACGGCCTCAGCCGCAGCAAAAACGGTCAGCGCTACGCCTACTACTTCTGTTCATCACGGATCAACGGCACGGACTGCGAGATGCGGACCAACATTCGCCCAGAGCTGATCGAGCAAGCCGTCCAGCGCTACTACGTCGAGCGCCCCGTCCAGCTCAGCGCCAAGCAGGTGCAGCGCCGCACCGAAGCGATCGAAGCCCTGGTCGCCGTCAGCCAGGAGGCCGTCACGCAGATCAAGCAGGCCAAGACCGGGCTGATCGCCAGGCTCAAGGAACAACAGATTCGCTTGATCCGCCTGCACACCGAGGAGGGCGACGACGTATCCGGCGACGCCTTCCGCGAGGAGCGCCTACGTCTGCAACAGGACATCGCGGCAGCTGAAAGATCGCTGGCCGAGACCGAGCAGCGCCTACAACTCGACGCCGACATGCTCAGGATGGCCTTGGAGCTAGCCGAGGACGTGGCCGAGGTCTACGCCACGGCCGACGAGGCGATCAAGCGCGGCTACAACCAGGCCTTCTTCACGAAGCTCCTGATCGCGCCTGAATGGGACGACAGCTCGGGACAGACGGTTGTCCTGGTAGCCGGCGCCGAGCTGACCAAGCCCTATCGGGAGCTGCTAGCCAAGGGGCTCGTAGCAAACATCACGAACGAGGTCGAGCTGATCCGCCGCGCCAGCTTGAAAGAAGGCGACTCAGACGGGCCGCCTTCTGTTGCTGGTGTTCGATCTTCGTTGAACTGGCGGGGATGGAGGGACAACCCTCGAACACCCTTGAGGGTTCGAGCATCGGCGAAGAAACGGAGGGGGAGGGATTCGAACCCTCGTCGGAGGAATCTCCCCCGAAACGGTTTTCGAGACCGCCGCATTCAACCGCTCTGCCACCCCTCCAGGGGAGACCCGCCTAGGCTAGTCGATCGGGTGGGAGGAGCGCCGTCGATCGGGGCGTGGGACCCACCATCCCGGCAGGCGGCTACCACTGTGCGGACGGGCCGCCAACCAACAGCTGGCGAAGGTCTGTATCCAGGCCAAGCCCGAGCGCGTGCTGCTTGTTGGCAGGCTTTGCCTTGCGTTTGCCCTTCTTCGGGCCAAAACGCCGCTTGGCCGCGGCGATGCAGCTCGCACGCTTGCTTTTTTTGAGCTTCTCGCACGCATTGATCGCCCGCGCGAGCCTCTGCGCGTTACTCGGCGGTTTGGCGCGGCCACCGGTGCCCGACGAGCCCGTTCCCGAGGTCGAGCCGGAGGATGCCGAGCTTGTGGTCGATGAGGTCGAGCCAGCGGCTCCGCCCGAGGACCCCGTGTTGGTGGCGCCCGACCCGGGGGTGCCCGACCCGCCCGGGTTACCTGCACCCGGATTGCCGCTCGGGCTGGCGACGGTGTAGTCGATCGTCGCCGTGCCGTGCTGCCCGTCATGACTGACAGCAGTCACCGTGTAGCTATGCGGCCCTGCTGTCGACGTGTCGAGCTTGCCGGGGCTGGCACTGCCGTTGGAGTCGGTGCACAATTCAACCCCCGGCCCGCCCACGGCTTCGACACAGGAGAACTTCGTCGGGACGCTTTCACCAACGACGTAAGTCTGGTTGTCCGCCGGCGATTCAATCGACGCCGTCGGGGGGCCCACCGCCGCGCCGGTGATCGTGACCGGCAGCGTCTGGGTGGAGGCGTCGGCGTTCCCGGAGGCGTCGCTGACTATGAGTGATACCTGGTAGGTGCCTTCTCGCAGGTAGGTGTGCGTGATGCTGGGGCCGCTACCGGTTTCGACGGCGCCGTCGCCGAAGTGCCATTCGTAGGTGGTAATCGCGGAGCCGATGTCGTACGAGCCGCTCCCGTCGAAGGTGATCGCGTGGCCGGTTTCGCCACTGACGGGCGGGGTGAACGATGGCGTGGGGCCGATCCGCGCCGCGCAGCCGGCCGGTTCTTTTTCGCTGGCCGGCGTCCGCGTGGGCGCCTGGCTCCAGATCTGCTGGGTGTAGTAGGTGTGGCCGTCGATCAGCTGGTTGAAGGCGGTGTCCCCAGCGAGACTACCGCCGAGCGGGGTACCGTAGATTTCAAGCGGGTTGGCGAATTCGGCGCACTTGTCGGCGATCTCTTCGCGATTGGCGTCCGTGTAGCCGGTTTCCGGTTCGGGGTCGGTGGCCGACTCCACCAGCTCGTGGATCTCCGAGTCGAGCGTGCCGTCGGCGTCTTTGTTGCCATCAACGCCGGAGGGCGCCTGACCGGAGTCGCATTCGGGGGCGTCCGGCAGCACGCTGTAGGTGGCAATTTCATGTCCGCTCCCGAGCCCTACGATCTGGCTGTGGTACGCACAGAAGGCCGTATTAGAGCATTCGTTTTCGGCGCACTCGGTGACCCCAGGGGGCGTGTACACAAGGTACTGAGCGCGAGGCGTTTGCGCCGGGTCGGTTGGCCAGTTCTTGGCTTTGATCTGCGCGGCGACCTCGCGTTGAATCTCGGAGTCGGTGACACAAGGGGAGTTGGACTTGGTGCAACCTTCTTCTTCGGCTGTGGGGTATGGCGTAGTGTCGAAATCTTCGCCTTCGGTATCGAGCACCACTTTGCCGGTGATGTGTTCTTTATTCGCGTTGGCGTACTGCGTGGCGACCGAGAACTCGTCGGTGGTAAGCGTGTCGTCGGCCTGCAGATCCTTGGCGTACTGGATGATCGGTGTCGAATAGCTCGCTGGAAAGCTGCCGTTGGGGCCCCAGAAGATCAGATAGAGCGTCGACGAGAGCATCAGCGGGCCACCGTGGTAGACGATCGGCGGCTGAGGACCGCCGAACGTGAGCGGACGCGGCCGCGTCCCAAACAGGGGGCGCCCCGTAGCCCTGGCTTTGGGCGAAGGCGTCACGCCGTAGGCCCGGCCGTGGGCAAACACCACGTGAGCCTGGGCGACGCCGCCGAAAAGAGCCACGAGCGCGCCGGTCGTCGAGACGATCGCCACAACCACCGCCGTGGCCACACGCGCCCGCGCGGCACAGCGCGCCGGCCGATCCGGTCGCCCTCCCGACACCTCGCGCCTCCTTGTGGTTGGAGTCCGCAACGAGTTGAAGCATACGCCCCGTCTCCGGCACACCGACCGCCTCGAAGGAGGCGTCGGCGCCGAGGTCAGCTCCATCACCTGCGCGACGGTGTCTTCGTGCATTGCTTTTCGGCCCGGTAGTGGGTCAGTTTGAGCGCGGTACTGTCCTGCGTTCTGGAGACCTTGCTGAGTATAGCGATAGTATGTATAACTACCGCCGCGAAGCAAAGAACTCGCTGAGCAGCGCCCCGCACTCGCCCGCCAGCAGCCCCCCCGCGACCTCGGGGCGGTGGTTGAGGCGGCGCTCGCCGAGCACGTCGAGCACGCTGCCAGCCGCGCCCGCCTTGGGGTCGGCCGCGCCGTACACCACGCGTGGGACGCGCGCCAGCACGATCGCCCCCGCGCACATCGCGCACGGCTCCAGCGTCACGTAGAGCACCGTGTCCAGCACCCGCCAGCTCCCCACCGCGCGGGCGGCCTCGCGCAGCGCGAGCAGCTCCGCGTGGGCGGTCGGGTCTTGGCGCAGTTCGCGCTCGTTGTGGCCCACCCCCACGACCTCGCCGGCGCGCACCGCCACCGCGCCGATCGGCACATCCTCGTGTTTCAATGCGTGTTCGGCCTCGCGCAGCGCGAGGCGCATGAAGTACTCATCGCGCGGAAAGAACCGGTCGCTCACCGCCTCCTCCGCGAGGCGCCCCGGCTGGAGGTGGGCTCCTGTGGGGACATGCACCATCATCATTACCGAACCCATGGCCCGCCGCCTCACACCGACCCGGCCCGTGCGCCCCGACTGCCCCACCGCGGGCGACGCCCAACCGGGGCAACCCGCACCGCTGCGACCCGGCCCCGCGCGACCTGGAACGACTGCACGCTCGCGCTCGCGGAGCCAGACCGGGGGGCACCGCGCGCGCCGGCTGGCCTGCCTAGCCTTCGCGCTCGCGGCCGCAGCGCCACTGGCGCTCATTCCCCGCTCAACGTCGGCCGCCATCCCGGGCCGCCCTCCGGGCGGGCCCGCCATCCCAACCACACCCTCCCCCTCCACGCATGCCGCCGGCGAAGCTCCGTATGCGCCGGGCGAGGTGGTGGTCGGCTACGCGCCGTCCGACACCCCCCCCGCCAACGCCGCGATCGCGCACGCCGCCGGCGCGGTGGACCCGGTCGAACTGGAATCGCACACGCGCGTGCTGACGCTCCGGGCGCACGCCTCCGTCGCCGGCGCGCTCGCCCGCCTGCGCCACACGCGCGGGGTCGCGTGGGCGGTGCCCGACTACATCGCCCACGCCGCCGTGCTGCCCCGCTCGCATGCCGCCGCCTCGGCCGCCGAACTCGCGGGCCCCGCGGCCGCCTCACTCGCGGCGCCCTCCGCGGCCACATTTAGCGCGAATGCGACGACCGCCGGTGCACCGGGAGTGAGTGCGGGGGCCGCCGACGCATCCGGGGACAGCGCCACCGCGCCCGCCGCCGGCGAACCCTTCCCCAACGACCCGGGCCTGGCGAACGCCCCCGGCGGATGGAGCAAGCTGCAGTGGAACTTCGACGGCGAATACGGGGTCGACGCGCCCGGGGCGTGGCAGAACCTGATCACCGATCACGCGCCCGGGGGTCGGGGGGTGGTTGTGGCGGTGCTCGACACCGGCGTCGCCTACGCCAACCGCGGGCCGTTTCGCGTCTCGCCCGACTTCTACCGCTACCAGTTCGTGGCGGGGTGGGACTTCGTCGCCCACAACCGCTACCCCAACGACCGCAACGGCCACGGCACCGACGTCGCCGGCACGATCGCGGAGGCGACCAACAACGGCAAGGGCCTGACGGGGCTGGCCTACGGGGTGCGGATCATGCCGGTGCGCGTGCTCGACTCCGAAGGCAACGGCGACGCCGCCACGATCGCGCGGGGGGTGCGCTACGCGGTCAACCACGGCGCGCGCGTCATCAACCTGTCGCTTGAATTCCCCGGCGGGATCACCGCCTCGGACATCCCCGAGCTGATCTCCGCCCTACGGTACGCCCACCGTCACCGCGTGGTCGTGGTCGCCGCCGCCGGCAACGAGGCCCACTCCGCCGCCGCCTTCCCGGCGCGAGCGCCCAACGTGATCGCGGTGGGGGCCTCGACCGAACACGGCTGTCTGGCGTCCTACTCCAACTTCGGCACCGGCGTCACGCTGGTCGCCCCCGGCGGCGGGCCCGACGCCAACCTCCCCGGCGACCCCAACTGCAACCCCGATCTGGCCTCCGGGCGCGACGTCTTCCAGGTCACCTTCCTCGGCACCTCCCCGCGGCGCTTCGGCATCCCGGGCGGGTACGAAGGCACCTCGATGGCAACTCCCCACGTCGCCGCCACGGCGGCGATGGTCATCGCCTCGGGCGTGCTCGGCCGCCACCCTACACCCGCGCAGGTGGAAGCCCGCCTGATCGCCACCGCGCGGCCGCTCGGCGGGCCCTCCGACAGCCGCCTCTACGGGGCCGGCCTGCTCGACGCCGCCGCCGCCACCGCGCCCGGGGGGCCGGGGGCGGTTACGCACTGAGCGATCGTGGCGTCGTCCGGGCGCGGCGATGCTCCGCTCGAGCAGGGTACGGAGGGCTCATTTGGGTCGCATCCGCGCGAGCGATCGCACGGGCCACTCGCCCTGGGCGCGGGGCATCCGGGTGGGCGGGCCATCATTCCGCGCAGCGCGCGCGGCCACCTCCGCCCGCTCGATCACCTCCGCCATCTCCGCGCGGAAGCGCTCGCGCCCGAAGCGCTCGGCATTGGCGCGCACATCGGCCTCTGCGAGCGTAATCCGCTCGAAACGCTCGATGGCGCCCGCCATGCCCGCGGCAGTCTGCTCGTCGAACAGCACCCCCGTGCGCCCGTCGCTCACGGTCTCGGCGGCGCCGCCCTTGCCGTAGGCGATCACCGGCAGCCCCGCCGCCTGGGCCTCCACGGGTACGATCCCGAAGTCCTCCTCGCCGGGGAACAGCAGCGCGCGGGCGCCACCCATCAGCGCGTCGCGCTCGCGCTCGCTCACGCGGCCGAGGAGCTCGACGCGGGCGCCCGGCGGCGCGCCGGTACGCACGGCCTCCAGCGCCCGCCCGCCGCCGGCGACCTTCAGCAGCACGCCCAGCCGCGCGCACGCGGCGACGGCGAGGTCGACGCGCTTGTACGGCACCACCCGGCCGAACGCCAGGTAGAAGTCCCCTTGGACGCGGGGCACACCGAGGTAGTGTTGAACGTCCACCGGTGGGTGCACTACCTCGGCGGTGCGCCCGTAACAGCGCTCGATGCGCGCCGCCACGTGGCGGGAGTTGGCGACCAGCACATCCGGCCCCGCGGCGCCGCGCAGGTCCTGGCGACGCAGGCGTCCGAGCAGCAGCGGCAGCGCCAACCGTGCGACCCGCCCCACCTCCTCGCCCTCGAGGAAGTCCTCCTCCCAGGCGTAGCGCATCGGCGTGTGGCAGTAGCAAACGTGCAGCCCGCCCGGTGGAGTGCGCACGTTCTTCGCGAAGGCGTGGTTGCTCGAGAGGATCAGGTCAAAGCGTGAGAGATCGAAGGAGCGATAGGCGCGGTCCATCAGCGGCAACAGCCGCCGGTAGTGGGCCTTCGCCCCGGGGATGCGGTTGAGGTAGGAGGCGTGCACCGGGCGCTCGGTGATCGTCGGCGGCCACGGCGCCGGGTCGTAGATCGAGCAGAAGAGCTCCGCCCGGGGGAACATCTCCAGCAGCTCCTCCACCACCTGCTCGGAGCCGCCGGGGATCGTCAGCCACTCATGGACCACCGCCACGCGGGGGAAGCGCGCACGCAACTCGTCGAGCAAGGGGAAGCTCACCGGAAGTTCATCCAGCCGGCTTGCGGATCACGACGACCGTCTGGCGAAAGTGCGGACGCAGGCGCGGTGCGCGGGCGGCGAGCCACTCGTCAGCGCGATCGCATGTACGCAACAGAGCGTTGTCGGGACGCATCCGCAACAATGAGGTGAGGATCGCGGCGGGGAAGGTGAGGTAGTTGACCGGGTGCAGCTCGATCGACGGGTAGCGCTCGCGTAGCCAACGCAGATCGCCCTCCATGAACGACTGCTCGTCAGGCGTGTGCGCGGCGGCGACGAACCGCGCGTAGAGGCGGATCAGCAGGTTCTCGCCCTGGGGCTCCATGAACAGCATCGTCCCGCCCGGCGCCAGGTGCTCGGCGTAGAGGCGCGGCAGGACGCCCTGGTAGTCGATGTGATGGAGGATCGAGCGACCGAAGATGCACCCGAACTCACCCTCCAGCTCGCGCGTGACGTCGCCGAGGCGAAACTCCAGCCGCCCCGGCTGCGCGCGGGCCTCGGCGCGGGCGATCGCCGTCTGCGAGATGTCGATGCCGAGCACGTACGCGGCCCCCATGCCGAGCAGCCGCTCCGAGCTCGTGCCCTCGCCGCAGCCCATGTCGAGCACGCGCCTGCCGGCGACCGCGGCGCGCGTCAGGGCATCGAAGCGCTCCTCCGCGCGGCGCGTGTTGGGACTCTGGAAGACGTGCGGAAAGCGGCCGTGCCACGTATCCATCGCCTCCTCGACGCCGTGCTCGTCGTATGCCTCGCGCTCGCGCCGCGCGCGCTCGAGATCGACGCCGGGCGCCGAATGTGAGGAGCTCGCCTCCGCCACGGCGGCGACTGTAGCAGCGGCGTCGCTCGCCGCCGCCGTCTCGGCGCGCGGGGCGCATATCGCGCACGTTGCCCGCGCGCAGCGTTGGCGCGCAGCGTCGGCCACAGTGCACAGCTTTGACGCGCGGCGTCGGCGCGCACGCGACCGCCGCGAGCAATATCTGACCCTCCTGTGATCATGGCCGCGATGTCCGACCACCCTCACCTGCGAGGACGCGAGATCGTGTGTGTCGGGTTTGCCGACTGGGAGACCGACCTATGGACAAACCAGCAGCACCTGATGTCGCGTTTGGCGCGTGAGAACCGTGTGCTGTTCGTGGAGTCGCTCGGCCTGCGCCGCCCGCAGCTGGCGGGGCGCGACCTCGCGCGGATCGCGCGTCGGCTGCGCCGGGGCCTGCGGGCGCCGCGCACGGTGGACGGTCTGCACGTGCTCTCGCCGCTGGTCGTGCCCCTGCACGGCAACGCCGTGGTACGCACGCTCAACCGCGGGCTGCTGCGCGCGCAGGCGCGCCGCGCGACGCGCCGCCTGGGCATGGGGCGCCCGATCCTGTGGGCGTACGTGCCGCAGGCGGAGGCGCTGATCGACGCGCTGCACCCCGAACTGGTCGTCTACCACTGCGTCGACGACGCCGCCGCGGTGGCGGGCATCGACGCGGAGAGCTTCCGCGCCACCGAGCGGCGCTTCGTCGCGCAGGCCGACCTCGTGCTGGCGAGCGCCCCCGCGCTGGCGGCACGCATGCGGGAGCTCTCGGGGAACGTGCTGTACGCGCCCAACGTCGCCGACACCGCGCAGTTTGCGCGAGCGCTGGAGCCCGGCTCGGAGCCCGACGCCGCGGTGGCGGCGCTGCCGCGGCCGCGGATCGTCTTCACCGGAGCGATCGTCGCCACCAAGCTCGACCTGCCGCTGCTCGCCGCGCTCGCGCGCTCACGGCCGGCGTGGTCGTTCGCGCTCGTCGGGCCGGTTGGGCCGGGCGATCCTCGCACCGACGTCTCGGCGCTGCGGGAGCTGCCCAACGTCCACCTGCTGGGGCCGCGCGCCTATGCCCAGCTGCCCGCGGCGCTGCGGGCAGCCGACGCCGGCCTGATCCCCTACGCGCGCAACCCAATCACCGAGAGCGTCTTCCCGATGAAGGTGTACGAGTACCTCGCCGCCGGCCTGCCCGTCGTCGCCACCCCGCTGCCGGCGCTGGCGGACGTCGCCGAGGTCGCCACCGCGCCTGACGCCGAGGGCATCGCGCACCTGCTCGCGGAGGCGATCGCCGCCGACAGCCCCGAGCGCCGCGCCGCGCGCTCGCGCGCCGCCGCCGCGCACTCGTGGGAGCGGCGCCTAGAGGAGATCGCCGCCGCGGTGGGGGCGCTGCCGGCGAAACCGCGGCGGCGTCCCGCGGCGAGGGTTGCGCCATGAAAGACCTGCTCGTCAGCACCCACACCCCCGTGCTGGGGTCGGGGCGCGCGCTGCGCACCTACGGGGTCGCGCGCGCGCTCGCCGCCCACGGGGGGCTCGATCTGCTGTATGCGCGCTTCGAGGGCGACGAGCCCGACGCCGCCTTCCGCGCGATCCCAGGGATCGCGCTGCACGAGGTCGTCCCTTCGCGTGGCGCGCGCCGGCTGCTCGCCTACGCGGCCGCCCGCCTGACAGGCGTGCCGGCGGAGCTCGCGCGTGGCGTCTCCCCTGAGTTGGCGGTGGCCGCCGCCCGCCTCGCCCGCGCCCCCGACCGCGGCCGGGTGATCGCCGACGGGCCCGTCGCCGCCGCCGCGCTGGCGCGCCTGGCGCGCAGGCGCCCGGTGATCTACAACGCCCACAACTTCGAGTCGGGCTTCCGCCACGAGCTCGGCGACGGCCGCGCACTGGGCGGCGCCCGCGCGCTGCGGGCCTTCGAGCGCGGTCTGCTCGAACGGGCCGCGGAGTCGTGGATGACCAGCGAAGCCGACATGGCGGCCGCGCGCGAGCTATGCCCGGCGGCGCGGCTGCGGTATGTGCCCAACGTGGTAGACGTGGCGGCGATCGCTCCGGTGCAGCCGCTGCGCGCGGAGCGGCGCGCGATCTTCGTCGCCAACTTCGCCTACGAGCCCAACCGCAACGGCCTGCGCTTTTTGCTCGGCGAGGTGCTGCCGCGCGTGTGGGTCGAGTTGCCCGACGCCAAGCTCGCGCTGGTGGGGGCCGGCTTGGAGCGCGCTCTCCAAGAGGCGGACGTAGGTTGCGACCCGGCGCGCTCGGGTTCGGTGCTGGCAGGATCGCGCACTACGGGCCCCGGGCCGCGCCTGCCGGTCGCGGACCCCCGCGTGGAAACGCTCGGCTTCGTCGAGGACCTGCGCGCGACGTACGCCCGCGCCAGCTGCGCAGTGGTTCCCCTACTGCAGGGTGGAGGCACGCCGCTGAAGCTAATCGAGGCGCTCGCCTACGGCCTCCCCGTGGTCGCCACCCCACGGGCGGTGGCGGGCCTGGAGGTGCGCGACGGCGAGCACTGCCTCGTTGCCGACGGCGCCGAGGCGTTCGCGCGAGCGCTCGTGCACGTGCTTGGCGCCGGCGAGCCGGAACTCGGGCGCCAGGGCCGGGAGTTAGTGGCGGAGCGTTACTCGATCGAGGCGCTCAGCGGGCTGGTGCGCTTGGGAGCACCCTGATCGGCTGTTGCGTACAGGCCCGGAGCTGGCACAGCCAAGATCGGAAACAAACGGAACCGAGCCGTATGTGATCGGCCCGCCCGCGCCCTACGGCGGGCCTCGATCGCTTGATCGACTTGCGCACGCCGCTCATGCTTTGGGCTTCCAACTCACAAGGAGGATCGTCATGTCGGGAATGAGGTTGATCTTGCTCGGCGTGCTCGGCGTGGCTCTCGCGGGCACGGTCGGGGCAGCATCGGCGTCGGCGGAAGGCTATGAAGTCTCCGGCGGCACGCTCCCAGAAAAAATGGAAGGCTCGCGCGGCGTCGCGAAGTGGAAAAGCACGCTCGCGAAAGCGGAAATCGTCGTTACGTGCAATGGCAGCAAAACCCACGGTGAATTCAAGGAAAAAGGCGTCTCGAAAGGCGAAACCGTCTTCGACGAATGCTCCGCAGGAAACAGCAAAGAAACGTTCGGCAACTGCGAAGTGCCCAACATCGACTTCAAATATCTCGCCCAGTTGGACGATAACACGAAAGGCGAAGTCCAGGAAGAATACAGCCCGGAATCCAGCACGAAATCGGAGGTCGAAATAGAAATCAAAAATAAAGGCGAAAAAACTTGTGCAGAGAAAGGTAAATACCCAATTCAGGGAACACAGGCCTGCGAACTTCCCAAAGCAGAAGAACTGGCAAAAGAACACGAAATCAAGTGTGCCGCGTCCAGCGGCGAATTGACGTTCGAAGGAGAACCGGCCACCTTTGAAGACACGGGAAAAGTCAAACTTACCTCAGGCCGAGAATGGCGGGCAAAAGTAACTCAAAGAGTAACGGTGTCCACCCAGAGGATTTTAATCTCAACCAACCAAGTCATCAGCTTCACGGGACGATTCGTGTTGACCAACCACGGCCCTGGAGAATGGATCCCGACGGTCGATGGATTCATCAGGGGAGCGCTGCCGGGCAATGGTGCGACGTTTGGCGAACCGACAAACACATGCGTGGCAGGCGTGGCGGCAGATAAAACATGCGAAGTCGTACAGGAAATCACACAACTCCAGGCTGGGTGACTATTCCCAGACGCTGTTTCTGACGGATGCGCCCATCATCACGCTCTGGGTGAGAGGGTGATGGCCGCGGGCCACGCCCCCTTGCCCTCAACCGTGCATTAGCCAGGACGAAGACCGGCTGGCGGTCGGAGCGCCGCTGCACCGCCAGCCGGTCTTCAAGCGGTGTCTCGGCCGCCGCCACGGGGCCGCGGGCGGAGCTGGTGGTGGAGCGCTACTTGATCGCGAAGCTCAGCGCCCTGGTGGCGGCGTGGAGCGATCCGCCAAAGGCGGACCCGCGGTCCGGGCCAGCAGCGCCAACAGCCCCAGCCTGTGCTCCCAACAGCACCGTAAAGCGCGCATCCACACCGGTGAAGCTCGCGGTCGTGTCGATCGCCACCAGGCCCGCCAGGCCGCACAGGGAGGCGAGGCCGAAGGCGCTCAGCAGCGGCTCGCGACTGCGTCGCCACACCTGCCACGCGAGCGTCATGCTTCCGACCAGGATGCCCACGTAGGCGAACAGCCCCAGCACGCCGAGCTTCAGCCAGAACCACAGGGCGGCAAAGTGCACGTACAGGCGTCCTTCTTCGTGTTCGACGGACAGCGGCTGCGCATCCGCCGCCCACGGGATCGTCACCCCGATGCCGGTAATTGGGTGTTCGCGGATCGCGTTCAGCACATTCGCGCGCTCGTCGAGGCGGTAGCGATCCTCGACGTTCGCTTCCAGCTTCGTCGGAGCGAGCGAGGCAACACGTTTGGCGAGCGGCAGCTGCGACTGGAAGTTCACCGAACCCAGCAGCCAGATCGCCGCGCCGACCCCTAGACATGCGACCACAAGCACGCGGCGTCCGGCCGGTGAGGTGCCCAGCAGGAACACCAGCAGCAGACCGAGCGCAGCGCCGATCCAAAAGGAGCGCCGGTAGGAGAGGAGCAGACAGGCGATCATCAGCGGGCTGCCGAGCAGCATCCACAGCGGCGGCCTGACCCGCGCCAGGATGGCCGCGAGGACGCCCAGCAGGACGATCATGATCAGCCAGTTGGCGGTCGGTTCGAAGTAGGTCAACGTGGCGGCGCCTTCGATCGACACGCCATAGTGGCCTGCGACCTCGATCAGGCCGAGCACCGCCTTGACGATCGCGAGCGCCACCGCTCCTACAAGCAGCCGTTGCACCTGCGAGCGATCGAGGTCGAGGTTCGCAACCGCGATCGGCAGCAGCAGCAGGTAGCCGAGGATGTGCTCTGATGCCACCGCGAACCGGAGGGTGGCGCCAGCGGTGTATCCGGTGATCGCTCCCGCCACCATCGCCAGCGCGAGGATCGCCAGGGGCAGCGCCAATGGCCGCGGCAGCAGCAGTGGACGGCGGTGACGCAGCACGTCGATGCCGACCGCGAGGATCGCCAGTATAACCAGCACGTCCAACATCGAGATGTCCCCGTACACCTGGATGTACAGATGCGAAGCGAAGGTCAGGATTCCGAACTGGGGACCCTCGCAGACGACCGCGAGCGTCACCACGAGCGTCACCGCCCACAGCGGCCTCGACAGCAGGATGCATCCGAGCACCACCGCCAATGGGACAAGCGCACCCGCGGTCCCGAGCCTGTGGACGCCAGCGAACGCCAGCAGCGCGGTGACGCCCGCCGCCACGGCGGTGGCGATCAGCTCCCCGCCACTCGGCGCCGCTGGCCGATCTCCGATCGGTCGCAGTCGCGCGCCCATCGACACCCCTCAGTGCGCCGCCCGCTGGGAGGCGGAGGCGCTCGGGGAGCGAGACAGCACCTCTATATCCACCTCCAGTGTTGGTGCACGGGTGGGCGGGGCCTGATCAGAGCCGTAGCCGTAGCCGTACCCGTAGTGGCCCGAATCGCGGATACCGGTAACGACGATCCCCACAGGCTCGACGATGTGGCGATCCAGGGTTGCCCGGGCGCGGCGCACCTCGTCGCGGGTGATCCGCTCGATCCGCGCGACGATGATCGCGGCGTTGACAGCCCGATTGTTGAGCAGCACCTGCGCGTCCGCTACCGGGTTCAGCGGCGGCGCATCCACAATCACCATGCTCCCGCCGGCGGAGAGCTCAGCGAGGAGCTCCTCCAGGCGCGGGGAACCGAGCAGCTCGGAGGGGTTGTAAGGAAGCGGGCCGGAGGGCAGGACGAGCAGGTTCGGGGCGTCGGAGAGCGGCTCGAGCAACAGCTCCGAGAGCTGCCCGCGACCGGTAAGCGCGGTGGTAAGCCCGCGCGTGGCGTCGAGCTCGAAGTGCTCGGCGAACGTAGGACGGCGCAGGTCGAGCTCGACGAGCACGGTGCGACGTCCGGTCAGCGCAACCGTGTGCGCGAGATCGACGGCCACCGTCGTCTTGCCCTCGCCAGCCACCGCGCTGCTCACGAGCAGCGTGTCGAGCTCGCGGGCGACAGCGGCAAAGTCGAGCGCACTGCGCAGGATGCGGTAGGGCTCGAGCGCCTCCTGGCGCTCCTCGGCTCGGCGCGCGCGGAAAGACGACTGAGGAATCGCCGCAAGCGCCGGCAGCCGATACTCGCGCTCGAGCTCCTCGATCGCCTTGATGCGCCGGTCGAGCGATTCGAGCAGGAACACCAGCGAGAACGCCAGCGCCAAGCCGATCAACAGTCCGATCGCCACAGTGCTCGTCAGGCTGGTGCCCGCGGGGCTCGTCGGGGCGGTAGCGCGCCCGATGATGGTCGCCCCTCCGCCAGCGACCGCCCGCGTCGCGCTGAGGCGTTGCAAGGACTGTTCGAGCGCCACCCGTTCGGAGGAGCCGGCGGGCAGCGCGGCGATCTGCTGCTGGAGCTTGCTCGCGGCCGTTTCGACCCCGGCGAGCTGCGACTGCGCGCGGAAGGCGATGTACTGTTCGGCGAAGGCGTTCGCCAGGCTCGCCGCTTCCCGAGGATGCGGGGCGGTGGCGAGAATGTTCAGGACGTCGGCGCTGGGCGCCGCTTCGACCTTCACCTTGTCGAGCAGTTCGCTTGCGTCGGCCTGGAGATGCAGCTGCCGGGCGGCCGCCTGCGCCACTTCGGCTGAATGGGCGATTAGAACCTCAGTGTCGGCTTCCCGCTGAGGTTCGCTGCTGCTGGAGGGCGTGACCTGAAGTCCGGCCTCCGAGAGCGTGCTGCTCTGGAAGGCGACGTTGGCGGTGGCGGTGTAGGACTTGGCTTTGTGCTCGTGGGCGGCGACGAGCACCACCACCGAGGCGAGGACCACCCCAACTACGATCAGCCAGCGACGGCGCAGCACCTCAAGCACGCTGGTGAGACTCTCGCCCTCGCGCACACGCTCGAAGCGCTCGGAGGCGCTCATGCCCGCAGCCGCCGCGTGCATGGCCGCCGCTTCGACGGCGCGGCACGAACCAGGTCAAGGGATCTCATCGCAAGGGTCCTATCGTCGGCTCGTAGCTCGCACTTGACGGCGAAGCCTGCGGCTGAGCGAGCCGGCGCGATCGGCATCGCCGCTCATGGTACCGAGCACTGCGCAGTGGCCCGCACCGGTCAGCCACAGGCCACTTGCGTACTTCCCGCAGGTGGCTGCGGCAAACCCCTTCTAGAGCGCCTGAAATCCCGGCGCAGGGACGGTACATGCCGACATCCGTCCAACGGCTTGGCACGGGATGTCGTGGCGCCTTCCAGGGTCGATAGGGAGTAGACGACTGCAGCGTCTGGCACACGCCAGGTGCACCACGACAACGGCACACCCGTCGCGAGGCGGATTCGCAAAGCCAGGGGTCTCTCCGAGACAGCCCAGCTCCCGAAAGAGCACACCAATGTCTGCTTTCCATCATCTCGGCCGCACCGTTGCGGCCGTCGTCGTTTTCTCAGCCCTCGCATCTCTAGGCATCCTGAACGCCGGCTTTGCCGACGCGCAGCCCCTTAATCGGCCGCAGGTCACAAAGCTTGCGGTCACTTCGCAAGCCACGTTGCAGGCGCACGCCGCCGACTATCGACGCAGTCATCTGCGGCAGGTGGCCGAGCGCGCCTGCGCGTCTCACAAGCGGGGCCTCTGCGCCAAGAGCCGCGCCCAGCTCGCGCGTCTCGACGCCCGGAGCACAGGGGTAGGAAGGGTCAGTACCGCCCGCCGCAGCATCCGTAAGAGAGCCACTCCTCCAGCCACCGGCTCCTCCTCCGGCAGCACGAACTCCTCCTCATCGGGCGGCTTCGGTTCCTCGTCTGACAGCACGAGCTCCTCGTTGTCGGGCGGCTCCGGCTCCTTGTCTGGCAGCTCCGGCGGCTCCGGTTCCACCAGCGGCTCCGGCTCACCCACCGAATTGGGCTCCTCCACATCGCCCCCAGGCAACCCTGACCCGGTCTCCGAATCGCCCGCAACCACCAGCACGTTCCAGCCAGGGATCGACTCAAATACCTACCTAAAAGTCTACGTCCCGGGGTCGGTGACGCTCGGAGCCAAGCTCGTGCGCATCGAGTTCACAATCGAGACCTCGCCGGCTGAAATGGAATCGACGATCGCCGCCTACGCAGCGCAAGGCATCCGCGTCCTGCTGCTCGCGACCTTCCGCGGCACGCTGCCGACGCCCGCGCAGGCCCAGAACCTGGCGGGGTGGGCCAAGACCTATGGGCCCGGCGGCACGTACTGGGCCAACCATCCGGGCAGCCAGTACGCGGTCCAGTCGATCGAGTTCGGCAACGAGACCTCCTACGGGTACCAGTACGGCGACGAACCTGGAGACGCCTCTTACCGAGAACGCGCCGAAAACTATGCGCGGCGCTTCAAAGAAGCGGCCGAAGCGATCTCGGCGACCGGCATCCACGTGGGGCTGCTCGCTCAGGCCGACGACTGGACCGGAGACTGGGTCAACGGGATGTACGCGGCAGTGCCGGACCTGAGCAGGTACGTGGCAGGCTGGACGATCCATCCCTACCACCACTGGCGCAGCCGGCTGGAAGACCTGCTCGAACAGACCGCCGCTCACGGAGCCCCGGCGAGCATCCCGATCGACATTACCGAGTTTGGGCTTCCCGCGGACAACGGTCGCTGCCTCGAAAAGTACGGCGAATACAACCCATGCATGTCCTACGGCGAAGCCGCCTCGACCCTCCGCGGCACGGTCGCCGAAATGCGCCAGATGCTCGGCTCTCGGCTCGGCATGTTCATCCTCTATCAGGTTCGCGACCTGGCACCCTCCAGCACGACGATCGACAGCGAAGACTACTACGGCGCCCTGCAGTACGAACTGCAGCCGAAGGGCGAATACACCACAGCAGTGGAAGAACTGCTCGCCAGTTAGTGTTCCGAGTCACACGTGGCTCGGAACACCAGCGCCTCCGGGGGTACGCCGTCGATCCAGATCGGGGCGCGCCGCGCAACGCTCGACATCGGCGTGCAGGTGGTTGGGCGCCTCGGCAATCTCGCGCTCGGCGTCGTGGCGACGCTCGTCGTCGCGCGATTGCTGGGAAGCAGCGGCTTCGGCGAGTGGTCGACGATCTTCGCGATCACGCAGATCGCGGCGAACTTCGGCGAACTCGGCCTCACCCAGGTGGCCGTCAGCCGGGCGGCGCGCGAACCACCCCGTCAGGGCGAGTGGCTGGGGGCGCTCGTCTCCCTGCGAGTGCTGCTGGCGGTGCCGACCATGATCCTTGCGCTCGCGGGGGTGCTGCTGATCGTGCCCACGCAGTCCGCCGAGATCGCAGGCGTCCTGATCGCCGCGACGATCCTCGTCAACGCGCCGATGGCGCTCAGTGCGGTCTTTCAACTGCGCGTGCGCAACGACATCACGATCGCAATCATGACGCTCGGCAGCGTGCTGTGGACCGCCGGCGCGATCGCCGTCTCGCTCACCTCCAAGAGCATCGGCGCCCTCGCCGCCGTCTTCCTGGCGGTCGCCGCAATCACCACGTGCGCGACGATCTGGCGCGCGCGGAGCCTGCTCTCCCTGCGCCTCGCCGCCTCCAGCCGACTATGGCGCGATCTGATGCGCGTCGGACTCGGCGTTGGAGCCGCGGGCATCCTGGTGACGCTCTACGTGAAGCTCGACCAGGTGCTGGTGTTCGAGTTCGCCGGCAGCAGGCAGGCGGGGCTCTACGGGGCCGCCTACCGCATCCTCGACCAGATCCAGTTCATCCCGATCTCGGTTATGACCACACTGTTCCCCCTGATCGCCATTGCCTACCCGCGCGAACGCGAGCGCGTGCGCAGCCTGCTGCAAGCGGCGGGCGAGTACCTCACGATGGGCTCGCTGCCGGCGCTCGCCTTCACGGTAGTCGCGGCCGCGCCGATCGTCAGGCTGCTGTTCGGGGCGCAGTTCTCGCAGGCCGCGCCCGCGCTGCCGATCCTGATGGGAGCGTTCGTCTCGATCTCCTTCGGCTACCTCGCCGGCAACATGGTCGTGATCCTCGAACTGCAACGCAAGTTCTTCCGCTACGCGGCCGTCGGCCTGGTCGTCAACGCCTCGCTGAACATCGCGCTGATCCCCCGCTACGGCTTCCTCGCAGCAGCCTGGATCACGCTCCTCACCGAGGTCGTCGTGATGTCGCTGACGATGCGCAGCGTGCTGGGAGAGCTCGCGATGACGCCCCGTCTCGGCCGCCTCGCACGCACGTTCGTGGCGGCCCTCGGGATGGGCCTGCTCACGTGGCTGGCAAAGAGCCTCGGAGCGCCGCTGCTCGGACTGATCGCCGTCGCGGCGCTCACCTATCCGACGCTGCTGTTCTCGCTGGGAGCGCTCACGCCCGCCGAGCTGCGTGCGATCCTGCGCAGGGAACCTCTGTAGCTTGCCATCAAGGCGAGGGTTTCCGATGCCGAGGAGAACACGATGCCCAGCAGTGAGGAGACCCGGGATATCTCGTTTGTAGTGCCCAGCCACAACCGGCGCGATGCGCTGCGCAAGAACCTGCCCGCGTTGTTGGAGCTCGACGATGTGCTCGAGGTGATCGTCGTGATCGACCGGCGCTCCAGCGACGGCACCGAGGAGATGATGCAAGAGGTGTTCGCAGCCGAGCCGCGCGTGCGCCTGCTGCGCCAAGCGGGCGACGGGCTTTCGCGCGCGCGCAACGCCGGCTGCGCGATCGCGCGCGGCGGGTGGATCGTGATCTCCGACGACGACCTGCGCTATCCGCGCGACTACGGCCCCACCCTGAAGCGAGTGGCGCGCGAGCAGCACGCAGATATCGTCGGTGCTCCCTGGCTGGACATCACCGACAACGACATGGAGTCCGCGCTCGCCGCCGCCCGCGCCCGGCGCGGTGGGGTGCCGACGATCGACGATCACTCAGTGGTGCCCCAGCGGGAGCTCGAGACGCCGTTCATGCCCGCTCCGGCGCTGATCAACCGTCGCGTGTTCGAGCGCATCCGCTACGACGAGAACTACGGCAACACCGGCTGGCGAGACGAGACTGACTTTTTCATCCAGGCCGTGCGCAGCGGCTTTCGCTGCATCCTCACGCCGGTCACCGCGATGTACCAGCGCGGCCAGTGGGAGGGAGGCTCGCGCCGCCCGCGCCTGGAGTACGAGTGGTCTGCGATCAAGAACAACTGGCGCTTCCTCTCGCGGCACGGACGCTGGCTGACCGAGCAGGGCCACATCAAGAGCCCCGCCCGGGGCCAGCTCTCGTTCATCGCGGCTCGCGCGAAGCTCACGCTCCGGGGCTACGTGGGCGCACGTTTGAAGCGGGCGCAAAGCGCGCTGAGAAGACTGCTCCCGGGCTGAGCCGCTCGACGCCATGGCCCCCAGGCACGCGATCGTCCTCTCGCCCGTGCCCGAGGGCAACGCCGGCGGCGTCGAGCGCTTCTGCTGGCTGCTCGCCGGCATCCTGCGCGAGAAGGGTTGGCGAGTGTCGATCGTCGGGCCGACGCGTCAACCCGGACGCTGGACGTTCCGCTTCGGCGGCTCCCCGCTCGTGTGGTCGCTGTCGAGCGGACGCGCCGCTACGGCTGCCGATCGCCGGCCCGACCTGATCGTCGGCAACGGCTTCCTCGGCCTCGGCGCGCCCCGGGAAGTGCCCCGCGTGCAGGTCTTCCACGGGACCTCCATCGGTGAAGTGCTCGCCGCCCGGCGGGGCCTGCTGCGCCGCGACTTCCTGCGACGCCTCTTCGGCTACTGGCCCCTGGAGGCCCTCACCTGCCGTGCCGGCGAGCTCGTGGTCGTCTCCGAGAGCGCGGCGCAGGAGACCACGCGCTACTACCGGCGCGCTCCGGCGGCGGTCATCACCAACGGCGTCGACACCGATCTCTTCCACCCGCGCGATCGCGGCCTGGCGCGGCGGGAGCTCGGGCTCGACGAGCACACGCGCTACGCCCTGTTCGTCGGGCGCCCGGAGTACCGCAAGGGGGCCGATCTGCTACTCGATAGCTGCCGCGCAGCCGGCTGGGAGCTGCTGCACGCGGGCGCGACCCCGATCTCCGGCGCCCGCCACCTCGGCCTGCTCGCACCCGAGCGGCTGGCTACCGCCTACGCGGCCGCCGACTGCCTGCTGTTCCCCACGCGCTACGAGGCCTGCAGCTACGTGCTGCTGGAGGCGCTCGCCTGCGCCACCCCCGCGGTGACCACACGCGTGGGGTGGACGCGCACGCTGCTGCGCGAGCTGCCCGGCTACGAGACCCTCTGCATACGCCCCACGGTGGCAGACATCGTGGGGCGGTTGCGTTGGCTCAACGGAGCCGACACGCGCCCCCTGATGGAGGATGTCAGCGCCTATGTGAGCGCCCACAACAACCTGGTCCGCTTCCGCTCCGACTGGCTCGCGCTGATCGAGCACGTCGTGGCGCCGCGCTTGTGATCATGACGGCATCGTGCAGCCAGGGAGCGAAGGGTTTGGAGTCCATCAGCCGGCGCAGCCCGGATGAACCTGAGATCCAGGCTGCGTAAGCGGTGCACGTCTTTGCGATAGGGATCGGCCTCGATCGCGAGGCGGCCGCGCGGCTGCGCCGGGGCGTGGTCGATGTCGGGCACGAGTTTCGACTGGATCCCCAGACGCTGTGGGAGGCGAGCTCGGCACCGCATGCGCTGACCGCTGCGGGGCTGCATCACGGCGAAAGCTCGACCGGCAAGCGCCGCTACGTGGCCTTCTCGGGGGAGGAGATCGCTCTCCACGACGGCCTCCCCCTGGATGGCTCGGGCAGCCTGGCCGCCCACGACGCCGAGCAGCTTCTGCGGCATTGGAGGTCATTGCCGGAGCTGCTGGAGGGTGAGTTCTGCGCTGCGCGCATCGACCTCGCCGACGGTGCGGCGGAAATCCTCGTGGACCCTCTGGGGATGCTGCCCGTCTTTCACGCCGGCGACGGCCGGAGCGCGGTGATCAGCACGAGCGCGCAGATCGTCGCGTCGGCGCTTGGCCTGCGCCGTCCGGATCTCCTGGCCGTCGCGTCGTTTGTCGCGCTCGACTGGGCGATGGAGCGACGCACCTTCCTCGCCGGCGTGCGCGCCCTGCCGGGCGGCTGCGTTCACCGACTCGACGCCCAAGGTCTCCACTCCAAGCAACACTTTGGGCCGGCTTCGCTCATTGATCGCAGGAAAAGCCGATCTCGCTCGGCGGTTCCCCTTGCAGGGCAGTTGGAGCGCTTGACAAGCGCCGCTGTGAGCGCGGGTGGGCCCATCCGCTGCGCCCTCACCGCGGGACGCGACACGCGCGTCATGGCGGCGCTCCTGCGCAGCGTCGATGCCACCGCCACCTTCTACACCGCAGGCGAGCCGGACTCGACGGATGTGATCCTTGCCCGCGAGCTGGCCGCCCGCTTCAGCCTGGAGCACGAGGTACAGCAGGCGCACGAGTCTCAGCGCGACTGGACACAGGCGGCCGTCCGTTTCATGCGCCAGACCGAGGGGCTCTCGAGCCTCGTCCAACTGGTCGACTACATCGAGCTGGATCGGCCCATCAATCGCCTCGGCGTGACGCTGTGGGGTGTCGGTGGAGAGATCGGCCGAGCCGACTCGCCGCTGCGCAAGCTCTCTCCCAACCTCCCCCTCCTCGCTCGCCTGCGCCCCGTGCAGCAGCGGCTGCTGGCTCTGAAAATCAACGACCACGGGCTGCTGACCGACGACGGTCGAGAGCTCGTGGCCGAGCATCTGCGGGACTTTGCGCAGGAGCGACTGCACGAGGGATGGCCCACGCGGGAGCTCTCCGAGGCCTTCTACACCTTCGGGCGAGTCGCATGCTGGGGAGCGGGAGGGGTGCGCCGGGCAGCGGGCACCAGCGATCTGTTCAGCCCCTTCTGCACCAGGCCGTTCATGCGCTACTGCCTCTCGTGCTCCCCCGGCGAACGTTATCTGGAAGCGCCGCACCATCGGCTCCTGAGCTACATCGATCCGGCGCTGCGCAAGCATCGCTTCGAGCGCCCGTTTCCACCTCAGCACAGCTGGCTGGTGGCGCCGCTGGCGACGCGGGAACTGTTGCATACGCTGCGCTCCGGCAGTCGGCGTGGGGGCGGCAAGGAAATACCCAGCGCTCAGGACCCCCCGTTCCTGGCCCAGTGGCTCGCGGCGCGCACGCAGATGTTTGCGGACGTTGCCGAGCACACCGACGCGGAGATCTGGCAGGTGCTTGATCGCAGCCGTGTGATGACGCTGCTGGGGCCAGGCTGCCCTGAGCTTCCCGCGTACACCAATGCGCTGCTGGGGGCTCTCACGCCACTCTGGTTCCTACAGACTCTCACTTGCGCAGGATGAAAATGACCTCCGAGGCTAGCTCCTTCGGCAGACACGAGGCGAGGCGAACGTCGGCACGCGTCCAGCGCGAATTCACGTTGTAACCGGCCACCTTGGCGATCAACGGAGAGAATATCTCGAGCGGTATCACCTCCAGAACCGTGAAGCGCTTGGCAAATTCACGCTTCCACCAATTAGGGGAATGAAAATGCTCGACGTCCTGGCGTATGTCTCCGCGAAAACGGTTGCGGCGAAATAGGGTGCGTGGATCGCGGTCGTTCAAGAAGGCGAAACCGCCGTAGGCGTTCAACTGCCCAAGAACCGCGATCCCGCCCGGGCGCAGCACCCGCCACAGCTCCCGGAGTGCGCTTTGCAAGTCTGGCACATACGACAAAACCGATATACAGAAGATTGAGGCAAACTGCTCGTCGGGATAGGAGAGTTTGCTGACATCCTCACTGGCGATCGCGATGTCGCGCCCCACGATTGCCGCGTTTGCCCGAAAATTCTCGCGCGCCCGCTCGCCATAATCCGCGGCGGTCACATCGTACCCCCAGTCGAGCAGGTGGAGGGTGAGCCACCCGGTGCCGGCGCCGACATCGAGCACCGGGTCACGCGCCCACTCGGCGGCGATCTCGAGGCGCCTACGGATCGGCCACCAGGTCGGGACGGGGGTTGCAGGTGTAAATCTGCCCTCCTCGAACTCCGAGATCAGTGCCACCATGGCCATGAGTCTACGATGGCAGCACGGAAAGGAGATCCAGTGAGCTTGAAAACGTTGGTGACGGGCGGCAGCGGCTACATCGGCGCAATGCTCGTCAAGGAGCTGCAGGAGGCAGACCGCGACGTGCGCGTCCTCGACTCGCTGCTGCACGGACAGGAGGAGCTCGTCGCCGAGCAGGAGCGCGCCGGCGTCGAGGTGATCCGCGGCGACATCCGCGACGCGGACGCCCGCCGGCGGGCGCTTGCTGGGACAGAGGCCGTGGTGCACCTCGCCGCGATCGTCGGCGACCCGGCCTGCGCGCGCGACCCCGCGGTCTCCGACGAGGTCAACGTCCAGGCCACCCGCGCGCTGGTCGCCGACGCGAACGACGCCGGGGTGGAGCGCCTCGTGTTCGCCTCCACCTGCTCCAACTACGGGCGCATGGCCGACCCCGACGTGCCGATCACCGAGGAGGGCGAGCTGCGCCCCGTGTCGCTGTACGCCGAGCAGAAGGTGGGGATGGAGCAGCTGATTCTCGGCTTGGCGAATGGAAGCTCGCACGCTGCAGCGGCCGCCTCGACGACCAAGCCCACGTGCCTGCGCTTCGCAACTGTGTACGGCGTCGGACGTCGGATGCGCTTCGACCTGACCGTCAACGAGTTCACCCGCGAACTGTGGGCCGACCGCGAGCTCGAGGTCTTCGGCGAGCAGTTCTGGCGCCCCTACATCCACGTCCGCGATGCCGCTCGCGCGGTGCGCACGGTGCTCGAAGCCCCCTCCGAGCAGGTCGCGGGCAAAGTCTTCAACGCCGGGCGCTCGGGGGAGAACTACCGCAAGCTCGATCTTGTGCAGGAGATCGGCAGGCAGATCGACCGCGGTACCGTGTCCTACGTCCACCGCGACGAGGACCCCCGCGACTACAAGGTCAGCTTCGAGAAGATCCGCGCTGAGCTTGGATTTCAAACGCTGATGACGGTACCGGACGGCATCGCCGAGGTGATCGCGGCACTCGACGCCGGCACCTTCGGCGATCCCTTCGACGCTCACTACAGGAACATCCCCTGAACGGCTTCGCCACCACCACCGCATTGGCCACTACTGAGACCTCCCCAGAGCTGCCGCTGTTCGACCTGCGTCTGCAGCGCCAGGACCTGAATGCAGTCGCTGAGACCCTGCGATCGGGCTGGCTGACGCTCGGCCCCCGCACCACCGCCTTCGAGCAGGCGTTCGCCGCGCAGCTCGGCGCGCGTCACGCGGTCGCCGTTTCGAGCTGCACCGCGGCCCTGCATCTCGCCTACCTCGCCGCCGGTGTCGGCCCCGGCGACGAGGTGATCGTGCCCTCCTTCACGTTCGCCGCGACCGCCGCCGCCGCGCTCTACTGCGGGGCCACGCCGGTGTTCGCGGAGATCGTCTCGCGCGCGCGGCCCTCCCTCGACCCCGAGGACGTCGCGCGGCGCCTCACCCCCCGCACCAAGGCCGTGTGCGTGGTGCACTACGCTGGCTACGCCGCCGCCGCCGACCGCCTGCGCGAGCTCTGCGATGCCCACGGTGTGGCGCTGATCGAGGATGTCGCGCACGCGCCCAGCGCGACGCTCGGCGGACGCAAGCTCGGAACGTGGGGGCTGGCGGGCGCGTTCAGCTTCTTCTCCAACAAGGTGCTCTCCGTCGGCGAGGGGGGGCTGCTGTGCACCGACAGCGACGAGGTCGCCGCCTTCGCGCGCTCGCGCCGCTCGCACGCGATGACTAGCGGCACCTGGGACCGCCATCGCGGTCGCACCGACACCTACGACGTGGTTGGGCTGGGCTACAACTACCGCATCGATGAGCCCCGTGCCGCGCTGCTGCTCTCGCGCCTGCAGCGGCTGGAGGAGGACATCGCGCGCCGGCGGGAGCTGACGCTGCGCTACCGCTCACAGCTCGCGCCGATCGAGGGGATCATCGTGCCCTTCGAGGACGCCGAGGTGCCGAGCTCCTCCTGCTACGTAATGCCGATCATGATCGAGCAGGACGGGCGCCAGGCGCAAGTGAGCGCGCTGCTACGCGAGCGGGGCATCCAGACCAGCATCTTCTATCCCTCCATCCACCGCTTCAGCGCCTACCGCGAACGCTTCCCCGGCGTGTCGCTGCCGATCACCGAGCTGGCCTCGCGTACCGAGCTGACGCTGCCGTTCTACCCGCACATGACCGACGCCGACCAGGACCGAGTAGTCGCCGCGCTGGCGGAGGCGATCGCTTGAGCGACTGGCGCGTACCGCTCACCGACATCGCGATGCCCGAGCAGGACGTGGAGGCCGTGCTTGAGTGCCTGCGCTCGGGCTGGCTGACGATGGGGCCACGCACGCAGGCATTCGAGGAAGCGCTCGCCGCCTACACCGGCATCCCCTATGTGCTTGCCGTCTCCAGCGGCACCGCCGCCCTGCACCTCGCGTGCCTCGCTGCCGGCATCGGCCCCGGAGATGAGGTGATCGTGCCCGCGCTCACATTTGTCGCCAGCGCCGCCGCCGCGCGCTATGTGGGCGCCGAGCCGGTCCTCTGCGACATCCGCGGCCGCGACGGCCCCGGCGCCGGCTACGACCTCAACATCGACGTCGCCGACGCCGCGCGACGGATCACGCCCCGCACCCGCGCGATCGTCGCCGTGCACTTCGGCGGCTACCCAGCCGACGTGATCGCGCTGCGCGCGCTCTGCGACGAGCACGGCCTCGTGCTGATCGAGGACTGCGCCGAGGCGATCGGCGCGCGGCTCGATCCGGATGGACGCCAGGTCGGCGCCGTCGGGGAGCTTGGCGCGTTCAGCTTCTTCTCCAAGAAGCAGCTGTGCGTCGGCGAGGGCGGCATGGTGTGCACCGCCGACGAGGATCTCGCCGCGCGCGTGCGACTGCTGCGCTCGCATGCTCTGAGCAGTTCCACGTGGGACCGCCACCGCGGCCACGATCCCGCCTACGACGTGGTCGACATCGGCTTCAACTATCGCATCGACGAGCCCCGCGCCGCCCTCGGGCTCAGCCGTCTGCCGCGACTGGAGGAGGAGATCGCAATCCGACGCGCGCTCGTCCGCGCCTACCGCGAGCAACTCGCCGACGTACCCGGGCTGGAGCTCGTCTGGGACGAGCACGCCGTCGAGCTCGCCTCCCACTTCTTCTTCCCCGTCCTGCTCCCCTCCCGCGACGCCCGCGATCGCTTCCGCGCACAGCTCGCGGCATCCGGCGTACAGACGACGTGGTATCCCGCGCTGCACACCTTCACCGACTACAGCCAAGCCGGCTCCGCGAGGGACCTCCCCAGAGCGACCGAAGCGGCCGAACGCCACTGCGCGCTGCCGCTCAGCATCACCATGCACGAGGCAACCCTCGGGCTCGTCGTGCACATGGTCCACGCAGCCCTCTCGTAGCCGCTGCGGGGCAGCTTCAGGTGCACCTCATGGATGGCAGGATCGCGGCGGTTTGATGGCTACGCTCAGCTCTCGGGCGGGATCAGTCGCTCGCGCACGCTCTCGAACTCCTCCTGCGCCTGCTCGTAGTCGTCGTGGCGACCGATGTCCAGCCAGTAGTCCTCGCTCGGCCACGCGCGCACCACCTCGCCCGCCGCGATCAGGCGCAGAACCAGGTTGGGGAAGTCCAGCCGCTCGCCTGGGACGATGTGCGCGAGCGCTCGCGGCGCGAAGCAGTAGACGCCCATGCTCGCGGTGTAGTCGATCGCCGGCTTCTCGTCATACCCAGTCAGGCGGGTCGGGTCGCCGTCGTCGCCGAAGCGCAGCACGCCCAGCGAGATTTGCACATGACGCGTCTTGGTGGCGATCGTCGCCGCCGCGTCGCTTGCGCGGTGGCGCTCCAGCAGCGCGCCGTAATCGATGTCGGTGAGCACGTCACCGTTCATCACCAGCACGTGCTCCTCCTGCACGCCCTCGATCAGCGCAAGCGCGCCCACCGTCCCCAGCGGCTCCTGCTCGCGGTAGTAGTCGATCGGGATGCCGTACGCCGAGCCGTCGCGGAAGAACGCCTCGATCAGCTCCGCCAGATAGCCCGTGGCAACCGTGATCCGCTCGAAGCCGCGCGCCTTCAGCTGGCGCACCACGATGTCGAGCACAGGGCGGTCCCCGATCGGCATCAGCGGCTTCGGCAGCACGGTGGTGTAGGGGCGCAGTCGCGTTCCCACGCCACCCGCGAGGATCACCGCGCGTTTCATCGGCCTTTAGCATATGCCTGTGAGCGACCGGCGGCCACCCCGCGTGCTGCTGGTCGAGGAGGTCGGTCTCGGGGGGCTCGCCGAATACACCGACGAGCTGGCGCAGGCGCTCGCGGGAGCCGGCTGCGAGGTCGCTCTCGCCACCGGACGCGATCACGGTTGCGCCGCTACCGCCGGCGTGACCATCCACCGCCTATTTCCCTACATCCGCGGAAACAGCCCTCTAGGGCGGCTGGCGCGGCGCGCCCGGCTTGCGCGCCCACTCAACGGCGTCACTCATCTGGCGGGGTACTTCGCCGTGGCGGCGCTAGCGCGTCGATGCGACGTGATTCACGTCCAGGGAGAGGAGTGGCCGCCGCTCGCCGCGATCCGAGCGCTGCTGCTGCGCGCGACTGGCCGGCCGGTGGTCTACACCCCGCACAACACCTTCGACCGCGGCACCCGCTCCCACCCCCGCGCCCACCGGCTGATCCGCCGCTGCGCGGCACGCATCGTCGTTCACTCCGAGTACGACCGCCGTGCCCTCCCAGCGGCCGCGGCTCGCAAGGCCGCGGTAATCCCACATGGGGAGTACGGCGGGCTCGCGCGCCGCGGCGGCCTCGACGTCGACGCCGAGGCCGTCCGTTCGGAGCTCGGCATACCTCCCAATGCGCTCGCTGTGCTGCTGTTCGGCCAGCTGCGCCGCGACAAGGGAGTGCGAGATCTGCTCGCGGCCGCCGCCGAAGTCGAGGACGTGCACGTGATACTCGCCGGCGAAGACTGCGGCGCGCTCAGCGAAGCCGCGGATCTACTCGACGCCCGACGCCTGCGCGGGCGAGCGCTGGTGCTGCCGGGGTTTGCCTCCGACGGGCAGGTCAGCCGCTTGTTCGCCGCCGCGGACGTGGTGGCGCTCCCCTACCCGAAAGCAAGCGCCAGCGGCGTGCTGCTGCTCGCCTACGGCTACGGGCGGCCCGTGGTCGCCTACCCGGTGGGCGGCCTGCCCGAGTACATCCTCGACGGTCGGACGGGGTGGCTGTGCGAGCGCGCCGACGCCGCGGCGCTCACCGAGACGTTACGCGCGATCAAGGCCGCAGGACGAGGGGAGTGCCGCACGCGCGGCGAGCAGGCCAGGCGCTTCTCGCAGGATCGCTTCGGATGGGATTCGATCGCTCGGCAGACCGTCGCGCTGTACGCAGAAGCGCTCAGCCTGGATCCACCGATAACGGGCTGATCCAGGCTCAGGTCGTCCGGATGATCAGCACCGAGCAGGGCGCGTGGTGGGAGACCCGGTTGGGCACCGAGCCCAGCAGGAAGCGCTTGGCGCCGCTCATGCCCTTGTTGCCGACGACGATCAGGTCCGCGCCGCGCTCCTCGGCGACGTCGAGAATCGCGTCGGCGGGGTCGCCCTGGCGGGCGTAGACGTTGACCTCGACGCCCGCCTCGCGCGCCGGCGCCGCGGCGGCCTCGAGCGCGGCGTCCACGTCCTCACGGGGGTTGATCGCCCACTGCAGGTCCTCCGGGGCGTCGCGCCGTTCCGAGCGCAGACGTCCCGCCGGCACCGGCTCGTAGGCGCTCACGATCTCGAGCGTCGCGCCCAGGATGCGGGCCAGGTCGCCTGCCTGGCGCACTGCCTCACCGGCTGTCTCGGAGCCGTCGGTGCCAACCACGATTGATTTGAACATCACTCTGACTCCTCGCCTGCTTGTGTAGTAGAGCTGAACGGCGTTACGGCCGGCTCGATCATATCCGGGCCTGCCTTAACGTTCACGACGCCCGTGATCGATCTGCACTGCCATGTGCTGCCCGGCATTGACGACGGCCCCGCCGCGATCGAGGGCTCGCTCGCGCTCGCACGCGCCGCCGTGGCCGGCGGGACGCGGGTGCTGGTGGCCACCCCGCACGTCAGCTGGCACTACCGCAACGACGCTGAGACGATCGCTCGGATGGTGGGGGAGCTGAACGCCCGCCTGACCGCGGAGGGGGTGCTGAGCGCCGACGGAGCACCACTCGAAGTCCGCACCGGTGCCGAGGTCGCGCTGACGCAGATCGCCGAGATCGAGCCGGCGGAGTTGAGACGCCTCACGCTTGGGGGAGGAGAGTGGCTGCTGGTGGAGCCGCCCTTCACCCCGGTCGCCCCCCACCTCGACGAGATCCTGCTGGGCATGGCTGGCGACGGGCGACGGGTCGTTGTGGCCCATCCCGAGCGCTGCCCCACCTTTCAACGGGACCGGCAGATGCTCGAGCGGCTCGTGCGGGAGGGGTTTCTCACCTCGGTTACGGCCGGCTCCTTCGGCGGTCGTTTCGGCGGCGAGGCGCGTCGCGTCGCGCTCGAGCTCGCGCACGACGGGCTGCTGCACAACGTGGCCTCCGATGCGCACGACCACATCCAGCGCCCCCCCGCGATCGCCACGGAGCTCGAGGCGGTGGGGCTGGCTCCGCTGACGCAATGGCTGACCGAGGCGGTGCCGCGCGCGATCCTCGACGGAGGGGAGATCCCGCCCCGCCCGAAAGTGGTGATGCGTGAGATCGAGACCCCCCACCCGCGCCGGTGGCTGCACCTGCGCCGGTGAGCTAACTACGCCAGCTTCGTGATCGCGATGATCATGCCGATCACGACGAACACCACGATCGCGATCTGCATCCAGATCCAGGTGGGGGACACGACTGACAGCCTACCGGGGGCGTCGACCTGGGAAGGAAGGGGCCGGCCGCGAAGCCCTACCGGGTGCTTCTATCGTGTAGTGATGGCAGGATGCCGATGAAGCTCATGGCTGGACGCCTACCCAAGCTCCCAACGTTGATACTGCTCTGCCTCTGCGCCGCGGCCTGGCTGATGACGAGCAGTGTGGCCAGCGGCGCAGTTGAAGCGCGCCCCGCGCTCGCCGCGCCCCTTGGCGGCATGAACATTGCGGGAGTCGCCGGCAACCTTCCCCTCTCGCTGGCAGACCGGGAAATTGCGCGCGCACGCGCGCTGCACGCGAAGCTCGTGCGAGCCGAAGTACCGTGGTCAGCGCTCGAACCGAGCGGGCCGGGCAAGATCGAACCCCGTGCGCTGGCCTTCCTCGACCGCCTGGTGAGCGACGCGGCCGAAAGCGGAATCCGCGTGATCGCCACCGCCGACAGTGCTCCCTGCTGGGCCTCCTCCGCACCCGCGTCGCTGTTGCGCAAGTGCGTGGTGGGACAACCCAGCAAGGCCAACGCCTGGCCCCCCCGCGAACCGTCCACGTACGCCGCCTTCGTCGCCTACCTCGCCGCGCGCTACGGCACGCGCCTGGCGGCGATCGAGGTCTGGAACGAGCCCGACCAGGCCAACGAAGCGTACTTCGCCGGACCGGAAAAACCGCAGCGCTACGCCACCCTGTTGCGCGCCGCCTACCCCGCGATCAAGCAGGCCAACCCAAACGTCCCGGTGCTCGCCGGCTCGCTCGTGGGCTCAAACGGCGTCTTCCTGCGCGCGCTCTACGCCGCGGGCATCAAGGGCTACTACGACGGGCTGGCGGTGCACTTCTACAACCTCACGCTCGGCTCGCTGCGAGCAATCCACGAAACGCAGCTCGCCAATGGCGACAACACGCCGCTGTGGCTCGACGAGTTCGGCTGGAGCAGCTGCTGGCCGCAGCAGAAGGCCCAACAGGAACAGGGGTGCGTCAACGCGCAGGCGCAGGCGACCAACATCACCAACCTCTACCGCTCGCTCGCCCGCACCCCCTACGTCGCGGCGGCGGTGCTCTACAAGCTGCAGGACTCCACGCACGAAAACTTCGGCGTGCTGAACACCAAAGGTGCGCGCAAGCCCGCCTTCGCGGCGCTCGCCCGCGTCCTCGCCAACCCCTTCGGCAGCCCCACCCGCGTGACGCTGAGCCTCAGCCGCCGCCACGGCGGCGTCCTCGCCAAGGGCGAAGGCCCCGTCGGCGACTACATGCAGCTCGAAGCCTTCCAGGGCAAGGTGCTGCGCTACCGGGCGCTGTTCACGCTCAACCGCTTCAACCGCTACGCGATCCCGCTGCCGCAAGCGCTCGGCACACACGGCTTGACGGTGCGCGTCTACCAGTACTGGCAGGGCAGCGGAAAAGACGCGAAACGCAGCATCTGAGGCGGTATCCCGGCAGTGACGGATGGGACGGACGGTGGAGCGGACCCATCCCGTCGGCTCGACACCGTGCCCTCAACGAGCTGCGAGCGGAGTCACTCCGCGTTGTGCAGCAGCGCCCCGAACGTGAGCGCGAGGATCTTCAGGTCGAGCGCGAGCGACCAGTGGGCGATGTAGTAGTTGTCCCACTCCACTCTTTCGGCGAGCGAGGTTTGGCCGCGCAGGCCGTGCACCTGGGCCCAGCCCGTGATCCCCGACTTCACCCGGTGGCGGTCGCCGTAGCGGGTCACGTCCTGACGGAACAGCTCGACGAACTCGGGGCGCTCGGGGCGGGGGCCGATCACGCTCATCTCACCGCGCAGCACGTTGACGAACTGAGGCAGCTCGTCCAGTGAAGTGCGGCGCAGGAAGCGGCCGATCGGGGTGCGACGGTCCTGCCCCTCTACCCCACCGGGGGCGGTGTCCCCGTTGAGCGTGAAGTCGAAGGCGGGCTCGTCGGCCTCGCTCGGCTGCGGCTCCCCATGCCCCACACGCATCGAGCGGAACTTGTAGAGGTCGAACAGCGTGCCGTCGCGCCCGACGCGGCGCTGGCGGAAGAGGATCGGGCCGGGCGAGGTGAGGCGCACCGCCAGCGCCGTGAGCGCCAGCACCGGGGAGAGCGCCAGCAGCAGCGTGGCGGCGAACACGCGGTCGAAGGCATGCTTGAGCGCAAACTGCACGCCCTTCGGGTTGACCGTGGTGAAGGAGAGCAGCGGCAGGCCGCCGACCGTGTCGTAGCCGACGCGGTTGTTGATCGTGTCGAACATGCGCGGCACCACCGACACCTCGACGCCGAGCTCCTGGCAGCGCTGGATCAAGCGGCTGACGTGCGCGTCGGCAACCGAGGAGAAGGCCACGATCAGATTGCGCGTGTGCGTACTTCGAACGACCTCGTCGAGATCCTCGGTGCTGCCCAGCACCGGCACATCACGGCCGCCCACTTCCGCCAGCGGACGCGGGTCGTTGTCGAGGAAGCCAGCGGGGTAGAGGCCGTACTCCGGGTGGTCCTCCAGGCGGCGCGCCACCTGCGCGCCGACCATGCCGGCGCCGACGATCAGCACCGGCCGACCGACCAGGCGGCGGCTGCGCGCCCACCGTTGCGCCAGCGCCAGCATCGCGCGGCCGCCGCCGAGCGTCGCCAGCGAGAGCAGCCACGCCGCCACCCATTGCGACTGGTCGGGGATCCGCCCATTGGCGAGCAGGCCGATCGCCGCGACTGCCATCGCCGCGACCGACACCGCGCTCACGGCGGGCGCCAGCCCGTCGAGCACCAGCGCGCGCAAACGGGTGCGGTAGAGCCCGCGCAGGTAGAGCGTCAGCAGCGTCAGCAGCGGCAGCGCCAGCAGCGGCGCAGCGACGGCCGAGGGATGCAGGACGGCAGGGACGCCGCCGAGCGCGAGCACCACCGCGAGGCACAGCATCGCGAGGTCGATCGACGGCACCAGCACGTTCCAGCCGGGCTCCTCGAGCAGCAGTTGCAGCGGCCCGTGGAAGATCCCGGGGTGGACAGAGCTCGGTCCCGGGGCCGGCCGCGCGGCCGGGTGCCTGGTCAGCGGCAGGCTGGGTGCGGTTGTTTGCTGGGTGAGACGAGGTCCGTTCATGCGAGGGAGGGCATCCTTGTCCGTCGTGGTGTGCGTGCGGGCCCCTGTTTAATCATGTGAGCCTGCCAATCGGACCGTCGCGACTGCCACGAGCGCCAGCACACCGGCGGCGAGCACCAGTGCCAGCAGGTCGCCGCCGGTAAACCACGAGGCTCCCGCGCTCTCCGAGGCCACCTCGGATGCTTCCGGGTGCGACGGGCCCGAGTGCGCACCTGTGGTCCCTGGGGATACCCCGCCGCCCGCGGAGCCTCGACCACCGTCGTGCCCGGGGGCAGTGCTGCCGCCCCGACCGCCGGAGCCTCCACTCGGTGCCTGCCCGCCACGACCACCGGTTGCAACGCTGCTTGCATTCGAAGGGGAGGATGCAGAAGAAGAAGAAGAAGAAGAAGAGGAGCCCGGGCCACCGCCCGAACCGCCGCCGGTGCCGCCGCCCGACCCCCCCTTGGGGCCGTTAAGCAGCGTCGCGCCGACAATCGCCTGGGCGCCCGCACCGGGGCCGCCGTAGCCGCTGAGCAGCGGCCCGCCCGCGAGCGCCACGGGCGCGTGCGTAGCAAGCAGCATCGGCACAATCAGTGCCCCGAGGGTCGTCCCTTTGCGTTTCATCCTTCCCTACCTTGGGTAGTCCTTTCGGCTCTGAGCAACTTTGGTCCGTCACTCTCCTTGCCCTGACTGTCGGCTCGCCTCGCCCCCGGGCGCCCGCCGCGATGGAAGCGGCTCCACACGGCGGTCGCGACCCGCGAATCAACGGTCACCACACAAACTAGCGAACTAACGGTTGATGTCGAGGGAAAAAGCCGTGTTTCTGGTCCGTATTTTCACTCAACGTTCGTTCTCATCATGAGAATTGCTGAGCGTCGCCGAGGATTGAGCGGTTCAGTTCTCCGATGTCCACCCGGTGGCCGCCGCGCGTCACCGCGAGCGCCGCGCGCACGAGTGCATCGCGGGGAGCGAGGCGCACGGCCCGTTCGAGCAGCACGAGCGCTTCGCGGCGCTCACCCCTTGCGGAGGTGATCGCCCCCCGCTCGAGGGTCGCGTAGGCGTCGCCCGGGGTGCGCGCGAGCGCCAGTGCGAACTCGTGGTCGGCGCGCGCCAGTTCGCCCCGGCGCAGCGCGATGCTGCCGGCCACGACGTACGGTTCATCGCTCAGGGGATCAAGCTGCGCCGCGTCATCAAGGCGCGCGTACGCCTGCGCAGGGGCGCGCACCCACACGCGCGCGGCGCTCTCCACCTCGAGGCTGCTCAGCCACGGGGCGGTGAGCGTGACGATCGCCGCCAGCGCGACGAGGGCACCCAGCGCGATCGGCCATTGCCGCGGCCGGCCACGGGAAGCAGCGCGCACGGCCGACCGCGGCGCGAGCGCACAGGCGAGGCCGAGCAGCGCAAAGGCCGGCGCCCCCAGGCCGGCGAACTCCCAGAACCAATCGAACGAACCGTGCACGGCCCAGTAGGCGAAGCCCGCCACCGCGGCCGCGGCGACCGCGCGCACGAGCGGATCGGGGTGGCGCGCGAGCGCCCGCCATGCCGCCAGCAGCGCCGCGCCCAAGCCAACCACGGCGAGCAGCGCCCCCACCAGCCCTGTCTGCACGAGCGTACGCATCTCCACGGAGTGCGGGTAGCGCGGGGTCTCGGTGGAGCGCCCGTGCGCGAGGTAGGGCTCGGCGAAGTTGTCGGCCCCGATCCCCACTATGGGATGCGCGGCGAACTCGTCGAGCGCCACGCGGTAGAAGTCGTAGCGGCTGGAACCCAGTCCGCTCGTGAGGCGGCTGCTCGTGGTGCTGTCGGCGGAGTAGCCGCGCGGACTCTTGAACGTGTCCCACGCGTGGCGCGCCCGCCCCACCGGGTCGCCCGCCGCCGCCCAGCCGCCCGCCAGCAGCGCCACCAACAGGGCCACCGCAACCGCGGCGAGACCCCGGTGCACGCGCGCGGCCGCCGCCGGCGAGAGCGTGCGCCGGCGCTCGAGCGCCGCCCCGGCCGCCACCACCGCGCCAACCACGAGCGCACTGAGCAGCGTCGCCAGCACGGCGGCGTGGACCGCCGACGTCGCGCTGTGCAGAGCCGCCGCCGCGTGAACCGCCGCCGCGGTGCCGGGCAGGGCCGTCGCTCCGTGCACACCTTCCAGCGCGCTCACCCGTTCGCCCACACGCAGCACCGCCGGCGCCGCAGCGCCGATCCCCGCCGCCACTCCCACCAGCAGCGCGAAAGTGCGCACGCGGCCGGGTAGCAGCGCGAACACCAGTACCAGCATCACCGGCTCGGCGTACACCGAGCCGCGGCTCTGGCTGAGCAGCGCAACCTCGGCGAGCAGCACCGCACCGCCCGCCAGTGCCCCCCGTAGCCACCACGCCAGCCGCCGCTCGCGCGCCAGCAGCAGCGCCGGCCAGCAGGCCATCAGCCACTGCGCCGCGTCGGCGTTGACGTAGCCGGCCGGGTACACCAGCCGGCCCCCGGGGAGCAGCGCGATCAGGTGGGCGGCGCCGGCGGCGGCGTGGAGGTGCGCCAGCACGAACAGCCCCACACCGACCATCGCGAGCACCCACGCACACAGCAGCAGCGCCGCCGCGGGACCGGTCTGCGCCCAGCAAGCGAACAGCGCGAACACAAGCAGGTAGAGCAGCGTGCGGTTGGCCCCTTCCCAGGCGTCGCCGGGCACGCCGGCCCACAGGATCGAGAGGAAGCTGAGCGCGGTGTACGCCGCCAGGCAGCCAACCGCGATCCGCACGGCCAGCGGGATCTCCGCCCAGCGCGGGGGCACCGCCAGCAGCACGAGGGCCAGCAGCGCGAGCACGATCAGCCCACCCGGCGCCCAGTGGGTGAACGGGTAGCCGGCCTGGTCTGTGGCCCACACCACCATCAGCGCGAGCGCTCCGAGAGCGGGCACCGTGGCAGGGGCCGCGCGCAGGGGCGCAATCAGCCTCGACATCATCCAGGTTGAGAGCCTAGGCGCTTACGGGGACGCCGGGCGCGTCGCCCCTGCCAGCAGCAGCGAGAGCACTCTGCCCATCAGCTCGTCCGGCACGGCCTCAGGATCGGCCATCCGCTGACGCGCGATCCCGTCGGCGAGCGCGTCGATCGCGATCGCCAACTGCTCTGCCGGGAGCGTCAGCTCCAGCTCGAAGTCGCGCGCGCCGTCGGCGATCAGTCGCGTGAGCGTCGCGCGGGCGCGGGCGAAGCTGGCGGCCACGTGGCGACGTACGCCCTCGTCGCGGGCGGCGTAGGCCCAGAACTCCGCGAACAGCAGCAACAGGTCGGGCTCGCGGTCGATCATCGCCATCCACCGCGCGGCGCCGCCACGCGCACGCTCGTCCACCGAGGTGCGCTCGCGCACCGCCTCCTCGATCTCGCGCGTGTGCTCGTCGATCTCGCGGTCCATCACCGCCAGGAAGAGGTCCTGCTTGCCGCTGAAGTTGGAGTACAGCGCCCCCGTCGAGTAGCCGCCCTCGGCGGCGATCTCCTCGACCGAGGCGCCGTGGAAGCCGCGGCGGGCAAACACGGTGCGCGCCGCCAGCAGCAGCCGTTCGCGGGTGAGCGCCTTGCTCTGCTCGCGGGTGAGGCGCGCCGTGGTCATCGCGCCAATCGTACTTGACGGAGCAAGGGCTATTGCGATAACGTTCATTATCCATTTGCAGCCGAGCTGAGGAGCAGAAGACCGATGGCAACAATCGAGCAGGCCACAATCTCCAGCGAACTCGGCAGCCTTCCCGCCGACGCGATCTCCTACGAGGACCTGTATGCCCGCTGGGAGCGCGGCAACTGGCAGGCCACCGAGTTCGACTTCACCGAGGACGCCCGCCAGTGGCGGGAGGAGTTCTCCGAGTTCGAACGTCAGGCGGCGATCTGGAACTACGCGCTGTTCTTCTGGGGCGAGGACGCGGTCGCCGACAATTTGTCGCCCTACATCGACGCCGCCCCGCGCGAGGAGCAGAAGTACTTCCTCACCACCCAGCAGGTCGACGAGGCCCGCCACGCGGTGTTCTTCAAGCGCTTCATGCACGAGGTCGCCGGGATCGGCGACGGCTCGATGGCGAGCGGGCTGAACGCGATCAAGCCGCAGCTCAGCCCCGGCTTTCGCAAGATCTTCGAGCGCCTCGACCGGATGGCCGACGAACTGCGCGCCGACCACTCCCCCGCCAAACTCGCCGCGGCCGTGACGCTCTACCACATCGTGGTCGAGGGCACGCTCGCCCAGCCCGGACAGCACCTGATCTGCAGCTACCTGGAAGAGCGCGACAAACTGCCCGCGTTTCGCGCGGGGATGCAGAACATCCAGGTCGACGAGCAGCGCCACATCGGCTTCGGCGTGAAGCTGCTGGCCGACCTGCGCCGCGAAGACCCCGTCAGGGTCCCCAAGGCGGTCGCACACATCTTGCACGACGTCACCCGCTACACCGCCCAGGTGCTGATGCCCCCCGGCTGGGACGAGAGCTACCTGACCGTGTTCGGCTACTCCTTCGACCGCATCGGCCCCGAAGGCGTCAACTCGCTGATGACCAAGCTGCGCTCCGCCGGGATGCCCGCCGAGTCGCTGCCCGGCCCGCCGCTGATGCCCCCCGGCCTCACGCCGTTGGAACTCTCTCAGCGCGGGCGGCGCCTCGCGCAGGCCGGAGTGCTTGGCGTGCGCGAGGGCCCCTCGATGCGCGACCCCGCAACCGTCGAGCTGCTATTCGACACGGTGCGCCGCCAGGTCAACCCCAACCACGGGCTGCGCCGCCCCACGGTGATCCAGTGGGAGTTCACCGACCCCGACGTCCCCACCTGGCACCTCACCGTCGAAAACGGCTCCTCCGCCGCCGCCGAGGGGGCGGCGCCCCGCGCCGACGTGCGCCTGCGGATCGCGTGGCAGGACTTCGTCGACATCATCGGCAATCGCCTCACCCCGGTGCGCGCGCTCGCCACCGGCCGCATGCGCCCACGCGGCAACCCGCTCGGGCTGAGGGTGCTCACCAAAGTCTTCCCGCAGACCTGAGGGCTACGCAAGCCGGAGCGGCAAACAGGATCGAGCGCAGACTTCAGTACAAACTTTTTCGAGCCCATACAAAAAAGACTAAGTCTTATTCTTGTTTGTATGGGGCTCCAAAAGAACAACACAAGACACGGCCTATTCAGGCCCGAACTCCCGTTCCGCGCGGCTCGGCGGACCACTTTGCGCTGACGGCGGCGTGACCGTTGATTCCGCGGCGCTCGCGCCGGCGACCGAAGCAGTTCGTGCGCTCACCGGTGACGTCGGTCTCGGGGAGCTCTCAGCGGGCGTCGCGGCAGGAGCCCGTTCAAGGCCGAACTCCTGCTGGGCGTGCCTGTCCGCGGTGCGCCTCACCGCGGCGGCGCGGACAGTGGGCGAGATGTGCGGGACAGCCCTGGCGAACGAGTGCCCCGCGATGACTCCGCCAAGCGCGGTCGATCCTACGAGCACCGGCGAGCCCGTCGCGGTGCTCGGGGCGTCCGTCAGAGACGCGCTCGCCAGACGGCGCGGGCCGCTTCGGTGCGATGCCCCGGCGCGGTGAGGCGCCACGGTGAGAGCCACACACCCGACGCTCAGCGCCAGCACGCAGCCCACCGCCAGCTTGGCGCCCACCGAGCCACCCAGCAGCCAGCCTCCGCCGGCGGCGCTGCCTGCGCCGGCGGCACCCGACGCGGTGATCGTTCCAGCCCCGGTCCCTGCTCCAGCCTTCGCGCCCGCCCCGGCCTTCGCCCCGGTCGCGTGGGTGGTCGAGGTGCGAGCGGAAGGGGTTCGAATCGGGGCCGTGTGGTGGGGGCCTCCAAATCCCAGCCCCCACGGCAGCGGCAGCGGCGGCAGCACCGCGGCGAGGCCGCGCAGGGAGAGGACGTAGGCGCGGCAGGCGGGGCACTCGCGCTGGTGCAGGCGCGCGAGGCGGTAGCGCTCGCCGCGGGGGTCGAGGATGCCGAACGCGAAGCCGCGCATCAGCGAGCCCTGCTGCTCACACCACTCCCCGCCGCTGATCGCCGCCAGCAGCGCTCCCACCTTGCCCGCCACGCCCGGGCTGCCCGGGCCGCGGCCCTCCATCAGCTTCGTCATGCGTGCCTCGCTGATGCCCATGTGCTGCGCCGCCTGCGCACGCGTGAGGCCCTGCAGGTAGCAGAGCGCCGCCGCTTCGCACTCGCGCGCGTTGAGGCGGCTGCGCAGCGCCTCGAACAGCTCGACGCAACCGCGCTCGGTCGTCGAGCTCCGCCGCGAGGTCGGGCTCGACGTGAGCGACGGGCGCGATGTGCGCCCCCGCCGCCGCCGCCTCGCGCCCCGCCATAGCGCGCCGGGGGTGGGTGGGCTCGAACTGGGTGTGGCCGCCAAACTCCCGCGCGCGGGCGCCGCGGTGCTCGTCGATCGCACGCCGGAAGCTCACCACCGCCAGCCAGCCCCCCGGGTTGGCAATCTCCTCGCCCGCGGCAATCGCGGCGTAGAGGCCCTGCCACGCCTGTGCGTAACACGCTTCCAGGTCGCCCTCGTCGAGGTGCACGCCGCGCGCGCGCAGGCGCCCCCGGACGCTCCTCAACACCTCCTCGCGCAGCCCCCCGAACTCCTGGCGCAGCAGGCGCTCGGCGCGAAAGCGGCGCAGAGTCGAGGGGCTCACAGCCCGTGAGACTACGACCTGCGGGAATCGGCCGGCCCAGTCGAATGGGTGGGCACAAACCACGAGCAAATCGGCCCTTTTGGCGGCGCCCGGGAAACTGCCGCTTGGCGAAAACGCGACAGGCGCCTTATGAAAGCTCCGCGATCTGGGCGAGGCTGACCGCGCGCATGTCCGCGCCGTGCCGGTGCGCCTCGTGCCAGCTCACGACCCGCCCCAGCGCCTCCTCCAGGCCCCATGCCGGGTGCCAGCCCAGGCCGCGCTCGGCCTTGGTCGAGTCGAGCTCCAGGTGGCCGGCCTCGGGCGGATCGGCCCCCTCGGCCATGTCGGCTCCGTCGGCCTCAGCAGCCGCTCCGTCCGCCACCTGGCGGGCCGTGCCATCCGCCTCCCGCCGGGTCGCTCCGCCAGCCTCCCACCGCAGGGCTCCGCCCCAGTGCTCGGCGAGGCGCTGCACGATCCAGCCCACCGTGCGCGCGTCCTCGTGAGCGGGGCCGAAGTTCCATGCTCCCGCCGCCTCGGGCGTGCTCCACAGCGCCTGCGCGAGCGCAAGGTAGCCGCTCAGCGGGTTGAGCACGTGCTGCCACGGGCGCACCGCCCGGGGATTACGCACCCGCACCGACTCCCCCGCGGCCACCGCTCGCACGATGTCCGGGATCAGGCGGTCCGCGCCCCAGTCGCCGCCGCCGATCACGTTGCCCGCGCGCGCACTCGCCACCCGCGGGCCACACGCGCCCGAGAAGAACGAGCCGCGATACGCCGCCGTCACCAGCTCCGCGCACGCCTTCGAGCTCGAGTACGGGTCCTCGCCCCCGAGGGGGTCGCCCTCCACGAACCGCCGCGCCAGCTCGGGGGGATTGTCGTAGCACTTGTCCGAGGTCACCACCACCACCGCGCGCACCGCCTCCCCGGCGCGGCGGACCGCCTCGAGCACGTTCACCGTGCCCATCACGTTGACCTCGTAGGTGTGCGCCGGCTCCCGGTAGGAGCGGCGCACCAGCGGCTGCGCGGCGAGGTGCAGCACGACCTCCGGGCGTTCCTCCTCGACGGCCGCCAGCAGCGCGCCCGCGTCGCGCACGTCCGCGGCGCGCTCGCGCGCCATCCCCCCGCCGACCCGCGCCAGCTCGTACAGCGACGGGCGCGTCGGGGGGCCGGGGGGCGCCAGGCCGACGACCCGCGCGCCGAGCTCCTGCAGCCACAGCGACAGCCACGCGCCCTTGAAGCCCGTGTGGCCTGTGAGCAGCACCCGCCGCCCGGCCCAGAAGTCTCGATCGATGCCGGCCACGAGCCGGGTATCTTCACTCAATCGCTCGCTCCGCCGCAGCCACCGTCCCGGCGACCCCGCCCCGCGCGGAGATCCTCGGCATCCCGCTGGCGGTGTCCGACTACGAGCAGGTGCTCGACTGGATGCAGGCGATGGTCGCCGCCGGCGAGCGCGGGTACGTGACGGCGGCCGCCGTCAACCTCGTGATGAGCGCGCGGGAGCAGCCGACCACGCTCGCCGCCACGCTGGCGGCCACGCTCGCCGTGCCTGACGGGATGCCGCTGGTGTGGGCGCTGCGCCTGCTCGGCCACCGCGGCGCCACCCGCATCTATGGGCCCGACCTGATGGCGTCCTTCTGCGCGCGCGCGGCAGGCGACGGAACCCCGATCTACCTCTACGGGGGCCGCACGCCCGAGGCGCTGGAGCTGCTCGGCCGCCGCCTGCGCGAGCGCTTCCCGGGCCTGGTGATCGCCGGCGGCTGGTCGCCCCCCTTCCGCGAACTCACCCCGGAGGAGGAGCGGCGCGTGATCGCCGAGATCGACGGCTGCGGCGCACAGGTCGTGTGGGTCGGCATCGGGCAGCCCAAGCAGGAGCAGTGGATGCAGCGGATGCGCCCCCGCCTGCACGCGCCGCTGCTGGTGGGGGTCGGCGCCGCCTTCGACTTCCACGCCGGCCTCGTCCCCCAGGCGCCGGGGTGGATGCAGCGCCACGGCCTGGAGTGGGCCTACCGGCTGGCGCGCGAGCCGCGGCGGCTGTGGCGGCGCTACGCCCGCTACAACCCCCGCTTCGTCGTGGGTTTCGCGCGTCAGTACGTACGCGAGCACCGCCAAGGGAAGACAAAGCTTGTGTGAGCGCCGCGCCGCCGAGGGGAGACCAAAATCGGTATAGCGATAGTATGCATGGGTGGGGGTTGTTGTTGTTATAAAAAATTAAAAGCTCGATAGCAATAGCGCACGGCCTTTAAAAAGTTCATTACACACCACGCGCCACTACACCATGTCCTACATCGACGACTCGACGACTGGACCCCCAAGGGCTCTCGCGCGGACCCGAAAGCTAACCTGGGCGCCGTGACCCCGCAGGAGCACACCGCCGACGTCTCCGTGATCGGCCTCGGCCGCGTCGGGCTGCCGCTCGCGCTCTCGTTCGCCGACCGCGGTCTGCGCGTGATCGGGATCGACAACGACGCCGCGCGCCTCGCAGCCCTACGCGAGGGCGTGATGCCCTTCCAGGAGACCGGCGCACAGAAGCTGTTGGAGCGTGTGCGTGGCCAGCGAACGGTTGGTGGGAAGGGGAAGGAGGAGGGGGGGGCTGGAGACGGCGTGGGCCGCGAAGGCGAGCGGCTGCGGCTCTCAGAGCGTGTCGCCGATGCCGCCCAGGCACGGCACATCGTGATCACGCTCGGCACCCCCTCCTTCTCACACATCGAGATCGACATGCGCGACATCCGCTCAGCGCTTGACGACCTGCTCGGCGTGCTCGCGCCCGGACACTCGCTCGTGCTGCGCTCCACCGTGGCCCCGGGAACGACCGAGTTCGTGGCGGGCTATCTGGCCAAGCACCGCGGCTTTCAGATCGGTGAGGAGGTGTTCGTCGCACACGCCCCCGAGCGGATCGCCGCCGGGCGCTTCCTGGAGGAGATCGACACGCTGCCCTGCATCGTCGGCGGCGTCGGCGCGCGCTCGGGAGAGGTCGTCGCGGAGCTGTTCGGAGCGTTCGACGCGCCGATCGTGCATACCACCCCCGTGCAGGCCGAGCTGGCGAAGATCTGGGCCAACATCCTGCGCTACACCCACTTCGCGCTGCCCAACCTGCTGATGATGGACTGCGAGCGCCACGGCGCCAACGTGTTCGAGGTGATCGACCTCGTCAACCGCGACTACCCCCGCGGCGGCCTCGCCCAGCCGGGGCTCACCGCCGGCACCTGCCTGCGCAAGGACTTCGCCTTCTCCGAGGAGCGCTCCAACGCACCAGGGATGCTGCTCGCGGTTTCGCGCGTCAACGAGTCGGTGCCGCTGTTCCTCGTCGAAGGGATGCGCCGGCGTCTGGGCTCGCTCTCAGGCCGCAAGGTCGCCGTACTCGGCCTCGCCTTCAAGGCCGACACCGACGACGAGCGCGACTCGCTCGCGCACAAGCTGATCCGGCTGCTCGAGCGGGAGCTGACCGACGTCGCCGTGCACGACCCCCGCGTCGCCACCCCAACGGCGCCGCTGGAGGAGGTGCTCGAGGGCGCCGATGCGGTCGTCGTGGCCGCCAACCACTCCGAGTTCCGCGAGCCCCGCACGCTCGCCGCGATCGCCACGCTCGCCGCCGAGGAGTGTCTTGTAGTGGACCCTTGGAACTGCTGGGGCGCGGGCCAAGTGTTCGCGTATGTCGCCGAGCTTGCCGCGCTGGGAGCGCCTAGCTCATGAGTCGTGCGCGCGTAACCCAGGGCGCCGGTCTCGCCAGGACTGCCCCAACCGCGGCGGCGGCTGGACAGGAGGTCCAGCCCCCGGGCGGTCGTGGCACCCACGACGCACGCGGACGATCCCCAAATAACACCCCCCGACAATCATGAGCCGCGTGCTTGTCACGGGCGGCGCCGGCACGATCGGTTCCGCGGTCGTGCGCCGGCTGCTCGCCGACCCCGCGTACGAGGTGCGGGTCTCCGACCAGCGACCCGCGCCGCAGTGGATGCGCGAGGGGTGCGAGGTGCACACCGGCGACCTGCGCTCGCTCGCGGAGGCGCGGCGCGCCACGGAGGGCTGCTCGCAGGTGATCCACCTCGCCGCGATCGTCGGGGGGATCGCCAACTTCCACCGGCTCCCGCACACGCTCACGGAGGTCAACAACGCGCTCTACAACGCGGTCGTGCGCGCCGCGCTGGACGTCGAGGTCGAGCGCTTCACCTACGTCTCCTCCTCGATGGTGTTCGAGCGCGCCACCGAGTACCCGACCACCGAGGCCCACCTGCCCGACTGCCCCGTGCCGCTCTCCGCCTACGGCTTCTCCAAGCTCACCGGCGAGGTGTACTGCCGCGCCGCGCACGCCGAGCATGGGCTGCCGTACACGATCTGCCGCCCCTTCAACGCCTACGGCCCCGGCGAGCTGCCCGACGCCGAGCCCGGCATCGCGCACGCCGTGCCCGACCTGATCCGCAAGGCGCTCTCCGGGCAGCGGCCTTTGCAGATTTTCGGCTCCGGCGAGCAGACGCGCACGCTCACGCACGTCGACGACATCGCCGACGGGGTCGTCGTGGCGATGGGCTCCCCCGCGGGGCTGAACGAGGACTTCAACATCTCCGCTTCGCGTGAGCTCACCGTCGCGGAGATCGCACGGATCGTGTGGGCCGCGTGCGGCGAGGACCCCGAGGCATTCGAGCTGGAGCACCTCCCCTCCTTCACGGTGGACGTGCGGCGGCGCTGGCCCTCCGTCGAGAAGGCTCGTACGCTGCTCGGCTGGGAGGCGCGGATCGGCGTCGAGGAGGGAATCGCCGCCACCGTGCGCTGGCTGCGCGAGCGCGAGGCCACCGCTGACGAGGTCGGCGTGGGGGGATGATTAGAGGTCTGCACGCAGGGGCCTCGCGCACCTTCGCCGACCTCACGCGCCGATAAGGTCCGCCGGTGGCCGTCCCCCTGTTTGACACCTCCTCCCCGCTTGCCCCGCTGCGCAGCGAGCTGCGCGCGGCGATCGAGCGGGCGCTCGACTCCGAGCGCTACATCCTCGGCCCCGAAGTCGCCGCCTTCGAGCGGGAGTTCGCCGCCCACTGCGGCGCCGCGCACGCGGTCGGCGTCGCCAACGGCACCGACGCGCTCACGATCGCCCTGCGCGCGATGGGCGTCGGCCCGGGTGACGAGGTCGTGGTGCCCTCCTTCAGCTTCTACGCCTCCGCCGAGGCGATCCCGCCGACGGGGGCCGTGCCGGTGTTCTGCGACATCGACCCCTCCACCTACTGCGTCACCGCCGACACGGTGCGCGCCGCGCTCACCCCGCGCACGCGGGCCGTTGTCGCGGTGCACCTGTTCGGCAACGTGGCCCCGGTCGCGGAGATCGAGGCCCTGGGCGTGCCCGTGCTCGAGGACGCCGCCCAAGCCGCGGGTTCGCGCATGAGCGCCGGTGAGCCGCACGTGGGCGCGCGCGGCCCGCTGGGAGAACCCGGCGCTTCCGCCGCCCGGGCCGCGGGCTCGCGCATGGGCGTTGGGGGCACCACGACCGCGGGTGAGCCATCCAACGCGGCCACCGCCCGCCCCGGCGCGCTGGGCACCGCCGCCACCTTCTCTTTCTTTCCCTCCAAGAACCTCGGCTGCTTCGGCGACGGCGGCGCGATCACGACATCGGATCCCGCGATCGCCGAGCGCGCCCGCACGCTGCGCTTCCACGGCTCCCACGACAAGGTCACCTACGAGCAAGTCGGCTACAACTCGCGTCTGGACGAGCTGCAGGCTGCGATCCTGCGCGTGCAGTTGCCCCACCTCGACGCGTGGGCCGACGGTCGCCGCGCCGTGGGCTCGCACTACGAGCAGGCCGGCCTCGGCGAGTTGGTGACGCTGCCCGTGCCGGTCGCTGGCGCCGAGCCCGCGTGGCACCTCTACGTGATCGCCCACCCCTCACCCGAGTCGCTGCAAGCCGCGCTCGCCGCCGCCGGCATCGGCCACAAGGCCTACTACCGCACCCCCATCCACCGCCAGCCCGCGATGCGCGCGTGGGGCACCGGCGTGGAGTTGCCCGCGACTGACCACGCCGCCCGTACCCACCTCGCGATCCCGCTGAGCCCCGTGCTCACGCAGGCGCAGGTCGAGGAGGTCGTCGCCGCCGTGCGGCGAGCTTCGGCGCCGTAGCCGTTTCGGTTGCAGCTTCGGCTTCGGTTTCCGGTGCCTGCTCGGGGGGCTGCTCCCCATTCCCGCTCGGCCCGTCCTCGTCCAGCGCGGCCTGTAGTGCGGCCAGCCGGCGGATGAGGTGCGTTTGGGTCTGCTCCAGCTCCTGCACGTCCAGCAGCCGCGGCCCATCGTCGAGCTGGGTCCACTGCGACTGCGGCGCCGCCGCCGCACGCGAGGCCGGGACGAGCTCGGGATGCTCGGCTTCGATCTTCACGAGCATCTGCTCCAGGGTGGCGATCTGGATGCGCAGTACCCGTCGGCGCTCTGCGGCCCGATCGGGAGGCGCAAGCTGGTGCTCGGGCTCGACGTACAGCGCGGCCGCGACCTCGCGGGGATCGATCCCCGTCTGGCGGGCCTCCTGCGCGGCGCTCGCCGCGATCGCACCGGCGGCTGCCCGTCTGTGCGCGGTGGCGGCGACATAGGTGCCACTGCCCTGCTGGCTTTCGATCATGCCTTCGTGCTCCAGGCGCTGGTACACCGCCCGCACCGTGTTGGCGTTGATCTTCAGCGCCTGTGCCAAATCTCGCAGGCCCGGCAGGCGCTGCCCGGGGGCGAAGCGGCCGTCGTGGATGCGCGCGCGAAGCGCCCACGCCAACTGCACCCCGATCGGGACCTCCGCGCGGCGGTCGATCGTGAGATCCATGCCTCCGCCCCCGGTGTCAGGCTCGCGAGTCACCCCCTAACGGTAGCGACCTTCGCCCCTGTCTGCGTAGTTTGTTAGTTAACTAGTACACTATGTCAATGACACCCACGCGCAAGGTCGCCGCGGGAGAGACGCCCACCGAGCCTGGATCCACCGACCCCGGGGGCGCACCGCCCCAAGCCGGGAGAGGCAGCCTGCGCGGATGGGCGCTCGCCGGACGGGCGCTTGCGCGCCCCACGAACCTGCTGGAGGAAGTCGGCGAGATGATCCTGCTCGCCGGCCGAACAATCTCCTCGGCGCTGCGGCCTCCTTACCCCTATGGGGGCGAGTTCGTCTCCCAGTTCCTGTTCGTGCTGCGCCTCTGCTGGCTCCCGCTGATGGTGTCCACCGTCTGCATCAGCTACGCCGCGCCCGGCCTGCAAGGCGCCAACTTCCTGACGCTGTTCGGCGCCCTCGACCGCCTCGGCGGGCTGTTCGTGCTTGCCTCGATCCGCGAACTCGGTCCCGCCGTGACCGCGATCGTGATCTCCGGGGTCGCCGGCACCGCAATCACCGCCGACCTCGGCGCGCGCAAGATCCGCGAGGAGCTCGACGCGCTGCAGGTGCTCGGCGTCGACCCCGTCAAGAACCTGGTCGTCCCCCGCTTCCTCGCGCTGATGCTCGCCACCGGCCTATTCAACATCTACGCGATCCTGTTCGGCCTGTTCGGCGGGGTCCTCGCCGAGCTCGTCAACAGCTATCCGCTCGGGCCGTTTTGGACCACGCTGTTCGCCAACGCCGACACCACCGACATGTGGGGTTCTGCGCTGAAGGCCACGATCTACGGGGCGATAATCTCGATCATCTGCTGCTACAAGGGCCTAACCGCCTCCGGCGGCGCCGAGGGTGTGGGCCGCGCCGTCAACCAGGCCGTCGTCGCCTCGTTCCTCGCCTTCGGCTCCTTCAACTACGTCTTCGAGCAGACGCTGCTCGCCACCCACCCACAGATCCTGGTGATCAAATGAGGATCAGCGCCAGCGCTCCAGCAGATCCTCGGCGGGGACCTCGCGCACGACGCGGGCGGGGACGCCCATCGCCACGGCGCGGGCGGGGATGTCCCGGGTGACGACGGCGCCGGCGGCGATGAACGCCTCCTCGCCGATCTCAACGCCCGGGGTCAGCACCGCGCCGCCGCCGACGCGGCAGGCGCGACGCAGAGTGGCGCCGCGCAGAGGGGTGGAGTCGTCGTGGCGGGCCATCGTGTCGTCGTTGGTCGTGGTCGCGCCCGGGCCGACGAACACGTCGTCCTCGACCACGGTGAAGGCGGTGAGGTAGACGCCCGTCTGCACCTTTACGCGCGCGCCGACGCGCACGTCGTTGTCGACCACGCTGCCCCTACCGATCACCGAGCTCTCGCCCACGCGGGAGCGCTCGCGCACAAACGACTGGTCGCCGAGAATCGCCTCGTCGCCGATCGTGGCGCCCGCGCACACGACCGCGCCGGCGCACACCGTCACCCGCTCGCCGAACTCCAGCCGGCCAACCTCACCCCGCGCGGAGGAGCTGCGCGCCAACCGCGGGCGCTTGCCGAGCACCGCGTGGTCCTCGATAACACAGCCGGCGCCCACCACCGTGCCGGCGTGCACCACGACGTGGGCGCCGAACGACACGCCCGCGCCGATCTCCACACCCTCGCCCAACAGCAGACCCGGCGCGCGCGGGTCGGGGGCAAGGGTCACAGCCGCACTGCATTGGCCACCGGCGCCCCGCGCGTGACCCCGCGCAGGTCCACCACCACGCGCGCGCGCTCGGCGGCGAGCGCGTGGTCGACGGTGGGGTGGGCGGTCACGATCAGCGCGAGGTCCGCATCGCCCAGCGCGTCCTCCAGGGGCACGCTACGCAGATCGTGCTCGGGCAGCTCGGGGACGTGGGGGTCGTGGTAGACGAGCTCCGCCCCCAACGCGCCCAGCAGCGAGATGATCTTCAGCGCCGGGGATTCCCGCACGTCGCCCACGCCCGGCTTGTAGCTGACGCCCAGCACCGCGATCCGCGCGCCCTTTACCGGCAGGCCGGCGTCGTTGAGCGCGCGCTCCACCTTCATCACGCAGTGGTAGGGCATCTGCTGGTTGACCTTGCCCGCCAGCTCGATGAACTCAGTCACCATGTCGAACTCCCGCGCGCGCCAGCTCAGGTAGAAAGGGTCCACCGGCAGGCAGTGCCCGCCCATCCCCGGACCCGGCTCGAAGCGCATGAAGCCGTAGGGCTTGGTGGCCGCCGCGTCCACCACCTCCCAGATGTCGATTCCCATGCGGTCGGTCAGCATCGCCAGTTCGTTCACCAGCGCGATGTTCACCGAGCGGAAGATGTTCTCCAGCAGCTTGCACAGCTCCGCCGTCTCGGGACTCGAGACGGGCACCACCTGTTCGCACACCAGCCCGTACAGGGCCTGCGCGCGCTCGGCGCACGCGTCCGTCAGGCCACCCACCACCTTCGGGGTGTTGCGCAGCGTGAAGTCCGTCCGTCCCGGGTCCACGCGCTCCGGCGAGAACGCCAGGTGGAAGTCCACCCCCGCCTTCAACCCTGACTGCTCGAGCATCGGCAGCATCCGCTCGCGCGTCGTTCCCGGGTAGGTGGTGGACTCCAGCACAACCAACTGGCCCGCCTGCAGCACCTCCGCCAGCCCCCGCGTGGCATCCAGCAGCGGGCCGAGGTCCGGCTCGCGATTGCGCGTCAGCGGTGTGGGCACGCACACCAGCACCGCGTCCGCCTTCGCCAGCCGCGCGTAGCGCGTGCTCGCGTGGATCAGCTCTCCCACCGCCTGCAGTTGCGCGGAGGGCACGTCCTCGATGTAAGACTCGCCCGCCTCAATCGCCTGCACCTTGCGCGCGTCCACGTCGACCGCCACCACCTCGCAGCCCTCCTGCGCGAAGGCGACCGCCAGCGGCAGCCCCACGTAGCCCAGCCCGACGATGCCCACGGTAGTCATGACGTCGCGTAGTGTAGAGCCATCGCGGCGTCGTAAATCTCCGCCAACCGCCCGGCGACGAGTTCGGGGGAGCACAACGCACGGACCCGCGCCCGCGCACGCTCGCCTGCGAGGGGGTCGCCGCGCACGCGTTCGATCGCCTCCGCCAGCGCGCGCGCGTCTCCCGGTGGCGCCATTGCGCCCTCCTCCAGCAGCTCCGGCAGCGCGCCCACGCGGCTGCCCGCCACCGGCAGGCCGGCGGCCATCGCCTCCGCCGCCGCCAGGCCGAACGTCTCAGCCGAGCGCGAGGGCACCAGCGCGAGCGCCGCCCCCGCCCGCAGTTCGGTCAGGCGGGTGTCCTCGACGCGACCGACGAAGCGCACCCCCTCGCCCATGGCACTCGCGCCGGCAGCGTCACGGTCTAGTCCGGCGAGGCCGTTGTCCAGGCCCACTCCCACATCTGGACTTGCTCCGGCGGTGGCGCCTGCGTCGTCCAAGCCCGCTCCCGCGACGACCAGCGGAATCCCCACCCTGCGGCACGCCTCGATCGCCACGTCGATCCCCTTCTCGGGGGACCGTCGCGCCACCACTAGCGCATACCCCCCCGGTGGGCGCTTTCCTCCGGCGGGCCCGCCCCGCTCGAGCGCCCGCACCGGGGGCGCCAGCACGTGCACCCGCCCCCACGGCAGCGGCGCGCCGAGCTCGCGCAGGCGCTCCCGCGCAAACTCGCTCGGGACGATCACCGCGTCCGCCTGCTCCACCACGCGGCGCTGCCACAGCGCCAGACCCGCCCCGTACACGAGCGCCTCGGCGCGGCTGCCGCGGCAGTTGCGCAGCACTCCCGGCAGCGTGTTGCGCCCGTGGCAGCGCGTGCACTCCTGCTCGTCGGTGAAGCACACCCCGACCGCGCACACTAGGCGGTACTGGTGCAGGTGCACCACGACCCGCGCCCCCGCGGCGCGTGCCGCCGCCAGCGCGCGCCAGCCAAACGTCGGGTTGATGTTGTGCGCGTGCACCACGCGCGCGCCTGTGCAGCGCACCGCGTCCTCGACCTCGTGTGGGTCAAGGCCACCACGCAGCAGCCCCACCGCTGCCTGCGCCCGGCCCGCAGCTCCGGTGCCGCCGCCCGCCGCCAGGGTACGACCGCTCGTTGCCGAGCCCCGCGCCAGCAGTTCCGCGGGCTCGCCCATGTGCCCGCGCACCAGCCACATCAGGTCGTCCACCAAGCGCTCCTCGCCCCCGGGCGCGCGATAGCGGTTGTGCAGGAAAAGGATCATGTTCGCGATGCGAATACTCTCACTGCGACTATTCGCATCGAGAACACTCGCATCTTGAACCCCACGCCTGACACCACCGCCTCGATCATCATCCCCACCCGCGCGCGGCCCGACTACCTCGCAGTCGCGCTCGCCTCGATCGCCCCCCAGGCAGCCGCCGCCAGGGCCGAGCTGCTGGTGGTCGAGGACGATCGGCCCTCTCCGACGACCCGCGGGCTCGCCGAGCGCTTCGGCGCCGGCTACCTCTCCCACACGCGGCCGCTCGGGCTGAACGCCGCCCGCAACACCGGCGTCGCACACTCCCACAGCGAGCTGCTGGTGTTCGTCGACGACGACATCGAGGTTCGCCCCGGATGGCTGCAGGCGCTGCTGACCGCAGCCCACGAGCACCCGCGCGCGCAGGTCTTCACCGGCCCGATCCGCGCGCGCCTGGAGGGCCGCGCCCGGTGGAGCATGCATTCTTGCGGTCGCGAGGCGCCTCCGATCACCGCGCTCGACCTCGGTGCCGAAGATACCGACCGCGTGCGCTTCGCATGGGGGGCCAACATGACCGTGCGCCGCGAGGCGCTGGAACGGGTCGGACCCTTCGACACGGCGCTGGGGCTGTACGGCGACGAGCAGGAGTGGCAGGAACGGCTGCTCGCGGAATCTCGCAACGGCGACGGAGGGTGGCGCAGCCCGGCCGAGAGGCCAGGCTGGCCGAACGGGGGATGCTTGCCGGAGGCGAGTGTCCCCCCGCTTCGGTCGGGCCCCTCCTTTTCAGATGGACCGATCCTGTATGTCGCCGCCGCCGCGCTCGACCATCGGCGCTCGCCCGCCGACGCGCGCCTGCGCCCTCTCGCCAGCGCCGCGCGTGCGCGGGGGTGCGCCAGCCGCCGCTACGACGCCTGGCGCGGGGAGGCTCCGGCGCTGCGGCGCGAGTTGCTGACGCTCGCCGGCTGCGTTGGCCACGTCCTGCGCCGGTGTTGCCCCGCCGGCCTGACGATGGTCGCCCACAGCCTCGGTCGGCTCGAACAGGGCATCGACGAACGGCGCCATCCGCCGGCGCGGCGCGAGACCGAGGACTTCCTCTCCGGGGAAAGCGGCACCGTCGGGGGGCTCGACGCGGTGCGGCGCGAGCTGCACGACCGCCTGGTGGACGCCCGCGTGCTGCTCGGCGGCCGACGCCTGCGCCTCGATCGCGCCGCGCGGCGCGCGCCTGCGCCCCGGCGCGTGCTGGTGCTCGGCGTCGAGCGCCCGCAGCGGCGGGCGCTCGCCGACGCGATTCGCGGCGAGCTGATGAGCTCGCGCCACGACGTGGAAGTGAACCTCTGCCCGCCCGGCGGGCTGGGAAAGTTTCAGAACCTCAATCGCCTAATCGCTGCCCACCCCGCCATCGACGATTGCGACTGGCTGCTGGTGGTCGACGACGACGTCGTGCTGCCCCGCCACTTCCTCGACAACCTGCTGTTCCTCGCCGAGCGTTTCGACTTCCAACTGGTCCAACCGGCCCACCGCGAGCGCTCGCACGCCGCCTGGCGCGTCACTCGCCGCCGGGCGGACGCCGTGGCCCGCGAGACGCCCTTCGTCGAGATCGGCCCCGTCACCGCCTTCGCCCGTCCCACCTTGCCCACGCTGCTGCCGTTCCCCGACGTCCGCATGGGCTGGGGCCTCGACCTGCACTGGGCGGCGCTGGCCCGCGAGCATGGCTGGCGCTGCGGGATCCTCGACGCCGTGGCGATCCGCCACTCCGCCGCGCCCGCCGGTACCGCCTACCCGCGCGCGGCCGCCGTCGCCGAGGCACGCACGCTGCTCGCCGAGCGACCCTACCTGAAGGCCGCCGAAGCCCAGACCACACTCGTCACCTATCGACACTGGTGAAGGTCGCCGTCGTAGCGGAGTTCTACCCCCGCCAAAGCGATCCCGTGCTGGGGGTATGGGCCCACCGTCAGGCGCTCGCCGCGCAGGCCGCGGGAGCGGAGGTGCACGTGCTCGTGCTGCACCGTCTGGTGCCGCCGCGCGCCTCGCTGCACGCTGGGGCGGGTGGGCTCAGGAAAAAGCGGGTGGGTGGGATCGAGGATGGGGCGGGTATGGTTGGGGAAGCTCGGGCGGGAGGGCTCGGGCAAGGTGCGCGCGCATTCGGCGGCCTGCTGCGCGAGCCTCTGCATCAGGTCCGCGACGGCCTGCCCGTCACCTACGTCCCCTACGTCTCCCCGCCCCGGTGGCGCTCCTACCCGTCGTGGGGCGCGTGGGCAGCGCCCGCGCTGGGGGTGGCGCTGCGCCGCCTGCGCCGCCGCACGGGCTTCGAGCTGATCCACGCCCACAACGCCGTCCCCGCCGGGGATGCCGTGCGCCGCGTTGGCCTCGACGCGCCGCTCGTCGTCTCCGTGCACGGGGGCGACGTGCTCCACACCGCTCCCCACTCCACCGCGGGCCGCGAGACGGTGGAGCGCGGGCTCGGCGCCGCCCGCCTCGTGCTCGCCAACAGCCGCGGCATCGCCGGGCTTGCGCGAGCGTACGGCGCCGGCGAGGTGCGCGTGGTGCACCTCGGCGCCGACCCCCCCAGCGCCGGGCTCGCGCGCGACAGCGAGCCCGCGTTGGTGACCGTCGGGCATCTCGTCGCCCGCAAGCGCCACGCCGACGTGCTGCGCGCGCTCGCCGTGCTGCGCGACCGCCACCCCGCCCTGCGCTACGTGATCGTCGGCGACGGCCCCGAGCGCGTGGCCCTTGAAGGGCTCGCCGCTCGCCTCGGGATTCGCGAGCGGGTGCAGTTCTGCGGGCAGCTCCCACCCGCCGAGGCGATCGAGCGCGCCCGACGCTGCACGCTGTTCGTGATGCCCTCCACCGAGGAGGCGTTCGGGGTCGCCTACATTGAGGCGATGGCCGGTGGCCTGCCCGCGATCGGCTGCCGCGGAGAGCCGGGCCCGGAGGAGATCGCCGCTGCCGGGGACGGCTTCATGCTGGTTCCGCCCGGGGACATCGAGCGCCTCACGCAGCGCATCGACGAGCTGCTCTCCGATCCCCAGCGGCTACGTGAGGCCGGCCGCCGCGCGCGTGCCACGGTCGCCGCGCACTTCACCTGGGAGCGCTGCGGCGAGCAGACCGTCGCCGCGTATGAGCAGGCCCTTGGTCTGGTGTGATGCTGGTGGGACAGTGGGGCGCCGGGGTTGTTATAAAAAATTCAGAACCCGATAGCTATCGCGCACGGCTTTTGAATTTTTCGTTCGACAACCCGCCCCACCTTTGCAAGACACCGCGATGAAGCCCGTGCTGTTCGTCACCGGGCACGCCCCCTTCGATCGGATCGGCGCCTTCGCCCGGCTGCACGAGCTGGAGGGCGTCGAGTTCGCGCTCTTCGGGGGGCCGTCGCAGCACGGTGGAGTTGCCAGCGAGCACCGACCGGCTGCTGGTGGTGGATCATCCCACGAGCACCGACCGGCTGCCGGTGGCAGATCGGCCCGCGAGCACCGACCGGCTGCGGTCGGGGGATCGGCCGACGAAGGCGAGGAGGCGCTCCCCTTCCCCCACCGGCGTGTGCGCCAGCGTGAGCTCGCCGCGCTCGCCGCCTCCGGGCGCCACCGCGCCGTCGTGGTATCCACCGGCGGGCGCGTCGCGCTGCCGGGCGCCTGGGCGGGCGCCCGCCGCGCGGGAGCGCCCGTAATCCTCTGGAGCGCCCTGTGGGCTCACCCCCGCACCACCGCGCACGCGTTCAGCTACCTCGCGCTGCGGCGCCTCTACCGCTCCGCGGAGGCGATCGTCGTATATGGGCCCCACGTCGAGGCGTACGTGCGGGCGCGGGGCGCGCGTAACGTGCACGTCGCGCCACAGTCGATCGACAACGGGTTTTGGTCCCACCCGCTCACAACTCCCGATGCGAACCCCACCACGACCCCGGGGGGGCCGTCGGCCCCAATCACCCCGAGCTGGCCATCGACCTCAGCGATCCCAGGGTGGCCAGCGGAGACGGCCGTGAAGTTTCTGTTTGCGGGGCGTCCCGTGCGGGAAAAGGGTCTCGGAGTGCTCATTGAGGCCTGGTCCGTTTCCGGTCTCCGGGCACCCACCGCCGCGCTCGTCCTCGTCGGCGTGGGATCCGTCCCCCCTTGGGTCCCCGCCGGCGGCGCGGTGGGGCGAGGAATTGCCGACCGCGCGATTCGCAGTGCACTCACCGGCGTACGCCGTAAGCTCGATAGCACGAGGCGGGACGCGCTCGAAACGATGCCCCTCGACGTGGTCTGCCTGGATCCCGTGCCGCCCCCGCAGCTGCGCGACATGTACGCCGCCGCCGACGTCCTCGTCGTGCCCTCGATCCCGACCCGCACCTTCCGCGAGCCCTGGGGGTTGGTGGTGAACGAGGCGATGAACCGCAAGCTCCCCGTGATTGCAAGCGACGCCGTCGGAGCCGTCGCCGGCGGGCTGGTGCGCGACGGGCACAACGGCCTGGTCGTGCCGGCCGACGACGCGCAGGCGCTCGCGGCCGCCATGCGGCGGCTGGCCGACGACGCGCAGCTGCGCGCCCGCCTCGGCGCCGCCGGAGAGCGCGACGTGCAGTCCTACACACACGACGCCTGGGCGCAGGGGTTCTCCCGCGCGCTGAGCAGCCTGGGTCTTTCCCGCGGGGAGCGCTGGTAGCGTGCGTCGCTTGTTCACCAAGTCGTCCCCACCCCTACTGACGCTTGCCCTCGCGGCAGCGTTTGCGCTCGCGTGCCCCATCGCCGCCACGGCGAGTACGAGTGAAGTCACGAAAATCTACGAAGAATGCAGCAACGAAAAGGTGCCCACCGGCTACAGCCAGCAGGCCTACAGCCAGGCGATCAAGGAAATGGAACCCTTCCTCGCCGAGTACACCCCCTGTCCCTACCTAATCAACAAAGCCCAGCGTGCTGGCGCCGCCGGCTCCCACGGCGCCGGCACGTCCGGGGGCCCTGGCGAAGCGGGCGCGGCTGTGGCACCCCCCACTCCAACCGAACAGCACACCCTCGAAAGCATCCCCCACGCGAGCGCTCCACCGGTGCAGGTCGGAGGCGAGGTGATCCACCCGGGAGTCGTGCACGTCAACCTCGCCTCAGCGTTCAACACACTGCCGACCCCGCTGCTCGCACTGCTCGCCTTCCTGCTCGCCTGCACCCTGCTAGTGGTCGCGTGGGCCGTGCGCAGGCGTGTTCGCCGGACAGGCGCGCAGGCAGGCGGTGGCTCGATCGCCGGCGAGTGAGATGTCCACCGAGATCGCAGAGGTTCCAGGACGGGGAGCCACAGCCGCAGACCAGGCGACCGTGGAAGCGCCGGCCCTCGCGCCCCCGGGCGGGGAACGGCCCGAGCCACCACATCCCGGCCGCGGGGCTTCGCGGTGGGAGCGCGACAGGGTGCCGCCATCGTTCGTGCTCTCGCTCGAATCGGCCCTCCCGACACTGCTGGTCGCGGGCGTCCTCTGCCTGATCACCTTCCTCGCCGGCGGCGGCCTCAACCTCAGCACCCGCACCCCCGTCGAGATCGGACTGACGCTCGCTTGCGGCGTCGGGATCGCGGCGGCGATCCTGCTGGCGCCGGCCGGCCGCCCCACATATGGGCTGTGGTCGGTAAGCCTGCTGCTCGCGTTCGCCGCGCTCTCTGCTCTGTCGGTGATCTGGTCGGTGCAGCCCGACGCCAGCTGGCAGGACGCGGGGCGCCTGTTCGCCTACAGCGCCGTGTTCGCGCTCGCCGTGCTGCTCGCGCGCGCGGCCCCCGGGCAGTGGTCGGCGGTGCTCGGGGGGGTGCTGCTGGCCACCGTGATCGTGTGCGGCTATGCGCTGCTCACGAAGGTCTTCCCCGACGCGATCGGCGCCGCGCAGAACAGTGGGCATGCCTACGCCCGGCTGCAGGCGCCTTACGGCTACTGGAACGCGATCGGCGTGACCGCCGCGATCGGGGCGGTGGGCTGCATGTGGCTGGGCGCTCGCCGCGCCGGGCACGCGCTGCTGAACGCGCTCGCCTACCCCGCGATGGGGCTGATGCTGGTAACGCTGCTGCTCGCCTACTCGCGTGGCGCGCTTGCCGCGCTGGTGCTCGGACTGGTGCTGTGGCTGTGCCTCGTCCCGCTGCGCCTGCGTGGGGCGGCTGTGCTCTGTATCGGCGCGCTCGGAGCGCTCGTGGTGGTCGCATGGGACTTCTCCCAGCACGCGCTCACCACCGACGACATTCCGCTCGCCGAACGGGTCGCCGCCGGATACCAGCTCGGCGTGCTGCTCGCCGCGACGCTCGTCGGACTCACGCTGGTGGGCCTTGCGATCGGCTTCCTCTCGGTCCGCCGCGCGCTCTCGCCGCGCACGCGCCGCCGCGCCGGCACGGTACTGCTCGCGCTCCCGGTGATCGCCGTGATCGCGCTCACCGGGCTGCTGACCGTCAGCCATCGCGGCCTCTTCGGAAGCGTCTCGCACACGGTGAGCACGCTCACCAACCCCAACGCCCCCCTGCCCGCCAACGGCCCGGCGCGGCTCACCGCGATCGGCAGCGTGCGTGCGCGCTACTGGAACGAAGCGCTGGAGATCTTCTCCGCCCACCCCCTGCTCGGGGCCGGCGCCGAAGGCTACGAAACAGCCCGCCTGCGCTACCGCACGGCGATCGTCAACGTCGGCCAGGCGCACGGCTTCGTCGTGCAGACGCTCGCCGACCTCGGCCTGGCCGGGCTGCTGGTGGCGCTCGCGCTGCTCGGTGCGTGGATGTGCGCCGCAGGGCGCGCCACGCATCCCTTCAACCGGCGCTGGCGGCGCTGGCGCTGGCTGCCACTTGCCGGAGAGGAGCGCTTCTACAGCGCCGAGCGCGTCGGGCTGCTCACGCTGGTCTGCCTCGTCACGACGTTCGGCGTCCACTCGTTCGTGGACTGGACGTGGTACGTGCCCGGCGTCGCCTGCGCCGCCCTGCTGTGCGCCGGCTGGGTGGCCGGCCGTGGGCCGTTGAGCAGCGTTCTCGCGGCTAGCCGCGCGCCCGCGGGAAGCCTCGATCCGAGCGGGGGCGGCGACCCGGTCTCGCGCCCGCCACGGTGGCGCACGCTCACATTGCGCGGCGTCGGGCCGCTACGCGCTGGAGTCGCCGCCGCCGTCGTCATCGGGGCGCTGCTCGCGGCGTGGGCGCAGTGGCAGCCGCAGCGCTCGGTCGATGCCTCAAACGTTGCGCTCGCACTGGTCGCGCACGACCCGGCCGCCGCGCTCGCCGCAGCGCACACCGCGATCAGCCGCGACCCGCTCTCCGCGGAAGCGCTGCTCACGCTCGCCGCCGTGCAGGAAGGCGCCGGCCAGTCGGCCGCCGCGGCTGCCACCTACGAGCACGCCGTGCACCTGCAACCGTCCAACTTCCACACCTGGCAGGCGCTCGGCGAATACGACCTGCGCACCGGCCAACCCCGGGCCGCGCTGCAGGCGCTGCAGGCCACCGTCTACCTCAACCCCGAGGCCGTCGCCCCGCGCGCCGACATCGCCCAGAACGCCGAACTGCTCTCGATCCAAAACGCCTATCTGCAGGCGTTGCGCGACACCGCCAGCGGCGGCGGCACGGCGGCGCCGAGCAGTTCCGGCACATCGACCGTACCGGCCGCGCGTTAGCCTGGATCCACCGATAACGGGCTGAGCATCCGGTGCCGGTGACCGAGCAGGGACAATTGACCGAGCATCCGTAGGGTGACCCCTCGGAGCGAGGGCAATTGGTCCTGGCGATGCGTCATCCGGTGCCGGTGCGACCCCGGGATCGGTGGATCCAGGCTTAGAAACGCCTACGCCGCGCTGCCACCAGCAGCACCTGCCGCGGCGGGAGAGGTCCGATCGATCCGCCCACAGCGCGGGCCTCAACCCCCTCGAAGCCAAAGTCCTCCAGCAGCGCAACCAGCGTGCGGCGGGTGTAGAAACGCAGGTGGTCGGAGCGCGGGTCGAAGTGGGCCGCGAACGCGCGAGCCGAGCACCCCAGCGCCAGCCGGGTGAGCAGCTCGTGCGCCGGCGTGCTCAGCACCAGCGCTCCCCCGGAGCGCAGCACGCGGCGCACCTCCGACAGCCACCCGGCGGTGTCGGCCACGTGCTCGATCACCTCCCCCGCCCACACCGCATCGAAGCTCACGTCCTGCAGCGGCCACTCGCCCTCCGCCGGGACGCAGCGCAGATCCAGGCCCGGTTCGCGCTCACGCGCGCGGCGCAGCGGCTCCTCGGCGACGTCGATCCCCACCACCTCCCGGCCCGCCCGGGCGAGTGCCGCCGTGAACCAGCCCTCGCCGCAGCCCACATCCAGCACACGCGCGCTGGAGCGGACGTGCGCGAGCAGGAAGTCCAACCGTGCCTGCATGTACGGTGGGCGAGTGCCCTCGGGAAGCTCCTGCCACAGGCTCTCGTGATAGTTGCGCGTGGACATTCGGTGGAGGCTAGAGCCGAGGAGGCAACGACGGGGCGGGGGAGGGAGAAGATGAAGACGATGGGGAGGATGAATGAGGCCCACGGGCGCGTGGAGGTGGGGAGATTCCGCACAGAGCGGCAACTCCGCTGTCATCTCTACCACTCCCCCGCCAAACCGACTAAGGTCCTCGCTGTGCAGGATCAGGTCCCGCCCGCCCCTCGCGACGTCTGGGCTCGTCGAGCGACATCCGATGGTCCCGCGGACCACGAGCGCCTGTGAGGCTGGCGTTCGACAGCCGGCCAACCGCCGACCCACAGGGGCTGGGGCGCTACTCGCGTGGCCTGTTGCAGGCGCTGCGCGACACCGCCGGCGAGCAGGATGAGATCCTCGAATCCCACCGCCCGCGTGGGGCCGACCTCTTCCACACGCCGTGGGTGCAGGGGGCGATGCTGCACAGTCCCTGCCCGATGGTCGTCACCGTCTACGACATCGCCGCGCTCAAGCGCCCCAGCGAGCGGCTGCGCGGGGGCGGCATGCACCTGCACCTGCGCCACCTGGCGCTGCAGCGTGCCTCACACGTGATCGTCCCCAGCGAGGTCGTCGCCGGCGAAGCCATCGCCGAGTTCGGACTCGAGCGCGAGCGTGTGGCGGTGATCCCGGAGGCTCTGGCGGTGGTCCCGGAGGCGCCGGACGCAGCAACCTTGACGGCTGTGCCGCCAGCCGAGACCGCTCCGCGCGCGGTGTGGACCTGGGAGGACGCAGCGCGCGAGACCTGGCGTGTCTACCGGCGCGCGTTCGCCCACCCCCACCGGCCCTGCGTCACCGCCTGGCGCCGGCCCCAGAGCCTCGCCGTACACCGTGTCGGTCGGGCGCAGGTCGATCTGACTCAGTAAGCCCCGCGGCGCGTCAGCACCGCCGGAATGGTCTTCAGCAAAATCGCGAGATCCACCGCCAGCGACCAGTGCTCGAGGTAGAGGAAGTCGAGGTGCACGAGGTCGTTGAAGTCGAGCTCCGCCCTGCCCGACACCTGCCACAGTCCGGTGATCCCCGGCAGTACGAGGTAGCGCTTGCGGTGCCAGTCCTCCAGCTTCTCGAAGTCCCGCTCCGGCAGCGGCCGCGGCCCGACCAGCGACATCTCGCCGCGCAGCACGTTCACGAGCTGCGGCAGCTCGTCCAGCGAAAAGCGCCGCAGTAAGCGCCCCACTGGGGTCGTGCGCGGGTCGTCGCGGATCTTGAACAGCGCGCCCGACGCCTCGTTGAGCGGTTCGAGGGCGGCTTGGCGGTGCTCGGAGTCGGCGTACATCGTGCGGAACTTCAGGCACGCGAACGGCCGCTCCCCGATCCCGGGGCGGATCGAGCGGAACAGCGCCGGGCCCTTCGAGGTCGCTCGCACCGCCACCCAGACCGCCGCCAGCAGCGGACTGAGCACGATCAGCAGCAGCGTCGCGCCGACGACGTCGAAGGCGCGCTTCAGCGCGAAGTCGATCCCTTCGAAGACCGGCGGCTTCAGCTCGAACAGCGGCACCGACTCGCCAGGCACGAACTCCGCGCGGTGGATCAGGATCTCCATCGTCGAGGGCGCAATCCGTACCCGCACCCCCCGCTGGTGGCAGCGGTCCACCAGCTCCACCGCGTCGCCCTGGGGAAAGTCGGGGTCGGCGATGATCACCTCGTCGATGCGCTCCGCCGCCAGCACGTGCTCGAGGTCGCGTGGGGCGCCCAGCGAGCGCAGGCCGTTGGCCGGCAGCGCCTTCGGCGAGACGAACCCCACCACCTCGATGCGCGAGTGGGGCGCATCCTGCAACGCGTGCGCCACCTCGCGGATGTGCTCCCCGGTGCCGACCAGCACCGCGCGGCGCTCGTGGCCGGCGGCGCGCAGGAGCGCCCCGGTGGAGCGCTCGTAGAGCAGCCGCAGCAGCGGTATGTACAGCAGCGCAAACGCCAGCGAGCCCCAGAAGATGTAGTAGCTGGAGAAGTGCTCGCCGCTCACCAACGCGAAGATCAGCGCCACGGACGTCACCTGGAAGAGGCATCCCACGATCCGCGCCATCCCCGGCCGCTGGGCCCGCACCGCGTACAGGCCCGAGCGCGCGAACAGCAGCGCCGTCAACAGGTAGGCGAACGCGATGATGCTGCGCGTCTCCTCGTAGGCGCCGTGCGCGCTCACTTCGCTCAGCACCGCCGCCTTCAGTACCAGCGCCGTGAAGATCGCCGCGGCCAGCCCCGCGAAGTCGAGCGCCAGCAGCATCAGCACGCGCATCGCGCGCCGCGCCGTCTCCACCCGCAGCAGGAACGACAGCGCCGGCCAGCGCTTGCGGCGCATGTCGCGCGCGGAGGGCTCTCTGCGCACCGTCGCCTCCGAGAGCACCGGGATCTCCACAGACTCCTGCGGCGGCGAAGGAGCCGTCAGGGCGCTCGATTCCAGGGGGTGCATGTGGGGGGGAGGGGTCTCGAGCGGGGTAGCAGAGGTCCGCGTGGCGTGGGCCATCTCGCCATTCACAACGCTTCAGACTCGCAGATGTAGCGGTCGGGTGCTCTTTGGGTGGGGCCATGCATTGAGGCGGTGGCGCGATCGGGTGAGCCGCCCGCCGTCTGACGCCATGTCACTACCCGCCAGAGGCCGATTGAACCGAGGACCGGCGGGGAATCACAGCCGAGCGAATCCGCTGGGCAAGCTCAGCCGACCAGCACCTCGACGCCCGACTCGCTGATCGTGCGCTCCAAGCCCTCCTTCAACGCCACCTCCGGCGACCATCCCAGCAGCTCCCGCGCCAGCGCGATGTTGGGTCTGCGCTGCTTGGGATCGTCCACCGGCAGCGCCTCGAACACGATCTCCGAAGAGGACCCGGTCACCTGCTTGACGGTCTCCGCCAGCTCCAGCAGCGTGAACTCGTCGGGGTTGCCGATGTTCACCGGATCGTGATGGCCGGATTCGGCGAGCGCGATGATGCCGCGGATGAGATCGCTGACGTAGCAGAACGACCGCGTCTGGCTGCCGTCGCCGAACACCGTGATCGGACGGTTGGCGAGCGCCTGGCGCAAGAACGTCGGGATCGCACGGCCGTCGTGCGGGCGCATGCGCGCACCGTAGGTGTTGAAGATCCGCACGATCGCCGTGTCAACCCCCTGCTGGCGGTGGTAGGCCATTGTCAGCGCCTCCGCGTAGCGCTTCGCCTCGTCGTACACCCCGCGCGGGCCGATCGGGTTGACGTGGCCCCAGTAGGACTCCGACTGCGGGTGTTCGAGCGGATCGCCGTACACCTCGCTGGTCGAGGCGATCAGGAAGCGCGCACGCTTGGCCTTCGCCAGGCCGAGCGTGTGGTGGGTGCCGTAGGAGCCGACCTTCAGCGTGTGCAGCGGCAGGCGCAGGTAGTCGATCGGGGAGGCCGGCGAGGCGAGGTGGTAGACGAAGTCGATCGGCTCCTCGATGAAGTAGGAGTCGATGATGTCCACGTTCAGGTGCACGAAACGCTCGGGATCGCGAATGTGCTCGATGTTCGCCAGCGACCCCGTCTCGAGGTTGTCCGCGCAGATCACCCTGTGGCCGCGCGCCAGCAGCTCGTCGCACAGATGCGACCCGAGGAAGCCCGCGCCGCCGGTGACCAGACAGGTTGCCATGCGCGCAGGATACCCTGATCGATATGACCCAGACAGACGAGCACCTGACCGTCGCCCCGATCGTCGGGCCCGACGATCCCCGCCGCTTCACCGACTCCGGGATCGAGGTCAAGCCGCTGTACACCGAGGAGGACCTCCCGGCCGAGCTGGAGCTCGGCGAGCCGGGCGAGTTCCCCTACACCCGCGGGCCCCACCGCGAGATGTACCGCCAGCAGCTGTGGACGATGCGCCAGTACGCCGGGTACGCCTCGGCGAAAGAGTCCAACGAGCGCTACCGCTACCTGCTTTCGAAGGGGTCCACCGGGCTGTCGATGGCGTTCGATCTGCCCACGCAGCTGGGCCTCGACTCCGACAATCCCCGCTGCCTGGGCGAGGTGGGGCGCACCGGCGTGGCGATCGACACGATCGACGACATGCGCACCGCGTTCGACGGCATCCCGCTCGACCAGGTCTCCACCTCGATGACGATCAACGCCCCCGCCGCCTGCCTGCTCTTGCTGTACGAGCTGGTCGGCGAGGAGCAGGGGGTGCCGAGCGAGCAGCTGCGCGGCACCACCCAGAACGATGTGCTCAAGGAGTACATCGCGCGCGGCAACTACATCTACCCGCCCGCCCCCACGATGCGGCTGACGACCGACCTCTTCCAGTACTGCCACGAACGGGTGCCGCGCTGGAACACGATCTCGATCTCCGGCTACCATTTCCGCGAGAAGGGCTGCTCGGCGGTGCAGGAGGTCGCGTTCACGCTCTGCTCGGGGATCGCCTACGTGCAGGCCGCGATCGACAAGGGCCTCTCCGTGGACGACTTCGCGCCGCGCCTCGCGTTCTTCTTCAACGGCCACAACAACGTCTTCCAGGAGGTCGCCAAGTTCCGCGCCGCGCGGCGGATGTGGGCGGCAATCATGCGCGAGCGCTTCGGCGCCGTCGATCCCCGGGCGTGCATGCTGCGCTTCCACACGCAAACCGGCGGCGTCACGCTCACAGCCCAGCAGCCGGAGAACAACATCGTGCGCGTCGCCCTGCAGGGCTTCGCCGCGGTGTGCGGTGGCACCCAGTCGCTGCACACCAACGGCTTCGACGAGGCGCTGGCGCTGCCGACCGAGCGCGCCGCCAAAATCGCGCTGCGCACCCAGCAGATCCTCGCCCACGAGTCGGGCGCCGCCGACACCGTCGACCCGTTCGCCGGCTCCTACTTCGTGGAGGCGCTCACCGACGAGCTCGAAACGCGCGCGCAGGAGCTGATCGGCAAGGTCGACGCGCTCGGCGGGTCGGTCAACGCGCTCGACTTCATCACCGGCGAGATCGACGAGTCGGCGTGGGGCTACCAGGAGCGCTACCGCATCGGCCAGGACATCGTCGTCGGGGTCAACAAGTACGAGGAGGACGACCTCGAGGTCCCCGACCTGCTGCGCGTGGACCCCGAGTCCGAGCGCCTGCAGGTGCAGCGGCTCACGGCCTTCAAGGACGCCCGCGATCACGCGCTCGTGGAGCGCCGCCTCGAGGATCTGCGCGTCCTCGCCCGCGGCGAGGACAACCTGCTGCCCGCGATCCGCGCCGCGCTCAAGGACCGCTGCTCGCTAGGCGAGGTGTGCGGCGCGATGCAGGACGTGTTCGGGCGCTACGCGCCGACGTTCTGAGGCTTCTGGGCCGCCCACATGCTTGCCCCGCAAAGCGGGGTGGGCCATGCCACATGTGACATGGCCGGAACGGGGACTCGCGCCGAAGGCGCGTGTCACCCGGCTTCGGTCGGCGCATGCGCCGACCTGATCAATAGGCTTCGCCCGTGCTCCTAGCCGTCGCCTTCTGGGAAGTCGTCCTCGCGCTGCACATCATCGCCGTCGTGTTCGCCTTCGGCGCGACCTTCGCCTACCCCGTGCTGCTCGGCGCCGTCGCCAAGGCCGACCCGCGCGCGCTGCCCGCCCTCTACCGCGCGCTGCACGCGATCAGCCAGCGGGTGATCATGCCGGGACTCGCCGCCGTCATGGTGTTCGGGATCTACCTCGCCTCCCACCTCGAACTGTGGAGCTCGTTCTTCGTGCAGTGGGGGCTAGGCGTCGCGATCGTGATCGGCGCCGTCGAGGGCGCCTACCTTGGCCCGCGTGAGAAGCGCCTGATCGAGGTCGCCGACCGGGACGTGGCGGCCGGAGGCGGTGACGGCGCGGTGACGTTCAGCGGCGAGCACGATTCGCTCGTCCGGCGCATCGGGGCGGTCGGGGCGCTGATGGACCTGCTGGTAATCCTCACGATCTACTTCATGGTCGCCCACACCGGGGCCTAGACGACCGTGCGTCACAGCAGGATCCGCCCGCTGGTCGTGACGGTCTGGTCCTCCGGCAGCCTGAAGTAGTCGGCCGGGTCGGCAGCGTAGCGCGCCATTGCGACGTACAGCCGCTTGCGCCACATCGCCATGCCAGGCTCGCGGGTGGGCTCGATCGCGACCTTCGAGACGAAGTAAGTGGCGTTCGCGAGGTCGGGCTCGCCTTCGATCAAACCCTGCTCGACCGCCATGCGCAGCGCGGCCGGGACGTCCTGCTCCTCGAGGAAGCCGAAGCGCACCGTCAGCGGCGTGATGCTCTCCACGAGTGGGTCGAGCGGATCGCCGGTCGCCCCGCTGAACAACGTCTTCGCCTCCGGCCGCACCCTCTCCCAGTCCCCTACGCGAGGGACGCGCTCCGTCTCGACGGCGACGATCATCACGTGGGCGTGCAGGGTCTGGTTGTGCTCGAAGTCGGCCTGCAGCGCCAACGGCGCGCCGCGCAGGTTGGGGCTGAGGAAGATCGCGACGCCCGGGACCAGGCGAACCGGGAGGCTCCGCCCGCCGACCCCCTCAATGAAGTCCGCGAGCAGCCCTTCCGCGCGCTCGCGGTTGGCGTTCACGATCTCGCGTCCGTGATACCAGGTGATGACGAGCGTGAAAACGACGAGCGCGATCGCGAGCGGCAACCATCCTCCGTGCACGATCTTCGTGAGGTTCGCCGCGAAGAACGCGACCTCGACCGTGAGGAACACCGCGGCGCCGAGCGCGATCTGTGCTCGCGGCCGGCGCCACAGCAGCCGCGCCACCGCGAGGAACAGGATCGTGTTGAGGATGAACGTGCCGGTGACCGCGACGCCGTAGGCCGACGCAAGCGCGGTGGACGAACCGAATCCGATTGCGATCGCGAGCACGGTCACGAACATCGCGCCGTTGATCGCCGGCACGTAGATCTGCCAGATCTGCCGCTCGGAGGTGTGGCGGATCGTAAGCCGGGGCAGAAAGTCGAGCTGCACGGCCTGCTGGGTCACGCTGAAGGCGCCCGAGATCACCGCCTGCGAGGCGATGATCGTCGCGACGGTCGCCAGCACCACCATCGGGATCTGCGCCCAGCTCGGGAACAACAGGTAGAAGGGGTCGGAGATCGCCTGCGGGGAGCGCAATATCAGCGCTCCCTGGGCGAGATAGTTGAGGGTGAGCGCCGGGAACACGATCAGAAACCATGCGCGGCGGATCGGCGGGCGCCCGAAATGGCCCATGTCCGCGTAGAGCGCCTCGGCGCCCGTCACCGCCAGCACGACCGAGGCGAGCGCGATGAACGCGACACCGCCGTGCGCGGCGAAGAACTGCACCCCGTAGCTCGGCGACAGCGCGCGCAGGATGCCGGGGTGGTGCGTCACCTCCACGGCGCCCACCCCGCCGAGCACGCAGAACCAGACGACCATCACCGGCCCGAACAGGTTGCCGACGACGCCCGTGCCGAAGCGCTGGATCGCGAACAGCACGCAGAGGATCGCGACCGCGATCGGCAGCACGAGCGCAGTGCAGGCTCGGCACCGCGACCTTCAACCCTTCCACCGCGGAGAGCACCGAGATCGCCGGGGTGATCACGCCATCGCCATAGAACAGCGCGGCGCCGGCGATCCCGAGCGTGATCAGTACCGCCGGCACCACCGCGCGGCGGCTGCGCCGCGCGGCTTGCAGCAGTGACGTCAGCGCCATGATGCCACCCTGGCCACGGTCGTCGGCGCGCATGATGAACGTGAGGTACTTGACCGACACCACGAGCGTGATCGCCCAGAACACGAGCGAGATCACGCCGTAGACGTCCCCTTGCGTGGCGTGGACTGCGTGATCATCGGCAGTGAAAACCGCCTGCAGCGCGTAGAGCGGACTGGTCCCGATGTCGCCGAACACCACTCCCAGCGCGCCCAGCGTGAGCGCCGCCATCGCGGTTCTCGCGGGGGCGCTCCCGCCCGGTGAAGGCTTGCGGGCGGTCTCGATCGAAGGGGTGAGGCTCTCGGCGGACACGGCCGCTGTACCCTAGAGCTCCATGAGCCAGGGACACCGCGTAGCAGTCGTCGGCGCCACCGGCCAGGTGGGCTCGCTGATGCTTCAGTTGCTGCGCGAGCGGGCGTTCCCCGCGCGCGAGGTGGTGGCGTTTGCGTCCGCGCGCTCCACCGGGCGCGTGCTGGCGGGCGCCGGCATCGACGGTGGCGATCTCACAGTGCAGGGGCTCGCCGAGGACACCATCCAGGGCTTCGACCTCGCGCTGTTCTCCGCCGGGGGCTCCACCTCGGGCGAGTGGGCGCCGCGCTTCGCCGACGCGGGCGCCGTGGTGGTGGACAACTCCTCGCGCTGGCGCATGCACGACGACGTGCCGCTAGTCGTCGCTGAGGTTAACCCCGAGGCGCTCGCCGAGCATCGTGGCATCGTCGCCAACCCCAACTGCTCGACGATGCAGATGGTCGTCGCGCTCAAGCCCCTGTACGACGCCGCCGGGATTGAGCGGCTCGTGATCTCGACCTACCAGGCAGTCTCCGGCACCGGCAAGGCCGCCGTCGACGAGCTGCTCGACCAGTCCCGCGCGCTGTTGCTGGACGAAACGGGGATGCTCGCCAAAGGCGAGCGTCCCCCGGCTTCGTCGCGGGCAATCGAGCCGCCCGGCGCCTACGCCCACCAGATCGCCTTCAACGCGCTCCCCCACGCCGGCTCGTTCGCGCCCGGCGATGACCACACCGACGAGGAGCGCAAGCTGATCAACGAGACGCGCAAGATCCTCGGCGACCCCGCGATTCGCGTCAGCGCCACCTGCGTGCGCGTGCCGGTCGTCAACGGCCACTCCGAGGCCGTCAACGTGCAGACCCGTGGCGAGCTCTCACCCGAGCGCGCCCGCGAGTTGCTCGCCGCGGCGCCCGGCGTCACCGTGCTCGACGACCCGGGCGCCGCGCTCTACCCGCTGGCGATCGACGCCACCGGCAGCGACGACGTATTCGTGGGCCGCATCCGCCGCGACCCCGGCCACGAGCGCGCGCTCGACCTGTGGGTCGTCGCCGACAACCTGCGCAAGGGGGCGGCTACCAACGCGGTGCAGCTGGCCGAGCTGCTGCATGCGCGGGGATTGATTCAGCCTTCGCGGGAGCGTGTGGCAGCCTGAAGGAGTCCCGCCGTCGCCCTCGAAACATGGGGCGTGTCCACGATCGAAGCCCAACGCACCCTCGTCAAGTCTCCGCCCGAGCTGTGGGCCGAGCTGAGCGATCCCACATCCCTGGCACGGCATCTCGGCGAGTTCGGCGAGATCCGCATCGCTCGCGTCGAGGCCGAGACCAGCGTTGAGTGGGAGGCCGAGTCCGCCAGCGGGCGGGTCGAGCTCAAGCCGTCCGGCTGGGGCACCAAGGTCACGCTCACGGTCGCTCGTGAGGCCCCCCAGCCCGTGGCTGCAGAGCCAGAGCCAGAGTCCGTGGTCACAGAGCCCGAGGCCGAACCCGAGGCCGAGGTCGCAAAGCCACAGCCCGAGCCCGAGGCCGAATCGGAGCTCGCGCCAGCAACCGCGGATCCACCTCCCCGGTTCTTCGCCAGGCTCTTCCGCCGTTGGCGTAAGGCGCAGCCGAGCGTAGAGCCCGATCCCGCGCCCGAGGCCACACCCGAGCCTGCGCCGACACCCGAGGTCCACGAGGCGCCGCTCGATCTCGCCGCCGAACTCGCGGCGGAGCTGGAGCGGGTGGAAGCGACGATGGCCGAGCAGGACGTAGAACTGCTGAGCGCGGTGCTGGATCGCCTCGGCGCCGCCCACCACCGGCCATTCTCGCGCGGTTGAGCCGCGCTTTCTGGCGCGGACGAGCCGCGCCCCCGCACCACTCTGGCCAGTCGCCGCGGGCTCGGCGACGGATAACATCGGGCGCCCGATGATGCGCGCGAAGGCACCGGAAACCTACGAGGAGAAGCTCGCTCAGCTGCAGGAGCTGCGCGCGGCCGCCGTGCACTCGGCGCCGGAGGCCGAGAAGAAGCAGCACGACCGTGGCAAGTACACCGCGCGCGAGCGCGTTGAAAAGCTGCTTGACCCTGGCTCCTTCCAGGAGCTCGACACCTTCGTGCGCCACCGCACCTACGAGTTCGACATGCAGAAGAACCGCCCCTGGGGCGACGCCGTCGTTACCGGCCACGGCACGATCGACGGCCGCACCGTGTGCGTGTTCAGCCAGGACTTCACCGTGTTCGGCGGCTCGCTGGGCGAGGTGATGGGCGAGAAGATGTGCAAGATCATGGACCTCGCCGCCAAGATCGGCTGCCCGATCATCGGCATCAACGACTCCGGCGGCGCGCGCATCCAGGAGGGCGTCGTCTCGCTGGGCTCCTACGGCGATGTGTTCCTGCGCAACGTCCGCTCCTCGGGGGTGATCCCACAGATCAGCCTCGTGATGGGACCGTGCGCCGGCGGCGCGGTGTACTCGCCGGCGATCACCGACTTCATCTTCATGGTCGCCGAGACCTCGCACATGTTCATCACCGGCCCCGACGTGATCAAGACCGTCACCGGCGAGGAGGTCGGCTTCGAGGAGCTGGGCGGCGCGATGTCGCACAACACCAAGTCCGGAGTCGCCCACTTCGCCGCCGTGGACGAGGACGCCTGCCTGGAGGACTGCCGCTACCTGCTGAGCTTTTTGCCTTCCAACAACCTGGGGACGCCCCCCCGCGTGCAGCCCACCGACGACCCACTGCGGATGGACGAGGCACTCGACCACGTCGTCCCCGACAACCCCAACAAGCCCTACGACATGCGCGACGTGGTGCGCCTGATCGTCGACGACGGCGAGTTCCTCGAGGTGCACGAACACCACGCCAAGAACATCATCTGCGGCTTCGCGCGCATGGACGGCTTCACGGTGGGGATCGTCGGCAACCAACCCAACCAGCTGGCGGGCGTGCTCGACATCGACGCCTCCGCCAAGGCCGCCCGCTTCGTGCGCACCTGCGACGCCTTCAACGTCCCGCTGCTGACCTTCTGCGACGTCCCTGGTTTTTTGCCTGGAACCGCACAGGAGTGGGGCGGGATCATCCGCCACGGCGCCAAGCTGCTGTACGCGTTTGCCGAGGCCACGGTGCCGAAGGTCACGATCATCACGCGCAAGGCGTACGGCGGCGCCTACGACGTGATGTCCTCGAAGCACCTCGGGGCAGACTTCAACTTCGCCTGGCCCACCGCCGAGGTGGCCGTGATGGGGCCGGAGGGCGCCGTCAACATCATCTACCGCCGCGACATCGCCTCCAGCCCCACGCCCGAGGAGCGGCGCAAGACGCTGATGGACGACTACAAGGCGCGCTTCGCCAACCCCTACACCGCCGCCGAACGCGGCTACATCGACGACGTAATCGTCCCCCACGAGACCCGCCCGCGGCTGATCACCGCTCTGCGGACGCTGGAGACCAAGCGCGAGCCAGGGCCCAAGCGCAAGCACGGGAACATCCCGCTGTAAGTATCGATTGAAAATAGTCCGTCTAGACTAAAAAGCATCGATATGGACTTTATACTGTCCGTATGGACGTAGCACACCCATACGCCGCCGTCTTCCCCAAACTCGAGGGCGAGGTCCTGCGGGTGCTCGCGGGCACCACCAGGAGCCTGACCGGTCGTGAGATCACGCTCCTCACCGGCAGGACGTCGCATAGCGGGGTCATGGCTGTTCTCAGCAGACTCGTAGAGCACGGTCTCGTCGATCGGGTCGAGCTCAACAGAGCATCACTGTTTGCACTGAACCGGGACCACCTGGCAGCCCCGGCGGTCGAGTTCCTCATGGGCATGCGCGAAGAGCTGCTCGAGCGAATTCGCCGCGAGCTCGGCGCCTGGCAGATCGCTCCCGTCCACGCGTCCCTGTTTGGTTCAACCGCACGGGGCGACGGTGACTCACAGAGCGACATCGACCTGTTCGTGGTCAGGCCGAACGAGGTGGACGAAGACGAGCCTGCTTGGTGCACTCAGATCGATGATCTCCAGAAGCGGGTCCTCCAGTGGACTGGCAACCACGCCGGCATCGTGCAGGTTCCCGCGTCACAGATCGCGCATCTGCTCGACAAGGAGCCGCCGATCGTCGCCGAGCTTCGTTCGGATGCAATCACTCTCCACGGACCGGAGATCGACGCCCTGTCGTACGCGGCATGAGCCCGGGCGGCTCCGGGCGCACGCAGCGCTGCTCTCAGAAGGACGCCGTCACGCGCCTGCGCCACGCACGCAAGTTCCTCGAGGTCGCGGAGCTGGCCGCCGGCGAAGGCGAGGATGTCGAGTACGCCAGCCCGGCGACGGCATTGGCGGTATTGGCCGGGATCGCGGCGTCGGATGCGGCGTGCTGCGAGGCGCTTGGGCGCCGCGCACGCGGCCAGAACCACCACGAGGCGGCAACCCTCCTCGAACAGGTCGCACCCGGCGGGAAGCGGGCCGCCAACTCTCTGAGCCGTCTGCTCAACCTCAAGGACGAGGCGCACTACGGCCTGTTCGACGTGGGCGGCCAGCATCTCAAGGCCTCGCTCCGGCAGGCCGCCGATCTGGTTGAGTTCGCCGCCAAGATCGTGGCGCGCTGACGCCTACCGCCGCCGCTGCCGTTCCCCGAGTAGAAGCCACCTCGGGTGGTGGCGAAGCCCCTCGGTGCCTACACTGTGAGCCGGAGATGGTCAACCGCCGCCCCCAGCTTGAGCTACCGAAGCCGGGAGACACGCGCCTCCGGCGCGAGCCGATTCGGGGATGCGAGCGGAGCGAGCGTCTCCCTGATCGGTCCCCGTTTCGGTCAGCCCCGGCCGCCTCGCCGCAGGAGGCCGCGGCAGTCGTAGCGGCGCTGGAGCGCTTCATGAGAGACACGGCGCCGCGGCTGGCGCCGGTGGCCGAGCGCCGCGACCTGTGGACGCGCATGGCGATGCTCGAATGCGTCGGGCGCGAGGATGAGTGGCCATCGGACTGGGGAGACCGATCGAAGATCGGCCAGCACCCCTGGGAATGAACGGGACCCCGCCCGCCAGGCGTGCCCGCGAGCAACTATTTCACAGCCGCAGCCTTCCGCTCTGGATAAATACCCAAAAGCCGCTAGCCTTTAGGGCCAAATCCCGTCCGCCTGCCGATAACAGCAGCACGCACCCCCGAGAAGGCCCTCAGGAGGTCCCGTAGATGGAGCCAACCGCCGTACCCACCGCCCCCCGAGGCACGCTGGAGGACCCAGAGACCCTGCAGAACGTGCCGGGCCACGTGATCCCGATCCTGCAGCGGGAGTTCGACGACTTCAAGACCGAGGCCGGCAGGTTCCTGGCGGGAGACGTTCCCGAGGACGAGTTCATCAAGTTCCGCCTCAAGCAGGGCGTGTACGGCCAGCGCCAGCCCGACGTGCAGATGATCCGCACGAAGCTGCCGTTCGGCGGGATCACGCCCGAGCAGATGGAGAAGTTCGCGGACGTGGTCGAAAAGTACGCGCCGCTGAACAAGGGCCACATCACCACGCGCCAGAACGTCCAGATTCACCACATCCCGCTGCCGGAGGCCGAGAAGGCGATCCGCGAGCTGGGCGAGGCGGGGCTCTCCAGCCGTGAGGGATGCGGCAACACGATGCGCAACGTCACCGCCGACCCGTGGGCGGGCGTGGCCAAGGACGAGCTGTTCGACCTGACGCCGTACGCGGGGGCGTACGTGCGCTACTTCGTGCGCCACCCCACCACGCAGGCGATGCCGCGCAAGGTCAAGACGTCCTTTGACGCCTCCCCCGCCGACCGCGCGATCTCGGAGATCCACGACGTCGCCTTCCGCGCGCGCGTGCGTGAGATCGATGGCCGGCAGGTGCGCGGTGTGCAGATGCTGGTCGGCGGCGGCACGTCGATCATGCCGCGCAGGGCGCAGGTGCTGTACGAGTTCGTGGAGCTCGACAACGGCGAGTACCTGAAGCGCACGGAGGCCGTCATGCGTATCTTCGATCGCCAGGAGTGGCTGCGCGCCAACCGCGCCCGCGCGCGGATCAAGGTGTTCGTGGACAAGTACGGCATCGACGAGCTACGCCGCCAGGCCGATGAGGAGCTCGAAGGCGAGTGGGTGACCGAACGCGACTTCTCGATCGAGCACCGGCTGTTCGCGCACGACGAGCGCGAACGCGCTCCGGCGCCCCCCCAGAGCTACGGGTCTCCCAACGGCGAGGAGTCCGAGTTCGAGCGCTTCCGCGCCGCCAACGTGGCCGAGCAGCGCCAGGAGGGCTTCGTGACGGTCGAGGTGAAGATCACCCGTGGCGATCTCACGCCCGAGCAGTTTCGCGCGCTGGCGGGGGTCATGCGCTCCTATGCGGGCGGCTACGCGCGCACAACCGTGCAGCAGAACCTGGTGCTGCGGTGGGTGCGCGAGGAGAGCGTGTACGACCTGTGGCGGGCGCTGTCGGAGCTCGGCTTCGGCGACGCCGGTTCACGGCAGATCGACGACGTGGTCTCCTGCCCGGGCACCGACTCGTGCAAGCTCGGGATCACCAGCTCGATGGGACTCAACGAGGCCGTGCAGGAGCGGGTCGAAGCGATGCGGATCACGGACCCGCTGTCGCGCCGGATCCACATCAAGATCAGCGGCTGCCCGAACGGCTGTGGCCAGCATCACGTCGGCAGCATCGGCTTCACGGGCGCGTCGATCAAAGTCGGCGCGCACACGATCCCCGCATACATCCCTCACGTCGGCGGCGTGTTCGAAGGCGGCGAGGTCAAATTCGGCACGCGCCTGAAGCTGCGCCTGCCCTCCAAGCGGGTGCCTGAGGCCGTCGATCGCTGGGTTCGTCACTACGAGGCCAACCGTCGCGACGACGAGGAGTGGACCGACTTCGTCGAGCGCGTCGGCACGAGCGAGCTCGAGGCGCTCGTGAAGGACCTGTCGATGCCCGTGGACTTCGGGCTGGAGACGATGAATCAGTTCATCGACTGGAACCGCAACGTCCCCTTCGAAGTGATCCGTGGGGAGGGCGAGTGCGCGGTCTGAGCGACACCACGCCCGCGCTGGCCCCCTCGGCCGCCGCCGCCCAAGCGCCGACCGGCAAGCCCGGCCAACGGGAGAGCCTGAGCGCGACTCTGCGCGAGGCCGTCGAGCGCCACGGTAGCGGTGCCGTTCTGCTGTGCTCCTTCCAGAAGGAGGAGTCGGTGCTGATCGACGAGCTGCTGCAGATCGATGGCGGCGAGCGGGTGAGGATCGTGACGATCGACACCGGGGTGCTGTTCGAGGAGACGCTCAAAACCTGGCGGGCATTCGAGGAGCGCTTCGGGATCGCCGTCGAGGTGTTCGACGCAAGCGCGCCGGAGGGCGACCGCTGGAGCGGGCCCGAGCACTGCTGCTCGCAGGCGAAGGTGGCCGCCCTGGAGCGCGCGCTGCGACACGCGGAGGGCTGGATCACCGGCATCCGCCGCGAGCAGGGACCCACGCGCGCGCAGGCGGAGCTGACCGAACACGACGACGGCAGGGGCCTGTGGAAGTACAACCCGCTGGCGCACTGGACCGAGAAGGACCTGTGGCGCCGTATACACGAGCGTAACCTGCCGTACAACCCGCTGCACGACCATGGGTACGCCTCGATCGGGTGCGAGCCATGCACCCAGCCGGGCAGCGGCCGCGAGGGCCGCTGGGCGGGCACCGAGAAGACTGAGTGCGGATTGCACGTTGCTGAGGCAGTGCGATGAAAGACGAGGAAGCATGTACGGCGGGTCGAGCGGAGTAATCGTGAGCGTCGCGGAGCGCCCCCAGCTCAGTCATCTGCGCGCGCTGGAGAGCGAGGCGATCCACGTGATGCGCGAGGTCGCCGCGGAACTGGAGAAACCGGTGCTGCTGTTCAGCGGCGGCAAGGACTCGATCGTGCTGCTGCGCCTAGCGGAGAAGGCGTTCAGGCCAGCCCCCTTCCCGTTCCCGCTGATGCACGTGGACACCGGCCACAACTTCCCCGAGGTGATCGAGTTCCGTGACCGCCGCGTGGCGGAGCTGGGCGAGCAGCTGATCGTGGCGAGCGTGCAGGAGTCGATCGACAGCGGCCGCGCGGTCGAGGAGACGGGGCCGCGCGCCTCGCGCAACCGCCTGCAGACCGTGACGCTGCTGGACGCGATCGCCCAGCACGGCTTCGACGCGGCCTTCGGCGGCGCACGACGCGACGAGGAGCGGGCGCGGGCGAAGGAGCGGATCATGTCCTTCCGCGACGACTTCGGGCAGTGGGACCCCAAGAACCAGCGCCCGGAGCTGTGGAACCTCTACAACGGGCGCATCCGCAAAGGCGAGAACGTGCGCGTGTTCCCGCTCTCCAACTGGACGGAGCTCGACGTGTGGGAGTACATCTCCCAGGAGCAGCTGGAGGTGCCCTCGATCTACTTCGCGCACGAGCGCGAGGTGTTTAGCCGCGACGGGATGCTGTACGCGTGGCGGGAGGGCGTGGAGCTGATCGACGGCGAGCGGGTGAGCTCGGAGATGGTGCGCTACCGCACCGTCGGCGACATGAGCTGCACCGGCGGCGTGCGCTCACAGGCGGCGACGCTGGAGGAAGTGGTGGTGGAGATCGCCGCCACACGGATCACCGAGCGGGGCGAGACGCGAGCCGACGACCGTGTGTCGGAGGCCGCGATGGAGGACCGCAAGAAGGCCGGGTATTTCTAACCCGCGCGTACCGGGTATTCTGACCCGCGCGTATAGCGATCGTATATTCGTAAAGGTGAAGGAGTGATGGTCGTTATGAAAAATCTGCGAGCCGATAGCCATAGCTATCGGCAACTGCAAAGTTCAACACACACCCCACGCCCATGCCATGCGGTTCCGGCCCAGGATCTGGCCCAACAACAATCCCTCTTCCTCCACCCCTTCCCCCTCCACGACAGGCGCGAAAAATGACCCTCGACCTGCTGCGCTTCACCACCGCCGGCTCGGTGGACGACGGCAAGAGCACGCTAATCGGGCGCCTGCTGTACGACTCCAAGCAGGTGTTCGAGGACCAGCTAGAGCACGTGGCGCAGGCGAGCGCGCGGCGCGGCGGGTCGGGCACGCTCGACCTCGCGCTGCTGACCGACGGCCTGCGCGCGGAGCGCGAGCAGGGGATCACGATCGACGTGGCCTACCGCTACTTCGCCACGGCGCGGCGGCGGTTCATCATCGCCGACTGCCCCGGCCACCAGCAGTACACGCGCAACATGGTGACGGGCGCCTCGACGGCGGACGTGGCGGTGGTGCTGATCGATGCGCGCAGGGGTGTGCTGGAGCAGTCCAAGCGTCATGCGTTCATCAGCGCACTGCTGGGCATCCCGCAGATGGTGGTGGCGATCAACAAGATGGACCTCGTTGACTACTCGCGCGAGCGCTACGAGGAACTAGTGGAGGACTTCGAGGCGTTCGCGCGTAAGCTGCGCGGCGGCAAGAACCCGCGGAGCACACAGACTTCGTACATCCCGATCTCCGCGCTGGAGGGCGACAACGTGGTGGAGCGCTCGCCGCGGATGGAGTGGTATGCAGATCAGCCGCTGCTGGAGTTCCTGGAGGAGGTGGAAGTGGCGTACGACCATCCCTACGACAAGCAGGCACGCTTCCCCGTGCAGTGGGTGATCCGACCGTCGAATGGCGCCCCCACCCGCTCGGGCGAGAGCGGCGACTACCGCGGTTACGCCGGGCAGCTGGCGAGCGGAGCGCTGCGGGTCGGCGAGGAGGTGGTGGCGCTGCCGAGCGGACTGCGCACGCGGATCGCCGCGATCGACACGTTCGAGGGCGAGCTGGAGGAGGCGCAGGCGCCGATGTCGGTGACGCTGCGCCTGGAGGACGAGCTGGACGTCTCGCGCGGCGAGCTGATCTGCCGTGCCGAGGAGGCGCCCACCGTGAGCAGGGAGCTGCAGGCTGACGTGTGCTGGCTGAACGAGCGCCCGCTGCGCGCGGGGGGTCGGTATGTGATCAAGCACACCACACGCGGCGCGACGGCGATCGTGGACGAGCTGCAGGACGTGGTGGACGTGCACACGCTGGAGCGCGCCAGCGCCCCCGAGCAGCTAGCGCTCAACGACATCGGCAGGGTGCGCCTGCGCACCAACACCCCGCTGGTGTTCGACCCCTACCGCTCCAACCGCCGTACGGGCAGCTTCATCCTGATCGACGAGGCGACCAACGAGACAGTCGGCGCGGGGATGGTCGGCGCAACCTGAGCCTGTCGAGCCCGCGTCCCTACGACCAACCACCCAAGGCCGCGATCGGATTCGAACATCCGGCCACGTGTGGGCGACTCACGCATAGGCGCAAGTTCTACGTTGGCTAAATAAGCGGAACATCCGAGACGTCGCCGCCGATTGGAGAGGGTGGCGGCGGCCCACCAGCCGTCCGCCGACAGAAGGCACCGAGCGCGAGAGCGCGCCAGGGCGGTGCCGCGGCCCGCGTCCGGGGTCTGTGGAGCGCTTACCCCGGGCGCGGGTGCCTGCCCCGAGGTCCACTGCGGCAGAAACGCACACCCCCGCCAGGGCAGACCCCAACCGGGTGGTAATCTGCCGGCCCTCCATGTTTACGAAGGTGCTTGTGGCCAACCGGGGAGAGATTGCCGTGCGCATCGTGCGGGCGCTCGAGGAGCTGGGCATCGCCTCAGTGGCGGTGTACTCCGAGCACGACCGCGACGCGCTGCACGTGGGGCGCGCCGGCGAGGCCTACAACCTCGGCGGGGGGCCGGCGGCGGAGAACTACCTGAGCGTCGAGAGGATCCTCGACGCGGCGACGCGCTCGGGCGCGGAGGCAATCCACCCCGGGTACGGCTTCCTCGCCGAGAACGCCCCGTTCGCGCAGGCGTGCGCCGACGCGGGAGTCGTGTTCATCGGCCCGCCGCCGAGCGCGATTGAGGCGATGGGCTCCAAGACGCGGGCGCGCGAGCTGATGCAGGCCGCGGGCGTGCCGATCGTGCCGGGCACGACCCAGCCGGTGGCGACGGTCGCCGAGGCGCTCGAGATCGCCAAGAGCGAGATCGGCTTCCCGGTCGCTGTGAAGGCGGCCGGCGGCGGCGGCGGCAAGGGCTTCCGCGTAGCGCTCACCGAGGAGGATCTCGAGGGCGCCTTCGAGGGGGCCAGCCGCGAGGGCGAGAAGTTCTTCTCGGACCCCACCGTCTACCTGGAGCGCTACCTGCCCGACCCGCGCCACGTGGAGGTGCAGGTGCTGGCCGACCGGCACGGCAACGTGATCCACCTCGGCGAGCGCGACTGCTCGATCCAGCGCCGCCACCAGAAGGTGATCGAGGAGTCCCCCGCGCCCGAGTGGGTGGTGGACGCCGAGATGCGCGAGCGGATCGGCAAGATCGGAGTGGAGGCGGCACGCGCCGTGGATTACGTGGGCGCCGGCACGATCGAGGGGCTGCTGGCCCTCCCGGCGGGCGCGCAGAGTGGCGCTGGGGGCGCCGAGCCGGGGTACTTCTTCCTGGAGATGAACACGCGCGTGCAGGTGGAGCACTGCGTGACGGAGTTGACCACCGGGATCGACATCGTCAAGGAGGGCATCCGCGCCGCCGCCGGGGAGCCGCTCGCCTACGCGCAGGAGGACGTGGTGTTGCGCGGCCATGCAATCGAGTGCCGCATCAACGCCGAGGACGCCTCCAAGAACTTCGCCCCGGCGCCCGGCAGGATCGGCCGCTACAAAGAGCCGACGGGGCCCGGCGTGCGCGTCGACTCGGGCGTCGGCGAGGGCGGCGAGGTGTCGCCGATGTACGACCCGATGGTGGCGAAGCTGATCGTGTGGGACGCCGACCGCGCACAGGCCACCCAGCGGATGCTGCGCGCGCTCGGCGAATACGAGATCGAGGGCTTGCGCACGCTGATCCCTTTCCACCAAGCGCTGCTGGCGACCGAGCAGTGGGCGCGCGGGGAGACCTGCAGGGACCTGCTGGAGGACCGCGCCTGGCTGAAGACGCTGGCGTTCGAGAAGCCACAGCAGGACCCCGCCGCCGACGCCGGCGAGGAGCCGGAGAAGGTCGAGCAGGCCTACACGGTGGAGGTGTCGGGCAGGCGTTTCGACGTGAAGGTGGTCGGCCCCCCCTCCGGCGTCGCCAACGGGCCCGCAGTGGCAGGCGCGCTGAACGGGTCGGGCGCGGCCGGCGGCGGGCGCCGGCCCCCCCGTCGCGGGGAGCGGAAGTCGGCGGCGGCGGGGGGGCCGGACACCCTGCCCTCCCCCCTGCAGGGCAACATGTGGAAGGTACTCGTCAAACAGGGCGACACCGTGCAGGAGGGCCAGCTGTTGTGCATCATTGAGGCGATGAAGATGGAGAACGAGATCACCGCGCACAAGAGCGGCGTGATCGCGGAGCTGCCGATCGCCGAGGGTGCCGCGATCGCCGCGGGCGCCCCGATCGCGACGATCAGAAGCGAGAGCTGACGGGACGCGATGCGCTGTCCCGTGTGCGGCGGTGCGCTCGGACCCGCCTCGCCAAGCTCCCCCGATCGCCTGCACGGCATCCCCGGGAGGTTCGCGGTGGCGCGCTGCTCGCGGTGCGGGCTCGGCGTCACGCTGCCACTGGTCGGACCCGCGGAGCTGGGGGCGCTGTACCCAAGCTCCTACGGAGCGTACGAGCGGCAGGCCGGCGCGTTGGGGATCGCGGCCGCCGTGATCCAGCGCCTGCAGGCGTGGCAGGCGCTGCGCACGGCGCCGCTGCAGCGCCTCGCGGAGCTGCCCCCCGGCCGTCTGCTCGACGTCGGCTGTGGGCGGGGCGACCTCGGCGCATGGATGATCGAGCGAGGCTGGAGCGCCGTCGGCGTGGAGCCCTCGCCGGCGGCCTGCGCCGTGGCGCGCGGACGCGGCGTGGACGCGCGCGCCGGCACGCTCGCGGAGGTGGAGCTCGACCCGGAGGCGTTCGACGCCGCCGTGTTCCGCCAGTCGCTCGAGCACGTCCTCGATCCCGTCGCCGACCTGCGCCGCGCGCACCGGGCGCTGCGCGCGGGTGGGGTGACGATCGTCAGCGTGCCGAACTTCGGCTGCTGGCAGCGCCGCCGGTTCGGCCGCTGCTGGTTTCACCTCGATCTCCCGCGCCATCGCCACCACTTCAACGCCGGAGCGCTGCAGCGCGCGCTCGAAGCGGCGGGCTTCACACGCATCTCAACCTGTACCTCTTCCAGCACCGCCGGACTGCCAGCGTCGATCCAGTACGCGCTCGCCGGCCGCTGCCTGTTCCCGGGCGGGCTGCGCCTGCGCCTGGCGAGCGCAGCCTGCGCCCTGGTCGGGCCCCTGGCCTGGCTGCTCGACAGGCTGGCGGGCGGGGGCGACGTGCTACACGCGATCGCCTACCGCGGATAGGGGTCGCGGCGCGCGGCGATCGCGCGCTCGATCTCGGCCGCCATCGCCTCCGCGGGGGCGGGATACGTATATCGCTCCGTGTCCCGCGGCCGGTAGGCCGATGCGAAGGAGCCCTGCGCGACCGCGGCGAGCGCCGCCGCGATCGCATCGCCGGCCGCGGGGGGCACGGCGATGCCCGTGCCGGTCTCCTCGACGAAGCGCGCCGCTTCGTTGCCATCGGCGAGCGCGAGGATCGGACGGCGCGCCCCGAGATACTCGAACACCTTGCCGGGCAGCTCCCACACGAGGTCGGGCGCGGTCAGCAGCACGAGCACGTCGGCCCGGCGCTGGAGCGCCATCGCGCCCGCACGGGAGAGCTCCCCCACGTGGCGCACGAGCCCGTCGAGCCGGTAGCCGTCGAGGAGCTCCCCCTCCTCGCGGTCGCGCCGGCCCGCGAGCACGAGCAACAGCCGGGCGGCGAGCTCGGGGCGCTCGGAGCGCAGCCGCGCGAGCCCCTCGAACAGCGGCCGCGGGCTGCGCCCCCACGCACCGGCCGCGCGGCCGGTGTGGACGAGCACCACGCGTCCGTCGGGCAGCGCGGGAAGCTCGTGCTCGCCCGCCTGCTGCTCGAGCTCGGGGTCCCAGCCGTTGGGCACGTGGGCCGGCCGCACGCCGAGGCGCTCGCGGAGGTCCTCGCCAACCGATCGCTCCACGACCGTCACCCGCTCGGCCGTGCGCACCACCCGCGCCTCCAGCCGGCGGTCGAGCCGCGCTTGCAGGCGAGTGGGAAACGGCTCCCGCCAGGGATGGAACGTCCAGCCGTCCCTGAAGTCGGCGATCCACGCCGGCCGGCGAGGACCGAGCGCGAGCCCAACGAGGTGCGTGGACTCGTAGGCCGAGGTCGTGACGAGGCAGTCGAAGGGAGACTCGCGCTGCAGCGAGCGGGCGGCCCGCGCCGCGAAGGGCACCCACGTAACCAGGTGGTGGTCGGGCACGATCACCTTCGTCACGATGCCCGAGACGGGCTTCTCGAGCGCCGCCCCCTCGCCGGCGAGGGGCAGCGGCGGCCTGCGCAACAGCATGCGCAGCCACGGTGCGGCGAGGAGATCGTTGGCGCGCACCACCCCGACCTCCTCGGGGCCCGGCAGGCGGCCGAACGCGGCGGTAGTGAGGACGGTCACGTCGTGGCCGTCGCGGCGCAGGTACTTCGACATCGCCAGCCAGCGGTTGCCGCCGACGGAGGGCATCGGCGGATAGGCGTAGGTGACGACGAGGATGCGACGAGCAGTCATCGCGAGCGCGTGGGCTCGGGCAGCGGATCGGGGTCCGAGCGCGCGGGCTCTGGCAGCGAGCTCGAGAGCAGGGGCGAGCCGGTGGCCAGCCGGCGATCCACCGCCCCGCCTGCGAGCGCGTCGAGCGTGCGCCGCGCGTGCGCGGTCCAGCTCGAAGCGATCTCTCGCGCGCGCGAGCGCGGCATCCCCAAGCCGCGCTCGCAGCGCCGGGTCCTCGAGCAGACGCCGGATCGCCGCGGCGGCCGCGGCGACGTCGCCGGGAGGATGCAGCAGACCGCTGCGCTCGTGCTCGATCACGGCCCCGATCTGCTCCAAGTCGCTCGCCACGATCGCCTTGCCAAGCCCCATGTACTCGAACAGCTTGGTGGGCGAGCCGAAGAAGCGCGAGCCGTCCGCGTTGGGAACGTGCGGCGATACGCACACGTCACACGCGCCGAGCAGCTGCAGCGCGCGCTCGTGCGCGACGAGCCCCGGCATCGACACGCGGTCGCGCAGGCCACGGGCGTCGATCTCCGCGCTCACCACCCCGTGGAGGGGGTCGCCGGCGCCGATCACGATCCACCGCGCGGCGGGGGTGCGAGCGATCAGCTCGGGGAGCAGCTCGACGCCGTGCCAGGGGCCGAACGTGCCGATGAACCCCACCGTCGGGGCCTGCGGCTGGCCGAGCCGCTCACGCCACTGCCGCGGCGAGCGGACACGGTAGGGAGCGAGCCGATCCACATCCACCCCGTTCGGGTTGACGAGCACGCGCTCCCCCGGGATGCCCTGTGCCGTCAGCCGCTCCTTCAGAACCTCGGACACGACGACGATCAGCGAGGCGTCGGCGAGGTTGCGCCGTTCCAGGGCGCCGAGCGAACCGGCCATCCAGGTCCTGCCAGAGGCCCAGTTCTGCTCAACCCAGATCCCGGGGCTGTTGAGCTCGAGCACCAGCGGCACCCCGAACCGGCGGGCGAGCTCGAGCCCGGCGAAGGAGCCCAGGGAGTGGCGCTGGTAGACGAAGTCCGCCTCGACAGCACCGACACTCGCCACCACGCGACGCGAGTAGTCGGCGTTGGCGAGGCTGGGGACGAGATGCATCGCGCGACCTGGAGCCACAATCGTGGTCTGGGATCCCTCGACGCCGTCGAGCTGCTCAGGAGCGACGACGCGCACCGCGACGCCGTTGGCCATCAAACCGTTGATGACGCCCGCCGAGTGGGTGGCGGCCCCTCCGACCGGCAACCCCCCCTGCCACCGTACGGAGGGCTCGGCGCGCACGAACAGCGCCGAAGCCGCCCCGGCTCCGGCGCGCGGCAGCCGGTGGTTCGTGCCCGCCGCCGTGCGCACGACGCGGCGCAGGCGAACGGTGTGCACGAGCTCGCCCACGATCGCCGCGGGAAGCCGTCGCAGCGCGTCGAGCAGGAGCGCGGGCCCGCTCAACTCCCGCTCGCCGCGCGGTGGATCGTGGCCGGCGCCGGCGCGCACGACGATCCGACGACGCGCGGGCAGGAGTCCGGCGAGCAGCAGGATCGCGCCCTGGGCCGCACTCAGCGGAAGCCCGTCTTCGCGCACCAGCACGGTGCCGCCGCGCGCCTCCCCCCACAGCTCGCGTAGCGCCCGCGGCGAGCGCAGGGTGGCGAGCAGCCGGTGCAGACCGATGCGCCGCACGCCATCCTCCCCCAGCTGGTCGCCCACCGCGTCGAAGGCGAGGTCGATCTCCAGCTGCGCCGCCATCACGCTTCGGCGTGGGACGCTCCGGGTGCGACGGGCTCACGCCCGCCGGTCCCCGCGGCGATGGGCTCCCGCCCTGCGAGCGCCGGGACAAGATGCCCGTGCTCGGCCACCGTCGCTGCGAAAGGCTCGCGCTCGAGGATGTCCACGATCCGCCCGGCCGCCGCACCATCCCAGCCGGGGGGCACACGAGCCGGGCGAGCGGAGGCCGACACGAGCAGCGACGGGATCTCCGCGATTCGCTGCGGCGCGAGCCCGAGCAGCGTGTTGGTGCCCACCGCACACGTGATCGGGCGCTCGGTGTTCTCGCGCAGGGTGAAGCAGGGGACGCCGAGAAAGGTCGCCTCCTCCTGGATGCCTCCCGAGTCGGTCAGCGTGCCGGCGGCGCCTTCGAGCAGGCTGAGGAACTCCAGGTAGCCCAGCGGCTCGAGCAGGCGCACACCGCCTCCGCTCGCCAACCGCTCGACCTCGATTCGCCGGCGGGTGCGGGGATGGACGGGGAAGACGACCGGCAGCTCCCGCGCGACGCGCGCGAGCGCCGCGACGGCGTCGGCCAGCCGCGGACCGTCGACAAGCGCGGGGCGGTGCAGGGTCACCACCAGGTAACCGCCTCTAGCCAAGCCGTGTCGCCGGGGCGCGTCGAAGCGCTCGATCCGCTCGCGCATCGCTACGAGCGTGTCGATCATCGTGTTGCCCACCGCATGGATGCGGGAGCGCTCGCAACCCTCGCGCAGCAGGTTCTCGCGCGCCTCGGGCGAGTGGATGAAGAGCAGGTCCGAGAGCTGATCGGTGACGATCCGGTTGAGCTCCTCGGGCATCGTGCGGTCGAAGCTGCGCAGTCCCGCCTCGATGTGCCCAACCGGGATGCCGAGCTTCGCCGCGACGAGCGTGGCGGCGAGCGTCGAGTTGACGTCGCCCGGGACCAGCACGAGATCCGGAGCCGTCGCTTCGAGGATCGGCTCGATCCGCTCCATCACCCGGGCAGTCTGCTGGGCATGGGTGCCGGACCCGACGTCGAGCAGGTGGTCGGGATCGCCGACCCCAAGCTCCTCCATGAAGATCCGCGACATCGCATCGTCGTAGTGCTGGCCGGTGTGGACGAGCACGCTCTCGAAGCGCTCCTCGCGCCGCTGGAGCTCCGCGAGCACCGGCGCGGTCTTCATGAAGTTGGGTCGCGCCCCGACGACCGCGACCACCTTGAACCGGGAGTGCACGCGACAGATGGTGCTCGTGCGACGCGCCGACGTGTCAACCCTCTCCAACGACTGTGACGAAGTCGGTAGGCCGAGCAGCGGATGCGCAGTGTTGGTGCGGGTTATGTGGGCAGGGGCACGATCGCGGGGCGGCGCGAGCTCGATCGGCGTGTTTCCGACGGCGCCCCCGCACAGCGGACCCTGGTTCGGCTCTCGGCACCGGATGCTCAGCCCGTTATCGGCGCAGCCAAGCTCAGCCGGCCAGCGCGAACCTCGCCGCCGACCTGAAGCGCGGTCGCGCGTCGGGCCGGGACCGTACGGCGATGCGTTCGACGTCCCGATACCACGCCGACGTCGAGTAGAGCGCATAGCGCCGTTCGCGGTAGCGCGCATCCTCCTCGCGCGGGACATCCGCGCGAGCGGGGTCGGCGAGCAGCTGGCCCAGCGAGCAGGGAAACGCGACGCCCGCCATCGGGTCGAGCACATGCCGCGCACCACCCTCGACGAGGACCTCCAGCACCTCATGGCTCTCGGTGCAGCCGCACTCAATCGCGCGCGGGTGACGATCGGAGAGCATCGTCACCCAGCGTACGTCGAAGCCTTCGCGCTGCAGCGCCTCTCCGAGCACCAGCGCGTAACCCCAGCACCACGCGTAGCCGTCGGCGAGAATCGCAAGTGAATCGTGCGCAGACTGGGTGCGGCTCGGGTCGAGCGCCGCGTAGGCCCAGCGCGTCAGCTCGACGGCCCGCTGCGCCCGCGAGAGCGCCATCGGCGGACGCCACGCGCGCACATAGAGCATCGTGTCGCGCGAGGGGGGATATGGCGCGGCGCCGAGCTTGCGGTAAGCATCGACCTCGTCGATCTCGATCGCGGCAAAGCCGGAGTAGTCGAGACGTGCACGGACATCGTGCTGCGCCGTCTTCCAGGTGTGGTCCTCACAAACGCGACTCGAGTCGAGCGCGTCGGCCGGGATCGCGGCGACGAGCAGGCCGCCCGGCGCAAGCACGCGACGCACCTCGGCGAGCGTGCTCGTGACGTCGTAGGCGTGCTCGAGGCTGTGCTCGGCGTATACGCAGTCGAACGCGCCGTCCGCGAACGGCAGCTCGGCGAGGTCGGCGACCTCGAACGACACGCGCCGGCTGCTGTGGGTGCGGAGCGCCGCGGCGATGAACTCGGCGCCGACGTCGACCCCGATCACCTCGACCAACGGGAGCTGGCGCGCGATCGCGGCCGACCGGGCACCTGCGCCACAGCCGAGGTCGAGCACGCGGCGGCGGTCCAGCGGGATCCGGCGCCGCAGCTCAGGCGACTGCCCGGGGGTGCCCCTGCCGCCCAATACCGCGTTGCGCTCGCGGCGAACCTGAGATGCGGCCTCGGTGGCGCGATCGGGCGAGGAGGTCTGGGTCAACTCGGCGCGAGCAAGCCGTGCGAGCTCCGACAGCGACCGCAATTCGATCCCCTCGCCGCGCAGTCGGCGCAGACCGTTCGCGATGGCGTTCAGGTCAAGCGTCGCCTTGGTGTGCGCGACCATCACGTAGTACTCATGCTCAACGAGGCGCTCCGGCGAGTACGTGGTGGTGGCATGCGCAATCGCATGCGGGAACAGGCGGTTGACGACCCAGTGCCAGCGACGAAGAAGATCGTAGCCATGCTGCAACCCGACCCACAGCCACCTCCGTCTCCGCAGCCCCTCGACGGTCGGTGTGCGACGCTCCTGCCGGCGCGCTGCCAGCAGACGCCCGGCGAAGCGAGCCCCTTCCCCATCGTCGAACGTCCAGCGCAGCCGTCGCCCGATGGCGAACGCCGGCAGCTCCACCAGACCGCGCTCGGCCGGCGGCGCCTTCAACTGGGGATCGAAGCGCCCCGCGAAATAGGGCTGGTGCGCGGAGTACGCCAGGCCATAGTCGTAGTGGCGGTCGGGTCGGCGGTCGCCGGGAAGGACGGATGAGTCGCATTCGATCCCATTCGCCACGAGCGCATCGTGGAGCCGGAGGAACGGTTGCGCCTCGTACGCGCCGGCGCGGAACGACGTGACCCGGTACCCGGGGAGGGCCGGGCGGATCGCGCTCTCCAGCGCAGCCTTGCAGCGAGCGATTAGGGCAGTGAGATCGCCGGGGTAGTCCTGTGCTCGCGCGTACGCCGGGTCCCAGCGCCAGGTGTCCCCGTCGTGGTGAGCGCCGAGCTCCGGCAGCCACGCCGGGTGGAGGTGGAGCTGCACGTCGTGACCTCGACGGGCCGCGTCGCGCCACTGCTCCTCTATCCGGCGCGCGACCGCGGGGAGGTTCTCCACGAGCCAGAGGTACTCACCCATCTCGGCCATGATCGTTAGCACGGCGCCCTGCGCATCGAAGACGTCCAGCAGTTGCGCGGTGGAATGCAGGATGTCGTGCTCCCAATCGATCGTCTTTCCCTCTGGCAGCGGCTGCCAGGTCTCGTAGTCGACCGTCAACGCGCAGAGAGCCCGGCGGGGGCGGCATATGAAGAGGGTGTGGCCGGAGTTCAGCGACATGCTCCGCTCGACCGCGAGGTCGCACTCCACGAGGCGACGGAGCTCACCCGCGTCGAGATATTTCCCGCCGGGCGTCCACGCGGCGATGAGCGCGACGCCGTCGGGGGCGAGGTGCTCGGCGATCCAGCGCAGCGACCTGCGCCGGTCTCGTTCTCGCAGGTAGTAGATGACGTCGCTGTAGACGATTGCGTCGAACCGTCCAGCGTCGGGCAGCACGCGCGCAAGCTCACTCGCCGAGCCCCGCCGGTAATCGATGAACGGGAACCGCCGCCGCCCGCGCGCAATCGCCCGGGCGCTGATCTCAACACCGTGGAGAGACGCGAACTCGTCTTGAAACCGTGCCAGAAACGCGCCCAACCCGCAGCCGACGTCCAGCAGGGGGCCGCGCCGGCGCGCGTGCTCGAGCACCAGTCGTCGATAGAGCTCGTAGCGCTCGCTGTCGGCGTTTGCGATGCCCCACGGGTCAGCCGCTTCTCGATAGATGCGGTCGAAGTCTCGCGATACGCGCATGCGTCATCCGGGTGGGTCGAACCCAGGTGAGGTGATTGTCGTAAAAGCCGAGCTCATGGCTCTCCGGTGTCCTGCGCTAGCGCCCCGCGAAACGCGGACGCAGGTTGTGCGCCACCACACCGGCGAACATCACGATCTCCCTCGATCGGGGCACCAGTGCACGGTAGCCGCCGGACTCCTTCGCGAACAGCCGCATGTGGAGCGCGAGCACGATCGCATACGCAACCGTGGCGGCGAACGCGGCCACGTAGGGGTGGTGGCCGGGCAGCAGGAGCACCACGAGCGTGACGTTCACGAGTAGGCCGGGGAACCAGATGAGCATCGCCTCGAGCGGAAAGCCGCGGCCGGCGAAGTGGTAGGAGAGAACGTTGAGCATTCCGTAACAGAAGATCCCCGGCAGCATCCAGTAGTAGATGTCGATCGCCGCGGCAAAACGGGAACCGTAGAGCAGGTTGACGGCGGGACCCACAAGTGGAACGGTGATCAGGCAGAGCACCCCGAAGAGCACGAACAACACGCGAAAGACGGCCGCACTGTGTTCGAACGGCGCGCCGCGCGCGATCCGAGGAAAGAGGTTGAGCGCGACGATGCTGGGGAACAGGTGCATCGCTTCGGAGGCACCCAGGCCGATCGCATAGAAGCCGGCCTGCGCAGGCCCGAGATAGGCGTCGACCGCGATCAGGTTGACGCGACCCACGAGATAGGCGAGACACGTTGTGACATAAACACGGAAGCCATACTTCAACATCGCCCAGAAGAGCCCGAGGTCGAATTGGCCGCTTCCCGAGGCGTGTCCACGCTGCAGCACCAGAAAGGTCAGCGCCATCCCCCAATTGGCTGACACCATCACCATGATTGCGCCGAGCACGCCGACGTGCAGCACAACCAAGCCGACGAGCAGACCACCGAAGGTTACGACGCTCCCCGCAAGCTCCACGCCGTTGTATGCGCGCATGCGGCCCTCCGCGAGGAACACGCTCTGCAACAGCTGCATCGCCAGGACCGCCGGCAGGCCGGCCGCAACGACCACCACGTCGAGCCAATCGAGCCCCCGCAGCGATGCGGGAAACCATGCCTTCGCGAGGAACGTGGCCATTGCGAGAACCCCGCCGATCGCAACCGCGCTCCACACGGCATTGCGTACAACGGCCCCGGCGCAATCGGAGTTCCGCGCGACGAAATAGGGGTTCGCCGACTGCAACCCGAAGCTGCCGAACTGCACCAGCAACACCGTGAAGCTGAACGCCACGGCGATCGCGCCCCGGCCCGTGGGGCCGAGAATCCGCGCGATGAGGATCGCGCCGAGCACGTTGAGCACGAGGATCGCCACTTTGGTCTGGAATGTGAGCAACACGTCGCCCGCGAGCGACCGCCGCCGATGTGGCCGGGTCCTGAGTGGCATCGGCCCGACATCGTTCCATACCGATTGTTCTCCTCGACGGCGCTGCCAGCCGCTTCCGGCGCAGACATGCGCATGGAAGCGCGTCGCGGGTCGAGTTTCGTCACGATGTTTCTCAAACGAGCGTCAGCTCGCCGAAGTCCACCGTTCGCTGAACCCGCAGCAGCCGCCGCAGCCTCGACATGGCCCTGAAGTGCGCCCGGATGCGCCGCGCGACGTTCGCCTCGCCCCTGATCGCAAACGCGGTGTGACCACCACTGTGGGTCGCGCGAAAGAGGTGATCGAAGTGCAGCACGGTCGTGATCACACCCGGCTTCGGCCTGGCGGCGAGCGCACGGGATCCGATCAAGGCCGCGCGTGTGCCGTGCACCCCGCGCCGCCCCGCGGGCGCGTCACAGTCGAGTGAAAAGGTGGGGGCGACCTCGGTCATGCCACCTCCCAGACCGAACACGTTCTCGCCATAGGGAGCCCCAATCCTCCACGTGCGCGTCCCGTACTCACCGCTCGTCGCGCTGCTGTCATAGGCGTAGCCGAGGACCGTCAACGACTCGACGTAGTCGCGCAACTCCTCGGCGGTTGAGCCGTTGTCCCAGCCTCCGGCGCGAAAGGCGCGACGGGGTGGCTCGGGCACCCCCGCGTCCGCCAGGAACCGCCGATAGCCGGCTCCCACCAACTCCAGCCACGCCCGCAGCGGCCAACCCTCGCGGTGCACCACGTCGTAGTAGAGGCTGATGCGCTTGCGGTACCCCGGCGCGCGGTCCCCACCCTCGCCCATGACGCGCGGGCGCACACCGGTGTCGAGATCGAAGAACTGATGGTTGTGGGGGTGAAACGTGCAGCCGGCGTCGTGCATCGCGCGGACCGCGGACAGGAAGCGCGCGTAGCCGGCCGGATCGGCGGCTCGCACCGTGGCCACGTCCTCGACGGCGATGAAGATCGAGAATGAAAGCCCGGCGCTCCACGCGCACTCCGCCCATACGAGCATCGCCTTCGACCACAGATCGATGTCAGCCGGGGCAAACGCCTCGAAGTCCACCGTGATCAGCCAATCGCGGCTTGCGGAGGCGAGTCGGCCGGTGCTGAGGCCGGCGGTCTCGAGGTCGGTGCTCACCGGCTGTCTCGGGCGAGCACCACGAGTCGATCGTGCACAGCGCCGATACGCGCCCAATCGACCGGGCGAGGGACAAGGCGCGACCGTACCCGGCCGAACCCCGCACGGTCCGAGCGAAGGGCGCGCGGCAGCAGGTCCGCGAGCTCGAACACAAGCAGGAACGGAGCCAGTCGGTTGCCCGCGGCTGTGCTTCCCGCTCGCAGCATCCCGGTCGCGCGATCGGCTCCGTCCCGGTCCCGCGCCTCGAGGTACTCCCGGGCGCGGGAGCGCACAGCCCGCAGGTCCGGGTCGATTATGGTGTAATCGCCCGTGCCTGTGTCCGCGTCAGCCGAGCGCGGCCCGTCCACACGTGCCCACACTCGATCGATCGTCGTCAGGCCGTTCCACTCCTCGCGGTCGCGGGCAAGCACACTCGCACCCATCCGCGACAGCTCACGCTCGGCGGAACCCGCTGTGAAAAACCTGAAACGCGGAATGCCGAGGATGCCCGCGATGACCTGGCGCACTCGCAACCCCACTGTCACGAGATCTCGCTCGCCAATCGCACGGGCAAGCTCGGCGAGCGCGTATCCCTCGGTCTCCTCGGCGTAGATCAAGCAGCCTCCGGGACACAGCATCGCGACCAGCGACGCAAGCAGCCGCACACGACTTTGTGAATTGTGAGACATCACATTGCACCAGACAAGGTCGGCCGCTCTCAGATCACGCATGCGCTCGATGTCCTCGTGGGTGAACTTCACGTTTGTCACTCCCGATCGGTGCGCAATCCTGCGTCCCGCGCGCACAGCGCCGCGATCGGCGTCGACGGCGAGGACCTCATCGAAGTGTTCCGCCAGCGCAAAGGTGTCGTAGCCCGGCCCCGAGCCCGCATCCAGCGCCCACCCGCTCATCGTCGTGGGACACTTGGCGAGCATTCCCTCGATAACCGCCGGGCTGGCCAGAATCCGGTTGCGGGCATAGGCCGGAGCGCCGTCTGGATGTTCCAGCAGCCACCGCGCCGCGGACGGATGTGCGGAGGTCGAGGCGGGGCGCATGACAGAAACAATATTGCCTGAATCGCTGAGAAAATTGAAATGACCGGGCGACGCCGGTACGCTAGCTCACCATGCTCCAGGTCGTTCTTCGCGCGGGACAGATCCAGTTGGTAGACCCGCCGGCCCCCACCGCGGCGGCCGGTCGCGTGCTCGTCGGCAACGTGGCCTCGGTGATCTCCACCGGAACCGAGCGCGCCGCGCTCGCGTCAGGGGGCGGTGGGTCGCTGCCACTCAGGGCCCTGCGCAATCCCGATCTGGTGCGCCGCGCGATTGAGCACGCGCGCGAGCGCGGCTTGCGCGACACGTTCGATTTGGTGCGCAGCGCGACGGCACCGGACGCCGCGCTCGGCTACTCCTGCGCCGGCGTGGTACGCGACACGGGCGGCGCCTCGAAGCTGCACGTTGGGCAGCGCGTTGCCTGCGCCGGGGCGGGCTACGCCAACCACGCCGAGGTCGTGTCGGTGCCAACCAATCTCGTGGCCGCTGTTTCTGACGGTGTGAGCATGCGCGACGCCGCCTTCACGACGCTTGGCGCGATCGCCCTCCAGGGCGTTCGCCGAGCCTCCCCGTCCCTCGGCGAACGGGTGGTTGTCGTCGGCCTCGGCCTGCTTGGATTGATCGCGGTCCAGCTGCTGCGGGCGAGCGGAGCGCGAATCGCCGGAGTCGAGCCGGATGGCCGGCGGCGAGCGCTGGCGGCCGAGTTGGGGGTGGAGCTCGCGGTGACGCCGAGCGACGCCGCCACCGCGATCGACGCTTGGAGCGATCGAGTCGGGGCGGATGCCGCCGTGATCACGGCCTCCGCGCAGTCGAGCGCGATCGTCAACGATGCGACTCGGCTGCTGCGTCGCAAGGGTCGCGTCATCATAGTCGGAGACGTTGGGCTCGACCTCGAGCGCGGGGCGATCTACAGGCGCGAGGCCGATGTGCTGATCTCGACATCCTACGGCCCCGGTCGCTATGACTCCCGCTACGAGGAGCAGGGGATCGACTACCCCATCGCATACGTGCGCTGGACTGAGAATCGCAACATGGGCGAGTTCCTGCGCCTACTCGGCAGCGGTCGGGTGCGCGTGGGGCAGCTCGTCGACCTCGAGCTTCCAATCGCCAACGCCACGGAGGCGTATGCGGCGATCGACAGCCCCGCGCCGCCGCTCGCCGCGGTGTTGACCTACGACCGCGAGCCGGCCTCGGCCACAAGCCTCACCACGGGCATCGCCCGCCCGAGCCTCCCACCCCGGGACCAGCGCGGCGCGGTGAACGTCGGCTCTGGGCGCGTCCGCGGCGATCCGCACATCGGCTCGGGACGCGCCCGCGGGGATTCGCTGCGGGTCGCTCTCGTCGGGGCCGGCGGATTCCTCACCAGCGTTCGCCTGCCCCACCTGCGCGCCGACCCAGGCGTGCGGATCGCGACCGTGGTCGCCCGCAACCCCACGGCGGCCGGCGACGCCTCACGGCTGGCCGGCGGCGCCACTGCGACGACCGACTGGCGCGTGCCGCTGGCCGATCCGTCGATCGATCTCGTGGTGATCGGCACGCGCCACGAGAGCCACGCTGAGATCGCCATCGCCGCGCTGGAGGCCGGCAAGGCCGTGCTGATCGAGAAGCCGCTCGGTCTCACCCGCGCCGAGATCGACGCGGTGTGGCGGGCGAGCCGGCAAAACAAACGACTGGCGATCGGCTTCAACCGGACCTTCGCGCCGCTGGCAGGGCGTCTGCAGCGGGAGGCCGCCGCAGGGTACGGACCGTTTCACATCGTCTACCGGGTCAACGCCCCCCTACCGCTCGAGCACTGGCTCAACGATCCGCGCAGCGGCGGGGGACGGCTGCTCGGCGAGGGGTGTCACATGTTCGACTTCGCCAATTGGCTGTGCGGCACACCCGAGCGCGTGTTTGGCATGGCGCTCCCGGCGCCGGCCGACCTGCAGACCGTTGAGAGCGCCAGCGTGACGCTTTCGTACACCAACGGATCGCTCGCCACCGTCCACTACTCGGGCATCGGCCCGGCGACGCTGCCAAAGGAGCGCATCGAAGTGCTGCGCCACGGCTGCGCGTGGGTGCTCGACGATTTCCGCACGCTCACCTCATACGGTGCGCGCGGCGAGCGCGTTCACCATGAACGCCTCGCCGACAAGGGCCACGCGGCGTTGATGGCGAGCGTGCTGGCTGCCGCTCGCGGCGATGGCCCATTCACACCCGGCATCGACGCCGCCTACGCGGCGCAGTCCGTCGCGCTCGCCGCGGTCGAGTCGATTGCGAGGGGCACCGCGATCCCCGTCACCTCGCCACAGCTTTCGATCCGTGCCGGAGCTGGCACGGCCGCGTGAGCCACCGACTCAAAGCGCTTCCAGCCGATCGACCAGGACGCCCGAGGAATAGCCCTCCCAGCGCTCCGCGCTGCGACGCACGAAGTGCGCCCCAACCGACAGCACGACCAGCCCAGCCACCAGTGCGCAACTGATGCGCACGCTCCTCCACAGCGGCCCACGCAGCCTTCGAGCCACCGACAGTTCGGCCCGCAGCGCCCGCAGCGCGGGGCGCAGACCGCCACGGGCACGAGCCGATGCCTCACCCCGCTCCAACGCCCAGCACAGCCCAACGATGCCCAGCACCCCGACCGCTCCGTACAGACCCTCCTCATAGCCCTGGAGTGGAATGGCCACCATCGCCGGCAGGAGGGCGATGAGGATCGCGGGAAGCGTTATCAGAAACCATCGTCGCCGGATACGCCGCTCGGGTCCCAACAGCAGCATCGCCGGCATCGTCAGCAGCACGACGATCAGATACGGAGCGGCGTCGGCGGCGCTCACCAGCGCCTTCGCCGCGTACTGTCTCACGACTTCCAGGGGATGCCTGCGCGCGAAGGCGAAGAACGCGCGGCGGAGCACCGTGGCTTCGAGGGCCGAGAAGGAGGGTGCGCCGGGATCTTCGCGCTGCAGCAGCTTTCCGGCAACGCCGTCCCTGTAGTGAAGACCGTAGTCGTTCGGCAGATACCCCAGGCCGATGTAAACCGTATGCCAGAGCGGGTGCGCCACCGCCTCGCTCTTGCCGATCGTCCTCGAGCCGAGCCAGTGTTCGCGATGCGCACGGATGGCGCCGAACAGCAGGGTCGTGACCGAGATGTAGGCGACCGCGAGCAGCGCCAGCGCGGGCAGTGAGCGCCACCACCGCCAGCGACGCGCCAACAGCACGATCACCGCGGCGATCGCGACCGGCAGGCCGGACTGGCTGCGGATCGACGACAGCCAGCTGGCGGCCACGCATAGGGCCACCAGCGCGAGCAGGCCGAACCGCGGCCAGCGTTGCACGAGCAGGTAGATCAGCGGCAGCAGGGTGAGCATGCCCCACGCCGGAATCCAGTAGATGTCGTTGAAGCCCATCGACAGGATGCAGGCGAGCAGGATCAGCGGCGCCGCGATGCCCGCCACCAGTGAACGTGTCAGCCGGTAGAACACCAGCGGATAGATGGTGACAGCGAGTGCGGAGAGCGCGATATAGAGATACCGCAGCATCGACACCGGGTCGGCCACGCCGAACAGCCGGCAGAGCAGCGGAAGGTAGACGTAGAGGCCCTCGTCGTCGCTGATGCCCGCCGGCTGCAGCGGCCCTGGCGCACCGTGGATGCTCGGCCCCCTCGCCAGCAGCAGCGGCCCGCCCTGCTCGATCATCGTCAGCGCGGCGCGCAGGTTGCGCGCGCGCTCGGGCAGGATCGGCCACGCGTGCGGCGCCACGGCAAAAAAGAGAAACACCGCCGAGAGGCCGGCGAGCAGGCCCCATAGCATCATCAGCGCGTTGGGATGTCGCACTCCACGAATCGCTGACAACCACCGCGGTGCGCTTCGCGTCACGGTCAAGCCGCGAGGCTCTCGGTCTGAAATCGGCAGAATCCTCATGGCGCCATGTGCCGCGGTCAGGTCACCGCGCCCGTAGCGATCTCGCGCGCCTCGAGCGTCGGCCGCGGACTGCCGGGCGCCGCCAGCGCGTCCACGATGCGACGCACGTGCGCGCCCCAGCAGTAACGATCGCTCGCGTCGGCGTAGGCCGCGGCTCCGAGCCGCTCCCGCAGGGCGTCGTCGCCGAGCAGCCGCTCGATCGCCGCGGCGGCCCCGGCGACGTCGCCGGGGGCATGGAGCAGGCCGTTGCGCTCGTGCTCGATCACAGCGCCGATCTGTTCGAGGTCGCTTGCCACGATCGCCTTCCCCAGACCCATGTACTCGAATAGCTTCGTCGGCGATCCGAAGAAGCGCGAGCCGTCGGCGTTGGGCACGTGCGGGGAGACGCACACGTCGCAGGCACTCAGCAGCTCAAGCGCCCGTCCATGCGCCAGACGCCCAGTCATCAGTACCCGCCCGCCCACGCCGCGGGCCTCGATCTCAGCGCACACCCGCGGGTGCAGCGGATTGCCGGCGCCAATGACGATCCACCGCGCCGACGGTGTGGCCGCGATCAGCGCCGGCAGCAGATCGACGCCATGCCAGGGACCGAACGTGCCGATGAACCCCACGGTGGGCGCCTGCGGCTGACCGGTGCGCTCGCGCCACTCGCTCGCGGGCCGGCTGCGGTAGGGGGCGAGCCGTTCGACGTCCACGCCGTTGGGATCGACGAGGATCCGCTCGGCGGGTATCCCGCCTGCGAGGAGCCGGTCCCTCAATACATCTGAGACGACGACGACCAGCGACGCGGCGAGTAGATTGCGGCGCTCCAGCGCGGCGAGCGGGTCCTCCATCCGCACCCTGCCCGACCCCCACTGCCGCCCGATCCAGACCTCCGAGCCGTTGAACTCGAGCACGAGTGGCACACCGATTCTCCGCGCGAGCTCGAGGCCGGCGAATCCCCCGAGCGTGTGGCGTTGGTAGATGAAGTCCGGGCGCTCGCCTGCGGCGGCAACGATCACCGCCTGCGAGTAGTGGGCGCTGTTCATGCCGGGCACGAAGTGCAGCGAACGACACGGCGAAACTCTCAGCCGCTCGGCGCCGTCGACGCCCACAAGCGGCTCCGGCGCAATCGCGCGAACGTCGAATCCGTGGGCGAGGAATCCATTGATGACGCCGGTCGTGTGCGTGGCGGCCCCCCCCACGAACATCCCCTGCAGGCACACGGACGGCTCGATGCGCAGATAGAGGACCGACCCCGGCTGCTCGACCGTGCGCGCGAGCCGATACCCGTGCCGTGCCACGATGCCCACCGTACGCCGCATCCGCAGCGTGTGCCAGCATTCGCTCGCAAGCGCACGCGGAAGTCGGCGCAGAGCACGCGCAAGAAACGCCGATCGGCTGAGGTTCAGCGCCCGGCCTGCGCGCACATGCACCCAACGGCGGGCGGGCATCAGCCCGATGAGCGCGAGCACGATCGCCTGACCTCCGTTGAGCGTCAACCCGTCCTCGTGCACCACGAGCGTCTCGCAGCGCGCTCCTCGCAGCAGCGCAAACAGTGTGCTCGGAGGCCTCAACGCCGCCGCGATCGATCGAAAGCCGAGTTGCCGAACGCCGTCCTCGTTCACACGATTATCTTCAGCGTGAAGCGCCAGATCGACTTCCAGTATGCTGCGAGCGGGCCTCACTGGAGGGTAAACTATCAGGTCGATTCAAGAGATATGACGACTGGGCGCCACCGGGCGGGGAGCCCAATCACACCAACCAGACCATGTGCGGCATCTGCGGCATCCTCTCACTTTCAGACTCCTTCGACGCGAGCGAACGCACCGTCCGTGCGATGTGTGACGTCATGGCCCACCGCGGCCCAGACGACAGCGGCGCGCAGTCATGGTCGACCACCCGCGGCCGCGTCACGCTCGGCCATCGGCGACTAGCGATCATCGACACCTCCCCCGCCGGCCACAACCCCATGTGCAACGAGGACGGCAGCGTCTGGATTACGTTCAACGGAGAGATCTACAACCACGCGGAGCTGCGCAGGGAGCTCGAAGCCAAGGGCCACCGCTACCGCTCACACGCGGACACCGAGACCATCGTCCACCTCTATGAGGAGGAAGGTCCCCGCTGCGTCGAGCGGTTGCACGGGATGTTCGCAATTGCAATCTGGGATCGCACTCGCCAGGAATTGTTTCTAGCCCGCGATCGACTCGGGGTCAAGCCGCTCTACTACGCTCGGCTTCCGGGCGGCCTCCTCTTCGGCTCGGAGATCAAGGCGCTGCTCGAGCATCCGGCGCTCACCCCGGAACTGGACGAGCAGGCGTTTCACCACTACCTGACGTTCGTGTGCGCCCCCGCTCCCCTGACGATGTTCGCCGGCGTCCGCAAGCTGGCCCCGGCCGAGCGCATGACCGTACGGGTGGATGGCGAGGCGCAGTGGGAAACATATTGGACGCCGATGTCGCAGCGCGCGGCGGCCGAGGTGAACGCGATGGGCGAGCGAGAGTTGCAGGAGCGGCTGCTCGAGCTGCTGCGCGAGTCGATTCGTAAGCGCATGATGGCCGACGTCCCGTTCGGAGTGTTTCTCTCTGGCGGGGTGGACTCCTCGACGAATGTCGCGCTGATGTCCGAGCTGATGAGCGATCCGGTGCGGACGTTCTCCGTGGCTTTCACCGAGCACGAGCAGTACAACGAGTTGGAGTACGCGCGCGAGATCGCCCGTCTCTATGACACCGACCATCACGAGGTGGTGATCAGCGAGGCCGACCTGCTCGCGTTCCTGCCGCAGATGATCTTCCACCAGGACGAGCCGATCGCCGACTCGGTGTGCGTGCCCCTGCACTACGTGTCACGGCTCGCGCGCGAAAGCGGCACGATCGTCGTGCAGGTCGGCGAGGGTTCGGACGAGCTGTTCCACGGCTACGAGAGCTACCTCGACGCCGCGCGTTTCCAGCGACGCTTCTGGGAGCCGCTCCAGCGCCTGCCCGGCCCGCTGCGCAGAGCCGTGGGTGGTGCGGTGATCGAGTGGGTGAGGCACACCGGCCGGGGCGAGGGACGTGCGCTGCAGGTCGCCGAGGCGGCTGCGGGCCGCCTCTCATTCTGGGGCGGAGCGATCTGCTACCGCGGCGAGCCCAAGCGGGAACTGCTCAGGGCGAACGGTTCGCAGCCCGATTCCTACGAGATAGTGCGGGACTTCTGGGAGGCGGCCGAGCGCGAGCTGCCCGGCGCCGACCTGCTCCAGAAGATGACCTACCTCGAGCTCAAGCAGCGCATGGCCGAGCTCCTGCTGATGCGCGTCGACAAGATGACGATGGCGAGCTCGGTCGAGGCGCGCGTCCCGTTCCTGGATCACGAGCTGGTGGAGTTCGCGCTGGCGCTGCCCCCCCGGATGAAGGTGCGGGGCACCACCGGCAAGTGGATTCTCAAGCAGGCCGTCGCCGGCACACTGCTACCCGAGCACATCGTCTACCGGCGCAAGCAGGGCTTCGGGGCGCCAGTTGCCGAGTGGTTCAGGGGGGCGCTGGGGTATACGGTGGAGCGCCAGATCCGCGACAGCGCGCTATCCGCGCGCGGCCTGATCGACTACGGCGTGGTCGACCGCATGTGGGCCGAGCACCGCGGCGGGGCGAACCTGGCGTTCCAGCTTTGGAACCTCTACAACGTGAGCGCCTGGTACGACCACTGGATCGCGGGACGCGACCTTGCCGCCGCCGCTGCGTGAGCGTCTGCGCGACGGGCTCGCCGCGTGGCGCCGGCTCGGTCCGCTCGCGGGGGCGCGCAGGCTCGCACAGCTCCTCGCCGGCAGGCTCGCGCTGTACGGGCGTCGCTGGTGGCTGGCGCGCCATCCACTGCGGGCGCGGCCCGGCGAGCTGCGCGCTGCGCTCGGCGGCCTGAGCGCGGCGGAGGCGCTGCGGGGTGCAGCGCTGCAGGCGCTTCCGACCGTGCGCGCGTTCGAGGACTCGCTCGCGGCGCTGCCCCCGGAGCAGCGCGAGCGCCTCCTGCGCAGAGCCGACGCGGCTGCCGCGCACGTCTTCGACCTGCTCGGCTCCGGGCCGACCGATCTCGGTCCACGGATCGAGTGGCAGCGCGACTTCAAGGCCGGCCGTGCGTGGCCGCACGTGCACCGCTCGCGCGTGCGGATCTCCTATCCCGACGGCTCCGACATCAAGGTGCCGTGGGAGCTGTCGCGCTTTCAGCACCTGCCGCTGCTCGCGGCCGCCTTCCGCTTGACCGGCGAGCGGCGCTACCTCGACGAGATCGGCGCTCAACTGCGCGCCTGGATCGAGACCAACCCGGTCGAGTTCGGAGTCAACTGGGCGTGCACGATGGACGTGGCGATCCGCGCCGCCAACTGGATTGCGGCGCTCGCGATCCTCGCGGGAGAGGAGCGCGGCGCGGCCGCCCCATGGCTGGAGGACGCGCTCGCCTCGCTGCTGCTGCACGGGCGCTTCATCCGCTCGCACCTCGAGTGGGCACCGACGCGGGGCAACCACTACCTGTCCGACGTCGCCGGTCTGCTCGTGGTCGCCGCGCCCTTCTCCGCCAGCGCGGAGGGCCGTGCGTGGGCGGCGTGGGCCACACATGAGATCCTCGCCGAGCTCGACCACCAGGTGCGCGCGGACGGATGCGATCACGAGGCCTCGATCCCCTACCACCGGCTCGTCGCCGAGCTGTTCATCTGCGGCCTGCACGCCGCCGAGGCGCTCACGCCCGGCGACGTTCCCTCGCACGCGTGGGAGCGGGTCGCGGGCATGCTCCACTTCACGGCCGCCTACACCCGCCCCGACGGTTTCGCTCCGCAGATGGGCGACGCCGACGACGGGCGCTTTCTGCCGCTCGCGGACTACGGCACGCTGGAGCACCGCTGCCATGACCACCTCTTCGCGCAGGAGCGGTGCCGTCCCCGATCCACACCGCGTCCCGGCGCCTGCGCACCCCCGACTCCCTCGCTCCAGGAGGAGCAGGCGTCGCGCCGGCATCGGCCCGCCCCCGCCCCGCGGGGTCCCGCGGACGGCCACTGCGCGTTTCCGCAAGGCGGCTGGTTCGTAATGCGCTGGGACACGCTGCACGCGGTCATACGCTGCGGCGACGTGGGCCTCGGCGGCGTCGGCTGCCACGCCCACTGCGATCAGCTCGCATTCGAGCTGATCGCCGGCGCGCAGCCGCTGATCGTCGATCCCGGCTCCTACCTCTACACCGCCGACCCGGCGGCGCGCGTCGCGTTTCGCTCCACCGCGGCGCACGCGACGCTCGAGATCGACGGCGTCGAGCAGAACCCGATTCGAGCGGATCGACCTTTCCAGATGGAGGATCGCACGCGCGCCGAGCTGCTGCACTGGCGAGCGGACGGCGCCCGCGCCACGTTCGTGGGCGCCCATCACGGCTACGAGCGCCTGGACCAACCGGCCACCCACGAGCGCCGGATCGACTTCGACGGCGAGGCGGGCATGGTGAGGATCACGGACACGGTTCGCAGCGACGGAGACCACTGGCTGCGGTGGACGCTCCCGCTCGCCCCGAGCGAGGTCGAGCTCGACGGCTGCAGGGCGATGGCGCGCTTCCCGAGCGGCACGTGCCTGTCGATCGACGCGCCGGGGCTTGCGCTCGAGCTCGCCGGCGGGTGGTGCTCGCCGAGCTACGGCGTGCGCCACCCCACGCCCGTTCTGCGCGCTCGCCGCCGAGCGAGCCGGGGTGAGGACGTCGCCGTATTCACCCTCGAGGTCTGCTGACTCTACGCGTGCATGTGTGGATCGGCGGGCACGTAGTCGATCAAGACCCCAGACGGGCGGTCTCGCCACCGTTCGGAGCTGCGGCGCGCAAAATGCGCTCCAACCGACAACACGACCAGTACGGTGAGGGTCACCCAGCTGATGCGCACGCTCCGCCACAGCGGGCCGCGCCGGTCACGCGAGTCCGACCACGCGCCGGGCAGCGCTCGCAACGCGGGCCACACGCCGCCGGCCGCGCGAGCGTGCGCTTCGAGCCGCTCCAGCACCCAGCACAGCCCCAGGATCCCCAGCAGGCCGACCACCCCATATAGACCCTGCTCGTAGGTCTGCAGCGGAATCGCCACCATCGAGGGCAGGAACATGACGATCAGCGCCGGCAGCGTCAGCATCACCCATCGTCGCCGGATTCGCCGCTCGGGGCCGAGCAGCAGCATCGCCGGCATCGTCAACAGCACGAGCAGCAGGTACGGCGCGGTGTCCGCCGTCGCCACCAGCGCCTTGGCCGCGTACTGGGACGCCACCCACACCGGGTGGTCGCGCACCAGGTCGAAGTACGCTTCACGGAGGACGGTCTCGTAGCGGGGGGAGAGGTAACGCGCGTGGGGGTCGGTTCGTCGCACGCGTTCGATCGCGGTGGTATCGAAGTACTTCAGGCCGTAGCTGTTCGGCAGGTATCCCACACCGATGTAAACGGTGTGCCAGAAGGGATGCGAGGTCGGCTGTTCCCTGCCCAGGGCACTCGAGCCCAGCCAGTGTTCGCGATGCGCGCGGATCGCGCTGAGCATGAACGTGTTGATCGAGATGTACGCCACCGCGAGCAGGGCCAGCGCGGACAGCACGCGCCACCACCGCCAGCGGCGGGCCAGCAGCACGATCGCCGCGGCGATCACGATCGGCAGACCGGCCTCACTGCGTATCGACGTCAGCCAACTTGCAACCAACGACAGAGCCACCAGCGCCAGCAGGCCAAATCGCGGCCAGTCACGCGCAAGCAGGTAGATCAGAGGCAGGAGGGTGAGCATGCCCCAAGCCGGTATCCAGTAGATGTCCACGAACCTGAACGACCTGACGCACAGGAGCAGCAACATGGGCGCCGCGAACCCGGCCAGTCGAGAACGGGTGAGCTTGTAAAAGACGATCGGATAGATCGAGGTGGTGAGTCCCATCAGCACCACGTAGACGTAGCGCAGCATCGCCACCGGATCGGCCACGCCAAACAACCGGCTGAGCGGCGGGAGATAAACGTATATTCCCTCGTCGTCGGTGACACCCACGGCGTAGAACCGGCCGGTATGAGCTTCGCGGCCCAACAACAGCGGCCCGCCATGTTTGAGCACGGCCATCGAAGCTCGCAGATCCGCGGCCTTTCTGGCCTCGATCAGCCAGTGCTGGGGGGAGCTCGCGAGCAGAGCCAGCGCTCCGAACAGTCCGATGACCAGCCCCCACACCAGCATCATCGCGGTAGGGTGTCCGACTGCGTCGAGGGCCAGCAGCCATCGCGGCCGACACCCCGGTGCGGTTGCGCGGGTGGAGAGTGGAGCCGGGCTGTCGCCGTCGATCATGCCGCCCGCCCCGGCGCGTGCAGAGCGACGATCGTGCCTCCCACCGCTCGCGGGCGTCCAACTCCTTCGACTGCGCACGGCCATCGAGCCCGGCTTAGCATGGAAGCCGTCGCGATCCTCGACGGAGGTGAACTCATGTGGTCAATAACCAATCAATCGCGGAAGGGCGGGGCCCCCTGTCGTTGCCAGCATCATATTGTCGTGGTGACAATCGTCAAAAATTGCGTCTCGCAACGCGGCTAATCACGGGTTTTGGCAACCCGAGTTTCCGTCATCTGTTTCCCACTTCACCTGCACTCGATGCGCGAATCCGGCTACCCGGTCGGAGACATTCACACAAATCGCTTGCGCCGCCCGATGGGGTTTGCAACTCTGAGGGTCATGCGATCGTCCGCAATAGACGTGGTCATCCCGATCTACGGACATCGCGCCATGACCGAACGCTGCCTCGACGCGCTTGCGCGACAGACGGTGGCGCACCACACAATCGTCGTCGACAACGCCTCGCCGGACGACTCCACTACGGCGATCGCGAATCGCTTTCGGGAGGTCGAGGTGGTGAAGCTCGACGCCAACCGCGGCTTCGCTGCCGCCTGCAACGCCGGGATCGCGCACGGCACGAGCGAGGTGGTGGTGCTGCTGAACAACGACGTGATCGCGCCCCCGACCTTCCTGGAGGCGCTCGCCGCTCCGCTCGCCGACGATCTCCGCCTTGGTTCGGTCGCCTCGGTGCTGCAGCGCCCCGACTCACTGATCGACAGCGCCGGGCTGGCGGTGGACCCCACGCTGGCCGGCTTCCCCCGGCTCCAGGGCCAGCCGCAGCAAAGCGCGAGCGCGCTCAATCCGGTGCTGCTCGGTCCGGCCGGCGCCGCGGGCGCATATCGGCGCGCAGCGCTGCACGCGGTTGGCGGCCTGGACGAGCAAATCTTCTTCTACAGCGAGGACGTCGACCTCGCGCTGCGACTGCGCGCCGCGGGCTGGCGCACCACGCTCGCGACCGACGCGCGGGCAGAGCACCTCGGGTCGGCGACGGCCGGGCGAGCGTCGCCGTGGCAGCGCCGGCAGGGCGGTCTCGCACGGGGCTACCTGCTGCGACGCTACGGCGTGCTGCGCGGGCGCCATGCGTTGCGGGCGCTCGCAACCGAGACGCTCGCGGCCGGCGGCGACCTGCTGCTGTCGGGAGACCTGGCGGCGCTGCGTGGACGACTGGCGGGCTGGCGCAACGGGCGTGGCGAGACGACGCGCAAGCCGCCGGTGGACGGAGTCGACGCCTTAATCGGCTTCCTCGCCAGCCTGCGACTGCGCACGCGTTCGCGCGCGGCCGCGATCTGAGGGGCGATGGGCACGAGCGTGGAAAGAACCGCCGTCCCGGAGGATCTCAGCACGCCGACCTGCCTGCTGTCCGTCGTGATCCCGTGCCTGAACGAGGCACAGAGCATCGAGCAGTGCGTCGCCACGGCGCTGGACGCGATGGCGGCCGCGGGGATCGCCGGCGAAGTGATCGTCGCCGACAACGGCTCGGCGGACGGCAGCGCCGCCCTGGCCGAGTTCGCGGGGGCCCGCGTGGTACACGAGCCGGTGCGCGGCTACGGCAGCGCCTACCTGGCTGGGTTCAGTGCCGCGCGCGGCTCGTACATCCTGATGGCGGACGCCGACCTGACCTACGACTTCAACGAGATTCCGCGCTTCCTCGCAAAGCTCGAAGCGGGAGCGGACATGGTGATCGGCGATCGGATGCAGAACATCCAGCCGGGCGCGATGCCGTGGCATCACCGCTACATCGGCAACCCGCTGCTCTCTCGCCTTTTGAATCTGCTCTTCCACACCGGCGTCAACGACGCGCACTGCGGGATGCGCGCGTTCCGCCGCGAGCACCTAGAGCGCCTGGATCTACGCACCAGCGGCATGGAGTTCGCCTCCGAGATGGTGGTACGCGCGGCCAAGGCGGGGCTGGAGATCGACCAGCTGCCGATCGAGTACCGCCCGCGCGGGGGCGAGTCGAAGCTGTCGAGCTTCCGCGACGGCTGGCGGCACCTGCGCTACCTGATGATGCACTCGCCCAGGCACCTCTTCATCTACCCGGGCACGGCGATGGCGGCGCTCGGAGGCCTGATCTGCGCGATGGTGCTGGCGCACATCGATGTGTTCGGCCGCCGCTGGGAAGTGCACACGCTGATTGGGGGCTCGCTGCTGCTGATCGTCGGTACGCAGGTGGTCACGCTCGGGCTGTGCGCGCGCACGTACGGGATCTGCTTCATGGGCGAGCGCGACCCCTGGTTCGAGCGCATGTGGGGGCGCTACAGACTCGAGCATGGCCTGCTGCTCGGCGGTGCGATCGCATCCGTGGGGCTGGCGATCCTCGTGTGGATCGTGCTCGAGTGGGTGCGGCTCGGCTTTGGCAGTCTCTCCGAGGAGCGCCTAGCGATCGTCGCGGCGACGCTGCTGGTGCTCGGCATCCAGGTCGTGTTCGCCTCGTTCCTGCTCAGCATCATTGGGCTGCGGCGCCGCTGATGCGGATCAAGGTGGCGCTAGCGGTCGGATTGGCGCTGATCGCGGTCGCATTCGTGGCGACGCTCGCGCACGCGCCGCTCACGGTTGCAGGCAGCGGGGTGGCCACCGAACACACGCTGGTGAACACCACCAAGGCGGCGGCCGCCTGCCAGGAGCACGAAACGCTCCCGCGCGGCACGACGGCACTACGCGTGAGTTTGACCTCGGCGCTCGGCCCGCGGGTGGCGGTGAGGGTGCTGTCGGGTGGGCGCGTGATCGCGCGCGGCGCGACCCCGCCCGGCTGGTCGGATGCCTCGGTGACCGTCCCCGTGCGGCCGCTGCCACGCACGGTGGCGCCCGTGAAGGTGTGCTTCACGATGGCGCAGATGAACGGGAAGGTCGCGATGCGGGGAACTCCGACCGCCAGCGCGCTCGCGGCAGAGACCTCCGAAGGCCCCCTGCCCGGCCGGATGGGCATCGAATACCTGCGCCCGGGCGGTAGCACGTGGTGGTCGCAGGCCACCGCGGTCGCGCACCGCCTCGGCCTCGGCCGCGCCGCCAGCGGCACGTGGAACGCACTGCTCGTGATGGCGCTTGTGGCGTCTGTCATCGCGCTCTCCTCGTGGCTGGTGGTGAAGGAGCTGCGATGAGCAGGCGCTCGGCAGCGAGGACGTCGGCGCCCGTGAAGAACAGGCCACGGCGCAGCGAGCCGGCCCCGGCCGTCGGCGCGAGGTCGTTCACGCGCGGCGCCCGTGATGTTCGGCGCCGCACCGCGCGCAAACGGGCGCCCGGCGAGCAGCAGCGGTTCGGGCCGCTGGTTCGCGGCCAGTTGCGCCGAATGCCGCGGGCGGCGTGGGTGTGCGCGCTCGTAGCGTTCCTGAACGCCGCCTGCTGGTCGGTGATCTCACCCCCGTTCGAGATCCCGGACGAACCCTCCCACTTCGCGTACGTGGAACACCTGGCGCAGACCGGAAAACTGCCCATATCGAGCGCCGAAACCTTCCCGCCGTCCGAGTACACGGTGCTGAACGACCTGCACTACTCGCAGGTGCGCTTCCACTCAGAACAGGGCACGATCTCCACCTCGGCCGAGCAGCGCAAGCTGGAAAGCGATCTCGCCAAGCCGCTCTCGCGCTCCGGCGAAGGGGCCACCGGCGTGTCGGCGTCCCAGCCGCCGCTGTACTACGCGCTCGAGACGGTCCCCTACGCCCTCGCCTCGGTCGGCAGCCTGCTCGACCAGGACGCGCTGATGCGGCTGCTCTCCGCGCTGATGGGCGGCGTCACGGCACTGTTCGCGTACCTGTTCGTGCGCGAGGCGCTCCCCGGGGCACGGTGGGCGTGGACGGTCGGCGGTCTCGGCGTCGCGCTCGCGCCGCTGCTCGGGGAGATGTCGGGCGCGGTCAACCCCGACGCGATGCTGTTCGCGGTGTCGGCGGCGCTCTTCTACTGCCTGGCGCGGGGATTCCGGCGCGGGATCACGCCGCGGCTGGCGGCCGCCACCGGCGCGATGCTCGCGGTGGGTGTGTGCACCAAGCTCAACTTCCTCGGGCTCGTCCCCGGGGCAATCCTGGGCGTGCTCGTCCTGTGCCTCGTCGAGTGGCGCAGATCGCGGCGCAGCGCCTACCGCTGCCTCGCGCTCGCGCTCGGGATCGGGGCGAGCCCAGTGCTGCTGTACGGCCTCGTCAACGCGCTCTCGGGCGTGGCCGCGGGCGGCACGTTCTCACCCCTCGTCGCCTTCAACCGCGAAGGCGCGTCGACCCTGTCGGAGATCAGCTACGTCTGGCAGTTCTATCTCCCGCGGCTGCCGGGCATGGGCCCCGCCTTCCACGGGATTTCCACCACGCGGGTGTTCTGGTTCGACGGACTGGTCGGCCTCTACGGCTGGCTCGACGCGACCTTCCCGAGCTGGGTCTACAACGCCGCGCTGATTCCAGCGGGCCTGCTCGCCGTGCTGGTGGCGCGGGCGCTGATCGTTGATCGCGGCGCGCTGGCCGGTCGGGCGCTCGAGCTGGGGGTCTACCTGGCGATGGGTCTCGGGCTGCTGATCCTGATCGGCGCCGACGACTACCTCCACAAGATTCCCGGCGAGTACAACGAGCCGCGCTACCTGCTGCCGCTGCTCGCGCTGTGGGGCGCCGCGCTGGCGTTGGCGGCGCGCGGCGCGGGGCGGCGTTGGGGGCCGATCGCCGGGGTCGCGATCGTATGCCTCGTGCTAGCACACGACATCTTCAGCGGGCTGCTCGTGATCTCGCGCTACTACGGCTGAGGCGAGGGCGTCGATGGTCTACGACTCGGCCAGGCAGTGGGAGCTGTACGGCGCGCGCGACCCGTATTACGGGGTGCTGTCGGCGCCGGGCTTTCACCGCGCCCGGCTCGACGCCGCGACGCGTGAGCGCTTCTTCGCGACCGGCCGCCGGCAGGTCGCCGAGCTGCTGAGAGCGATCGACTCCCTGGCTGGTCCGGACTTCGAGTGCCGCAGGGCCCTTGACTACGGGTGCGGCGTGGGGCGCCTCACGCTGCCCCTCGCCGAGCGCTGCGAGCACGTCTACGGGGTGGACGTGTCGCCCTCGATGCTGCGCGAGGCCGACGGCAACGCCACGCGCATGGGAGTGCGCAACGTCGAGTGGGTGCCAGCCGAGAGGCTGCAGGAGCTGAGCGGCGCCTACGACCTCGCGCACTCGTACCTGGTCTTCCAGCACATCCCCGTGCGCGAGGGCGAGCGCATCTTCGCCGAGCTCGTTCGCGGACTGCGCCCGGGGGGCGTGGGATCGATCCACTTGACACTGCGGGCCACCTCTCCAACGGCAGGCTTGTTTCACTGGACGATGAAGACCGTTCCGCTTGCGTACAACGTCTTCAACCTGTTGCGGGGAAGGGACTGGTCCTACCCGCACATGCAGATGAACCGCTACTCCCTGAACCGGCTCGGCGCTCTGCTCGCCGATGCGGGGATCACCGAGTGGCACACCCGCTTCCTGCCGGGGAACGGACGGATGGCATACGACGCCGCGATCATCCTCTTCCGTAAGGGAGCCCAGTAGCCCGGGCCGCGTTCTCCCGGTGCAGGCCGCGCTGGAAGGCGCTGCGCCGGCCGCGGGGAAGCTCGGCCTCGGCGCCGCGCGCGGCGAGCGCAGCGAGATAGGCGAGGTCCTCCTCCAGCACCGCCAACGCATCGGCGGCGTCCAGCACCGGCCCGTGGCCAGGAACCACGTGCTCGGCGGCCACGACCAACGGCCGCAGCCGCTCGAGCGTGGCGATGTAGCTGGACAGGGCTTCCGTCTCCGCGCAGAGCGTTGGGATCTCAACAGAGGAGAGGTAGTCGCCGGCAAGCAGCGCCCGTGCCCACGGAACCCAGAGCGCCATCCCGTCCTCGGTGTGCCCCTCGGCCGGGTGCAGCTCGAGCTCGCGCTCGCCCAACCCGCAGCGCCCCGGGACGGGCAGCGCTTGAACGGCGCCCAGCGCGAGGGGCCGGGGGCGCTCGATCAGGTATTGCTCGTCGAACGCGCGCAGCTCGCGTTGTGCCGCTCCCGGAGTTGCGCGCATCCGCTCGGCGGTGCTCTGCGCGCAACCCAGCGCCACCCCCGCGAACGCGAGCGAGCCCAGCAGGTGGTCCCAGTCGCCGTGAGTCGCGAGCAGCCCGCTAGGGGCGGGAAACTGCGCCTGTTCGAGCAGCGTGGGTAGGGTGTCGAGCTCTGCCGGCAGGACCGGCGAATCTACGACGAAGGTCTCCTCGCCCCCCCGCACCACGACGCAGTTGGTCTGCCAAATCGCGCTGGTCGCCACCAGCACGTCCGGGTGCAGGGCGAGCACCCGCACGGTGTCTCAGGCGACGCCGAGCAGCTTCGCGGCCTCGCGTAGGTTGGGGACCTCCGCGGTGGGCTTTTTCTGCGAGGGGTCGAGCGTCTGCTTGTTGCGGTTGACCCAGATCACGGGGACGCGCTGCTTGAGGCAGGGCTCGACGTCGTGGTGGTGGCTGGAGGCGATGTGCACCCACCCCTTCTTGCTCCCGATCCGCCGGGCGCACTCGGTGAAGTGGGCGAGGTCGGGCTTGTAGGAGCGCACCTGCTGGGCGGTGACGACGAGGTCGAAGTCGATCGGGATGTGGCGTCGGGTCTGGCCGAGGAGCTTGTCGTCGATGTTGGAGAGCAGGCCGAGCTTGTACTTCTTGGCAAGCTTCTGCAGCTGGATCGGGGTTTCCTTGAACGGCTTCCAGCGCTGCACCGAGTCGGGCAGGAAGCCTGAGCGCGAGGTTTCAAGTGGCCAGTCGAGGCGCTTGGCGATCTCCAGGGCGGTGCGCCGCAACACCTCGGCGTAGAGCTCGTAGGAGCCGGCCTCGATTTCGCGGGAGATCTCGTGGAAGAGCGCGAGCAGCTCCGCGCGGTCGAGCGTGATGCCATCGCGCTCGGCCTCTTTGGCGAACGCGTCGTAGACGCCGCTCTCCCAATCGATCAGCGTTCCGTACACATCGAATGTGACAAAGGTGACGTTCTTGGGCAGAGGCATCGCGCGGGCATTATGCCGCGCCCGGGGTTGACCGCGCGGTCAGCCTCATGGAGGGGGAGGGGGGAGGGCCAGCCCTCCCCCCTCCCCCTCGGACCCCCTCCCCTCTCCCTTTTAGGCTTGTACTCCCATTCCGCTTGTACTCCCCATTCCCGCTCAAAGGCCGCCGAGCCGGGCGCCTTGCTTTTCAGTTAGAGTCCCGCGCCGCCTATGGACCTGCTCGAGTATCAGGGCAAGCAGCTGTTTGCCCGCCACGGATTGGCCGTCTCCCCCGGGAAGGTGGTCACGACTGTTGAGGACGCCGTCGCTGCCGCCGCGGCGGTGGGCTATCCGGTGGTGGTCAAGGCTCAGGTGCTGATCGGCGGGCGCGGCAAGGCGGGGGGCGTGAAGCTGGCCGACGACGAGGGGCAGGTGCGTGAGCACGCCGGCAACATCCTCGGCATGGACATCCACAGCCACACCGTGCGCAAGCTGTGGATCGAGCACGCCAGCGACATCGCGAGCGAGTACTACGCCTCGGTGCTGCTCGACCGCTCGGCCAAGCAGCCGCTGGTGATGTTCAGCACCGAGGGCGGCGTGGACATCGAAGAGGTGGCAGAGAAGACCCCGGAGAAGCTGGTGCGCCACCACGTGGACGCACTGGCGGGTCTATCGCACGAGGAGGCCGTGAAGATCGCCACCGACGGACAGGCCGACGCCGACGTGGTCGCGGGCGTCGCCGACGCGCTGGTGGCGCTGTACGAGGTGTGGATGCAGGAGGACGCAACGCTCGCGGAGATCAACCCGCTGATCGTCACCCCCGAACGACAGGTCAAGGCGCTCGACGCGAAGGTCTCCCTCGACGGCAACGCGCTCTACCGCCACCCCGAGAACCAGGGCCTCTCAGACGCCGAGAACGAAGATCCGATCGAGCGCCGCGCCAAAGAGCAGGGCGTGCAATACGTGGCGCTGGACGGCGACATCGGCATCCTCGGCAACGGCGCGGGCCTCGTGATGTCCACGCTCGACGTAGTCGCGCAGGCCGGTGGGCGCCCCGCGAACTTCCTCGACGCCGGCGGCGGCTCGGACGCGGCCAAGATCAAGCAGGCGGTCGAGCTGATCCTCTCCAACGAGCGCGTGAAGGCGGTGCTGTTCAACATCTTCGGCGGGATCACCCGCTGCGACGAGGTGGCGAAAGGGCTGATCGCCGCATTCGAGGAGCTGAAACCGGCCGTGCCGTTCGTCGTGCGCCTGGACGGCACCAACGATGTCGCGGGGCGCGAGCTACTCGAGCAGGCGGCGCTGCCGAACGTGTACGCCGCCAAGACGATGAACGAGGCCGCGGAGAAGGTCGTGGCGTTGGCGAAGGGGCAGAGCTGATGTCGGTCCTGGTCGACAAGAGCACCCGTCTGGCGGTCGCGGGGATCACGGGCAAGGAGGGCTCCTTCCACACGCTTAACAACCGTCGCTACGGCACCAATGTCGTCGGCGGCGTGACCCCGGGCAAGGGCGGTCAGGACGTGGAGGGGATCCCGGTGTTCGACAGCTGGGCGGACGCGGCGCGCGAGACGCAGCCGAACACGGCGATGATCTTCGTGCCACCGCGCTTTGCGGCGGACGCGATCCTCGAGGCCGCGGGGGCAGGCGTGGCGCTGGTGATCGCGATCACCGAGGGCATCCCGGCGCACGACGAGCTGCGCGTCTACAACACGCTGAAGCGCGATCACCCGGACACCCGCCTGATCGGCCCGAACTGCCCGGGGATCCTCTCGCCGGGCAAGGCCAACGTCGGCATCATTCCAGCGTCGTTCTTCAAGGAGGGCAACGTCGGCGTGGTGTCGCGCTCGGGCACGTTGACCTACCAGATCGGCAACGAGATCGCACAGGCCGGCTTCGGCAACAGCTCGATCGTGGGAATCGGCGGGGATCCAGTGCCGGGGTCGTCGTTCGTCGACATCATTGAGCTCTTCGAGGCGGACGCGCAGACCGAGCTGATCGTGCTGGCCGGCGAGATCGGCGGCTCGGCCGAGGAGGAGGCGGCGGACCACATCGCCGAGCACGTGACCAAGCCGGTGCTCGCCTACATCGCCGGCTTCACGGCGCCGGCAGGCAAGCAGATGGGCCACGCGGGAGCAATCGTGTCGGGTAGCTCCGGCACCGCGGCTGCCAAGGCGCAGGCGCTGGAGGAGCGGGGAGTGCGCGTGGGACGCACCCCCACCGAGGTCGCCGAGCTGGCTGTGCAGATCCTGCGCGGCTGAAACAGAACCGCAACATGCGGCCCAGGGCTCGTGTAAGCGCCGGTCATGCCCGAGTAGGATGGATGGCGGACCGCTTCCCCGAGATCGATGACCGACACCTTCCCCAACGGACCGAGCACACCGGGTGACGCAGCCCCGCAAGCGGGCGACGTTACGGGCACACTCGCAGAGCTCGAGCGCAAGCTGCGCGAGCTGGAGAGCGAGCTGAGCTCGATCGGTAGGCGCCGAGAGGTCCCCAGCGCAACTCCTCCGGACGCGACCGAGGCGCCCGCGCCGGCGGGCGGGAGGCTGGTGGATGAGGCACTCGAGCCGCCGACACCACCGACACCGATTGCGCCGCCGGCACCGGTCGCACCTGCGCCCGCCGGAGCAGGGCAACCGATGAAGTTCATGAGACCGCCCGAGTCGGCACGACCACGTCCTTCGCGGGAGCCCGCCGACCCGAGCGAGTCCTCCGGGGAGAGCGAGCCACGGGGGGAATCCGCACAGCAGGAGCGTCCCCGCCCGAGCGAGGCACAGCTGGCGAGCCTGGCGGAGCTGCGGCGCTTCCGCGACCGCCTGGAGCGCTTTGCGCGGGACCTGGCGGCCGAGTACGACGCACTGCTGGGCCGGGTGATGTCGGGGTTGACGTCAACATCGACTCCGACCGCAACAGGCCCCGCGCCTGTCGAGGATCTTCCGGCGGCGGTCGAACCGATCGCGGAGGAGATTCCGGCGGCACCCGAGTCGCCGGAGGACATGCTGTTCGAGGGCCGCGTCGAGCTGGGCGTGGGGCCGTTCTACGATATTGCCTCGGTGAGCGCGTTCGAGCGGGGTCTGGCGAGCCTCCCCTACGTGGTCGAGGCGTCGGTGCGCCGCTTCGAGGCGAGCCACGCGGTGGTGGACGTGCGACTGGCGGCGCCGGTGGCGCTGGTGCGCGAGCTGCGCCGAACGGTCGAGAGCGGCTTCAGCGTCCGCGAGGTCGCGGACGGTCGCGTGCTGCTGACGTTCGACGAAACCTGAGTAAGCTTCTCCGCGATGGCGGACCCCTCGATTTCCTTCGCCCGCGGAGCACCCTCGCTCGACATCGTCGACGTCGAGGGCCTGCGCGAGGCGGCGACGCGCGCGTTCGCGAACGACCCCGCGGGGAGCACCGCGTACGGCACCTCGGTCGGCTACCTGCGGCTACGGGCGTGGATCGCCGAGCGCCACGGAGTGGCGCCGGAGCGCGTGCTGGTCACCAACGGCTCGATGCAGGCGGACGCGTTCCTGTTCGACCACCTGGTGAGAGAGGGCGACGACGTCGTGGTCGAGCGCCCGACCTACGACCGCACGCTGCTGTCGCTGCGCGAGCGCGGCGCGCGCGTGCACCCGGTGGAGCTACAGACGGACGGCATCGACATCGACGCGCTCGCCGCGCTGCTCGGCGGATCCTCCGAGCCCGCGGTGCGCCCGAAGCTCGCGCACATCATCCCCAACTTCCAGAACCCCGCCGGCTACACGCTCTCCGTGGAGAAGCGCCGCGCGCTGCTGGAGCTGGCGGCGGCGCACGAGTTCACCGTTTTCGAGGACGACCCCTATGTCGATCTGCGCTTCAGCGGCGAGCGGCGGCCAACGATGCTCTCGCTGGACCCCGAGCGCGTGGTGTACGCCTCGTCGTTCTCCAAGACCGTGTGCCCTGGCATCCGCGTCGGCTACCTGGTGGGGCCGCCCGACCTGATCGCGGCGATCGCGCGGCTGGCGACCAACACCTACATCTCGCCCAACATGGTGGCGCAATCGATCGTGTACGAGTTCTGCGCCTCGGGCGCGCTGGAGCGCTCGATCGAGACCGTCAGGACGGCGCTGGCCAAGCGCGTGCGCACGCTCGAGATGGCGCTGCATAGCGAGCTGCCCGAGGCCGAGTTCGTCACCCCGGAGGGCGGCTACTTCATGTGGGTGACGCTGCCCGAAGGCACCGACGTCGCGGCTCTACACAAGGCCGCCACCGAGCTGGGAGTGGTGTTCGTGAAGGGCACCGACTTCCTCATCGAGGGCGGCGAGAACACGCTGCGCCTCGCCTACTCGGGCGTCACGCCGGAGCAGATCGAGGAGGGCGTCGCCCGCCTGGCTGCGGCCTACCGCTCGCTGCAGCCCGCAGCGGTGTAGCTCACCTGCCGTACCTTTGCTGGCCCAAGACGAGTTGCTCGGGCAGCGCGGTGCGCGGCGGCGGCGAGGGGTCGGCGACCACGGAGACGGTCTCGGCGACCGAGGGGGTGAGCGCGCAGCGGTGGCCGTCCGCGGTCTCCACGACGACCTCGCGGCGGTCGTGGGCGGCAAGCGTGCCCCGCAGGCCCGGCTCCAGGCCGGAGTCCTTGAGATAGCGCAGCAGGTCCTCGGCCTCGTTCTCGAAGCGCAGCACCCGCACCGCGGCGCCGACCTGCACGTCGGCGAGCGGCACGCCGGCTTCGCGGGCACCGGCGACGATCGGGTGGCCGTGGGGGCAGGTGGTGGCATTGCCGATCGCGGCGAGCATCCGCTGTTCGAGCACCGGGGACATCGCGTGCTCGAGGCGCTCGGCCTCCTCGTGCACCTCGTCCCAGGGGACCCCGAGGACGTCGGTGAGGAAGCGCTCGATCAGGCGGTGGCGGCGCACGATGCTCTCCGCCTGCACGGCGCCGTCGTCGGTGAAGGCGATCGTGCGGCTCTGCCCGCGGGTGATGTAGCCGTCGCGTTCCAGGCGTCCCACCATCTCGTGGACCGTCGGCGCGGAGAGCTGCATCGCGCGCGCGACGTTGGCGCCGGTCATCGGCAGCCCGGCCTCCTGCAGCCAGAAGAGGATCTGCAGGTACTCCTCCTCCCCCACGGTTGCCGCGTCGCTCGTCACCAGGAGAGCCTACCGGAGTCCAGCGTCTGACCCACGTGCGCGGCGAGGGGTGCCGCCGGTCGCCGGCATATGCTCTGTTTACGATGGTCGAGCAAACCCAGCACCTCATCTACCAGGGCGATAGCCGCGAGATGCGCTTCCTACCGGACAGGTCTGTGCATCTCGTTGTGACCAGTCCACCTTATGGCAACCTCAAGCGCTACGAGGAGCACCCTAACCAACTCGGCCACATCGACGACTACGAGGAGTTCCTCGATGAGCTTGACAAGGTGTGGAGCGAATGCGCCCGCGTGCTGGTGCCGGGCGGGCGCATCTGCTGCGTTGTCGGTGATATATGCGTGTCTCGCCGTAAAGGCGGAAGGCACTACGTGCTGCCGCTGTCAGCCGACATTCAGGTTCGTGCGCGAAGCTTTGGCTTGGATGCATTGACGCCGATCCGATGGCTCAAGGTGGCGAACATCAAGCTGGAGGCTTCGAGCTCCGCCCGCTTCCTCGGTAAGCCGAACCTTCCAAACGGAATCGTCAAGAACGATCTTGAGCATATTCTCTTCCTGCGAAAGCCCGGTGGCTACAGGAAACCAACGCCTCAGATGGAGCGGCGCTCACACATTTCCACCGACGACTACGAGCAATGGTTCACACCTATCTGGAAAGTCAGCGGCGCCAGCACCCGCGGGCATCCCGCACCTTACCCACAGGAGATTGCCGATAGGCTGATCCGGATGTTTTCGTTTGTGGGTGACACCGTCCTCGATCCATTCGCTGGATCCGGCACGACTAACCTCGCAGCCCTGGAAAGTTCGCGGCATTCGATCGGTGTCGAGGTGGAGCCCGTATACATGGATATGATTGAGCGGCGGCTCAGTGGTAAATGTGAACCTAATGCCAAGGTCCATGTCGTTCGCGAAATTCGTGAGCAGGCATCAGAGCAGCGTGTAAGCGCCGCGGCGTAGACTGCCGATACAGGTCGTTGAGGCCTTGGCAGCACGTGATCGGCAGGATCGTTGCCGAGGGATCGATTAGAGGAGTAACTACGTCCATATTGAAACATGGACTTGTGGATCTTGTCGACGCAATGGTGGATTTTCGCGCGCGCCCTGCCCGCGCAAGCAACCGACAGGAGGCGATACAGCTCTATTGTTGCAACGAGCTCCGCAAACGGGGTCTCGATAGCGCTCGTATTGAGGTGCCAATGCCTGGCGCATACCGAATGAAGTATTGGGATGTCGGCTTGACGGTCGAGGGAGAACCCCGCCTGGGTATCTCGTGCAAGTCGATCATATCGAACCACGCTGGGACAGTGCCAAACCGGGTTGACGATCTGCTGGGCGAGGCAGTCAGCCTGCATCGCGCCTTCCCGAAGGCGGTTCTGGGCTATCTGTTCATGATGTCTCGACGCGATGAGAGCCTTGCGACAAACAAGAAAACCGCCAATACCGGAGGCTTGACTCCAGCGCGGTTGGAAGAGCTCCACGGCCGCGCCGACCATTGGTTCGAGTTACTTGTTGAGAGCGTTAACCGGGCAAGTAACCGGGGAGATCCGGATGATGTCCCCGAGAGGTTTGAGGTTGTGTCGTGCTCGCAAATAGATTTCGACCAGCAGCCGTACGAGATCGTGACTTACGACAGCAATCACTCGCCGGACGCCTTCTTCGATCGTCTGGACACCATCTACCGCGAACGGTTTGAGTAGCTCCCGAGCCTCGGCCCTCAAGCTACAAGCTGATCAAACGTGCACTGGCGCGGGTCCTTGTCCTCGCGCCAGCGCCGCAGCTTGGCCCCGTGGCGGATGCGCCCGGCGGAGATGTGGTCGAAGTCGATCTCGAGCACCAGCTCGGGGCGCAGTGCGACCCATTCGAGGTTGCGCCCCGCGCTCCAGCGGCTGGGGTCGGCGGTGCCGCGCTCGCCTGTCTCGTACGGGGCGAGGAAGCCGACGAGGCGGCGCTTCTCGGCGGCGGTGAGGCCGGAGCAGTGGCCGACGACGCGCAGGGCATCGCCGTCGTAGAGCCCGAGGATCAGGGCGCCCACCGTGTCGGGCTCCTTGCCCGGGCGCCACCCCACCACGACCGCGTCGGCGGTGCGGGTGCGCTTGACCTTGAACATCCCCCGGCGCTCCCCCGGCCGGTAGGGAGCGGCGCGCTCCTTGGCGATCGCGCCCTCGGCGCCCTGCAGCCAGCGCTCGGCCTCGCGGGCGGTGTTGGCGGTGGGCATCAGCTCGATCGGGGCACCTTCAAACCGAGGTTCGGCGAGCAGCGCTTCGAGCGCCGTGCGGCGCGCGCTGAGCGGCTGCTCCAGCAGGGAGTCGTCGTCGCGGGCGAGCAGGTCGAAGGCGACGTACACCGCGGGGGTCTCGCGCGCGAGCAGCTCGATGCGCGAGGTGGCCGGGTGGATGCGCTGGCCGAGCGCGTCGAAGTCCTCGCGCCCGGACCATTGATGAAGAGGGGCCCGGCTCGCCGGCCTGCGGCCGGCTGCGCCACCCTCTGAGCCGCGGACGACGATCTCCCCGTCGAGCACGTAGTGCCCGGCGGGGAAGCGCAGCTCGGGGAAGTAGCGCCCCAACGGGCGGCCGTTGCGGGATTGCAGGAAGACATCCTCGCCGTCCACGAACGCGAGGCAGCGGAAGCCGTCGAGCTTGATCTCGTAGACGTAGATCTCCCCCTCGGGCAGCGCCTTGCGGGAGAGTGCGAGCTGGGGCTGCAGCGGGGGTGTGAGGGGGAGGGTCATGACTCCTCGCCCGCCGGCGGGCTGGCGCCGGGGCAGGACTTCGATCCGCCGTCCGCGGAGGACCCGGACGTCCCCTCGGCCACCCGCGCCCGCGAAGGCTGCACCCGCGGCGGCTCGCCGCGCTGCTTGCGGAAATGCGGGGGCCAGGGGGCGTCGCCGAGCCCCTCGCGCTCGTCGCGGTCGGCGAGCTCCAGCAGCGAGTCGAGCGAGCCGGGGTGGCGGTCGATCTCGGCGGCGGGGTCGCCGCGCTCGCGCAGGCGGGCGGGGACGGTGTCCAGGCGCAGCTCGGCGGGCTCGACGTCGGCGACCTCGTCCCACTGAAGCGGACAGGAGACGCGCGCGTCGGCGACAGCACGCACCGAGTAAGCGGAGGCGACGGTGCGGTCGCGGGCGTTCTGGTTGTAGTCGATGAAGACGCCTTCGCGCTGCTCCTTCCACCAGCGGGAGGTGGCGCGGCCGGGCAGGCGCCGCTCGACCTCGCGCGCGAGCGCGAGCGCGGCGCGGCGCACCTCGAGGAAGCTGCGCTCGGGGGGGATCCGCACGAACACGTGCATCCCGCGTGAGCCGGAGGTCTTGGGGAAGCCGCGCAGCCGGTGCTCCTCGAGCACCTCGCGTACCACGAGCGCCACCTCGCGCACTTGCGCGAAGGGGATGTCGGGCTGCGGGTCGAGGTCGATGCGCAGCTCGTCGGGGTGGTCGGGGTCGGCGCGGCGCACCGGCCACGGGTTCCAGTCGATCACACCCAGGTTCGCGCCCCACACGAGGTGGGCAGCGTCGTTGACCACGAGCTCGCGGGCGGTGCGCCCGGAGGGGAACTCGACGACCGTCGTCTGCAGCCACTCCGGCGCGTTGTTGGGGACGCGCTTCTGAAAGAAGGGCTCGCCGGCGACGCCGTCCACCCAGCGCTTCATCACGGTGGGGCGCTCACGCAGGTGCACGAGCACGGCCTCGGCGCACTCAACGTAGTAGCCGATCAGGTCGAGCTTGGTGAAGCCGGGCTGCGGGAAGTAGACCTTGGAGGGGCTTGAGACCCGCAGCTCCCGGCCGGCCGCCTCGATCGTGACGTGCTCCTTCTTCTCAGCCATGCCTGTAAGGATGCCGGACCGTGATCCCACGTACCGTGCTCATCGCAGTGGAGCCCTTCGGCGAAGGATTGACCGCGGAGCGTGCGGGGGCGGCGATCGGACGAGGACTGCAGGCTGGAGACCCGTCGCTGGGGGTCGATCTGTGTCCGATCGAGCCGACTCCCACGACAGAGGACCTGCCGGCCACGTCGAGCTCCCCCGCAGACGTGAGCAAGCTGTTGCAGGCAATCGACTTCGACGCGCGGATGCGCGCGGCCCGCGCCGTGGTGGTGGGGGCGGAGCGCCTCGACGAGCGCACGGTGGTGGGCAGCCCTACCTTCGAGATCGCAACGCGCGCCCGTCAGGCGGGGGTGCCCGCATACGCGGTGGCCGGCGAGAACGACCTGAGCCTGTTCGACGCGCGGATCCTCGACCTACAGGTCGTCCTTCAGGCGCGCGACACGCAAGCGCTGCGCAGAGCGGGCGAGAAACTGGCGGGGTTGGTGTAGGACCAACTGCACCAATATCTCTACCTCTGGTCGAGGCTGAGATGGATTCCGCCTAAAGCGTTGGCATACGTCGAGCAATACTTTAGGGTCAGGCCCATGCATCCGAAGCGTGTTGCGAACCCCGATGCCAAGCGCCCGAAACAGACAAACAGAGACATGGACAAGCTCGTCCGGATGTGCTGGGAGCAGGGCTGGTGGTGCGAACGAGCCGGAAACAACCATGTCAAGTGCTGGCCACCCAACGACAACAGCATGGTGCCGATCCCCTCGACACCCAGCGGATCGCGGACATATGACAACAAGCTCTCAGCTCTCAAGCGCCGCGGCTTGAACGTGTAGGTATCCTAATAAGGACGATGGCAACGGCACCTCAGGTCGGCCAGACGATCGAAATGGAGGCAATTCTCCGCCTGGCACCCGCCAGGCCTGTGACCCGAGCCGACCTGGAAGACGCAACCATGGAGGTCGAGCGTGTCCTTGAGCAGTACGCGCTCGAAATCACGGACGGCGCCTCCGCAAGCGCCAATTTCGAGACGCCGTCAATCGAGATCGACATCGTACTGACCGGCGGGAGCATTGGGGAGCTGTACCAGAAGGTGGCCCTCATCGTCACGCAGATCGACCGTTACTGCAGCTTGCAAGTCGCACCGCTCGGTACAGAAGGCTTCCCGATGATCGTCCAGGGCGCGGAGATCAACCAACGCGCAGCCGATCCGGGGCCGCTCGTCCCAGCGTAGTCCTAGCCGGCGGCTGTGAGTCCCTACCCTCTTGCTTTTCTTCCGGCAGGAGCGGGAGGCGGAAGCGGTGTGGCTACGGTGTAGCTCACAGAAAGCACTGCCCCTCTCCCCTGTAGGTGGGGACCTCCTCGACCACGCGGTCGCCCTCGATCAGGTGCAGGCACGCGAAGCGCTCGCACAGCTCGCCCGCCTTGGCGTGGCGCATCCACACGCGGTCGCCGACCGCGAGCGCGGCGGCGGGGGCGCCGAGCAGCGGAGTCTGCACCTCCCCGGCGCCCTCCTGGCGATCGAGGCGCAGGCCGGCGGGCAGGTGGGGCCGGGGCAGGCGCGCCCGATCGGCGGGGCCGGAGGCGAGGTAGCCGCCACCGAGCGCGGTGGCCACGCCAGGGCCCGGGCGGCGCACGACGGGCAGCGCGAACAGCGCGGCGGGACGGGGTGCGAAGGCGCGGTAGGCGTCGAACAGCCCCGGCCCGTACAGCCCCGAGCCGGCGGCGAGCTCGGTGACGGCGGCCTCGCGCGCGGTGCCTTCGAGGCTGCCGGTGCCGCCGCCGTTGACGAGCTCCAGTGGGGCGACGGCGCGCACGGCCGCCACCGCGGCGCCACGGCGCGCGGCGAGCTCACGCGCGGAGAGGGCTTGCAGCCGGCGCACCACACCCGCCCGCAGCCGAGCGGCAGCGCCCGGCCCCGCCGGCGCGTCGCCGAGCCCGGCAATCTGGGCCTCGTAAGCCATCATCCCGACCAGCTCGACACCCTCGCGGGCGACGATCACGCGGGCGAGCGCAGCGGCCTGCGCGGGGGTGTGCACGGGGGAGCGCTTAGCGCCGATACGCACACGCCCGCCCAGCAGCCACAGCCCCGCGTCGAGCTCTAGGCAGATGCGCACGGGCGCTCGACCGGAGCCCGCCCGCCCGCCGGTGGCGGCGTCGAGCAGGTCGAGCTGCGCGAGCGAATCGACCATGATCGAGATGCGTGCCTCGGGCCGCTCGGCGGTGAGCCGCGCAAGCTCGCGCAGCGCGCGGCGATCAGCGGTCGGGTAGGCAACGAGCACGTCCTCGAACCCCTGCTCGGCGAGCCACAGCGCCTCGGGCAGGGTGTAGGCGAGCGTCCCCTGAAAGCCGGGCCGCGCGAGCACCCGCTGCTGCAGCGCGCGGCAGCGCACCGACTTGCTCGCCAGGCGGATCAGCTTGGGCGCGGCGCGGCGTTCCATGTCGGCGGCGTTGGCCCAGAAGGCGTCGAGGTCAACGACCGCGAACGGGGGATCGAGCGAGGCGGTCGCCCGTTCGAGGCGATCGAGCGCGTCGTCGTCGGAGAGCGGGGTCATGTGGGGCGCATCTGCGCTGGCCGATCAGTGATCCCGTGATCGCCGATCGGTGGGTTTGCAAACAGGCGCATTGGGGCTGGCCGAAACGGGGATGCTGGCCGAACGGGGGATGCGAGCCGAAGGCGAGTGTCTCCCCGCTTCGGTCGAAGGCGAGTGTCCACCGGCTTCGGTCTTCCTACCCCGCCGCCGCCGTTGGCGCCGGGTCAGAGCCGGCGGGAGGCAGGTTGGCGGGGTGGACCGGGCCGAGCACGCGGTCGGTGTAGGCGTTGGCGAAGCGGCCCTCGGGGTCGAGCCGCCGGCGCACCGCCTGGAAGCGCTCCCACTCGGGATAGCGCGGGCGCAGCGTGGCGGCGGTCTGGAAGTGGCGCTTGCCCCAGTGCGGTCGGCCACCGAGCTCGTCCATGATCGCCTCGACGGCGCGGAAGTAGGGCTCCCACTCCATCCCCTCGAACATGTGCACCGCGACATAGCCGCTGTCGCGCCCGGCGGCGGTCGAGAGCAGCGCGTCGTCGGCGGCGACGGTACGCACCTCGATCGGGAAGGGCACGGCGAAGCCGTCCCGATGTCCGCTCCCCCGCGCGCGACTCTCGACCAGCTCGAGCACGCGGCGCACTGCCTCGACCGTGCGCTCGCGCGGGAGCGCGTACTCCATCTCGGTGAAGCGCACCAGCCGGGGGCTGGCGAAGATCCGATCGGAGCGGTCCACGCGGCGGCTGCTGCCCGCCAGGCGTGTGACAAGCCGGTTGATGCGGGGGATCTGGGCGGGCATCCGCCGGCCGAGGCGGCAGCAGAGCCCGAAGGCGTGGTTGGTGAGCAGCACGTCGCCCGCGTAGGCGCTCGCGCGGCCGCGCGGACGGGCCGGCTCCTCGGTGCGGTTGTTGGTGCGAGTCAGCGCGGTGCGGGCGTGGGGGAAGACGTAGAATTCGAAATGGTCGTTGGCGAGCGCCAGCTCCTCAAAGCGCTCGAGCGTCCGCTCCAGGGGGGCGGGGGCGTCGAGGCCGCGCAGGCGGAAGGCGGGCACGCAGCGCAGCGTCACCTCCGCGACCACGCCGAGCGCGCCCAGCCCGACGCGTGCGGCGCGCAGCAGCTCGGGATCGTCCTCGGAGCAGTGCAGGGTGGAGCCGTTGGCGAGCACCAGCGTCAGCGCCGCCACCTGCGAGGGTATGTTGCGCAGCCGCGCGCCGGTGCCGTGCGTGGCGGTCGAGATCGCGCCGGCGATGCTCTGCACGTCGATGTCGCCGAGGTTCTCGAGCGCCAGCCCGATCGCGGCGAGGCGCGCGTTGAGCGCGTGGATCGTGATACCCCCCTGCACGCGCACCAGGCCGCTGGAACGATCGACCTCCAGCAGCCTGCTCATGCGGTCGAGCCTGAGCAGGCACCCGTCGGTCAGCGCGATGTCGCTGAAGGAATGCCCCGCACCGGCAACCCGCACGCGTTGGCCGCGCGCGGCGGCCCGCTCCAGCGCGGCGGCGATCTCGGCGATCGAGGTGGGCCGCTCGATCGCCGCGGGGGCGCAGCGCTCGTCGCCGGCCCAGTTGTGCCACGCGGGGACGCCGGCCACCGTCGCCGTCATGCTCGACCCCCATCGCCAACGCTTGCACTAGGCTCGCTCACCGATGCATGAGCCTACCCCCACGCCGGGGCCGGCGCCAGGGACCGAGGTTGCAGCCACCCGCTCTCCCCGTGCGCGCTCGCTGCCGACGCCGGGGGCCAAGCGGGCGACGGTGATCGGAGCCGGCTCGTTCGGCACCGCGCTCGCGGTGCTGCTGGCACGGGGCGGCCTGCGTACGACGCTGCAGACCCGCACCGCCGAGCAGGCGCATGCGCTGGAGGAGCAGCGCGAGAACCACGTCTACCTACCTGGTGTGGAGCTGCCCGCGCAGCTGCGCATTGAGCCCGCCGCGGCGGGCGTGGCGCGTGCCGACTACGTGTTTCTGGCGGTGCCCTCGCAGGAGCTCGGGCCGGTCGTGGCGGGCCTGCGCGAGGCCGGCTTGGGGCGGCGCACAGCGGTGGTATCAGTGGCCAAGGGCCTCGTCCCGCCGGATGGCGCGCCACCGACCAGCGTTCTCGAAGCGGCGTTCGGGGCCGAGCGCGTGGCGTGCCTGGGAGGACCGGCGCACGCGCAGGAGATGGTGCACGCCGGCGCGGGGCTGGTTGCGGCCGCGCATGACGAGGAGCTCGCCCGCCAGCTCGCGCAGGTGTTCACGCGCGCGGGCGTGGTGTGCGAGCGCTCCAACGATCCGCTCGGGGTGGAGCTGGCGGGGGCCGCCAAGAACGCCGCGGCGCTCGCCGCGGGGGCCACCGAAGCGCAGGGTCTCAACGCCGCGGGCGCCGCGGCGGGGCACATCTTCGCGGAGGTGTGGCGCTACGCGGAGACCCTGGGGGCGCGGCCGGAGTCGATGATCGGCCTGGCCGGCACCGGCGACCTGGTGGCGACCGCGCTCGCCCCCGAGAGCCGCAACCGCCGCGCCGGCGAGCTGCTCGCGGCGGGCGTGCCGGCCGCGGAGATCCCCGCCCGCATCGGCCAGGCGGTGGAGGCCCTCGAGTCGGTGCCGCTGCTGGCGCGGGCGCTGGAACGCGCGGGCGGGCAGACGTCGGGTGGGCGTGGCGAACTGGTACAGGGCGAGCAGGCGCGGGATGGGCCGGGTGAACGGACACGGGGTGAGCAGGCGCCGGGTGAGAGGGCTTGGGGTGGGCGGGCACCAATTACCAGCGCCCTCGGCCGCCTGATCTCCGGCGAGCTGCCGCTGCCTGAGTGGGTCGCGCTCGTGCGCGCCACCGTGCCGCCGCCTGCACTCTGGCGCCGGCGGCCACAGCCGGGCTTCTGGCGGCGGCTATGGCGGCGAATGCCGGGGACCTGATTCCCATACTGGCCCTCGCGCGGGCGAGAGACGGCGAGGAGCTGGGGGTTGATATCTCTCTCTTTTAAAGGTGTGTGCCATAGTATTTAGAAGTAGACCATAGCGCACACGCTTTTAAAAGAGAACAACTTTACCGGGGTCCTCGCATATACGATCATCAATACATGTCCACCGACTTCCCACTGGAACTACCACCCGACTTCCCGAAGGAGACGCACCGCTCATGCCACCAGTAGACAAACCGAAAGCGACGGAGAAAAGCGCGGGAGAGCCCCCCTTTGGCCTGAGATTCGATCCGGACGAGTTCCACGAGCAGGAGCTCCGCCGCGAAAAGATCATCAAAATGCAGGACGCCATCCGTCCCGGCCGGACCATCCCAGTCGCGATCCGCTTCGACAAATTCACGCTCCGGCGGCTGAAGACGCTCGCCACGCTCCACAACACCGGCTACCAGACGCTCCTGAAGGCGTTCGTCCTCGAACGGCTCTACGAGGAGGAGAAGCGAGCGGGGATCATCGACTCGCAGGGCTCCGGCAGGCAGTAGACGCGTCCGTTGCGGGGCATGGAGGCCCCGCCCCCAGCGAATGGTGGCAACATCACTCGCGCGGACGATCCCCTACCCCTCCATCAGAGCGCTCACGACCGCCTCGTACACGCCCGCTCCGTTCGCCGCCTCGCACACGCGCACGTTTGCGTACTGCGCGATCGTCTCCCCCATCGTCGGGTCGCGCAGATGGGCGTTTGCCACCAGCCAGAAGGTCTGCACGTGCTGCGCGCACGCCATGTCCTCGCGCGAGTCGCCTACGGCGAAGGTCTCCTCGCGCGCATACCCGCGCACGCGCTGGTGGAACGCCACCGCCCCCGCCTTTGACGCGCCCGCCGGCACGAGGTGGTATCCGCGCACCTGCTCCAGGCTCGCCTGCCTCGGGGAGCGCGTGCTCACCGCGCCGTTGTCCACCAGCCGCAGCCCCTCGTATCCGTGCTCAGCCAGCACCCGGTCGGCCTCCTCAGCGTCGACGAGGCCGCGGAAGAGATGTGACACTTCGCGTTCGGTGTGCCAAGGGTCGTGGTGCTCCAGGCGCTCCGCGTAGTGCTCCAGCAGCAGCGCCGGCGCCCCCGAGCGCTCGATCTGCTGGGCGATCGTCTCCTCGCCGGGCTGCATGTTGCCGGTCAGCCAGTGCTCTTCGCCGTCCACGACGACGCACGCCCCCGCCTCGTAGATGTACGAGCTCCCTCCCAGCAACCGCGCATCCTCCGCCAGCTGCGCCTTGCGCCGGCCCGACATCAACACCACCTCCACGCCCGCGCGCAAACACGCCTGCACCGCCCTGACGCCGTCGATCGCCACCGCACCCTCGCCGTCGTGCAACAGCGACGCGCCTTTGCCCAGCAGCGTGCCGTCGAGGTCGAGGTACAGGCAACGCACGCTCACTGCCGTCCGCTCGCCGCCACGCCGTGGCATCCCACACGCTGCCCGTTCACGATTCAGGCGACCCCCACGCTCGCCAGCGGCGGGCGCTCCAGCTGGGCGGCGCTCGCCGCCCCAACGCCGGAGGAGCGGCCGTCGGGCAGATCCCCCTCCAGCTCCACCAGGCGCCCTTCGCGCTGCAACCTCCGTGCGACCGTCGCCAGCACCGTCGTCGCCATCGGCGTCAGCTCCTGCAGCGGCTGGTGGCGGTTGCGATGCACCTCCAGATCGACCTGCGCGATCGCCTCCAGGCCGACCGCATTCCACGCGTCGATCAGCATCCCGATCTCAACGCCATACCCGGTCGCGAACGGCAGCCGCTCCAACAGACCCCTGCGGGCCGCCACCTCACCTGCGAGCGGTTGGCGCACGGCCGCCAGCTGCGGGTAGAACAGCGCCAGGGCCGGGCGCGCGGTGAGGTGGTTGACACGCCCCCCGCCCTCTGGCAGCACGACGCCGCCCTGCTCGAACGGGCGCCGGTAGAACGCCTTCACGAACTCCACGCCCCGCTCGCACACCAGCGGGCCCAGGAGTCCGGTCGCGAAGTGCGCCGAGAACTCCTCGCTGTCCGCGTCCAAGTAGCACACGATCTCGCCCTCCGTCGTCCCCAGCGCCCTCCACATCGCATCGCCCTTGCCCCGCACCTGCCCGATATGCGGCATCAGCTCGGCCTCCTGGCGCACGGTCGCGCCCGCCTGCTCCGCCACGGCCGCGGTGCCGTCCGCCGAGGCGGCGTCCACCACCATCACCTCGTCGATCGCCCCCGCGTCTCGCAACTTCATCAGCTCCCTCACCACCCTCCCCACCGTCCCCGCGCACTCCTTCGCCGGCACGCACACCGACACGCTCTCGGTGCGCTCGCGCGCGATCCGCTGCGCCGAGTAGCGCGAGTGGTGGTAGGTGCGCATCGGCTCTACTATCGCAACCGGTGGCGATAGAGCGCACGATCGAGCCTTGGAGCGCCCTGCTCGACGACGGGCGCGCCGACGGCCGGCTCGTCCGTGGAGCCTCCGAAGGGCCGACCCCCGCCACTTTGGTGGACCCACCCGCGGACCTGCACCCCGACGTGCTCGCGGCGCTTGCCCGCGCGGGCATCGAGCAGCTCTACTCCCACCAGGCGCAGGCGCTCGACGCGGCCTGGGAGGGGCCGTTGATCGTCACCACCGGCACCGCCTCCGGCAAGTCGCTGTGCTTCAACCTCCCCACCCTGGAGGTCCTCTGCCGCGACGCCCACGCGCGCGCGCTCTACCTCTATCCGACCAAGGCGCTCGCGCAAGACCAGGCGCGCGCGCTCGCTCGCTTCGGCCTCGGCGATCGCCTGCGGCCCGCGATCTACGACGGCGACACCCCCCGCGAGGCCCGCACTCAAATTCGCCGCCGCGCGGGCATCGTGCTCACCAACCCCGACATGCTCCACCTCGGGATCCTCCCCCACCACGAATCGTGGGCCAACTTCTTCGCCAACCTCGCCGTCGTCGTGATCGACGAGGCGCACGTCTACCGCGGCGTGTTCGGCTCCCACGTCGCCAACGTGATGCGCCGCCTGCGCCGCGTCGCCGCCGCCTACGGCACCTCCCCCCGCTTCCTGCTCGCCTCCGCCACGATCGCCAACCCGGTCGAGCTGGCCGAGCGGCTCACCGGCCTGGAGGGGATCGGCCTGATCGACGAGGACGGCGCCCCCGCGCCTCGGCGGCAGATCGCGATCTGGAACCCCCCGCTCACCGACGCCACGCTCGGCGCGCGCCGCTCCGCCCTGGGCGAGGCCGCCGAACTGCTCGCGCGGCTCGTGCGCGACGGCGCGCGCGTGATCTGCTTCATGAAGTCGCGCAAGGGCGTCGAGCTGCTTTCCCGGCTCGTGCGGGAAGAGCTCGGCGGGGAGGCTAGTGATGCGCAGGCAGATGCAGGGCACGGGGAGGAGGGGCGTGGGACAAGGCGCTCGGATCGGCGGTCCTCACAGGGCGGGCGCGAGGACCCCGGCGGGCATGAGGACCTCGCCGACCTCGTGGTCCCCTACCGCGCCGGCTACACCCCCCAACAGCGGCGTGAGTTGGAGGGCCGCCTGATGCGCGGGGAGCTGCGCGCGGTAATCACGACCGACGCGCTGGAGCTGGGGATCGACATCGGCGAGCTCGACGCGGCCGTGGTCGTCACCTTCCCCGGAACCGTCGCCTCGCTGCGCCAGATGTGGGGTCGTGCCGGGCGGCGCGGGCGGGGCCTGGCGGTGTACATCGCCGGCGAGGACGCGCTCGACCAGTTCTTCTGCCGCCACCCCGACGAGTTCCTGGAGCGGCCCGTCGAGTCCGCGATCCTCGACCACGAGAACCCTCAGATCCACCTCGCCCACCTGCTGTGTGCGGCCTTCGAGGGCCCGCTGTCGAGTTCCGACGCCGAGATCCTCGGGCCCCGCTGGGAGGCCTATGCGGAGATGCTGCTCGGTCGGGGCCAGCTGCGCCGAAGATCCGCAGCCCACACGCCCGCCGCCTACATCCCCCGCAACGCCGCCGAGTACCCCGCCGCGGCAGTCTCGCTGCGCTCTGCCTCGCTCGATGCCTTCGCGATCGTCGACACCACCTCCGGGGAGCTGCTCGGCACGACCGAGGCAGCGCGCGCGTTCTCGACCGTCCATCAGGGCGCGATCTATCTGCACCTCGGGCGCTCCTACGAAGTGTGCGAGCTCGACCTCGAACGCCGCCGGGCGCTGGTAACCCCGTTCGAGGGCGACTGGTACACGCAGCCCAAGCGCGCCACCGACACGACGATCGAGAGCGTGCTCGACCGCCGCGAGGTGCTCGGGATCTCGCTCTCCTTCGGCGAGGTCTCGGTCACCGACACCGTGCTCGCCTACCAGCGCCGCCGCCTCTCCGGGGCGGGCGGGCACCAGATCATCGACCTGGTCACGCTCGACCTGCCCGAAACCTCCTTCTCCACGCAGGCGCTGTGGTTCGAACTCGACCCCGATGCGCTCGCCACCTGCGTGCCCGAGGGCGGAGCGACGATCGGCGACGACGACGAGACAACGCAGGAGACGGTGCTCGGCGCCCTGCACGCAGCCGAGCACGCCCAGATCGCGGTGCTACCGCTGATCGCGATGTGTGACCGCTGGGACGTCGGCGGGCTCTCGACCAATCTCCACCCCCAAACGGGGCTGCCGACGATCTTCATCTACGACGGCCACCCCGGCGGCGTCGGGCTGACCCGCGCCGCCTTCCTGCGCTTCGAGGAGCTCTGCCGCGACGCCCACCGCCTGATCGCGGAGTGCCCGTGCCGGGCAGGATGCCCCTCGTGCGTGCAGTCACCCAAGTGCGGCAACCTCAACGAACCGCTCGCCAAGGGCGGGGCACGGCGGTTGCTGGAGGGGATGCTGGCGGTGCAGGCCGCAACGTAACCTGCGAACCGGGCAGGCGCGCCCGTCACAATGGACAGCGGTGTCCAAAGGCGTCCCGGGCAAGAGAGCGATCGCAGGTCTCGCCGCGCTGCTGGCGCTGGCGATCGCCGCACCGACCAGCAGCGCCGGCCTCGACGGCCCACATGGCCGCGCCAGCCAGGCCCAACTCAACGGCCCCAACGGCCGCGCCAGCCAGGTCGAACTCGGCGAAGGCCCGGGCGGGCGCGTGGACCTGTCGGACTGGACGCTCGCCCCCGACCCACAGGACCTCGGCCAGCTGCGGGGGTGGCCCAGCGGCGACTTCGGCGGCACGTTGGTGAGCGTCCCCAACGTCGCCAACCCCGCGCCGGTCAAAGGCAAGCGGGCGGTGCCCGGCTACGAAGGGTCGGTCGCGTGGTACCGCACCACGATCACCGCCCCCACCGCGGGCACCTACGCGGTCGAATTCCAATTCGCCAACTACCTCGCCGAAGTGTGGATCGACGGCCGCCCGCTGGGCTCCCACGTCGGCTTCTACCTGCCCTTCGAATTCCGCGATGCGCTGGCGGGCGGCGTGCACACACTGGTGGTGCGCGTGGACTGGCGCGACCCGCTGCTGCAGCTCCACGAAGGCTTCTACCGCCCGTGGTTCAACTTCGGCGGCCTCGACGGCGCGGTCAGCGTGCGCGAGCTCACCGCCAGCGAACTCTCCGACCCCACGATCCAGACGACGCTCACGCCGGACGCTCCGACGGCGACGCAGGCGACCGTGCAGCTGGGCGTCGCCGTGCACAACAACGGGCCGGCGCGCACGCTCACGCCCGAAGGCACGCTCAGCCGCCCCGGGCAGTCGATCCCCGTCACCTTCGCGCCGCAGTTCGTGGGGGCCGAACAGACGGTGACGATGACCGCCACCGCCACCGTCCCCACGCCCGCGCTGTGGGCGCCGGGGAGCCCCAACCTCTACGAACTGACGCTCGGTATTCCGGGTGAGAGCAGCTACTCCGCCCACGTCGGCCTGCGCCAGCTCACGTGGGGCGGCGGGAAGATGTACCTCAACGGGCAGCCGCTTGAGCTGCACGGCGCCTCGATTCAGTTCGAAGCGCCCGGCCACGGCGACGCGTTAGGTCCAGCCGAAGAGGACACGCTCGTGCAGGAGCTGCAGGCGATCGGTGCCAACGCCGCCCGCACCCAGCACCCGCTGCCCGCCACCATGCTCGAACGCCTCGACGCCGCCGGGATCCTGGTGTGGCAGGGCGTCGGCCCGGTCGACCCCTCCGGCGACTGGACCGGCATCACGCCGCAGCTCGCCGAACGGGCGCGCGAAGACGTGCGCACGACGGTGCAAGCCGACGCGCTGCACCCCTCGATCATCGCCTGGAACCTCACCAACGAGATGGCCGGCAACGGCCACCCCGGCGGCCAGGCGCAGTACGTCGAAGCGATGTCCGCGTGGCTGCATGCTTACGACCCCGGGCGGATGGTCGCGGTCGACGTCTGGGGTGAGCACCCCCCGCGCCACGGCGTCGGTGCGCTGTACCGCGACGTCGACGCGGTCTCCGAGACCGACTACTCCGGCTGGTACGAGGGCCTGCGCGACAAGCCCGCGAAGCTGCGCCGGTTGACCAACAGCCGCCTCGCCGCGATGAACGCCACCTTCGCCGGCAAAGTCCTTCTGATCAGCGAGTTCGGCGCCGAAGGCAACGCGCTCAACCGCCCCGGCCGGCCCGGCAGCTACTCCTTCCAGACGCATCTGCTCACCCAGCACATCCGCCTCTACGAGGCCGACCCCGCGCTCAGCGGGATGCTCGTCTGGGTGCTGCGCGACTTCGCGCTCAACCCCACCTACTACGGCGGCTCCGTGCTCGCCGAGGACCGTCACATCAAGCTGATTCAGGGTCTCCTCGGCAAGGGTCTCTTCGACTACGCCGGCCACCCCAAGCCGGCCGAGCGTGCTGTGGCGCGGCTGTTCAAGGCGCTGCCGGCGGTGTGATTTCAGATACGGTTCCATGATGGTCCTCTACGTCTGCCCCGTCGGCACCTCCTTCGGCGGCCTGCCGGCGCCGATCGCGCATCCCTGCGGCCGGGCGGCTAAGGCGCTCGACGACGCGGGTCATACCTACGACCTGGAGCAGGTCAAGGGCGGCAGCGCGAAGTTCTGGACCTGGTCCTCGCGGGACAGCGACCGCGCCGAGGTCGAGCGGCTCAGCGGCCAGCGCGCAGTGCCGATCCTCGTGCTCGACGATGACGAGGTCGTGACCGGCTCAGGCGCGATCGTGCGCTGGGCGCGGGAGCACTCGGCGGGGTCACCCGCTGCGGCGGCGGGCTGACGGTCGCCGCTAGTCTGCCGAGCCATGATCTGCGGTCCTGTTGCCGGGACGTTCGTCGTCTATGCCATTGCGTTTCACGTACCACCCAAATACCTGAGAGGCGACGCGACGATCGCTGTGCGTCTAAACGCCTAGCCTCCCTGCGCAACGAGCGCGGAATGACCCAGGGCACACTCGCCCAACACGTCGGCATCCACGTCTCGCAGCTCCGCCGCTACGAGGCCGGCAACTCCTCGCCCACCCTCGACGTGCTCCGCAAGCTCGCCATCGCTCTGTCCGTCAGCTCAGATACGCTCGTTTTCGACGGTGGCTGTTGCGTAAGGGTGCTGTCCGGCGGGTTGAAGAGGATCTGGGTATGCCCCAGAACTTCATAGCTTGTGATCGTGAGCAGGAGCTGTTGTTGCCGCCGAGTCTGAAGGAGTGGCTGCCGGAGGATCATTTGGCGTGGTTTGTGTTGGCGACGGTCGATGAGATGGATCTGTCGGCGTTCTATGGCGCCTACCGTGGGGATGGCCACGGTCGCGCAGCGCATGAGCCGGGGATGATGCTGGCGCTGTTGCTCTACGCCTACTGCAAGGGGCAGCGCTCCTCGCGGGTAATCGAGCGTGAGTGCGTGGAGGACGTCGCTTACCGCGTGATCGCTGCGAATCAGCGCCCGGTATCACACAACGATCGCGCGTTTTCGCCAGCGTCATGAGAGAGCGCTCGCCGACCTGTTCTGCCAGGTGTTGGAGTTGTGCGCAGAGGCGGGGCTGGTGAGGGTCGGGGTGGTCGCGATCGATGGCACGAAGATGCACGCGAACGCTTCCCAGCACGCGGCGCGTGACTATGGGCAGCTCGCCAGGGAGATCCTTGAGCAGGCCGCGGAGACCGACCGGCTCGAGGACGAGCAGTATGGGGAGAAGCGCGGTGATGAGCTGCCAGCGGAGCTCGCGACGAGCCAGGGCCGGCGGGGTTGGTTGCGCGAGGCTAAGCGTCGCCTGGATGAGAAGCGCGCCGCCGAGGGCGAGCCGATCCCGCGTTCGCGTCCTGGGCGTCTTCGGCAGTCAAAGCGTCGACTGGAGGAGGATCTCGCTGTTGAGCGACGCGCGAATGATGCTTATGAGGCTTACCGGGTGCACGGGCACGCGAGCGATGGGAAGCGACTCGGGGCTGCTCCAACGCCATATACACCACCCGAGACGCCGGCTGGGAAGGTCAACGTGAGCGATCCTGACTCGAAGAACGTGAAGACGCCGCGCGGGTACATGCAGGGGTATAACGCGCAGGCGGCCGCGACCGAGCAGCAGATCGTGATCGCTGCTGAGGTGAACGTCGACTCCTCCGATTTCGGGCACTTGGCAGGAATGGTTAACGCCACGGAGACCGAACTCGAGCGGGCTGGTGTTACCGATACCGTCGAGGTTGTAGTCGCGGACGCCGGTTATTGGCATCAAAAGCAGATGGAGGGCGTGATCAACAAGGGAATCCAGATCTTGATCCCGCCCGATGCCGGCAAACGCCGGGGCACAAGACCGGGATGGGACGGTGGCGCTTACGCGCACATGCGGCAAGTGCTCCAGACCGACGTCGGCGGCGGGCTCTATCGAAAACGCAAAGTGATGATCGAGCCCGTGTTCGCGAACACCAAGTTCAACCGTCGGATCGACCGCTTCCAACGCCGAGGAAGATCCGCCGCACGCTCCGAATGGCGGCTGATCACCGCCACCCACAACCTCCTGAAGCTCCATAAGCACCAGACAGCCCCCGCCGGGACCTGAAAAGGCTCAGCAGCGCCCCGCCCGGCGAGAACCACCCGACCCACCAACGCCGCGATCTCCCACCACCGAGACCCCACGACCGCGCGGCGCACCCTTTACGCAACAGCCACGACGAAAAGCAGGGGTTCGAGCGATCGTCACCAACGCACGAATCGACAAGCCTCTTCGGGAACGTTGCACTAGTAGACGTGTCCGCAAGTCTTGCGGTTTATCGGAAGGGATAGCGGTGCGCGCGCGGAATTATGTGTCGTGCCGCGGGTCAGCCAGCATGTGATCGAACTCTCTGAGGAGGAGCGTGTCGAGCTGGAGCGGCGGGCTTGCACGGTCACGCTGCCGTTCCGTGTGGTGCAGCGGGCGAGAGTGATCCTGTATGCGGCGGAGGGGATGCAGGACATCGATATCGCCGGTCGGCTGGACTGCTCGCCCGACAGCGTTGCTCGGCGAAGATCCCGGTTCTGCGCTGAGCGGCTGGATGGGCTTGAGGATCAAGCGCGGTCGGGTCGGCCGCGTCGTTTTCCCCCCGGAACAGGTCGCCGAGGTCAAGGCGATCGCTTGCGAGCTGCCGCGTACCCACGAGCTGCCGCTCTCGCGCTTCTCCCGGGTTGAGCTGCACCGCCTCGTGATCGAGCGTGGCGTGACCGAGGCGTCCGCCTCGACGATCTGGCGCTGGTTGCACGAGGACGCGATCAAGCCGTGGCAGACACGCTCCTGGATCTTTCCGCGTGACCCCGATTTCGCCGAGAAGGCTGGCCGCGCGCTGGACCTCTACGCCCGCGTGTTCGACGGCAAGCGGCTGCGCCCGGACGAGTACGTCATCAGCGCCGATGAGAAGACCCAACTGCAAGCGCTCGGCCGCCCCCACGAGACGATCCCGCCCGGGCCGGGGCGGCCGGGGATGGTCGAGTTCGAGTACCTGCGCGGCGGGACGCTCGCTTACCTCGCCGCGTGGGACGTGCATCACGCCAACCTGTTCGACCGGGTCGAGCAGACGACCGGGATCGTCCCGTTCGGACGGCTCGTGGACCAGGTGATGCAAATCGAGCCCTACCGGTCAGCGCGCACCGTCTACTGGGTTGTGGACAACGGCTCCAGCCACGCCGGCAAGACCTCGGTCAAGCGGATGGCCGAGGCATACCCGAACGCGAGGCTGATTCACCTCCCCGTCCACGCTTCGTGGCTGAACCAAATCGAGATCTACTTCTCAATCGTGCAGCGCAAGGCCCTCACGCCCAACGACTTCGCCACCCACCCCGAGTTGGCGAGACACCTGATGGATTTCGGCCAGCACTACCGCACGCTCGCCCAACCCTTCCAATGGACCTTCACCCGAGCCAAGCTCGATACCGTGATCAAAAAGATCACTCGTCACGAACCCCAGCCCCTCGCCCTCGCCGCATGAGCCGCATCACTTCCGGACGGCTCCACTAGAAGCCACCGCACGCCTCACAGACGAGGACAAACAACTCGTCAAGAGATTCATCAACGGCCTCCTCCTCAGCCACGAGGCCAAACGCCTCGCCGCATAGAGACGGCACTCAGCGCCGACGCATCACGAAACCAACTCTCTCGCCTTCGCGCGGCCAGCGTCCGTGAGTTCGAGCCAGCACACCTCGCCGAGATTAGGAGGACGGCCGAGGGCACGCCACTCGTCTTCAATGCGCTTGATCGTGTCGTCAGCGCCGAGCCCCCAAGACTGAACGCACAAAAGCCCTTCGTCTTTGACCACATCGCCCACGATCGCATACCCCGAGCCCAGCAGATCACTTACTACCTCCGTGGTCGCCCGGATCACGTCGGGTTCACTCGGCGATCCACCGAGATGACGACGCGCGACAGAGGCCATCTCGTCTAGCTGGAGCATGTCGGACTGCCCTCTGTTCAACAGCTCGCTGCGTAGTGCCTGATTCATTCGGCCACGTGAACCTTGTATCGAGCACTGCCAGTGTTAACGTCCACCGTGGGGCCGCCGGTCCTGGACGTTTCCCGTATCCCCACGCGCGTCCCATTTGAAAGCTCAACTTCCTGCCCCGGATACGAGCTGCCGGTCGGCTTGCCACCACTGCTGAGCTCGTCATAAATCTGCTGTAGCTCCTCCGGGCTGTCAACCACATAGACCCCAGGACTGTCACCAGGCGTAAGGCCAGCAAGCGCATCCTCGACCGTGACGCCGGCCTCATCCTCGCCCTCCCCTCCAGCGAACAGGGCGGTCCCGGCGACGGCTCCCTCCAGCCCGTGTGTCACCGACGCGAAGTACCCGCAACCGTTTTCGTAGGATTCAACCTCTGCTTCGTAATAGGGAACAGGGTTGAGCGGACTTTCCGATATGCAGTTGCCTTTCGTCCAGAAGCTTTCGCTGAATGGATTGCCATTGCACAGGCCGCTCGGATCGCCGACGTTAAGCGGGTTGTCGCTGGCATAGGTGTAGGGTGCCCGCGTGACTATCTCCAGCGGGTCTACCGACAGGAATTGCGCGGTGGTGGGGTCGTAGACGCGGTTGCGGAGGTAGATGAGTCCGGTGTCGCTGCTGGTGTATTGGCCGTCGTACCCGAGCGGCGTGGTGGTGGTTCCTTCGCAGGTGGGGGTTCCGTATGCGCTGTAGGTGCATTTCCCGGTGACGGTCCCGCTCGACCCGGTGAGGAGGCGTGTGGAGCCGGCTTGGTCCTGGTGGAGGTAGGTGACGGTCCCGGTCATGGTGTTGATTTGCTCGAAAATCATTTCGCGTGGACCGTAGATGAAGGCTCGTGGCTCAGCGTTGCGCAGTGCGGAAGGCTTAGCTGCTCACCAGAGTCCGCGCTTCCTTCACGATGCCTTGCTCAAAGTGGATACGGTCCTCCGGCCTCTCTTCCCACTCGCTCGCCGCATAGATGAACGGGTCAAGCTCGTGTTTGTGTTCCGTCGGGGCTCGCCGAGCCAGGTCCCATATTCTCTTCGCGCCAGCGTATGGCGCTACGGTTCCGGCCACGATATCGCAAGCGGTTTCACGCGCTAGGTGCATGACAGCATCGTGGGGACTAGGCATATCCAATTTCAGCTCCTCCAATGCTCGCTCGAACAACACCCGAACTTCACTCTCGTACGCATCCGCGGGCACACAGGCCAACTCCACAAGGGCTGGCAAATCAAGGCCATCTTCGAGCGCGGACACCGCAGCCTTTGACAGATCCTCGGTCCCGAGCAATCCGAGCACCAATTCAGCCGCGACGGCTACGAGCCCGCCCCTCTTCACTTGAACTTGAACCCTTCACGAGTACCGGTTTCGAAGTGTTCCCAATAGTGAATTTCAGTTTTCGAGCCATCCGGATATTCGTGAACGTGAGACATCTTCGCCCATTCATCCTCGGGATATGCCGGATCGTCGATCTTCCCCTCCATGATCCGCTCGCCAGCACCCGCTTCAGCCTCATCCAAAGTAAGCTGCTCCCCAAGATCGGTCGCACCGTCCTCAGCCACCTCGGCGCCAACGGCCTCATCCTCTCCTGGTATGAGGACGGCCGTGGCGAGCCCAGCGTATCCGCCGGTTTGGTAGGCGGCTGAACATGTGTTGACGTTTTCGTCGCCCAGCTGTTCGCGCGCCCATTTGGTGGCGCCAAGGGTGACTTTGTCGCCCCAGCCTGCGACCGCTTCTGCCGCTTCTGTCGGGGATGGAAGCTCGAAACCGAACAGCAGCCCCGTGGGGTCGCTCGCGTTTAGTGGGTTATCCCCGGCGTAGCTGTAGGGTTCGCGCGTAAACGCCTCCAGCGGGTCCGCGCTGAGGAACTGTGCGGTCGTGGGGTCGTAGACGCGGTTGCGGAGGTAGATGAGCCCGGTGTCCGAGCTGGTGTACTGCCCATCGAACCCGAGCGGGGTCGTAGCGGTCCCTTCGCACGTCGGCGTCCCGTAGGCCCCGTAGGTGCATTTCCCGGTCACCGTGCCCGTACTGCCGGTCAGTAGCCGCGTGCTGCCCTGCTGGTCGTGATGCAGATAGGACACGGTTCCTGTGGTGTTGTTGATTTGCTCGAAAGGCAAACCACCAGGACCGTAAACGTAGCTTCCCATGCTGCTGCCCACCTTGGATGTCAATCTTTGGATGGCCGTATGTCGCCGTCTTCCACGAGCACCACCCTGACACACTCCTGCCAGTCGCCGAGAGCCGCTGGATCGGTCGTACTCCCGTCGCTCTCGATTTCAAGATCTCCAAGCAACGTTCGCAGCGGCCCCTCGCCGTTAGTCCGCTCGAAGTACGCCGACATGAACTTCTCCATTGCACGAAACGCTTGACTAGCGGTAAGCGAAACGTCATCCAAATCTCCAAGCTTGACTCTCACAACTCCTCCTGCCTCATGGCAATGGCACTTGGTTGAGGCCCCCATTCGTAATGGAGCCATTGAACACCTTCGCCCACACTTGCGTCCCGTTTAGAAGCGTCTCGCGGTACAATTCCTCGCCGCGACCGCCTGTCCTGACATAGTTCTCCGACTTAACGGCGCTTTCGATGAGCGCACGATTCTCTGGCGTGTCTTCCGCGAGATGCCCCTCAGCATCACGGAAAATGTGTTCGGCGGAGCCCTCTGCGATCCCGACGCCCTCATCGGCGCCAACGGCCTCATCCTCGCCTGGGATAAGCGCGGCGGTGGCGAGGCCGGCGTATCCGCCGGTTTGGTAGGCGGCTGAGCATGTGTTGACGTTTTCGTCGCCGAGTTCTTCGCGTGCCCATTTGGTCGCGCCGAGGGTGAGTTTGTCGCCCCAGCCGGCGACTGCTTCGGCGGCTTCTTCGGGGGAGGGGAGTTCGATCCCGAACAGCAGCCCGGTCGGGTCGCCGTAGTTGAGCGGGTTATCACCGGCGTAGCTGTAGGGTTCGCCGCTGACCGCCTTGAGCGGATCGACGCTGAGGAACTGCGCCGTGCTCGGGTCGTAGACACGTGCCCGCATGTAGATGAGCCCCGTGTCCGAACTGGTGTATTGGCCGTCGTAGCCGAGCGGGGTCGTAGCGGTGCCTTCGCAGGTCGGGGCTCCGTATGCGCTGTAGGTGCATTTCCCGGTGACGGTCCCGGTCGAGCTGGTCAGAAGGCGGGTTGAGCGTGCTTGATCGTGGTGCAGGTAGGCGACGCTCCCGGTCGTGTTGTTGATTTGCTCGAAAGTCTTTTCCCCGCCACCATCCCGCGCCCCGACGCAACACAACCCCGGCGTGTGCAGGGACTTCCGACACAACGACCCCCGACGCAAGCGCCGGCCGGCGGGTTGAAGGCCCCGGCGCGATTCTGAGCCCCGGCAGCGATCCCGGCCGCGACGGCCTGGGCGGCTAGGGGAAGATGCCGGATGGCCGGCGCGTTCCTGCTGGGCGAGCATCAGGGCGGACGATAGAGCCCGCGGCGGCGAGCAGAGCGCGCGCTGGACCGATGGGCGTGGCTCTATGCCGCGGCTCGCTCTCTTTCGCGGAGGTAGGCGGAGCGCTTGGCGCAGTCATTCGAGCAGTACCGCGCGTTGCGGTGGCGGTCGGCCGCGATCTCCACGCCGCACTGCTCGCACGCGCGTTCCGGTAGCGGCGACCCACCGGGCAGCACGATCGCAAGGACCGCGCGTTCCGCGCTCGTGGCGTCGCGGCGCTCCCATCCCGCGCGCCACGTCTCGGCCATGCTGGCGAGAACGTCCTGCCACTCCTCTCGTTCCCACTGCACGGTGTCCACCACTGCCGCGAGCGCCACGGGCCACGCCTCATCGAAGCTCACGCCACCGCGCCGCGCGATGGCGAGCTGTTCTCTCAAGACTGCGGGCGGTGTCATATCTCGCTCCCTGGCATCACCGCGCGAGCGCGCGGGCGTCTCGCGGGCCTGCGCTCCCTCGGCACGGGCACCCCTTCGGTCAGACCCTCCAGCGGGACCTCCAGCGCGTCCGCAAGGACCAGCAGCGTGAGCAGGCCCGGCGAGCCCTGCCCCCGCTCAAGCACACCAATCTCGTTGCGGTGGAGGTCGGCGACTTCCGCGAGCCCTTCCTGCGCGAGATTCCGCTGCTTGCGCAGGACGCGCAGGTTCTCCCCGAACGCGAGCAGCAGCCGCGCGCGCTCGGTCATGTAGGCGCTCATCGTCAGACCCCGATCAAGCCGAGCGCGTCCAAGCAACGCGCGCACGCGCTCGCCTTCACTCGCTCCCCATCGCCCACCACCACGCCCAGCCCCGCGAGACGCGCCAGCTCCGTGTCAACGATCGCCGGGCCGATGTCCGATATCTGCTCGTGCAGCTCCGCCGGCGTCCACCACTCCGCGTGATCCTCGGGCGGCTGGAGTAGCTGCAACATGATCGCCCGCCCTGCGATCCACCGTTCTTTCTCGCTGCTCATCTTGCGCTTGGTCATCTTCGGTTCCTCCTTGTGGTCGGAGGCCCCGGGAGCTGTACTGCTCAGGCAAGGAAGCCGCGCTCCGTGGTGCTGGTAGCTTGGCTGGCGTGCCGGGAGGTCAGACTCTCGGTGCCACGCGGGCGGCCGGTCACACGGCGCGCCCGCACTTTCGTTTCGGAGCACCTTACCATGAGAAATCATGGATCGCAAGTCATCCATGAGAAAGCATCTAGACTTTGGGGCTGGTGATATGCGACGCTCTATATATGCCCCGTCACGCATCGACTGACCGCACGCTCGGCGTCGTGCTGCGCCGGCTGCGTGAGGAGCGCGGTCTCTCTCAGGAAGCCCTCGCCTTCCACGCGGGCATGACCGCCGGCACGCTGGCCCGTCTTGAGCTCGGCCAGTCTGACCCATCGTGGTCCACGATCTGCGCCGTCGCCAAGGCCCTCGACGTGCGCCTGCGCGAGATCGTCACCGCCGTCGAAGAACAGCAAGAGCACTGAACCGAGGCCGCCCTGAGGCGCCGCTTTCGCTGCGCTTCGCGGCGCCTCACAGTTGCACCAAACGGTGCGCGACCCATCCTCAGCGCCGCCGCTGGCGTTCTCCGCCGCGCCTGCTGGCCCCCGAAAAGTCTGTTGCTCCTATGTCAAGGGATTGTCGCTCGTTGCGAGGATTTGTTGGTGGTCTGGTTCGCCTGTGGACATGGCGCCCTGACGGCTGCGCCGCCAGGGCTTGGACAACCCCGCGGGTTGCCCACATGACCACAGGCGCGACTACTGCCCTGGGGCAGCGCCGGCCTGGGTTGCTGGTGGCTGTAGGAGAAGGGTGTGGAAGTGGCGGGCGAGGAGGCGCTTGAGGCATCTGAGGGCCTCCATGCGGTTCTTGCCTTCGGCTTCCTTGCGTTGGAGGTAGGCGCGTGTGGCGGGGTCCCAGCGTCCGCGGGTGATCGCGATGACGTGCAGCGCGCGGTTGATGCGGCGGTTGCCGCCGCGGTGTAGGCGGTGGCGGTCGGTTCTGCCCGAGGACACCGGGATCGGGGCGACGCCGGCCATGCGGGCGAAGTGCGAGTCGGTGGGAAATCGCTCGGCGCCGGCGGTCTGGCCGATGAGGATCGCGGCGGTAATGGTGCTGCACCCGGTCTCAGCGAGTAGGTCGGGGCGGTGCGCGGCTACGAGGGTGTGCAGCTCGCGCTTGAGGCGTGTCGCCTCGCGTGAGAGCTCACGGATACGCCGGACGTGCTCCTTGGCGATCCTAACCCTCGCGGAGGCGTCCATGCTGCGCAGGCGCCTGGCGACCTTTTCGAGCTGTCCGGGGTAGTCCATCTTGCGTGGGGGGATGCTTGCCTCCAGTGCGGGGTCGAGGATCACAAGGTGCCAGCGCAGACTGGTTGGTCAGGCGTGTGATCTCGTGGACGTGCCCTTCGCGGTGGTCGCACAGCAGCCGGATCTCCATCGCGGCCTCGTCCAGGAACGCACCAGGGAACCTGTCGATGCCCTCTCGCAGGACGGCCCGGGCGACTGAGCGTGCGTCGATCTGGTCGGACTTCCCGGCCTCGCGCTCCCCGCGGCGCGAGACGCCCATCAGCTTCGGCGGAACCCTCACAACGCGCTCACCGGAGGTCACGAGCGCGCGCTCGAGGTGGTGGGATACATGCCGGCAGTCCTCCAGTGCCCACACCACATCCGAGTCGAGTTGCCGCGCCCATTGAAGCGCTTGGCGGTGCCCGCCGTCGTCCGCGGCGATCTCGCGCTCGCCTACGACTTGGCCGGTTCCAGCGTCGACGGCGGCGAGTGCGTGGGTGCTCTTGTGCGTGTCCGCTCCGATCACGATCATCCTGTTCGGTCCCTTCGTTGGAGGTGATGAATGTGGACCTCCGGCGGACAGTTCTGAGTTGGGGCGGTTGCCACGCTCCTATTAGGTCACGCCGGTGATCCCAGGCTGGCGGTGGGCGACACAACGGCATTGAGGTCAGGCACTTCGCCGACAAACAGACTATGAGTCAGCCCACCGCCGGCCCGGACCTAACCCGGCCGATCGGACGCCAACACCACGGCCCAGAAAGCACGGTCTCAGCAAGCTGAGACGACACCAATCTGAGCGCCAGTGCACGACGCCGCCACCCGGCATCTGCACCTTCGCACTCACAACAGACTAGATGCACGGCACAGTACGGACACAGCAATTGCTGTGTCGGCCGGTCACGAGCGGCGGGTGCGTCTCGGTGCCGCACCGAGTCCCGGGGGGAATGTTGGGCGGCTTCGCCGCGGTGATCGCGCGCCCAGTCGCTGCGCGACTCCCCCCGGGCGCGCTCGTGCGCACAACCCAACCTCCAACCCCGTGCACACAGGGGACCGTGAGGGCTTTCGTGGGGCTCAGAGGCGCTTGCGGTGGCCTGGCCGTCGTAGGTCTTGCTGCTCGGCCTGGGCTTCGGCGTCGAGGGCCTTGCGCAGCTCCTCGGCGCCGTCGTCCATCGCGCCGGGTGCTGGGGTGCTGGCGGGCCGCAGGAGCGCTCCGCCACCCTGGCCGCGGCCGTGGCGGCGGGGTTGGTTTGAGGCGCCGGGGTGCGTCGCGGCGTGCACCGCCGCGAGCGTGCGCAGCGAGACTTGGGTATAGACCTGGGTGCTCGTGATGTTGGCGTGGCCGAGCATCTGCTGGATGTAGCGGATATCCGCGCCGCCGTCGAGCATCAGCGTCGCCATCGTGTGCCGGAAGATGTGGCAGGCTCCGGGCTTGCCGATTTGGCGCACGTAGTCGCCCATGAGCGCGGTCAGGGTTTGCAGGCCGAGCGCGACGCCCTCGATGGCGAGGAACAGCGTCCCGTCGTCGGGCTCGATCGCCAACCCCGGCCGCACCTGCGCCAGATAGCGAGCGCACCACGCCGCCGCCCTGGCGCCGGTCGGGATCATGCGGTCGCGCCGGCCCTTGCCCTGGCGCACCGCCAACGTGCAGTGAGGGGTGTCCAGGTCGAAGATCGACAGGCGCGCCAGCTCGGCGCGGCGGATGCCGGTCGCGTAAAGCAGCTCCATCATCGCCCGGTCCCGCAACCCGAGCGGACTGGACAGGTCCGGGAGCGCAAGCACCCGCTCGGCATCCTCGGCCGAGAGCACCGCGGGTAGGCGCTGCTCGGCGCGCGGCAGCTCAAGCTCAGACGCCGGGTTGTAGAGGATGCGATTGGTCCGTGTGAGCCAGCGAAAGAAGGAGCGGATCGGCATCAGCCGCGCGCCCTGCGAAGCAAACGACAGCGGCTGCCCATCGTTCTTGCGCATGTAGAACACCGCCCGCTGGTAGGCATCAAGCATCGGCTTGGTCACTTCACGCGGCCTGGTGACACCACGCTCGATCAACCACTCAGCGAGCAGCGCGAGCGCTGTGCGCTGATTCTTGACCGACGTGGGCGCATAGCCCCGGATCGCCAAGTGCTCACAGAACTCCACCACCATGATCGGGAAGCCCTGGCCATCCTCCGAGTCGCCCGGAACCACCCTCGGCGTGCGCTGCCCGCAGGCGCCCATCTCAGCCCGCCGCGACCGCTTTCAGCGCGGCCCGACCACGCCCCGACCGGCCCCCGACCGGGGGGCGACCACCCCCCGACCGATCCGTTCCCGGCCCCGGCCGATCCACTTTCCCCCCGACCGATCGCGGTCGTAGCCATGCCCCTCGCCGGCACCGGCCGCGTCCAGCTCGTCGGGGTCGATCAGGCCCGGCAGCCGCGCCTCGCCCTCGCCGGCACCGTCCCACGCCAGCTCATAGACGTGCGCGCCGTGCTGGCCGCGGTGGCACCACAAAAGCTCAAGCGACGCGAGCCGCCCGAGGTGAACCTTGAGCTGCGTGTCACCCCAGCCGAGCGCTTCGCGCAGCTCGCGGCGGGTGAAGCGAACACGCTCCCGCACCGTGCCCTGCTCGACGGCCACGCGCTCGACGTGCGCCTCGACCAGACAGAGCAGCCGGCGGGTGCCGGGCGGCAGCTCATCAAGCGAACGCCCCAGGACCGCGTGCGCGAGCCGGTTCGCCAACAGAATGTCATCGCGGGTCGCCTCGATGTAGGTCAACACGCCACCGTCCGCCGTGCTCGCCGTGCGACGTGGCCGCTGATGCTGATGCAAGAGCGCGACCGCGCGGATCAGCGTCAGATACTTCATGTGATCCCGCCGGGTGCGGGTGCGCGCATCAGAGAACGTCAGCGCCCGCGCGAAAGGGTTAACAACCGCGAGCGGTTCAAGGAGGCGCTGCGCGTCCTGGTGGAGCTTCACCACCGCCTGGCGCTCGTGCTCGGCGAGCAGCCCGCCCAGCGTCTCGCGCTCGCGCTGGCGCTCATGGATCGCCCTGGTCTGCTCGCGCTCCTCATCCACGCTCAGCACAACACAGCGGTTCAGCAGCTCCTCATCCACGTCGATCGTCGTCGTGGTCAGCATGATCGCCACCGGGCCGCGCACCGTGTAGGTATGCGTCACCAAACGCCCCGTCTGCCCATCCTTACCCGTCGAGGCGATCCGCAGCTCACCCTCGGACTGCAACAACTTCAGCGCGTAGGCCGCACGCTCGGCACCCTCCTCCTCAGCGACCGCCAACACCTTGTGCTGCAAATCCGACTCGCCCATGTAAAACAAGCTCTGGCCCGTCATCGCACTGAACGACACCCGCTCCTCCTCCGGCACCATCCCAAGCACCGCCTCCTGCAACGCCGACTTCCCCGCCGCCGACGTGGACTGCACGATCACCGCCAACGGCCGATCCAGCTTCCGCGACACCGCCGCCAGATACCCGATCAAGCAGTTGTCCTGCTCGCCGACCATCCCCACCCGCTCGAAGTCAGCCACGATCCGCCCCACCAGGCCGGGATCTTTCAACAAGCCCAGCGCCCGCTCCCGCTCGACCTCGCTCAACTGGACCTCGGGCTCGCGCGGCGCCTGAGCCTCACGCACCGCCCGCTCCGCGTGCTCCTCACACGTCAACAGCACCCGGCCCAGATCCCGTGCGACAAGCTCCTCAGCGACCCCAAGCTCCTCGCCCGCCTGGCGCGCGAACACACCACGCGCCCGCGCCGAATACAGGTCAAGCGAATCGACGTGGAACACCTCACCACGCCGCGGATGCACCCTGGCGACCAGCACGTTCACCCTCAGCAGCTCAAAGCTGCTCGCCTTCCCCAGCCCGCGGATACGCCAGCGGCGATCCTCAATCTCCACACGCAGCTCCCCCTCGGCTTCCAGCTTCACCACCGGCGCAGCGCCCGGCGGCGCGGGCACCGGCGAGGACGGCAACGAAGACGGCGCCGGCCGGGCCGGGCCGGCAGCTTCGGCGGCTGAGGAAGGAGCACCATCGACGGCGCTCGCGTCGTCCGGCTGCTCGAGCTGCGCTTGAGCGCCGACCTGCTCGTGCTCGACAGACCCCACCGCCGGCGCCGGCCGTGGAGGTTGGGGTGGGGTGCCGGCGCCGATCCACACCGCCTCGCGCAAAAGCTGTGCGAGCGCGCCGGCCGGCTCCTCGACGCTCGTGGCGAAGCTGTTGGCGTCCTGGCCGGCAGGGAACAGCACCCGAAAGCATTCGACCCCCTCGGCGCCGAGCCGCTTTGAGAGCGTGTCGGCGCCGCGGTCGCCCGCCTCGTCACGATCGAACGCGATCAACACCCGCCCCACGCCCGCGTCCTTCAGCGCCGCGTGCAGCTCGTCGGTGAACCCGTCGGCGCCGAACGCCGCGGTCACGTGCCGCAGCCCGTGGCGCCAGAACGTCAGCGCGTCGATCAGCGACTCGCACACCACCAGCTCCCCACCGCAGCCGGCGAGGGCCTTCGCGTTGAACACGCCGCGGCGCGGGCCGGGCAGGTAGAGATGCCGCGAGGAACCCCGATGGTGCAGCTCATCGCGCAGCTTGCGCCCATAGAGCTGCACGACCTCGCCGTTCACGTCACCCACCGGGATCACCAGCGACCCCGACAGGTGCTCATGGCCGGTCGCGCGGAACACACCCAGCGCTTGCAGCTTGCCGCGCAGCTCCGCGCCCGGCTTGCGGTTTTTCGCCGGCAGCCGGTAGCCGAGCGTGCGGTTGGCATAGCCCAGCCGGAACTCCTCGATCAGCCCCGGATCATCAAGGCCGCGCCTGGCAAGCACCCCAAGCGCCTCCGGGCACTCCTTCAAGGTCTGCGCGTAGAAGCCGACCACGCGCTCCAACAGCTCGCGCTCGCCCGCCCCGATCGGCAACGGGGAGGGCAGCTTGGCAACCGTCGAGCGCGTCGCGCGCCGTCCGTTCAGCGCCGAGGGCGCGACCCCGTCGCGCAGCAGCTCGACCGCGTGACGGAACGACACGCCCTCCGCGCGCATCACCCAGTCGATCACGGACCCGCCCGCCTGGCAGGCGCCCATGCAATGCCACAGGTTCTTCTCCGGCGAGACCACCAACGAGCCCGTGCGCTCCTCGTGGAACGGACACAGCCCAACCAGGTCTTTGCCCTGCTGGCGCAGCTCGACGCCTGCCAGCTCGACCAGCCGCTGCAAGGAGACCTCCTCCTTCAGCCGCTCGATGACCTCCTCGGGAATCCTCGCCATGCCTTCCTCAGCCGCACCCTGTCAAGTCGAAATTGCGCGTTCTCTGAGATAGCATAATCGCGTGCCCCGACGAACAGCACCCAAACCCGGCCATATCGTCCCGCGAGCCCCGATCGACCTGCTCGCAATGGACTTCCCCGAACGCCTAGCCACCGCGCGCAACGAGCGCAAAATGACCCAGCGCTCGCTCGCCGAGCACGTCGGCGTCCACGTCTCGCAGATCCGCCGCTACGAGGCCGGCGACTCCACGCCCACCCTCGACGTGCTCCGCAAGCTCGCCATCGCTCTGTCCGTCAGCGCAGATACGCTCGTCTTCGATGCCACCGAGCGAGGCCCCGACGACGAGCTACGCCTCCAATTCGAGGCCACCACCCGCCTCACAGACGAGGAGAAGCGCGTCGTAAAGGCCGTCATCGAGAGCATCCTCCTCAGACACGAGGCCGAACGCTGGGCCGCATAACCCAAGCCGCGCGAAGTAACTGGCGCGTCTATTTCAACAGCGTAACGACACCCGCCACAACGAAGAAAAGGCCAACGCCAACGCTCCCCGCCACGCAAAACCTGTAGTACCAGCGCAGGCGCTCATGGCCAGGCTCGTTGCGTTCAGCGAGTTGCTGCTGCGAGAAAACCCAGCGAAGGCTCCACGCCGTGAACGGGCGCGCGAAAACCGCAAGCACCGCCCCGACCACCATAAACAGCACCACTCCACCGTTCATCAGCCCGCCGCTCCCAGCCTCACGCTGCCTCTAGCTGCATCCACACCCCGATGATCCCGAACCGCCACCAGTGAGCGGGATCGCCACGGTGTCCGAGATTCCGCCCCCACCCTCGGCGCCCAAACCGACAGAGCCGCCAGTCGTCCAACCTTCAACCCGCTTAGCTCCAGAAAACTCGTTGTAAGGGAAGCTGGAGAAACGGTTGTAGTAGCCGCCAGTTCCGAACTCGGCGCTCCCGCCCGCTTGGCTGAACAGGCCGCCGTATTCGCTTGGGCGACACGCATTACTTTCGCCGATACCGAAATGCCCGTTGATGGCCGCACCCGCGCCGAACCCGACGCTTGGCGTAATTGTGACGCCTTCGCCGTTGGGGGTGTGCACGTAGCACTCATCCACACTGACCGTCACGCCAAGGCTAACGGTCCCCCCAGCGCAAATCTGCGTCGATCCGCCGCCGGGGAACAGGACTTCGCCGGGGGAGGGGATGCCGAGCCCGAGCCAGTTCCCGAGGCCAGTGGGGTCGCTCGCGTTGAGCGGGTTGTCTTCAACGTAGTTGTAGGGCGCCCTCGTCAGTTGCTCCAGCGGATCGACCGACAGGAATTGTGCGGTGGCTGGGTCGTAGACACGGTTGCGGAGGTAGACCAAGCCCGTGTCCGAACTCGTGTATTCCCCATCAAACCCGAGCGGGGTCGTAGTCGTGCCTTCGCAGGAAATGTTTTCCCTGCCACGACCCCGCGCCCGAACGCAACTCAACCCCGGCGCTTGCAGGGACTTCCGGCACCCCGACCCCCGGCGCAAGGGCCGGCGGCGGGCATGAAGGCCCCGGCGCGATTCTGAGCCCTCGCAGCGATCCCGGCCGCGGCGGCTTGGGCGGCTGGGAGAGGATGCCGGGGGGTGGGCGTGTTCCTGCTGGGCGAGCACGAGACCGGACGATAGAGCCCGTGGCGGCGCTCGAAACCCGGGCTGGACCAATGGGCGTGATCTGGCCCTTGCGCGTGCGGCGAGCGCCGGTGCTTGGGTCGTGGCGGGGGGGCGCGGCGCGCGTTGTCGTGCCGCCCCCCCGGGGTCGGAGCGCTCCAGGCTCTATGCCGCCGCTCGCTCTCTTTCGCGGAGGTAGGCGGCGCGCTTGGCGCAGCCATCCGAGCAGAACCGCGCGTTGCGGTGGCGATCGGCGGGCATCTCCTCGCTGCACTGCTCGCACGCCCGTTCCGGTAGCGGTGTCCCGCCGGGCTCCGCGAGAGCGAGAATCGCTCGTTCCGCGCTTGAGGCGTCGCGGCGCTCCCACGCCGCGCGCCATGTCTGGACCATGCCCGAGAGAATGTCCCGCCACTCATCACGCTCCCACTGCACGGCGTTCATCGCTGCCGCGAGCGCCACGGGCCACGCCTCATCGAAGCCCACGCCACCGCGCCGCGCGATGGCGAGCCGTTCTCTCAAGACTGCGGGCGGTGTCATATCTCGCCCCCTGGCATCACCGCGCGAGCGCGCGGGCGTCTCGCGGGCCTGCGCTCCCTCGGCACGGGCACCCCTTCCGTCAGACCCTCCAGCGGGACCTCCAGCGCGTCCGCAAGGACCAGCAGCGTGAGCAGGCCCGGCGAGCCCTGCCCCCGCTCAAGCACACCAATCGCGTTGCGGTGTAGGTCGGCGACTTCCGCGAACCGTTCCTGCGAGAGATTCCGCTGCTTGCGCAGGGTGCTCAGCTTCTCGCCGAACATCTTCAGCAGCCGCGCGCGCTCGGCCGCATAGGCGTCGCCATGCTCGACCATCACGCCTCGCCCCCGGTCCCGTTCTTGGAGTGCGTCGGGGCCTTGCGCTCCCTCGGCACTGGTAGACCTTCGAGCAGGGCGCCCGGCTGGACCTCCAGCGCGTCGGCGAGGATCAGCAGCATCGATGTGTGCGGGTCGCGCCGCCCCTGCTCAAGCGCGGCAAGGTGCGTGCGGTGGACGCTGGCGATGCGCGCGAGCGTTTCCTGCGAGACGTTCCGCCGCTCGCGCTCGGCGCGCAGTTTCTCGCCGAGCGCTTGCAGCAGCAGCTCGCGCTCGGCCCCGTAGGTGTCAAGCACGGCCACCGCTCAACCCTCCCCATCCGTGGGGAGCTGCCCGAAGTGCTCCTCGAACTCCTCCGGGGTCGGCCGGCGCTCCCCCGGCGCCAGCCCACCGCGCGCCCGGAACCGTGCGCGCGGCACCTGGAAGTAGTGCGCGAGCACCTGCCGCACACGCTCCGGGCCGACGCCCGTGCGTTCGCCGACCTCGCGCAGCTTCAGGCCCTCCACCAGCCGCAAGCGCAGCATCTCGACATAGCGCTCCTGCGGGACGCGATGGTCACACGGCGGCGGCAGCACCCCCAGCCCGCGCGCCCGGCGCCGCTTGGCGTACTCGTAGAACTGGACAGGTTCGGTCTGTGGATCGGGCGCGCTCATCCTCAGACCCCGATCAAGCCGAGCGCGTCCAAGCAACGCGCGCACGCGCTCGCCTTCACCCGCTCCCCATCGACCACCACCACGCCCAGCCCCGCGAGACGCGCAAGCTCCGCGTCCACGATCGCCGGGCCGATGTCCGATATCTGCTCGTGCAGCTCCGCCGGCGTCCACCACCCCGCGTGATCCTCGGGCGGCTGGAGTAGCTGCAACATGATCGCCCGCCCCGCGATCCACCGTTCTTTCTCCCTGCTCATCTTGCGCTTGGTCATCTTCGGGTTCCTCCTTGTGGTCGGAGGCCCCGGGAGCTGTACTGCTCAGGCAAGGAAGCCACGCCACCGGACTGCTGGTAGCTTGGCTGGCGTGCCGGGAGGTCAGACTCTCGGTGCCACGGCGCCCGGGTGATCCACTCATCGCGGGCGCCAACTTGTATGGTCGTCCGGCAGCCTACCGCAACTTAGCCCAACTGTAAAGTCCGTGGTGTGCGATGACCCCCTCGCGCCGTCGAGCAGAACAAGACACCGACCCCTATCGCACCCTCGGGAAGGCGCTCCGGGAACTACGCGAACACGCCCAGCTCACCCAAGAGGAGCTGGCCGGGAAAGTGGGGATCGGCGCGACCTACGTCTCGCAGGTCGAGAACGGACATCGCGGCATCCGCTGGCACACCCTCCTCGGCTTCCTCCGCGCCCTGGACGCCGACCTGCAACAGCTCGGCGAAGCGATCGACAAGCAGCAACCAGGCGCCCCCGTGCTCTGACGCGACACGCCCGCCAGAGCACGCGCCCGACACGCCAGCCGGCCTGCCGCCCGCCACCAGTTGCACGCGCAACGACGCGCAGGAATCAGTTGCTCCTATGTCAAGGGATTGTCGCTCGTTGCGAGGATTTGTTGGTGGTCTGGTTCGCCTGTGGACATGGCGCCCTGACGGCTGCGCCGCCAGGGCTTGGACAACCCCGCGGGTTGCCCACATGACCACAGGCGCGACTACTGCCCTGGGGCAGCGCCGGCCTGGGTTGCTGGTGGCTGTAGGAGAAGGGTGTGGAAGTGGCGGGCGAGGAGGCGCTTGAGGCATCTGAGGGCCTCCATGCGGTTCTTGCCTTCGGCTTCCTTGCGTTGGAGGTAGGCGCGTGTGGCGGGGTCCCAGCGTCCGCGGGTGATCGCGATGACGTGCAGCGCGCGGTTGATGCGGCGGTTGCCGCCGCGGTGTAGGCGGTGGCGGTCGGTTCTGCCCGAGGACACCGGGATCGGGGCGACGCCGGCCATGCGGGCGAAGTGCGAGTCGGTGGGAAATCGCTCGGCGCCGGCGGTCTGGCCGATGAGGATCGCGGCGGTAATGGTGCTGCACCCGGTCTCAGCGAGTAGGTCGGGGCGGTGCGCGGCTACGAGGGTGTGCAGCTCGCGCTTGAGGCGTGTCGCCTCGCGTGAGAGCTCACGGATACGCCGGACGTGCTCCTTGGCGATCCTAACCCTCGCGGAGGCGTCCATGCTGCGCAGGCGCCTGGCGACCTTTTCGAGCTGTCCGGGGTAGTCCATCTTGCGTGGGGGGATGCTTGCCTCCAGTGCGGGGTCGAGGATCACAAGGTGCCAGCGCAGCTGGTTGGTCAGGCGTGTGATCTCGTGGACGTGCCCTTCGCGGTGGTCGCACAGCAGCCGGATCTCCATCGCGGCCTCGTCCAGGAACGCACCAGGGAACCTGTCGATGCCCTCTCGCAGGACGGCCCGGGCGACTGAGCGTGCGTCGATCTGGTCGGACTTCCCGGCCTCGCGCTCCCCGCGGCGCGAGACGCCCATCAGCTTCGGCGGAACCCTCACAACGCGCTCACCGGAGGTCACGAGCGCGCGCTCGAGGTGGTGGGATACATGCCGGCAGTCCTCCAGTGCCCACACCACATCCGAGTCGAGTTGCCGCGCCCATTGAAGCGCTTGGCGGTGCCCGCCGTCGTCCGCGGCGATCTCGCGCTCGCCTACGACTTGGCCGGTTCCAGCGTCGACGGCGGCGAGTGCGTGGGTGCTCTTGTGCGTGTCCGCTCCGATCACGATCATCCTGTTCGGTCCCTTCGTTGGAGGTGATGAATGTGGACCTCCGGCGGACAGTTCTGAGTTGGGGCGGTTGCCACGCTCCTATTAGGTCACGCCGGTGATCCCAGGCTGGCGGTGGGCGACACAACGGCATTGAGGTCAGGCACTTCGCCGACAAACAGACTATGAGTCAGCCCACCGCCGGCCCGGACCTAACCCGGCCGATCGGACGCCAACACCACGGCCCAGAAAGCACGGTCTCAGCAAGCTGAGACGACACCAATCTGAGCGCCAGTGCACGACGCCGCCACCCGGCATCTGCACCTTCGCACTCACAACAGACTAGATGCACGGCACAGCGCGGACACAGCAATTGCTGTGTCGAGCGCGTGCCGATCGCGCGCCGATCGGGTGGCCCTGGACTGTCACGCTCTGACCCAGTGCATCTAGCCTGTTTGCTTTTTCACGGCGCAGCAGGGGGGTTTTCGCGGCGCAGCAGGGGGTGGAGCGCCGGGGCCTGGCGCGGGGGGTCTCAGCGGGCCGTGTTAGGGCCGTGGCGCACCCTGGGTGCAACTGTGTGGAGCGTCGCGAAGCGCAGCGCAAGCGGCGCTCCGGGCGCGCCTTGAGGGGCCAGCGACGCGCGCTATTTCGTGGGTCGGGATGTCCGTGGTGTCGATCGCGAGTTCGATCTCTTGCTTGAGCGCGAGGCGCAGGTCTCCGACTAGGGCTTCTGCGCTGCGTAGTCGGCGTGCTGCTCGTTCGATGTTCTTGAGTGTCGTCATCAGGCCGCGCTCTTGCCGTCGTGGCAGTGGAGGTCCTGCCGCTCGTCTTGGGCTTCAGCGTCAAGGGCGTTCTGCAGGGCCTCGGCGGCGTTCTCGCTGCTGTGCTGCGCCGTGTCCGGCGGCGAGCTGCTGGCCGGGCGCAGGACCACACCGCCGGCGCCGGCGGCGCGGTGGCGGCGGGGTTGGTTTGAGGCGCCGGGGTGCGTCGCGGCGTGAACCGCGGCGAGCGTGCGCAGCGAGACTTGGGTGTAGACCTGGGTGCTCGTGATGTCGGCGTGGCCGAGCATCTGCTGGATGTAGCGGATGTCCGCGCCGCCTTCGAGCATCACCGTCGCCATCGTGTGACGGAAGATGTGGCAGGCGCCGGGCTTGCCGACCCCGGAGCGGCGCACATAGTCGCCCATCAGCAACGTCAGGGTTCCCAGGCTGAGCTGCACGCCGTCAGCCGTCAAGAACAGTGTGCCGTCGTCGGGCTCGATCGCGAGCTTCGCCCGCGCGTCCTGTAGGTAGCGCGCGCACCATGCCGCGGCGCGCTCACCCGTAGGGATCATGCGGTCCTTGTGGCCCTTGCCCTGGCGCACCGTCAGCGTGCGCCGCTGCACATCCACGCCAAACACGCTCAGCGCCGCCAGCTCTGAGCGGCGCACGCCGGTCGCGTAGAGCACCTCCAGCATCGTGCGATCCCGTAGGCCGATCGGGTCCGACAGGTCTGGGAGCGCGAGCACCCGCTCGGCCTCCTCGGCGCTCAGCACAGCACGCGGTAGGCGCTGCTCCTGGCGCGGCAGCTCAAGCTCACTCGCGGGGTTGTAGAGGATGCGGTTCGTGCGCACCAGCCAGCGGAAGAACATCCGCACCGGGATCAGCCGCTGAGACTGTGTCCTGAACGACAGCGGCGCCCCGTCACGCTTGCGCGTGTAGTAGAGCGCGCGCTGGTAGGCATCGAGCATCGGCTTCGTCACTTCCGAGGGGCGCGTCACACCACGCTCGATCAGCCAGCCCGCGAGCAACGCCACCGCAACGTGGTTGTTCTCGATCGTCCGCGGCGAATAGCCACGCAACATCAGCGCCTCGCAGAACTCCGCGACCATCACCGGGAAGCCCTGGCCGTCATCGGGGTCGCCGGGCACCGCTTTCCGATTGCGTTGCCCGCGGCGCCCCATCGCTTAGCCCGCCGCGACTGCCTTCAGCGCGGCCCGACCACGCCCCGACCGGCCCCCGACCGGGGGGCGACCGCCCCCCGACCGATCCGTTCCCGGCCCCGACCGATCCGTCTCGACCCCCGACCGATCCGGGTCGTAGTCGTGCTCCTGGCCGGCGCCCGTCGCGTGCGCGTCGAGCTGGTCGGGGTCGATCAGCCCCGGTAGCCGCGCCTCGCTGTCCTGCTGGCCGTCCCAGGCCAGCTCATAGACGTGCGCGCCGTGCTGGCCGCGCTGGCACCACAGAAGCTCAAGCGAGGCGAGGCGCCCCAGGTGGACCTTGAGCTGGGTGTCGCCCCAGCCGAGTGCTTGGCGCAGCTCGCGGCGGGTGAAGCGGACACGCTCGCGCACCGTGCCCTGCTCGACGGCGGCGCGCTCGACATGCGCCTCGATCAGCGACAGCAGCCGTCGTGTGCCTGGGGGCAGCTCGTCCAGCGAGCGGCCGAGGACCGTGTGCGCGAGCTGGTTGGCCAACAGAATGTCCTCGCGGGTCGCCTCGATGTAGGTCAGCACCCCGCCGTCCGGCGTGTCAGCGGTGCGGCGTGGCCGCTGGTGCTGGTGAAGCAGCGCGATCGCGCGGATCAGCGTCAGGTACTTCATGTGATCGCGGCGGGTGCGGGTGCGCGCATCCGAGAACGTCAGCGCCCGCGCGTAGGGGTTGACGACCGCCAGCGGTTCCAACAGACGCTGTGCGTCCTGGTGGAGCTTCACCACACTCTGGCGCTCGTTCTCGGCGAGCAGGCCGTCCAACGTCTCGCGCTCGCGCTGGCGCTCGTGGATCGCGCGGGTCTGCTCGCGCTCCTCATCCACCGAGAGCACGACGCAACGGTTCAGCAGCTCCTCGTCGACGTCGATCGTTGTCGTCGTCAAGAAGATCGCGACCGGGCCGCGAACCGTGTAGGTGTGAGTCACCAAACGCCCGGTCTGCCCGTCCTTGCCCGTCGAGGCGATCCGCAGCTCACCCTCGGACTGCAGGAGCTTCAGCGCGTAGGCGGCGCGCTCGGCGCCCTCCTCCTCAGCGACCGCCAACACCTTGTGCTGCAGGTCCGTCTCGCCCATGTAGAACAGCGACTGGCCCGTCATCGCACTGAACGACACGCGCTCCTCCTCGGGCACCATCGACAGCACCGCCTCCTGTAGCGCCGACTTGCCCGCCGCTGAGATTGACTGCACGATCACCGCCAACGGCCGGTCCAGCTTCCTTGACACCGCGGCCAAGTAGCCGATCAGGCAATTGCTCTGCTCGCCGACCATCCCGACACGCTCGAAGTCCGCCGCGATCCGCTCGACCAGGCCGGGGTCTTTCAGCAGCCCCAGCGCCCGCTCGCGCTCCTGCTCTGAAAGCTGGACCTCGGGCTCGCGTGGCGCCTGTGCCTCGCGCACTGCCCGCTCCGCGTGCTCCTCACACGTCAACAACACACGGCCCAGGTCACGCGCGATCAGCTCCTCAGCCACGCCCAGCTCCTCGCCGGCCTGGCGCGCGAACACGCCGCGCGCCCGCGCCGAATACAGGTCAAGCGAATCGACGTGAAAGACCTCACCACGCCGCGGATGCGTCCTGGCAACAAGCACGTTCACCCGCAAAAGCTCATAACTCGACGCCTTCCCCAAACCCCGGATGCGCCAGCGGCGATCCTCAATCCCGACACGCAGCTCCTCGCCCTCCAACTTCACGACCGGCTGAGCGCCGGGCGCCCGCGGCACCGGCGACGAAGGCGGCGGCGAAGAAGGCGCGGCGGCTTTGGCAACTGAGGAAAGATCACCCTCGACGTCGTTCGTCTCGCCCGGCTCGTTCTCGGTGTCGCCCTGCTGCTCGAGCTGCGCTCGAGCGTCGCCTTGATCGGGCTCGACCCGAGCCGGCGCCGGGGGATCGCCGCCAAGCTCAGACTCGGGCTCAACAGGTGCCGGCGCCAACCGTGCGGCCGGCTCGCCCGCGCCGAGCCACACCGCCTCGCGCAAGAGCTGCGCGAGCGCACCGGCCGGCTCCTCGACCTGCGTGGCGAAGCTGTTGGCGTCCTGGCCGGCAGGGAACAGCACCCGGAAGCACTCGATCCCATCCTCTCCCAGCCGCTTTGCGAGCGCCGCGGCGCCGCGCTCGCCCGCCTCATCACGATCGAACGCGATCAACACCCGCCCAACGCCCGCCTCGGTGAGCGCGGTGTGCAGCTCGTCGGTGAAGCCGTCCGCGCCGAACGCCGCCGTCACATGCCGCAGCCCGTGGCGCCAGAAGGTGAGCGCGTCGATCAGCGACTCACACACGATCAGCTCCCCATCACACGCGCCGAGCGCCTTCGCGTTGAACACGCCCCGCCGTGGACCCGGCAAATACAGATGCCGCGACGTGCCCGCCCTCCAATCAGCGCGGCCCAGCTTGCGTCCGTAGAGCTGCACGACCCCGCCCTCCACATCGCACACCGGGATCACCAGCGACCCCGACAAGTGTTCATGCCCCGAAGCCCTGAACACCCCGAGCGCTTGCAGCTTGCCGCGCAGCTCCGCGCCCGCCTTGCGGTTTTTCGCCGGCAGCCGGTAGCCAAGCGTCCGGTTGGCGTAGCCGATACGGAAGTGCTCGATCAGCTCCTGCTCGCCCAGCCCCCGGCGCTCAAGTACCGCCAGCGCCTCCGGGCTCTCCCGAAGCGTCTGCGCGTAGAAGCCCACTACCCGGTCAAGCAGCTCGCGCTCACCCGCCCCGATCGGCAACGGCGAAGGCAGCTTGGAGACCGTCGAGCGCGTCGCCCGCCGGCCATCAAGCGCCGAAGGCGCCACCCCGTCGCGCAGCAGCTCGACCGCGTGACGGAAGGACACGCCCTCCGCGCGCATCACCCAGTCGATCACCGACCCGCCCGCCTGACACGCGCCCATGCAATGCCAGAGGTTCTTCGCCGGCGAGATCACCAGCGAAGGCGTGCGATCCTCGTGAAACGGACACTGGCCCACCAGGTCTTTGCCCTGCTGGCGCAGCTCCACGCCCGCCAGCTCGACCAGCCGCTGAAGCGAGACCTCCTCCTTCAGCCGCTCAATGACCTCCTCTGGAATCCGCGCCATGCCTTCCTCAGCCGCACCTTGTCAAGACGAGATTTCGCGTCTTTTGAGATAGCATATAGGCGTGTCCAGACGAATGCTCCCCGAGGAAGGCCATAGCCTCACGCGAACAGGACTGGACCTGCTCGCGATGGACTTCCCCAAACGCCTAGCCGCCTTGCGCAACGAGCGCAAAATGACCCAGCGCTCGCTCGCCGAGCACGTCGGCATCCACGTCTCGCAGATCCGACGCTACGAGGGCGGCGACTCCTCACCCACCCTCGACGTGCTGCGCAAGCTCGCCGTCGCACTGTCCGTCAGCGCAGATACGCTAGTTTTCGATGAGAACGAGCGAGGACCCGACGAGGACCTGCGGCTTCAATTCGAGGCCACCGCCCGCCTCTCAGACGACGAGAGACACGTCGTAAAGACAGTCATCGAGAGCATCCTCCTCAGCCACGAGGCCAAGCGCTGGGCAGCATAGGTAGGCCCCAGAGCCAACCAATAGCTCGGCTCGAACCCTCGCTCGTGTCGTCAGCCCTGGCGTTCGGCCGACCTGGCAGCGCTGAGAACGTCCTCCTCACCCACCGAGAACTCAATAAGAGCAACGTCGTCTTTGTCCTCGGCCAGATAATGATGGCCAGTTCCACCATCACACAGTGGCTGGATTAGTTCGGCCAAGTATCCCCACCCATCCGGCGTAGCTGACCACACAAACGCTCGCTCGTGACCATCGCCACTGTACCTAAGCATGACACGCGGCCCGTCCGGGCGACAGACCATCTCGACCGACTCGACGTTAGTGAACTGCACCCGTGTCTCTGCTGTAAGCACCCGGCTGCGACCGTCACTAGCCAACTCGCGAAACACACCCTGCAGCCACACACACGCCGCAGACTCAGCCGCAATCAGAATGATCGTCGGCCCATAAGTACCCTGATAAAAGTCTCCTGTTATCAGCGCTGGCTCAGCAGCCGGCGCCTGCGAACTATCGCTCACGGAATGGGTATCCTTTCCCATTCAGCGTTCCACGGAAATGGCGGTTTGTGGTCCCAATGCGGAACTTCGTGGTACTTATCCGGCGGGTGGTAGTGCCACTCTCCACCTTCAGGATCGAAATAATTTTCGCCCGGCTCTTTAGCCCGTGATGCTGGCCCTTTGGTCCATGTGTCGGGGTCGTAGCCCGGCGGCGTTGGGCTACACGCGCTCTCGCGTTCAGCTTCTCTGGTGCGTAGCTCGGCTTCGCCTTCGTCGCCCTGCTGTTCGTTTTCGTTGATCGCGTGCCATGCGTTTTCAGCGCCGTGTTCGACCGCTTCAACGCCTGGCCTGAGGAGTTCTTCGCTAGCGTGTTCCGCTTCACTCCAGGGGTTCGGGACGCCTGGCCCTTCGAGGTCTTCTTCCCATCCCAGCCCGCTACGATCCCTGTATCTCAGCGGGTTGTCGTCGGCGTAGTTGTAAGGCGCCCGCGTAACCGACACCGCTGGATCGACAGTCAAGAACTGCGCCGTGGCCGGGTCGTAGACCCGCGCCCGCATGTAGATCAGCCCGGTGTCGGACGATGTGTATTGGCCGTCGTAGCCGAGCGGCGTGGTTGTGGTTCCTTCGCAGGTCGGCGTGCCGTAGGGGCTGTAGGTGCATTTGCCGGTGACGGTTCCGGCCGAGCTCGTCAAAAGCCTGGTCGATCCCGCCTGGTCGTGGTGCAGATACGTGACCGTTCCGGTTGTGTTGTTGATTTGCTCGACGGGTAGCCCGCCCGGCCCGTAGATGTAGCTGTTGGTACCGTCGCCGAGGATCAGGGGGAGTTCTTCGGTCATGTCCCACGCAAGATAGCTGGTTGTGCCGGAGATGGTCTGGGAGGCTCGTAGTCCTTCGCCGTTGTAGGCGTAGGTGTCTTCGATCTTGGAGACTTCGCCTTCTTTGGGTCGTTCAACGGAGATGAGGTTGCCGGCCTCGTCGTAGCCGTATGTTGTAGCAGGACCGGTGCTGGGGGTTGTTTTCGTGCGCTCGCCCACTTCGTTGTAAGAGTAGGTGAGGCTTGGGCCTGTTTCGAGCTCGTCACCGGCGTTATATTTGTAGGCCCCAGTGGCGATCTTGGTAGGGTTGTTCGCCGCGTCGTATTCGTAGGCAGTGGCTCCGCCTTTGGTCAGACGGTTGTTCGGGTCGTATTCGTCGCTTGTTTTTTCTTCGCCGGGGACACCTTTGCTGGTCGTTGATGTGACCTCGCCGTCGCTGTTGCGGGCGTAGGCGAGCGATGCGAGCGTTTCGGTGCTTTTGAGCATCTTTGCTTCGCTCATCTGGTCCGCTTCGTTGTAAGCGTACTTGTCTTCGTCGCTCGTCCCCGATGGGAAGACCGTCGTGGCGAGGTCGGAGTCGGGGTCATACGTGAATTTCGTGCTGTGTTCAAGCCAGTCGGTGACCTTTTCCAGGCGGCCGTCTTTGTCGTAGGCCCGGGTGACGCTTTTTTCGTTGGGGTAGGTGATCTTGGTCTGCTCGTTTGCGAATTGATCTCGACATCCCCCGGGTGCTCGAACTCACCACCTTCACTACCAATCGCACCAAACTGCGACGAATAGGTCACGCCCAGAGCGGACGTGACCATCACTGCTTCCGAGGTGCTCGGCGCTGAGCCAACCGAGTTGCTTGCAGTCACCGCGACCCGCAACGTGTCCCCGACATCGCCACCGGGCAGCACGTATGTCGAACTGGTCGCACCAGACACGTTCGAGCAGCTCCCACCCGACGCGTTGCAGAGCTCCCACTGATATGTGTAGGTCAGAGACGGCGCCCCTCCCCAGATGCCAGTACCCGCAGTCAGCGTCTGCCCTTCCTGGGCCACCCCGGAGATCGTCGCCAGCGTCTTGTTCAACGGCGCGCCGCTGGCGCCGGCGGCCCCCGGTTCAGTCACCGCCAGCGACCGGCCCAGCGCTTCACGTTCGATCGTAGTCGTGTAGAGCGCTGGTTCGGCGCCTGCGGCATTGCCGCGCGGGCTCACAGTCGAGGTCTCCTGGGACGCTTCGTTATACCCCCACGTCCGCTTGTTGCCTTCAGGGTCCGTTTCGCTCGTACGATCACCGTAGCTGTCGTACCCGTATTTCCAGACACGTTTCAACGGGTCTTCGACGCTTTCCAGATCGCCTTTCGCGTCGTATTTATACGTGGTGGTCTGTGTCCCACCGGGCGCAGGACGAGAGATGGTTTCGGGAAGCTCTTTGGCGTTGCGTTTGATCGTCGTCTTCTCCCCGTCCGGCGTCGTGGTCGTCGCCACTTCATGCAGGCTGTCGTAAGTCCATTCGGTCTTGTCCCCGAGCGGGTTGGTTTCGCTCGTGCGATCGCCAGCCACGTCGTATTCATATTTGGCGGTGTGTTTATTCGGGTCGGTGACCGCGATCAGATCGTACCGCGGGTCGTATTCAAAAGTCGTGGTCGCCGCGACGGACGTCCCGTAGGCGTTTGTGATGCTCGTCGGCATATTTGCATAGTTGTAACGCTCGACGGTGACGGCACCGGTAGGGTTGGTGACGGTTGTTTCCGTACCTGATTCTATCGCGGTATATTCCCATGTCCGGGTGCGTTCCAGCGCGTCTATCTGGCGGATCACTTTTTCTTCATGGTATTCAGTTGTAACCGTATGACCGCGTGGATCGGTCTGTGAAGTCAACTCATGGAAGCTGTTGTAACCAAATTTCCAGACGTGTTTGGCGAGATCCGCCACTTCCGTGAGGTTTCCCGACGCATAGGTGTACTTTACGGTGCCCTGTGGACCCGTCGTTTCCTTAACCAGACCTTCTTCGTTATAGGCAAAGGTGATAGAGCGTTTTGCTTCTTCTTCGGCCCTCGTCAGCTGGCCGCTTTCGTTGTACGTGAGCGTCGTCGTAGTGCCGTTGGCGTTGATTTCGCTTGTAAGAACTCCAGTTTTACTGAAATCTAATGTCTTCCCACCCGGCAGCGTGTATTCAAAGCTTTCGCTCGGGTATTTCTCAGAAAGGGTCGCCTGCACCCCAATCCCTCGAGCAGACCAGCCTTTGGCCCCTTCTTCAAACGTCACAGTACTCCCGTTATCCTGATGGACCGTGGCAAGATGCGAACATACGTATAGCAAGACTTCGGTACTGCAATACACGTTTTCGAGCGAAAGATATGAACCGTAAGAGGCCGTCCACCCGTAACCAAACGGCCCAGAAGACGTTTGCGTTGCAGCAAGCTGAGAATTGTATGTTCGCGTCAGACCGAGCCCCGGATTCCCCCCAACCGCCATGTCGGTTTGGGTGTAGAAGTCGTTACCGGTAGCGCAGTTGACGGGATTACCGCAGTTTACTCGCAGTATATTCGGCTCGGCGGGATTCTTCCGCCCATAATCTTCCGACGCGGACCGGGTTGCTTCCGTTACCCATATCGGGTAGACGGACAGGTAGCCTGTGTAATGGTAGTAATGTGATTCGAGCCCATACGCGACGTATTGCACTTCCAGCTCGTTGGTAGCGGGACATTTGGCATTGGAGTCAAAGGGAGTAAAATCGATGTAACCGTCCCCATAGCCGGCTTCCTGGCCACCACACCCCGAGTACACATAGCCGTCAAGGAGAAATGCTTCGCGTTCGTGGATTTCCGGAACAGTCGTGTCCGAATATAGCCCTGTGACTGCCGTAATCTCGTGCCCGACCGACCCCTGCCAAACCCAACGCCCCGCTCGTTTGCCTTTAGGACCTTCATATTCGGCTTCTTTCGGAGCTTCGATGCCTCCCGGAGTTTCCCTGGCGACGAACGGACCTTTGGCGTTGACTATAACTTCCCCCGTGATCGGCACGAGTTCCACGTTTTGAAAAGTCCACGCCGACGCTTCATGTTCCTGGTTGATCTTGGGATCGACCAGGATCGGGTACGCAAAGTCGTGAGCCCGATGCGCGACGTGAAGAACGAGTTGGTCCCCAGCCGTCGCGACCGTCACCGGGACACTCTGGCCCTGCGCGTCGGTGGCGCTCGGCGGCGACACCGACGCGAGAACGCGACCCCTCCGCCACACCTCAACGCTGCCACCGGCCACCTGGCGCAACACGGCAGCCGAGGGCAACGTAAAGCGATAGCGCAGTTCCTGCGGGCTCGACCGCGAACGCAGCGTCGCGAAAAACTCAACGCCGCCATCTGTAGGCGCCACCGTCGCATCGACATCTTCGGCGACCTCACCGAAGAACACCGCGGAACCCCCCACGGACACCCCCGGAACGTTCTGACCCTCCATCGCAACGCCGATACCGCGGGACTGAAGGCTCACGCCGCCGGAGAGACGACGGGCGATCAGAAGCGGAGAGTTCACCGGCGCGAACCCAGCTCCACTGCTCTTCAACGCCAAATCCACAGGCCGCTCGCGACCGTCAACAACATGGGCCAGCGGGAGCACCGAGTTAACGTACGCCGGCCCTCTCGGACCGCGGATCTCGGCCTTGTAGGAATTCAGAAAGCCGACCACCGGCGCCTTCGTCACCCGCGAGACCGACGCCACCGCACCGGCCGCACGCACCGCCGAGCCAAAGTCCCGCATCAGCAGGCCTTTCGCCGCGCTCACACCCAAACCGTGGAAAGCCATGCGCGACGCGACACGCTGGGCGCGTGCCCCAGGGCTCTCGAGCCATCGCCGGCGCCGCGCCAACCGTGCCCGCGCGAGCCGCGACGCACGCGCCATCGAGGCATCCATCTTCGCGCGCCGCACTGCTGCTGGCATCTGCGATCCCGGCAAACGGTGAGAGCCAGCACGGTGAGGTCCGTCGGATAGTGCCAAAGCGACGCCGGCCAGCACGACTGCAGCCACGCAAAGCACGCCCACAGCAGCTACAGCCGCAAGCAGACGGCGACGAGACCCATGCTCGTGCTCCCCTGAGCCACTCCAAATCCCTTTCGCCACGATCGCCCGCCTTTTCGTTGGTTGCCGTTTCCCGCCGCGGCGCGTCCCGTGCATCGAGAAAAACGCCCCGCTACAAATATCGGAGGCAGCCTATTCGCGGTCTATCTCCGAACGCAACCGATGTTTCCCACTGCCCGAACTACCTTGAACATTCGGCAGCATCCCAAATAACGGGGCGCAGGAGCGCCACGGCGGCCCGGCCGTCGCGAAAGCCGAGGCTACTCGGCGTCAGGCCAGTTGGCCGCGCCCATGACGCCGTCGCCGTCCTCGGGCCTGGGGCCGCCGACGGCGAGGATGTCGAGCCCGTCGGAGCCGGCCTCGAAGGCGCGCACCACGTCGGGCGCCACGCGCACGACGTCCCACTGGCGCAGCTCCTGGGTGTCGCTGTCGAGCAGCACCCGCCCGGACCCGGCGACGACGATGTATGCCTCCTCCTGCTCACGGTGACTGTGAGCGATCGGGCTGCGCATGTTCGCCGCATAGCGGAAGAGACTGACCCCGAGATCACGCGAGTCCAGGTGCTTGCGGGCAAAGCGGCCCTCAATCCCCGGGGCCCGATCGCCCACGGAATCGTCGAGGTCCAACAGGTTCACGGTGGCGAAGCGGGACATGCGGTCTCCTTTTGGGAAGGGGAATGAGAGGCCCTACTTTAGCTCCGCGTCAGACACGCCCTACCGATTCCCCCGCGCGATCTTGCGCAGGTCGATCGTCGCGTCATACAGCTTGGCGTCAACGCCCTCCTCGAGCGCGACCTCGCGCAGCGGCCGCCCCGAGGCGGTAGCCTTCTGCACGATCGCGGCCCCCTGGTCGTAGCCGATCGCGCCGTTGAGCGCAGTGGCAACGGCGAGCGTACCGCCGGCCGAGGCGTCCGTCCCCACCCTGTTGGCCTGGATGCCGTCGACGCACTTTTCGGCGAACACCCGCGTCGTGGAGGAGAGCAGGCGCAGCGACTGCAGCAGGTTGCGCGCGAGCAGCGGGATGCGGACGTTGAGCTCGAACTGCCCCTGCATGCCGCCGATGGTGATTGCGGTGTCGTTGCCGATCACCTGTGCGGAGACCTGCAGCACGACCTCGGGGATCACCGGGTTGACCTTGCCGGGCATGATCGAGGAGCCCTTCTGCAGCTCCGGCAGGAAGAGCTCGCCGATGCCCGCGCGGGGGCCTGAGCCCATCAGCGCGAGGTCGCCGGCGATCTTGGTCAGCGAGACCGCGAGCACCTTTAGCGCCCCGGAGAGCTCGACCAGCGCGTCGCGGTTGGCCTGCGCCTCGAAGGAGTCCAGCGGCGCGGCGATCTGTTTGAGGCCGGAGTCTTTCTTCAAGCGCGCGCGGACCTTCTCGGCAAAGCGCGGATGGGTGTTCAGGCCGGTGCCGGTGGCCGTGCCCCCGAGCGGGATCTGCCCGACGTGCACGAGCGCGGCTTGGATGCGCTCCTGGGCGAGGGCGATCTGCGCGGCGTAGCCGCCGAACTCCTGGCCGAGGGTCACGGGCACGGCGTCCATCAGATGGGTGCGCCCGGCCTTGACGACGTGCTGGAAGCTCTTGGCCTTCCGCACAAACGAGCGCTCGAGCTGCTTGAGCGCCGGCAGCAGCTCGTTCTGGGCCACATCTAGCGCGGCGAGGTGCACGGCGGAGGGGAAGACGTCGTTGGAGGACTGGCCCATGTTGACGTGATCGTTGGGGTGCACGTTCTCGCCGGCCAGGCGCGCGATCACCTCGTTGGCGTTCGTGTTCGTGGAGGTGCCCGAGCCGGTCTGAAAGACGTCGATCGGGAACTGCGCGTTGTGCCTGCCAGCGGCGATCTCCCCAGCGGCTTTCTCGATCCGCGCGGCGCGCCGTTTGTCGAGCAGACCCAGCTCGCCGTTGACGGCGGCGGCGGCGCCCTTGATGCGTGCCAGCCAGTGCACAACCGCGACCGGCACCGTCTCGCCCGAGATTGGGAAGTTCTCGACGGCCTTGGCGGTCTCCCCGCCCCACAACTGTTCGTTTGCCATTGGGTCTCCTTGAATCGACGCTCGCCCCAACCCTATCTACCAAAGGAAAGGCAGGGCTCGCCCGTCCGCGGCCGGCTGCGCCAATCCCTATCCGCAGAACGCCACCAGCTCCCGCGCGAGGCCCACCGGGTCGTCATAGGCGATCAGGAAGCCGGTGCCAGGCAGCACGCGCAGCTGCGCGGTGGGGAGCAGCTTCAGCGTCTCTTCGGCCCCGGCGAGCGGGTACAGGCGGTCGCTGTCGGCCCACAGCAGCAGCACCGGCATCTCAAGGCGCGGGTAGAGCTCGAGCAGCTGCGTCTGGGGCCCGCGCGGCCAGCGGCGCGCGAACTTCGCCCACGAGCGCGCGAGGCTGGGGTTGCCGGGGACGTCGGCGAAGGCGTGGCGCACGAGGTCGCGCGCGGATGGCTCTCCGCGCGCGGAGAGCCGCAGCCCCAGCGAGGGGGAGAAGACGATCGGCGCCGCGTGGGCGAGCATGCGATCGGCGCCGGGGAGCGAGCCGGTACGAGCGGCGAGCCGCCAGGCGGCGCGCAGCCGGGCGTGCTCTTCGGCGCGGTGCAGGCGGTTGGGCATCAGCACGGCACGCGCGGGGCGCAGCCCCCCGCGTTCGATTGCGCGCAGCAGGATCTCGGCACCGATGTCGTGTCCGGCGATCAGCGGCCGCGGACCGAGCACGTCGGCGCAAAAGCCGCTCAGCACCTCGGCAAACCAGTCGATCGTGTACGGGTGCCGAGGCCGATCCTCGGAGTCCCCGTGCAGCGGCAGGTCGGGGAGCACCACCCGGAAGCGCTCGGACAGCCGCCGCACGACCGGCTCCCACTCCAGGTGGGAGAGCATCGCCGAATGCAGCAGCGCCAGGGCGGGGCCAGCGCCGAGCTCGCGGTAGGCCACCCGCGCGCCATCGGAGTGGTGGTAGAGGCGCAGCCTCACATGCGGGCGCGGTAGCGGGGCACCACTGCATCGTAGGCACCGTCGCTAACCGTGCTCACCGACCCCCGCCGAGCGCTTGGGGTGAAAGATGCCGCTGCGGTAGATCACGAAGTTGACGGGGGTCAGCAGCAGCGCGGTGGCGAGATAGACGACCTCGGTGGGGAGCCCGAGCGCACGGGGCAGCAGCGCGATGCTGAGGGCGGTCAGACCGTACACCGCGCATGCCACCACAAGGTAGCGGCCGAACTGGTGATGCAGCGGCAGCGCGTAGTCCTCGTAGTGCATCCACACGAAGCCGCGGTGCAGGGTGAAGTTGACCGCGCACGCCAGGCAGAACCCGACCGCAAGCGCCACCTGGAAGGGCAGACCCGCCACGAGCGCGAGCAGCGTCGTGCTGAGCAGGTAGACGCCTGCCGTCGTGCAGCCGTTTACGACATACCGCACCCCCTGTCCGAGCAGCCCCGAATCGGGGGTGAGGAGGCTCTGGGCGCGCTCCCTCACCCTGCCCCCGCGCACGCGCGCTCGCCTTCGAATACCGCCCCAATGGGATGCGCGCGCAGGAACGCATCCGTTTCCGCCAGGGCGGCGGGCGTGCCGATCTCATAGAAGCGCTCGCGCGCCTCGACGCCGAGCAGCTCGCCGGCGGCCGCCAGGCGCCGGTAGAGCTCCGCGAGGTCGCGCTCGCCGGCCGGCGCCCGGTCGAGCGCGGCGGCCTCCAGGCCGCCGACGCCGTAGTCGACCCACTCCATCTCCGGCGCGGGCGCGTGCTTGTCGTAGGCGACCACCATGCCGTCGCGGTAGACGGCGTTCGAGGTGTCCCAGCGGCCCCGGTTGCGGAGCACGGCCATCACCGCCGGCAGGCCGCTCGCGCTCCAGGCGCGCGCGAGCGCTCCGTAGTCGATTCGCAGGTAGGTGTCGCCGTAGAGCACGAGGAAGCGCTCACCCAGCAGCGGCCGTGCGCGCCGCAGCGCGCCGAGCGTGCCGTCGAGGCCGGGGGCGTCGTGGCTGTAGCGGATGCGCAGCCCAAGACGCTCGCCGCCGATCCGCGACTCGATCTGCTCGCCGCGGTAGCCGACGCACAGCACGACCTCGCTTGCACCGTGCGCGGCGAGCAGGCGCAGCTGGTGCAGCAAGAACGGCTCGCCGGCCACCTCGAGCAGCGGCTTGGGGAGCTCGCGCACATGCTCGCCCAGGCGGGTGCCGAGCCCCCCCGCGAGGATGCACACCGGTGGAAGCTGGGCGCTTGGCTGCATCGCTCAGCGCAGGCCGACGCGCTGCGGTCGAGCCGGCTCCCCCCGCTCACCCTCGCCTCGCGCCACGCGAGCGCGAGCCGCCGCGGCCGGGAGCAGACGCGCCTCGGGGTGCGTTGCGCCGGCCACATCCTGCTCCCAGCCGTAGCTGGACTCGACGATGTACTTGGGCCGGTCGCGCGACTCGTCGTAGATCCGCCCCACGTACTCGCCCATCACGCCCAGCGAGAGCAGACTGGATGCCACTGAAGAAGGAGACCGCGATCACGATCGTGGGGTTGCCCACCGGGAACGGCCGGCCGGCGACCTTGAGCACGAGGTAGGCGAGCGCGAACATCAGCGCGAAGCCGGCGACCGCGGTGCCGGCGAACGAGATCAGCTGCAGGGGCTTGCGGGAGAAGCCGACGATCCCGTTCAGGCCTTCCACCCACGATCCCCACGCGTGGCTGTACTTGGTCGTGCCTGCGACGCGCGGGTCGCGGTCGAAGACGATGCTGGTCTGGCGGAAGCCGACGAGGCTGACGAGGCCGCGCAGGTAGCCGTGGACCTCCTTCAGCGCGACCACCTGCTCGAACACGCGGCGGCTCATTAGGCGAAAGTCGCCGGTGTTGACGGGGATCTCGACGTCGGCGACGCGATTCATCACGCGGTAGCCGACGGCCGCGATCAGCCGTTTGGCGAGTCCCTCCCCGACGCGCGAGCGCCGCTGTGCGCACACCACGTCGTAGCCTTCGCGCCAGCGCTCCACCATCTCGGGGATCAGCTCAGGGGGATCCTGCAGATCGCAGTCGATCACCACGGCCGCATCGCCGGCTGCCGCCGCCAGGCCCGCCAGCATCGCCATCGACTGCCCGAACCGGCGGGAGAATCTCAGCATCTTCACCCGCGGATCCGCGTCGCGCAGCGCGAGGATCAGCGCTTCGGTGCGATCGCTTGAGGGATCCACGCTGAAGATCAGCTCCCACTCCAGGTCAAGGCCGTCGAGCACGTTGCGCAGGCGCTCGTAGACCCGCTCGACGTTCTCCTGCTCGTTGTAGGCAGGGACCACGATGCTGAGCAGCTCGGTGCTCACGACCTTCCCCCGGGCGCGACCAGCACCGTGAGGCCGCGGATCCCAAACGGCAGCCGCACGCCGCGGCGCAGCAGCCCCTGCTCCAGGCGGCAGGCGAGGCGGCCGACGGCGGAGTCCTCGGTGCGCTCGACGTCGCGCACCGCCCGGCGTTCGAGCGCCTCGCCGCGGAGCTGTCCGTAGCGGCGACGGTTGCGCTGCTTGACCAGCCAGAAGGCCGGGTACAGCAGCGCCCCGAGATAGACGTCTTCGAGCACCTCGAGGCCCGCGCGGCGCGCCTTGCGGGCGAGCTCGCCGCGGGCGTAGCGACGCTCGTGGCCGACGAAGCGGTCGTAGTAGTCGTAGTTACCCGGGCCCAGCGGTACGACGATCACGGCGCGCGCGCCCGGCACCAGCACGCGGCGGATCTCGGCCAGCGCCCGCTCGTCGTCGGGCACGTCCTCGAGCACGTTCGCGCTCAGCACGGCGTCCACACTCGCGTCCGCGAGCGGCAGCGCGCAGACGTCCGCCTGGATCAGCCGCGCCCGGGGGACCGTGGCGTGGGCCTTGCGCAGGCCGCTGTCGAGCAGGTCCAGCCCGATCAGCTCGACGTGCGGCGCGCGGCGGTGCAGATCCGCGAGCAGGTAGCCGGAGGCGCAGCCGATGTCAAGCGCGGTGGCGTCGCGCTGCAGCGCTCCAAGGCGCTCGAGCATCGCGCCCCGCGTCCACACGTCGAGGCAGTGCGTGCGGCTGAGCTCCTCGTGGAGGCGCTCGAGACCGAGCGCGCTCATGGGTGCTCGTTCGCGGCCGGGCGCGCTCACGTGGAGTGACTCGAGGTCGGGCGTGCTCACTTGGAGCGACTCGAGGTCGGGCGTACTCATGCGTACTCGCTTGCGTAGGCGCCGCCGAACTCGAAGTCGAACGCCAGCTCGGGGGCGTGCGCGGCGGCCATCGCCTGCCGGGTGTCCTCGGGCCGGCGGGCGTACACGAGCAGGAACCCCCCTCCCCCTGCCCCCACCAGCTTGCCCCCGATCGCCCCACTGCGCCGCGCCTGCTCGTAGAGGTGGTCGACACGCTCGCTGGTCATCCCCGGGGAGCGGGCGCGCTTGTGCTCCCAGTGCTCGTGCATCAACTCCGCGTAACCCTCGAGGTCGCCCTCGAGCAGCAGCCGGTGAATGCGCCGCCCGAGGTCCTTGGTGCGGTGCAGGTTCTCGAGCATCTGCGCATCGCCGCGCTTGGAGCGCGTGTCCTGGTCGGAGAGGATCTGCGAGGCCGAGCGCGCCTCGCCGGTGTAGAACAGCAGCAGCTGGTCGCGCAGCCGCCTGAGCACGTCGAGCTCGAGCTCGAGCGGCTCGACCTCGACCCTCCCGCCCGGGTGGAAGGTGTAGGCGCAGATCCCTCCGTGGGCAGCCACGTAGGGGTCCTGCTTGCCCACCGGCTCGCCGAGCACCCCCATCTCGATCTCGCACGCCGTCTCCGCGAGGTCGCCGGGGCTGATCGAGCTGTGGCGCGCCATCACCAGGCCCTTGAGCAGACATACGGTGTACGCGCCGGAGGAGCCCATCCCGGTGCCCGCGGGCACGTCTGCCACCGAGGCGATCTCCAGGGGAGAGCCGCACCAGTGGCGTTGCAGGCTCTCGCGCAGGATCGGATGGCGGATCTGACAGACCTCATCGACCTCCTCAAGCTCTGAGTACTTCATGCGATAGCGGCGCTGGAAGACCGTGTGGGTGAGCATGTAGACGTACTTGTCGATCGCGCCCGAGACGAGGAAGCCGCCGTGCTCGCCGTAGTAGGAGGGCAGGTCGGTGCCGCCGCCGCCGAGTGAGATCCGCAGCGGCGCACGACTGAAGATCATGCTCATCCGCTGACCCTCTGCGCGACCTCGTCGCACCAGGCGTACTCGTTGGCGTCCAGCCACCGCAGGGTGCGCAGCACTCCTTCGCGTATCGTCAGCTTCGGCTCCCAGCCGAGGCCGCAGATCCGCGTGGTGTCGAGGTAGATCAGCGGGCTGTCGCCCAGCCACCCGCCGCGCCCGCCGGTGTACTCCAGCCGCGGCTCCAGCGCGAGGTGCTCGGCGACCGTGCGCGCCTCCTCGCGGATCAGCACCGTTTCGTCGGTGCCGAGGTTGTAGATGTGCGCGCCCGGCTGCTCGCGATGGCGCTCCGCCGCGGTCAGCATCGCGTCGATGCAGTCCTGGACGTACAGGAAGGACTTGTTCTGGTTGCCGTCGCCCAGCACCCGCAGGCGTGTGGGGTCGCGCTTGAGGGCGCAGTAGAAGTCGTGCAGGTGCCCGTGGATGTAGCGCTCGCCGAGGATCGCGGCGAAGCGGAAGATCACGCCGGTGAACCGGTAGCCGGTCGCATACGCGGCGATCATGCCTTCGCCCGCGACCTTGGACGCCCCGTAGAGCGAGTTCTGGATCGGGTAGGCGACGTCCTCCGGCGTAGGGAACACGTCGGGCTCCCCGTACATCGCCCCGGTCGAGGAGAAGGCGATCCGCGAGACGCCCTGCGCGCGCATCGCCTCCAGGACGTTGGCGGTGGCGATCGTGTTCTGTTCGAGGTCGCGCCGCGGGTGCTCAAAGCCCCGACGCACGTCGGCGTTGGCCTGCAGGTGAAAAACCCAGTCGCAGCCGGCGAAGGCATCTTCGAGCGAGTCCATGTCGAGCACGTCGCCCTCGATCAGTCTCACCCCCGGTCGCGTGAGGGCGTCCGCCACGAACTCGCGCCGGCCGGTGCGGAAGTTGTCGATGATCGCGACCTCGACGCCCTGGGCGATCAGGCGGTCGGCCAGGTTGCTGCCGATGAAGCCGGCGCCGCCGGTGATGCAGACGCGGTTCATCCCGTTCACCTGCGGATGCTGGTTGGAGGTGGAGTCAGTGGTTGATGTGTCGGTTGGCATCGCTCTCCTAGAGGGTGAATCCTGCTGCCACCGCGTCGCCATGGAACATGCGAACAGTCTCCAGAGAGAACTGCTCGAGGCTCTTACCAAGGCCGTCGAGCTTCTTCAGCAGGTCGTGGGTGATTGTGATGATGTGACAGCCCACCTGGTCGGCCTGCACCAGGTTGAGAATCTCGCGGGGTGAGGCCCAGATCAGCTCGGCACGGGGCGCGCCGGCGATGATCTCCACCGAGCGGGCCATGATCGGCAGCGGATCGACGCCGGCGTCGGCGATGCGCCCGGCGAAGACCGAGATGCAGGAGGGCGCGCCGTGCTCGACGGCGGCCGCGATCGCCTCCACCTGGGCGGTGGTGAAGAGCGCGGTGACGTTCACCTTGACGCCGTCCTCGGAGAGCTCGCGCACGAGCGCGGTAAGGGGCTCGCCGCTGGTGGTCGTGACGGGGACCTTGACGTACACGTTCTCCCCCCACGAGGAGATCAGCCGCGCCTGGCGCTCGATGCTCGCTCGATCGTCGGCGAGCACCTCGAAGGAGATCGGATGCTCGGTGATCCGCTCGAGCAGGCTGTGCGCAAACCCGGCGTAGCTCTTCAGACCGGCCTTGCGCATCAGCGTGGGGTTGGTGGTGAAGCCCTCGATGCGCGGATCGGCGGCGAGCGCCAGGATGCCGTCGAGGTCGGCGCCGTCGGCGAATATGCGTGTGGAAATGTCGTCGAGCATTGGTCGATCACCCTGCCGCTCAACATATGCGATTCACTTAACCGGAATTGTCTCCGACTCGCCTCCAAGCAGCAGCTCCGCCGCGCCGGCCAGATCGGCGGCCCGGCGATCCGGCTGAATCCCGCTCAGGCGCTTGTGGTTGCTGCCCGGATGCTCGATCAGCAGGGTGCTGCAGCCGGCGGCGCGACCGGCGCCGACATCGGCGTCGGTGTCTCCCACCATCCACGACGCCTCCAGGTCAAACCCCAGCGAGGCGGCCGCGTCGAGCAGCATTCCCGGGGCAGGCTTGCGGCAGGCGCACGGCCCGGCCAGCTCGGGCACCATGCCTCGCGGGTGGTGCAGGCAGAGGCGCGTGCCCGCAAGCTCCACCCCCTCCCCTCGCAGCAGCTCGAGCACCCGCCCGTGCACCGCGAGCAGACCTTCGACCGACACGAGACCCTTCGCCGCGGCGGGCTGGTTGGAGACGCTCACCAGCGTGAAGCCGGCCCGCGCCAGGCGGGCGGCGGCCGCGGCGGCCCCCGCCAGCAGATGCACGTCCTGCACCCGCAGCGGGGACTCCGGCTCACCGGAGGTGGGGTCGCAGACCAGCTCGTTGAGCACGCCGTCCCGATCGAGGAACACGGCCGCCGAGCCGCTCACGCCGCGGGACCACCGGCCACGGCGAGCGACTCCCAGTGGCCCTGTTTGAGGGCAAGCTCGGGGTGGGAGACCAGCGCGTGCCACACCACCGCCTGAAACGACTCCACCAGCGGCGTGCGCAGCGCGGGCGGAGGCTCCAGCAGAATCGCCACGTCGGCGAGCTGCGCGAGCGTGCCGCCGGGGGCGCCGACGACGCCGTAGATCGCCGCCCGCGCCGCCCGCGCCGCCTCCATCGCGCTCACGAGGTTGACCGAGACGCCGTGCTCGCGCGAGCCGCCGCCGACCGAGAAGACCAACAGCGCGTCGCGCGCATGGAGGCCGGAGACCTTCAGCCACGCGCTGAACGACGTCTCCCAACCCTCGTCGTTGATGCGCGCGGTGAGCTCCGAGACGTTGTCGGTGGGCGCGTAGCTCTCGATCAGGCAGAGCTTGCGAAAGTCGTTGACCGCGTGCGAGGCGTGACCGGCGCCGCCGCCCACGCCGAGGATGAACAGCCGTCCGCCGAGCTCGCGCACCCGCGCCAGCCCGCGCGCCATCCGATCCAGCCGGACGGGGTCGATCGCGCGGGCGAGCGTCGCGGCCGCCGCGAGGTAGGAGGCGCTGTGATCGCCTTCGGGCATTTGCTCGAATCATCCCGGAGGCCCGTCGCCGCCACCCGATCGCGCGGGGCTCGCCGCGTCCTCCTTGAAGAATCCCGAGCCGAACTGTTTTCCACTCGGGAGCGAGATGGGGCGCCGCGGCTACCCGTCGTGCACGCCTTCAGTGGGAGACATGGGCCCAGGGACACAGCGCGGGCGCGCATGAGCGATCGGTGAGCTTGCGCTTCGCGATCCCGAGCCCACGGGCACCGCGAGTAGCTTTCCCTCGATGGCCGCCTCCCCAACCCTCATACGGAAAATCCTCACCAGCCGCACCGGTGAGGAGCTGGCGCTCAACAACCGTTACCTGAATCCCCAGATGGGGCGCATCGTGCGCACGATCGGCTTCGATCGGGTCTGGACGGGAGGCGAGGGGGCGCATCTGATCGACTCCGAAGGCCATCGCTACCTCGACCTGGTGGGAGGCAGTGGCGTGTTCGTGATTGGGCGCAACCATCCTGGGGCGATCGCCGCGATCGAGGACGTGCTCGCGGCGCGTACCGCCAACCTTCCCCAGCTCGGCGTGACGCTGCTGAACGGCGTGCTGGCCGAGCAGCTGCTCGCACTCGCTCCCGGCAGCGTCGCGGCGATGGTGCCCGCCAACACCGGCGCCGAGGCCGTCGAGGCGTCGCTGAAGATCGCGCGCGCCGCCACCGGCCGGCCGCGCATTCTGTACACGGGGAACGGCTTCCACGGCCTCACGCTGGGAACGCTCTCCATCAACGCGCATGCCGAGTTCCGCGAGGGCTTTGGGCCGCTGCTACCCGGCTGCGATCAGGTGCCCCACGGCGACCTCGATGCGCTCGAGCGCGAGCTGCGCCGCGGCGACGTCGCCGCGTTCATCGTCGAGCCCGTCCAGGGGAAAGGCGTCAACGTTCCACCAGCCGACTACCTGCCCGGCGTGCAGAGCCTGTGCCGCGCAGCCGGAACCCTGTTCGTCTGCGACGAGGTGCAGACCGGCATCGGCCGCACCGGGCGCTTTTTGGCGCTCGAGCACTGGGGCCTGGAGCCCGACATGATCTGCCTCTCAAAGGGCCTCAGCGGGGGGTTCGTCCCGGTCGGAGCGCTGCTCGTCTCGCGCACTGCCTTCGACCGGGTGTTCGACCGCATGAAGCGCGCCATCCGCCACGGCTCCACCTTCGGCAGCAACGATCTCGCCGCCGCGGTGGCGCTGGCCACGCTGCACGCGCTGAGCGACGAAGGTTTGGTGGCGCGTGCCGAGCGCGTGGGCGCGCTGCTGATGGAGTTGACCCGGCCGCTGGTCGATCGCTACGAGGTCGTACGCGACGTGCGCGGCCTGGGGCTGATGTGGGGGATCGAGCTCGGCCCCCCCAGGCGCTCGGTGTGGAGCACGATCGAGCAGCTCCAGCCCGGGGTCTTTGCGCAGCTCGTCACCGTGCCGCTGTTCCACGACCACCGGATCTTCTGCCAGGTCGCGGGGGGGCGCATGAACGTGATCAAGGCGCTGCCCGCGCTCGTCGTCGAGGAGCAGGAGATCAGGCGCTTCGCGGCGGCGCTCGAGGAGGTCGTGGCCGCCGCCGAGCACGCCTCCTCGGCGATGGTGCGCCTCGGTTGGCGCATGGCGCGCCATCACTCCAAAGAGCGCTGGGGCAGCCGACCAAGCCACAACGGGGCGCACGCGATCGCACACTCCCGATGATCGTCCGCCGGGGCACCGAGGATGACATCCCGGCGCTTGCGCAGATGCTCGGGCGCGCCTTTCGCGACGATCCGGTCGTGGTGTGGGCCTGCCGCTCCAGCGCGCTGCGCCCGACGGTGCTCGAAGCCATCAACCAAGCCCGTCTGCGCCAGCTGCTGACCTACGAAGAGGTGTGGGTCGCCCCCGAGTCCACGAGCGCGGCGCTGTGGACGCCGCCCGGGCAGGGGCAGACCGGCCTCCTGCAGAGCGCCGCGATGGCGCGCGGCCTGCTGCGCCCCCGCCTGCTGGCGCGCCTGCCGAGACTCGCGCTCGGCCTCACGTGTATGCAGCGCAGGCATCCCCACGAACCGCACCACTGGTACCTCTCCAGGCTCGCCACCGACCCGGACGTGCAGGGACGTGGCCTCGGCTCGGCCGTGCTGCAGCCGGTGCTGGAGAGGTGCGACGGCGACGGGGTCGGCGCCTACCTGGAGACCGCCGTGGAGCGCAACCTCGACTTCTATGCCCGCCACGGCTTCCGGGTGACCGGGGATCTGCGTCTTCCCCGCGGCCCCACGATCTGGAGCATGTGGCGCGAGCCGCGCCTCGGGCGATAGCGGCCCTCGCCGCGCCGTCGCAGAATGCCCTGGCCTGCCGTCGAGGACGCCCTGCCCTGCCGCCATAGAATGAGCCGCCTGTGACGGCTCCCCCCCGGCATCCCCTGATCCCACCGCGCAAGGTTGACCCCCACCAGCCGCTGCCGGCGCTGGAGCTCCAGGTGCTGGCGCGCTGGCGCGAGCGCGAGGTGTTCCCTCGGTCGCTCGAGCTGCGCGAGGGCGCGGAGCCGTGGGTCTTCTACGAGGGGCCGCCCACAGCCAACGGCCGCCCGGGCGCCCACCACGTACTGTCGCGCGTGTTCAAGGACATCTACCCGCGCTACAAGACGATGCGCGGCCACCGCGTGGAGCGCAAGGGCGGCTGGGACTGCCATGGCCTGCCGGTGGAGATCGCGGTCGAGCAGAAGCTGGGGATCAACAGCAAGCACGAGATCGAGAACGAGATCGGGATCGAGGAGTTCAACCGCCAGTGCCGCGAGTCGGTGTTCGAGTACCTGGAGGAGTGGAACCGCCTCACCGAACGAATCGGCTTCTGGATCGACCTCGACCACGCCTACCGCACGCTCGACGAGAGCTACATCGAGTCGGTGTGGTGGGCGCTCGCGGAGATCCACCGGCGGGGGCTGTTGTACGAGGGCCACAAGGTCGTGCCCTACTGCTATCGCTGCGGGACGGCGCTCTCCTCGCATGAGGTGGCGCTTGGGTATGAGGATGTGGTGGACCGGTCGGTGTATGTGCGGCTGCCGGTGCACTTCCCCACGCAGGAGCAGTCCGGTGACGTGGTGCAGCAGCCTGGAGGTCCCGTCTGGATGCCCGCCCAAGCTCCCGATCCTGATTCCCCACTGCAAGAAGGCGACGCACTGCTGATCTGGACGACAACGCCTTGGACGCTGCCTGGCAACGTGGCGATCGCGGTCGCACCCGAGGAGATGTACGTGCGAGCGGAACACAACGGCGAGACGCTGATCCTCGCAAAGCCGCTGGTTGAGCGGGTGCTCGGGGGGGATGCGAAGACCCTCAGCGAGTTCCCAGGCAGCAAGCTCGTCGGCCGGCAGTACGAGGGGCCAATCTTTCTTGACGGCCCCTACGGCGCCACTTCGGGATCCAGCAGCTTTTCGATCGTCGCCGCAGACTTCGTCACGACCGCCGACGGCACAGGGCTCGTCCATATCGCGCCGGCGTTTGGCGAGGACGACTTTCGCGTGGCGGCCAGCAACGGGATATTCCACCTCGACGATCCCAAAAGCCTCTTCAACCCAGTACGGGAAGACGGCACGTTCGACGAGCGCGTACGCAGCTACGAGGGCCGTGAGTACGATGGACGCGTCGTCAAGGATCCGAGTGTCACCGACGATCTGATCGACGACCTGGACAAACGCGGGCTGCTGTTCAGGGTGGAGCCCTACGAGCACTCCTACCCGCATTGCTGGCGCTGCGGCACGCCGCTGATCTACTACGCCAAGCCCTCCTGGTACATCGCCACTTCAAAGGTGCGCGAGAGGATGCTCGCCGCCAATGAGACCGTGGCGTGGCACCCGCCGCACATCAAGCACGGCCGCTTCGGGGACTGGCTCTCCAACAACGTCGATTGGGCGCTCTCGCGCGAGCGCTACTGGGGCACGCCGCTGCCGGTGTGGCGCTGCGGCGCAGGGCACCTCCATGTGATCGGCTCGTTCGCGGAACTGGAGAAACTCTCGGGCACCCCCATTGCCGACCACCACCGCCCGTACGTGGACGACGTCGAGATCCCCTGCGCGGAGTGCGCGCAACCGATGAAACGGGTGCCAGAGGTGATCGACGTGTGGTTCGACTCCGGCGCGATGCCGTTTGCCCAGCATCACGTCCCGTTCTCGGGCGAGGACGAGGGGAAGGAAAAGGAAAATGGGGAGGGGGAGGGGGCAGTGGTGGGCGCCGACAGCCTGGTGGCGCAGGCCAAGCGCTTCACGGCCGACCCCGCCCGTTTCCCCGCGGACTTCGTCTGCGAGGCGCTCGACCAGACGCGGGGGTGGTTCTACTCGCTGCTCGCGGTATCCACGCTGCTGTTCGACACGGCCCCCTACCGCAACGTGGTGTGCCTCGGGCTGATCCTCGACGGCGAGGGTCAGAAGATGTCCAAGTCGCGCGGCAACACGGTCGAGCCCGGCCAGGTGATCGACAAGTACGGGGCGGACGCCTTCCGCTGGTACTTCTTCACCGCCAAGCAGCCGTGGGACGGCTACCGCTTCTCCGAAGAGGCGATCGGCGAGGGCGTGCGCCTGTTCCTCAAGCAACTGTGGAGCACTTACTTCTTCTACACGCTCTATGCGCACGCCAACGAGGACGCGCTGAGCGGACTTACCGCAGAGCCCCCCACAGGAGATCCGAGCATGGAAGATCGGCCGGCCGAGGAGCCTGGCACTCCGGCTCCGGGCGCGGAGGACGACCTCGACCGCTGGGCGCTCTCGCGCATCGCCGCCACAGCCGAGCGCGTGGCCGAGCGCCTCGACGCCTACGACGCGACCGCCGCGGGGCGGGCGATCGCCGAGCTGGTGGACGAGCTCTCCAACTGGTATGTGCGCCGTTCACGGAGGCGCTTCTGGGACGGTGACCCCGCGGCGTTCCGCACGCTGCGCAGCTGCCTGCTCACGATCGCCAAGCTGCTGGCCCCCTTCTGCCCGTTTGTCGCCGACGAGATCTACGACAACCTCGACGGGACGCTTGAGAGCGTGCACCTGTGCGACTTCCCCTCGGGCGATGCGCTGCCCGCCCGCGACCGCGACTTGGAGGAGGCGATGGCGATGGCGCGCGAGACCGTGCGCCTCGGCCTCGGCGCGCGCGGACAGGCGAAGATCAAGGTGCGCCAGCCGCTCGCCGAGGCCGTGGTGGTCGCCGCCGGTCGCGAGCGCGCCGCGATCGAGCGGCTCGCCGACGTGGTGCGCGAGGAGCTCAACGTGCGCCGCGTGCGCTTCGTCGCCGGCGCCGAGGAGCTGGGGCGCTACGAGGTGAATGCCAACTACCGCCGCCTCGGCCCGCTGTTCGGCAGGGAGATGCCGCTTGTCGCCAAGGCGATCGCGGCGCTCGACCCAGCCCAGGTCGCGGCGGCGGTGATGGCCGAAACGGGGACCGATGGCGCGTCTCACCCGGCTTCGGTCGGCAGCACCAACGGCGAGACGGGACTCGGCATCTCGGTCGGCGGCCGCGAGCACACGCTCACCGCCGAGGACGTGATCCTCACGATGCGGGCCCCCGAGGGCTACAGCGTCGAGCGCGACGGCACCCACGCAGTAGCGCTCGACCTGACGATCGACGACGACCTGCGCCGCGAGGGCCGCGCGCGGGAGATCGTGCACGCGGTGCAGTCGGCCCGCAAGAGCGCCGGCCTTGCGGTCGAGGACCGGATCGTGCTCGCTCTATCCGGCGACCCGGCGCTGCTCGACGCCGGCGCCTCCCACCGCGACTACCTGGTGGGGGAGACGCTCGCGGTGGCGCTGCATCTTGGCGACGGCCCGCCGCCGGCCGAGATGGCATCCCCTGCCGAGATGGACTACACCGAGCAGACCGAGATCGACGGCCTGGAGCTTCAGATCGCGCTGCGCCGGGCCTGACCGCCTCGGCTGCGCCACCGCGCCGGAAGCGCATTACGAGACCCATCCCAGCGCAGCCCGGATTAAGGCCCGCCCACCCGGAGCCTCATAAAGGACTACGCCAGCGCCGGCTCCAGCTCCGCCTCGATCTTCTTCTTCGGGTAGGCGCCGACCACCGTCTTGACCGGCTGGCCGGCCTTGAAGAGGATCATCGTCGGGATCGACAGCACCTGGAAGGTCGCCGCCGTCTGCTGGTTCTCGTCGACGTTGAGCTTCACGATGCGCAGGTCGGGGCGCTCGGAGGCGATCTCCTCGAGCACGGGGCCGACCACGCGACACGGGCCGCACCACGGCGCCCAGAAGTCGACCAGCACCGGGGTCTGGGATTCGATGACCTCGGCCTGGAAGTTGTTGTCGGTGACTTCGCTCAAACTGCCCGCCATGGGGCCTCCTTTGCTCTGCTGCTCGGTGTTCTCCTAATACTATACAAAGTGTAGCGACCCTGGGCGCCCGGTAAAGAGAAACAACGTAAGCGCTCGGGGCGCCTCTCCAGGGCAATGGATCCGGCAGATTCGACGTCCCCCCGGCCCACCCCCTGTATCTGGGCTCCACCCGGAAGTACCCTGCCCGCCATGAGTCAGTCATCTCTCACCGGCAACGGCCCGACCGGGGCGCTGCTGGACTCGATCGATCGGCGACTGCTGATTCCCGAGGACGACGTCGAGAACCCCGAGCTGTCGATCGTCGTCCCGGCCCTCAACGAGCAGCTCACGATCTCCGAATTCATCGGCTGGTGCCACGAGGGCCTGGCGGAGGCCGGCGTCCGCGGTGAGATCCTGATCGCCGACAGCTCCACCGATGCCACCGCGGAGCTCGCGCTGGAGGCGGGCGCGCGCGTGTTGCACGTTCCCAAGCGCGGCTACGGCAATGCTTACAAGGAAGCGATTCCCTACGCCCGCGGTCCCTATGTGCTGATGGGCGACGCCGACTGCACCTATGACTTCCGACGCCTCGGCGTGTTCGTCGAGCGCTTTCGCGAAGGGTATGAGTTCGTCAACGGCTCGCGCTGGAAGGGAGGAATCGAGCCCGGAGCGATGCCACCTCTGCACAAGTACTTCGGCACGCCGATCATCACGCGGATCCTCAACCTCCTGTACTCCCGCCGCTTCTCGGACATCTTCTGCGGGATGCGGGGGATGACGCGCGAGCGGCTCCTCGCGATGGAGCTCGACTCCGATTCGTGGGACTACTGGACGGAGATGCTGGTCAAGTCGGTGCACATGGACCTGCGCACCGCGGAGGTCCCGGTTGCGCTGCTCAAGGATCGCGATGGACGGGTCAGCCACCACAAGCGGGTTGGCTGGTTCTCTCCCTGGCAGGCGGCATGGATCAGCCTGCGCGCGATGTTCCTCTACGGCTCAGACTTCTTCCTGCTCAAGCCCGGGCTGGTGCTATTCGCGCTCGGCCTGCTTGTCACCCTCCCGCTCGGTGTCGGTCCGATCACGATCGGGCCGATCGGGTTCTCGCTGTACACGATGCTGTTCGGCATGGCGCTGACCATCACCGGGCTGCAGTCGTTCTTCCTCGGCTGTATCGCGCAGGTGCTGTTCGACTACCGCGGCCGAGCCAGAGACCGCTGGTTGACCGCCTTTCCCTACACCCGGAGCGTGATCGCGGCCGCGGCGACCGCGGTGGCCGGTGTGGGTTGCATCGTGCCGCTGATCGTCTACTACCTTGCGCATCACGAGCACCTCACACTGCGGGCCTCCGCACAGGATCGGCTGGGAGTGATCGGACTGATGCTGATCGTGATCGGCTTCTCGCTGTTCACCTTCACGCTGGTGCTCCACGCAACGGTGATCGCAACCCGGCGATCGACCCGGCGCGGGCCCATCGGCGCGTAGCTCACGCGCAGCTCACGCCTCGATCCTGGCCGCGGCGGTGGCGATTCGGTGTGCGTTTGCCATCACCGTGAACGTCACCGTCGTGGCGGGCACCGAGGGGAAGACCGAGGCGTCGACGACGTGCACGCGGCTCCACTTGGCGATGCGCCCCAACGTGTCGGTCTCCAATTCGCCGGGCTCGCGTCGCATCGGCAGCGAGCCGCCGAGATGGTTGCTCTTGCCGGGGCGTCCGACATGGAGGAGGCCCGGCGCGGGAACCATGCCCAGGAGGCGTCCATTCACCGCGAGACGGCGCACGAGCCTCCGTACACGCCTGGCCCCACCGGTTGCGTCATCGCCGCGCACCCGAACGCGGTCTGTGTCACACGTGATCGTAAGCCCGGGCGAGTCCGCCGAGTGCAGAAAGCCCTGGACGACGACCATGCGCCCGAGCAGGGGACGCAGCACCCGCTCGAGCCGGGCCGTCCCCCCCGGCAGCCGCTTCGCCAACGCCGAGAGCATCGTGTCGTTGTAGCCATAGATCTGCAGGTGCGCCGCATGCTCGGAGATCTGCGCGTCGTCCAGCTCGACATAGAGCTGCGCAAGGGTGTTGCCCTGTGTCGCGACGCTCACCGGCGCGGCGCGGGCCGTCACCATCGGGATCACGAAGTAGTGGCTGTCGCGCAATCGCGCCGCCCGCGCGCCCCCGATCGACTCGAGCATCAGCCGCGTCGATGAGATGCAGCCACACGCCACGAACACGCGCGATGCCGTCAGCCGTCCCGTCCTCGAGGGATGCCCACGCTCGTGAAAGTCGATCGTCACCGCGCCGCCGACCTCCGACAGACGATCGACGTACACGCCGCCCCGGTACTCGACCCTGCCGCCACGCACGAGCTCATCGAGCGTGTGGGCCGCGTTGTAGATCGACCGATACGGGCAGCCGTACAGGCACATGCCGCTGTGGCGGCAGCGGTGCGAATCCCCCGCCGCTGTCGCCACCGCCAGCCGCGAGGACCCGAAGGTGAAGCCGGCCGCCCGCAGCGCCGCCGCGTGCCGGCGCAGGTGGTCGAGCAGCATCTGCGCCTGTGGGCCGCGCCGCAGCGCACCGGGCGCCTCGGTGTAGAGCGGTAGGGTCTCGGCCAGCTCGTCGCGCTCCGCCGCGACCGGCACGAAGCGCAGCACGGCTTCGTAGTGAGGCCGCAGCTCCTCAAGCGAGATCGGCCACGCCAAGATGTCGCGCTGGCGGAACGGCAGGATCGAGGCCCCCCAGGTGTTGCTCAGCCCGCCGTACGCGAGCGACGACAGCGTTTCGGCGCGCTCGTTCGCGGTACTCAGATCGCGATCGTCCACGGCGTACGGGAACAGCGAGCCGTAGGCCGGTTTGAGTGGAACGTGACCGATATCCACCGGGAACGCATCGCGGGCGCGCCGCACGAGCTGCGGCGGCCAGCGCTCGGGCTCGGAGCGCGCGAGCGTGTCGAACACGTCCATCCGGCCCGCCTCGATCCGGTCGCCGGCATCCAGCACCGTGACGCGCAAGCCGGCGTCGGCGAGCGCCCACGCCGCCGCGGCGCCGGCGGGACCCGAGCCGATGACTACGACAGCCATCTGAAGATGCGCGGCTGAACGCTCACGCCGCCGCGCTCAACGCCAGATTGCGGACCACCAGCAGCGGCCGGGTGCTCGGGGCCGCCAGGCCGCGCAGCTCGATCGCGCTGGCGAGCGGGCTGAGCACGAGGCGGTTCACACCGATGCTGAGCGGCACCGGGATGCGGGCGACGCCGCCCCCGCGGGGCAGTCGGTAGGTGCGCTGCCAATGCTCCGGATTGGTCAACACCACCCACAGCGAGGCCCCAGCGCGGAGCGCGGCGCCGGGGCGCGCGCTCACGAGCAGGGTGGTCACGCGGCTGCCGGGTGAGACGATCGTAAGATTCGCCTGCCCGCCGGAGCTCAGCGAGAACGGCGCGGTGCCCACGCTGAGGCTGGTGAAAGACCCCGGCGGGATGGGTTCGACGTTGGGTGCGGACACTTCCGCGAGCACGGGATGCCCAGCCGCGATCGCGATCGCGGCCGACACCGGCGCGCCGATGTCCTCCAGCGTGGCCCACGCGCCGGGAAGGGTCGTGGCGAGCAGGTTGGCGGAGCCGATGAAGCTGATCGCCAAGCCGGTGAGGCAGCCCCATACGGCGAGCACGCCTCCACCCCTCCGCACCAGCCGCCGGCGGCGTCCGCGGGTCTCCTTTGCCAGCGCGAGCCATGCCGCCAGTGCGCCGAACAGCAGCAGCGTGGTGAAGTCGGCCTCGTAGCGCTCAGTGGTCCCATAGAACTGGTAGGCGAGGAACAGCAGGCAGACCAGTCCTGCGCCCGCAAACGCCAGCAGGCCGCCCGCCAACGGCCCGAGCAGCGCCGGGCGCCGCCGCCAGATCCACGGCAGCGCCGGTAGGAACACCAAGATCGGCGTCATCGGCAGCAGCCCGCCGGTGGGCGTGAGCCCGGTGTAGCCGCTCGGTAGGCTCCCCGGATAGGTCATCGGCGGCGGGCCAAGGCCGACGAACGGGAACAGCGCCAGCGGTCGCGGCGGGGACGCGATGTAATACCAGAGGCTGGGCGGGACGTTGCTGAGCTTCGCCCAATGCGCGATGTTCTCGTTGTCGGTGGCGAGCACGTAGTGGCGCCCATATTCCAGGGGGCTGCCGAAGCGCGCCTGGTTGTAGGCCATCAGCAGCAGGGCGCACACGCCGACCGGAACGAGCAGAGCCAGCAACAGCCCGCGGCGCGGCCGGGTCGAGCGCAGCGAGAGGTAGACGGGCACGAGCACCAGCGCCAAGCATCCGAGCGTCGGCCGCGAGCCGGCCGCGAGGCCGACGCAGAGGCTCAGGAGCGCCAGCCGCCTCAGCGACGCGCGCCGATCGGCCAGCGTCGAGAGGGCGAGCCAGACCGCCGCCATCGCGAAGCAGTAGCCGCCCGCGATCGCCGCTTCGTAGACCGCCGGGCGCCGCAGCAGAAACGGCACCACCGAGGAGAGCACCAGCGCGAACGCGGCGAGCGCGCACATCCATATGGGCAAGCTGCCGATCTGCCGCAAAACCACGCGTAGCGCAGCCAACGCGAATCCGGTGCCGACGATCGAACAGAGGGCGACGATCACACTCGCCGACGGGGCCAAGCCGAGCAGGTGCATCGGTACCAGCAGGACGATTACAGGCGCCGGGCCCCAGGTGAGGAACAGGTGGCCGTGGTAAAGGGCGAAATCGTGCATCGATTCGCCGTTGAGCAAAACGTGGTGCATGACGGCATAGTTCTGTGCCGGGTCGTAGGGATCCGCCAGGCGCAGGAGCGCGGCGGGCGCCCGCCCGACCGATAGATGAAGGTGAAGAAACGCGTTGGCCAGCTGGTTGTACGGTTCCTTTTCCCTGCCTCGGAGAACCATCAGCCTCGATGTCTCGGCGATCAAGAGATAAAACGCCGCGGCCCCGACGAATATGAGACGGAGCGCGCGGCTCACCGGATCGGTGGGCAGCAGACGCCTGCGTGCGGACAGGCGTGTGGTGGTGCCTGTAACGTAGGTCGATCGCTCCGCCATTGAAGAGCGGCGACTCTAGCAATGGGCTCCTGTGCCGCCGATCGTTTGACTGATTGGGGAGAGTGGGTCGACCGGCCCTGTCACCCGCCAGCCCCGCAGTCAAAAGGTTTGGCGGCCCCGTCCTCAGCGCAGGTGCGCCCGAGGACAACGTCGGCGGTGTCTCCCACTGCCAGGATCGCGCCCGGGACCCAACCAAATGAGAATGAGACCTATCTCATTTGGTTGGGGCTCATGGTGGAGCGAGCTGAGCGCGTGCGAGGGGCCCGGTCGCCGCGCCTGCGTCGGTGGCGGTTGACCGGTTGAGGCCCTTGGTGAAGCTACCTGAGCGCGTGCGAGGCGCCCGGTCGCCGCGCCTGCGCCGGCGGCGGTTGGCGGCCGTAGCGCAGTTTGGGCACCAGCCACATCGCCTCGGCGGCGATTTGCCACGACATCTTGCTCTGCCCGCGCTGGCGGTCGCTAAAGACGATCGGCACCTCGACCACGTGGAAGCCGGCGCGCACCGCGCGGTAGGTGAGCTCCACCTGAAAGGCATACCCCTGGGAGCGCACGCTGTCGAAGTGAATCGCTTCGAGCACCTCACGGCGAAAGCACTTAAAGCCGCCGGTCAGGTCGCGCACGCGCAGGCCCAGCACCAGCCGCGCGTAGGTCGAGCCGCCCTCGCTGATCACGCGCCGCAAGAGGCCCCAGTCCCGCACCCCCCCGCCGGGGACGTAGCGCGAGCCGAGCGCCAGGTCGGCGCCCGCCTCGATCGCTTCCAGCAGGCGGCGCAGATCGGGGGGATCGTGGGAGAAGTCGCTGTCCATCTCCATCACGTACGCCGCCCCCCGCTCCAGCGCGTGCGCGAAGCCGGCGAGGTAGGCCGGGCCGATCCCTTCCTTGGTCGTGCGGTGCAGCGCCTGCACCCACGCGTGCTCGGCCGCCAGCCGGTCGGCTATTTCACCTGTGCCGTCAGGCGAGCCGTCGTCGACGATCAACACGCGGTACTCCGCGCACGGAGCGCCCGCGAGCGCCTCGCCCGCGGCAGCCACGATCGCCTCGATGTTCTCGGCCTCGTTGTAGGTGGGCAGTATGAGCCAGGCGGTGCCGTCCACTGAGGGCACGTACCCTAATGCGTCGGAGCGTCGATCGGCTCCACCACCCGGCCGCGACGGCGTGCGGCCCACGACGAAGAGCCGCGACTGCATGTGCAGAGCGGGTAGGGCACTCTTACGCACATGCCCGACCTCCCCAACACCGCGATCGCCGACGCCCTCGAGGAACTGGGCGACCTGTACGAGCTCGACGGGGCGATCGTCCACCGCGTGCTCGCCTACCGCCGCGCGGCGGAGACGGTGCGCGAGGCGTCGACCTCGGTGGCGGCGCTCGCGCGAGCAGGGCGCGCCACGGAGCTGCCCGGCGTCGGCGAGACGCTCCAGGAGAAGATCGTGGCGCTGCTCGACAGCGGCGCGATCCCCGCGGCAGAGCGGCTGCGGGCGAAGTTCCCGCCGGGGCTGATCGCGATCACGCGGATCCCCGGCCTCGGCCCCAAGCGCGCGCGGCTGCTGCACGAGCAGCTCGGCATCGACTCGCCGCAGGCGCTGCGCGAGGCGGCACGGGCGCAGCGGTTGCGCGGGGTCAAAGGGCTGGGGGTGAAGTTCGAGGAGAAAGTGCTCGCCTCGCTGGAGCAGCTGGCCGCCGAGGGACTGCCGATCGACGGGATGCCGCCGCGCCCCCGGCGAGCGCTGTTGCCGGCCGCGATCGAGCTGGGGGAGGCGCTCGCCGCCGGCCTGCGCGAGCACGGCCCGCCCGACACGCACGTGCAGCTCGCCGGCTCGGCGCGGCGGGGGGCGGACAGTGTGAAGGACATCGACCTCGTGGCGGTCACCGCCGAGCCCGAGCGGCTGGCTGCGGCGCTCGCCTCGCTGGAGCAGATCGAGCGCGTCGGCTCCAGCGGCGCGGCCGGCGCCCGCGGACGCACGCACTCCGGCCTGAGCGTCGACCTGCGGATCGCTGCCCCGGCGCAGCTGGGCAACCTGCTGCAGCACTTCACCGGCTCCGCCGCACACAACGCCGCGCTGCGCGAGCAGGCGGTGCGCAAAGGGCTGCACGTGTCCGAGTACGGCGTGCTGGACGATGCCAGCGAAACCACACAGACGTGCGCCACCGAGGCGGAGGTGTACGAGCTGCTCGGCCTCCCCTGCATCCCGCCGGAGCTGCGCGAGAACCGCGGCGAGCTGGAGGCGGCGATGGCCACACACGGCCCGGCGGGCGTGGAGCAGGCGGGCGGGTTGCCGACGCTCATCGAGCTGGGCGACATCCGCGGCGACCTGCACTGCCACACGGTCGCCTCCGACGGCAAGGCCACGATCGAGGAGATGGCGCAGGCGGCGCAAGCGCTCGGGTATGAGTACCTGGCGATCACCGACCACTCCGCCTCGCACGGCTTCGGCAACGACGTCTCCCCCGCGCAGCTGCGCGAACAGATCGAGCGGGTCGGGGAGGTGGCGCGGGGGCTCGACGGATTCACGCTGCTGGCGGGCAGCGAGGTCAACGTCCTGCCCGACGGCACGCTCGACTACGAGGACGAGCTGCTCGCGCGGCTGGATTGGGTGATCGCCAGCATGCACACCGCGTTTGGGATGAGTGAGCAGGCGATGACCGAGCGGATGATCGCCGCGATCGAGCATCCCCTGGTGGACGCGATCGGGCACCCGACCGGCCGCCTGATCGAGCGCCGCGAACCCTACGCGATCGACCTGGAAGCGGTGTTCGCGGCCGCGGCACGAACGGGCACGATGCTCGAGATCAACGCCAACCCCGACCGCCGCGACCTGAGCGAGGTGCACGCACGCGCCGCGGTACGCGCAGGCGTGAGCATCGTGATCGACTCCGACGCCCACCGCCCGGCAACGCTGCAAAACATGCGCTGGGGCATCCTCACCGCGCGGCGCGGCTGGCTCACGAAGGGGGATGTGGTCAACACGCGGCCGTGGTCGGACCTCAAGTGGTTGCGTAAAAGGGCGCGGGCGGCTAATCCCCCAGCAACCGCGGCAGCAACTCCCGCGCGACGATCCGATCGACCGCGGCGACGGTAAAGGGTGCCACCAGCTCCCGGGCGCGCGCGGTGTAGTCCGATGCTGGCGCATCGAGCGCGCAGCGCAGCGCAGCGCCAAGGTCCTCGCCGACGAGACGCGCGTCGAGCTCGCGGCCAATCGGCAGCGCGACGTAGCCGCCGGGCGCGGGGGTGGTGACCAGGCGACAGCCCTCCGCCAGCGCCTCCAGCTGGGCCAGCCCGTACTCCTCGCGGCGAGGGGCGCACACGAACACGCGCGCGCGGCGCAGCAATGCGCGGTAGTCGTGCTGAGGGAGCGTCCCAACGACGTCGATCTCCTCGTCGTGCATCTCGATCCCGTTCGCACGCAGCCCCTCCCGATCGATGCCCACGATCGTCAGCCGCTCGCCGGGCCGGCGCACGCTCCGCCAGGCGGAGAGCACGCGGTCGAGCCCCTTCTTGCGGGGGTTGGCAGCGTAGGTGACGGCCGCGATGTCCCGCTCGGGCGCGTCACCACCCCCTGGAGTACAAACGGCGATCGGCGAAGGGACCACGAGGGCGCGCCGCTCGCAGCCAGGGACCGCCGCCTCGGCCTCCGCGAGCGCGCCGGCGCTGGAGGGCAGCAGCAGCGGCGCCTGGCGCAGCCGGCGGCGCTCCAGCGGGCGCTGCCACAGCCCGTGGCGACCGGGGCGGTTGGCCGCGGAGGGCGAGTCGAAGCGGATCGCCCCCGGCAGCGGCCACAGCAGCGAAGCGGTCGTGGTGGAGTAGATCACCGATCGGGGCGGGCGCCCCCGCAGCCGCGCGAGCGCCTCCACGGCAGCGCGGCGCGCGGCGCGCGCCCAGCGCAAGTCGGTGAGCATCAGCGTGCGAACCTCGCCGGGGTGCGCGGTGGGCGCAACCAGGACATGTGCGCCGGCGCGCCGCAGCGAGCCGACCAGCTCCTCGTCAGCGACCCGCAACCCCTCGGTCGAGCCGAGCTGCACCAGCAGGACATCGACCGTGTCACCGGCCCCCACCAACCCCACGCTCAAACGAGGCCCTCGGGCCGCATCGCCTTGAAGCCGGGGGTGCGCTGCAGGGCGATCGGCTGGATCGGGGAGGTGTGCAGCACGTAGAAGCGCACCCCGTCGCGCTCCTCGATCGCGGCCACCGCGGCGTGCTGGTGGCGCCAGGCGAGCGCCCAGATGATCGCGAAGCCGGCGCCGATCCCAGGGATCTGGGGGGCGAGGAAGGCGAGGCCGCCGGCGAGCACGGTGATCGCCAGCAGCGGCCACAGCCGGTTGAGCAGGATCGCGGCGGGGCGGTGCTCGGGCAGCATGTTGGTGGAGCGCGCGCCGGCCAGCAGCCGCGCAATCGGCGGGCTGGCGTCGGCGCGCCTGCCGAGCGCGAGCCCGATCAGCGCGGCGAGCGCCCACCAGGCGATCGACAGCAGCGCCGCCAGTGACCCTGAGGTGGTGAGGATCGAGAGCACCGTGATCAGCGCGAGCACAGTGGCGACGCCGGCGCTGAGCAGGACGGTGTTCTTGAGGAAGTCGGCAAAGCGCACGGGGATCTGCTACCGGGTGGGGGGCACTGTTCTCGCTCGTCCAAGCGCCAATCGATTCACAGGACGACCCACTACAGCAGGGCCTCGAGCAGGCGGCGCACGCCGTCGGGGCCGTCGATCGCGAGGTCCGCCTCCTCCACCAGCTCCCGCGGCGCCTCCTCGGAGCGCACCGCGACGCACACCGCACACGTGAGCTTCCCGGCCTGCACGAGCGAGCGCAGCCCGCGGAAGGCGTCGAGATCGGTCGTGTCGTCGCCGACGTACAGCGCGGCGTGCAGCTCCGGGTGGGTGCTCGCCCGGCCATCGAGCAGCGCGGTGACGCCGAGCCCCTTGTCGAGCGCGACCGGGGGTCGCACCTCGAGCACCTTACGGCCCCAGTGCACGGCGAAGCCCTCCCGCTCCGCGCGCGCGGCGATCTCCCGCACGGCGGCCTGCGCCGTGGCCTCGTCGGGGGCGCCGCGCCAGTGGAAGGCGGCGATCGCCTCCTTGTCCTCGGCGCGCACGCGCAGGCGTTGGTGCTCGGCCGTGAGGGCACGGACGGCGAAGTCGCGCACGCGCCCGCTCCAGGCGGCGAGCTCGGGGTCGAGCTCGGGGCGGGTGGCGCCGGGGCGCAGCAGCTCGCCGCCGTGGTTGCCGACGTAGGTGATCGTCCCGATCGCGACGATCTGGCGGGCGGTCGCGGCGCGGCGGCCGCTGACGCAGCCGACCAGGCGGTAGCGCTTGGCGATCTCGATCAGCAGCGCGCGGGTCGCCTCGGGCACGTGGGCGTCGGCGGCGTGGCGCACGATCGGCGCGAGCGTGCCGTCGACGTCGAGCAGCACAGCGGAGCTGGAGGGATCGGAGCGCAGCGGCTCCAGTGCCTCCACAAGCGTGGCGGCGGGGGACACATCCTTAGTATGCCCGGCATGGCGGCGCGTAGATCCCCCGGCGACGTCCTGAAGCTGGTGGCGATCGGCACCGCGGCGGGACTGTTCAGCGGGATCTTCGGCGTGGGGGGCGGCACGGTGATCGTGCCGCTACTGGTGCTGTGGCTGGGATACGGCGAGCGCGAGGCGACCGGCACCTCGCTGGCGGCGATCGTGTTCATCGCCGGCTTCGCGGCGGCGGTGCAGGCGGGGTACGGCAACGTGCGGGTGGTGGACGGCCTGCTGGTGGGGATCCCCGCCGTCGGTGGAGTGCTGCTGGGGGCGTGGCTGCAACAGCGGCTGCGCAGCCGCACGATCGCGCTGCTGTTCGCGGCGGTGCTGGTCGCGAGCGCGGTGGAGCTGCTGATCCAATGATCGGCGCAATCGCGATCGGGCTGGCCGCGGGGGTAGTCGCGGGCCTGCTGGGCGTCGGCGGGGGCGTGCTGTTCGTGCCGGGCCTGGTGCTCTTCATCGGCCTCACCCAACACCAGGCGGAGGCGACCTCGCTGCTGGCGATCGTCCCCGTCGCACTGGTGGGCGCGATCATGCAGGACCGCTACGGCAACGTGCGCCGCGGCGACGCGCTGCTGGTGGGGCTGCTCTCGGTGGCGGGCGCCGCCGGCGGTGTCGCGCTGGCAAACGCGCTTTCGGGGAAGGTGCTGCAGGTGGGCTTCGCGCTGTTCATGCTGTTTGTGGCGGCGCAGCTGGTGCGCCGGAATGTTGGGCGCGGGGGCGATGAGGCCGCAGCGAGGGACGCCGGCACAGACCGCGCCGGAACGGAGACTTGAGCTTGGACAGGCGTAAAGCTGTCTAGACTGAGAGCATGGGACTCGACAACCCAATCCACATCGCGTTCCTGGTGGTGATTCTGCTGTTGGTGTTCGGCGCCAGGCGGCTCCCGGAAATCGGGCGCTCGCTGGGCAGCGGAATGCGCGAGTTCAAGGACTCGATCAGCGGAGAGACCAAACCGACGCTAAGCGCAACGGTTCAGCAGCCGCCGGTCCAGCAGCCGCAACCACCAGTGGCGCAGCCGGTCGCAACCCCCCCGCCCGTCGCAGCCCCGGCCCCAAGTGAGCCGGTGGACGAAAGCACCTTCGGCCGGTAGCCCCGCGGCGCGGGCGCCCAGTGCCCGAAGGCCGGTAGCCGGCGGCTCGGAGCGCCCGGTGTCCGAGGGCCGTCAGCCCTCGCGCGCGGGCTCGCCCAGCACCGAGGGTCGCCCCTCGAGCAGCAGCGGCGAGCCGCAGCGCCAGCAGTAGGCGGCGCCGCGGCTGTGCACGGCTCCGCAGGAGCGACAGTTGCCACCCACGCCATCCTCTGCGGCGGACAGCAGACGCTCGACCTCGCCGAGCTGGGCGTCGGCCTGCTGCAGCTCGGCCGCGCGGCGGGCGAGCACGTCGAGGCGGTAGTGGTCGCGAATCGCCATCTCGTAGGCGAGCCCGCCGAGGTCCCAGGTGAGCGCGGCGACCCGCTCGGCCAGCCGCACGCGCTCGCGGCGCAGCTCGGCGAGCGGAGCCGCTGCGGACCGCGGGGGACTGCGCCTCCACGGGCGCCGCAGAGGAGGGCGCCGCGACACGCTCCTCGGGGGGCGGGCCGCCGTCGCCGTGATGAGGCTGTCCGTTGGAGCCGGCGATAGCCATCAAGGCTAGTGGGTTTCGATCGGCCCGTTGCCTAGCGCCGCTTTTACTTCTTTGGCGTGCTGCTTGCCGGTGGTGTGTTCGAGTTTTTTCAGGGTGGCGGAAGAGGTTTTGTTGGCCTTCGGCAGCGCCTTGGTGGTCTTGACTTCCTTGGCCGCTTCGGCTTCTTCGGAGCTGCTTTCCGAAACCCCGCCTTCGCTCTTGGCGGCGCTGTGCGACTGCGAGGAGCTGCTGGAGGCATGGTGGCTGGAGGAGGAGCTGGAGCCGGCGGAGCCGGAGCCGGAGCCGGTGGACGTACCCGCGCTGCCGGAGGGGGTCGCGGCAGCGGCGGCGGCGAGCGGGTGTTCAACTTCACTTCGTAGACCTGCTTGCCGGTGGGAGCGCTCCCGGTGAGCCAGTGCCCGACGAGCAGCCCGATCAGCAGCGATGCGAGCAGCACCCCGAGCAGGCCGAAGAGGCCGGAGTAGCGGCGTAGCGAGCCGAGCATGCCGGGAGGGTCGGGGGGCGGCTGATAGCCGGCGGCCGAGGGCGCGCCGAGAATCGCCGTCGCGGCCGTCCCCGGCTCGGCCTGGAGCACGTCGAGGAAGGCCAGGCGCACGGGCGAGGCGGGACGCCCGCAGGCGAGGCAGTAGCGCTGGTCGGGGGCTAGCGGCGCGCCGCACCCGGCGCAGGCGGCGGCGGGCGCGGCGGACGCGCCGTCGGTGGAGGTGGGAAGGGGGATCACGTCCATGGGAGCCTCCACGAGGACCTCACCCAAACGCCCCGCGGACGTAGTCGCGGGTGCGAGGGGCGCGAGGCTCCTCGAAGACCTGGTCGGCGGTGCCGTACTCGACGAGGTCGCCGAGGTACATGAAGGCGACCTTGTCGGCGACGCGGCGGGCCTGGGCGAGGTTGTGGGTGACGATCACGACGGCGAGATCGCGGCGCAGCTCGTGGATCAGCTCCTCGATCACGCCGGTGGAGATCGGGTCGAGCGCCGAGCAGGGCTCGTCCATCAGCAGCACCTCCGGGCGCGGCGCGATCGCGCGGGCGATGCACAGCCGCTGCTGCTGGCCGCCGGAGAGACGCAGCGCGGGACGGTGGAGATCGTCGGCGACCTCCTCGTAGAGGCCGGCGCGCCGCAGCGCGTCGACGACGAGCGGCTCGAGCTCGGGCCGGCGGGGGCGGCGGCGGGACTGCTCGCGCAGCGCGAAGGCAACGTTGTCGAAGATCGACATCGGGAAGGGGTTGGGCTGCTGGAAGACCATCGCCACGCGGGCGCGCAGGGCGGTGTCTTCGAGGTCGTGGACGTCCTCGCCGTCGAGCAGGATCCGCCCTCCCCGACGGGCGCCCGGGGTCAGCTCGGTGAGCCGGTTGAGAGTGCGCAGCAGGGTCGTCTTGCCGCAGCCGGAGGGCCCGATCAGGGCCAGCACCTCGCCCTGGTGGATCGAGAGGGAGACCGAGCGCACGGCGTTGGCGCCACGCCGGCCCAGGGTGCTGGTGGCGCCGTAGGAGACGCTGACGTCCTCCAGCCGCAGCCGCTCGGGGCCGGCGGCGCTGGCGACCGGGCGCAGCGCCTCGCGCTGCTCGGGGGGCCGCACCGGCTCGGGCGGGCGGTCGAGCACGATCGTGCGCACGGGGGGCACGTGATCGGTCCCAAACGGGGTGGCGAGGATCGGGTTCTCAGGGGGATCGTCCGCGTGGGGTGTGTGGGCGCGGAGCGTGTGGGCGCGTGGCGTCGTGCCACGCGTCGGCGGTGGTGGAGCCTGCTGAAGCTGGCGAAGCTCACTCATGGAAGCACCTCAGATCGATTCCTCACTATCCACACTATAAAGACTGAAACGGTGTCGGGGGGCATCTTTAGACGATCCCCTCGACGGCGGCGATTGCCGCCGGTGCGCGCAAGGGAGCGGCGGGAGAACCGTTCCACCGCGAGGTTGAGCAGCAGCACGAACAGCAGCAGCACGACGGCGGCGGCGTAGGCCTTCTGCGGGGCGAGCGATTCGCCGGCGGGGGAGTTGTCGTAGATGTAGCTGGTGAGGGTGGAGCCGGTCTCCGTGCAGCACGTTCAGGCCAGGAAGCCCGCCATCGGGCGAGATGCGCAGCGTATCGCCGAGCATCACGATCACGATCGCGGTGTCGGCGATGATGCGGCTGACGCCGAGCGTGACGCCGGTGGCGATGTTGGGGCGCACGGAGGGCAGCAGCACGCGGCGGATCGTGGCGATGCGGGTCTTGCCGAGCGCGAAGGCGGCCTCGCGCATGTGAGCGGGCACGGCCTGCAGGCCGTCGCGGGTGGCGACGAATAGCGGCGGCCAGCGCGATCAGCGACATCATCGCGCCGGCGGTGAGGAAGGATGTGCCCGTGGCAACGCCATTGGGGGCGGAGGAGGCGAATGCGAGGAAGTGCAGCTGGAAGATCGCCAGGCCGAAGACCGCGATCAGGATGTCGGGGGTTCCGGCGACGATCTCGATGCTGGATTCCACGACTCGTGTCAGCCAGCGCGGACGCCCGTACTCGACGATCCACAGCGCGCAGCAGATCGCCAGCGGAGCGGCGATCGCGATGCCGATCACCGTCAGCAGCACGGTGCCGAGCAGCGGATCGAGGAAGCCGCCCGAGCCGGCCTGGTCGATGCTCGCCTGGGGACGGCTGAAGATCAGCTCCGGGCTCAGGTACTGGATGCCGCGATAGCCCATGTAGAGGAGGATCGCGGCGGCGATCGCGCACAGCGTGAGGCCGGCGGCCCAGGCGGCGAGCCAGCACAGGCGGTCGCTCCAGCGCCAGGTGCGCATCGAGGATCGCCGCCCGCGGCGCGGGCCGGTCTCCGGCCGGCTGGTGGCGGCTGAACGGGGATCGGAGACGAAGGTGCTCATCCGCGCACCTGGTACTTGCGCAGCGGCAGCTTGACGAGGTAGGCGGCGACCGACAGGACGCAGACGGAGAACAGCAGCAGCAGAGCGCAGGCGTACAGCGTGGAGTTCAGCGCCGGGGCGCCGCCGAGCCCTTCGCGGAAGTCGACGATCGTGGAGGCGAGGGTGCGCAGGGGCTCGAAGAAGAAGGCCACTCCGTCGCCCGGCCGGGGGGCGAAGAAGTTGGAGCCGGAGACCATCGAGATCATGATCGCCTCGCCCAGCGCGCGGGCGGTGGCGAGCACGGTGGCGGCGACGATCGCGGGGCGCACGGCGCGCAGGGTGACGGCGCGGATCGCGCGCAGGCGGTTGACGCCGAGCGCGGCGGCGCCCTCGCGCCAGGCTCCGGGCACCGCGCCGAGGGCGTCGCAGATCAGCGCGATCATGATCGGGGTGATCATCAGCGTGAGCAGCACCACGGCCACGGCCAGGCCGGCGCCGGTGAGCTGGACGGTGCCCTCCAACGAGGTCCGCTCGGAGTCGGTGATGAGGTGGTTGCCGACGAACGGCACCAGCACGAGGATCCCGAGCAGGCCCCAGATGACCGAGGGCACGGAGGCGAGCAGGCGCACGACGCGGATCATCGTGCGGCGCATTGCGGCGGGGGCGAGCTCGACGATGAAGATCGCAGAGAGCACCGCGAGCGGCAGCGCGAGCAGCACCGCCAGCGAGGTGATCAGCAGCGTGCCGTAGATGATCGGCCAGGCGCGCACGTGGTAGGCAGAGGCGGGGGGGTGCGCAGGGGCATTCAGCATGGTTTCGAACTGCACCTTCAAGCTGCCGCCGGGCCCGAGCCAGCTGAGGCCGTTGTGCTCGAAGGTGGGCCACGCGCGCACGGCGACGAACGCGATCATGAAGAGCACGCAGAGGCAGACGAGCAACGACACCGCGCCGAGCGTACGCTCGGCGCGGTGGTCGGGCCAGGGATTGCGCAGACGGCTGAGCATCGCGTTGACTTGAAGAGGGGGCGCCGGCCGACTTGCAGCCGGCGCCCACCGCTTTAGCTAGGACGTGGCTTTGATCGGAACCCACTGAGTCGAGATGATCTTGCGGGCGGCCTTGCTGGTCCTGATCCACGAGATGAACTTGGCGGCCGCGCCGGTGGCTTCGCCTTTGGTCACCTCGTAGAAGCGCGCGGTGGCGGTGTACTGCCCGGAGGCGACGTTGGCGCGCGTGCAGGCCACGCCGTTGTACGCGACCGGGTTGACCGTGCCCTGGTCGGCGCGGTAGTTGGAGAGGAAGCCGATCCCGCGGGGATCGTTGGCGACCTGCTGCTCGAGCGCCCCTCGGAGGGCTCTTCGGCGGCGGTGGCTGGCGACGCTCTTGTTGGCGAGGAACAGCGTCTTGAAGTTGGTGAGCACGCCGGCGGTGGAGGTGCGGCTGATCAGGTCGATCGGCCCGGAGGCGGTGGCGCCGGGGACCTGGCTCCATTCCTTGTCCTTGCCCTCGAAGATCGCCTGGATCTGGGCTTCGTTGAGCGAGGAGAGGGGTTGGACTTGTTGGTGACGACGCAGATCCCGTATTCGGCGATCGGGTAGAAGTCCAGGCCGGTCGGGTCGGTGGGCAGCGGGTCGCGGGAGACGTCGGCGATCGTGACGCGACCGGCGTCGACGTCGTTGACGCCGACCGTGGCGCCGCCCTGGGAGATCCTGAACGAGACCTTGTTGTGCTCGAGCTTGGAGTACTTGTGGGCGAGCAGCTGGACGAGTGGGAAGGAGGCGGTGGCTCCGCTGATAGTGATCACGCTCGTAGCCGAGGCGATCGCGGGCACCGCGCTCCCGATTAGGGTCACAGCCGCGAACGAGGCGGCGATACGGCGGATTCGATGCATGGTGTGGGCCTCCGATTTGGGATTTCTGGGTCCGTCAAGCGGGATCTGACGGACCCTTGTTGACAACTTGGCGGCGATCAGCCTACCATATTCTTCATAAACAAGATCAACATTAGCTATTTTGTCGATAAGATCGAGAAGGTTGGGATTGCCGTCCCCGGCCACAACCCGCCTCGACCGCCCGAGTTGCCCTGACGGCCAGTTTCTTCTCCGCCCGCACCTCCAGCCACCCCACGATCCCGTTCTACCTCATACATCCAACCACCTGAAAGCCCCGCTTCCGTCCACCCCACCACTCCTCCACAACCCACGATGACCGCCCCCCTCCCCCCCCAGGCCCCCAAGCTGCCCTCCCGCAGGGTCGGCGCGATCCTCGCGACCGCGATGCTCGCCGTGGGGATCGCGCTCGGGGCGCTGATCGGCCCCGGGCCGGCGGATTCGCTGGCCAGCAGCTCGCGCGCGGCGACACTGGGGCGCGTGCTGGCGCTGCTGGCGCTGGGCTCGGGGACCAGCTCGGGCGGCAATCTCGCGCTCTCCTCCGGAGCGGCCAGTCCGCCGGCGAGCACCCCCCAGCCGACGCCGTCGACGACAAGCGAAGCCACCACGGGAAGCGGCGAAGCGAGCGGTGGAGCGGGAAGCGCCTCCTCGACCCCACCCCCCTCATCCACCTCCCCCTCCTCCGGCAAGACGTCTCCCACGTCCTCCACCACGCCCGCCGCGCAGCGGCGAAGAAGAAAGCGAAAAGACGCCCAAGACGAAGCCGCTCCCCCCGATCGCCGACGCGTGGGTGATCGAGCTGCCCTACGGCGCGAGCATCGAAAACGCGCTGAAGCAGAGCACGGCGGCGCCCTATCTGGACGGGCAGCTGAAGGGCGCGGGCACGGTGCTGAGCGGCTACTCCTCGCTGGCGGCGGCGCAGCTCGCCGGCGCCGCCACGCTGCTCTCGGGCCAGGTGGGCGCGAGCGTGACCACGGTCGCCCCGCCCCCGTGCACGAGCGCCGCGGCGGGAGCCACGCTCGGGAACGACATCCGGCCCGGCGGGCGCGCCCGCGTCGGGGCCAGCCAGCCAGCCGCCGGCGCGCCCTGCCCGTCGGGAGAACCGGCCGGTGTGCAGGCGGCGGACGCGTTCCTGCAGGAAGTGGTGCCGAAGATCGAGGCGAGTTCCGCCTACAAGGAACACGGCCTGATCGTGGTCACGTTCGGGACGGCGGGCCAGCAGGGAGCGTCGTCGAGCACCACGACGAGCCCTCCGCGAGCCGAGCGGGACGGGCACGGAAGTCACCTACCCGGCGGGCTCGATCACGAGCACGCTCACCGCGGCGGGCGCACCCGCCGGGGCGCTGCTGCTCTCACCCTTCCTCAGCCATGCGGGCGCGCGGAGCGCGAGCGCCTTCAACCCGCTCGCTCCCCACGAAAGCCTGGAAGCGCTCTTCCGGGCCAAAGCTCCGAGCTGAGGCTTCGGCTCCCAACGACTCACCACCAACCCCCAAGTCAATCCATCCCCACTGAAGGAGGCTGTATGCACTCACTGAAGTCGATTTATCGAAGCGCCCTGAAGTCCAACCGCCGCACCAGCTGGTGGCTGACCGCGCTGATGGGGGCGATCGCGCTGTCGCTCGCGGCCCCAGCCCTCAGCGCCGCGGCCGAACCGGCCCCGGTGACCACCGCGCCACAGGCGGCGTCGAACCCGAACGACTACGAATGCGCCGGGCAGCTCGCGGCGGGCAAGGCCGAAGGCGAAGGCGCCGAAGGAACGCCGGTGCAGTACAAATTCAAATGCGACGGGCAGATCACCGGCTACCAGGTGCAGACGCAGGTGCCGATCACAGGCATCGAAGGCCAGCCGCAGGTCACCAACTACCTCGAAGCGCCGCTGTCGGAAGCGTTCTCGTGCAGCGGCGCGTTCCCGGGGTACGCCGTGAACTGCGTGGGCGCCACCACCAAAGAAGCGTACGAGCGGATCACCGGCCAGTTCGAAATCGGCTGGAAGCTGTGCACCGAACCGCGCGTGGACGCGCTGCTGACGGTCACCTACGCGTACCTGGAAAAGGGCGTGATCACGCAGGCGATCGCGGGGCCGTTCGACCTCGGCCGCCCGGTGGGCTGCCCGGCGACGGGCGCGTCGGGCAAGACGCGGCTGACGGCCTTCCAGGGCGCGGAACCGAAAAAGAGCAAGAAGGGCAAGAAGAAGGGGAAGGGCGGGAAGGGCAAGGGCTCCGTCACGAAACCTGTTGCCACCAAAGGCAAAGCAAGGGAGCCGCCAAGAAGTAGCGAGCGAGCGCCGCCCCCGCAACGGCACCCGGTGCTGTTGCGGGGCGGCACCGTTCCCTCGCCGCTACACCTCCCTTCAAGCTGACTCACCCAACGACTCCAGGGGCTACGCTTCGCGGCCATGCAGATCGCGTCAAGCCGTCGGGAGCGGCGAAAGCGAGCAGGGGCCACGTGCGCCCTCGCGCTCGCGGTGGTGCTCGGGGGCTGCGGATCGGGTGGATCCTCGCAGTCGAAGGTGGCCCCCACCACGATCACCGACACCGCGGCGGTGGCGCCGATCGCCAGAAGCTGCCCCGCCGCGGCGCTGGAAGCGATCGAAGGGGTCGCGCAGCGCGTCTACCAGGAGTCGGCGAGCGGGCGGATCGTCGCCGAGGCGCTGGAACGCCTGAAGAGCTCGAGCGCGCTGGTGCGGGCCGTCGAAGGCGACGACCGCGCGGCTGCGCACCAGGCTCTCGAGGGGCTGCTGCTCAACCAGATCGTCAGCGTGCGCGTGACGCGCGACGGGCGCACGCTGGCGAAGATCGAACGGGCGGCGGGGATCGCGCCGCGCAGCGAGCCGCTCGTCAACGCCCTGGGCCAGAAGGTCGGCGAAGTCACGGTGTCGGTGCAGGGAGCCAACGGGTATGCGCAGACTGTCAGCGGCCTGCTGCACGCGCAGGTGGTCGTGCGCAGCGGAGGGCGGCAGCTGACCGCGACACTGCATCCGGCGCCCAAGCTGGCGCCGGGCGAGCGCGAACTGAGCTACCGCGGAGAGAGCTACCGCGTGGACACGTTCGCCGCCAGCGCGTTCCCCGACCGGCCCGCGAGCATCACGCTGCTGGCACCGAGCGCCGCAGTCGCGGCGGTGTGCGCGAAGCGGGGCGCCACCCCGGCGCAGGCGCAGGCGGCCACGTACGGGCTGGTGGCCGAACGGGTGTACTACGCCGAGCACGAAGGCAGCAAAGCGGAACTGCTGCTGCACTACGCCGAGCGCTCGCGGCCGTTTCGCGAAGCGGTGCTGGCCGGCAACGCGAAGGCGACGCGCGCGGCGATCATCGGTTTCTTCCGCAGCCACCTGCACATCGTGCGCGTGCGCGTGATCCGCGGCGGCAAACTGCTGCTCGACGTGGGCGGCCCCCACGTGCTGGCGCCGATCCCCGGCGTGATCCGCAACGCCCGGGGCCAGGTGGCAGCCCACTTCCTGATGGCGATCCAGGACGACCTCGGCTTTCAGATCCTCGCGCACGCCTTCACCGGCGCGCAGGTGGCGATGCGCGAGGGAACGCGTCAGGTGATGGGCTCGCTGAGCCCCGGCCCCGCCACGATTCCGGGCCGCGGCAGGGTCGTGTATCGCGGCGTGCCCTACCAGGCGTACTCGTTCATGGCCGAAGCCTTCCCCTCCGGCCCGCTGCGCATCTCGCTGCTGTTCGCGGAAGCTGAGCACCGCGGCCCTGGCGCACGGGGACAACCGCTGCGCATCTCGCCGCTCGCGGGGTAAGAGCAACGACCGTCGGGCGCGCAGGCGCCGCTACACGAGGCTGGTGGTCATGCGCTCGACTTCCTCGATCGAGGTGAGGCCGGCGCGCACCTTCTCGATGCCGTCGTCGCGCAGGCGGCGCATCCCCTCGCGGGCGGCGGTGGCGGCGATCTCGTCGACCGAGCCGTGCTGCAGCACCTGGGTGCGGATCTCTTCGCTGATGGTCATCACCTCGTAGAGCCCGACGCGGCCGCGATAGCCCGAGCCCGAGCAGCGCGAGCACCCGGCCGGGGCGTAGGGCTGCTCGTCGAGGCCGTACTCCTCGAGCACCGACTCGGGCAGCGTCGCCAGGCGCTTGCAGTGGGGACAGAGCTTGCGCACCAGCCGCTGCGCCACCACGCAGTCGACGGCGGAGGAGATCAGGAAGGGCTCGATGCCCATGTCGATCAGCCGCCCGAGCGCGCTGGGGGCGTCGCGGGTGTGCAGGGTGGAGAGCACCATGTGGCCGGTGAGCGCGGCCTCGACCGCGATGTGGGCGGTCTCGCGGTCGCGGATCTCGCCGACCATGATCACGTCGGGGTCGGCGCGCAGCATCGAGCGCAGGCCGGTGTCGAAGGTGACGCCCGCCTTGGGGGCGACCTGCATCTGCTTGATCCCGGCGATCCGCGACTCGACCGGGTCCTCGATCGTGAGGATCGAGCGGGCGCCGTCGTTGAGCGCACCCAGCGCGGCGTAGAGCGTGGTGGACTTCCCCGACCCGGTCGGCCCGGTGACGAGCACCGCGCCGTGGGGCCGGCGAATCGCGTGCGCGAAGCGCTCCTGCTCATCGGGCAGCATCCCGAGCGACTCGAGATCGCTGACGACCGCGCCTTTGTCGAGGATGCGCATCACCGCCCCCTCGCCGTAGACGAGCGGAAGCGTCACGACGCGGATGTCCACGCGCCGGCCCTCGACGTTCAGCGCGAGGCGGCCGTCCTGCGGGGCGCGCCGCTCGGAGATGTCGAGGTCGGCCATGATCTTGATGCGCGACACCATCCCGGTGGCCATCCGGCGGCGCACGGTGGCGGCCGGGTAGAGCATCCCGTCGACGCGCAGCAGCACACGCGTGTCGGTTTCTTCGGGGTTGATGTGGATGTCGGAGGCGCCCTGCTGCACCGCCTGGGCGATGATCGAGTGCACGAGCTTGATCACCGGGGCGTCCTGGTCGGCCTCCTCGGAGAGCGAGGTGGAGAGCGCGTCCTGCCCCTCCTCCCCCTCCACACCCTCCCCGATCTCCTCGATCGCGCCCTCCAGCCGCCCGAGGCGCGAGGCGAGCAGCTTGACGTCCTCCGCGGAGGTCGCCGCCACCCTGACGCGGCGGCTGGTGATCATCGCGATGTCGTCGATGCTGAGGATGTTGGTGGGGTCGGCCATCGCCAGCAGCAGCGCCCCGTCCTCCATGAAGCGCACCGGCACCGCCTGGTAGCGCTTGATCGCCTCGCCGCTCAGCAGGTTGACGGCGCCCATGTCGGGCTCGTACACCGACAGGTCGATGTAGTCGAGGCCGAAACGTTCAGCGACCACGCGGGCGAGCTGGTCTTGGCGCAGAACGCCCTGCTCCACCAGCACCTGCCCGGTGGGCTTGCGCTGCGAGCGGGCCGCCGCGACGGCCTGCTCGACGGCTTCGCGATCGGCGAAACCGAGGTCGACGACCACCTCGCCGATGCGCCTGACCGAGCGGCCCGGGCGCAGCGGCGAGCTGAGCCCGTTCGTGGGAGCTCCCGCGGGAGGGCTGAGCTCCTTTGCGGGGACGCCGAGCCCATTGGTGGGCGGCCGCTCGGACGGAAGGTGGTGGCGGGATCGGGAGGGTCGAGAACTGCGGTGGCGCTCGCGGTCGGGGGCTCGATCACCGCGGTGGCGCTTGCGGTTGGTGGGTCGACGACCGCGGTTGCGCTCGGGTTCGGCGGGTCGAGGACCGCGATAGCGCTCGCGGTGGGGCGCTCGAGTACCGCCATCGCGGCGGGCAGGGCGGGGGCGAGCGGGACAGCGATCGCGGGGGAGGCCACAGGGACCGGGACCGCGGGCTCGGGCACGGAGAGCTCAGCCGCCACGGGCGCCGGGGCGGCGGGAGAGGGAACGGGGGGCTGCGGCGTGGGGCTCGGCACCTCGGCGTCCGGCGCCCCGCGTCGGCGTCGAAACCAACTCATCGTTACCTAATCGGCAGCAGAGCGACGCCGCTTGACCGTGCTCGGCCGCGGTCCGGGGCGTCAGATCGGGTCGCGGAGGCAGCGATTACGGCCCGTGCTCGAAGGCGCTCTTCAGGTGGGCGTCGAGCGCGTTGCAGCGGTAGAGGGCGATCGCCTCGGCGGAGGCGAAGCGCTGGCCGGGCAGCGCCTCGGGGCCGTGGTGGGCGAGGATGCAGTGCTCGAGCGCCAGGCGCCGCGGCGCCGGGAGCGAGGCGGGGTAGCGCGGCGCGAGCAGGCGCAGGCCGAGCTCGACGTGCCCCAGCAGCCGCCCCTCCTCGCTGCGGGCAATCTCGGCCCCGTAGGTGAACTCGCGGGTCTTGCCGACGTCGTGCAGGAGCGCGGCCGCCAGCAGCAGGTCGCGGTCGAGGCGGGGGTGCAGCGCGCACAGCTCCAGCGCCAGCGTGGCAACCGCGACGGTGTGCTCCAGGAGGCCGCCGAGGTAGGCGTGGTGGCTGCCCGCCCCGGCCCGCCCGGAGCCGCCCGGGCGTGTGGCCGTGGGCAGCGAGCAGGGCGCCCGGCGCAGCTCGCGGCGCAGCTCGGCGTCGCCGAGCACGCCGCTCCAGCAGCACCCGCAGCCCGGGTTCGTAGAGCTCCCGCACAAGGTGCTCGAAGAAGCCCTCCAGCTCGTCGAGGTCGCGGTGGGCGACGGGCAGGAAGCTGGCCGGATCGGACTCGGCCCCCTCGGCGCAGGCGATCGTGCGCAGGCCAATCTGCAACTGGTCGCGGAAGCGCTCGACGCGGCCCTCGACGCGCACGAGGTCTCCTCGCTCGAAGCGCCCGGCGAGCAGGTCGGCGTCGCGGAAGGCGCGCGCGAGGATCGAGCCGGTGCGGTCGCGCAGCTCGACCGTCAGGTAGGGGGTGCCGGCGCGCGAGAGTTGGCGCTCCTTGCGCGCAGCACGCGAACACCCCCGCGACCTCCTGTCCCTCGCGCAGCGTGGCGACCGTCGGGGGCTCCTCCTCTGGGGAAACCATCACCGCATGATGTACGGTGAAGCGGATGCAGCCACTGATCTGGGATCGCCGCCCGACGGGCCTGCGGGCTCCGGCGATGGTGTGCGCGTTCGAGGGCTGGAACGACGCTGGGGACGCGGCCTCCTCGGCGATCGCGTATCTCAGCCGGGCGCTGGAGGCGGAGCGCTTCGCGCACGTGGACACGGAGGAGTTCTACGACTTCCAGACCAACCGCCCCCGCATCCGCCTGTCGACGGAGGGGGACGATTCCCCGCCGACCCGCCGCGAGATCGAGTGGCCGTCGGTGGAGATCTACGGGGCGAGCGTCCCGGGCGCCCCGCGCGATCTGGTGCTGGTGCAGGGCGTCGAGCCCTCGCTGCGCTGGCGCACGTTCAGCGCCCTGATCGTCGAGCTCGCGGAGGCATTGGGCGTGGGAATGGTGATCACCGTGGGGGCGCTGTTGGCGGACGTGCCCCACACGCTGCCGGTGGCGATGACCGGCTTCGCGTCGGACCCGGCGCTGATGGAGCGCCTCGGGGCCACCGGCCGCCCGCCAGCCGGTATGAGGGACCCACGGGGATCGTGGGCGTCCTGCACAGCGCCGCCGGCGATGCGGGCCTGCCCTCGATGAGCCTATGGGCGAGCGTCCCCCACTACGTCGCCGCGGCCCCCTGCCCAAAGGCGGCGCTGGCGCTGGTGCGGCGCCTGGAGGAGCTGGTGGGCGTGTCGGTCGACCTCAGCGAGCTGGAGGACGCGGCCGCCAACTACGAGCGCCAGGTGGGGTTGGCGGTGTCGAGCAACCCGGAGGTGCAGGCGTTCGTGGAACGCCTCGAGCAGGATGCCGAAAGCGAGGAGGAGGACGAGGATGAGGAGGGCGAGCGCTGGGGAGCCGAGTGGGGGCCGCTCTCGCCCGATGACCTGCCCTCGGGAGAGCGCCTGGCGAGCGAGTTCCAGCGCTTCCTGCGCCAGCAGGGGGATCAGAAGCCTCCGAAGTAGGCGCTGGCCGCCGTCCGTCGGCCGGCGCTCGCGGGCGACCGGGAGAACTCGAAGGTCTGAGGTGGGCCTGGAAATAGGTCGGCGGGACGGCTGGTGGGCCGCCCCGCCGACTGAGGGAGGAGAGGGTCCTACTCCTGCCGGCGAGGTATGAGGCCGGCAGACTCTCCCGCGCTCGTGGTCTCCTCGGACCCGAGGCGGGGGAAGCTTGCGGTGGCTCAGACCAGGCTGAGCACGCGCTCCTGCACGCGGCTGGCGAGATCGGCGCCCTCCTCCAGGCGCGTGCGCAGCGCGTCTTCGATCTGCGCCTGGGTCTTCTCGATCTGCGACTGGGTCTGCTCGACCCTGGAGGTCACCTCTTTGGTGAGCCGCTCGCGCCGCTGATCGAGCTCGCGGCGGCGCTCGCGCAGTTCGCGCTCGACGCGGGTGCGGGTCTTGCGGACCTCGCGCTCCATGCGCGTGCGAGCTGCGCTGCCGCGATGCTCGAACCTGCGCAACTGGCTCTGCGCCTTGGCGGGGCTCGAGTAGCTGGAGATCGTGTCGGTTACGCTCGACACCACCCGCTCGCGGGCGAGCAGGGCAGCTCCGACGGGAATCAGGACGGCCCGTTCGGCGTAGTCGCCGACGAGGTCGGTGGTGCTGCGGGTGGAGCTGGTGCGAGCAGCACCGCTGGCGGGCGAGCGGCGGGCGCCCGCGCGGGCAGCGGCAGGCTTGCCTTTGGATGCTCCACGTGAGCGGGCCGCGGTCGTGCGGGTGGCGCGGGCTTTGGATGCGCCGGCGCTGGAAGCGCGCCGGGGGGTGGCTTTGGCTGAGCTTGGGGCTTTGGGTGAAGCGGGGGTTGGCGTGTCAGGCATATGGAGGGGTCTCCTGTTGGTCGTGTTCCCCTCAGGGAGGAACCGATGGGTACGTCCGTTCTATGCGTCCGGCACACTGGCCAGTGACGAACATATGTTTGTACCCTGCTCCTCCCGAGATCGTTACACCGAGAGCTTAGCACGATCTGAAGTCGGGATAAAACCTGGACTTCCGTCCGATCGAGCTAGTAACAGGAGGAACATGTGTTCGCGGGTCGATCTGGGCAAGTGGGTAGCCACTGCATAAGCCGCACTCGGGGACCTTTCCGTGTAGAGCGGGTCTATGATCCGCTGTCCTATCGACGAATCGACCCGGCACGTTGCTGGGCAACCCCGCCCACCACGGGAAGCGCCGGATGTCAGCCAGTGCGCGCCAGCCACAGCTCGGGCGCCTGCAGCTCGGCGGCGGTGGGCAGATCCTCCGCGGAGCGCCAGGCGCGCGCCAGCGCAGCAGGCCCACCGGCGAGGACCACGGCGTCGCAGAAGCGGCGACCCTCCTCGTACTGGCGCAGCTTCAGCTCTAGGCCCAGCAGCCGCTCGAGCACCCGCCACGGCAGCCCCCGGTGCTCACGACGGCGGGTCATTGCGGCGCGCAAGCGGGGCAGCGACGGCAGCACCTCGGCGCCGACGGCGTCCATCACGTGCTCGGCGTGGCCCTCGACGAGCGACATCGTCGCCTGCAGCCGCTCGACCAACTGCCAGCGCTGCTCGCCGATGCGTCAGGCGCACCAATTCGCCGTGGCGCAGCCGCTCGGCGAACGCGCGGGCGTCGCCGGCGCTGGGGAGCCGCAGCAGCGCGCTGAGGGAGACCGTCACCTGCATGCCCTCGATCAACTGCCGCAGGATCCCCGCGAGGTGCTCGCGCAGCCACGGCGCCCCCGAGAACTGGACGGCGTGGGTGATCTCGTGGATCGTGACCCACGCCAGCAGCTGCTCGCTGTCCACCTGCATCGTACGGGCGGCCTGCGCGAGGTTGGGGGCGACCAGCAGCAGGCGCGGCGCGACCGTGGGGTCAAGCAGGGCGAGGTCGTACTGGCCCAGTACCCGCTGGGAGAGCATGCCCGCCATCGCCCCCACCTGCGCGCCCATCAGCAGCCCGCCGGCGGCGCCGAGCGCGTCATACAGCGGCCCGAGATCCTGACCCGGGCGTTTCGAGCTGAAGCGCATGCGGCGCGTGGAGCGCCCGCCCGGCCCGAGCCCTTCCGCGGCCAGCGACTCGAGCACCGGGCGCATCGTCTGCAAGTTGGCGGCGATCCAGCGGGAGCGATCGACCGCTTCGAGGGGTGGCAACTGCTCGGGGAGCTCGAGCCCTGAGTACTCGCTCACGCGGCGGGCGAACTGCAGCGCCAGCGGCTGCACGGTCTCGCTGAGGATCGGGGCCCACCCGCCCACCCGCCCGCCCGGCGAGCTCTCAGTCCCGGGGGACCCGGCGATCAGCTCGCCCACGCGCTGCGCGGTGCTCCAGTCGATCGCGTCCACACTTGGAGGGTAGAGCCCTGGCACATATCCTCTTGAGCGTGCCCTCCTCCTCGCTCGACCACACGAGAGCCAAAGGCGATGAGCGCACGACGCAGCAGGGGGAGCTACTGCAGCGGGCGGAGGTGCGAGACGTGCTCGCGTGGATGCGTCTGCTCGTCGACCCGCGAGACGCGGCGGCGGCGGTGCGCGCGCTGGCGCGTCCCCCGATCGAGCTGCGCCAGGTTGATCTGGCGCGAGTGATCCAGATGGTACGCCGCCAGCGCCTGGAGGTGGTGGCGGCGCTCGCCGGCGCGATGGAGTCCTCGCAGCTGCCGCCCGCAGCACGCGAGCGCATTGGACGCTTCCTGGAACTGCACCGCTGGGCGTCGGGCGGACTCGACACGATGCGGGCCGACCTGTTCGTCGGTCGCCTGATCGAGCGCCTCGGCCTGCGCCGGCGGCAACTGCTCGCGGCAGACGGCGAGGATGCGCAGCGGCTCGCCGGTCTGGCGGGGCTGTGCGAGCTGGCGGAGGAGTTCGTGGGCTCCTCGCCGCGGCCGACGGCTCGTGCGCTGGCGATCCACCTGACGGCGGCCTCGGAGGAGCGAGCGCACGACGAGCCGCAGGCGACACCCGAAGAGCCCCCGAAGGGACGCTGCAGAGTACGCTGCGGATGATGCGCGAGGAGGTGCTCGGGGACGTCGCGCGGATCGCCGGGCGCCTCGGGGAGCTGCGGTTGGACACCGAGCTGGACGTCTCCCACGGCGTGGTGAGATACCTCGAGCTACTCAAGTTGGCAGCGCTGACGGAGCGCCCCGCGGGGGAGACGGCGGACGCTGCGCTGCAGGACGTGAATGCGCGCCTGCGCGCGGCGATGACGCCGCTGCAGCGGGAGATCTACGAGAGCTCGCCGCTGGATGAGCTGCTGCGCGAGGAGCACTCGCAGGACGAGTCCCTCGACGAGGACGGTGAGCGACGCAGCCGCCGGACGCTGGCGATGGCGGCGCGCGATGAGCCGACGCTCGAGGCGTTCCTGCCACGCAAGGGCGACGGCCTGGTGCTGTCGGCCTCCGACGTCGAGACCTATCGCGGCTGCCCACTGCGCTACAAGTTCGCACGGGTCCTGAAAATCCCCACCGAGCAGACGCTCCACCAGCGCTTCGGGATCGTGGTGCACCAGGTCCTGGAACGCTTTCACGCAGCCGCCGGGGCGAGCGACGGCGAGCAGCTCCGAGCGCAGGGAACACTCCCCGAACTGCTGGAGCTGCTGGACACCGCCTGGCGCCGGGCGGGCATGGGCGAAAGCGCGCAGGAGCGCGAACTGCTGGGCAAGGCGCGCACGGCGCTAACCCGCTACCACGAGCGCCTGCGGGAGGAGACGGCGCAGCCGCTGTGGTTCGAGCGCCAGTTCACTTTCGACCTGGGCCCCCACCACGTGCGCGGGCGGGTCGATCGCGTGGACCGCCTGCCCGAGGGCGGGTGGGAACTGATCGACTACAAGACCGGCTACGCCAAGACCGCGGCGGAGCTGAGCAACGACATCCAGCTCTCGCTGTACGCGATCGCCGCGCGCGAGGCGTGGGGCCTCACGGACACCCGCCAGACCTACTACTACGTCCTCGACGATCGCAAGGTGCCCCTCCCCGTGGCGGCGGGCAGCGGGGAGTGGGTAAGGCAGGCGGTGCTCGATGCCGGCGAGGGGATCCTTGCGCAGAACTTCGAGCCCACTCCCTCGCCCGCGGCGTGCGCGCACTGCGACTACCGGATCGTGTGCCCCGCAGCGGAGCGGTAGCACCGCCGCGTCCCTGCCGCCCCGCGGCGGAGGGGCCGTCGAGTTCTGCAAAGATGGGCTGATGCCCACGCGCGAGCAGATCGTCAAGGCCCTGGAGGTCGTGATCGACCCCGAGCTGCGCCGCTCGATCGTGGAGCTCGAGATGGTGCGTTCGGTGGAGATCGGTGCGAATGGCGTGGTTGACGTGACCGTGTCGCTGACCACGGCGGGCTGCCCGATCCGCGGCCACTTCCAGACCTCGGTCGCCCAGGCGGTAGGGACGCTGGAGGGTGTCAGCCATGTGAACGTCTTCTTCGACGTGCTCTCCGACGCTGAGAAAGCCGCGTTGCGCGAGCGGCTAGGGCGCGCCACCTTGCCCGAGGGCGCGCTGGCGCAGGTACGCAACGTGGTGTGCGTCGGCTCCGGCAAGGGCGGCGTCGGCAAGTCCACGCTGACGGCCAACCTGGCGGCGGCGCTGAGCGCCGAAGGCAAGCACGTGGGCGTACTCGACGCGGACGTGTGGGGTTACTCGATCCCGCGCATGTACGGGCTCGGCGCCACCCGGCCGCCGGTTTCGGCGCAGCGCAAAATCATCCCACTCGACGCGCACGGCGTGAAGGTCATGTCGATCGGCTTCTTCGTGGAGGAGGACGCCGCCGTGGTGTGGCGCGGGCCGATGCTGCACAAGGCACTCACCCAGTTCCTGCAGGATGTCGAATGGGGCGCCCTGGACTACCTGCTCGTCGATCTGCCCCCCGGTACTGGCGACGTTTCGATGACGCTCGCGCAGCTGCTGCCGCAGGCGCAGTTCATGATCGTCACCACGCCGCAGCCGACCGCACAGAAGGTCGCCCGCCGCTCCGCGCACATGGCGCACAAGGTCGATCTCGAGATCGGTGGTGTGATCGAGAACATGTCGAGCTTCACCACCCCCTCGGGCGAGCGCTTCACGATCTTCGGCGAGGGCGGCGGCCAGGAGCTCGCCGACGAGCTCGACGTACCGCTGCTCGGCAAGGTGCCGCTGACGCTGCCACTGCGTGAACACGCCGACAGCGGCGTACCGCTCGTGGTCGACGACCCCGACGACCCCGCTTCCCAGGCGATCCGCCAGATCGCCCGCGGCCTGATCGCGATGGCTCCGCTGGAGCTGCCGGTGCTGAACGGCGCCGGAGCGACCAACGGCGCCGCGGACGACGCGATACCGCCGCCGAGCGCCCAGCCGGTCGGCATGTCGCTGCCGATGGCCTGAGCAGGGAATCGACCACGCTCGTGGTGGGGCACGGAGGCCCCACCCCCCACACGCCGGCGCCCCACGCCACGCGCGCGGACGATCCCCTGCCCACGCGACCAATCCGCCACCCGACGGGCGGCCCGCGGGCCGCGGCCGCGGGCCGCGGTGTCTATCTGCTGTTGGCGAAGTACTCGGCGTTGATCTGCGTGTACTTCTGCCACTCCTCGGGCAGCTGGTCCTCGGCGAAGCAGGCATCGACCGGGCAGGCCTCCACGCAGGCGTCGCAGTCGATGCACTCGTCCGGGTCGATGTAGAGCATCTCGGCGGCGTCGTACCCGGGCTCGTCGGGGGTAGGGTGGATACAGTCCACCGGGCACACCTCGACGCACGAGTTGTCCTTGGTGCCGATGCACGGCTCTGCGATCACGTAGGCCATTCGCTTCCTTCTCGACTCGGTTTGGCTGCTTGCGGAGCAGCGAATACTAGCGACGCCCGCCGCTTCTTCCGGCCAGGTCGGCGTCAGGCCTGCTTGGGCCCGTAGTAGTGGGGCCTGGGGAACGGGCAGTAGTCCTGGGCGCCGGGCGCCGTGGGATTGCCGATCCGCATCCACACCCCGCCTTCGGTGAGCGTGATGCACGGCGGCACCTGTTCGTGCGGTGTGGACGGTCCGTAGGCGAGGGTCGCGTCGCGCGCGGTGAAGTTGCTGAACGTCCTCGCGTTTTCCAGCACGGTGAGGTTGGCGATCTCCGAGAGCACCGTGACCCCGATGTTCGAGAAGTGCGGGCCGAGCGCCTCGCCCGGGGGCCAAGTGACGTCGCGAACGCCCTCGCTCCGCAGCGCCCGCAGCATCGCGAGCAGGTCGCCGTCGCGCGCCGGCGCTCCAACCGGGAAACCTTCGTTTGAGGCGATCGTCACGTAGCCCGGGCGCTCCAGCTTGGCGATCGAGGACCCCGCCAGCGTGACCCAGTGGCGGCCGCCGACGCCGGTATCGATCATGAGCGTGTTGGTGAGCGCCAGCGCCGCCAGCACGGCGATCGCGGCGGTGCGCCAACGACCCTGCAGCTGCGTGATCCAGCCAACGCCGAACACCGCCAAGTAGAGCAGCATCGGCATGCCGTAGCGGACGTCGTGGACGTAAGTCATCGTCACGATCAGCCAGCCACAGAACGCGCCCGCGAGGAGCTCGGGGGTGAGGGGGCTGATGGAGCGCCGCCGCACCACCCCGACGATTGCCCACACCCAGCCGACGGCGGCGAACAGGAACATCGGCAGGAACAGCTGCCAGTTGATGAAGTTCCAGAGATACCACTCGAGGTTTTCCAGCGACAAGCGTGGCGGCGCGATGCCGGTAGGCGTCGCCGCGCCGAGCGAGTTGAACGCCGCCGATCCAGCCGTCGCCTCGCCTTTGAGCGCCTGGATCGCGGTGTACTCGTGGATGTACCACGGCAGGGCGATCGCGAGCGCAAGGCCGGCGAAGATCGCCATGCCGCGCCACGCCCGCCAGTCGCCGTGCCACGCGCGGCGGCCGCCGCGCGCGGCGGTCACACCCACGACGCCGACGACGAAGATCGCGAACGGCTCCTTCGTGAGCATGCCGAGGCCGACGGCGACGCCGGCGATGGCACTCATGCCGAGGCGCGAGAAGCCCTGGGTCGCGATTATCAGCCAAATCGCCACCGCTACCATCGCGGTCTCGGGAGCGTCGGTCATGAACACGTGGAACTGCGCGATGATGAGCGGCGAGCCGAGCGCGAACACCACCGCCAGTAGACCGGCGAGCCGACCGAAGGCCAACCGACCGACCTGGTAGCAGCCGAGCGCCAGCAGCGAGACGAAGAGCGCGTTCTCGGCGAGGATCGGCGGCGCGACGCCGATCCCCCCGATCACGAAGCCCAGTGAGCCAACGACATAGGCGAGCGGGGGGTAAGGAGCCGTCATCGTCAGCCCTTCGACCACGTGCCCTTCGTTGAAGATGTCCCGGTGCACGTCGATCGCATATGCGAGATGGAGCCCGGCATCCCAGATCGGGATGCTGCGATCCCGCGACAGCCACCAGCAGGTGATGCCGACGAACAGCGCCGTCACGCCGATCGCGCCCCACGCGGGCGCCGGCCACCCGGGGATCGCCGCGCGCACGACCTCCACGGCGCGCGCGGTGGGCGAAACGCGCGGGGGGGACCTGTGGGCCTTTACGTCCGTAGCCATTGGCCCAAGGTAGTCCTTGATCCCGGATGCTGCAACAATTTGGAGCTCTTTGTTTCTGACATGGAGCGCCGTCGCGCCCTCGCCGACCCCTGAGGCGCGATGCTGCTGCTGCCGGGCGTCGTCGTCCGCTGGGTGGGGGGCGATGCCGCCGCTGGGCGCCACCGTCCGCTGCGTGGGCGCGATACTGCTGTCGCCGGGCGTCGGTCCGCTAAGTTGGGGCGCGATGCTGCTGCTGACCGGCGCCACCGGCCAGGTGGGCTCTGCGCTCCTCGGTCGCCTGCTCGCCGAAGGCACGTCGGTGCGCTGCCTGGTGCGCGACCCCCGCCGCCTGGGCACCACGCGGGTGCGGGTGCAGATCGCGCTCGGCGACCTCGCCGACCCGCCGTCGTTCCGCAACGCGATGCGGGGTGTGGACACGGTGGTACATCTGGCCGCCGCGATCCGCGACCAACCGCGCGGCTCGATCGAGGAGCTCAGCGGGATCGCCACATGGCGCATGGTGCAGGCCGCCGAGCGGGCGGGCGTCGAGCGCTTCCTGTTCTTCTCGGCGCTCTCCGCCTCCACCCACAGCCGCGCGCGCTTCCTGCGCGCCAAGGCGCTCGCCGAGCAGGCGGTGCACGAGGCGGAGGTGCGTTCGGTTGTCCTCTCCCCCTCGATCGTCTACGCCCCGGGGGATCGCTGGCTGACGCTGCTGGAGCGGCTCACGCTGCTGCCAGCGATGCCGGTGTCGGGCGGTGGTCACGCGCTCTACCAGCCGATCTGGGCCGAGGACGTCGCCGACTGCGTGATCGGCGCGCTACGCACGCCCGAGCTCGCCGGCTCGTTCGAGCTGGCGGGGCCACAAACCCTCAGCCACGAGCAGCTCGTGCGGGGGGTGTTGCACGCGCTGCACCGCAACCGGCCGCTCGTGCACGTACCCACTCCGGTGGTCGCCCGCGGGCTGCGCCTGCTGGAGGCCGCCGCGGGCACGCACGCGCCCGCCACCTGGGACGAGGCGGAGCTAATGGAGGTGTCGATGCTCTCCGCGCGGGGCTGCGCCGACGCCGAACGGCTTGGGGTACGACCGCAGCCGATGGCGGCAGTGTTGAGCCCGACCCTATGACACAGCGAGCTCGGGCCGGCGCTCGGCCCACGGGCGCGCGGCTTCCAGCTGCGCGGCGAGCGACAGCAGCAACCCCTCCTGCGCGGGGCGACCCACCAGCTGCACCGCCAGCGGCAGTCCATCATCGCCGTGAAACAGCGGCAGCGAGATGCCGGGCTGGCCGCTGGCGTTGAACACCGGGGTGAACGGCGTGAACAGGCCGGAGCGGGTGAACGTCGCCATCGGGTTGGGCGCCGCCGGATCGAGCGTGCCGAGCGGGAGCGGGCGCTCAGCGAGCGCCGGCGTGAGCAGCGCGTCGTAGGGCGCTAGGAACTCGACCAGCTGGCGCGTGAACGCCTGCAGCCTGACGGTCGCGCCGAGACCCTGCACCGCGTTCAGTTTCTGCACCATCGAGTAGATCGCCCAGCTCATCGGCTCCATGTCCTCGGCCGTCGGCTCGCGGCCGGCGACCGTCCCCGAGAACGCGATCGCGAGGCTGACGTGGGTACAGAACACGACCCCGAACAGCTCCCTCACGCCCTCCGTCTGCCACGGAGGATCGACCTCCTCGACCTCGTGGCCGAGCTCGCGCAGCAGCTCCGCGGCATCGTCCACCGCCTGCGCCGCCAGCGGGTCCACAACCGCATCGGGCACCGGCGCCAGCGCCGTGGCAGCGATCCGCAGCGGCGCGGGCTCCCGCGCAGCGGCGTGCGCGAACGGCTCGTGTGGCGGCGGCGCCCAGCTCGCGTCGCCCGCCTCATAGCCGGCGAGCACGTCGAGGGCCGCCGCCGTGTCGGCGACGGTGCGCGTCAGCACCCCGTCGATCCCCAGCATGGAGTCCCCGAGCTCGGGGGCCGAGGAGATCCGTCCGCGCTGGGGCTTGAGCCCCACCAGGCCACAGCACGCCGCGGGTATGCGGATCGAGCCGCCGCCGTCGCTACCGTGCGCGACCGGAACCATCCCCGCAGCCACAGCCGCAGCCGAGCCGCCGGAGGAACCACCGGGGGTGCGCTGCAGGTCCCACGGGTTGCGAGTGGGGCCGAACAGGCGCGCCTCGCTGGTCGGGAGGATGCCGTACTCGGGCAGCGTGGTGGTACCCACCACGATAAAGCCGGCGTCCTTCAGCCGGCGCGTCACGTTGTGGTCGTAGCTCGCGACGAAGTCACTCATCAGCGAGCACCCATATGTGAAGCGCAGGCCGCTGACCGCGCGGAGGTTCTTGATCGCGATCGGCACCCCGGCGAAGGGGCGTTTGTCGCCCGGCTTCACCTCCTCGGCCGCCGCCAGCGCGCGCTCGCCATCGACCTGCACAAACGCGTTGATCGTCGGGTTGAGCTCCTCGATGCGATCGAGCGAGGTCTGCACGAGCTCGCGCGCCGAGAGCTCCCCGGCGCGCACCATGCTCGCGAGCTCGCTCGCGGAGCGGAACATCAAATCGCTGTTGGACACCGGCTCCTCCTTGTGACCCGTGACGGACGGGCGCCCGTCGCAGCAGAGCGTAACGGCCTTCGGTGGGCGGCGGCAACCGCCTCGATTCCTGCGACGATATGCGCTGCCCACAAGGCAGCCCGGCCGGTCGCGACGCAACCCGCCGCAGCCGTCCCCTCACCGTCACGTAACGAGCCCAGAAAGCGAGTGCCATGAGCGCGGTTCAGACAGCAGCACCGGAGGTCCAAGCGGGCCTGGAAGGCGTGGTCGCCTTCGCGACCGAGATCGCCGAGCCCGACAAAGCAGGAGGCGCGCTGCGCTATCGCGGCGTGGACATCGAGGATTTGGTGGGCAACATTCCCTACGAGCAGGTGTGGGGGCTGCTGGTCGACGGCCGCTTCAAACCGGGGCTGCCCCCCGCCGAACCGCACCCGCTGACTGTGCGCTCGGGCGATCCGCGCGTGGACGTGCAGGCGGGCTTGGCGATGCTCGCGCCGGAGTGGGGCTTCAACCAGCTGATCGACATCTCCGACGAGCAGGCCCGCGAGAACCTCGCGCGCGCCTCGGTGATGGCGCTCTCGTTCGTCGCCCAGTCCGCGCGCGGCGTCGGACAGCCGCCGGTTCCCCAGGAGGAGATCGATCGCGCCGGCTCGATTCCCGAGCGCTTCCTGATCCGCTGGCGCGGGGAGGCCAACCCCGATCACGTGAAGGCGATCGACGCCTACTGGGTCTCGGCCGCCGAGCACGGGGTCAACGCCTCCACCTTCGTCGCCCGCATCACCGCCTCCACCGGCGCCGACGTGGGGGCCGCGCTATCGGCCGCGGTGGGAGCGCTCTCTGGCCCGCTCCACGGCGGAGCGCCTTCGCGCGTGCTGAAGATGCTCGAGGAAGTCGAACGCACCGGGGACGCCGAGCGCTGGGTGAAAGAGGCGCTCGATCGCGGCGATCGGCTGATGGGCTTCGGCCACCGCATCTACCGCGCCGAAGACCCCCGCGCGCGCGTCCTGCGCCGCACCTGTAAGGAATTGCGCTCCCCCCGCTTCGAGATCGCCGAGGCGCTCGAGCAGGCTGCGCTCGCGGAGCTGCACGCGCGCAAGCCCGACCGCGTGCTCGCCACCAACGTGGAGTTCTGGTCGGCGGTCGTGCTCGACCTCGCGGAAGTGCCGGCCGAACTGTTCACCCCGATGTTCACCTGCGCGCGGGTGGCGGGGTGGTCGGCGCACATTCTCGAGCAGAAGCGCGAAGGCAAGCTGATCCGCCCGACGGCGAAGTACGTGGGCGAGCCCTCGCGACCGGTCGGGGCGGTCGAAGCCGATCGCTGATTAACTTCTACCACTCTTCCAGGAGTCAGAAACAGTGCACCAGCAGCATTGACGACTCTGTCAGGATTTGCTGCGTAAGGCGCCGTCCCGGCGCCTCCTTGAGGCGATGGCCAGGGAAGTCCCTCCGGCGGGTGGGGCCCTTGATTCATCTCCCGTGGACGGCGGCCCGCCCCCCAGGGCTAAACCGCGGCAAGGGCCCGGCATGACGCCGGGCCCTTGCCTTTAAAAGCGAGAGGGCGCCCGAAGCGCCCCCTCGCAGCCCTGCCTGTCTGCTGCCTACATCATCCCGCTCATGTCCGGCATGCCACCGCCACCGCCACCGCCGCCTTCCTTCTCCGGAACCTCCGCCACGATCGCCTCCGTGGTGAGGATGTTCTTGGCGATCGACGCCGCGTTCTGCAGCGCCGAGCGGGTGACCATCGCCGGATCGATCACGCCCGCGGCCACGAGATCGACGATCTCGTTGGTGGCCGCGTTGAGGCCGTGGCCTTTCTTGGCCTTGCGCACGTCGTTGACGACCACCGAGCCCTCCAGGCCCGCGTTCTCGGCGAGCTGACGCAGCGGCTCCTCGAGCGCCCGCAGCACGATGCGCCCACCGGTTTTTTCGTCATCGTCCTCGGCGCCACCGCCATTGGAGCTGATCGAGGCCGAGGCCTGCAGCAGCGCGACGCCGCCGCCCGGCACGATGCCCTCCTCGAGCGCCGCCCGCGTGGCCTGCAGGGCGTCCTCGACGCGGTGCTTCTTCTCCTTCATCTCCGTCTCTGTGGCCGCGCCCACCTTGACGACCGCCACGCCGCCGGAGAGCTTCGCCAGGCGTTCCTGGAGCTTCTCCCGATCGAAGTCCGAGTCGGTGTTCTCGATCTCGTTTTTGATCTGGTTGATGCGGCCCTTGATCGCGGCGGCGTCACCGGCGCCGTCGACGATCGTGGTGTTGTCCTTGGCAACCACCACGCGACGAGCGCGCCCGAGCTGAGAGACCTGCGTGTTCTCGAGCTTCAGGCCCATCTCCTCGGTGATCACCTCGGCGTTGGTGAGGATCGCGATGTCCTCCAACATCCGCTTGCGGCGATCACCGAAGCCCGGCGCCTTCACGGCCACGCCGGTGAACGTCCCGCGCAGCTTGTTGACAACGAGCGTCGCCAGCGACTCGCCCTCGACGTCCTCGGCGATAATCAGCAGCGGCTTGCCGCTCTGGATCACGGCCTCCAGTACCGGCAGCACGTCCCGCACCGAGCCGATCTTCTGGTTGGCGATCAGGATGTACGGGTCCTCCAGCGTCGCCTCCATGCGGTCCTGGTCGGTGACCATGTAGGGGGAGATGTAGCCCTTGTCGAACTGCATCCCCTCGGTGAACTCGAGGTCCATGCCGAACGTCTGGCCCTCCTCGACGTTCACCACGCCGTCCTTGCCGACCTTCTCGATCGCGTCGGCAATCACATCGCCGATCTCTTCGTCGCCGGCCGAGATCGTCGCCACACGGGCGATCTGCTCCTTGCCGGAGACCTCCTTGGCCTGCGATTTGATGCTGGCCACCACCTGATCCACGGCGCGCTCGATGCCGCGCTTGAGCGCCAGCGGGTTGGCGCCCGCAGCGACGTTCTTCAGCCCCTGGCGCACGATCGCCTGAGCCAAAACGGTGGCGGTCGTCGTGCCGTCGCCGGCCACGTCGTTGGTGGCGGTCGCCACCTCGCGCACCAGCTGGGCTCCCTGGTTCTCGAAGACGTCCTCGACCTCGATCTCGCGGGCGATCGTCACGCCGTCGTTGGTGATCGTGGGGGCGCCGAACTTCTTGTCCAGCACTACGTAGCGGCCCTTCGGGCCCAGCGTGACCTTGACCGCGTTGGCCACGGCGTCCACGCCCGCCTCCAGCGACTTGCGCGCTTCGGCGTCGTACTTGATCTCCTTGTGTGCCATGTCTTTTCAGTTCTCCTTATCGCGCCTGCGCGCTTTACGCGACCTTGGCGAGGACGTCGGACTCGCGCAGCACGAGCAGATCCTCTCCATCGATCTTGATCTCGGTCCCGCCGTACTTGCTGTAGAGGACTTCGTCGTCCTTCTTGACATCGAGCGGGATGCGCTTGCCGTCATCGTCGATCCGGCCGTCGCCGACGGCGAGGACCTTACCCTTCTGCGGCTTCTCCTTGGCTGTATCGGGGAGCACGAGACCGCTGGCGGTCTTCTCCTCCTCCTCGATCGCCCGCACGATCAGGCGATCGCCCAGGGGCTTGAGCTTCATCTTGGTGAGACCTCCACTGTCTAGAGAGAGTTTGGTAGCGGGGCACCCAACTGGCGGTTCGCCCCTCGTTTTGGCACTCGACTTGGTTGAGTGCCAACCACCGGCAACTATATACGACCGCGGGGGCAATTCAAGCGCCTGCTGGCACTTTCTTGCTCAGAGTGCCCCAGACGGGACTGCCAGCGGGTCAGTTCTGAGCGCCGCCGAAGCCCTTCATCGCCTCGGTCATGCCGCTCGGGTTCTCGAGGATCTGCGAGAAGCGCACCACGGTGACGGTGTCCTGCGGTGAGACGGGCCGGCCGTAGATCTGCTCGAGGAAGTTGATCAGTTCCTCGTGGCGGCGAAACTCGGGGTTGTCGTGCTTGATGTCGCGCGGGCGAGAGATCCGCGAGCTTCATCACCTCGACCTGGTCGATCACCGCCTCGAAGATCCGCTCGCGGGGGGAGTACTGGTAGCCGATCGTGACCAGCACCAACTGGTTCTTGCGGTACTTGCCGGACTTGTCTCCCAGGCGGATCGTGGCGGTCTTGCGGCCCCGCTTGAGCTCGTCGGCGAAGATCGTGGAATAGAAGTTGAGTACCTGCACGACACAGAGCAGGGTATCTGATGAAGAGGGGCCCGGCTCACCGGCCTAACGGCCGGCCGCGCCACCCTCTAGGTGATGAAGAGCCGCCCGCGCACGCACGGCGATTTCGCGTTCGCCCGGGTAGGTGAGCTCGGTGCATGCCTGCGCGAGCGGGATCCAGCGCGCCTCCTCGACCTCGTCGTCGTGGTCGGCCGTATCGCCGGAGAGGTAGCGCAGCAGATAGAAGACGACCGACTTCGGCACGGTGCGGCGCTCGCGCCTGTACCAGTAACGCACCTCGCCGAGCTCCTCAACGAGCTCCGCACTAACGCCCGTCTCCTCGCGCACCTCGCGGATCGCCGCCTGCAGCGCGGTCTCGCCGGGGTCGAGGTGCCCCTTGGGCAGCCCCAACACGCGCGCGCCATCGGCAGCGCGGCGGCACGGCACGATCACAAGCAGCTGTCCGTCGCGTACCACCGCCCCACCCGCCGAGCGCTCTTGCGGTCGCGCCGGCTGCCGCTCAGAAGACATACGAGCGCAACGCTTCGGGGTCGTGCACCACCAACCGGCCCCTGCCCTGGGAGATGACCCCCGCCCGCTCCAGCACCGCCAGGAAGCGGCTCGCCGACTCCCGCGAGCTGCCCGCCAGCTTCGCCAGATCGGCCTGGGTGGCGAAGATCGGAACATCGTGGCCGGGCTCCTCGCGGCTAAGCTCGCCCGGGACCGGCAGAGGCCGCGGCTGCGCCACCTGCGCCTGCGCCACCAGCTCGCTCAGCGCCGAGGCCACCCGGCTCTGGACCGTTTGGAAGGAGCGGCGCGCGAGGCGCGCGTTGCTCTCCCGCAGGCGCCGCGCGAGCGCGATCAGGAGGCGCATCGCGATCTGGGGGTGCTCGGCCATCAGACGGCGCATGTCCGGACCGAGCACCGCCAACACGCCTGTCGGCTCGAGCGCCTCCACCGTGGCCGAGCGGCGCTCATCCTCGAACAACGCCAGCTCCCCGAAGATGTCTCCCGGACCGAACGTCGCCAGCGTGATCGTGCGCCCGTCGCCATGATCGTGCACCGCGCGGGCGCGGCCGACGTGGACGACGTAGCAGGTGTCGCTCCGATCGCCCTCCCGGAACACCACCTGGCCGGCGTCAAAGCTCCGGGGCACGGTCAGCTCGGAGATGCGCCGCAGATCCGCCTGCTCGAGCGCCGAGAACACGGGCACGCGGCCGAGCAGCTCCACGATCTCCGCTGAGCTTGGCGCCCGCATCGCCAAAGTGGATAGCACACCTCTCGCGATCGGCGGTCCACCTGCCTGGACTCGCAGCCCGCGTTCACCCCGATGCCCACCTCCCCCTACCGGCGACCACCATCCCCGGCGGCGCTATCTTCACACGATGGGCTCATTGTGGAGGATTGCGCCGGCGCTGATCGCCGCCGGGGCGTTTGTGGCAGTGACGGGCGCGCTCGCTCGGCCCTCCTTCACGCCGCTGGCGAAGTCTCCCGAACTGTGGGCGACCGTCGACATCTGCAACGCACCCCACCACCCCAACACGATCGGCATCCGCGGATCGATGCCGAGCGACGGGCACCCCCATGACGCGATGTACATGCGCTTCCTGGTCCAATCCCTCGACGCGACCACCAAGCAGTGGGCGGACCTCGGCAAGAGCGCCGACTCTGGCTTCGTGCCGATCGGCTCCGCCGCCTCCACCCGCCAGGCGGGGCGCACCTTCGAACTCAAGCCCACCCCCACCGCCTACACGCTGCGCGGCCAGGTGGAATTCCAGTGGCGCCGCAGCGGCCACGTGGTGCACCTCGTGAGCCTCCCCACCACCGCCGGTCACAAGAGTCTCGCCGGCGCCGAACCGAAGGGGTTCAGTGCGGCGACCTGCGTGCTGCCCTGATGGTTAGTATTTATAGATAGGGGTTGGTGTTGTTATTAAAAATCCAGAACCCGATAGCAATTGCGCACGGCTTTTGAATTTTTTGTTCAACACCCCGCCCCTATTGCAATGGCTATACGGCCCTCTCCCTCCTCCAAACCGACCCAACTACCAACGGCCCCTACCACTTCACAAAATGAAGGGTGAGAAGAGACGTGGGTCGTTGGTGATGATTCCGTCGACGCCCATCCTCGTCAGACGGGCCATCTGCGCGGCTTCGTCGACCGTCCACACATACAGTTCACCGCCGGCGGCCGCCACCGCGCGCACCAGCGCCGGGGTCACCACCCGCCAGTGCGCCATAATCGCGTCGAAGCGACCGGCCCGCAGTGCCGCGCGGGCGCGACCGGGCAGCCAGGCGCGGTAGCCGGCAAGCATCGCCAGCGCCGGGATCGCCATCAACCTGTCCTCCGTATAGTCCCGGCGCGCGCGCGGCACCGACCACCCCACGCGCAGCGAGGGCTCGATCGCGCGCATCGCGTCGAGCTCATCCGGATAGGTGCTGCTCACCAGCGAGCGCTCAATCAGGCCAGTCTCGCGCAGCTCCCTCACCACACGCTCCCCATAGCCAGGCAGCTTCACGTCGACGTCGAGTTCGATGCCTGCGTACGCGTCGCTTGCGAGGTGCTCGAGACCCTCGCGCAGCGTGAGCGGCGGTGGGCCACGGAGCGCCTCATAGTCATGGGCCAACAGCAGCCGCCCACTGCCGTCCGGGCGCTCGCTGAGGACGTCGAACTCGATCATGTCCACGCCCGCGTGAACCGCCGCCTCGAAGCTGGCGAACGTATTGCCCGGCGCCAGATGCGCGGCGCCCTTGTGCCCGACTCTGCGCGGCGAGGTGCTCGAGCCGGGGACGCCCATCGGCCCCAGGATAGGGGCTGCCGCGGGCGTCAGCCGCGCTCGTCGCGGGCGAGGCTTCTGCGCGTGGAGTCGATCGTCTGGCCCGCCGCCTTCGGCCCAATGTAGGGGGCAAGCACCAGGAACGCGAGGTGGTCGGTCAGCGAGGGCAGATACCTGACGCGCTTGCGCACCGCATAGTTACCAATGATCGCCCACATTGCGCCGGCCACCGCCTCGTGCGCGAGCAGCGGCGCACGGCGCGGTTCGGGCGAGCTCTCCTGCAGCAGGCCGGCGAGCTTGCCCAGCGAGGAGCCGATGCTGTCAGTCACAGCGGGACCAACCTCGAAGAGATCCTCGAACGCCATGCGCGTCAGCCCCGGGTGCACGACGAAGTGCTCTATACCTGCTTTCACACCGAGGTACGCCGCCTCCGGCCAGTTGCTCGCGCGAGCCCCCGCCGCCGCGATTACCTCAATCGTTTCGTCCACGAACTCCTCCAGCGCCGCCAGGAAGCACTCTAGCTTGCTGGGAAAATATTTGTGGAACGATTCCGTCGACATGCCAGCAAACTGAGCGATCTGCGGATCGGTCAACTCGTGGTAGCCCTCGTCGAGCGTGAGGTGCACCACCGCGCCGAGCACGCGGGCGCGTTTCTCCTCGCTTTCCAGGAAGCGCGCCGGCTCGGCCGGTCGATGCGGCGGCGGCGTGCGCGACACCCCGATCCGCGCCGCCGGCGAGCGGTAGGCACTGATCCAGTCCAATAGTTCGTCGGTCAGCATCGGCAGCTCCGCCGCACGGTCGGTCCGCAGCCGCTCGAACATCATGTAGCGCCCGCCCCCGACGATAGCCTTCGGCCCCAGCGGCGGGAGCTGAACGCCGTCGGGCGCCGCTCTGAATCCGTCGGCCAGCACCCGCTCGAAGGCGACCGCCGAGCGCATCAACCGTTCGCGGCTCTTCACCCCGAGGCCGAGTCCCTCGATCAGCACCAGGCGCGAGGACTTGACGTTCCTGCACGCGTCTTCCACAAACGCCTGGCAAGCTCTGTGCATGCGGTTGGCCCAACCGCGCTCCATCATCCAACCGTCCATCATCCGGCGCTTGGCGCGCGCCACCGCGATGTCGTAGGTACCCAGGAAGCAATCCTCCTTGTTGGCGAACTGCTCGTAGAAGGCTCGCCTCGAAACGCCCGCCAGTGCGATCACGTGCGCCACCGTCGTGGCCTTGTAGCCCTGACGGTGCACCGCCTCGATCATCGCTCCGAACAGGCGGGCCCGCTGATGACGGGCCACTGCATCGCGCCCCATTCCGTGGGGGCCGTGTGGCAACCGCCGGTACATCGCATTCAACTCCCGCTCGGTTCCGCTCATCCCCACACTTCCGACCATACAGGATCACTCCAAGATTGCAAGTTAAAAATTGTGGGATCCATCCGACGTTTCCTCTCCGTCCGGGAAAGGTTCTGATTGGCCAGATTGCCAATCTGTCCGAATAGATGCTTCCCACGGTTTATAGCGCGATCGGCCGCGCGGTGCACTGATGGTGCCGCCCGGACGTCTGGCGCGACGGTTCTACGCGGCGGCCCAGCGGCTAGCGCCCGGCGAGTTCCACGCGGCGCAGCCCGACCCGGAAGCCGGCCCGCTCGAGCGCCGCCTCCCAGCGCGAGCCGAGCACCGGCTCGCCATCCACCCGCTCGAGCGCGATCCTAGCCGGCAGCCGACCGGCCCGCGCGTGCTCGGCGAGCGTCGCCAACGCCCGCTCAACGCGCACGTCCTGCGAGCCTACATCCAGCACCCTCAGCGCTCTGCCGCCGCGCTCGAGGTACAGCGCCGGCTCGGCATCCACCAGCACCACGCTCGCTCCCGGCACCCGCGCCGGGGAGGGCCGGGCCGTTTGCCGCGTTTGTCTCTCACCGAGAGCGGCATCTCTCTGGCCCGGCCACGGCAGCGCCGCCCCGTACGGCTGCGCCGGATCGGCGGTCGCGAGCACCAGGCAAGCGGAGTGGTCCCCATCCTCGCGCTGCGCGCGCAGGCGCTCGACGGCGCCCGCGAGTGCGAACTGAGCGCCGCCCATACCCTCCACGAAGTAGCCGCGGCGGGCGACGCCCAAGGTCTCCAGGCGGCACAACTCGGGGTAGAGCGCCGCGAAGCCCCCCGGCACGCCCTCCGCGCGCACCAACTCGCGCGTTAGGATCCCGTAGCGCTCCAGCAGCAGTTCAGCCTGTGCGCGCAGGCGTTGAGTCGAGTCCACCTCACCGAACAGCGGCGCCGTCAGCGACCAGCGCCCGGGCGGATGACCGACCCGTACGCCGCCGCGGGCGACAGACCCCCGCCCCGCGAATCGACCTCGACGGCGGGGCATCGCGGATCGAGCGCCAGCCGACCCCGAAGCAGCCCTCTCGCCGCCACCTGGCAGCGGGATCAGGCGGGCTGGCGTAGCGACGGCAATCTTCGGCGCCGGGTGTGGCGAGCGCAGCGGGGCAAACGCGTCGTTGGTCACCTCACCGGCCCACACCAAGTCCCACAGCGCCTCCGCGAGCTCGGCTGCGGCGAGTTCCACGTCGGCCAGCAGGTCGGTGAAGAAACACGGCCCTTCCGTTAGACGCGCGCGTACGCGCGCGTGGCCGTCGCTATCTTGCGGCAGCGATCCACGGCGCGGCGGCGGGCCGAGCAGCCCCACATCCTCACGGAAGTACAGCGCCACGCGGCCGTCTGAGCGTCCAAGCGCCCCCGCACCCACCCATACCAGCTCACCGCCGGCGCACAGCTCGTCCATCCACGTCGTCGAGTACGCGCCCACCCGACGCGGCAGCACCTCCTGCTCCCACGTGCGTGGCGTCAGCGCGAGACCCTGCAACGGTAGGAGCGCCTCGCGCAGGCGCTCGACACCCGCCCCCGATGCAGCATGACGGTCGATCCCCTGCCATGCCGGCAGAAACGCCGCGAACGCGCGCCGCTCGGCTGGCTCGATCTCGTGGCGCAGCGCCGCGAGCGAGGCCCGCCGCAGGCGCCGCAACACCTCGACGTCACACCACTCCCGCCAATCGTCGCCCGACGGGGAGGCCGGGGAAGAGCCCGCGTCGCCGACCGCAGCCAAAGACGCACCGTGACGCAGCGAGGCTGGATCGGGATGCAGCTCGCCACGCACGAGCGCGCCGGATCGCTCTAGTTCGCGCAGCCCCGACTGCACCACCGCTGCGCCGAGGCCGTAGCGCGCCCGCGGCTGCTCGTTGGTAAACGGGCCGCGCGCCGCCGCATAGCGACGCAGCAGTCGCCCCAGGGCGTCCGGCACGTCCGCCAGGAAGGCATCGGGTAGGCCACCCGGCGGGACCGCGCCCAGCGCGTCGCGGTACAGGCCGGCGTCGGCCGCATCGATATAGCGCTCCTCACCGCCGATCCGCACCCGCACAGCCCGGCGCTCGCGTTCGAGCGCCGCCAGCAGCTCTCCCGCGTCAATGCCATCCAGCACGCGCTCGGACGCCTCCATGGCGCTGAGGTCACCGAGCAGGCGCAGCGTGTCGTGCAGCTCGTCGCGATTGGTCGCCCGCTGCAGCTCGCCGCGGCGCTGCAGCTGCGCTTCCAGCTGTTCGAGCGCGCCGCGGTCGAGCAGCTCGCGCAGCTCCTCCTGCCCCAGCAGCTCGCGCAGGAGGTCCCTGTCCAGCGACAGCGCCGCCGCGCGGCGCTCCGCGTTGGGTGCGTCCCCCTCGTACATATACGTCGCCACGTAGTCGAACAGCAGCGAGGAGGCAAACGGGGAGGCCGTGGCCGTTTCCACCTCCACCACGCTTAGCTCGCGGCGATGCAGCCTGCCCAGCAGCTCCGTGAGGCCGGGCAAGTCGAGCACGTCGCGCAGGCACTCGCGGTAGGCCTCGAGCACGATCGGGAAGTCCTCGTAGCGGCGCGCCACCTCCAGCAGCGTCTGCGCCTTCAGCCGCTGCTGCCACAACGGCGTGCGCCTGCCGGGGTAGGCCCGCGGGATCAACAGCGCCCTACCGGCCGCCTCGCGGAAGCGGGCGCCGAACAGCGCCGAGCCGCCGAGCTCCCCCACGATCAGGTCCTCGACCTCGTCCGGCTCGATCATCGCCAGCTCGACCGCCTGCGCCCCGCTCATCTCATCGCTCTCGGGCAGGTGCACCACGATCCCGTCGTCGGAGAAGATCGCGTCCGCCTCGATGCCCAGGCGCTCGCGGATCCGGGCCGAGAGCGCCAGGCTCCACGCCGCGTGGATGCGCCCGCCATAGGGGGAGAGCACGCACAGCCGCCAATCGCCGATCTCGTCGCGGAAGCGCTCCACCACGATCGTGCGGTCGCTGGGCAGCACGCGCGTCGCGTCGAGCTGCTCGCGCAGGTACTCCACCAGGTTGCGCGCCGCGCGGGCGTCGAGGTCATACTCGCGCTCGAGCACCTCCGGGCGCTGCTCCACCGCCCAGCGCGCGAACGCCCCGATCGCCTCCCCCAGCTCTTTGGGGCGGCCCACGCCCTCGCCCTTCCAGAACGGCACCGCCCCCGGCGCCCCCGGCGCGGGCGTGACGATCACACGATCGCGGCCGATCTCCTGGATCCGCCACGCCGAGGCGCCCAGCAGGAAGACCTGCCCCGGCCGCGCCTCGTACACCATCTCCTCGTCGAGCTCTCCCACCCTCCGTCCGTCGGGCAGCGTCACCAGGTACAGCCCCCGGTCGGGGATCGTGCCTGCGTTGGCCACCGCCAGCGCGCGTGCGCCCTTGCGCGGGCGGATCGTGCCCGCGAGACGGTCCCACACGATCCGCGGACGAAGCTCCCCAAACTCCGAGGAGGGATAGCGCCCGTCGAGCATGTCCAGCACCCCCTCCAGCTGCCGGCGCGGCAGCTCCCCGTAGGAGTAAGTGCGCCGCACCCGCTCGTACAACTCCTCCACCGCGAGCTCCTCCTCGGAGGCGGCCATCGCGACGATCTGCTGCGCCAGCACGTCCAGCGGGTTGCGCGGCACCACCGTCGGCTCGATCGCCCCCTCGCGCATCCGCCGCACCAGCACCGCGCACTCCAGCAGGTCGGCACGGAACTTCGGGAAGATCCGCCCCCGCGAGACCTCGCCTACACCGTGCCCCGCCCGCCCGATCCGCTGCAGGCCGGCCGCCACCGACTTTGGCGACTCGACCTGCAGCACGAGGTCGACGGCGCCCATGTCGATCCCTAGCTCGAGGCTCGAGGTCGCCACGATGCAGGGGATCTCGCCCGCCTTGAGGAGCTCCTCCACCACCAGCCGCTCCTCCCTTGCGAGCGAGCCGTGGTGGGCACGCGCGATCTCACGCGGTGCGGTCTCATGCCGCTCGTCCGCCCCCTCCGCGGCCGCCAGCTCGTTCAACCGCAGCGCCAGCCGCTCGGCGGAGCGGCGGTTGTTGACGAACACGATCGTCGAGTTGTGCTCACGGATCAGACGCAGCAGCTCCGGGTAGATCGCCGGCCAGATCGAGCCGTGCAACTGCGGCGCTTCGGAGGGCTCACCGCCCAGGTCGGCCGAGGGGGCCTCGCCGCTCAAATCGGTCATCGACTCCACCGGCACGTGCACCTTCACGTCCAGCGGCTTGGGCGCGCTCGCGTCGACGATCTCGCACTTCCGCTGCGGCCCCACCAGGAAGCGCGCCACCTCCCGCAGCGGGGTCTGCGTCGCCGACAGCCCGATCCGCTGGGGCTCGCGGCGGCCCGCCTCGCGGACGAGCGCATCCAGGCGCTCCAGCGTCAGCGCCAGATGTGCGCCTCGCTTGGTCGCGGCCACCGCGTGGATCTCGTCCACGATCACCCACTCGGCGCCCACAAGCGTCTCCCGTGCCCGCGATGTCAGCATCAGGTACAGCGACTCCGGAGTCGTGATCAGGATGTCCGGAGGGTGTTTCAGCATCCGCTGGCGCTCGCGCTGGGGGGTGTCGCCGGTGCGGATCGCCACCTTGATGTCCGCTCCGGCTGAGTGGGGTGGGTGGGCCCCAATCCCCGGTCCGGAGATGCCCTTCAGGGGCGCCCGCAGGTTGCGCTCGATGTCGTAGGAGAGCGCCTTCAACGGAGACACGTACACCAGGCGCGTGCCGCGCTCGGAGGAGGGTTCTGCCGCCAACCGGTCAAGCGCCCACAGGAACGCCGCCAGCGTCTTGCCCGAACCGGTCGGCGCCGACACCAGCACGTGCTCGCCGCTCGCGATTGCCGGCCACGCCTGTGCCTGCGCTGGTGTCGCCTGCGCGAAGGCGGCTTCGAACCACTCGCGCACCCTGGGCGTGAAGGGGAGGAGGGAGGGAGGGGGGGCGGAAAGAGACACCTCTGCTAGCGAGGCTAGCGTGCCCGCCGCACGCCAGGTTAATCGACTGAAGAATGGTCCGACCCCCCACCCTCCAGAGCCCGAATCGTGGGGTTTTTCCAGTAACCTCGAATCATGGCTACCTCCAAGCTCGACCTCGATCAGGGGCTCGTCGAGTCCTGCCGCCAGGCGGCCGCGCGGATCGCAGCCGACGTCGCCGAGCAGACCGCCGGCATGACCACGCTCTCGGTCGAGCGCACCGTCGCGCGCCTGTTCGGCGTCGACGGCGCCAACGAGTTAGGCGCTCCCCTGCCAAACGTGCTGGTCGACCACGTGCGCGCCCGCGGCGGGCTCGGCAAAGGCGTGGCCCACTGGATCGCCAACGCGATGCTCAACTCCGAGAACACTGGTAACTCGCCCGCCCGGGAGGGCACCCAACAAATCGCCGAGGCTATCGAGGGCGGCACCCTCGATCTCTGCGCGCTTCCGCTCGCGCCCGAGGGGGCGATCCGGGAGCGCGCGCGCGCGGAGCTCACACGCAGCCTGGGCGAGATCGGCGCGCGCATGGAGACCCGCCGCGCCCTGCGCGAGCGCCTCGGCGAGAGCCCACCGCCGCTGCGCTACGTGCTGACCGCCACCGGCAACGTGTACGAGGACGTCGTCCACGGCCTCGCCGTCGCCGAGGCCGGCGGAGACATCGTTGCCGTGATCCGCTCCACCGCCCAGAGCCTGCTCGACTATGTACCCTACGGTCCCACCACCGAGGGCTACGGCGGCACCTTCGCCACGCAGGCCAACTTCGCGATCATGCGCGCCGCGCTGGACGAGTGGTCCGAGCAGCACGGCCGCTACGTGCGCCTCTCCAGCTTCTGCTCCGGCCTGTGCATGCCCGAGATCGCCGCGATGGGCGCGATCGAGGGCCTCGACAACATGGTCAACGACGCCCTCTACGGGATCCTCTACCGCGACATCAACCCGATCCGCGGGCTGCTCGACCAGCGCGTCTCGCGCACCGTCAACGGCTACTTCGGGGTCGTGATCAACACCGGCGAGGACAACTACCTGCGCACCGCCGACGCTTTGGAGGCCGCGCCCTCGGTCACAGCCTCGCAGTTCATCAACCACCAGCTCGCCCGCGCCTCGGGCGTGCCCGACGAGCAGATCGCGCTGGGCGATGCGTTCGAGATCGACACGCCCGTCACCAACGGCCTCCTGTACGAGTGGGCGCAGGCGCAGCTCACCCGCGAGCTGTTCCCCGACTGCCCCGTCAAGTACATGCCCCCCACCAGGCACATGGACGGCAACCTCTTCCGCACCCACGCCGCCGACACGCTCTTCAACCTCGTCACCGTCGCCACCGACCAGGGCATCCAGACGATCGGCGTCCCCACCGAGGGGATCTTTACGCCGCACATCCACGACCGCGTGCTGGGGCTGCAGAACGTCAACTACGTCTTCAACGCCGCCCGCGACCTCGGCGAGGAGATCGAGTTCAAGCGCGGCGGCATCATCCAAACACGTGCGCAGCAGGTGCTGCACGATGCGCACCTGATGCTCGAGCGGATCGCCGAGATCGGGCTGTTCAAGGCGATCGAGGGCAGCGTCTTCGGCGACGTCAGCCGCCACCTCGAAGAGGGCCGGGGCATGGAGGGCATCGTCGCGACCGAAGAGGGGTACTTCAACCCCGTCACCGAACTGATGCGGGGAGCGCTTAGCGTTGCCTGACGAGGCCGACCTGGAGCACGTCAAGCCCTACGCCGACCACCACGGCGACGGGATCGTGCAGCTCAGCTTCACGCTGCCGGTCCCCGATGGCATCGCGGCGCGCAAGGCCGCCATGGAGCTGGCCGGCAAGATGGGCTTCCAGCACCCCGAGGTCGTCCACCACCAGCGCCTCACTGACGGCCACACCTACTTCGTGATGTACGGGCACACCGTGCACTCCGTCGACTACGCCACGCTCGCCGAAGAGGGGATCGACATCGTCCAGTACATGACCGAGGAGGAGGTCGAAGCGTACGCCCAGGAGCACGTCCGCCGGCCGATCGTCGTCGTCGGCGCCTCCACCGGCACCGACACCCACAGTGTTGGGATCGACGCGATGCTCAACCTCAAGGGCTTCCACGGCCACAAGGGGCTGGAGGGCTACCGCGCCTTCGAGGCACACAACCTCGGCAGCCAGGTGGCCAACGGGGCGCTCGTCGCCAAGGCGATCGAGCTCGAGGCAGATGCGATCCTCGTCTCCCAGACCGTCACCCAGCAGAACCTGCACATCCACAACCTGACAGAGCTCGTCGAGATCGTCGAGGCCGAGGGCCGCCGGCGCGAGACGATCCTCGCCTGCGGGGGGCCGCGTGTCTCCAACGAGCTCGCCAAGGAGCTCGGCTACGACGCCGGCTTCTCCAAAGGCACCTACCCCCACCACCTCGCCACCTTTCTCGTGCGGGAGCTGGCCGCGCGCCTCGGGCAGGGCGAGCCCGAGGAGGACGCGCGCGACGTGCCACCCCCCGGACGCGCGGCCTTCGCGGAACACCGCCGCGAGGGACTGGCAGGCTAGGCTGAGAGCCGATGGAACAACTCGCTGAGCTAACCGCGCTCGCGCGCCGTCTCGCCCTTGTCGGCCTGGCGAAGAACACCGGCAAGACGGAAACGCTCGCCGCGCTGCTGCGCGAGCTGCAGGCGCGCGGCCGCCGCGTCGGCGTCACCTCCGTCGGGCGCGACGGCGAGGAGCGCGACGTGATCGACATCCGCATCGAGAAGCCCCGCGTGGAGTTGTGCGCCGGCAGCCTCGTCGCCACGACCGACGCGCTGCTGCGCGCCGGCGCAATCCCGCACGAGGTGGTCCAGGAGACCGGCGTGCGCACCCCCCTTGGGCGCGTGCTGATCGCGCGCCTGCTCACGCAGGGCACGATCGAGGTGGCGGGCCCCAGCGCCGCCGCCGACGTGCGCGAGGTGTGCGACACGATGCTTGCCCACGGCGCCGAGCAGGTGCTGATCGACGGCGCGATCGACCGCCGTGCCGCCTCCTCCCCCGCGGTGTCCGACGGCCTCGTGATGTCCACCGGGGCGGCCCTGCACGAGGAGATCGAGCAGGTCGTGGCGCGCACCCGCGACGCCGTCGAGCTCGTGCGCCTGCCGGAATTGGACAAGCCGCATGTACGGGAAATCGCCGCGTCCAACGCCACCAGCATGCTGGTCGGCGCCCCGGGGGAGGAGCCGCTCACGCTCCACCCGCGCTTCGTGCTCACCAGCACCGCGGCGGACATCGGCCAGCTGCTGCGCGCGCGCCCCACCGCCAGCCACCTGGTGGTGCGCGGGGCGCTGTGCGAGCCGTTTCTCGCGGAGCTGCTGAGCGCAGCCGGAGGACGAGAGCTCGAGCTTGTCACCGGCGACGCGACCAAGGTATTCCTCACCGATCACGGCGTCGGGTGGTACCGCCGCCAGGGCATCTCGATCGCGGTGCTCGCCTCGATCGACCTGCGGGCGATCACCGTCAACCCCGTTGCGCCGCAGTCGCACCGCTTCGACTCACCACACCTGCGCGCCCTGCTTGAGGAGGCGATCCCCGGCCTGCCCGTGCTCGACGTGCGCGACCCCACCCACCACCTGGTGCCGGCAGCATGAGCACGCCTGAGGAGCTCGAGGAGCCGGTCGAGAAGGCGGGGGCGGGCATCGACGCCGCAGCATCGGAGCATGCGGGCGAGTCGGCGAGAAGCGGTGACAGTGAGCCGGTGGGGAACGGTGCCGGCGAGCCTGCCGGGGCCGACGAGCGCCGCGCGAAGATGGAGCGCCTGCGCGGCGAGGGCGTCGAGCCCTACCCCCATATCTCCACGCGCGTGCCCCGCACCTGGATCGCCGACATCCAGGCGGCTCACGATCCCGCTACGCTCGCAGCCGGGGTACACGACGGCCTCGCCTACCGCGTTGCCGGGCGTCTGATCGCGCGCCGCGGCCACGCCAAATACACGTTCTTCGACCTGCGCGACCAGTCCGCCTCGATGCAGGTGGTCGCCCGCCGCGAGGAGATGGGCGAGGATGCCTACGAGCGCATGGTTGGGCTCGACATCGGCGACATCGTGACCGTGGAGGGCGCCGTCTACATCACCCAGCGCGGGCAGCTCGCGCTTGCGGTGAGCGCCTGCACGATGCTCGCCAAGGCGCTGCGCCCGCCGCCCGACCGCTATCACGGGATGGAGGATCAGGGCACGCGCTACCGCTACCGCGAACTGGATCTGCTAGCCAACGAGCAGACGCGCACGATGTTCTTCAGGCGCACGAAGATGATCGAGGCGATCCACGATTTCCTGCGCGAGCACGGCTTTACCCAGGTCGAGACGCCGATGCTGCAGACGCTCGCCGGCGGCGCCGCGTCGCGGCCGTTCGTGACGCACCACAATGCGCTGGACGTCGACGTCTACCTGCGGATCTCGGTGGAGCTCTACCTCAACCGCTGCATCGTGGGGGGCCTGGAGAACATCTACGACCTCGGGCGCGCCTTCCGCAACGAGGGGATCTCGCACCGTCATAGCCCCGAGTTCACGATCCTCGAGTGGATGATGAGCTACGCCGACTACTGGGACGTCGCGAAGTTCACCGAAGAGATGGCCGAGAGCGTCGCGCTGCGTACGCTGGGGACGACCAAGGTCGAGCAGTACGACGGGCGCGTGGTCGACCTCGCCACCCCGTGGCGGCGACTCACGCTGCGCGAGGCGATCGCCGACGCCATCGGGATCGACTACCTGGAGGCCTCGCACGAGCAGTTGATCGAAGCAGCCGGCGAGGGGGCGGATCGCGACGCGACCTGGGCGAAGCTGGTGGACGCGATCTACGTCAAGCACGTCGAACCGACGCTGCACGAGCCCACGCACGTCTTCGACTTCCCCGTCGACCTGTTCCCGATCTGCAAGCGCCACCCCGAGGATCCGCGGCTCTCCGAGCACTTCGACTCGGTGATCCGCGGAATGGAGATCCTCAGCGGCGACACCGAGCTCAACGATCCGGTGGATCAGCTCGAGCGCTTCGTGATTCAGCGCCAGCAGGCCTCGGGGGACGGTGGGGACGGCGACCAGCCGCAGCCCAACGACGAGGAGTACGTGCGCGCGCTGGAATACGGGATGGCGCCCACCGCGGGCGGGGGGCTGGGCGTGGATCGGCTGCTGATGGTGCTGACCGGCGTCGAGTCGGTGCGCGAGGTCGTGCCGTTCCCCACGCTGCGGGCTCGAGGGTAGACAAAGGGGCCCGCCGCGATGTGCGACGGGCCCCGGTGCCACTGTTACTGCAACTGCCTGCTACAGAACCGCTCGACCGCTATTCGCTGGCTTTGACGGCTGCCGCAACTGCCTCTTCGAGGTTGCCTTTGAGGATCGCGGTGTTGTGCCCCGCCGCCGACGGCAGACCGAGCTCTTTGTTGACCGCTTCGTCAACGACGCCTTCGAACAGTTTGCCGCCGCAGCCGTGGGCCCCGGGCGACGCCCAGGTGTTGTCCACGAGCGAGCCACCGGTGAGACGCACCAGCGCCCCTTCTTCGAGGATTTCCAGGCTGCCTGCGCTGCCTTTGATCGGTTCGTTTGGTTTTTCCGGTTTGGTCGTCCCGGTTGTCAGGTTCAGGACGATCGGGCTCGCTTCCGAGCCGACGTAGCATTCGTTGCCGAGGAACACGTTGCCGAGCTTGACCTTGATCGGCAGCTGCAGCGCAGTCCCGGTTTCGAAGATCAGGTTGATCGTGTTCAGCTTGATCGCGCTCGCCGGCTTTGCGAGTTCGGTCGTCGCCGTCACGCCGGTGATGCCTTCGTTGATGACTTTTTCGAATTTTTCTTTCTGTTCTTTGTTGAGGAATTCTGGCGCGACTATGTTGAGCAAGCCGCCGGGCACGAACAGCGGGGTTTTCGACAGCGTTTCGGCGCCTTCGGCCGCGATGAATTCGAGTTCTTCCGTTTTTTCGTTTTCATGCAGGCCGCCCTGCAGGGTGATCGTTTTGTTGATCGGCACCGACCTTTTGCCGACCGTGAATTCGCCTGCGTTCGTGTTCGCCACGGTGCAGAGCTCCGTCGCCGGATTGCTCAGCGGGCAGTACTTGAACGGGGCGAAGTTCCCCGTCGGGTGGTGTTCGGTCGCCGAAGCCGACGACGCGATCGCCAGCGGTGCCAGCACGGCCATCGCTGCGATCAAGATGCGCCCGCGGAGACCCGCGATGCGCCCGATGTGATGCCTAGTCATATACATATACCTTCCTTACTTGGTCCAGAGAGTCCAAGGGCATGCTGCTTCCCGAACCTATCCGACCTGCAATGGACTTGCAAGGAATGTTTCCGACATTACGGAGCGTCCTGGCTGCCGCTGCCAATCCTTACACCCAAGCTTGGCGCGGGGGAGGGGGATGCCGCGGAGGCGGCGGCAATTGCCTCTCGAACCTACCCTGCCGCCGACGGCTGACAAGTCGTGTTTCTGACATTCCGGAGGATTGTGGCTGTTGATAACAAGCCTCGGGTTTGGCGGCCCCCCTTCACCGCGTCGGGGCGGCCTCCCTGCGCCCCACGCGCGTGGCCCCGGTCAAGGCGCCTCGCTCAATGGCGCGGCCCGCCGGGAGAGGGCGAGCGGGCCGCGCGTGTCGAGCGCCAAGGACCTGCGTCTCTACGCGAACCCGCGCGTCAGCCGCGGCGGCTCACCTTGCCGCCCTTCCCCTTCGCTTTGCCCGGCTTTTTGTGCCCCTTCTTCGGGCAGTCGGTGATCGCAACTTTCGTGGTCTGCCTGACCTCGGCCCCGTTCTGCCCGACGATCGTGGTCGGCATCGAGAGGCTCGTGGAGCCGCACAGGCCTTTGGGCGTGAGGCCGGCGAGCGCCGAGTTGGGGCCCTCCGGCAGGTTCGCTTCAAAGCTCGATATCGGGGCATCCGGCACCGTCCCGAACGTGCTGGAGGTGATTTTCGTCTTCGAGCCGATGTGCGTTTCGCCGGCGAGGTCGATTGTCACGCCGTCGCCCTGCAGCACGAACACCAGTTCCGGGTACTGCGCCCCGCCGTGGGAGACGAAGTAGCCCGGGCCCTCCAGCGGCACGGGCAACACGGGCGTGTGGGCAATCGCGGTCCCGACGGCGGACGCGACCGGGCAGTTCGCCGGGTTCGCATTGAACGTCGCTTCCGTGCACGCTTTCTGCAGTGTGTGCAGCCTCGCCGGAAGCTTCTTTGGGAGTTCCAGGTGCACCGAGCGGATCGCCGCTTCGCCGGTCTGCTGGGTCACTTTGACGTCCAGCGAGGCGCCGTTGACGATGTTGCTGGCGTTGCCCTGCGTCGTCGCCAAAAGGGACGGTTTGAACGGGAGCGCCGCGCAGTTCGCCGCCTGGAAGCGGCTGGATGGGGTCGCGGTCGCGCCTTCGGTGCTGGTGAGCGACGAGGTTACGTGGAGTTCTTTGCAGTTGGTTGGGTTGAACGTGAATTCGCTGCGGTTGATGTCCACGTTGATCGTCCTGATGTCAAGCGGGACACCTTCCAGGATCGTCGGGAGCGGGTCGCTCGCGACTGTCAACGCGCCCGTCGTCGGGTCCACGGCGATCGAGGCGCGGACGATCTCGCGGCCCGGTCCGCCGTTCCCGGTGAGCGTGAACGGCCCAGCCACCGTCGGTACCACGATCGAGAGGCCGAACGGCTCGTGGTTGTATGGGCCGGTCAGGTAGACGCGGCCGCCCTTGACCCAGTACGGGTCTTCGCCGGGGCCCACCGCCTCAATGGTTTCGCCGATGTTGCTTGCTTCGCCGCAGGTGCCCTGGCTTGCTTGGGGCTCCTGGCATAGGGAGACCTTGGAGAGCATGCCGAGCAGGCCCGGGGGCGTGGTGACCGTAACCCCGCCCAGGTCCTGTTCCCCGTCGTTGCGGGCGATCGTCACCGTCTCGTCGCTGAAGCCTCCGGCCTGGGGGTTCGTGGTACCGGCCGTCAGCGTGGGGGAAAAGCCGCGGGTGCCACAGCCTTCGGCGACCGCGAAGCTGCTGTCTGGTTCGGCTGCTGAGTTGCCGTCCCATGGCGTCAGTTGCGATGTCGTCGTGTAGGTGCCGCACGAGGACGGCGTCACGAGCGGCGCCCGCGGGCCACCGAAGAAGTGCATCCTCAGTTCGCTGAACGGAAGCTGTGGAAGAAACTGTTCCGTCCCGGTCGAGAGGCTCGTTACAGGATCCTTGCCGAAGCGGGCCGCTAGCTGGCCGTTCGCCGTATTGAGTTCGATCTTTCCTGGGAGCTTGATCAGCGCTCCACTGCCTTCGGCCACAAGGTAAAGCGCGAACAGCGAGTTGAACGGGTTTGAGCCGTCGCTCTCCAAGTTACCCTGCTGGGCGAGGTAGACCGCGCCCTTTAGCGGCTGTTCGAGCAGGGGCGTGACGACTTCCACCGACCCGAGCTTTGATTCCGGTGGGCAGTTCGCCGGCTGTGCAGATTCCAGATCGATGCCCACTACTTCATTTTTGCGTTCCTTTTCTTCTTTAATCGGTTCTCTGCCCCTGAGCAGTGGGCACGTGCCCAAGCCGTTCGCAGCTGACGGCGACACCTCCATACCTACGGGGAGTTGAACAACCGCTTCCTTCAAGTCGGACGTGGTTAGACCAATGGGACTTTCTTCCTGCGGGACCGTTAGTTTGACTTCCAACCCAGTCGGGGCTTCCGCACTCGCGGCTTCAGGTTCGGCCGGCCGCACCGACAGCAAAGGGCTGAAGTTGAGCTTTTCGCAGTCGGTCACCGCAGGCAATTCCGCACTCGCCGGTACGGCGCGTTCCGGCTGCTGCCACGAGTCGGCGCTCATCGTAGTTGCCAGCGGCCCCGTGCAGGACGACGGCAATGTCAGAAGCAGTCGGCTCTCTCCTAGCGCACTGCACCTGTCTTTAGCCGTGGACTGGCCTTCCGCTACACGTTTTTCGATTTCTTCTCGTTCTTTGGCCACTTCTTCCGCCGTTCGTTCAGCAAGGCATCGTCCGCGTTCGGCGTCGTGCAGCGGATTGTCCGGTTCTCCCCAAAGTGTGAGCGTTGTACCATAGACGGGGAGCTTGTTGGCGATGTCCGAGACTGTGGCCGATGCTCCGTAGTCGCCGCCGGTGCGCACCCGGCCCACAACATGCACTATCAGTCCTATGCCTTCGATGTTGACGGCGAGCAGAGCGGGCACTCCACGCGGGGGAACCATGTTATATACCGGCCCACTGAATTGTTCCCCATGAAAAAAGAAATTGACGTTTGCGACCGCAACTCCAACCGCTGCCGCGTTAGGGCAGCCAGTTGTGCTCTCGATCTCGATCTCGGTGCACCTCGCGCTGGTCGCGGAGGGATTGACGATCAAGCCAGCCGGAAGGTTCACTTCGACATCCTTCGGGTCAGCGTTGGGAGCCGGCCCAAAACTCGTTTCGTAGTGCTTAAACCCAATCGTCGTTGTCATGGCAAACGGGTGGGAGCCGGCTTCGGTGGCTGGCGAGCCGTTCCGTTGCACGATCGAGTTTTCAAACGTTTCGATCGCAAACGGTTCGCTTGCCCAGGCCGAGTCGGCTACCAAGATGGCCATTAGCACAATCAGCACAACAGTCGTTACGCCGGTAAAGAGAGTTCTCATCGCAGACACCTTGACATCACTTGCGCCCCTTGTTGCTCTTCTTTGCTTTGGTCCCGTATTTCCTCTGTGCCCGCGCCTTGCAGCGCGCCCGCCTCTCCTTTGGTTCCTTCTTGCACACCTTCAGCGCCACCGCGAGCTTCTGCCCTCGCGTGAGTGGCATCGTCTTCGGTTCGTCCGCCGTCTTCGACTCCACTGGCGACACGAGGTTCCCGGCACCCGAGAGCGTCGCGCTCGCCGGGACGCCAAATGCCGGACTGGAGCCCGACGGCCCTCGGCACGCTTCGCTTTCACACAGGACTTCCGTTGACGTTTCGGGATTCTGCGCAGGGATGCCGCCGTCTTCCCGGGCGTCGTAGACATCAATGTTGCTATCAGTGTCCTGCGACACCAAGGGCTGACTCGTGAAAAAGAACACGTCGCCACCGCTTTCGCTCGCTTCACCGAAGGCCGATTCGCTTCCACTCGTGCCCGTCGAGATCAGGAAGACACAATTGCCGTTCGACACTGGACACGAATGGGTTCCCTGCTTCTCCCACTCATATACATCCGTCTGGCCATTGGTGTCACCGGGCACCAGGGCTTCCGCAGTCTGGAAGAAAACGCGAGTGCCATCATCGGAGAGATTGCGCGTAAGGAACGGGGTGCGTCCTATAAGAGCCGCAGCACCAAGTTTTAGTTCCGTGAGATATGCTTCGGCGGTGGCCGGGGCTCCAGAGGGATTGCACGACACGCACGTCAATTCACCGGTTGCGCCGCTCGACGAGTCGTAAAGGTAGAGCTCCTGGTGCTTAGCGTTTTCGTAGCTCGTCAGTTTGTCCATTGAGCTGAACAGCACCGCTTGCCCGTCAGGAGTGATACGCGATCCCTTCTCGCCCTGTGCGTCTCCCCCAGCAGACGGGTTATAGTAGTTATGCCAGTCTGTTTTGTCATATGTTGAGTTCAGATCAGCGATAAAGGTTGTCGCTGGGCCAGATGGGGTTTCATGCCATACATAGAGATTATCCCTGCCGAGTGTTGCGCTTTCGCTGTTGATATTTTCATTGTCAGCCAGCACACCTTCCGCCACGAAGTAAATAGCGGAACCGTCATTTGACATGCCCAGCGTCCCGACCACTCCGGCACCGGCACCTGCGAGCTTTTCCCTCGCCTGGCTCAGGGTGCTGTCGTCAGCGACATTGAAGCGGTACAGTTCGTCGCCTTCGCTGTAGAGGGCGAATGAGCCACTTGGTGTCGCAGCGCGCCAGTAGGCTGTGCCCGCTGAGACTGGAACCGTTTCTTTGGCTTCCGGTTGACGCATATATATATCCCCAGTTTTGGCGTCACTGAAAAAGATATGTGAGCCGTCGTCGGAGATCGCATTCTGCGTATAGAAGCCGTACCTAGCACCGCCTGGCTCTTCTCCGAATCCTGGTTCTGCTTCGATATTGGGACCGCCCGGACCAGCGGTGGCGCCCTTTTCGGGGGCATTGGTTTCACCAGGGAGCAGCCCAGCCACACTCAGCTGACCGTCATTCCATTCGTACAGAGTGACGTCTCCAGAGGGCGCGGCTTCTGGAAGGAGGTGTTCATTTGATTCAAATATGATGTGCGAGCCATCCGGTGTTGCGTCCGCGAACCACGTTTCGCCGAATCCCGGGGCAGCGTCAAGCAACTCATATTGCCCGGTTTCATTGTCACGAACATAGTAATCGAATGATTCGGTCGGGGTCACTCCTTTGGGCAGCGGCGCGAGTTCGCTGGGATAGGCGGTGAGCACCGCCTCTGACAGGTCTTCGGTAAGCGCTAGGATGTCTGAGACATGGAACCCCGGTTCAAGCGCGGGTAGAAGCCCTTCGGTTAGCCATCCGCCGGCCTTGCGACTGCTACGGTAGGTTGGGAATTCCCCAGGGTTCTGCGTCCCTGGGAACGGCGCAACCGAGTAGTACGTCACCGCTTCGCCGGTGGGTGAACTCTGAACGTTAGTGGGCCTGCCAAGCGCGTCGGTGTAATTCTTGTCCACCGGTGAAACCTGCTCATAGGCTCGACAGTCCGGCAGCTGCTGTGCGTACTGCTCCAGCTTACCCTCCTGTTTGCGTACCTGTTCATTTGGACAACTTTGGGCCGACGCCACCGCCGACAACGTGCCACAGACGATGCACGCGATTGCAAATACGGCAGCCAAAGACAAGGTCCGACCATCATTGCGTATCTTCCACATCTTCCCCTCCCGCAAGCGCAAGACCACTGCGGATCATCTATTGTCGCTTCTACGTCGTAGGGTTAAGATTACTGGTATGCCCAGCACTCCGCAAGGTGTGTTTCTGACTACGACACTCCCGTTTTGCTGGTAGAGAGCACGTCCCCACCAACGTGAGATCGCCAGACCCTCAGTTTGTCGAGAGGCCGTGCCCCGAGCGCTCGGGGCACGGCCTCTTTCAATCCTGCTTAGATGGCAGGTCAGTGGCTACGATCACGCGGCGGCAAATTGCCACCCGTCATTCGACAGTCCACTCTCTTTTTAGCTTAGTTTCCAGACTCTCTAAGCTCGTGAATTTTGCAGGTTTCGTACCGAAAGTAAGACTGCTACCTGCCGGCGTGCATTCGATGAATCTTAAGACTAGCCATGTCGACTGGCTGGGCAATGCACACTTCTGGGTACCTTCGACCTTATATTTCCCTTTCAGTGCACATAGCGTGCCTTTGATTTCAAATTCAACAAAGACCGGGGATTTAGCGGCCGTTGGTTTAAATTCGTCTTCAATTGCCAGGCCGTTACGGACTAGCTGCGATAGGAATTCGAAGTGGATATTAGGCACTTCGCAACCACTAGCGCCGATGAGTGTGCAGCTTTCAAAGGTTACTTCCCCTTTGTTTTTGCCTTCGGCTTCGAGAGTCCCCTTAAAAACATCTTTTTTACATTCAATGACTACTTTTGTGTTTTTTTCCCCCAGTTCTCCTTCTAGTTTGGAGGTGCCACTGGTACCTTCGACTTCTTCTGCAACCGTCTTGTGCTGCCATGTACCAGTGCTGCTTGTTGCTTCCTCTTTTTCGCATTTGGTCTGGGTTTCGTACTTCGTTCCTTGCAGAGTCCCTCCACTTTTTTCGCAGGCTAATTCTACGAATCGCACCGCTGAAGCGGAGGACGATGCAAATGCACCGACTGTAAACATGGCGAGCAGACCCACCATCAACAACCTAAATCGTGGCATTGATCAACTTCTCCTTCCTGCCCCTGGCGACCGCCGAGGCAGTCTCTATGATTTAGTCCGTACGCACTGCCCGCCAAAAGCGGGCAGCACGCCGGTCCTCTCTTATCTGCCTCTCCACGGGGCCCCTACCAAGACCCTAGGTTCCCGCTCGAGGCTGTCTTCACCATGCACGGTTTTGGGCCCGCCGTCAAGCCGACCGTGGAAGATCCGTATTTTGCCTAGGTCAAGCTCCCCATCGGGGGAGTCCTCAGATGCCGCGAATCACCAGTATCTGCCACGTTTTGCATGTAAGACGGTCGAGGTGAGAAGTCGGAGACAACGGCCCGAAACTGAGTCGGAAACACTTCAGAGATGGGCTGTCTGGATCGGTGGTGGCCTGCTGGGGGTAGTTCTTATCGGCGTGAGTCCTGCCAACTGCCTCGAGACCGAGCCCAGTGCCTGTTAACGACGCCGACGTGGCTCCGGCACCCTCCTTGCGCCCGGCTAGAAAACCTGCTAACCTCCGACTAAGATTTCAGTAGCGGATCACGCTAAGCGCAGCTCCCTGGCCCACAGGCCGGCCCCACCCAAGCGCCAGGACGTCCCCGCCGCAACCCACCCCCACCCCATACACCAACCAAGGAGCACCCAACCAAATGCCCAAGACCATAGGCATAGACCTCGGCACGACGAACTCGTGCATGGCCGTCCTCGAGGGCGGCGAGCCCACGGTTATCGAGAACGCCGAGGGTGGCCGTACCACCCCCTCTGTCGTCGCGTTCGCCGCCTCCGGCGAGCGGCTCGTCGGCACCGTCGCCAAGCGCCAGGCGGTCACCAACCCGCAGAACACCGTCTTCTCGATCAAGCGCTTCATGGGCCGCAAGGAGGGCGAGGTGCGCGAGGAGGAGTCGATCGTTCCTTACAAGGTCGTGGCCGGGCCCAACGGCGACGCGCGCGTGGAGGCCGGGGGCGAGCAGCATTCGCCGCCTGAGATCAGCGCGATGATCCTGCAGAAGTTGAAGACCGACGCCGAAGCGTATCTGGGCGAAAGCGTCGATTCGGCGGTGATCACCGTTCCCGCGTATTTCAACGACGACCAGCGCCAGGCCACGAAGGACGCCGGCAAGATCGCTGGGCTCGACGTCAAGCGCATCATCAACGAGCCGACCGCGGCCTCGCTGGCTTATGGCCTGGACAAGGAGAACGACCAGACGATCCTCGTGTTCGACCTCGGCGGCGGCACGTTCGATGTGTCGGTGCTGGAGATCGGTGACGGCGTGTTCGAGGTCAAGTCGACCGCTGGCGACAACCATCTCGGCGGCGACAACTTCGACAAGGCGATCGTCGACTGGCTCGTGGCGGACTTTAAGCGCGACCAGGGCATCGACCTCTCCGCCGACCCGATGGCACTGCAGCGGCTGTACGAGGCCGCGGAGAAGGCTAAGATCGAGCTCTCAACCACGCAGGAGACGCAGATCAACCTGCCGTTCATCACCGCCGACTCCGCTGGCCCCAAGCATCTCGATACACGCCTGATGCGGGCGAAGCTCTCCGAGCTGACCTCGGCGCTGCTCGATCGCGTCGTGGCGCCCGTGCGCCAGGCGCTCGACGACGCCAAAGACAAGGGTGTCAAGGAGGTCGACCACGTCGTGATGGTCGGCGGTATGACGCGCATGCCGGCGGTGCAGGAGAAGGTGAAAGAGCTGACCGGCAAGGAGCCCCACCGTGGCGTCAACCCCGACGAGGTGGTGGCCGTCGGCGCCGCGATCCAGGCGGGCGTGCTCGCCGGCGACGTCAAGGACGTGCTGCTGCTCGACGTCACCCCGCTGACGCTCGGGATTGAGACCAAGGGCGGCGTGATGACTAAGCTGATCGAGCGCAACACGACGATCCCGACGCGCAAGAGCGAGGTCTTCTCGACCGCCGAGGACAACCAGCCCTCGGTCGAGATCCACGTGCTGCAGGGCGAGCGCGAGATGGCGACGTACAACAAGTCGCTGGGGAAGTTCCAGCTCACCGGCATCCCACCGGCGCCGCGCGGAATCCCCCAGGTCGAGGTCGCGTTCGACATCGACGCCAACGGCATCCTCAACGTCTCCGCCAAGGACCTCGGCACCGGCAAGGAGCAGAAGATCGAGATCAAGGCCGGCTCGGGTCTCTCCGAGGAGGAGATCAAGAACATGGTCTCCGACGCGGAGTCCCACGCCGAGGAGGACCGCCGCGCGCGCGAGGTCGCGGAGGCGCGCAACAACGGCGAGAACGCCGCCTACCAGGCCGAGCGCCAGCTCGCCGACCTCGGCGACCAGGTCGACGCCGACTCCAAGCAGCGCATCGAGGAGGCGATCAAGGAGGTGCGCGAAACGCTTGAGTCCGAGGATCCCACCGCGATCAACGCCAAGACCGACGTGCTGCAGAGCGCCTTCCACGCTGTGTCGGAGGCGATGTACCAGCGCGCCCAGGAGCAGGCGGCAACCTCCTCCGGCGACGGCGGCGCCTCGCCTGACGGCAATGGCGCGTCCGCGGGCGAGGAGGACGTGGTCGATGCCGAGGTCGTCGACGAGACGAAGGCGTAGAGGCGATGAGCGACATCACCGAGCAGGCGATCGAGGAGGATCAGCCGAGCCACCCCAACAGCCCCGGCGCCGGCCCAGCGCCGGGGGATGAGAGCGACGGCACGCAGGCGCAACCCCTAGTCGAGGAGAGCGCCTTGGCCGACGGTCCGAGCGAATCTGGTCCCGAAGAGGACGAGGTCAGCGAGTTCGAGGGCGACCTCGATGAGCTGGTAGCGATCGCGACGCAGCGCGACGAGTACCTCGCGCTCGCGCAGCGCACGCAGGCGGACTTCGAGAACTACCGCAAGCGCGTCGCGCGCGATTCGGCCGCGGCGGCCGAGCGTGGCGTGGCAAAGCTCGCCAAGGAGCTCCTGCCCGCGCTCGACAACCTCGACCGGGCGCTGGAGGCCGCGGCGGAGGAGGACCCGCTGCTGGATGGCGTGCGGCTGGTGCGCGCCGAGCTGAGCGCCGCGCTCGCGCGTGTGGGCGTCGAGTCGTTTGACCCCCAGGGCGAGCAGTTTGACCCCGTCCATCACGAGGCGATGGCCCAGCAGCCGGTCGATGGCGCCGCCAGCGGCACCGTGGTCGAGGTCTACCAGCCTGGGTATCGGCTGAACGGCACCGTGATCCGCCCCGCGCGCGTCGTGGTGGCGGCTTAGGAGGCGCGGCATGGCTGCCAAACAGGACCTGTATGCGACGCTGAGCGTCGAGAAAAAGGCAACTCCCGATGAGCTGAAGAAGGCCTACCGCAAGCTCGCACGCCAGTACCACCCCGATCGCAACCCCGACGACAAGCAGGCGGAGTCGCGCTTCAAGGAGATCTCGCACGCCTACGACGTACTGTCGGACCCCGAGAAGCGCAAGCAGTACGACAGCGGCACCGGGCCGTACGCGAACGCCGGGGGCGCCGGGTTTGGGGGCTTCGGCAACTTCGACTTCGACGCCTCTTCGATGGGCGACATTCTCTCCAACCTCTTTGGGGGGTCGGCGAGCGGGCGGCGCACGCGCGCCCAGCCCCGCCCGGAGCGCGGGCGCGACCTGGAGACGCAGGTGTCGATCTCCTTCGAGCAAGCTGTCTCGGGCGCGCAGGTCCCGCTCTCCGTGGCCACCCAGACGATCTGCCCGACCTGCCACGGCACCGGCGCCAAGCCGGGCACGACCCCGAAGGTGTGCCCGAAGTGCGAGGGGCGCGGGATCGAGACCCAGGGCCAGGGGATGTTCTCGATCTCCCAGCCGTGCTCGCGCTGCGGCGGCTCGGGGACCGTGATCGAGGACCCCTGCCCAACCTGTCACGGCTCGGGCGCGGTGCGCACGGTGAAGAAATACCGCGTGAACATCCCACCGGGGGTGAAGGAGGGCTCGCGTATCCGCCTGCCCGGCAAGGGCGAGACCGGCCCGCGCGGCGGCCCGCCGGGCGACCTGTACGTGATCACGCACGTGGCCCACTCGCCGGTGTTCAAACGGCGCGGCGACAACGTCGAGGTCGAGGTGCCGCTCACGATCCCCGAGGCGCTGCGCGGCGCGGAGGTGAAGGTGCCGACGCTGAGCGGTACCAAGACTTTGCGCGTGCGACCGGGCACAACCCACGGCACAGTGCAGCGCCTGCGCGGCGAGGGCCCGCCGAAGCTAGGCGGCAATGACCACGGAGACATCCACTACCGGTTCGTGATCGACGTCCCCGACGAGCTCACCGACGAGCAGAGCGCGGCAGTGCAGGCGCTCGCGGACGCCTCCAACGGCAGCGACCCCCGCGCGCGCTTGTTCGAGCAGGCAGCGAAATGAGCGAGCACCGACCGACCCCCGCCGAAGCCGGGAGACACTCGCCTCCGGCGAGCATCCCCCGTTCGGCCAGCGGCGAGATCGAAGTTGCGGCAGACCGTGGCGTGTTCATGATCTCGGTGGCGGCGCAGCTCGCACAGATGCACCCGCAGACGCTCAGGACCTACGAGGCGCGCGGCCTGATCGACCCCAAGCGCTCGCCCAAGGGCACACGCCTGTACTCGCGCGAGAACGTCGAGCGGCTGCGCCGCATCCAGGAGATGACCGCGGAGCTCGGCCTCAACCTCGCCGGCGTGGAGCGCGTGCTCGACCTCGAGCGCGAGATCGAGCAGATGCACGCCCGCATCGAGGAGCTGGAGGTGCAAGCGCTGCACGCCCAGGTCGAGCTGGCCGAGCGCCTGGAGGAGGTCCGCCGCTCGTTCCGCGCGGAGCTCGTGCCGTTCCCGAACTCGCGCCCACCCAGCAGGGAGATCGTACGCGCGGCGGACGTGCGTCCGCTGGGTCGTACTGCGCCACGACGAGCTCGATAGCCCTCTAAATCTGCTAAGCTCAGACTTAGATTTGCTATATGCAGCCGGATAAGTTCACGATTAAGTCCCAAGAGGCGCTGGCAGCAGCAGCCCGCCTCGCCCAGGAGCGCCGCAATCCGCAGGTCACCCCCGTCCACCTGCTGGCGGTGCTGACTACCGCCTCCGGTGGCGGTGCCCAGGGCGATGAGGCCGGTGGCGTGGTCGTACCGGTGCTCACAAAGCTGGGGATCCAGCTCCCGGCGCTGCGCGCGGAGTCAAGCCGCGCCCTGGAGGATCTGCCCCGCCTCGGCGAGGGCTCGCACACCGAAGGCGGCCAGCCCTCGGCCGAACTGCTGGCGGTGCTGCGCGAAGCTGAGAAGCACGCGAAGAGCCTCTCCGACGAGTACGTCTCGACCGAGCACCTGCTGCTAGCGCTCGCCGAGGACAAGGACCGCGCGGGCCAGGCGCTGCGCGCGGTCGGTGCAACCAGAGATCGTCTTCTGCAGGCGCTCGCCGAGGTGCGGGGCCCGCACCGTGTGACCGACCAGAGCCCGGAGGAGAAGTACCAAGCGCTCGAGCGCTTCGGGCGCGACTTCACGAAGCTCGCCGAGGAAGGCAAGCTCGACCCCGTGATCGGCCGCGACGAGGAGATCCGGCGCGTGATCCAGGTGCTATCGCGCCGCACGAAGAACAACCCCGTGCTGATCGGCGAGCCGGGCGTGGGCAAGACCGCGATCGTGGAGGGTCTCGCGCAGCGGATCGTGGCGGGCGACGTGGCGGAGTCACTGCGAGAGCGCCGCGTGATCGCACTCGACATGGGCTCGCTGATCGCCGGCGCGAAGTACCGGGGCGAGTTCGAGGACCGGCTAAAGGCCGTCCTCAAGGAGGTGTCGGAGGCCCGCGGCGGCGTGATCCTGTTCCTCGACGAGCTGCACACGATCGTCGGCGCAGGTGCGGCAGAAGGCGCCGTGGACGCCGCCAATCTGCTGAAGCCGATGCTCGCGCGCGGCGAGCTGCGCGCGGTGGGCGCGACGACGCTCGACGAGTACCGCAAGCACATCGAGAAGGACGCGGCGCTGGAGCGGCGCTTCCAGCCGGTGATGGTCGGAGAGCCGAGCGTGCAGGACACGATCGCGATCCTGCGCGGGCTGAAGGAGCGCTACGAGGTGCACCACGGCGTGCGCATCCAGGACAGCGCGCTGATCGCCGCGGCGACGCTCTCGCACCGCTACATCGCCGACCGCTTCCTGCCGGACAAGGCGATCGACCTGATCGACGAGGCCGCATCGAAGCTGCGGATCGAGATCGACTCGCTGCCGACCGAGATCGACGAGGTCGATCGCCGCGTGATGCAGCTGGAGATCGAGCTGACCTCACTCGAAAAGGAGACCGACGAGGCCTCGGCGACCCGCCGTGAGGCGATCGAGCGCGAGCTGGCGGAGCTGAAGGAGCGCTCGAGCGCGATGAAGGCGCAGTGGCAGGCCGAGAAGCAGGCAATCCAGGGCGTGCGCGAGAAAAAGGCGCGTCTGGAGGAGGCGCGCGTCGAGGCCGAACGGGCCGAGCGCGCGGCCGACCTGCAGCGCGCGGCGGAGCTGCGCTACGGCGAGATCCCGGCGCTGGAAAAGGAGTTGGCCGCCTTGGAGGGCGGCCCGGATGGGCCACGCAGTGCGGAGTCCGAAGACGGAGAGCGCCCCGCGGCGCCGGTGTTCCTGAAGGAGGAGGTCGACGCCGACGACATCGCCGAGGTCGTGGCCCGCTGGACGGGGATCCCCGTGAGCCGCCTGCTGGAGGGCGAGGTGCAGAAGCTGATCCACATGGAGGAGCGCCTGCACGAGCGCGTGATCGGCCAGGACGAGGCGGTGGAGGCGGTGGCCAGCGCGCTGCGTCGCTCCCGCGCCGGCCTGCAAGACCCCGACCGCCCGATCGGCACGTTCCTGTTCCTCGGCCCGACCGGCGTCGGCAAGACCGAGCTCGCGCGGGCGCTCGCCGAGTTCATGTTCGACTCGCAGGACGCGATGATCCGGATCGACATGTCGGAGTACATGGAGAAGCACACAGTCTCGCGCCTGGTCGGTGCCCCGCCCGGGTATGTGGGCTATGAAGAGGGCGGCCAGCTGACCGAGGCGGTGCGCCGGCGCCCCTACTCGGTGGTGCTGCTGGACGAGATCGAGAAGGCGCACCCCGACGTGTTCAACACGCTGTTGCAGGTGATGGACGACGGCCGCCTCACCGACGGGCAGGGTCGCACGGTGGACTTCAAGAACACGGTGCTGATCATGACCTCGAACATCCGCATCGGCGGCGGTGAGACAAATGCCGGCGAGGTCGCGGACCCGGAGAGCCTGGGCACGCCCTACGCTGTGGGAGCCCCACGGTCGGGAGCCGAGTCGGCCGCGGCGGACGCGAGGCTGCGCGACGCGCTGCTGGAGCACTTCAAACCGGAGTTCGTTAACCGTCTCGACGACATCGTGCGCTTCAAAGCGCTGACCCGAGGCCAGATCGGGCGGATCGTGGAGCTGCAAACCGAGCGAGTGATCGCGCGCGTGAGCGAGCGCGGCGTGGAGGTGACGCTCACCGAGGCAGCGCGGGAGCTGCTGGGCGACATGGGCTACGACCCCACCTACGGAGCGCGCCCGCTGCGCCGGGTGATCCAGAAGCAGCTGACCGACCGCCTCGCGCTGTCGCTGCTGGAGGGCAGCCTGCGCCCGGGCGATGCGATCCGCGTGGATGCTGTGGATGGAGGACTCACGTTTGAGCCCGTCCCGGCAGCCGCCGCAATTCCGAACTGAGGTCTAATCTGAGAGGCGCCCCATCAAGACCCCCCAGGAGGAGGCCCCCCATGCCAACGTACATCATGCTCGCCAACCTCACGCCCGAGGGCGTGCAGACCGTGAAGAACAACCCGCAGCGGATCCACGAGGTCAACCGCGAGGTCGAGCAACTCGGGGCGAAGGTGAAGGCGCAGTGGGCGACGCTGGGGCGCTTCGATTTCGTCAACATCCTCGAGGCGCCCGACGAGCAGACAATGGCGCGCGTCTCGCTCGAGTTGGGCTCGCGCGGAACCGTGCGCTACGAGACCCTGACCGCGATACCCGTCGACGACTTCATCGCCTCGCTGTGAGCGGGAGGGTTCCATGAGGGTTCTGGTGGTCGGTGGGGGCGGGCGCGAGCACGCGCTGGTGCGTGCGCTCGCGCGCTCCGAAGAAGAACCGGAGCTGCTGTGCGCTCCCGGCAACGCCGGCATCGCGCAAGACGCGCGTCTGATCGACGTGGCGGCCGACGACGTCGAGGGGATCGTCGCGGCCGTGGAGCGCGAGGGGATCCACTTCACCGTGGTGGGGCCCGAGGCGCCACTGGTGGCAGGGCTCGTGGACGCCCTCGACAGCCGCGGCCACCTGGCATTCGGCCCGAGCGCCGCCGCGGCCCGCGTGGAGAGCTCCAAGGCGTTCGCCAAGCAGTTGATGGAGGAGGCGGGCGTGCCCACCGCATGCTGGCGCCACGCGCACACGCTCGAGGAGGGCATGGCGGCGGTGGCGGAGCTGGCCGACCCGGGGGTGGTGGTGAAGGCCGACGGCCTGGCGGCCGGCAAGGGCGTGACGGTGGCGGATTCGCGCGAGCAGGCGCAGGAGGCGTTGCGAGAGATCTTCGTCGAGGGCCGCTTCAACGGCCCCGGCTCCACCGGCACGAGCGCGAGCGCCGTCGTCGAAGAGCGCCTGGTCGGCAAGGAGCTCTCGCTGATGGCGCTGTGCGACGGGAAGCGCGCGCACCCGCTGGCGCCGGCGCGTGACTACAAGCGCATCTTCGACGGCGATCGCGGCCCGAACACCGGCGGGATGGGCGCCTACTCGCCGTTGGCTGAGCTGCCGGACGAAGCGGAGTGGCACCTCGCCCCGATCATCCACGCCCCGATCGTCAAGCTGATGAGCGCACGAGGAATCCCCTTCCACGGCGTGCTCTATGCCGGCGCGATCCTGACGGCGAAGGGACTGCGCGTGCTCGAGTACAACGTGCGCTTCGGCGATCCCGAGGCACAGGCGCTGTTGCCGCGCCTGGAGTCCGACCTGCTGAGGCTACTGTTCCGTGCGGCGCGCGCCGGGGGTCTCGGCCAAACGGAGGAGGAAGACGAAGATGCGCTGCTGTTCAGGTGGTCCCCCCGGACGGCGGTGACGGTGACGCTGGCCAGCCGCGGCTACCCCGAGTCCTCCGCCAAGGGCGATCCGCTCGCGGGCTTGGATCGTGTGCCCGCGGAGGTGGAGGTGACCCACGCGGGAACGGCGCTCGCAGGCAACGAGCTCGTGACCGCGGGCGGGCGAGTGCTGAACCTGACGGCGCTGGGCGACGGGCCCGAGGAGGCCCGCGAAGCGGCGTATGCTGCGGCGCGGATGATCTCTTTCGAGGGCATGCAGATGCGCGGCGACATCGCCGCGGCGGTGGCGCCCGACCCGGGCCTGCGGGACGTCGACGCATGGTTGCGAGCGTGGTATGAGGACGAGCCCAACGAGGCCCTCGGCGCGGAGGTCGAGCGTGGGTGATGTGACCCCGATCGCAACCGCGCTGAGCGAGACAGAGGTGCGCGCGCAGCTGGAGGAGTTCGACGTGGACGCCCCAAGCGTAGGAATCGTGATGGGCTCCAAGAGCGACATGGAGAAGATGGAGAAGGCCGCGGATGAGCTGCGGACGCGCAACATCCCGCACGAGCTGCGGGTGATGTCGGCCCACCGCGAACCGGACGTGGTGGCGGAATACGCCAAGAACGCACAGCTGCGCGGGCTGCGCGTGATCATCGCGGGCGCCGGCATCTCCGCGGCGCTGCCAGGCGCGGTGGCAGCCCACACCGACCTGCCGGTGATCGGCGTGCCGCTGTCGGGGCGCCTCAGCGCGGCGGGCGGCCTCGACGCGATCCTCTCAATCGTGCAGATGCCGCCGGGCGTACCGGTCGCGTGCGTGGGCCTCGACAACGCACGCAACGCGGCGATCCTCGCGGCGCAGATCCTGACGGCGTGAGCGCCGCCGCCGCCGCCGCCGACGACGACGTAGGCCAGCAGCAGCCGGCCCAGATCGCCGGTGGGGGATACTTAGAGGACGTGATCGAGCGCTACACACGCCCCGAGCTGGGCGCGATCTGGACCGACGAGGCCCGCATGGAGGCGTGGCGCGAGGTGGAGGTGGCGGCCTGTGAGGAGTTGCCGTTCCTGCTCGGTACGAGCAACGGCCCCACCAAGGCCGACCTGGAGGCGATCCGCAGGGCGACGTTCACCGTCGAGGCGGTCAACGAGCGCGAGCGCACCACCGAGCACGACCTGGCGGCGTTCGTGGACGTGCTCGCCGCCTCCGTCGGCGAGGCGGGTCGCTGGATCCATTTCGGATTGACATCCTCGGACGTGCTCGACACAGCGCTCGCGCTGCAGCTGAAGGCGGCGGGCGAGGCGATCGTGCCCGGCGCCCGCGCGCTACTGCAGGCGCTGGCGGCTCGCGCGCGCGAGCACGTGCAGACGCTGTGTGTAGGACGCACGCACGGGGTGCACGCCGAGCCGACGACCTTCGGCGTGAAGCTGGCGGGCCTGGCGTTTGAGGCGCACCGTAACGTGGGGCGACTGGAGCGCGCCTTTGCGCACGTGTCGGTCGGCGGGATCTCCGGCGCGGTGGGCACGTATGCGGCCACGAGCCCGGAGTTCGAGGCGCGCGTGCTCCAGCGCCTCGGCCTGGAGCGCGAGTCGGTCTCCACGCAGGTGGTGGCGCGCGACCGCCACGCGGAGCTGCTGAGCGCGATCGCGCTCGCAGGCGCCGGCATGGAGCGCCTGGCGACCGAGGTGCGCCACCTGCAGCGCACAGAGGTGCGCGAGGTGCAGGAGCCCTTCCGCGCCGGCCAGAAGGGCTCGAGCGCAATGCCGCACAAGCGCAACCCGATCAAGGCCGAGCAGATCTCGGGGCTCGCGCGCGTGCTGCGCGGCAACGCGCAGGCGGGCCTGGAGAACGTGGCGCTGTGGCACGAGCGCGACATCTCCCACTCCTCCGTCGAGCGGATTGTGCTGGCGGGCTCGACGACCCTAATCGACTACCTCCAATACCGCGCCACAGCGCTGGCGGAGGGCATGACGGTGGACGCCGAGCGGATGCGCGAGAACCTCGAGCTCACCTACGGCGCGATCTTCTCTCAGCGGCTGTTGCTGGCGCTGGTCGAGAGCGGCATGAGCCGCGACGACGCCTACTACCAGGTCCAGCGCACCGCCCAGCAGGCGTGGGACACGCGCACCCCCCTGCGCGAGCTGCTCGCCGCCGATGGGCGGGCGGGCCTCATTCCCGCGGCGCTCGATCTCGACGCGATCTTCGACTACGGCCACTACGTCCGCTACGCGCAGGAGATAGTCGCGCGGCTGGACGAGATCGCGTGATGGCGACCTCCCACCACCAGCATTTTGGGCGAGATCGCCTGATCGCTTCGCGCCGCGCCCCTCGGTAGAGTCGAGCCCATGACCGCGCTCGCCGACCTGCCCCTACTCGCCAGCGGCAAGGTGCGCGAGCTTTATGACCTCGACGACCGGCTGCTGATGGTCGCCAGCGACCGCATCTCAACCTACGACGCGGTGCATCCGACGCCGATCCCCGACAAGGGCAAGGTGCTCACGGGGCTGTCTGTCTTCTGGTTCCAGAAGACAGAGCGAATCGTCGCCAACCACCTGATCTCCGCTACCGAGGGCGTGCCCGACGAGGCCCGCGGCCGCGCGCTGGTGGTGCGCAAGCTGCGGATGCTGCCGGTCGAGTGCGTGGTGCGCGGCTACATCACCGGCTCGGGCTGGAAGGACTACCAGGCGACCGGCGCCGTCTCGGGGATCGAGCTGCCGAGTGGCCTGCGCGAGTCCGAGCAGGCTGCCAGAGCCGATCTTCACGCCGAGCACCAAGGCCGAGGTGGGCCACGACGAGGCAATCGACTTCGCGCGCGCCGCCGAGCTGGTCGGCGACCGCGCGCTGATGGAGCGGGTGCGCGACGTGTCGATCGAGCTGTACACGTTCGCGGCCACGCATGCGCGCGAGCGGGGGGTGATCCTGGCGGACACGAAGTTCGAGCTGGGCTTCGACGAGGACGGCGAGTTGGTGCTCGGCGACGAGGTGCTGACGCCCGACTCCTCGCGCTACTGGCCGGCCGGCGGCTACGAGCCCGGCAGGGGCCAGCCGAGCTTCGACAAGCAGTACGTGCGCGACTGGGCGGCGGGCAGCGGCTGGGACAAGCGCCCGCCGGCGCCGGCGATCCCCGAGGACGTGGTCGAGGGCACCCGCGCGCGCTACGTCGAGGCGTACGAACGGATCGCCGGCGAGCCCTTCCAGGCGTGGCTGGACCGAACCGCCCCCGGCGATTGATGCGCGCCCGCGTGCTGATCCGCCCGAAGGCGGGCATCCTCGACCCGCAGGGAATCGCGGTCGAGCGCGCTCTCCCCGCGCTCGGCTTCGCGGGCGTAGCGAACGTGCACGTCGGCCGCCTGATCGAGCTCGACGTCGAGGACCCCGACCAGCTGCAGCCGATGTGCGAGAAGCTGCTCGCCAACCCGCTGGTGGAGGAGTACGAGGTCCAGATGCTCGATGGTGGCGGCACTTGAGTCCGTCTTATGTTCAAGCTAATTTGTGCATATGACGCTCTCACCCAAATCCCAGCTTCAGATCGACGCGGAGCGCGCCAGAGCAATCGACGAATTGCTCGCCGCGGAGCCGATGCCTGTCGACGACTGGCCCGTGATGAAGAAGCAAATGCTCGAAGACAGGTACGCGAGCGTCATGCGCATCCTCGACACTTACGACTGACCAGCGGCATCGGAGCGGCCATCGACTTCGATGCTGCCACGCTTTGATGAAGTTCGGCGTCCTTCAGTTCCCCGGCTCGTGCGACGAGGTCGACGCGCTGCAGGCCGCCCGTCGCGTCGCCGACGCGGAGTTGCTGTGGCACGGCGAGCGTGACCTGAAGGGAGCCGACGCGATCGTCGTGCCCGGCGGCTTCTCCTACGGCGACTACCTGCGGGCCGGGGCGATCGCACGCTTCTCGCCGGTGATGGAGGCGGTGATCGAGTTCGCCGACGACGGCGGGCTGGTGCTGGGAATCTGCAACGGCTTCCAGGTGCTGTGCGAGGCGCATCTATTGCCTGGCGCGCTGCTGGGAAACGAGCACCTGCGCTTCACCTTTCGCCAGGTCGAGTTGGAGGTCGTCAACCCCGACAGCGCGTTCACGCGCGCGTGCGGATCGGGGGGAGAGGAGGAGGGAGAGGGGGCTCGCCCCTCGCAGCCCGCGCTCCTGAGCATCCCGGCGAAGCACTCGTGGGGGCGTTACTACGCCGACGAGCCGACGCTCGACGAGCTGGAGCGGGGCGGCCAGGTCGTGCTGCGCTACGCGCCCGGTGAAAACTTCAACGGCTCGCTGCGCGACATCGCCGGGGTGCAGAACGCGGCCGGCAACGTCTTCGGGCTGATGCCTCACCCCGAGCACGCGGTGGACCCGCTCACCGGCTCGACCGACGGTCTGCGCATCTTCGAGTCGATGCGCCTCGCGGTGGAGGGCGCCCATGCTTAAGAGCCGCGTGCGCCCGCTTCGGGGCAAGTCAGGGAACCCGGCGCCGCAGGGGTTGACCCGTGTCTGACAGCGCGATGCTCCCCACGGTCGAGGACGCGCTCGCACTCGGGCTCACGCGCGGCGAGTACGAGCTGATCTGCGCGCATCAGGAGGGGCCGCCGAACCAGGTGGAGCTGGCGATGTACTCGCTGCTGTGGAGCGAGCACTGCGCGTACAAGCACTCCAAGAAGCTGCTGCGTACGCTGCCCACGGAGGGGCCGCACGTGGTGATGGGCCCCGGCGAGAACGCGGGCGCCGTCGACGTCGGCGGCGGCCTGGTGTGCGCCTTCAAGGTCGAGTCGCACAACCACCCGAGCGCGGTCGAGCCCTTCCAGGGGGCGGCCACCGGCGTGGGGGGCATCCTGCGCGACATCTTCGCGATCGGGGCGCGACCGATCGCGGTGCTCGACTCGCTGCGCTTCGGGGAGGTTTTCTACAGCGGGCAGGGGAGCCCGGGCGAGGCGGCTCCGCACAACGCGACCCCTCCCGGCGCAGCCTCTTTAGAGGCGGAGCCCCTCCCCCACCCTTCGCCGGCATCGACCCGCGCCCGTTACCTGCTCGACGGGGCCGTCTCCGGCATCGGGCACTACGGCAACTCGATCGGCGTGCCGACCGTCGGCGGCGAGGTGTACTTCGAGGGGCCCTACGAGCAGAGCTGCCTGGTCAACGCGATGGCGCTCGGGCTGTGCAAGCGGGAGCGACTGGTGCGCAGCGCGGCGGCCGGGCCGGGCAACGTGGTCGTGCTGTTCGGGGCATCGACCGGGCGCGACGGGATCGGTGGAGCCTCGGTGCTTGCCTCGGCGGAGCTGGGCGAGGCCGACGACGCCAAGCGCCCCACGGTGCAGGTGGGCGATCCCTTCGAGGAGAAGAAGCTGCTGGAGTGCTCGCTTGAGCTGTTGGAGCGGGGCCTGCTCGTCTCGCTGCAGGATCTCGGCGCGGCCGGCCTCACCTCCTCGGCCTCGGAGATGGCGTCCAAGGGCGAAGTCGGCATCGACATCGACGTGGCGCGGGTGCCGCTGCGCGAGCCCGGGATGGAGCCGTTCGAGATCATGGTGTCGGAGTCCCAGGAGCGGATGCTGTGCGTGGTCGCCCCCGCCGACGTGCCCGCCGTGCTGGCGCTGTGCGAGAAGTGGGAGGTCGGCGGCGCAGCGATCGGGACGGTCACCGATACGCACCGCATGCGCATCTTCGACGGCGAGCAGTTGGTCGGCGAGATGCCGGTGCGGGCGCTGGTGGACGAGTGCCCGCTGTACGACCTGCGACCGGCGCGGCCCACGGCGCCGATCTACGCCACACCCGCCGCCACGCTCGCGCGCGAGACGCCCCCGCGCGAGACGCTACTGGCGCTGCTGCGCTCGCCCAACATCGCCTCGCGCCGCCCCCTGTTCGAGCAGTACGACGCGATCGTGCAGTCCCGCACGGTGCGCCGCCCCGCGCAGGCCGACGCCGCGGTGCTGATGTTGCGCCCGGAACCACGAGGCGAGGAAAAGGGGGAGGGAAAGGGCTCCGCCTCTAAAGAGGCTGCGCCGGATGGGTCGCGCACCGAGACACCAGCGCTCGCGGTGAGCATTGACTGCAACGGCCGCCGCGTCGCCGCCGACCCTTACCGCGGCACGATCGAGGCGGCTCTGGAGTGCGCAGCCAACCTCGCGTGCGTGGGCGCCTCGCCGCTGGGCACAACCAACAACCTCAACTTCGGCAACCCCGAGAAGCCACACATTGCCTGGCAGCTCACCGAATCCGTGCGCGGCCTCGCCGACGCCTGCCGGGCGCTTCAGGCGCCGATCGTGGGAGGCAACGTCTCGCTCTACAACGAGGGTCACGCCGGCCCGATCTACCCGACCCCGGTGGTGGGCATGGTCGGCCACCTGCCCGACGCCGCGCGCGCGGCGGTGCTCGGGTTCGCGCGCGCGGGGGACGCGATCGCGCTGGTGGGGCCGTTCACTCCCGCGCTGGCCGCGAGCGAGCTGGCGAAGCTGCACGGCCAGTCGCTGCCCGACGGGCTGGCGGAGATCGACCTGGACGCGGTGCTGGCAACGCAGGCCGCCGTCCGCGGCGCGGTGCGGGCCGGGGTGCTGAGCAGCGCGCACGACGTCGCCGAGGGCGGGCTCGCTATCGCGCTGGCCGAGTGCTGCCTGGCGGGCGCGGTAGGCGCAAAGGTCTCGCTGACCACCCACACGCTCGCGCCCGAGCACGGCCCCTCCGACACGCTCACGCGGCTCTTCGGCGAGGGGCCGGGCGGCTTCGTCGTCTCCGGTCCCGGCGAAGCACTTGCGGCGCTGGCCGAGCGGGCGCCTCTCTGGATCTTGGGCACGGTCGAAGGCAATGGATTGACGATCTCGACAGATGCAGGGACGCTGAGCGCAACCCTCGCCGAGCTGGCCGAGGCTCACGGGGCGCTGGCGGAACTGTTCCCGTGAAGAGGGTGGCGCAGGCGGCCAAAGGCCGCCGAGCCGGGCCCCTCTTCTGCCAGTCCCCCGCCCCGCACCCCCCACGCGCCAGCGATGTCGATGTGCTGCCCGTCTCCCACCGGCCGGGCGTAGAGCCGGTCCGCGGCCGGGGCCGCCGACCCCACGACGGGGGCTGCTAGCTTGTGCGTGTGAGGCTCACGCCTGGCCGCGCCGAGGATCGCGATGGGCCGCGCGACGAGTGCGGCGTGTTCGGCATATACGCGCCCGGCCACGAGGTCTCGCGGCTCTCCTACTTCGCGCTGTACGCACTCCAGCACCGCGGCCAGGAGTCGGCGGGCATCGCCGCGGCCGACCGCGGCGGGCAGATCGTCACGCGCCGCGAGCTGGGGCTGGTCAGCCAGGTATTCAGCGAGAACGACCTGCGCACGCTCGGCGGCGAGCTGGCGATCGGGCACGTGCGCTACTCGACCACCGGCTCCAACGCCTGGGAGAACTCCCAGCCGGTGCAGCGCTCCGAGGGCACCCACGGCTCCCACCGCGAGCTGGCGTTGGCGCACAACGGCAACCTGATCAACGCCGTTGAGCTGCACGGCGAGCTGCTCGAGCGCGGGGTCACGTTCAGCTCGACCTCCGACTCGGAGATCATCGCCGCGCTGATCGCCACCCACCCCGCCGAGCGGATCGAGGACGCGATCGCCGACGTGCTGCCGCGGCTGCGCGGCGCCTTCTCGATCGTGGCGATGACCAAAGATCGCGTGCTCGCTTTCCGCGATCCCCACGGCCTGCGCCCGCTCGCGATCGGCGCACTCGGCGACCCTGACCCCACCCACGCGGATAGACCCGTGGCGCCGGACCCCGACAGCACGACGGGGACCGACGGAGCCGGCGGGGTTGCCTACTGCGTCGCCAGCGAGTCGTGCGCGTTCGACATCATCGGCGCGCGCCACCTGCGCGAGGTGCAGCCCGGCGAGCTGGTGAGCATCGGCGAGGACGGCATCCGCAGCCGCCAGGTGGTGGAGGGCGCACGCAGGGCGTTCTGCGTGTTCGAGTACATCTACTTCGCCCGCCCCGACTCGCGCATGAACGGCCAGGCGCTGCAGGTCGCGCGTGGGCGCATGGGCGAGATCCTGTGGCGCGAGGCGCCCGTCGAGGCCGACATCGTGATCGCTGTCCCCGACTCCGGCAACCCCGCCGCCCGCGGCCTCGCGCGCGCCGCCGGGCTGCCCCAGGACGACGGCTTCGTCAAGAACCGCTACGTCGCCCGCACCTTCATCCAGCCCGGCCAGGAGCTGCGCAAGCACGGCCTGCGCCTAAAGTTCAACCCGCTCCCCGAGGTGATCGCCGGGCGGCGGCTGATCGTCGTCGACGACTCGATCGTGCGCGGCAACACGACCCGCCAGATCGTGGCCATGCTGCGCGACGCCGGCGCGCGCGAGGTGCACATGCGCATCTCCGCCCCCCCGATCAAGCACCCCTGCCACTACGGCATCGACATGTCCACGCGCGAGGAGATGATCGCGCACGGCCGCACCACCGCGGAGGTCGCCGCCGAGCTGGGCTGCGACTCGCTGCACTACCTCTCGCTGGCGGGCGTCTACGAGGCGGTCGGGACCGGTGCCCACCCGCCCGGTGGGCGCCAATCCCACTGCGACGCCTGCTTCAGCGGCGAGTACCCGCTCGACGGCACCGGCGAGGCGAACGGCAAGTACGCGCTGGAGAAGCCAGCCGGGTCGGCGCTGCCGCTCGTACGCGCGTAGCCTGCGCGTGAACCTTGGCTTTGAAACGTCGCCGACGATTGGCGGCCGTGGCCGACAGTATCGTGGCACGGGGTGATCGAGCGCCTTCCCATAGCTGTGCTGGTCTCCGGCACGGGCACCAACCTGCAGGCACTGCTCGACACCGTGCACGGGCGCGAGGCTGAGGTCGTCGCGGTCGCCGCCAACGTGGCCGGGGCACCTGCGCTGGAGCGGGCCGCCGCACGCGGAGTGCCGACGGGAGTGTTCGCGCGCGCGGAGTACCCCGATCGCGGCGCGCGCGATCGGGCGCTGGCCGACTGGCTCGCCGGATACCGAGCGCAGTTGGTCGTGCTGGCCGGCTACATGGAGCTGGTGGGCGAGTCGTTCCTGGCGCGCTTCCCCGGCGCGGTCATCAACGTGCACCCCTCGCTGCTGCCTGCCTTTCCGGGGTTGCGGGCGATCGAGCAGGCGCTCGCCTACGGGGTGAAGGTGTTCGGCGTGACCGTGCACTTCGTCGACGCCGGCGTGGACTCGGGGCCCGTGATCCTCCAGCGCGCGGTCGAGCTGCCCGACGCACGCGAGCCGGCGGGGGTATTGAAGGAGCTGCGCCCACTCGAGCACGAGCTGCTATCCGAGGCGGTGCGCCTGTTCGCGCGTGGCGCGCTGCGCGCCGATCCCGAGAACCCGCGCCGAACGCTCGTCGATGCCACCGCTGCGGTGGGCCGCGAGGCGAGCGAGGCGCTCCGCGCGGGCGAGGGATAGGCTGCAAGCGTGAGCCCCGAAGGTGATGTCATGACCGATCGCACATCCGGGGTGCAGCGCGCGGCTCCCGGTGAGGTACGCGTGCGCAGGGCACTGCTGTCGGTCTCCGACAAGCACGGGATCGTCGAGTTCGCCCAGGGGCTCGCGGATCTGGGCGTGGAGCTCGTCTCCACCGGCGGCACCTCGCGCGAGCTGACCGGCGCCGGGATCGCGGTGCGCGCGATCGAGGACTTCACCGGCTTTCCCGAGATGATGGACGGGCGCGTGAAGACGCTGCACCCGCGGCTGTACGCGGGCCTGCTGGCCCGGCGCGACGAGGACGCGCACCTGCGCGCGGCCTCCGAGCAGCAGATCGAGCAGGTGGACCTCGTGTGCGTCAACCTGTACCCGTTCGAGCAGACCGTCGCGCGCGGCGACGCCTCCGAGGAGGAGGTAATCGAGAACATCGACATCGGCGGCCCGACGATGATCCGCGCGGCGGCCAAGAACAGCGCGTTCGCCGCCGTTGTCGTGGACCCGCAGGACTACGAGCGCGTGCTCGGCGAGCTGCGCGAGTCCGGCGGCAGGCTGTCGCTGTCCACGCGCAAAGCGCTCGCGGGCAAGGCGTTTGCGTGCACCGCGCGCTACGACGCGGCGATCTCAACGTGGTTTGCCGCGCGCGAGGGCGAGGGCTTCCCGGCGAGCTGGCGCGATGCCTACGAGAAGGTCATGGACCTGCGCTACGGCGAGAACCCCCACCAGCAGGCCGCGTTCTACGCGCGCGTCGGCTCCCCCACGCACCTGCTTGCAGGCGTCGAGCAGCTGCACGGCAAGGAGCTGTCGTTCAACAACCTGCTCGACCTCTCCTCGGCGCGCGAGCTGGTGGAGGAGTTCGACGAGCCGGCGTGCGCGATCGTCAAGCACAACAACCCCTGCGGCTGCGCCATCGGCGAGAGTGGCCGCGAGGCCTACGAACGCGCCTTCGCGTGCGACCCGCAGAGCGCCTACGGCGGCGTGATCGCCGTCAACCGCCCCGTCGACCTCGCGTTTGCGCAAAAGCTCGGCGAGCAGTTCATCGAGGTGCTGCTCGCGCCCGGCTACGACGGCCCCGCGCTCCAGGCGCTGCAGGTCAAGAAAAATGTGCGCCTGCTCGAGCTCGGCGACTGGCCGGCACCGCTGCACGAGGTCAAATCCAAGCCCGTGACCGGCGGCCAGCTGGTGCAGACGCACGACGTCGCCTCAGAGACGCGCGAGCAGATGAACTCGGTCAGCGCGAGGCAGCCGAGCGAGGCCGAGTGGCGGGACATGCTGTTCGCGTGGACCGTCTGCCGGCACGTGCGCTCCAACGCGATCGTGCTCGCCGGCGGCGGCGCCACGATCGGCATCGGCGCCGGCCAGATGAGCCGCGTGGACGCCGTGCGGATCGCGATCGAGAAGGCGCAGGCGTTCCGGCCTGAGCAGCTGGCCGGCGCGGCGCTCGCGTCGGACGCGTTCTTCCCGTTCGCCGACGGCCCGCAGCTGGCGCTCGACGTGGGCGTCAGCGCGATCATCCAGCCGGGCGGATCGGTGCGCGACGACGAGGTCGTCGCGGCGGTCGACGCGGCAGGGGCGGCTATGGTCGCCACCGGCGTGCGCCACTTCCGACACTGATCCCCCCAGCCCTGAGGGCCCCTCGCCCACGGTTTGTCGCACTATCGCCCCTTCTGGGGGCCCTTCCCCACAGGAAAGTCGTCGGTTTTGTCTTCTGCGATATATCGTGCTACTATCGCGATAGTCAACGATAGGAGTAGAGATGTATGCAGACTCTATGTACAAGACACGCAGCGGATGCTGCGGCGCAAGCCATGACCTTCCCGACTTGCGCTCGCTGTGGCAGGCCATGAGCGGGCAGGCGGGCCATCGCCACTCAGGAGGACCCCGTGGTGGCTTCGGCGGCTTCCCGTTCGGTGGGTTCGGCGGACCAGGGGGAGGCGGAGGGCGCAAGGCGCGGCGCGGAGACATCCGCACCGCGGCGCTGCTGCTGCTCGCGGAGGAGCCGCGTAACGGCTACCAGATCATGCAGGAGGTGGAGGAGCGCAGCGAGGGCGCCTGGCGACCCAGCCCCGGCTCGGTTTACCCCGCCCTGCAGCAGCTCGAGGACGAGGGCCTGATCCGCTCCGAGGAGGTGGATGGGCGCAAGCTCTTCCGGCTCACGGACGAGGGTCTCGCCAGAGTCAAAGAGCGCGATCCCGAGCAGCCCGCACCATGGGAGCAGATGAGCGGCGAGCGCGGCACGCAGGAGCGCGATCTCGGCAAGGTCATGCGGGAGGTCGCGTTCGCCTTCATGCAGGTGATGCGCGCCGGCACCGAAGAGCAGCAGGAGCAGGCCCGCAAGGTGCTCGCCATTGCGCGCCGCGAGCTGTATCGCATCCTCGCCGACGGAGCCGAGCCCGAGAGCAGTTGAACTCCGCTAGCGTGGGCGCCGTGAGCTCGGCCACGGCGCCCGCAATCTCCGTACGAGGTCTCGCCAAGCGCTACGGCGAGATCGAAGCCGTGCGCACGATCGACTTCGAGGTCGCCCGCTCGGAGGTGTTCGGCTTCCTCGGGCCCAACGGCGCCGGCAAGTCGACCACGATCAACATGCTCTGCACGCTCGTCAAACCGACCGGCGGCTCCGCGCTCGTGGCGGGACACAACGTCGTCTCCGAACGCGACGCCGTGCGCCGCAACATCGGGCTGGTCTTCCAGGACACCACGCTCGACGGCTATCTCACCGCCGAGCAGAACCTCCGTCTGCACGCCGAGCTCTACGGCGTCCCCCGCGAAACCGTGGCGCCGCGGATGCAGCAGGTGATGGAGATGGTCGGGCTGTGGGAGCGGCGCAAGAGCCTCGTCGGCACCTTCTCCGGCGGGATGAAGCGGCGCCTGGAGATCGCGCGAGGCCTGTTGCACTCGCCGCGCGTGCTGTTCCTCGACGAGCCGACCGTCGGTCTCGACCCGCAGACGCGCAGCTCGATCTGGAGCTACATCGACGAGCTCAAGCAGCGCGAGGACATCACGATCTTCCTCACCACCCACTACATGGACGAGGCCGAGTACTGCGACCGCATCGCGATCATGGACCAGGGCCGCATCATCGTCCTGGACACCCCCGAGGCGCTCAAGGCAAGCGTGGGCAAGGACCGCGTGCAGATCTCGACGCACGACGACTCCGCCGCGATCGCCGCTCTCCATGAGCGCTTCGCGATCGACGCCACGATCGCCGAGGGCACCGTGACCTTCGGCGTACCCGACGGGGAGCAGTTCGTGCCGCGGCTGTTCGCCGAGCTCGACCAGCCGATCCGCTCGGTCTCCGTCTCCCGTCCTTCGCTCGACGACGTGTTCATGTCCTACACCGGCACCACGATCCGCGACGCCGAGGCGAGCACCACCGACAACATGCGCAACGTCGCGCGGATGATGGCCCGCTGATGGCCACCCGCGCCGCCACGTCCACGCCGATCGCAGGCCCGACGCCGCGAGGAGGATGATCCGATGGCAACCACCGAGACCGTCCCGACCCCCACCGCGGCGCCCGCCCACCACGTCGCCGGCGTGCGGGTGCCCACCCGCAGCCTGCGTGGCGAGCTGCGAGCGATCAAGGTCGTGTGGCAGCGCGAGCTGATCCGCTTCTCCCGTGACCGCCTGCGCATCGTCACCGCGCTGATCCAGCCCTTCCTGTTCCTGTTCGTGCTCGGCAGCGGACTCTCCTCGCTCGTCTCCGCCAGCACTCACGGCGTCAACTTCAAAACGTTCATCTACCCAGGCGTGCTCTGCATGGCGGTGATGTTCACCGCCATGTTCTCCGCCGCCTCGATCGTGTGGGACCGCGAGTTCGGCTTCCTGCGCGAGATGATGGTCGCACCGGTGCGACGCTCCTCGATCGTGCTGGGGAAGTGCTTCGGCGGCGCCACCGTCGCCGGCTTCCAGGGCGTAATCGTGATTGCGATCGCCGGCCTCGTCGAAGTGCCGTACTCGCTCGGCCTGATCCTCGAGCTGTTCGCGCTGGCGATGCTGCTCGCGTTCGCGATCACCGCCTTCGGCATGATGGCCGCCGCGCGCATCACCCAGATGCAGTCGTTCATGGCGCTGATGCAGATGGCGATCATGCCGATGTTCTTCATCTCCGGGGCGATGTTCTCCGTGGCCAACCTCGAACCTTGGCTGGCGATCCTCAACCGCATCGACCCCCTCACCTACGCAGTCGATCCGATGCGCCGTGCGATCTTCGCCCACATCGACATCAGCGAATCCGCCCGCCAGGCGCTCGCCCCGGGGGTCACCTGGTTCGGCTGGCACGTCCCCACGATCGTCGAGGCCGGCGTGATCGCCGTACTCGGGCTGATCATGCTGTTCATCGCGATCTGGGAGTTCAGCCGCGCCGAGTGACCCCGACGGCCGCATAGCTCTCGTCAGGTTTTCGTCTACCTGCGGCTGAAGAGATACGAGTGGCTACGGTGTAAAGGTGCGTATCCGTGTGGCGCGGCCCGACCATCCCGAGGTCTCCGAGGTGATCGCCTCCGAGCACTGCGTGGTGCGCTTTCGCAAACGCGGCGGAATCCGCACGCCCGGCCTGGACGCCGTCGGGGAGGCGCTGCGGCACACCTTTGAGGAGGCCGACATCACGCGTTGGGCACCAACCTGGGTTGACACCAACAGACAAACGCAAATGTGGGCGCTGCACGAGGATCTGGCCTTTCCGTTGACTCCCGCCGGCGAGCCCGGCAGCTGGCTGGCGACCACCTGCCTGGTGCGCAGCCGCAGCTGACGCCACCCCAGCGTTGCCCACGTGCCACCAGCACGCGGGCGCCCACCGTGCGACGCCAGAACGGTTCATACCCCCACAGGAGGGGATAGGCTGCATGCGGTGGCTGACCCCGATTTCGACGTCCACAGCGCCTACCGTCAGGCCGGCGTCGACTACGCCGTGCTCGACGCCTCCAAGCGCAGCGCGCTCACCGAGGCGCTCGCCACCTCCCACTGGCTCGCCGCCGCCGGCGCTCGCCCTGTGGACGAGTCCCGCGGCGAGCCCGCCTTCGTGCTGCGCTTCGCCGGCAGCACGCTCGCGTTCGTGCTCGAGACGCTCGGCACCAAGTCGATCATCGCCCGCGAATACCACGAACTCGCCGGCGTCAACCGCTTCGACCATGTCGCCTACGACGCCGTCGCCGCCGTCCTCAACGACCTGATCTGCGTCGGCGCACTGCCGCTCGTCCTGAACGCCTACTTCGCCACCGGCTCGAGCGCCTGGTACGAGCACGCCGAGCGTGCCGACGCGCTGCTCGCAGGGTGGCGCCGCGCCTGCGACGACGCGCAGTGCGCGTGGGGCGGGGGCGAGTCGCCCTCGCTAGTCGATCTGCTCGCCCCCGAGGAGATCGAGCTCGCCGGCAGCGCGCTCGGCTTCGTGCCGCCTCCCGGCGAGCCGCTGCTCGGCGAACAGCTCGCCCCGGGCGACGAGATCGTGCTGCTCGCCGCCAATGGCCTGCACGCCAACGGCGCCTCGCTCGCGCGGCGAATCGCCGCACAGCTGCCGCGGGGGCTTCTGAGCGAGCTGCCCGACGGCGCCACCTTCGGCGAGGCGCTGCTGGCCCCCAGCCTCCTCTACGTCGCGTTGCTGCGGCGGCTACTCGGTGATCGGCAGTTGCAGCTCACCTACCTCTCCCACATCACCGGCCACGGGCTGCTGAAGCTGATGCGCCCCCAGCGCCAGCTCACCTACCGCATCCGCGCGCTGCCGCCGGTGCCGCCCGTGCTCGCGTTCATCGCCGCGCAGGCCGGACTGGACGCCGCCGCGGCGCACAGCACGCTCAACATGGGCGCCGGCTTCGCCGTCTACTGCCGTCCCGGCGGTGGCACGCGCGTCGTCGATGCTGCCCACGAGCTTGGCCTCGACGCGCTGCTCGCGGGGGGCGTCGAGGAGGGGCCGCGCCGGGTCATCCTCGAGCCCGTCGGGGTCAGCTTTGCCGACGATCAGCTGGCGCTCGCACCCGAGCGAGCCCGCTGAACGCGTTCGCTCTCCCGCAGCGCGTCGGTGAAGACCTCGATCCCCCGCACCAACAGCGCGCGGGTGATCACCAGCGGCGGCAGGAAGCGCGCCACGTTGGCGTAGCGGCCGCCGACCTCGATGATCAGGCCCTGCTCGCAGCAGGCCCTGCGCACCGCGTCCGCCAGCTCCGGCCACGGCTGGCGGCTCTCGCGATCGCGCACCAACTCCACGCCGATCATCAGCCCGCGCCCGCGCACCTCACCCACCGCGGGCAGGTCGTCGTCGGCGCTCGCCTGCCGGAGCAGCGCGAGCGCGAGATCCCCCAGTTCGCGGGCGCGGTTGGGTAGCGCGAGCTCCCCGATCAGCTCGATCGCCGCCGCGCCCGCCGCCATCGCCACCTGGTGGCCGCGGAAGGTGCCGATGTGCGCCCCCGGCTCCCACGTGTCCAGCGCCTCGTCGTAGGCGATCCCCGACAGCGGATACCCGATCCCGCCGATCGCCTTGGAGAGCACGATCACGTCGGGGGTGACCCCGTCGTGCTCGCACGCAAACATCGCGCCCGTCCGCCCAAACCCCGTCTGGATCTCGTCGACGATCAACGGCACTTCGTGGCGGCGGGTGATCTCGCGCACGCGCGCCAGCCACCCTTGGGGCGGGACGACCGTGCCGCCCTCCCCCTGGATCGCCTCCACGATCACACCCGCCGGCGTGGGCAAGCCGCTGAAGGGATCCTCCAGCGCGCTCTCCAGCAGCTTTGCGCACGCCAGTTCGCACGCTTGCGGGCGCAGTCCCAGTGGGCAGCGGTAGCAGTATGGGAACGGCATGAAGCGCACCGAGGTGTCCTGCGGGCCACCGCAGCTCGTGTCGCTGGTCACCGACAGCGCGCCCTCGGTCATGCCGTGATAGGAGCCTTCGAAGGCGACCAGCGGCCGGCGGCCGGTGTGGGCGCGCACTAGCTTCAGCGACGCCTCGATCGCATCCGAGCCGGTGGGGCCGCCGAAGTGAAAGCGCCCCGTGCGCCGCAGTGCCCCCGGCAGAATCTGCTTCAGGCGCCGCATCAGCCGCAGCCGCGCGGGCGTCGGGAAGTCCAGCGCGTGCACCAGTCGCTGCTGCTGCTCGCTGGCAGCGCGTGCGACCGCCGGGTGTCCGTGGCCGAGGTTGAGCGCGCCCGCGCCGGCGAAGAAGTCGATGTAGGTGTTGCCGTCCACGTCGCGCAGCGTCGCCCCCTTACCCTGCTCAAACGCCACAGGCACCGCGCGGGGGTAGGAGCGCGCGCGGCTCTCCAACGCCGCCTGTTCAGCCAGCATCCGCTGCGAGCGCACACCCGGTATCCGCCCGGAGATCGCCGGTGCGGGCGAGAAGTGCAGCTGCTCGAAGGGGCCGGGCGACCCAACGTCGTCGTTAGTCGGCACCTGTGGGCCATGCGGTCGCGGCGGGCCCGACAGCGACTCGGACTGCCTGGAGCCGCGGGGGCGAGGCCTGATCGCACTCACCGCGCGCCCCAGCCGGCCACGGCGGCCTGGCCGAGCGCGACCCCGCCGTCGTTGGCCGGCACGCGGTTGTGCGAGTACACCTCGAAACCCCCGTCTTCCAACGCCTCATGGCAGCCCCGCAGCAGTATTTCGTTCTGGAACACCCCCCCGCTCAGCACCACCCGCTCGATGCCGGTGCGCGTGCGAATCGCGTCACAGGTGCCCTGCACGATGTCCACCACCGTGCGATGGAAGCGCCCGCTCAGCTGCGCCGTGGTGGTGTCTCGCCGGCACGCCTCGCGCACCAGCTCGCGCACCATCGGCCGTGTGTCGATCCGCCACGGCCACTGCTCAGGGCCGCACAGCTCCCAGGCAAATGGCCTACCGATTCCCCCACCATCCGTCGCCGGATAGCCGCCGGCAGACTGCCCGTCGCGTTTTGCCTCCACACAGCCCGCTGCATCCGGATCCACCAGCTGCTCCAACTCAATTGCCGCCTGCGCTTCGTAGTGGCAGCGCTCGCGCACCCCGAGCAGCGCCGACACCCCGTCGAACAGGCGTCCCATGCTCGACGTCTGCGGCGCGTGCAGCCCCGTTCGCAGCATCTGGGTCAGCACCAGCATCTCCTCCGGCGCGCGGTCGCCCACCACGGGCAGGTCGAGGGCGGCGAACGCCTCCCCATATGCCTCCCACAACAGCGACAGCGCCACCCGGTAGGGCTCCTCCACCGCCCGGTCGCCGCCGGGCAGGCGGAAGTACTGAAGGTGTGCGGCGCGCTCGAAGCCCACGTAATCGCCCACCAAAAACTCGCCCCCCCAGATATTGCCGTCGGTCCCATACCCGGTGCCATCGAAGATCACCCCCACCACCGGCTCGCTCAGGCCGTGCTCGCACATACACGCCGCCATGTGCGCGTGGTGGTGCTGCACCGCCACGGTCGGCAGCCGCTGCTGCTTGCGGGCCCACCTCGTGCTCAGATAGCCGGGGTGCATGTCGTGCGCGATCGTGCTCGGCGCGACCTCCAGCAGCCCCGACATGTGCTCGATCGCATGCTCGAAGGAGCGCATCGTCGCCTCGTTCTTGAGGTCGCCGATGTGGTGGCTGAGGAACAGCTCCTGCCCGCGGGTGAGGCAGATCGTGCTCTTCAGCTCCGCACCAACTGCCAGCAACGGGGGCAGCGGAAACGGCGCTCGCACCGGCTCGGGGGTGTGCCCGCGCGCGCGGCGGATTGGAACCAGCCCACCCGCCTCGCCGACGGCGCCTGAGCGAGGCGGCCCCACCTCGGCGCGGGCTCCGGGGCGAGCTCGGCGGCGGCCAAGATCCACGCAGCGCACGATCGAGTCGTCCACGCGGGTGTATATCTCCCGCTCCCCGACCAGGAAGGCGTCCGCAATCCCCGCCAGGCGCTCGAGCGCGTCGTCGTCGCGGAATGCGATCGGCTCGTCGGAGACATTGCCGCTGGTCGCGACCAGCACGTCGAAGCCGCTTTTGTCGAACAGCAGGTGGTGCACGGGGGTGTAGGCGAGCATCGCCCCGTAGCTGCGGTTGCCCGGCGCCACGGCGGCCGCGAGCTCCTCGGCGCTCCCGTCGGTGCGCTTGCCCACCAGCACGATCGGCCGCGCGGTTGCGCCGAGCAGCTCGCGCTTCGGGCTCGCTCACTTGCGCATACCGGCGTATCGCCTCCAGAGTCGGAGACATCACCGCAAACGGCTTCTCCTCGCGGCGCTTGCGCCGGCGCAAGCGCGCCACCGCCTCCTCATTGCGGGCGTCCACCATCAGGTGGTATCCCCCCAGCCCCTTCACCGCCACGATCGCGCCTTTGCGCAGCAGCACGACGGTCTCCTCGATCGGGTCCGGTGAGCCCGAGGGAGCCGAGGCTCCGAGACGAACCAGCGCCACCCGCGGACCGCACTCCCAGCAGGCCGTCGGCTGCGCGTGAAAACGCCGGTCGCGCACGTCGTGGTACTCCCGCTCGCAGCGCTCGCACATCGGAAACGCCGCCATCGTGGTCAGCTCGCGGTCGTACGGAACCCCCTTGATGATCGAGTAGCGAGGACCGCAGTTGGTGCAGTTGATGTATGGGTAGCGGTGGCGGCGGTCCGTGGGATCGAGCAGCTCCCGCAGGCACTCCTTGCACACACACGTGTCGGGCGACACCAGCGTGCGCGCCGGCGCGCGGCCATGCTCGCTGAGGTGGATCTCGAAGCGCTCGGCCACCCGCTCCTCACGGCGGCGCTCGAGCAGCGACACCGACTCGACCCGCGCCAGCGCCGGGGCACTGGCGCGGACCTCGACGATGAACTCCTCAAGCGCCTGCGGGCGGCCCTGCACCTCCACCACCACCCCGTCGGAGTCGTTGCGCACCCAGCCTCCCAGCTCGTGACGCTCGGCAGTGCGAAACACGAACGGGCGAAAGCCCACCCCCTGCACGATCCCGCGAATCTGGTAGCGCCGCGTCTCGAGCATCGCCTTAACAGAGCCGCGGCAGCTCGGCGCCGTAGAGCAGCTCGACGACCGTCTCGGCGCCTTCCGCGCTCACGATCGTCACGGGGCTGGCGATCGAAGATCGGCCGGCGCGGTCGCGCACTGTGCCGACGATCTGCGCCGCGCCACCGTTGGGGTGCCGGCGCACCACTTCGAGGATTTCGGCGGCGGCCTGCGGCGCCACGAACATGCAGATGTTGCCCTCGTTGGCGAGGTACAGCGGATTGACCCCCAACATGTCAGCCGCCATCGCGGTTTCGTGCTGGATCGGCAGCCGCTCCCGCTCGATCCGGATCGACACTCCGGCGCTCTCGGCCAACTCGTTGAGCACCGTCCCGAGGCCCCCACGCGTGATGTCGCGCATGCAGCGCACCTCCCCGCCGTGCTCCTCCAGAACGCTCCCAACCAAGCCGTCCAGAGGCGCGCAGTCGCTGAGCACGCGCTGCTCAAAGCCCAGTCCCTCGCGCAGCGAGAGGATGTGGATGCTGTGGTTGCCCAGCCACCCGGTGACGATCACCGCGTCCCCGGCCACCACGCTACCGGCCCCCAGCTCCAGGTCGTGCTCGAATACCCCCACGCCGGCGGTGTTAATGAACAGCCTGTCGATCTCGCCCGCCCGTACCACCTTGGTGTCGCCCGCCACCACCTCCACGCGCGCCGCCGCGGCAGCCTCGCGCACGGAGTCCAGCACCCGCTCCAGGTCGGCGATCGGAAAGCCTTCCTCCAGCACCAGCGAGAGCGTCAGATAGCGCGGCACCGCGCCGCTCACCGCGAGATCGTTGACGGTGCCGCACACCGCGAGCTTGCCGATGTCACCGTTGCCGAAGAAGATCGGGTCGATCACGAACGAGTCGGTGGTGAGCGCGATGCGGTTGACCTCGAGCTCCAGCACCGCGCTGTCCTCCATCCGCCCCGAGTGCACCGCGCCCAGGCGCGGCGCGATCAGCTCGGCGATCAGCTCCTGGCTCATCCCCCCGCCGGTGCCGTGGTCGAGCTGGATCACGCCGGCGGTCACGGGATCGGCACCACGCTGAAGGTGGGCAGGCCGTCCTGCGCGATCGCCGCGGCAAGCTGGGCGGTGGTCATGACCGTTGCGCAGTACGACCCCAACCACTCCAGCGCCCGCGCCTGGTCCTCAGGCCGCGCGGAGACGACCGCATCCGGCGGGACGATCACGTTGTAGCCACGGAAGAAGGCGTCCGCGGCGGTGGTCTGCACGCATATCTGAGTCTGCATTCCGGTGATGATCACCGTGTCCACGCCCAGCTCCTGGAGACGATCGTGCAGCTCGGTTTCGAAGAAGCCGCTGTCCTTGTTCTTCTCCACCAGCACGTCCTCCGCCGCCAGGAACTCCTCCACGATGCGTGCGCCGTCCGAGCCCTTGGTGACCGGCAGCCACCCGTCGTAGCGCTCAGCGTGGGGGTCATCCTCGAGGTTGATCAGCTGCAGGTGCACCACCGGCACGCCCAGCGTGCGCATCTCCGTGAGGAAGCCCCGCATCCGCGGCGTGAAGGCCGCGACGGCCGCCCTGCGCTCCTCGTTCTTGTTGACGAGGTCGTACTGCAGATCGTTTGTCAGTACCGCACAGCGCGCCACCGTATCTACCACTCCTCAGATCTCGTCTTGGGGCCCAGCTCCCAGCGCTCCGGGGCCACGACTTTCAGTTCTCGAATGCTTGTCACGATCGGCCAGACGGGGCCACCCCACGCCCTGGACTCGCGCGAGCGGCAGTGGGGCGGCCATCCGTCCGAGTTTGGCAGGACATCAGGCGGCGTCAACATATCGGATGAGTTTTGGCCTTTCTGGACTTCCCGCGCTTTATCCGGTAGCGTCGAAATCATGAACGCTTCTCCCAGCGACGCAACCACCGCTCCCTCCCCCACCGGTGCAGGGGTTTCTCCGCCCAGTCGTGGCGCCGATTCTCGCGGCGAGCACCACGCCGGCGGCGCGGTCAGTAGCGCCAATTCGTTTTCGACTCGCGGCGCTGACTACGACCACGCCCCAATCGAGTCCCGCTGGCGCGCCGCCTGGGCGCAGACAGGCGCTTTCGCGGCGCCCCCGCCACAGGACGAGCGCAAGCCCGCGTACGTGTTCGCCGGCTGCCCGTTCACCTCGGGGGACGCCCACATGGGACACATCCGCAGCTACACGATCGCCGACGCCTACGCGCGCTTCCTGCGCGCCCGCGGCCGCGCGGTGCTGTTCTCACTGGGCTTCGACTCCTTCGGGCTGCCCGCCGAGCTCGAGGCGCAGCGTCGCGACATCTCCCCCCGTGAGTGGGTTGCGCGCTGCTGTGAGCGGATGCGCGGCCAGTTCGAAGCGCTCGGCTACTCCTGCGACTGGGAGCGCAGCTTCGTCTCCTCCGAGCCCGAGCACTACCGCTGGACGCAGTGGCTGTTCCTGGCGATGCTCGAACGCGGCCTGATCTACCGCCAGGAGGCGCAGGTCAGCTGGTGTGACTCCTGCCAGACGGTACTCGCCACGCTGCAGGTCGAGGGGGGCACCTGCTGGCGCTGCCACTCTGAGGTGCGCTTCGTGCACATGCCCCAGTGGTTCATGCGGATCACCGCCTACGTGCAGGAGAACGAACGCGGCCTGGAGGCACTCCCCGGCTGGGACAAGGCCGCGATCGGCGCCCAGCGTGCGGTGCTCGGCCGCGTCGACGGCGTGGAGCTCGACGCCAGCACCTTCGACGGCGCCACGCTCACCGTCTTTACCCCCCACCCCGAGGCGATCGCACAGGCGGCGTTTGTGGCGGTCTCTCCCGGGCATCCCGACGTCGAGCGTTGGATCGCCGACCCGGAGGTGGCAGCGCAGGCTGGCGGGCGTACGCGAGGCGGGCTGGAGGCGCGAGGATCGCGACGCCGAGCAGACCCCGGTGGTGCAGACGGGCGCACTCGCCACCGTCCCGGGCGTGGCGGGAATGCTGCCGATCGTGATCTCCCCGCTGGTGGACGCCCGCTTCGGGCCGACCGCGATGCTGGGGATTCCCGAGGCTGACACCACCGACGCCTCGATCGCGCAGCGACTGCCCACGCCCGCCGGCACCGCGTGGAAGGCCGCCAAGGCGAGCGCCACGCCGCGGCCAACGGTGCGCTACCGGGCGCGCGACTTCGCGATCTCGCGCCAGCGCGCGTGGGGCGCGCCGATCCCGCTGATCCACTGCACCGCCTGCGGCACCGTCCCGGTGCCCTTCGACGCGCTGCCGGTACGGCTGCCCGAGGACCTGCAGATCTCAGACGAGGGCGGCAACCCGCTGGCGAGCCGCCCCGACTTCTATGAGACCTCCTGCCCGCGCTGCGCGGGCGCGGCAAAGAGAGAGACGGACACGATCGACTGCCACGTCGATGGGATGTGGATGTGGATGCCGATCTGCGTCCCCCCTGAGGGCCGTACCACCGCGATGTTCAGCCACCCCGAATACGCACGCTGGCTGCCGGCCGAGCAGATCGTGTGGGGCGCGGACGCCGGCGGCTACATGTTCGACCAGCGCTTGATCGGCAAGGTGCTGCAGGACCTCGACCAGCTACCCGAGCTGCCCGACCGCGAGCCGTTCAAAAAAGCACTGATGCACCAGATGATCCGCTTCGAGGGCCGCAAGATGAGCAAGCACCTCGGCAACGTGGTGGACCCCAACGCGCTCGTCGCGGACGTGGGGGCCGACACGGTGCGCCTCGCGGTTCTCCACGCCGCCTCGCCGGGCCGAATCTTCAACTGGAACGACCAGCCGGTGCGCTACTGCCAGATCTTCCTCAAGAAGCTCTACGGCTACGCCGAGGGGCGACTGCGGGAGTGGCGTCCCTCATCCGAGCCGCCGGCCGGTGCGCCCGGGGCCGCGAGTGAGGCCGCGAGCGAGAACGGCGTCTCCCGGTTCGCGCGCATCGACGCCTCCGACAAGCTGCGCCGGCGCCTCGCCAACTGGTGCCGCGTGGCGTGCGAGAAGGTCACCGAGAACCTCGAGCGCCTGGAGATGCAGCGAGCCGCCCACAACGCGATGCTGCTGCTCACACGCATCCAGGACTTCGAGCAGCGGGCACTGGAGCAGCGCGACGGCGAGCTCGAACCGGCCGACCGCGAGGCGATCGTCGCGGCGCTGCTGCTGCTGGTGCAGATGCTCGCCCCGCTCACCCCGCACATCGCCGAGGAGCTGTGGTCGCTCACCGGTAACACGTCGCTGGTCAGCAATGCGCCGTGGCCGGCGCCGGGCGAGAGCAGTGCGGCAGTCGCCTCCGAGCCACCACAGCAGTTGGCTGTCCCTGCGCCGCAGACAAAGGAGGCGATGCACAGCGGCGGGTGAGGTTCGCCGTCATCACACGCGCGTCCGTAGCTCAACGGGTCAATGGCAAAGCAAGTATCCGGTTGGGGAGGATGTCGTGGGAGCCACTTCCAACCGGCGGCCTTCTGCCAAGCCGGCGGCTCCGCGCCGTGTTTTTGTTGCGGCCGCGACAGTCTGAAGCGCCAGAGAAATCCGCGCCTAAGAGCAGCGGCCTTTGGAGCCGCAGATACGGGTTCGAGCCCCGTCGGACGCACTACCCATCAAGCGGCGAGCTGGGCCTGCATCGCCTCCGCCAGCGCGAGCGCCCCCGACAGCGGACGGACCATCACGAAGAACTCGTCGATCAGACCGTCATCGTTGGTGTGCAGAAAGTCGCACCCCTCGACCTGGCGGCTACCGACGCGCGCCTCGAAGACGAGCGCGTGGTCGGGCGCGTCGGGAGCGCCGAGCTCGCGGGTGTAGCGAAAGTCCTCGAACACACGGGCGACCGCCTGCAGCAGGACCGCGACCTGCTCACGGCCCTGGTAGGGCTTGAACACGATCGGGCTGCGGAACACGACGTCCTCGGCCAGTAGCCCCACCACTCGCTCGATGTCCAGGGCTTCGATTGCGGCGCGGAATGGGGTCATCGGGAGAGTCACAGAGTACGCCGATGCGCCATCTCACGCCACCCCCGCCGGCACCGCACGCAGGCGCGCGAGGGCGGCGAGCACCGCCTCGCGGGCGTCCTCGGGCTCGAGCACGGCCGCGTCGCCGGCTTCCTTGAGGACCTCGCGCACCAGCCAGCGCACGCCGGCGAAGCTGAGCTCGACCACGACCGAGCCGTCGGCGCGCTCCTGCACCACGCGGCGGCTCTCGCGGGCCCAGCGCGCCCGCTCGGGGGAGATCCACAAGCGCGCGATGCGCGAGGCCTCGACCTCGCCGGTGCGCATCCAGCCCTCCACTTCGGCCGCCGGATCGACCTCCGCGCGCGGCTCGAAGTGCTCCTCGGTAACCTCCGCGCGCCGTATGCGATCCAGACGGAAGTGGCGCACGTCCTCGCGTGCGGGGTCGAACGAGGCCACGTACCAGCCCTCGCGCCCGTTGACCAGCGCGTAGGGCTCCACCCGCCGCTGGGAGAACTCGTCCTCGTTCTCCTTGTAGTAGTCGAGCTCGATCAGCCTGTGCTCGATAATCCCGCGCGAGATCTGCCTGGACACGTCGGAGTCGTCGCTGCGGCCGTGCGCCACCTGCAGGCCCTGCTCCATCGGGTCCCCACCGAGCGCGGCGACGATCTTCTCCCGCGCCGAGGTCAGCGAGCCCTCGGGGATGTGCTCCCCGATCAGGTCGATCGCCGCGATCAACGCCTTCGCCTCCACCGGCAGCAGTCGCGCGGGGCGGTCGAAGTTGTCGCTGTAGGGCTCGGGGTCCACCTCGATCTCGCCGACGTCCTCGTGGATTTCCGCATACAGCACGTACGAGCCGCCGCCGAAGTTGACCACGTTCAGCACGTCGATGTCCTCGCGTAGCTCCTCCTCGCTCAGCTGCAGGCGCTCCTCCAGGGCAGCGAGCGACTCGCGCCGTCCCGCGCGGCCCGCGTGGATCAGAATCCCGGCGAGCGTCACCAGCCGCGCGAATCGCTCCGGGCGAATCGCTGCCTCCACGCGGCGCGGCTCTTCGGGGGATACGTCCGTGTCAGGGGGCGATCCGCCGCGCCGGCGGCGGCTCTTCGTGGGCCGTGCCTGCGCAGCGCCGCGCAGACCGCCGCTCGAGTTCACCTCACCCGGCTGGGGCGACAAGTAGCCCGGGAGCGGGCCCTCCGCGTGTCGGCACTCCAGCAGCTCGATACGTTCGGCCAGCTCCTGCGCCAGCTCGGGCGGGCCCACCAGGCGGGCGTGCTCGCCCAACCCCAGCACCCATGAGACAAGCATCCGCGGCGCCGCGTAGGAGGTGAGGAAGACGCGATCCCCCGATCCCTCGTCGTCCACCGCGCGGATCTCCCCGTAGCGGCCGAAGTGGCGCTCGATCTGCCACGCGATCCGCTCGGACAACAGGATCTCCGCCATGCCACGCTGCTCGCCCAGCTGCCACTCCGCGCGGTTGGCGTAGGCGCGAGGGTCGAAGTCGGTGGGGCGCCTGAAGTCGTGCTCGGCCTTGGTCGCGTATGCCACTTTGCCGCGGATGCGCGAGAGGCGGAAGACGCGGATCGCCTTGCGCTCGTGGGCGTGGCCCAGCAGGTAGAACTCACCCCCCTGGAACAGCAGGTGGAAGGGGTCCACGCGCCTGGCTCCCAGCTCGTCGCGCTCCATCGAGTAGTAGTCGAAAGTGATCGTCTTCTGGCGGAAGATCGCCGTCTCGACCTTCGCCAGGCGCGCCGAGAGCTCGTGGCCGCCGGCGGACGCGGTGATGCCCAGCGCCACCGAGCGCTGCTGCTCGGGCGCCCGCAGCGGGCTGGGCCGCCCCCAGGTGATCTGCTGCAGCGCCAACCGTAGTGGCTCGGCGTAGGCAAACTCGCCGTCGAGCAGGTGCAGGGCGGTCTGCAACGCCGCGAGCTCCTCGTCGGTGAACTCGATCGCGGGCAGATGGAAGCTCTCCGAGCGCAGCGAGTAGCTCTCCTGCTCGGCGGCCGCGTCCGCGGGCCGATCGACGGTGAGCTGGATCCCCAGCGATTCGAGCTCGGCGCGGTCCGCGTAGAAGCGCCGCGCGAACGCGTCCTCGTTCATCGCGCTGTACCCCTCCACGTCGCGCCGGATCTCCAGAGCCGTGACCGGCCGACGCTCGGCCATCAGGTAGGAAATTAGCGAGAGCTGGCGGATCAGCTTCTCGGTGTCCTTCGCCATCCTCCGTCAAAGATAGAACCCGGTGGCGAGACTGTGCTCGCGCCGACGCACAGCGAGCGCTATTTGCGGACTTTAGGGCCCACCGATGGCTAGCCCATGGACCGCTCGTGGAGCCGCGCTACGCGGCCTCGAGCGCTTCCGACTCGAGCTCCCGGCGTTCAGGGAAGTAGGCCGCGGCAGTAAGCGCGCGATCGAACTCCGACCAGTGGCGGCCGGGGGCAAGCTCCTTCTCCAATCGATCGAAGCTGCCCAACCGCCCGCCGAGGTTGTCGATCATGTGCACCAGCGTCGCCTCCCGCGTGCACGGCACAACCGGGCTGCCGTGCTCGAGTGAGCCGTGGTGGGAGAGGATGATGTGCAGCACCGCCCACGCCAACTGCTCGGGAAAGCCCTCGATCTCCTCGATCTCGCGGCGGATGCGGTAGTAGCCGAGCGCGATCTCCCCATGTAGGCGGCCGAGGTCGGTGAGGTCGATACTGCGAGCGTCCTCCGTGTACGCCTCGAGCTTGCCGATGTCGTGCAGCAGCGCACCGGTGACCGCCACGTCGCGGTCGATCCCGGGGAAGGTCGCCGAGGTGGCGCTCACCGCCTGCGCCACTCCGAGGCAGTGCTCCAGCAGCCCGTGGGGGTAGGCCTGGTGGTAGTACTTCGCGGCGGGCGCCATCCGAAAGCCGGGCCACATCTGTGAGCTCTCCCCGAGCACCCGCTCCAGCAGGCGGCGCAGGTGCGGATCCTGGACAGTGAGGATCAGCTCGCGCAGGTCGCGCTCCATTTGCCCCGCCTCGCGCAGCGGCCCGGCGAGCAGATCGCCCGGCGAGAAGCTTCCGGGAACGGCCGCGTCGAGCCCGCGCAGGTTGATCTGCGGCCCGAAGCGGGGGTGCACCGAGTAACGCCCGCGCACATGCACCGGCTCCCCGGCGCAGGCCACTGCCTCGACCTGCTCCAGGCCCTCCCACACCATCGTCGGCAGCGCACCGGTGCGGTCGCCCAGCAGCAGGCGCAGGTAGTCCCCGCCGTCGCGGCGCGGACGGCGCTCGAGCTGGCGCACCAGCAGCACCTGGTCCAGCTCCATGCCGTCGGTCAGCTCGTTGACAAGCATGGGTTTGAAGGTAGTGGCCGGCCCGGACGGTACGCCGGCGCCCGCCCTCGCGCGCCCTGCCGTTACCCGACTCCTTCAACCCGCCAGCTGCCGCCTTCCTTGACGAGCTTCAATGTGTTGGTGCTGGGCTTGCCCGCCCACGTGCTGCGCACGCGCGCCGCGGCGGTGGCGCCACTCACCGCGATCTTTTCGACGGTCAGTTCATAGTCGTCGATTGTCCCAAGCTGGCGTTTGAGCGCTTGCTTGCAGGTGTCCCCCGCGGTGCTCAGCCGCGCGCGGGCGGCGCGCGAGAAGTCCTGCTCGCAGATCTTCTGCTCGTTCACGGCGGAAACGTCCGATTGCAGGTCGGAGATGCGCTGCGCCACCGCGTGGGCTTCCCCCTTGAAGCTGCTCGTGCTCACCGTGCTTCCGCAGGCGCCAACGCCGAGCGCGAGCAGGACGGCGATTAGTGGGCTGGAGCGTTTCATGGCCATCTCACCATTGTGCCCGAGCGGCGTCGTGGGAATCCACGCCATCGACCTACGGCTCCAGCCGGTTGGGGCCGCGGTAAAGGAAGGTGACCTCGCGCACGTTCTCTTGCCCCAGCATCTGCATCAAGAGGCGCGTGAAGCCGAAGCCAAAGCCGCCGTGGGGCGGGGCGCCGTAGCGGAAGAAGTTCAGGTAGTACTGGATCGGCCCGGTATCCACGCGCTTGTCACGGGCCTGCTCCAGCAGCACCGAGAGCCGGTGCTCGCGTTGGGCGCCGGTCGTGATCTCGATCCCGCGCCACAGCAGGTCGAAGCTCTTGGTCAATTCCGGCCGCTCGGGGTAGCGCATGTGGTAGAAGGGCCGCACCGCCGTCGGGTAGTCAGTGACGAACACGAACTCGTGGCCGCGCTGCTCGGCGACGATCGCGCACAGCGCGCGCTCGCTCGGCGGGTCGAGGTCGTCGTCGGGTCCCGGCACGTGCTCGTGCCCGTGCTCGCGCAGCAGCGCCTTGGCCTCCTCGATCGTGACGCGCGGGAACGGCAGGCTCGGCACCACGACCTCGACGCCGAAGGTCTCGCGGATCGCGTCGCCGTGCTCGGCCGCGACGACTCCGAAGACGTGCGCCAGCCACGCCTCCTCGAAGGCCATCACGTCCTCGTGCGAGTCGATCCAGGCGATCTCGACGTCGACGCTCGTGAACTCCGTGTCGTGGCGCGAGGTGAAGGACGGATTGGCACGGAACACAGGGCCAATCTCGAAGACCTTGCCGAAGCCGGCCGCCACTGCCATCTGCTTGTAGAACTGCGGCGACTGCGCGAGGTAGGCGGTGCGCTCGAAGTACTCGACCTTGAACAGCTCCGCGCCGGACTCGCTCGCGGAACCCATGAACTTCGGCGTGTGCAGCTCAAAGAAGCCCTGCGCCCGCCAGTGCTCGCGCATTGCGTGCTCGACCGTCGTGCCCACCTCGAAGATCAGCCGCCGATCCGGCCGGCGCAGGTCGAGGTAGCGCCAGTCGATCCGCTTGTCGAGCGCCGACTCCGGCGTGACCGGCAGTTCGGGCTCGGCGGGCGAGTCGACCTCGAGGTCATGCAGGCGGATCTCGACACCGCCGAGCCGCACACGCTCGTCAGCGACGACCTCGCCGACAAGCGTCACCGCGGACTCGTCGGTCAGCTCGGAGACACGCTCGTTGAGCTCGCTCGGCGGGTCCGGCTTCTCGAGCACCACCTGCGCGAGTCCGGTTTCGTCGCGCAGAATCAAGAACTGCATGCGCTTCTGGTCGCGCACCGCGTTGACCCACCCGCGCAAGCGCACGGTCTCGCCCACCTTTATCGAGAGATCGACTATCAGGGTTCGTTCCACGCGGCGATCGTATAGAAGGCCGCACCCGATAGCCTGCACCCCGAGGATGAGCCGGCGGGAGCAGATCAGGATGGAGGCGGATGAGGTCGCCACGTTCCTGGAGCAGGAGCGCACCGTCGTGTGCGCCACCGTCGGGCCGCGCGGGTGGCCGCACCTGATGCCGCTGTGGTACGTGCTGCGCGAGCGTACCGGCGGACGGCCGGGGCCGCAGCTGTGGTCGTGGACGTACGCAGCGTCGCAGAAGGTGCGCAATCTGGAGCGCGACCCGCGCTCGACGCTGCAGGTGGAGGCGGGCGAGGTCTACCACGAGCTGCGCGGGGTGATGCTCGAATGCGAGGTGGCGATCCACCGCGACCTCGAGATCGTGAAAGCGCTGGGCCATGAGATATTCACCCGCTACGCGGTTCCGCGCGGGGCGCCGGCGCCGGCAGAGCTGCCGCAGGAGGTTGGGGCGATCGTCGACCTGCAGGCCGCCAAACGGGTGGCGCTGCAGTTCATCGAGCTCGACCGGGCGACGTGGGATCACCGCAAGCTCGGCGGGGTCTATTAGCGTTTACGGTTCATGCAACAGCTGAAGGGTCTGATTCTCTCGGGAGGCAAGGGCACCCGCCTGCAGCCGATCACGCACACCAGCGCCAAGCAGCTGGTGCCGGTGGCGAACAAGCCCGTGCTGTTCTACGGCATCGAGGCGATGGCGCAGGCGGGGATCGAGGAGGTGGGCATCATCATCGCCCCCGAGACCGGCCCTGAGATCGAAGCGGCCGCGGGTGACGGCTCGCGCTTCGGGGTACGGATCACCTATGTGGTGCAGGACGAGCCCGCGGGCCTGGCGCACGCAGTGCTGACCGCGGAGGAGTTCCTGGCGGGCAGCCCGTTCGTGATGTACCTCGGGGACAACCTGCTGCAGGGCGGCATCTCCGATCTCGTGGCGGCCTTCCGGGAGCACGCACCCGATGCCCTGATCCTGCTGACGCCGGTGGCGGACCCCGAGAACTACGGAGTCGCGGAGCTGGCGCCGGCAAATGATCGTGCCCACCCACCCCACGCAGAGACGGGCAGGGTGGTGCGGCTGGTGGAGAAGCCGGCGCAGCCGGCGACCGACCTGGCACTGGTCGGGGTGTACATGTTCACCGCCCAGATCCACGACGCCGCGCGGGCGATCCGGCCCTCGCCGCGAGGGGAGCTCGAGATCACCGACGCGATTCAGCACCTCGTGGACGCGGGCCTGCGCGTGGAGCCCCACATCGTGCGGGGCTGGTGGAAGGACACGGGCCGCCTGGAGGACATGCTGGAGGCCAACCGGCTGATCCTCGACAACATCGTGCGCAGCGTGGAGGGCGAGTTGATCGACTCGCAGGTCGAGGGACGCGTGGTGGTCGAGCCCGGCGCGCGGCTGGAGCGTACGCGCGTGCGGGGCCCCGCCGTGATCGGCGCGGGAGCGCAGCTGCGCGACTGCTACATCGGCCCCTACACCGCGATCGGCGAGGGCTGCGCGATCACCGGCGCGGAGGTGGAGCACTCGATCCTGCTGGCCGGCTCCTCGGTGTGCGACCTCGACGGTCGCATGGAGTCCTCGCTGCTGGGGCGCAACGTGACGGTGCGCCGCGGCGACCGCCAACCACGTGCCTACCGCTTCATGGTCGGCGACAACTCCGACATCTCGATCCTGTGATGAGGCGTCTTTCGCCCTCGGGCCCGCCCCCGATCCCTCACGCGCCGGCAGGTCGCCGCGGATGAGGATTTTGATAGCCGGCTCCGCCGGCATGTTGGGCCACGATGCGCAGCTCGCCGCCGAGCGCTCAGGCCACGATCTCGTGCTGGGGGATCTGCCGGAGCTCGACATCACGGATGCCGCGGCTGTGCGCACGTTCGTCGCGGGGCAACCGGTGGAGGGCATCGTCAACTGCGCGGCCTGGACCGACGTCGACGGAGCCGAGAGCCACCGCGAGCAAGCCTACGCCGTCAACGCCGAGGGTGCGGGCAACCTCGCACGGGCCGCGGCCGCGATCGAGATTCCGATGCTGCACATCTCCACCGACTACGTCTTCGACGGACGGGCGCCGGTGGATGCCGAGGGCCGCGAGCGCGCCTACGTGGAGTCCGATCCCACCGGCCCAAGCTCGGTGTACGGCCAGAGCAAGCTGGCGGGCGAGCGGCAGGTGCTCGCGGCCTCTCCCCGCCATGCGGTGGTGCGCACGGCGTGGCTGTACGGGGTGCACGGACGCAACTTCGTCGACACGATGCTGCGTCTGGCGGGCGAGCGCGATGCGGTGCAGGTGGTGGACGACCAGATCGGCTCCCCCACCTGGTCGGGGCACCTGGCGCCGGCGGTACTCGGGCTGCTGGAGCGCGGGGTAAGCGGGCTCGTGCACCACACCGGCGCCGGAGCGATCTCCTGGAATGGGTTTGCGCGGGAGATCTTCCGGCAGGCCGAGCGCCCCTGTCGCGTGGAGGCGATCAGCAGCGCGCAGATGGCACGCCCGGCGCCGCGTCCGGCGTGGTCGGTGCTGGAGAGCGAGCGCGCCGACGTGCTGCCGATGCCGGACTGGCGCGAGGGCCTGGCTGGGTACCTGGCGGCCCGAGCTGGGATGATCAGGACATGAGACTGCTGGTGTGCGGCGGCGCCGGGTTCATCGGCTCGCACTTCGCGCGGGTACGTGTGCGCGAGCACGGCGACGAGGTGACGGTGCTCGACAAGCTCACCTACGCGGGGCGCGAGGAGAACCTGCAGGACGTCGCCGACGCGGCCGGCTTCCGCTTCGTACACGGCCCCATCGAGGACCCGCAGGCGGTCGCCGAGGCGCTCGACCACGCCGCCAGCGGCCAGCGGCCGGAGGCGATCGTGAACTTCGCCGCGGAGACGCACGTGGATCGCTCGATCGCCGAGCCCGACGCGTTCGTGCGCACGCATGCGCTCGGCACCTACGTGCTGCTGGAGGCCGCGCGGGAGCGGGGCCTGCGCTACCTGCAGGTCTCCACCGACGAGGTGTACGGGTCGATCGAGGTGGGCACGTTCACCGAGGCCTCGCCCCTGCACCCCTCCTCCCCGTACTCGGCCACTAAGACGGGGGCGGACCTGCTGGTGCAGAGCTACTTCCACACCTACGGCCTGCAGGCCAGCATCTGCCGAGGATCCAACAACTACGGCTCCCACCAGTACCCGGAGAAGCTGATCCCGCTGATGATCCTCAACGCGCTGCACGGAGATCCGCTGCCGGTGTACGGGGACGGCGGGCAGGTGCGCAACTGGATCCACGCCGGTGACTTCGCGCGGGCGATCGGCTGCGTGCTGGAGCGGGGCGCCCCGGGCGAGGTTTACAACGCGGGCGGCCCCGACGAGCTCGCCAACATCGACGTGGTGCGGCGCATCATCGAGCTGACCGGCGCGGAGGAGTCGCTGATCGAGCACGTCACCGATCGCCCCGGCCACGACCGCCGCTACTCGCTCTCCTCAAACAAGGTGCGCGCGCTGGGCTGGGAGCCGCGGGTGCGCTTCGCGGAGGGACTCGAGCGGACGGTCGCGTGGTACCGCGAGAACGCGTGGTGGTGGGAGCCGATCCGCTCCGGCGACTACCGCACTTACTACGAAAACCAGTACGGCCGCGCACTGGCGGCCGAATGATCGGCGCATATCTGCGTCCTCGATCGCTCGTGTGCGAAGCACACTTCGCTCACTGCGTCCTTGATCTGCTTGATCCTCGGGCCGCCAGAGACGTATCGCAATAATGGCCGCGCACTCAGCTGAGCACGCGGCCGTCCCAGATCACTCCTTCTCGTCGTCGCGTCTGTAACCGAGGCGCGCCGAGATGCGGTCGGCCGTTGAGACGAGGTGCGGCCCGAGGTGCTCGACGAGCTCCTCCAGCGAGATCATCGAGCTGTGCGCCGCCATGTTGACCGCGGCGATCACCTCGCGCGACTCCGAGCGCACCGGCGCGGAGATCGAGTGCAGGCCGGGCACGAGCTCCTCGTCGTTGACCGCGAAGCTCTCCTCGCGCACGTGCTCGAGCTCCGAGCGCAGGCCCTTCTTGCTCGTGATCGTGTTGGGACCGCGCTTGGCGAGCTTCATCTCTCCGAGCAGACCGCGCTGCTCGTGCTCGGGGAGGTAGGCCAGCAGCAGCTTGCCCATCGAGGTGCAGTAGGCGGGCAGCCGCGAGCCCAGCGAGAGCCCGAGGTCGATCTTGCTCTGTCCGCGGCGGAAGCTGCGGGCGCGATCGACGTAGAGAATCTCCGGCCCGTCGAGTACAGCGAGGTTGACGGTGTAGGAGGTGCGCTGGCGCAGTTCCTCCAGGTACGGACGCGAATGCTCGCGCAGCCCGGTGGAATTGAGCGCGGACATCCCCAGGTCGGTGACGCGCAGCCCCAACCTGTACTTGCGCGAAGCTCCCTGCTCGAGATAACCGAGCGCGACGAGAGTGATCACGTAACGGTGGGTGGTACTGCGGCTCATGCCCAATTCATCGGCGATGTCGGCGATTCCGAGCACCGGCCGCTCGGGCGTGAAGCACCCGAGAATCGCGAGTCCGCGCTCCAGCGACTGCGAGTAGCGCGGTTCGCGCAGGCTGGGAATTGCGGGCACCCATTCCCCGTCGGCGTTGAGTCTGTCAGTATGTGAGCTTGTTCTTGGCATTTGTTCGGTGGACCCCTGTCCTTAGTCCCGGGTGATCTGGACCCCCTGCTGGGGCCAAGCATGTCTGAACAACGATCATACTTCGAAGTTCGGATGTTCTCAATCATAAGCACGGGCTTTCTACGGACGCTCGTCTGGTACTCGCCCGGGTCGCAGGCGATTTCGACGCTGACGCCCCGTTTTGCGCACCCCGGCGACCCCCGCGACATACCCGCTCCAGCATCGATCCCGCCGTGGACGGCGCCAGCGCAGGTGGTGGGACCCATGGCCCCGAACGGCACCCACACACAGGCTGACTCGATTGCACACGAGTCTTCGCACACCCAGGAGTTCGTGCGCCTGCGACGTCCCCGCTGGCCCAGACGGCGACTCTGAATCCCCGGCGCGGGTGACTACATCCCGGCCGCCGGTCGTTCGAGCCGTTCCGTACGTCAACCTCCAGAGCAGGCAGACCGGCTCGGGCACATGCGCGCCAGCGCGCATTCGCGGCAGGCGGGATTGCGCGCGTGACAGGTGCGGCGGCCGTGGCGTAGGAGGTTTACATGCAGCTCCAGCTCCTCCCCAGGAGGAGTGAGCGCGAGCATCTGATCATGTAGCTCCTCAAACGGGGCGCCCGCACGTAGCAACCCCAGCCGCCCCCCGACGCGCGACACATGGGTGTCCACGGGAACATCCCGCAAGCCATATGCAAACAGCAACACGCATGCCGCCGTCTTGCGCCCGACGCCAGGGAGGCTGGTCAGGTAGTCGCGCGCTTGCGCAAGCGGAGCATCCGCCAGCCAATCCAACGAGAGCCCGTCGCAGGACGCAGAGATCGCGCGCAGGATCTCTTGGATGCGCCGCGACTTCACCTTCGAGATGCCGCCCGGGCGGATCGCCTCCTCGACCTGCGCCAGCGGCGCGTCGCGCACCGCCTCCCACGTAGCCAGCCGCGCGCGCAGGCGCAGGTAGGCCACGTCACGGTTGCGGTCGTTGGTGCTCTGCGAGAGCACCGTCAGCACCAGCTCCGCCAGCGCGTCGCCGTGCGGAGCCATGCGCGGGATCCCGTACACCGCGCGCAGCCGGTCGCGTACCGCGCGCACCCGGCGGCGAGTGGGTGGGATCCAGGTAGCCGTGGGCACCGCGCCACCGTAGGGCATAGGGCCGGCGTGCGCCGGAGCCGGTTATGCTCGGCTCGGTGCCAGCTGTCAGCGAGCACACCGCCCAGCTCGGCGAGCTGCCGATCTTCTGGCGCAGCGCGCCCTCCCCCGGGGACGAGACCCCGGCGCTGTATCTGCACGGGGTGCCCACCAACTCGGATGACTGGCTGGAGTTCCTGAAGCGCGGCGGGGGACTCGCGCCCGATCTCCCCGGCTTCGGGCGCTCGGGCAAGCCCGGGTACTTCGAGTACACGATCGACGGGTATGCGCGCTTCGTCGAGCAGTACCTCGACCTGCTCGCGGTCGAGCGCGTGCGGCTGGTCGTGCACGACTGGGGCGTGGTGGGGCTGACCTTCGCACAGCGCCACCCCGAGCGAATTGAGCGGCTGGTGGTGATGAACGCCGTGCCGTTCCTCCCCGGCTACCGCTGGCACCGCACCGCGCGCCTGTGGCGCAGGCCGCTGCTGGGGGAGATCGTGATGGGCGCCACCACGCGCTTTGCGCTGCGCCGCTCCACCCTCGATGCCAACGCCACCCCGGGCCCGCTGCCCGACGCCTGGCTGGACTCGGTGCTCGACCACTTCGACCACGGCACCCAGCGCGCGATCCTAAGGCTGTATCGCAGCTCCCCGCCCGACGTGCTCGCCCGAGCGGGCGCTGAGCTTCACCGGCTGGAAATGCCCGCGCTGGTGGTGTGGGGCCTGCAAGATCCCTACATCCCCACCCGCTTCGCCACCGAGTACGCGCGCGTGCTGCCCTCCGCGGAGCTACTGGAGCTGCCCGACGCAGGCCACTGGTGGTGGCTTGACCGGCCCGACGCGATCGAGCGGGTGGTCGCTTTCCTCGCAGACTCGTGAGAGCGCGACTCTTGACGCCGTCGGCGCTTGCGCTGGCGACCGCGATCCCGCTGACGATCGCCTACCTGATCGTACAGCCGCCGAGCGGCGACCTGGCGGCGGCCACTTACCGCGGCGAAGTCTTCGCCCGTGCCGGGCTGACCCTGTGGGACAACGGCTGGTATGGCGGCCACTACCTCCCCGGTTATTCGGTGTTCGCCCCCGTATTGGGAGCGCTCGTGGGCGAGCGGCTGCTGCTGGGACTGTGCACGATCGCCGCGGCCGGGCTGTTCGGCGTGATCGTGCAGCGCGTCTTCGGCACGGGGGGAGCACGGGTCGCGGCCGTATCGTTCGCGCTCGGCGCCTCGGTGACGATGCTCTCCGGGCGGGTGGCCTTCAGCCTCGGGCTCGCCGTGGGACTGCTCGTGGTGGTGTCACTGCAGCGCGGACACTTCTCCGCCGCGGTCGGGCTCGCGCTGCTCACGAGCCTCGCCAGCCCCGTCGCCGGCGCCTTCCTCGCGCTGGCCGGTGTCGCCTACGCGCTTGCCGGCGTTGGCAACCAGGCACTCCAGCAGCGGGCGCTCGGGCGCGGGTTCGCGCTGGAGAGGGTGACGGAAGCCTCAACGGGGCAGGCACGGCGCGGGCTGGCGATCGCCACGGCGGCACTGGCTCCGATCGTGGTGTTTGCGCTTGTCTTCCCCGAAGGGGGATATGAGCCGTTCGCGCCGTCGGTGTTCTGGCCGGGCGTGGCCGGCGTGGCGCTGATCGCGCTGCTGATCCCCCGCTTCGACGACGCCATGCAAGCGCGCGCCGCGCGCGTGCTCACCTGGGGGGCGTGGCTGTACGCACTGGCGCTGATCGGCTCTTTCGCGCTGCACACCCCGGTGGGCAGCAACGCGGCGCGTCTCGGCGAGCTGTTCGCCGCGCCGCTGGTGGCGGGCGCGCTGTGGGAGCGCCAAAATCTGAAAAACGAGGGGCCCGACCGAAGCCGGGGGACGCTCGCCTCCGACCGATTCGGGGGACACTCGCTTCGCTCGCATCCCCGAATCGACCAGCATCCCCGTTTCGGCCAGCCGGCCTTCGGCCGGCTGCGCCACCCTCGTGTGGCACTGGTGATGCTGGCGCCTGTGCTTCTCTACTGGCAGCTGGAGACCCCGATCAACGACGTCTCGGAACTGGCGGGGGACCCATCGGTGAACGCCTCCTACTACGCCCCGCTGCTGGGCGAGCTGCAGCACCGCGCGCATGGGGCACCGCTGCGCGTGGAGGTGCCGCAGACGGGAGCCCACTGGGAGTCGGTGTACCTGCCCGAGCACGGCTCGATCCTGCTGGCGCGAGGATGGGAGCGCCAGCTCGACACCCGCTACGCCGCGCTCTACTACGCACCGACGCTGACGCCCGCGGCATACCGTGCGTGGCTGTACGAAAACGCGATCTCCTACGTGGCGCTGCCCGACGTGCGCCTTGACTTCTCAGCCGTCGCGGAGGGCAATCTGATCGCACGCGGGCTGCCCTACCTGCGCGAAGTGTGGCGAGCGCCGCACTGGCGTCTGTTCGCGGTCGCGGGAGCGCCCGCGCTGGCGGCGGCGCCCGCGCGCCTGGAGGCCGTCGGCGCGGACTCCTTCACGCTCGCCGCCCCGCGCCCCGGCAGCTACGAGGTGCGCGTGCACTACACCCCCTACTGGGCGCTCCAGCAGGGGCGCGGTTGCGTGCACAGCGCACCGGGCGGTTGGACCACCGTGCGGGCGCGCACGGCGGGCACCATCCACGTGGGCATCGACTTCTCGTTGGCGCGCATCTTCGACCACGGCCCACGCTGCACATGAGAAGATGGGAGCCGATCCGCCGGCACCTGCAGGATCGAGTAGCTCTTACGCGGATCTTCAACCAGGGCCCGCGTTGCGCCTGAGCATCGATTAGGCTACTGCAATGGTCGCTCGGCTAGGCGTCTTACAGGCACGCATACTGCCAAAGGGCTGGCTCGACCTGCTTCGCCAGCTGGCGCTGTTCGGGACAGCCTACCTCGCCTACCGCGTGGTGCGGGGGATGGTCGAGGGGAGGGCCACCGCCGCCTTCCAGCACGCGCGCGAGCTGATCCACATCGAGGAAACGCTGCACGTCTTCGTCGAGCCCTCGATCCAGGCGTGGGCGGCGAGCAGCCACCTGCTGATGGACGTGTCGAGCTGGCTGTACGTCAACGCTCAGACAAGCGTGACGGTGGGCGCGCTGATCTACCTCTACCTGCGCCACAACCGCTCGTTCTACTTCGTGCGCAACATGCTGATGATCGCGATGGCGATCGCGCTCGTCGCCTACGCGGTGTTCCCGACGGCGCCCCCGCGGTTCATGCCGGAGTGGGGCTTCTTCGATCCGGTGGCGGACTTCACCGGGGTGCACATCGAGACGGCGCATGGCGGCGGCGGCACGACCACCGCGCTCACCAACCTCTACGCCGCGGTGCCCTCGATGCACGTCGCGTTCGCGCTGCTGATCGGCTGGCCGCTGGCGCGCCTGGTGCGCTGGCGGGCACTGCGTGTCCTGTGGCTGCTGTACCCGCTGCTGATGACCTTCGTGATCATCGCCACCGCCAATCACTTCATCCTCGACGCCCTGCTTGGTGCGGTGACCGCCGGCATCTCTGCCTACGGTGCGCTGTGGCTGGCGCGCGCGCGTCCCGCCGCGTGGCGCTTCTCCCCCGCGCGGTTGGAGGGAGCGCACGTAGAGGCACTGTAAGGTTGTCGTACCCGGGGGTCCGCCACGCACGTGCCCTCCCGCGACCACCCACACGCGCTTCGCTGACTGAGATGCCTCCCCGACACGCCCCCCCAACAAGATCGGCCGGGCGGCGCAGCTCCAGCCGAGCTCCGGTCGGGGCGGGGCGACGGGGACGGCGCAGGGACCGGCCGGCCCGCTCCAGGCGTGTCTTTCGCAGCAGCGGGCAGCGCCGCGAGCTGGTGCGCAACCGCCTGATCGAGTCGCGGCTGAGCCCCAACGCGATCTCGCTGACCGGCCTAGCGCTGAACGTGGTGGCCGCCGTGCTGGTGTGGGAAAGCCTGTTCTTCCTCGGCGGGATCGCGTTCGTGGTCGGCTCGGTGATGGACACGCTCGACGGCCGCTACTCGCGCATGTCCGGCAAGGGCACCCCGTTCGGGGCGTTCCTGGACTCGACGCTCGACCGCATCGAGGAGGGGATCGTGCTGACCGCCGTGGCCGGCTACTTCGCGCTGCAGGGCAACCGCGCGGCCGCCGCCGCGGTGGTGGTGGCAGTACTGGCCTCGCTGATGGTGTCCTACACCCGCGCCCGCGCGGAGGCGCTGGGCGTGGAGTGCAAGGTCGGCATCGCCACGCGCCCGGTGCGGGTGGTGATCCTCTCGATCGGGCTGATCTTTGCGAAAGGCGCCTCGCTCGGACACTTCGAGCTGCTGCAGCCAGCGGTGTATGTGCTGGCGGCGCTCAGCGTGGTGACGGTGTTCCAGCGCATCTGGCATGTGCGCCGCGAACTCTCGCGCCCGCCGGCCTGAGAACGCCCGCCACATCGACTCCCCGGGTGTTACCGAGCGGCGCGCGCAGGGTAGTCTCCGGGGATGACCTCAACTACCGATAACGGCGCCGCGACCAACGGCAAGGCGCGCTACCAGGCCGGCAAAGTACGGGTGGCGATCATCGGCGTGGGCAACTGCGCCTGCTCGTTCGTGCAGGGCGTGCACTACTACGCCGAAGCCGACCCCTCCCAGCGCGTGCCCGGCCTGATGCACGTGGACCTCGGCGGCTACCACGTGCGCGACATCGAGTTCACCGCGGCCTTCGACATCGACCGCGCGAAGGTCGGCAAAGACCTCGGAACGGCGATTTGGGCGGGGCAGAACAACACGATTAAGTTCGCCACGGGCGGCCGGGGGGTTCCCAAAAAGCTCGGCGTGCCGGTGCACCGCGGGATGACCCACGACGGGCTCGGCAAGTACCTCAAAGAGAAGATCACAAAGGCCCCGGGCGAGACCGCGGACATCGTGAAGATCCTGAAGGAGACCCACACCGACGTGGTCGTCTCCTATCTGCCGGTGGGCTCCGAGCAAGCGACCAAGTGGTATGTCGAGCAGGTGCTGGAGGCGGGCTGCGCGTTCGTCAATTGCATCCCCGTGTTCATCGCCCGCGAGGACTACTGGGACCGGCGCTTCAAGCAGGCGGGGCTGCCGATCGTGGGCGACGACATCAAGTCGCAGGTGGGCGCCACGATCGTGCACCGCGCGCTCGCGCGCCTGTTCGGCGACCGCGGCGTGCGGATCGCGCACACCTCGCAGCTGAACGTCGGCGGCAACATGGACTTCTACAACATGCTCGAGCGCGAGCGCCTCGAATCCAAGAAGATCTCCAAGACCAACGCCGTCACCTCGATCATGGAGGACGCGCTGCCCCCAGGCGACGTCCACGTGGGCCCGTCGGATTACGTGCCGTGGCTGACCGACCGCAAGTGGGCGCACATCCGCCTGGAGGGCCAGGCGTTCGGCGACGTGCCGCTGACGGCGGAGCTCAAGCTCGAGGTGTGGGACTCCCCGAACTCCGCGGGCATCGTGATCGACGCGGTGCGCTGCTGCAAGCTGGCGCTCAACCACGGCGTCGCCGGGCAGCTGGACGGGCCGTCGTCCTACCTGATGAAGTCCCCCCACAACCAGCGGCCGGACGATCAGGCGCGCGCCGACACCGAGAAGTTCATCGCCAAGTACGCACGCGGATCCGGCCCCCGCCCGCCCGGGCAGTCAATCGCACCGGCGCAGGGGCGCAGAGCCACGAAAGTCGCGCAGCCCGCGCGCGCCGCGAAGTAGCTGCTGGGCCCGCCCGCGGGCGGGTGGGCGCGGGCGGCTCAACTAACCTGGAGCCGATGGCCCCGAGGTTCGCGATCGCCCACGTCACCCCGTACCCGTGGGAGGCGCAGGAGAACGAGGTCAACGCGTACGTGCGGAGCGTCGCGAGCGAGCTCTCGCGGCGTGGGCACCGCGTGCTGGTGCTCGCCCCGTCGCGCTCGCAGGAGCAGGTGCGAGCGTCGCGGCGGGCGCTGCGCGCGGCCCGCGAGCGGCCGCAGAGCCTGCTGGAGAGCACCGACGGCGGCGAGCCGCGGGTGATCGCGGTGGGAGAGGTGCTCGACGTCCCCACCGGTTCGAGTAGGCCGACGCGGGCGCTGCCGATCGACGTGGCGCGCACGATCGAGGAGCTGCTGGGCACGGTTGAGCTGGACTTCGTGCATGTGCACGAGCCGTTCGCGCCGAGCACCGCAAATGCGGCGCTGCGCCACTCGCGCGCGTTGAACGTCGGCTCCTTCCATGCACCGACAGAGCGGCTGCTCTCCACGCTGCTGGGACGCCGCTTCGTGACGACGTTCTTCGGCCGCCTCGACGCGCGCACGGCGAGCTTCAAGGAGACGGCACGGCTGATGGAGCGCCACTTCCCCGCCGACTACCAGCTGGTGGAGCCTGGAGGGGCGCCCGCGGGAAGCACGTGGAGCGAGGCGACAGACGAAATCGAGCAGCTCTACCGGGACCTGGCCGCGCGCCGGCGCGATCCCCAGGACGACCCCCTGATGCGCCAGCGCCTGGCGGCAAGTCCGCTGATCGACGTGGACCTGCACATGCACACCGATCACTCGCCCGACTGCGCCACGCCGGTGGAGGTGCTGCTGGCAACCACGCGCGAGCAGGGGTTGGGAGCGATCGCGGTGACCGACCACAACGAGGTGTCGGGCGCACTGGAGGCCCGCTCACAGGCGGCGGAATTAGATCCCGCCCACTCCATCAAGGTGATCGTGGGCGAGGAGGTGAAGACCGCCAGCGAAGGCGAGGTGATCGGGCTGTTCATCGAGGAGCGCATCCCGCGCGGGCTGACGCTGCGGGAGACGATCGCCGAGATCAAGCGTCAGGGCGGTGTGGTGTATGTGCCGCACCCGTTCGACCGCATGCACGCGGTGCCCGACTACGAGCATTTGCTGCCGGTGCTAGCGGAGGTGGACGCGATCGAGGTGTTCAACCCGCGCGTGGCGATCGGCGCGTTCAACGAGGAGGCGGCGCGCTTCGCCGCCAAGTACCGGATCCCGGCGGGGGCCGGCTCGGACTCGCACGTCGCCCAGGGCCTCGGCTCGGTGAGGGTGAGGATGCACGACTTCGAGGGCCCGCAGGAGTTCCTGCAGTCGCTGCGCGACGCCGAGATCGTGACGCGCCCGACCAGCTTGCTGTACGTGCAGGCGCTGAAGTTCTTGGAGACCCGCGCCACGCCGGCGGCGGCGCGGAGGGCAAGGAGGGCGCGGCGAGTGCGACGCGCCACGGACAACAACCCCCGGCCATGACCGCCGGCAAAGCAACACCGAGCGCGAGCCAAATGCGCTCCACAATCGGCCAGCGAAGGCCATCGGACCCGCAAGACGGGGTGCAGCGCCAAGGACAAGCCGCCGCGCCGTCAAAACCAACGGCGTCGATGCCGGCAACCGATGACGAGATCCGCGAGAAGTATTTGGAGCGAGCGATCCGCGAGCTCAACACGCTCACGCGCGATCTGCAGTCCTGCCCGCACTGCCCGCGCGGCAACCTGATGCCGGTGCTCGGCTCGGGGCACCCGCAGGCGGACGTGATGCTGCTCAAGCACGCCCCGATGCCCTCCGAGGTCGAGGAGGGCGTCGCCTTCTACGGCCGCGCGGGGGGCGCGCTGATGAAGTCGCTCAAGCGCCTCTCGATCGACCCGCTGGCGGTGTACGGCACGCTGTGCGTGAAGTGCCCGTTGGGCGACTCCTCGCTGGCCGAGCCGGAGTGCGTGGCGCGCGTGGTCGAGGAGATCGCGATCGTGCAGCCGAAGATCGTCGTGGCGATGGGCGCGGAGGCGCTGGCGGCGCTCAACGACCTCGAAATCCCGCTCGCCCGCCCGCTCGCCCCGCGGCTGGGCGAGATCCAGCAGCTGACCCCCTCGATCGACGCGCTGTATGTGCCCAACATCGACGAGTCGCTCGACGGCCAGGACTCAAAGCGCGCCTTCTGGGAGGCATTTCGGGTGCTCGGCGAGTGGTGGGCGGCGCAGCCTCCATATTGAGTTGTCCAATGGGCGCGTGCGCCCACTGGCCTGACGGCGCATGCGCCGTCAGGTGAGCCCGCACATGTGCGGGCTCAGGTAGGCCGCATGCGGCCTACCACGGGGCAGCGCATGCGCTGCCCCGGACCCGCCCCCGCTCGTGGTGGCGGATGGTCGAGGCGCAGGTATGCATATGAACTTTTAAAAGGCCGATAGCCATGGCACACGCCTTTTAGATTTTTTATAACAACACCCCGCCCCTGCCGCTGCCATTGCTATACGGGTTTCAGTTTGGGATCCACTACGAGGAGGATCTTGCCGAACTTGCCGCCAGCCGCGAAGCAGTCGTAAGCCGCAGCGGCATCGTCGAGCGGGAAGGTCGCGGCGATCGGCACGGTGAGGGCGCCGGTGGCAAACAGCGGCAGCACCTCGCGCTCCAGGGCGCGGGCGACGAGCGCTTTCTCCTCCAGCGGTCGCGCGCGCAGCGTGGAGCCATGGATGCGCGCGCGCTTGCCCATCAGCGCCAGCAGGTTGAGCTCGCACTTGGCGCCGGCAGACACGCCGATCACCACAATCCGCCCACCGGTGGCGAGCGCGTTCAGGTTGTCGGCCATGTTGGGAGCGCCCACCAGCTCGAGGATCACGTCGAACGGCCCCTGCTCCGCGAAGTCCTCGGGCGCGATCGCCTTGGCCCCCAGCGCCGCGACCTCGGGGCGGGACTTCGCGCGGCGCACGGTCGCCGTCACGCGCGCCCCGCTCGCGCGGGCAAGCTGAATCGCCGCGGTGCCGACCCCCCCGGCACCACCGTGCACGAGCAGATGCTCTCCCGGGCGCAAATCGGCCTGCGTGAACAGCGCGTCGTGGGCGGTCGTGAACACCTCGGGCAGCCCGCCGGCGGCGGTCCACTCCAGGACGTCGGGCACCGGCATCAGTTGGCGCTCGTGCACCACGCACAGCTCGGCCTGCGCGCCGCCGCCGACGATCGCCATCACGCGATCGCCGCGCGCAAAGCGCTCCGCCCCCGGGCCGAGCGCGGCGACCTCGCCCGCCAGCTCCATCCCCGGGATGTCCTGCGGCGAGCCAGGCGGCGCCGGGTAGAGCCCGCGGCGCTGCATCATGTCGGCGCCGTTGAGCCCCGCCGCGCGCACGCGCACCAGCACCTCACCCGTTCCCGGCACCGGGTCGGGGTGCTCCTCGATAACGATCTCTCCCTCGCGGATGGTGGCGGCGCGCATCGAGAGCGAAGCCTACCCGCCGTCCGTCTCTGAGCCCGCCCCGGGGGAGGCATCCGCGTGGGATGAGACATCCGTCCCAGCGCCGCTGCCTTGGCGCTCCAAGAGAGCCACGCACTCCACGTGGTGCGTCTGCGGGAACATGTCCACCGGGCGCACCTTGCGCAGCGCCCACCCGGCCTCCACCAGCTGCGCGGCGTTGGGGGCGAGCGTGGTGGGGTTGCAGGAGATGTACACGATCCGCCGTGGCCCCGTTTCGATGATCCGGCGCACCACTTTCTGGGAGAGCCCGGCGCGGGGGGGATCGACGATGAGCACATCGGGGCGCCCGGCGCGGGTCAGCAGCTCGGGCAGCGCCAGGCGCGCGTCGCCGGCGTAGAAGTGGACGTTTGCAATCTCGTTGCGCCGCGCGGCGGCGATTGCGTCGGCGACCGCCTGCTCGACGAGCTCGATCCCCCACACCTCGCCGGCGCGGGGCGCCAACGCCAGCGCGATCGTGCCGGTGCCGCAGTAGAGGTCGTACACCCGCTCCCACCCCTCCAGGGCGGCGTACTCGGCGGCGATCCCATACAGCACCTCCGCCATCTCGGTGTTGGTTTGGAAGAACGCCTCGGGGGAAATCCGCAGCTCCAGCTCCCCGAGGCGCTCGGGCAGCTCCGCGTCGCCCCACACCAGCTCAGTCTCCCCGCCGGCGGTCGTCTCGGCGAGCTGGCGCGAGCGCGTCCACAGCACGCCCGAAAGCCGCTCGCCCAACTCGGCGGCGAGCGCCGCCGCCAGCGAGGGCGCGTCGAGCTCGCCCTCGGTGGTCACGATCCGCACCTGCAACTTGCCCGTGCGCCGGCCCTCGCGCACCACGAGGTTGCGCAGCAGCGCGCGGCCGTCGGGGCCGGGGCCGGTGCGCTCCTCGCCTCGCGCCGATCCGCTGCGGGCGGGGCGGACAGAACCGGAACCAGTCCGCTCACCTGACGCGGGGGCCGGGTTGGGATGCGCCGGCCCGCCCCCGTTCAGGCCGCCGCCCTCCTCCCCGCCGCGGCTCCAAGCGCGCAACCCTTGCTCGCGACACCAGCGCATCGCCACACGGCGGGCTTGGTTGCCCTCCTCGGAGGCCAGCAGGCAGTCGTCGATCGCCAGCACCATGTTCCAGCCGGCGGGGGCGTGGAAGCCACACACCAACTCATCCGTGTGCAGGTCGTGGCCGAAGGAGTACTCCAGCTTGTTGCGGTAGCGCCACTGTTCGAGCGCCGGCACGATCGGCTCGACCGCGAAGCCCTCGAAGCCACCCAGCCGGCGCAGCGCGTCCTGGGCTTGGGATTGCTTGATCTCCAGTTGGCGCTCGTAGGGGAGCACCTGCCACGGCACGCCCGGGTGCTCGGCGCGGGGGGCGATCCGCTCGGGGCCGGCCTGCAGGATCTCGAGCGTGCGGGCGTGGGCGTAGTTGCGCTTGCGCTTGTAGACGACCGCGCGCACACGGTCGCCGGGGATCGCGCCGGCGACGAACACCACGTAGCCGTGCTCGCCCAACCGCGCCACGCCCTCGCCGCCGTAGGCGAGCGAGTCGACGGTCAGCTCCAGCTCCTGGCCGCGCTCGGGCCGCTCAATCATGCTCAGCTCCCGCCACCAACAGCTCCAGCAGCGCCTTCTGCGCATGGCGGCGGTTCTCGGCCTGCTCCCAGATACGCTGGCGCGGGCCGTACATGACCTCGGGCGTGATCTCCTCGCCGGGGTGCGCGGGCAGGTCGTGCATCGCGAACGCGCCCGGCGCCGCCGCGTCCAGCAGCGCGTCATCGACGCGGTAGTCCGCCAGCGCCGCGCGCCGCTCGCGCGCGGTGGCCTCGTCGCCCATGCTTACCCACACGTCGGTGTAAACAGCGCAGGCTCCCGCCACCGCCTCGTGGGGGTCGGTGTGCAGCGTAAGCCGCCCACCGGCGGCGGCGGGCAGCGCGAGGTCGGGCTCCAGGGTGTAGCCGGCGGGCGAGGCCACGGCGATGTGCATCCCGGCGAGCGTGCCCAGCACGGCGAGCGAGCGGGCGACGTTGTTGCCGTCGCCCACGTACGCCAGCCGCAGCCCCTCCAGCTGGCCGTAGGACTCGCGCAGTGTGAGCAGGTCGGCGAGCGCCTGGCAGGGATGGTGGCGGGCGCTGAGCATGTTGACGATCGGCACCGTGCTGTCGGCGGCGAGCCCTTCCAGCAGCTCGTCTGCGCCGGTGCGCAACCCCACCGCCGCGACGTGCCGGGAGAGCACCAGCGCCGTGTCGCGCGGCGACTCTCCGCGCGAGAGCTGCAGCTCGTCGCTGCGCAGCACCACGGCGTGGCCGCCCAGCTCGTGGATGCCCACCTCGAACGACACGCGGGTGCGCGTGGAGGGCTTCTGGAAGATCAGCGCCACGCTGCGTCCGGCGAGCGCGGTGGACGAGAGCGGGGCGGCCTTCAGCTCGACCGCGCGTGCCAGCAGCCCGTCGAGCTCCGCGGCGCTCAGCTCCGCTCCGGTGAGGAAGTGGCGTGTCATGGGAGCGCCAGTCTAGGCTAGGCTTGCCCGATGCAGTGGACGAGGGATGAAGCGGGGTGAGAGGGGCACTCTCCCTTGCGGGGGTGTGCGCTGTGCTCGCACTGGCCGCGGGCTGCGGGTCGAGCGGGTCGGGCTCCAGTGGCTCCAACTCGACTACGGCGTCGAGCACCCCCGCCAAGACCGCCGCCAGCGGCGGGCTGAAGGCAGTCACCACCCCGAAGTACGCCTCGCCCTCCGCCTCCGAACCGGCGAAGAGCGGCGTCGTGCAGATCGCCTTCCGCAACATCGCGATCGACCCCGACACGGTGAGGGCCAAGGTCGGCAGCACGATCAAGTGGACCAACGAAGATCCCGAAAAGTGCAACGTCACGAGCGAGGGCGGTCCATACAGGATTACCTCCAAGGACTTCGGCGAAGGTGGCAGCTTCGAACTGAAGCTCGACAAGCCCGGGGTAATCCACTACGAGTGCACTTACTACCCGACGACGATGAACGGCACCATCGAAGTGGTCGGATAGAGGGGGAGGGGGAAGCCCGGATCAGGCAGGGAAGTCAGCGAGTCCGTCATCCGGCGTGGAGGCGGTGGCGTAGAGCCGACGAGGGATGCGCCCGGCGGTGCTGGCGAGACGCCCGGCCTCCACGGCGTGGCGCATCGCGCGCGCCATCCGCACGGGGTCCTCGGCCCGCGAGATCGCCGAGGCGGCCATCACCGCGTCGCAGCCGAGCTCCATCGCCAGAGCAGCATCCGAGGCGGTGCCGATGCCGGCGTCCAGCACAACCGGCACGCGTACCGCCTGACGCAGGAGGGCGAGGTTGTAGGGGTTGCGGATGCCCATGCCGCTGCCGATCGGCGCCCCCAGCGGCATCACCGCGGCGCAGCCAACGTCCTGTAGACGCCGGCCGAGGACGGGGTCGTCGGTCGTGTAGGGGAGCACCGTGAAGCCCTCGTCGACCAGTTCCTCCGCGGCGCGCAGCAGCTCGGGGGCGTCGGGCAGCAGGGTCTCCTCGTCGCCGATCACCTCGAGCTTGATCCAATCGGTGGCAAACGCCTCGCGGGCGAGCTTGGCGGTGAGCACGGCGTCGCGCGCGGTGTGACAACCGGCGGTGTTGGGCAACAGTCGCACACCGGTGTCGGCCAGCACGTCGATCAGCGAGCCGCGCGCCTGCGGATCAACACGCCGCAGTGCCACCGTCACCAGCTCGCTGCCACTCGCCCGGATCGCCTCCGCCATCAGCTCCAGCGAGGGGAACCCCCCGGTGCCGAGCAACAGGCGCGAGCACATGGCGCAACCGGCGATCGTGAGTGGATCTGCGTCGGACCGGGTGAGTGCGGGGAGCGCCATCGACAGATCATCCTCCCTGCATCGCGGTGAGCACCTCCACGCGGGCGTTCGCGGCGAGCGCGAACGTCTCCCACGCCGCGCGGGGAACGACCTCGCCATCGACGGCCACAGCCACGCCGCGCGCATCGACGGACAGCCCCAGCCGGGCAAGCGCGCCGGCGACGGTCTCACCGGCCGGCAGGTCGGAGTCCTGTCCATTCAGGAAGATCACGCGAGCACCCCCACCAACGCCTCGGCCACGAGCTCCGCGGTGAGGGGCGCCAGCAGGATCCCGTTGCGATGGTGCCCAGTGGCCCACACCAGCCCCTCCACCGCGCCAGGGCCGATCACGGGCGTGTTGTCGGGGGTGGACGGCCGGAAGCCGACGGAGAGCTCCTCGATCTGCAGCTCCAGCACGCCTGGCACCAGCTCGCGGGCCTCGCGCAGCAGTTCGTAGACGCCGCCGGCCGTCGGACGCTCATCGAAGCCGCGCTCCTCGACGGTGGCCCCCAGCACATAATGCCCGTCGCCGCGGGGCACGAGGTAGCCGCCCTCGAAGCGCACCACTCGCTCCAGCAGCCCCGGGCCGACGGGATCGCGCAGTCGCAGTATCTGTCCCTTGACCGGGCGCACCGGCACGCGCGCATGCACCGGCAGCCCCCCGATGTCACCGCTCCAGGCGCCGGCGGCGAGCACGACCTGTGCCGCGGTCACACGCTCGCCGTTGGCGAGGGCCACGCCGGTGACGTGCCCATCCGGCCCTTCACGCTCGACATGAGCCACCGGAGCCCGCTCGCGCACCAGCACCCCACTCTGCTCGCACGCTCGACGCAGCGCGACCAGCACCAGCCGAGGATCGACGCTGTGGTCGTCGGGCGCCTCCAGCGCCAGCCGCACGGTCGACGCAAGCGCCGGCTCGAGCTCGCGCGCAGCGCTGGCCCGCAGCCGCGTGGCGCGCAGACCGAGGGACTCGCGCAGCGCGAGCTGACGCTCCAGCGCGCGCGCCTCGTCCTCGTCGCGCGCGAGCACCAACGTGCCGCTCTGGCGCAACCCCACCTCGGCGCCGGCCTCCCGCGCCAACTCGGCGGCGAAGTCCGGCCACATCCGCGCCGAGCGCAGACCGAGCTCGAGCACGCGCCGCCCGGCCGCCCCGAACTCGACCTCGGATACCGGAGCGAGCATCCCCGCAGCCACGCCCGAGGCGCACTGCGCGCCGATAACGCCTCGCTCGAGCACGGCGACGGACAACCCACGCAGCCGAACGCGCCAGGCAACCGCGAGGCCGATCACACCGCCGCCGACGATGGCCACATCAAACGCTTGGTCGTTGCTGGGCATTAGTTTGATGCTAGCCCCAGGTGGCCGTGCGAGACTTGGATCGATGCCCACCCACGACATCGGCGCCGAGCGACGGGCGCGCCTGGCGGCGGCGCGCCTGTACCTGGTTTGCGACTCACAGCCCGGTGGCCGTGAGCTGCCCGATGTCCTGCGCGCGGCGATCGCCGGCGGTGTGGACATCGTGCAGCTGCGCGAGAAGCGCCTTTGCGACCGCGAGCTCACAGAGGTTGTGAACACTGCTTGCACGATCTGTGTACAGCTGGGAGCGTTGCTGATCGTCAACGACCGCCCCACGGTGGCGCTGGAGGCGGGCGCCGACGGGGTACACGTGGGCCAGCAGGACATGCCGGTCAGGAAGGTGCGGGAGTTGGTCGGTCCCGACGTGGTGATCGGCCTCTCCACGCATACACCGACTGAGATCGACGCGACCACGGAAGCGAGGTTCGACGCGGCCGCGAGGGCCAGCCGCAAGGGCATGGCAAACGTTGACTACATCGGCGTGGGCCCCGTTTACGCGACGCCCACGAAGCCCGGTCGCCCGGCGGTTGGTCTGGAGCTTGTCCGCTACGCCGCCGCGCACTCGCGGTTGCCGTTCTTTGCGATCGGTGGCATCGACGCGGGCAACGTCGAGGCGGCCGTCGAAGCCGGCACTCGGCGGGTGGCCGTCGTACGGGCAATAGCCGACGCGGCGGACCCGCGAGCTGGCCGCCCGCGCTCTGCGCAGGGCGCTCGGTGCGCACGTCCCGGAGGGCGACCTTGCCGCCCGTTGAGGCATGGGCCCACAACCGGAGGCACGATCGACCGTGAGCGATGCAGTCGACGACACGCCGCCCGCCGGCGCAGAGAGCGAGGGACGTCCGCGCTCGCGCGCCCAATTGAGGGACGAGCACGCCCGCGCCGCTCTGACCCCCCTTGCCGAGGGCGAGCGGCCCGCGGCGCTGCTGGTCGCCGTGGCGGTCGCGGCGCTGCTTGCGATCGGAGTGGCGGCGGGTGCGCTCACCGTCCACGACCTGCGCCGCCACGGCGGGTCGGTCCCCGGCGGGGTATTCCTCACGGTGGTGCTCGCCGCCCTCGCGGTGGGGATGTACCGGCGGCGCTACTGGGCGGTGCTCGGCTTCGAGGCGCTGCTGGCCTTCCAGATCCTCGTGACCTCGCTGGCGCTGGTGATCGCCACCACGATCCTCGCCGCCGCTGCGTGCCTGCTCAGCATCGGGCTCGGTGGCTGGCTGTTCTGGAAGCTGGTGCGCGTGATGGGGCGGTTGCAGGCCGGCGAACAGGATGCCGACGAGCTGCGATAGGCTCGCCCCACCATGGCAGGCACCTCCTACGACTGCATCGTGATCGGCGCCGGACCGGGAGGGTACGTAGCTGCGATCCGGGCTGCCCAGCTCGGCAAAAAGACGGTGGTGATCGAGCAGGACAAGGTCGGGGGCCGCTGCCTCAACTACGCGTGCATCCCCGCCAAGGCGGTGCTGCGCTCGGCCGACCTGCTCACCGAGATCCGCGAGGCCGGCGACTACGGGCTGCAGGTGGCGGGCGTCCAGGTCGACTACGCCGCCGTGCAGGCGCGTCGCGAGAAAGTGGTGGGGACGCTCACCGGCGGCGTGAGCGGGCTGTTCAAGAAAAACGGGATCGACGTGATCGCGGGGGAAGCCACGCTCGCACCCACCTCGGAGGGGCAGGGCAACGCCAACGGCGGGCGCGGGATGGGCGGGGTCCCAATCAAAGTGCACGTGGGCGAGGAAGAGCTCGAGGCCGCGACTGTGATCCTCGCCACCGGGTCCGTCGGGCGCTCGATCCCAGGCGTGGAGCTGGGCGGACGAGTGATCGGCACCGAGCAGGCGTGGGCGCTGTCGGAGCTACCCCAGCGCCTGGCGGTCGTGGGCGCCGGCGCATCCGGGGCGGAGATCGCCTCCGGTTTCGCGCGGCTGGGCAGCGAGGTACTGCTGTGCGAGGCGCTCGACCGCGTGCTCCCCACCGAGGATGCCGACATCTCTCGCCTGGTGGAGCGTGGGCTCAAGCGCCAGGGCATCCAGGTGCTCACGGCCACGCCGATCGAAGGGGTGCGCGCCGGCGAGACGGGAGTGAGCTTCACCTACGCGAGCGGATCAGCCGGGAGCGGTTCCCCGGGGGACGGCGGCTCCGGGGGCGGGGACCCCGGCAGCGGCTCGCCCGCGGGAGAGCCCACGGAGGTCGACTACCTCGTGATCGCCGCCGGGCGCGGCCCCGACGTGGACAGCCTCGGCCTCGCCGCCGCCGGTGTCGAGCTCGACGAGCGCGGCCTCGTGAAGGTGGACGGCGCGCTGCGCACCACCGCGCCCGGTGTCTACGCGATCGGCGATCTCGTCGCCGGCCCCGCGCTCGCGCACAAGGCCTCCGACGAGGGGATCATCGCGGTGGAGGACTCCGCCGGGCTCTCCACCCACCCGCTCGCCTACATCGACATCCCCCGCGCCACCTTCTGCACCCCCAACGTCGGGTCGTTCGGGCTCACCGAGGAGCAGGCGCGCGAGCAGGGCTATGACGTGGTGGTCAGCAAGGTGCCCTACGGTGCCGTAGGCGGCGGCATCGTCTACGGTGACCGCGCCGGCCTCGTCAAGCTGGTGGGCGAGTCCAAGTACGGGGAGCTGCTCGGCGGCCACATCGTCGGCAGTCGCGCCACCGAGCTGATCCAGGAGCTCGTCAACGTGCGCGCGCTGGAGGGCGGCTTCCCGGAGGTCGCGCGCATCGTCCACGGCCACCCAACGCTCTCCGAGGCCGTGATGGAGGCCGGGCGCGCCGCCGACGGCTGGCTGATCCACGGCTGAGCAGCACATCCAGCACGACCGCCGAAAGCGCCTGGGCGAGCGTTCACCCGGTCAACGCGAGGAATACGCTCTGCATGGTGGACTCGGCCTTCTACTTCGATCTCGCCAGCCCCCTGGCCTACCTCGCCGCAGAGCGTGTCTTGCGGGTGATTCCCGGACCGCTGGAGTGGCAGCCGGTGCTGGCACGAGAACTGCCCGGGTCAGAGTCCTTCGAGTCGTTCCGCTCCAAGCGGGTGGCGCAGTCGACCGAAGGCCGGCTGGCCGAAACGGGGACCGATAAGGGAGACACTCGCTTCGCTCGCATCCCCAAATCGGCCAGCGCCAAAGGCGCGTGTCCCCCGGCTTCGGTCGAGCCCCTCTTCTTTGATGACCCTGAGGTGCAGGCGTTTCGCGCCGACGTCCAGCGTCGCGCCGATGAGCTGGGGTTGCAGCCAATGCGCTGGCCCGAGCCGTTCCCGTTCGACAGCGCTCTGGCGATGCGCGTCGCCACCTATGCGAAGGGCATCGGCCGTGTCGTCCCGTTTGCCCAAGCCGCCTTCCGCCAGGCGTTCGCGGCCGGCCGCTCGCTCTCTGACACGGACACCGTGCTGATCGCCGCCGCGGCCTGCGAGATGCATCCCCAGGCCGTTCTGCGCGGAGCGGAGCTGCGCTCCGTGCGCGAACAACTCGCGGCCGCCACCGAAGGGGCAGCGCGAGCGGGCATCAACGATGTACCAGCAGTGCTGGCAGATCTTCGATCGGCCAGTCGCGTGCTAGTCGGCGAGCGTGCGCTGGAGGAGGCGGGAGAGCTGCTGGCGGGTAACGCTGTGCGATGAGAGCCAACCGCGCCTACCGGCTGATCGTCAGACGCGGCGGGTGGATGCCCGCGCTGCTGGCCGACCCCGCACGGGTCGATCACATCGAGGTGGTGGAGATCAACAGCGGCGAGGTGGTGCTGTTCTGGGACTGCCCCCCGCAGCAGGCCGCACGGCGTTCGCGGGCACTGCGTGCCGACCTGGCACAGCTCCCTGACGAGGAGTTCATCGCCCGCTGGGCTACCGTGGAGCATTGATGAGCACCGCCCTGCCCGACCCCCAGACGGCGCGCGAGTGGCTGGCGACGATGACGCTGATCCGCCGCTTTGAGGAGCGCGCCGGCGAGATGTACGCGCGTGCGAAAGTCGGCGGCTTCCTGCACCTCTCGATCGGCGAGGAGGCCACGATCGTCGGCGGCGCACGGGCGCTGCGCTCCGGCGACTACCTGATCTCGACCTACCGCTCGCATGGGCATGCACTCGTGCGCGGGACGCCGCCCGGAAATGTGATGGCGGAGCTGTTCGGGCGCGTGGACGGCTGCTCCGGCGGACGGGGCGGCTCGATGCACATGTTCGACTCCAGTCGCCGCTTCATGGGCGGCTACGGGATCGTCGGCGGCAACCTGCCGATCGCGGCGGGGATCGCGCTGGCGAGCGACTACCGCGGCGAGGACGACGTCACGCTCTGCACGTTCGGCGACGGCGCCTCCAACCAGGGCACCTTCGGCGAGACGCTCAACCTCGCCGCGCTATGGCGCCTGCCGGTCGTGTTCATGGTCACCAACAACCAGTTCGGAATGGGCACCGCGCTGGGGCGCCACTCCGCCGTCACCGACCTGCAGCGCAAGGGCGAGAGCCTCGGCGTGCCGGGGATGCGCTGCGACGGGATGGACGTGCTCGACACCCACGCGGTGATCTCTGCGGCGCTGCGCCAGGTGCGCGAGGAGCGCCGGCCGGTGCTCGTGGAGGCCGTCACCTACCGCTTCCGCGGCCACTCGATGGCCGACCCCGAGGAGTACCGCTCCAAGGAGGAGGTCGCTCACTGGCGGGAGCGCGATCCGATCCCCGCGTTTGCCGAGCGCCTGGAGCGCGAGGGGATCGTCGACGCGGACGCGCGCGCCCAGATCGACGAACAGGCGCTGGCCCAGGTGGACGAGGCCGTCGCCTTCGCCGAGGACTCGCCATTCCCCTCGCCCGAGTCGCTGTACGACGACGTGTATGTGCTCGGCGACCAAGTGCACGGCTGGTACTCGGTGCAGACCTCCCAACCCAGGTACGGGGCCGCCGATGCTTCGCCACAGGCAAATGGCGGGGCAGCTAGTACAGGGGAGATCCCGCAGCAGATCACAAACGCCCTGCAAGCGGGCGAGGACGCCTGATGGCCGAGCTGCGCTACCGCGAGGCGTTGAACGCCGCCCTGCGCGAGGAGCTCACCCGCGACGAGCGCGTGATCCTGATGGGCGAGGACATCGGCGTGTTCGGCGGCGCCTTCAAAGTCACCGACGGCCTGCTGGAGGAGTTCGGCGAGCGGCGCGTGCGCGACACCCCGATCTCCGAGAACACGATCGTCGGGATGGGAGTGGGGGCGGCGATGGTCGGCCTGCGCCCCGTGGTCGAGCTGATGACGATCAACTTCGCACTTCTCGCCTTCGATCAGATCGTCAACCACGCCGCCCACATTCACTACATGTTCGGCGGGCAGGCGCGCGTGCCGCTCGTGGTGCGCATGCCCCAGGGCGCCGGCCACCAGCTGGGCCCAACGCACTCGCACTGCCTGGAGGCGATCTTCATGCACGTGCCCGGTTTGCTCGTCGCCACCCCCTCCACTCCCGCCGACGCCAAGGGCCTCTTGAAGGCCGCGATCCGTGACGAGAACCCTGTGATCTTCATCGAGCACGAGTCGCTCTACGGCCAGCGCGGGGAGGTGCCGGACGGAGAGGACCACGTGCAGAGCTTCGGGCAGGCGGCGGTGCGCCGCGAGGGCTCGGACGTCACGATCGTCGGCATCTCGCGGATGGCGATCACCGCCGGGCGGGCGGCCGAGACGCTCGCGCGCGAGCACGGCGTACAGGCCGAAGTGATCGATCCCCGCACCCTGCGCCCGCTCGACCTCGACGTGATCCTGCGCTCGATCGTCACCACCAACCACTGTGTGGTGGTCGAGGAGGGTTGGCCGCACGGGGGGGTCGGAGCCAACCTCAGCGCGCTGATCTCCGAGCAAGCTTTCGACGACCTCGACGCCCCAGTACGGCGAGTCACCGGCGCCGACGTGCCAATGCCCTACTCCAAGCCGCTGGAGGAGATCGCCTTCCCGCATGAGCCGCAGGTGGTGCACGCCGCGCTTGAGGTACTCGGGCAGGTCCCCGCTGGAGTGCAGCGATGAGCGAGATCGTGATGCCCCGCCTCTCCGACACGATGGAGGAGGGCACCGTGTTGCGCTGGCTCAAGCGCAACGGCGAGCACGTCAGCCGGGGTGAGGAACTGGTCGAGATCGAAACCGACAAGGCGGCGATGGTGTACGAGTCCGACCAGGAGGGCGCTCTGCGGATCGTCGCCCAGGAGGGCGACACGCTTGCAGTCGGCGCGACGATCGCGCACGTCGGGGAGGTGTCGAGCGCCGTCGAGACGCCGAGCGCGCAGGCGCGCGCCCTAGCCGGCGCGGCTTCGCGACAGGCAAGTGCTCCCACAGACGTTGCAGTACATGAGAGCACGGACCCCCAACCCCCACCGGCAGACACTCCTGTACATCAAGGCGAGGGCCGTGTGAAGGCATCCCCACTCGCCAGAAGGATCGCCAACGAGAGCGGCGTTGATCTACACACGGTTGCCGGTACCGGTCCCGGCGGGCGGATCGTCAAGGCCGATGTCGAGGCGGCAGGTACGTCAGCCCCGGCGACCTCGCTCGGCGAGCGCGTGGCCACCGCCAAGGGCGACACCACCATCGTAGAGCTGACGCGCGCCCAGCAGACGATCGCGCGGCGGATGGCCGAGTCCAAGGCCACGATCCCCGACTTCGCACTGCAGGCGGAGATCGACATGGAGCAGTGCGTTGCGCTGCGCTCCGAGCTCAAGCGCCTCTCCCCGGAGGAGGCCCCCACGTACAACGACATGGTTGTCAAGGCATGCGCACTGGCCCTGCACGAGCACCCCCGTGCCAACGGCTCTTATCGCGACGGCAAGCTGCAGCTGCACTCCCGCGTCAACGTCGGGGTCGCCGTGGCGGCCGACTCCGATGATCCAATGGGCGGGACGCTGGTGGTGCCCACTGTCTTCGACGCCGCACTGAAGTCGCTCGGCGAGATCGCCCGCGAGACACGCGCCCTCGCCGAGCGCGTGCGCGACGGCATAATTACCCCACCGGAGCTCGGCGGCGGCACGTTCACGGTCTCCAACCTCGGGATGTACGGGGTGCGCAGCTTCACCGCGATCGTCAACCCTCCGCAGGCCGGGATCCTCTCCGTAGGCTCGCTAGCCCCCCGCGCCGTGGTGCTGGCCGGCGGCGCGGACGGCGGTGGCGAAATCGTTGCGCGCCACACGATGGCCGTCACGCTTGCCTGCGACCACCGCATCCTCTACGGCGCCGACGCCGCCCGCTTCCTCGCCCGGATCCGGGCATTGCTGGAGGAGCCAGCCGCGCTAGCGTTGTGACGCCGCCGCTGAGTATGTTCTTGGGCAGGGTTGCCACCGCCACCCGATCACGCCGGCCCGAGGCCGACCGGCTCGGGAAAGGAGGTGGTGAGATGAGCGAAGGTATTGCGCCTATCTTGGCGATAACGCTCATGGTCGCGGTCATCATCCGCAACCTGACGTAACGCCGCTTCAGCTCCGGTGGGAGTCGGCCTCGATGCCCACCGGAGCGCCCTATAGGAAAGGGGCCCCCGGCGAACCGGAAACCCCCTCCAAATGAGCAAAGACGTTGCGCTCATCTTGGCGTACAAATATGCTACCACCAGAGACGGCAAATGAATCAAGGTCGCCGCTCTTTCAACAACATCTGGGTCTGCCACCTCGGCACGGTCCCTTACCGCGAGGCGCTCACCCTGCAGCTGGACATCGCCGCCCGCCGCCAGGCGAAGAAGCTGCCCGACACGCTGCTGCTGCTGGAGCACCCCCCCGTATACACCCGCGGGCGGCGCTCCCGGCCAGGGGAGCTGACCCTCGGCGAGGACTTCTACCGCGCGCGAGACATCGAGGTCGTGCCAACCAACCGCGGCGGGCGCGTCACCTACCACGGTCCGGGGCAGCTGGTCGGCTACCCGATCATGGGCGTCACAGACGTCGTCGCCCACCTGCGCACGACGGAGGATGCGATCGTCGCCGCGCTCGCCGAGGAGGGCATCGCCGCACACTCCCGCCCGCAGGACGGCCCCGACTACACCGGCGTGTGGGTGCAGGAGCGCAAGATTGCCTCACTCGGGGTGCACGTCTCGCGCGGAGTCTCGACGCACGGGTTTGCGGTCAACGTGGAGAACGATCTGGAGCCCTTCACCTGGGTGGTCGCCTGCGGGCTGCCCGACGTGGAGATGACCTCGATTGCCGCCGAGCTGGGTGGTGGGGCCTCGACCGAGCGCTTTCGCGCACGCATTGCGGCGAGCTTCTGCCAGGCGCACGACCGCTTTCAGCGGCCGGTCACGACCCGGGAGCTCGAAATCGACGCCGCACACGCCAAGGAGCTCGCAGCGGCATGAGCGCCACCCGCTCGCGCGCCAACCCTGGTGGGATGGACGTGCTCGAGGTGCTGGGGCGGGCGGGCATCGAATCCCGCCCGCTGCGGGAGCGCAAGCCTCCATGGCTAAAGGTGATGGCGCCCGGCGGAGAGCGCTATCGCGCGCTCACGCAGCTGATCCGCGAGGAGCAGCTGCACACCGTCTGCCAGGAGGCGGCCTGCCCCAACGTCGGAGAGTGCTGGGAGCGCGGCACCGCGACGTTCATGATCCTCGGTGACACCTGCACGCGGCGCTGCGGGTTCTGCAACGTAAAGACGGGGCGCCCTACCTGGAACGACCCGCTAGAGCCCGCGCGCGTGGCGCGCTCGATCGCGCGCATGGGGCTGCGCCACGCCGTTGTCACCTCGGTGGACCGCGACGACCTCCCCGACAAGGGGGCCTCCGCGTTCGTCGGGGTCATCCGCCAGGTGCGCCGCCAGGCGCCCGGCTGCCTGATCGAGGTGCTCACGCCCGACTTCCAGGGGCAGGAGATGCCCCTCGCCAAGGTGATCGCCGAGCGGCCCGACGTGTTCAACCACAACGTCGAGGTCGTCCCCCGCCTCTACCCGCTGGCGCGGCGCGGCTCCTCCTTCGCGCGCTCCTGTCGCGTGCTCGCGCTCGCCAAGCAGCTGGGTGGCACCAGGGTCACCACCAAGTCGGGGCTGATGGTCGGCCTCGGCGAGACTCACGACGAGCTCGTGGACGCCTTTGCGACGCTGCGCGAGCAGGGCGTGCAGGTGCTCACCGTCGGGCAGTATCTGCGCCCCTCCGAGCGCCACCTCCCCGTCGTTCGCTACTGGCACCCCGACGAGTTTGCCGCGCTGGAGCGCGCGGCGTACGAGCTCGGCTTCGAGCACGTCGCCGCCGGGCCGCTCGTGCGCTCCTCATACCACGCCGACCAGCACGTGGCGCAGTCGCGCGATGGCGTCGGCCCGTTGGCGGCCACCGAGCCGGCGCTGGTGGGAGCGGCCCGCGGATAGTCTGCTCCGATCCTCGCCGCTCCAGACACCCGCTCCCGACCGTGACTCGCGTGCTGATCCTGCTCGTTGCGATGCTGTTCGTCGTCGGGTTCGCCTACCTGACGCTCCACACGATCGTGGAACAGAAAGGCATCTCACTAGGTACGGCGATATCGGTGTTTATCGTGGTGCTGATGGGCGTAGGGATCTTCGGTGCCCTGCTCGACCGGCGCCGCCGCTAGCCCTCCAAGCCCGCCTCTCCTACCGGCCCGCCGTTCGACGCCGTTGGAGAGCTCCCGCCGCCGCGACCGCCCACACCTCGACACGCGCGCGGCCGAAGGTAGTACCGTGTAAGAGGCGATTGACTGGTCAGTCAACCAAGGAGGCGCAGTGGATCTTGACGACACACCCGAGCAGGCCGCCTACCGCGCACAGGTGCGTGCGTGGCTGGAGCAGCACAAGCCCGAAGCGCCCGTGCTGGTAGGCGAAGGCGCGCTGAAGGACGAGGATGAGATCATCACCGCGAGGCGCGCCTGGCAGGGCAAGCTCGCGGAGGGCGGTCTTGCGGGAGTGACATGGCCGAAGGAGTACGGCGGTCAGGGTCTCGGGCCGATCGAGCAGCTGATCTGCGGCCAGGAGGTCGCCCGTGCTGGCCTCCCCGGGATCCTCGACGCGATCGGCGTGGGGATGCTGGGACCGACGATCATCGCGCACGGCGCCGAGGAGCAGAAGAGCCGCTACCTCGGCCCGATGCTGCACGGCGACGAGGTGTGGTGCCAGCTCTTCTCCGAGCCCGCCGCCGGCTCGGATCTGGCGGCGGTGCAGACCCGCGCGCGCCAGCAGGAGGATGGCAGCTGGCGCCTGTCCGGGCAGAAGGTGTGGACAACCAACGCACAGTTCGCCTCCTATGGCCTGTTGCTCGCGCGCACCGACGCCGACGTGCCCAAGCACAAGGGCCTGACCATGTTCATCGTGCCGATCGAGGCCGAGGGGGTCACGGTGCGCGGCCTGCGCCAGATCTCCGGGGAGGCCGAGTTCAACGAGGTCTTCTTCGACGACCTCGCGCTCGACGCCGACGCGGTCGTGGGGGGAGTGGGCAACGGCTGGGGCACGGCGCTCACCACGCTAATGTTCGAGCGCGTCACGATCGGCCTCGGCGGCGAGGGCCTCGGCTACAACTCCGCGCGCTTCGCCCGCGCGATCGCCTCCGACGAGCACGCCCGCCGCGACCCCGAGGTACGCCGCCAGCTCGGCGAGATCGCCTCCGAACTGATGGCGGTGCGCTTCACGGGCTACCGCACGCTCACCGCGTTGCAGCGCGGCCAGATTCCCGGTCCCGAGGCGGGCCTCGCGAAGGTGACGATCGTCAATGGCGCGATCAAGTCCGGCGACCTGATCGCCGACGTGCTCGGCCCCGACGTGCTCGCGGAGGACAGCGAGTGGGCCTACATGATCTCCTTCCTCCCCGGTCTCAAGTCGGCGGGCGGCACCGAAGAGATCCTGCGCAACACGATCGGCGAGCGCGTGTTGGGCCTCCCCACCGAGCCGCGCCTGGACAAGGGCATCCCATTCTCGGAGCTGCGTTCGAAGGAGGCGGCAAAGGTATGAATCTCGCACTCTCAGACGAGCAGGTACTGTTGCGCGAGGCAGCCCGCGGCGCGCTGTCGCGTTTCAAGACGCTAGAGGAAGCGCGTGAGGCGCTCGACAGCGGTGGCTCGACCGGCGACCTGTGGCCCACCGCGAAGGAGGCGGGCTGGCCGGGCCTGTTGATCGACGAGTCCCACGGCGGCGCCGGACTGGACGTGTTCGACGCGATGCTCGTGCTCGGCGAGTGCGGACGCGCGCTCGCGGCAGTCCCGCTGCTCGGCCACCTGCCCGCCACTGCGATCCTGAACGACGGGGCGGGTGGGCTCGGCAAGACGCCCCTGCTCGGCGAACTGGCGAGCGGTGAGCGCCGCGCGGCCTACCTTGCGGCGCGCCCGCCGGATGACGTCTCCGAGCAGTGGAGCGTCGATCCCGCAAGCGGGATGGAGCGCGCCGCGCTCCCGAGCGCCGTCGGCGCCGGGGCGGGTGAGGCTCGGGTGAGCGGGAAGATCGCGTTCGCTCCCGACGCCCCAGGCGCGGACATCCTGGTAGGCGTCGCCCTGCTCGACGGGCGCCCGGTCGGCTTCGCGGTGGAGTCCTCCGCGGCCGGCGTCTCCGTCGAGGCGGTGCGCCGCTACGACGCCACCCGCGCGCTCGGGCACGTCACGCTACAGGACGCACCCGCCACGATCCTCGACGCCCCCGGAGACTCGCTCGCCGAGGCGTGGCACCTCGCGCAGGCGCTGATCGCCGCCGAGTCGCTGGGCGCGGTTGAGAGCGCGCTCGACGTGTCGGTGGCGTACGCCAAGGAGCGCTTCACCTTCGGCCGCGCGATCGGCTCCTACCAGGCGGTCAAGCACTCGCTCACCGAGGTGCTGCGCCAGCTGGAGAACGGCCGCTCGCTGCTCTACTACGCCGGCTGGTCGCGCCACGGGGCGCCGGCGGAGTTTCCGCTCGCGGCCAACGCCGCGCGCTCGGTGGCAGGCCGCGCGCTCGATCACGCGGCGCGCACGATGATCTCGGTGCATGGTGGCATCGGCGCCACCTGGGAGCACGACGCCCCGTTGTACTTCCGTCGCGCCCAGCTCTCTCGCCGCCTGCTGGGCGGCACCGCGCTCGCCACCGATCGGGTGGCAGGTGAGCTGATCGCGCAGGAGTAGCGAGCGCCGGTAGAGCCTCCACCGGGGGGCGAGAGCGCGAGCGTACCGGCAGTGGCACTATGTTGGGCTCGGCGGCGTGGGGACGGCAGGCGTTTGTCGCTCAGCGCCGGCGCCGCGCGTGGTGGGAGTGTCTCGCGCCGGCGACTGTGGCGGCGGTGTACGTCGCCATCACCGGCGCGCCGTAGGCGTTGTAAACGGCCTGCACTAGCGCCGGCTGCACGCCGCAGTTGATGCAGAAGCCGTGCTGGGACCAGCCGATCGCGCGGGCCAGCACCTCGTCAGCGTATTCGACACCGTAGGCGTCGTGGCCGTAGTAGTCGTACGCCGCCCACCACGCGGAGTCATCCAGCGCGCTGCCGGCGCCGTCGGAGTACAGCAGCCACGACGCCGCCATGATCGCATCGTAGTCGTCGTAGATCGACGGGTGATGCGCGGTGCGGTGGTTGTACACCGCTGGGCGCACACCGAAACGGTAGGCGTCCTTCACAAGGTCCCACGTGCTCACCGGCCCATTGGTGACGTTGAACTGCATCGGCCCCCCACAACAGCGGGCGAAGTTCAGGCCGTGGTATGTAGACGGCGCGGTGGAGAACGCGGTCTCCTGCATGTGGATCGAGGCGAGCAGCAGCCAGTTGATGCCGAACACGCGCTGCGCCTCGGCGTAGATCGGATAGAAGCCGGCCTCCCACCCTGCCGAGATATGAGCTTCGGGTTCCAGTGAGCTCGCGGCCACGTCCTCCCGCCCGTTTGGAGCGTGCGCCACGAGGGCCCCCACCGATGCCACAGTGGGCGCGGCGCGCCCGGCAGACTCATGACGTAAGCCCACGTAAGGTCCCGCCGTCGTGCCCCGCCCCGACCTCAGCGCCGCCTCGGAGGCGCTCGCCGCGGTGGGCGTGACAGCTCCCACAAGCACCGTCGGCGGGACGGTCGCAGGCGCCCTCGGAGAGGCGCCGACCACGCCGCCAAGGATCGCCGCAAGCACACCGGCGCCGAGCAGGCACAGCGCAAGTGCGACCAGCCACGCCCAGCGTTCGGAGGGCGGCGTTGGTATCGGGACCTCGTCGTGCACCACCTTGACGGTATCGGCGCCACCTTAAGCGCGCGTAGGGCCTACCCTGGACGCGATGCCTGAGGAGACCGATCGGAGGTCGTCAAGCAATCCTTCTTCGCCTCCCGCAGATTCAGCCCCAGCTTTGCAGTCTGCGGCGGAGCGCAGCGGCCCGCTGGCACTCGAGCGCTACCGCAAAGCGGATGGGCGCTTGCTGATTCTCTACCGGCGGACTGACGAGGATGGGTGAGCTGCGCTTCGAGGAGCTACGCGGGGAGTGGGTGGACTACGCGATCCACCGCCAGGAGCGCACGTTTCTGCCGAGCGAGGAGCACTGCCCACTGTGCCCCACGCGCCCGGGAGGGCCGCCCACGGAGATACCCTTCCCGGCATTCGAGATCGCGGTTTTCGAGAACCGCTTCCCCGCGTTCGAGTCCCCGCGGGGCGCGGCGGAGGTCGTCGTCTACACCGACCGCCACCACGACACATTTGCGACGCTTGCGACGCAGCGCGCGCGGGCGCTGATGTGGGTGTGGCGAACACGCTATGAGGAGCTGGGCGCGCGCGATGACGTGGAGTACGTGCTGATCTTCGAAAACCGCGGCGTGGAGGTCGGGGTGACCCTGCACCACCCCCACGGACAGATCTACGCCTACCCCTTCCTGCCCCCCGTGCCTGCCGCCGAGCGCGCCGCCGACGCGCGTCTGGGGGGCTGCGCGCCGTGCGCGTTGCTTCAGCGAGAGCTCCAAGATGGACGCCGGATCGTGTACGAGAACGAGCACGTGCTCGTCCACGTCCCCCACGCCGCGCGCTGGCCCTACGAAGCGCACGTGGTACTGCGCGCACACCGCCCCACGCTGCTGCACTGCGCCCCCGCGGAACTGGGCGCGCTCGCCGACGCGCTGCAGGCGCTCACACGCGGCTACGACGCGCTGTTCGAGCGGCCGTTCCCGTACGTCATGGCCGTCCACCAGGCCCCCACGGACACCGGCTCGGAGCGGGAGGGGCACCTGCACGTCGAGTTCTACCCTCCGCTGCGCACCGCGCACAAGCTGAAGTACCTCGCGGGCTCCGAGCAGGGCGGTGGGGTGTTCATCGCCGACACGCTCCCCGAGGAGTCCGCCGCGGCCCTGCGCGAGGCGGTCGGTCGTGCCGCCACCTGAGGTGCGCGCCTTCGCCCCGGGTCGCGTCAACCTGATCGGGGAGCACACCGATTACAACAACGGCCTCGCTCTTCCGTTCGCGATCGCGGAGGGTGTCACGGTGCGAGCGTGGGCGACAGCCGAAGGTCGCATCCGGACACGAGCGCTCGACCTCGACCAGCACGACGAGCTCACCCTCGCCGACCTTCCGCGGCCTGCTCCTGCGAAGTCCCGAGATCCCCCAATCTCAAATGCCCCGCGAGGCGATGGCTGGCGCAGCTTCGTGCGTGGTGTCGCCGCCGAGCTGTTGCGCGCGGGGGTCGCAATTCCGGGAGCCGAGCTCGAGATCCACGGCAATCTGCCACGCAACGCGGGACTCTCGTCCTCCGCAGCAGTGGAGGTGGCGCTGTGTTTGGCCCTCCTTGGCCTCGCCCATGCCGAGCTCGACCGCCGCAAGCTGGCGCGGCTGTGCTCCCGCGTGGAGAACGAGTGGCTGGGTGCGCACACCGGCCTGCTCGACCAGCTCGCCTCGCTCTATGGCGAGGCCGACACCGCGCTGCGCATCGACTTCTCCAATCTCGACATCCGGCCGGTGCCGCTAGTGCTGGCCGGCGGCTGGCGGCTGGTGACACTCGATTCCGGCGACTCCCGTGCATTGGCGGCCTCCGGCTACAACGAGCGCCGCGCGGAGTGTGTGCGGGCGTGCGAGCTGCTCGGGGTGGGGTCGCTGCGGGATGCGCAGGAGCGCATGCTCGACACACTGACGCCCGTGCTAGCTCGCCGCGTGAGGCACGTGCTCGGGGAAAACACCCGTGTGCTGGCAACCGTCGCCGCCCTGCAAAGAGGAGCGCTGGAAGAGGTCGGCGCCCTGCTCGACGCCTCTCACGCGAGCCTGCGTGACCTCTATGAGTGCTCGACCCCGGCTGTCGAGGTAGCAGTGCGAGCGCTGAAGGAGGCCGGGGCGCTCGGTGCGCGCCTGGTTGGCGGGGGCTTCGGCGGGCACGTTTTGGGACTCTTTCCACCAGGCGTCTCCCCGCCCGTGCACGCACGTGAGGTGCGCCCCTCGCGCGGAGCCCACCTGTTCAGTTAGGCGATGACCAACGCCGCCTGCTTCTCCGCTAGCGCGGCGATCAGCTCCTCGAAGGAGTCCGTGAACTTCTGCACTCCCTCGCGCTCCAACGTGTCGGTGAGATCGTCGTAGTCCACATTCGCGCGCGCGAGCTCCTCGAGCAGCTTGTGCGCCTCCCCCACCTCCGCTTGCAGGCGCGCCCGCGGACGGCCGTGGTCCTGGTAGGCGCGGATTGTCTCCTCCGGCATCGTGTTGACCGTGTCGGGACCGATCAACTCCTCCACGTACAGCGTGTCGAGGTAGTCGGGATTCTTCGTCGAGGTAGACGCCCACAGCACGCGCTGCGGGGTGGCGCCCTTGCTCACGAGGAACTCCCAGCGAGGGCCCCGGAAGACCGAGCGGAAGTGCTGGTAGGCCAGCCTTGCGTTGGCCACCGCCAGGCGGCCCTTGAGCTGATCGAGGGCCCCGTCCTTCCCCGCCGACTGCAACTCCTCCAAGCGCCTGTCAGCCTCGGTGTCGATCCGCGAAACGAAGAAGCTCGCCACCGACGCGACCTTGCGCGGATCTCCGCCCGCCGCGATCAGGCGCTCCAGGCCGCGCATGTAGGACTCCGCCACCTCCGCGTAGCGGCGCAGCGAGAAGATCAGCGTCACGTTGATCGAGTGGCCCTGCGCGATCACGTCCTCGATCGCCGCCAGCCCGGGCTTGGTCGCGGGGATCTTCACCATCAGGTTCGGCCGATCCACCGTCTCGTGCAGGCTGATCGCCTCGTTGTACGTCGCCAGCGTGTCGTACGCGAGATCGGGCGCCACCTCCAGCGACACATACCCGTCGCGCCCCAACCCCCCATCCCAGATCGGGCGGAAGAGGTCGCACGCGTCCTTGATGTCGCGCTCCGCCAGCCGCCAGAAGCTGGCGCGCGCGTCGAGGCCCTCGTCGGCCAGCTCGCGCAGCTGCTCGTCGTAGGCGTCCCCCGCGGTCATCGCCTTCTGGAAGATCGTCGGGTTGGAGGTCGCCCCCACCACGGCGTCCGCGTCGAGTAGTTCCTGCAGGTGGCCGCCGCGGATCGACTCGCGCGAGAGGAAGTCCACCCACACACTCTGCCCGAGCGCTGAGAGGCGGTGCAGCGGTGAGAGGGTCTGGGAGGGCATCTGCGTCTCCTTGGGTCGCTTGCCTACGGGCCTGATTTGGAACGCGCTTTGAAAGACCGGCACGCCCACCGCCTATTTCAAAACACCCTCCTACAGCCTACCCCTCGGATGCGGCGGGGAAAACTAAAGAAGTGCGCGTGCGCGTGCGGCGATGTTCTCGACCGAGAAGCCAAGCTCCTGGAGCACACGAGCGCCGGGCGCGGAGGCGCCGAAGCGATCAATGCCCAGCACGTCTCCCTGCGAGCCCACCCACTTCCACCAGCTCATGCTCGCCCCCGGCTCCACCGCCAGGCGAGCCGTGACAGCGGGCGGGAGCACCGTATCGCGGTACTTCTGTGCCTGGGCTTCGAACAGCTCCATGCACGGCATCGACACGACTCGCACCGCCGTGCCGTCCTCGGCCAGCACGCGAGCCGCCTCCAGCGTGAGCGGGACCTCGGCGCCGGTGGAGATCAAGATCACCTGCGGGTTGGGCCCGGAGTCCCACAGCACGTACCCCCCGCGCTCCAGCTCGCTCGCCGGCGCCAGCTTCCCGTCCTCGCGATCAAGCACGGGAATCCCTTGGCGGGAGAGCAGCAGCGCCACCGGGCCGTCCTCGCGCTCCAGCGCCACCCGCCACGCCTGCACGGTCTCGTTGGCATCGGCGGGGCGGATCACCCATAGGCATGGGATCGCGCGCAGCGCCGCGTAGTGCTCCACGGGCTGGTGGGTGGGGCCGTCCTCACCGAGGCCCACCGAATCGTGCGTCCACACCCACACCACGGGCAGCCCCATCAGTGCGGAGAGACGCACCGACCCCCGCATGTAGTCGGAGAAGATCAGGAACGTCGAGCCGTACGGCTTCACGATCCCCCCGTGCGCCGCCGCGCCATTGACGATCGCCCCCATCGCGTGCTCGCGGATCCCAAACGGCACGTTGCGGCCCGTGTGCACCTTGGAGAATTGACCGGCGCCGGGGAACACCGTCTTGGTCGACTCCACGAGGTCGGCCGCTCCACCGAACATCGTGGGGGCGTATGCGGAGAAGGCCGCCATCGTCTTCTGGCCGGCGACGCGCGTGGCCAGTTTCTCGCCCGCCGCAAAGCTCGGCAGCGCCTCGCGCCAGCCCTCCGCCATATCGCCGGCCCAGGCGCGCTCCCAATCCTCCGCCAGCGCGGGGTTCGCCGTGCGCCATGCGTTCCACCGTGACTGCCACTCGCGCTCGGCCTCCGCGCCGGCGGCGGTGAGTCTCATGTGCTCGTACACCCGCTCGTCCACCCAGAAGTGGCGCTCCGGGTCGAAGTCCATCGCGAGCTTCGCCGCGCGTACCTCCTCCTCGCCCAGCGGCGCGCCGTGCGCGGCCGCGGTGTCCACCGCGTGGGGGGCGGGGTAGGCGATGTGCGAGCGCACCGCGATGAACGACGGGCGCTCCGTTTCCGCGCGTGCGCTCGCAAGCGCTGAGGTGAGAGCCTCGATGTCCTCGGAGTCCCCCACCCGCTGCACGTGCCATCCGTCCGCCGCCAGCCGCGCAATGTGGTTCTCGCCGTCGAAGGAGATCGCGGTGCTCCCATCGATCGTGATGCGGTTGTCGTCGTAGCACACCGTCAGCCGGCCCAGCCCGAAGTGCCCGGCGATCGAGGCGGCCTCCTGGCTGATGCCCTCCATCATGTCCCCGTCGGAGCAGATCACATAGGTGTGGTGGTCCACCACCTCTTCGCCGGGGCGGTTGTAGCGCTCCGCCAGAAAGCGCTCTGACATCGCCATCCCGACCGCGTTGGCGAAGCCCTGCCCGAGCGGCCCGGTGGTGACCTCCACACCCGGGGTGTGTCCACGCTCGGGATGCCCCGGGGTGCGCGAGCCCCACTGGCGGAACTGCGTCAGGTCCTCCAGCGAGAGCTCATACCCGCTGAGGTGCAGCAGCGAGTACAGCAGCACGCACGCGTGCCCGGCGCTCAGCACGAAGCGGTCGCGATTCTCCCAGCGCGGGTTGCGGGGGTTTACGCTCAGCAGTCGCTTGAACAGCGCATACCCAAGCGGCGCCAACGCCATCGCCGTGCCCGGGTGCCCGGCGCCGGCCTGCTGCACCGCGTCCATCGCCAAACCGCGGATCGTGTCGATCGTGAGGCGCTGCAGCTCGGGCTCGCCATGGCCGTCCAACCCCGGGCCATCTGCCCGCAAACCAACCGGCTCATGCCTCACCGTCATTGCGCCCGATCCTAGCGGGCGCTCGCGTCGTCGGGTTCGCGGTCCCGCAAATCGGTTCGCGGTTCCACGATTTAGCGGCCGTGCGGACGCCGACGCCGCGGCGGCAACGACGGAATCGAGTGCGCCCGGCCGCCAGCACCGCAGCCCGCACGCGGATGCACGCTCACCAGCCAGTGCAGATCGTGGCGGCAGTGAGAGCGCCGGTACGGCCACCGGGCGTGCAGCGCCCGGAGCATCCGCCACTCCTCGCAGACGAACACTTTCATGACGATCCAACCTCCCTACCCCTCGCAATTGGCCCGCGCGGCCGAAGGAGACCTTCGATTTGGGCCGTAACGTACCAGCTAATAGTACGTGGCCTACAGAATAAAGCTACCCGACGCCGTATGGGAGCAGCCCTCCCCCGAGCACGACCGTGCGCCCTGCCTGCCCCGCTTGGTATGGAATAATCCCTTGACTTCCCTCGTTGTGCTTGCACTTCGCCCCCTCGGCCGATCCCCCAGGCGTCGCTTTAGTTTTGCCCTTGAACCCCTTTCCCAAAACACATATAAATCATGTTTTACTCATCCTGTCAACACCTGACTAGCGAGAAGCGCAATGTCTGTTCACCGATCAAGCCCATTGGCACACGTGCCGCCGTCCACTAAGGTGGAGCGTGTGGCTGAGGGACCGAGGCAGAGCGGGGGCGGGAGCCGGAGAGCGGATGGCGGCCAAATGAAGGGGCCCGGCGACCGCGCAAGCCCCAATGGCCCCCGATCGAAGGGACCGAATGGCCGCAGGGGCGCGAACGACCGCAGGGGCGCTGGTGGCGCGCGGGGAGGGCCGCCACGCAGAAGCACAGACGCCCAGAAGGGGCTACCACGCGGGCCCCAGGCGCTCCCGCGCGAGCTAGTCGTCGCGCACCAACGCGAGCGGCTGGTCGAAGCGATGGTGCAGGCCGTCAGCGAGCGTGGGGTGGTGGCCACCACGATCTCGGACCTCGTCGCTCGAGCCGGCATTTCGCGGCGGACCTTCTACGAGCACTTCGACAACAAGGAGGACTGCCTGCTGGCGACCTACGACACGGTCGTCGAGACCGAGGTCCAGCGACTGCTCGGACTCGCCGGCACGGACGTCACGTGGCAGGAGCAGTTGGAGGGGATCATCCGCGCGCTGTTTGACGCGATCGCTGAGCGCCCCGACGCCGCGCGCCTGATCTGCGTGGAGATGGGCGCCTCCGGCGCAATCGGAGTGCAGCGCTGGGCGGATGGCGCAACCCGCTTCGAACGCTTCATCAGCGCAGGCTTCGAGCGAGCGCCGGGGACGGGGACGGTCCCCGACCCGGTGGCCCGCGCGGTCGTGGGAGCGCTGCGCAAGATCATCTACACGCGCGTGCGCGAAGAGCGCTCCAACAAGTCGCTGAAGGCCGAGCTCGCACGCATTGTCCCGGAGCTGATGGAGTGGATCGGCTGCTACTACCCCACTCCCGCCGGAGTTCCCCGCCGACCCCGCGCGCACAAACCGCGCCGGCTGGAGGGAGGGCGCGCGCCCGGCACACTCTCGCCGCCGGCGCCCTGGGGAGTGCGGGGGCTGCCGCGCGGCGAGCACAATCTCCCGCGCGGCTTCGTGGAGTTCAACCAGCGCGAGCGGATCTTCGACGCGATCGCCAGACTCACCGCCAGAGACGGCTACCAGGCGCTGAGTCTGGAGGACATCGCGGCCGTGGCGGCGGTCTCACTACAGACCTTCTACAGCCACTTTGAAAACAAGGAGGAAGCGTTCCTCGCCACCTTCGAGGTTGGGCACACCCGTGCGAAAGCAGCAGTCAATCGGGCGCTCGCCCACCAGACCGACTGGATCGGGGGCGTCCGCGCGGGGGCGCAGGCGCTGCTGGAGTTCCTCGCTTCAGAGCCGGCCCTTGCGCACCTGTCGTGCGTGGACATCTTGATCGCCTACCCCCACGTCGCCGGCCGGGTGGCGGAGGCCAACGCAGCGTACGCCGAGCTGCTCGACATGGATCTCGGCGAGGGCGCTCCTTCGCAGTCCTCCACCCCGATCATCGGGGAGGCGATCGTGGGGGGGGTGTTCGAGTTGCTCCACGACTACATCTTGCGGGGCCACACACGTAGGCTGCCGGAGCTCTCCGACCACGTCAGCTACATCGCCCTCGCCCCGTTCATCGGCCGCGAGGCCGCCGCCGAGGCGATCGCGCAGCGCTGAAAGCGCCTTCTTAGGCCTGAGGCGAACACCTCCAGTGGTTCACCATGCCGCCGATTGGAAACGTTGCAGGGAAAGTCTTGACCGGGGTTAGTTCAAGACCGTAGCCTTACCCGAGGCTGTGCCACATTTCGATGTGTATTGAAGCCCCACCCGCAGCAGGCAGATCTTTTGAGAGCCATTCTCACCCACGCTTTGAATGGCAAGGAGGGAGGCAAGTAGATGAGCGACAACATCACAACCGGTCAGGCCGGCGTGACCAAGCGCATTGTCGAGGCTAACCGTGCCGTGCGGCTGCAGCTCGCGATCGACGATCGAACCGACTTCGAAGATGCGCGGCGGGGCTTCCTCGCCGCGCTCTCCCCCGCGCTCGTGGGCGGCACGGAAGGACGCGTTGTGTGGGACATGGAGTCCTACGCATTTCTCGAGGAGGAGTGCCCCGACACCGTCAACCCGAGCCTCTGGCGCCAGTCGCAGCTAAACGCGATCCACGGCCTGTTCGAGGTGGTCCCAGGGATCTACCAGGTGCGCGGCCTGGACCTCTCCAACATGACGATCGTCGAGGGCCGCGAGGGGGTACTGGTGATCGACCCCCTGATCTGCGCGGAGACCGCAGCCGCAGCCCTGCGGCTGTATCGCGACCACCGCGGCGAGCGACCGGTGACGGGCCTGTTGTACACCCACAGCCACGTCGACCACTTCGGCGGGGCGCTGGGGGTCCTCGACGCCGGTGACGTCGCCGCGGGGCGGATTCCGGTGCTGGCGCCGGAGGGCTTCCTGGAGCACGCGATCGCCGAGAACGTGTACGCAGGCACCGCGATGGCACGTCGCGCGGCGTACATGTTCGGCGCAGCTCTCGAGCGCGGGCCACACGGGCACGTGGGCACCGGCCTGGGCATGACGATCTCCACCGGCACCATCGGGATCGTGCCCCCCACGCACGAGATCGTCCACACCGGCCACGAGGAGACCGTCGACGGGATCGCGATGATCTTTCAGATGACCCCGGGCAGCGAGGCCCCGGCGGAGATGAACTTCCTGTTCCCCGACCACCGCGCGTTGTGCATCGCCGAGAACGCCACCCACAATCTCCACAACGTCATCACCCCGCGCGGTGCGCTGGTGCGCGACGCGCGCATCTGGTCGCGCTACCTGGGCGAGGCGATCGACCTCTTCGGCGAGCGCGCCGACGCGCTGTTCGCCGGGCACCAGTGGCCACGCTGGGGGCAGGAGCGGATCGTCGAGATGCTTGCCAAGCAGCGCGACCTATACGGCTACCTGCACGACCAGACGCTACGCCTGCTCAACAAGGGGCACACCGGCAGCGAGATTGCAGAGCTGCTGACGCTGCCGGCGGGCCTCGCGCGCGAGTGGCACTGCCGCGAGTACTACGGAACGGTCAGCCACAACGTAAAGGGCATCTACCAGCGCTACATGGGCTGGTTCGATGGCAACCCTGCCCATCTGTGGTCGCACCCCCCCGAGCAGGCCGCCACGCGCTACGTGCGCGCGATGGGCGGCGCGGAGGCGGTGCTGCAGGAGGGCCGCCGCGCGTTCGCGGAGGGCGACTACCGCTGGGTGGCGGAGCTGATGTCCCACGCGGTGTTCGCCGACCCCTCCAACACCCGGGCCCGCGAGCTGGAGGCGCGCGCACTGGAGCAGCTCGCCTACGGCGCCGAGAGCGCGCCGTGGCGCAACTTCTTCCTGACGGGGGCCCTCGAGCTTCGGGAGGGCGTCCGCGAGGGTGGCAACACGCCCTCCAGGGAGATGGTCGCCCTGCTCTCAACCGAGCAGCTGTTCGATGTGCTGGCGATCCGGCTGGACGGCCCCCGCGCAGGAGAGCTGCGGCTGAGCTTCAACTGGGCGTTCACCGACACCGGCGAGCACCATCTGCTGAGGCTCAGCAACGGCGTTCTGATTCACTCCGCCGACCGACAGGATCCGCAGGCGGACGCCACCGTAGTGGTCGAGCGCGCGGCTTTGAACGAGCTGTTCGCGGGCATCACCCCGGTGGCGGAGCTGCTCGGGGCGGGGCGCCTGCGCGTCGAGGGCGACGCCGCCAAGCTCGGTGAGCTGCTCGGCCTGCTGGACGAGCCCGATCCCTCGTTCGCGATCGTCACACCGTAGACTCACGAGGTCGGGCGATCGGGCTCCATCTGCGAAGATCGGCCGATGCTTCGGGCTAACGCTCTCAACGTGGACTGCGAATGTGACGAGCGCGACCCCGACGGCTACCGAGCGGGCTCGGCAAACATCAGCAAGGTCGTGGGAGGCGAGGCGATCGCAACCAAGGTCTACGAGCTCCCGGCGGGCGAAAGCGCATGCCCATACCACTACGAGTACGAGGAGGAGTGGCTCCTCGTACTCGGCGGCACTGTCATCGTGCGCACACCCGAGCGCGAGGAGGAACTTGCTCGCGGCGAGGTGGTCTGCTTCCCCCCAGGCCCCGCCGGCGCACACAAGGTGACCAATCGCGGCAGTGCCGTGGCGCGAATTCTGATGTTCTCGAGCGCACGCGAGCCGGCGGTCGCCGTCTACCCGGATAGCGACAAGATCGGTGTCTGGCCGGGTAATACCGACGACGAGGTGATGCTACGGCGGCCCGATGGAAAAGTGGACTACTGGGACGGCGAGCGGTAGCGGGCGCGCTGCGCGCTTTGTGATGATGGATGGGCCGTGCAGGAATCGAACCTGCAACCTTGGGCTTAAGAGGCCCTTAGATAGGTCCCGAGCCGCGTAGATCAGCCCGATTGGGCCGCTCGAAATGTGGCTTTAGGCCATGTGATCCGGTTGGTTTGGTACCCAAAGCGGTACCCACGACGGAGGCGGTACCCACGTGGTACCCACGTGCTAGACTGGGTGCTCAGTACCAACGAGAAGCCCCCCGTGCGACTGGTACTCGCCGGGGGGCCGGGACACCGGAGGTACCCGATGCCAGTATCGAATCCTACAGCCAGCATCGTCATCCGCGAGCACGGCGGGCGGCCCTTCTACGAGGCCAAGTTCCGCCACCGCGGCCGGCAGGTCAAGCGGCGCGTCGGCCCCGCCTGGCTTGAACATGACCCCGAGACCGGCGGTTGGCGGCGGCACCGCGGGCGCGTCGCCGAAGGCGTCTACGACGAGAGTGGAGCCCATGTGCGCGCAGCGCAGCTCGTGGAGGAGTACGTCACGGAGGCCGCTGACCTGGAGCAAGCCGAGCACGAGCGCCGAGTGCAAGGCCCGACCTTCCGCGAGGTCGCCCACGCCTACATACGATGGCTGGAGGACGTGCGCGGCGCGAAGCCCTCCACCCTGGTCGGCCATCGCTCGGTGCTCGCCGAGCAGGGCACCCCGTACAGGCGCAGCGGCGGAACCACCCTCGGACACGTCATGGCCGCGCTCGGCAATCGACCCGCCGCAAAGATCACCACTCGGGAGATCGAGGAGGTGTTGACGACGATCAGCGAGACAGGCGCCTCGCCGCGCACGGTGAACAAGCACCGAAACGTGATCGCCGCTGTGTTCAGCTACGGGTGCAAGCCGTCCACCTACGCGCTGCCGGGGAATCCGGCGAAGGACGCGGACAGGCGCCGCGAGCCGCACCCTGGCGCGCTCGTGTTCTACTCGCCGGAGGAAATCGAAGCGATAGCCCGCGCGCTCGCAGACGGTCGCCATCGAGACCGATCGGCACCGAGCGTCAGCGAACTGGAGCCAGAGGCGCTGCGCGCCGAGAATCGGCAGGACGCCGGGATTGTCCGAGTTGCCGCCTACGCAGGACTGAGGCAGGGTGAGTTGTTGGCCCTGCGCTGGCGCGACGTTGACTTTGCCGGGTCCGCGCTGACCATCGCCCGCGCCATGAGCGCGGGCGTGGAGTCGTCCACGAAGTCCGGCCGCGTGCGGCGTGTGCCACTCGCCGACCAGGCAGCAGCCGCGTTGGATCGCATGAGCCGGCGCGAGCACTTCACCACACCGGACGACCTGGTGTTCTGCAATGTGCTCGGTCGGCCGCTCGATGATTCGGCACTACGTCGGCGCTACCGTCGCGCACAGACCGCTGCCGGCGTCCAGCCGCTGCGCTTCCACGACCTACGCCATACGTTCGGCTCGCTGCTGGCAATGCGCGGGGTCGATGTCGTGACGATTCAGAAGGCTATGGGCCACAGCACGCTTGCCACCACGAGTCGCTACCTGCACGCACGCCCGGCATCCGAGCAGGCGCAGGCGTTCACCGCGGCATTTGCAGCCGACGCCACCGAGGTCGTGGCAGTCGCGGCCTGACCACCGCCAGTGTCCGGCGCCACGCTCAGCCGAGTGGTGTGCCGAGCGGCATTCGCCCGCCCGGCTAGCTTGAGACTGTGACCGTGTGTCCTGGGCCTTCCAGCTTGCGCGCCTGTGCAACGCTGATCGTTTCTCCGGGTGGAGGTGGAGAGATAGCGAGCGGAACTTCAACGGCCGTGATGTCCGTGGTCTCCGTGAAGTGGGCGTGCTGGGCACTCTGCGACATGGTCACGCGTAGCGGAAAGCCGGCTTCGCTCAGGAAGATCGTTAGCTTCGTGAAGACCGGATGCTTCTCGAGATTCCGCACGTCTTCCACCGTGAGGCCCCGGATCAGGCGGAGAGGTTCGACCTCGGCCGTGAACTCGGTGGTTGCTTGTCCGTCAACTGAGACTGGGCCGAGCACCGCGACGGAGCCGACAGCCGTGGTGAGCAGGTTGAACAGTTGCCCATAGCTGCCTTCGCCGCCAACGCTCGCATCGCCGGGGCTTGCAAAGACTTCGAGAGGGCTGGAGTAGGATGGAAGCGCGCTGCCGTCGGTGCCTTTCCTGCGAATCCAAGCTCGGCGCGGGTGCTTGCGCGCGATTTCCCGCGAGTAGGTGTATCCGGTGGAGCCGACCCGGATCTGGATCGGCTTGCCTGTGTTGACGTCGATCACCTCGGCCTGGGGCGGAGAGATGCTGACCTCTCCACTGACGTTCTCGTCCAGCGACACCGACTTCTCGCGCCCGACGGGCTTACCGTTCGTTTCATTGACTACCGTGACGGTGCCCCGGCTGGTCTGCGTGTAGCGCTCGCTGTTGACGTGGAGCTGCTGCATCTTCTGCTCCAGCGCCTGTAGCTGCGGCGGCAGCGTTGCATTGGGCGCCTGTGACACATGCGAGGATCGCAACGCCGATCCAGTGATGGCCCCTATGCCCCCTACTGGTGCCACCGCCAGCGAGGACAGGACCAGGAGGGACACCCCCGCTAGCCGCATCTTCATTCGCCCTGGAACATCGTTCAACACCTTGGCCATACTACTTGTCTATCAGCGACGTTCCAAGACTCGGCACTCGCCCGCAGCACTCCGTCGGCACGGCTGTTGACGCGCACGCTGCGCCCGCGCCATCGTCCGTGGCGCAGCCGGTACACAAGCGGACGCTCGATCGAGAGGATGCGCTCCCGCCGGCGCGACACGCCCGCAGGCTCGCGTGATCCGGCGCGCCTTCTCACCACCACGCGACCACTCCCGCAGCCACCCCCAACAGCGAAAAGTCTGAACAGACCAGATGCACAAGGATCGAGCGGGACCTTTAAGGACCCCAACAGGCCCTTACGAATTACATGGCCGTTTCGCGCTCACGGTCATTAACCACATGACAACTACAAGACCCACCAACACAAACACGGTCGGCGGGCACACCTGGGGGTACGCCCGATGAGCCGCCGCCTGAAGATCACATTGCCCGACGGGCTTGCAGCGCAGCTGGACGAGCTGGCAGCGAACATCGGCGAGCCGGCCGCGCGACTCGCGGGCCAAATGGTCCGCCAGGGTATCGCTGAAGCAGCCGCCAGCGGACAGGTGCGCCCGTCGCGCGCCAAGCTGGCCCCTGTCCTACCCGCTGCGCCCGAGGACGAGGAGCCCGAACAGCGGGCGCGGTGGCTTGAGCCCTACGGCGGGAACCGGGAATGGCGCTCGTGGATGTGGGGCGGGATCGTCGCGCTCCACGGCCGCTACCCCACGGCACTCGCCTCGTTGAAGCACGGCTGGTGGGAGAGCGAGGCTCACGTGGAGACTCTGTGCGCCATGGTCGTATGGCGCCAGTTGATCGACGATGCCTGCCGTGATCCGCGCGAAGAGCTGGCCTTCCAGGTCAACCTCTCCGACTACGGTCACACCCTCCGCCAGGAAGGCGGCGGCGTCACCCGCGCCTGGAAACCCGGCGCCCCGCCAGACGGGTGGGTCCAATGATCCCAGAACGCCGCGCGAGCGGCCAAAAGGCAGCACTCAGGGGGAAGCGCGAGTCGGTGGGCGAGGGCGCGCGAGGACTACGGGACGCCCCAACGTCGGGAGTTGTGGCGGCCGGGTGGCCGCAGCTACGTGCACCGGAGGCGTCGGCTTCGCCTCCTTGTCGGTCCCGAGGTCGGTGGCCGGGCCGGGCCGGTCGCGGTCTGTAACCGCGATGGCCCCACCAACCTTACAACTGCAAGACACCCGGCCAATGAGCTCGACCGTCCACCACCCGCTGACCGCCGCCGACGTGATGACCGCGGCCGAGGTCGCCGCTCTACTGCGCGTTCCTCGATCGACCGTAGAAGACTGGGCGCGACGAGGCATCGTCCCGTCGAGGAAGGTGGGCCGGCGGCGGCTCTACATCCGGGCAAAGATCGAGGCCCTGCTGCTCGACGAGGACAACGAACTCAGCCCTGAGTGAAGACGAGGCCCCCGGCGGCTACTCCGAAGAAGCGTCATGGACACCATTCGCATCCCCACCACCACAAGTTCTCCACCTGACGCTCTGTACGCGGAGGAGATCAACCGGACGCACCGCCGGGCCGACTAGAGCCCGTCACCAGTGCAGGCGGAGCGCCTTTTGTAGCCGCCTCGCAGACCTGCCGTAGCCAAGCGGCTGTGGTGAGATGGCCCCGTTCAGGAAGTGGACCTGGGCGAACAGGAACGCTTGGGGGTGGGGTGGGTTCTCGAACTCGTAGTCATGCTCGTCAGGCTGACCGGCGAGGTGGCGAAAGAGAGCATGGATCTCGCCGTTGGTCAGCCAGCGTTCGCGCTGTTCGGCACCCGTGTGTAGATAGGCGAGGCGCCTGCGGATGACGAGCGTCCAGATATCGTCCTCATCCTTGGACAGCTCCAGATACACAGCAGATGGATAGCTGATCTTCTGGTCGGCGGTGAGCTGCGCGCTGCCGGTCTCCCATGCCTCCAGGGCGCCGTAGATCGCCTGTGCCCACTCGTGTGCGTCCTCGTCAGTATGCGTGCCCCACGGCAGCAGAGCGCTCGCGGGCGAAGCTGCGTGCTGCTCGGTATCGGGATAGAGCAACCTTGACTGCTGCAGGCGCACGGCGTGCTCGTAGCCGCGATCGTGGCCGTCATCGAACGCGCACAGCCAGAGCAGGCTGCGTGGCTTGTCGTTCCAGCGAACGCCACGACCACTGCCGAAGTGATACGTGAACGTGTCGGGCCGCTCGGCGGCGGCGAACGGCTCAGTCCCGGAGGAGCGCTGATCCTGCTGTTCGAGGAACTTGATGATTGCGCCTCGAGCCGTCGTGAGAGCGGAGGCATCCTCGCGCCAACAGCGGCTGGTCAACCAACGTTCGAGCACGTCGGGAAGATACGGCGATGTGCGGTCGGTGGACGGCTTGCTACGCGGCGCGCTGCTTGGCGCGCTCGCGCAGGCGCTGCTTGGCCGTGCCGGGCTTGGGTGCACGCCGGCCGCCTGCGAGCGCGTTCTCGATCGCGCCGGTGAGCCTGGCTACGGTATCGCCGACATCCTCGGGTGTGGTGTGCGCGAGCTCCCGGGCCTCGGGCAGCACGCTCTCATAGCCGAGCGAGCGGATCTGCAGATAGGCGGCAAGGGCATCCTCGACGATCGCGCCCTCGGTGCGGTCCTCGAACGCGGCCACGAGCCGCAGCAGGCGCTGGGCGTCCTCGGTGATGCGAATGCTCTTGGTGGTGCGCTCAGCCATGACGCCGCTCCCCATCCGATTGCTTGCTTACATTATTACATGCTTGATCGGACGCGGCAAGTCCGGCTTGAGGTCTGTCGGCGAACGCCCAGCAACACGGCAGCGACCGCCCCCGGCGGAGCGTCGCCCCTGTCGGGCTGCTTGCCTTCCCGCCGTCGCCGGGGGAACAGGACGCCCGTCTTGCGCCGCTGTTTGGTACCCACGAGTGGTACCCATGGCCTTTGCGCCTTTAGGCAAGAGCCTCCTTATCGCCACAAAACCAGTTGGTTTGCAGGCATTTCGTGGAAATGGGCCGTGCAGGAATCGAACCTGCAACCTTGGGCTTAAGAGGCCCCTGCTCTGCCGGTTGAGCTAACGGCCCGCGAGAATGCCAGTGGGTAGAGGCATCCCTGAGGAGGTGGCATTTTAGCCCAGGTCATCCGCCGGCTGCGTTCCAGGCTCGGGCGGCCCTCAGAACACCACCGTGCGCCCACCGTCGGCGATCACGCGGTCGTCGAGATGCAGGGCGACAGCGCGGGCAAGGACCATGCGCTCGATGTCGCGGCCGACGCGTTCGAGGTCGGCGATGCTCTGGCGGTGGTCGACGCGCTCGACGCCCTGTTCGATGATCGGCCCGGCGTCGAGCTCCTCGACGACGTAGTGGGCGGTGGCGCCGATCAGCTTGACGCCGTGTTCGCGCGCGCGGCGGTAGGGCTCGGCACCGGCGAAGGCGGGCAGGAAGGAGTGGTGGATGTTGATCACCGGCGCGCCCACGCGCCCCAGGAAGTCGCCACTGAGTATCTGCATGTAGCGGGCCAGCACCACGAGGTCGGCGCTGCCCGCCAGCAACTCCAGCAGCCGCTCCTCTGCCCGCGCCTTGACGTCGCGCTCGACCGGCACGTGGTGGAATGGCACTCCGGCTGCCCGCGCCTGCGGCTCGAGGTCGTGGTGGTTGGAGATCACCGCTACGACCTCCGCATCGAGCTCGCCGCGGCGCCAGCGCCACAGCAGATCCACCAGGCAGTGGTCGCGGCGGGAGACGAGGATCGCCATGCGCCGGCGCTGACCCCAGAAGCGCAGCTCCCACTCCATCTGAAAGCGCGCCGCCACCTCCGTGTCGAAGCGCTCCCGCAGGCGCTCGCGTGCCTGCGGGGAGTCGAGCAGATCCTCGAGGAAGAACTCGGTACGCAGGAAGAACCGGCCCCCGGTGGGGTCGGTGGAGTACTGGTGGGAGGAGACGATGTTCGCGCCCAGCTCGAACAGGAAGCCGGAGACGGCCGCCACGATGCCCGGTCGGTCGGGGCAGGCGACCAGCAGGCGCGCGGCGTAGCGGGGCAAGTCATCCGGCGGGGCGGCCGGCGCGTCCCCTGGCCGAGCGGCCATCGCAGAGTTCGGATCGCCCGCCACGCGCTCCCGGGCGAGCCTATTTCTTCCCGGTGCTCGAGGTGTGCCCAGGAGTGCTGGAGGTGTGCCCGGCGGCCGGCGCGGACGACGTCGTGCCGGCCTTGCCCGCGGCGCCGCTCGTCGCCGTCGGCGTTGGCGTCGCGCCAGTCGTCGGAGCGGCGCCGACGTAACCACCTTTGCCGTTCGACTTGACCGTGTAGGTTTTGCCGCCCTGTGTCGCGACCAATTCGCCGTTCGGGCCCTTGTTGATCGTGGTGGGAGTGTGGCTGAGCGGGTTCTTCCTGAGTTCGGCCAGGTACTTCTTCACTTTCGCGCGTTCGGCAGCAGGGGCGAGGCTGACGGTCTTATGCGCCGCCGCGTCGCCCACCTTGAGGTTGCCGGCTTTGTATGCGGACACGGCGAGCGCCGAATACAAGCGTACGGTGGGGTTGCCTTTGACCGCAACTTGCAGCGCCTGCGTTTCGGACGCCGGTCGGTTGAGACCCTGTTCGCCAAAAATGCCAGAGATTCGCGCCGCCAGTTCCGTGTCCGGATGGCTGGTTTCGAGCTTGAGATAGGTGTTCCACGACTTGGCCAGCTTGGCCAGCAGCGCCTTGCCCTGTTCGGTGTATTTTTCGGTTTCCCCAACCGTGGCGATGTTGCCGGGTTCGCTCGCCTGATGGAACTGCGCTTCGACGAGCGCCTTCCACGCGGCCGCTTCGGTCGGGTGCTGCTTGGTGCGCTTCTGCGCAGCTTCGACCTTGGCGGCGAAGTTGGCGCTGTTCGAGCCGCCGTTTTCGGTGAGGGCGTTGAAGATCCCACCGCCCCCCCCGCCGACGCCCACGCCGAAGCCGACGAAGCCCAGCAGGAACAGCAGGGCGAGGCCCAGATACACAACCTGCACGGTTTTGCGCCGGCCGCGGGCTCGCAGGTCGAACAGCATCAGTCGGTGAGCTTCCTGTCCATGTGGTCGATTATGGCGTTTACGCTTGGGTCGGTGTCGTTGTCCGTAGTTGTCACGCTCGACTCCGGGGGGGTGGGAGCCGGTGATCCGCCGCCCCCACCAGGAGCGGCCGGCCCATCACCCTCGCCGGCGTCTGCACCCGGCGAGGACGGTGGATCCTGCCGAGGGCTCCCACCCGCCGCCTGCGATCCACCCCTCGCCGCGTCGCGTCGCGCTACGAACGATGCCATCAGGATACTCGCCTCGTAGAGAATGTAGAGGGGCACGGTCTCGAGGATCAACGTAACCGCATCTCCCGGCAGGAACGCGGCGACGGCCGCGCACGCCACGATCGCGTAGCGGCGGCCCTTGCGCAGCTGCTTGGGGGTCACGATCCCCGCGCGGGTGGCCCCCAGGATCGCGACCGGGACCTGGAAGACCAGCCCCATAGCCAGCAGTACAGTCGCGGCGAACTGGTAGTAGGGGTTGGCCTGCACGATGATGTTGAACTCGCTGCTGTTGAAGTTCACGAGGAAGCGCAGCGCGGCGGGGAGCACCACGAAGTAGCCAAACGCCACCCCCGCCGCGAACAGGAACGGGACGGCGGCCAAGAGCGGCCTCACCGCGCGTCTCTCACTCGGCTGCAGGGCGGGGAGCACGAAGCCGTACAGCTCGAACAGGATCACCGGCAGCGAGATGATCAGCGCGAAGAAGAAGACGACCGTGAGCGTCGTCGTGAACGGCTCGCCGACCCCCAGCGTCGTCAGCTTTTCCGCTGGGGGAGCGGGCGGGATCTGCGCCGTGGCGGCGCGCAGGCCAGCAAGCTCGGCCGTCAACTGCGCACGAACCGCCGCCGGTAGGTGGGAGTCGGGCGCGCCGAGGACCTTAACGATGCTCTGCACCTCCCCCGCCACTTTGAGCACCGCCTGCTGCGCCAGCACCGCCTGACCGGTGGGCCCCTCGCCCTTTGCAACCTGCCCCTGCTTCTCGCGTTCGTACGGGCGGTTGATCACGTGTAGCAGGGCGTGGTTCTGCCACAGGCAGACGCCGAAGACGACCGCCAGCACCACGCCGCTGACGATCAGGCGCGTGCGCAGCTCTTCGAGGTGCTCGACGAGGCTGAGGCGGTCTTCGTGGCCGATCGTGCGGATCGCGGTGGCCATATCTGTCTCCCAACATATATCCACCGCAGCCCTCGCGCGGGTTGTCCGTGTCTGGAGGTGGGCAAACCTCGGTATTCGTGCGCACTGGCTAAAGACAGCCTCGGGCGCAGTCGATGACTCGTCCCAGAGGGTGGCGCGATCGGCCAAAGGCCGGCGAGCCGGGGCCCCTCTTCAGTCAGGAAAACGAGATGCCATCCGACAAGAGCCATCAAACCCGCCACCACGTACAGCTGCCCAGCGGCAAGCAGATCGAGGTCGTCTACCTGGACAACCCCGCGCCGCCTTCGCTGGGAGCCGGCCAGCGGCAGGCCGATCCGGCGGCGGAGCCGCTGCACGTCTGCTTCTACTGCGGCGGGGAGCTCGTTCACCCGATGGACTGGGCCGAAGCCGGCGCGCGGCAGTGGCGGATCCTGTTGCGCTGCCCGGAGTGCGAGGCCACGCGCGAGGGCGTTTTCGAGCAGGCCGCGGTGGAAGCGCTCGACGACGAGCTCGACCGAGCCTCCGGATCGCTGCTGAGCGACCTGCAGCGCGTCACACACGCGAACATGGCCGAGGAGATCGACCTGTTCATCCGCGCGCTCGACGCCGATTTGATCCAGCCCTGCGACTTCTGACGCCACAGTATTCAAAACGACGCCGCTAGGGCGTCGCTGGCCAAGCGATGCAATTGATCGAGGCCCACCCACCCCGCGCGGCGTACCGAAACCGGGAGACACTCGCTTCGCTCGCGTCTCCGTTTCGGCCTGCACGCGAGCGACCGAGGACGCAGCAGCGCGCCGGCCAGCGCGCCTAGCGGTAGCGCTCTACCACGGCGTCCGCTACCAGGTCGAGTAATGCCGCGCGGCCGTTGGGGAGGATCGCCGGCAGCATCGCCTTCGCCTCGGCCACCAGCGCCAGCGCCCGCTCGCGAGCCTCCTGCAGCGCGCCGGTCGCCGCGATCCGATCGCACAGCTCGCCCGCCTGCTCGGGGCCGCTCAGTGAGGCGAGGTCCCACGCCGTCAAACGCTCGTCGCGTTCGCGGGCGAGGATCAGCGGCAGCGTGACGGTGCCGTCGAGCAGATCGGTTCCGCGCGGCTTGCCGGTGCGCTCGACCGGGCCGGAGACGTCGAGCACGTCGTCGAGCAGCTGAAAGGCCAGGCCGATGCGCCGCGCGAACGCCCCGAGCGCGTCGGCGAGCACACCGGCCGACTCGCTCGCTCCACCCCTGCCCGCTATGAGCGCCCCCAGACGGCAGGCCGCCTCGAACAGCGCGGCGGTCTTCAACTCGCAGCGGCGCAGGTAGCGCTCCACCGCGACCCGTGGAGCATAGGCGTCCTCGCGCTGCAGCAGCTCTCCCTCGGCCAGGGCCGAGCTGGCATCCGAGAGGGCGCGCAGCTGCGCCACCTCGCCGTTGCGCGCAAGCTCCGCAAAGGCCCGCGAGAAGAGCAGATCGCCGGTCGCGATCGCCACGCGGCGGCCGGCCCGCGCGACCACCGAGGGGTGCCCACGCCGTAGCTGCGCGCCGTCGATCACGTCGTCGTGGACGAGCGTGGCGGAGTGCACCAGCTCCACCGCGACGGCCGCTCGCACCAGGCGGCGCTCGTCCTCGTCGGTCGCCAACCGCTCGTTCGCGCCCGGCTCGCCCGCGGCGGTCGCGGCCAGGACGACCAGCAGCGGGCGCAGGCGCTTGCCGCCGGCCAGCACTGTGGCGATCGCGTGCGCGGCCAGCGGCTCACCAGCCTCGGCGGCCACCCGCTCGAGGTGCTCCTCGGTGCACACCATCCGCTCGCGCAGCACCGCCCCGCCGCGGCGCATGATCTCCGCCACGGCCTCTTCGTCCTCCGCCGCCTGCGCCTGTGCAGTGCTGCTGCTCACTGTGGGTTCACACCGTAATAGATGGCGGGATCGGGGTGGTCGATTCGTGGATGGGATGCGACGCACGCGAGCGCAGCCGTGCTGGTGGCAAGGCGAGCATCGCGGGTGGCGCAGACCGCCGCGAAGCGGCCGCACCGGACCGTCAGATATTTCGGTGTGGGCCCTTTACTCATCATGAGCCATTCGGCGGCACGGTGCCGGCATGGATCGCGATGATGCCCCCGGCGGTCAGCAGATAGCCGATCTCGCCGATACCCGCGCGCTCCATCTCGGCGGCGAGTATCGCAGGCGCCGGAAAGCGCTTGACCGAGTCGGGCAGATAGGAGTAGGCGTCGGAATCCCCCGCCAGTCGCCCCAGCAGCGGCACGACACGGTCAAACCAGAGCGCGAAGAAACTCGACAACGGCGGACGCGTCGGCGAAGTCATCTCCAGCACCACGACCCTGCCCCCCGGCCGCACCACGCGCGCCATCTCCCGCAGGCCGCGGGGGAGATCGGAGAAGTTGCGCGCGCCGAAGCCGACCGTGGCGGCGTCGAAGGAGTCGTCCTCGTAGGGCAGCTGCAGCGCATCGCCCCACTCGAAACGCACTGCCGCCGGCGCCGAACCCGGGGGCGAGGGCCGATTGCGCTCCCACTTGGCGCGCGCACGCACAAGCATCTCCTCGGAGAAGTCGCTGCCGACCACCTCACCGCCCGGCGCCACGCGCCGCGCGAGCTCCAGCGCCAGGTCGCCGGTGCCGGTGGCAAGATCCAGCACACGGCTGCCTGGGCCGACCCGTGCGAGATCCACCGCGCGCTCGCGCCAGCGGTGGTGCAGCCCGGCGGTCATCACGCCGTTGAGCGCGTCGTACACCCACGCGATGCGGTCGAACATCGCCCGCACCTGCTCGGCCTCAAGTGCCCCGGCGCCAGCGCCCTGCCGACCCTGAGCCTCCTGAGCCATTGGTCCCTACGCTACTTCAACTGCGATAGGAACTCGACAGCCGCTTCGAACTGCTTCGGCGACAGGTGCTTGTAAGAGGGCATCGGCTGCGTCGGATTGACCAGCGTGCGCGCGAGCCCCTGGCGCGGGATCCGCGAGCCGATGTGCGTCAATTCGGGGCCCGGCCCGTTGTTGCCGTTGTCGCCGAGCTTGTGGCACGCCAGGCAGCCGCTGGAGGCGATCACGTTGCGGCCGTCTTCGAACTGCGCGAGCTCCGCGCCGCCGGCGTGGCGCACCGCCGCCGGCGTGGCGATTTCCACCGAGAACGGCGAGCCCGTGGAGGCGCCCTCCCAGGTGAGGTAGAACATCGCCCCGATCACGAACAGAGCCGTGATCGTGGCGATCGGCCGCCGCTCGGGCCGGCGCTCGGGCCCGCGATCGTAGAAGGGCAGCAGGAACAGCAGGATCATCGCCAGCGTCGGGATCCCGATCGTCGCCATCCCGACCATGCTGGGCGGCTTGATCACGCGCAGCAGCTCGAACAGGAAGAAGAAGTACCACTCCGGGCGCGGCACGTAGGTGCTGGTGGTGGGGTTGACCTTGGAGCCGAGCTCCGCGCCGAGCACCAGCGACATCGTAATGATGCACGCCATCACGATGCACGCCATGATCGAGTCCTTGGCGACCGCGTAGGGGAAGAACGGTTTGCCTTTGGACTTCAGCAGCGCATACTCGCGGAGGTACTCCTCCTTCTCGCGCTGGTTCATGCCTCGGACTCGCGCAGCTCGGGGTCTTTCTCGGCTTTCGACCATGGCGGGGCGGTCGTGCCGAGCTTGGCGACCAGGTAGAGATGCGCGCCGAGCAGCGCGGCGATCAGCCCCGGTACGAGCAGCATGTGGATCGCGTAGAAGCGCGACAGCGTGGTCGCCCCGATTTCCCCCCCACCGCGCAGGAAATCGCTTAGGTAGGGGCCGATCAGGGGCCCGGTGCCGTTGATGTTGACACCCACGGTCGTCGCCCAGAAGGCGCGCTGGTCGAAGGGAAGCAGGTAGCCGGTGAACGACATCACCATCGTCAGGATCAGCAGCACCACGCCGATCACCCAGTTGAGCTCGCGCGGGTACTTGTAGGCGCCGAAGAAGAAGGTGCGACCCATGTGCAGGAACACCAGCACCACCATCACGGTCGAGCCCCACTTGTGCATGCCGCGCACGAACTGCCCGAGGAACACCTCGTTGGTGACGTAGCGGATCGATTCGTACGCCCCGCCCGAGGCGTCGGGGCGGTAGTACATCGCCAGGAACACGCCGGTGACCGCCTGGTTGAGGAAGGCGAACATCGTCGCGGAGCCCAGCGTGTAGAACCAGTTGGTGCCCTTGGGCACCTTGCGGAACATCATCCAGCGCGCCGCCCCGCTCAGCGAGGTGCGCTCGTCGACCCAGTCGACGACGGCGGTGCCAGCGTTGGCAGCGTGATCGACCGGCCGGACGGCGCCATTGCTCTCCTCCGGTCGCGGCGGCGGCGCCTTCAGCGGCGCGGGGATCGGGGGGGCGGGGAGTTTGGGCACGGTTTAGCGGCGGATCGAGGGACGCGATGGGTAGGCGAACTGGCCGAGCCCGTCGATCGGCTCACCGGGGTCGCGGGGGGAGAAGCGGCGCAGCTCGCTGTTGACGCTGAAGCGCGAGCCGATCTGCACCATGCCGTCCACGACGCGCGTGTAGAAGCGGTCCAGCGGCCGCGGCGGCGGGCCAGCGACGCGGCGGCCGAGCAGGTCGTATACGCCGCCGTGGCAGGGACAGATGAAGCGCTCGGCGGCGGGCACCCAGCGCACCGGGCAGCCGAGGTGCGCACAGCGCGAGGTGATCGCGATGTAGGGGGTGTTCTTGTCGTAGGGGTCGGTGTCGATCGCCGGGTTTTTCTGGCGTACGTACACCAGCCCCTTGCCGGCCTCGCCGATCCCCGGGGTGAGCGTGATCACGGTGGGGATGTAGTTGTTGTCGGGGAACATGTCCGTTGGGCCCACGGTTTCCCAGACGTGGGGCTTGCTCTTGAAGATCGGCCCGATCGCGAAGCCCAGCGCCGGCAGCGTGAAAGACATCGCCGCAACCGCTCCGGCGGCGTGGGCGGAGCCGGTCATGAAGCGTCGCCGCGTGACCGTCTCGCCCTCGTACGCGCCCGGGATGTTGCGGTCGAGGGTGTACTTGGAGGCGTGCTTGTCGTGCTTGCTGGCCAAGGGCACTTAAGAATACCGCCTGAGCGTCGGCGCTGGTTGAGCAGTGATGGTGCTTATCGTTACAAATACTGCGGATTCGCGGTTCAGGCCCGCTCTCGGGCAGCTGCCGCCGCGCGCATCGCCTCCAGCGCCTTGGGGTCCCGCGCGTGGACGAGCGTCTTGGCTCGGCGATGGGAATCGGTGGAGCCCCAGCCCACTGCGCGCGCGCCCGCGGCCCACACCGCCAGCGCGAGATCCTCACGGTCCTCCCCCTGGGCGAGCGCGGTGAGCGTGATTACATCCGCGAGCTCCGCCACCGCCTCCAGGTCGCCGAGCGCGACCAGACGCGCGAGGCCGAGCGCGTAGAGCTGGTCGCCGGCGAGCAGGCCGAGGTCGGCCTCGGGTGGGCGCACGACGCGGGGCGTGCCGTAGTGCAACAGGTAGCCCTCGTAGATCGCCTCCACCAGCAGCTCGTACTCCTCCGCCTGCTCCCGCGCGCGCGGGCCGGCCGCCGCGATCTGCGCAGGCCCGGCACTGTTGGGCGACCCCGCGGGAACTACATCGGTAAGCAGGCTCGCCATCAGGCCACCCTGCTCGCGTAGCAGAGTCTCCAGGCGCGTGAGCACCGGCGCGGCGTTCACTGAAGCTCCCCAAACGCCGCGGCGGCGGCGGCCACGGTGCGCTCGAGCTGCTCGGTGGTGTGGGCCAGCGAAGGAAACCACGCCTCGAACTGCGAGGGCGGAGGGTAGACGCCGCGCGCCAGTAGTCCCCGGCACCAGGCGGCGTACGCCTGCAGATCGCATGCCTGCGCTCCCTCAAGGTCGTGCACGGGGCGCTCGCTGAAGAACACCGTCAGCAGACCGGGGAGGCTCGTAATCTGGATTGGACGCTCCGGCGCACGCTCGCTTGCCGCCTCGCGCAGGCCCGCGGCGAGCTGCTCGGTGATCGCCGCCAGGCGCGCGTACGCCGACTCGTCGAGCAGCCGGAGCGTGGCGATGCCCGCCGCCACCGCCAGCGGGTTGCCCGACAGCGTTCCGGCCTGGTAGACCTCGCCGGCCGGCGCCAGCAGCTCCATCAACTCCAGGCTCCCCCCCACGGCCGCCGCGGGTAGGCCGCCGCCGAGCACCTTGCCGATGATCGTCAGGTCGCCGTGTACCCCGGTCAGCTCCTGCGCGCCACCGCGCGCCACGCGGAAGCCACTGATCACCTCGTCGAGCACCAGCAGCGCCCCGCTCGTGTCGGCCTGCTCGCGCAGCAACTCCAGGAAGCCGGCGCGCGCCGGTACGAGGCCCATATTGGCGGGGATCGGCTCCGCCAGGATCGCCGCCGGCTCGTACCGGCGCACAGCCTCCACCAGCGCCTCGGGGTCGTTCCACGGCACCACCACCGTGGCGGCCGCCGCCCCCGCGAGCACCCCCGGGCTCGTGGGGATCGCCTGTGTGGCGAGCCCCGAACCGGCCTGCGCGAGCAGTCCGTCCACGTGCCCGTGGTAGGCGCCCGCGAACTTTACGATCCGCTCGCGACCGGTAGCCGCGCGCGCGAGCCGCAGCGCCGTCATCGTCGCCTCAGTGCCCGAGGAGGTCATGCGCAGCATGACCACGCCCGGCATCCGCCGCGCCACCTCCTCCGCCAGCTCGACCTCCCCGGCGCTCGGCGCCCCAAAGCTCGTCCCCCGCTCGGCCGCCGCGTGCACCGCCTCGAGGATCGGCGAGTGGGCGTGGCCGTGGATCAGCGGCCCCCACGAGCAGACGTAGTCGACGTAGCGGTTGCCGTCCACGTCCACGAGCTCGGCGCCGGACCCGCGGGCGATGAACAACGGGTCGCGCCCGATCGCGCGCATCGCGCGCACGGGAGAGTTGACGCCGCCGGGGAGCACCCGCAGCGCACGCCGGTAGAGCTCCGCGGAGCGGGTGTCGGTGAGTGAGAGGGTCACCGAGCCCTGCTCGAAGCGCGCTCGAAAGCGCCCGGCCCGGGGGACTCCACGGGTTGGTCGGCGTGACCCCCCGGCATGCTCAGGCGTGCTGTGCTTCCCACCGCTTGTAGTCGTCGGTGAAGTAGAGCAGGCGGATCTTCTTGAACTCCGTCGATGAGTACAGCGTGGTGCGCTCCTCGATCCCGGTCTGCTCGGCGATCGCGGTGAGGATCGCGTCGCACTCCTCCTTGGAGCGGCCGTGGGCCATCGTGAAGACCGAGTAGGGCCAATCCTCGTAGGTGGGGCGCTGGTAGCAGTGGGAGATCCCGCGGTATGACGCCATCCGCGGGCCCAGCTCCATGATCCGCTCCGGCGGCACCTTCCAGACCCCCATCCCATTCGCGGAGAAGCCGGCGCGGCGGTGGAAGAGGATCGCCGCCACGCGGCGCAGCAGGCCGCGCTCGCGCATCCCCGCCATGTGTTCGAGCAACGTCTCGACGTCCATTCCCAGCCGCTGTGCGGCGGGCGCATAGGGCTCGCCGATCACCGGCATGTCGCCCTGGGTGGCGCGGATCACCGCGATGTCGCGTTCGTCGTAGGCAACCGACTCGAGCACCGCCTCCTGCTGCGCAGTCCCCTCGCTGGCGAGCGCTTTGGTGTCGCCCTCCATCTCCAGGTCCATCCTGATCTTGAACAGCTTCAGCGTCGGCAGCTGACGGATTGACTCCGCCCCGGTGAGACGCTGCAGCACCTCCAGCGTGCCCTCCAGGCCGAGTGGCGAATCGGGCTCGGTGGCGAGCGTGAACCACATGTTGAAGTCGTGGTTGCGCAGGTAGTTGTGCGAGACCCCCGGGTGGGAGTTGACGATCTTCGCCGCCCGCCACGGGTGCTCGGGATCGACCTTGGCCGCCACCAGCATCGAGGAATAGCCCAGCGCGCGTGTGTCGTAGATCGGGGTGACCTGGCGGATGATCCGCTCCCCCAGCAGCCGCCGCACGCGCTCCAGCGCCTGCTCTTCGGGGATCCCCGCCTCCCGCGCCACCGCCGCGTACGGTTTGGGCTCGAGCGGAAAGCTGCCCTGCATCAGGTTGAGCAGCCTGCGGTCGAGCTCGTCGAGCGCCACCGCGGCGCCCTCGGCACGGCTGCGCGTCTTCGGAACGGCGCTACTCGCGCGATCGACCCCGGTGGATCCAACGGTCAGTGGCCGCGAGCGGCTGGCCGCCGGGGGGGCTGTCGGGCCGGGAGCGGCCGGGTGCACTGGAGTCTCTACTGGTTCAGCCATCGAGCGGCGTCCTTCGCGTGATAGGTAATGATGACGTCCGCGCCCGCCCGGCGCAACGAGGTGAGCATCTCGAGCACGGTGGCGCGCTCGTCGATGTGCCCCGCCGCGGCGGCGGCCTTGACCATCGCGTACTCGCCACTCACGTTGTATGCGACCACGGGCAGGCGCGTCTCGCGCCGCACGGCGGCAATCAGATCGCCATAGGCGAGTGCCGGCTTGACCATTACCATGTCCGCCCCCTCCTGCACGTCGAGCAGCGTCTCGCGCAGCGCCTCGCGGCCGTTGGCGGGGTCGAGCTGGTAGCCGCGGCGGTCGCCAAACGCCGGAGCCGAGCCGGCGGCGTCGCGGAAGGGGCCGTAGAAGGCGGAGGCGAACTTCGCCGCGTAGGCGAGGATCGGTGTGTCGGCAAAGCCCTCGTTGTCCAACTCCGCGCGAATCGCCCCGACGCGCCCGTCCATCATGTCCGACGGCGCCACGATGTCGGCGCCCGCGCGCGCGTGACTGACGGCGGTGCGCGCCAGCAGCTCCACGGAGGCGTCGTTATCCACGCGCGAGCTCCCGTCCAGCACGCCGCAGTGGCCGTGGTCGGTGTACTCGCAAAGGCATACATCCGTGATCACCAACAGCTCTGGCAGCTCCTGCTCGAGCGCTCGCACACACAGCTGCACCACCCCGTCCTCGTCCCACGCCGAGGAGCCCTGCGCATCCTTCTCGGCGGGGATCCCAAACAGCAACACGGCCGCGATTCCAAGCCGCGCCGCAGACCGTGCCTCGGTCACCGCCTCAGAGATCGAGAGTCGCTCGACACCCGGCATCCCGGCGATCTCCTCACGGGGTGGACCCAGCTCTGAGACGAACAGCGGCAGCACCAGTTGCCCCGCCCGCAGATCGGTCTCGCGCACCAAGCCACGCAGCGCCGAGGAGGCGCGCAGCCTGCGCATGCGCGTCTGGGGGAATGCCATCACCCGTCGAGGATACCCCTCGCAAGGAGAGCGCTCGGCGCGCCCCACCGCCGCAAGGCGAGGTGAAAGCGCGCGTCAATCCAGCCGACGCAGCCCCAGGCGCGCCAGAACCGCGAACAGCGCGGTCAGGCCCATGAGGTGCACGAGCGAGATCGCCAGGCCCGGCGAGGAGCGGTTGACGGCAGCGTCGAGTGCCTCCAGCGCGGCCTTGTAGGGGAACACGAACGAGATCGCCCGGATCACGTCGTACAGCCCGCTCGCGACCGCACCCGCCGGCACGAGTGCGAGGAAGGCGAGCGGCAGCGAGAGCAGGAAGGAGAGCAGCGAGGCCGCGCGCACCTCGCGTGCCAGCGCCCCGATCGCGACCCCCAGCGCCGCAAACGCGAGCCCACCGAGCACCAGCGCCGCCAACCATTGGCCGACGCGGCTCCATTCCAGGCCCACGAACGCGCCGATCCCGGCGAGCATCGCGAACGCAACCACCAGCGCGCAGCCCGCCGCCAGCAGCAGCTTCTGTGCGACCAACGCCTCGCGCGTGATCAGCGCACCCCCGCGGCGTCCGCCTGCGGTGGTGGGGGTGGGGGGGGAGGGATTGGGTGAGCCCCTGACCAGCCGCGCGAGCGTGTGCTCTTCACGCTCCAGCGCGATCCCGCCGGCGGCGAGCAGCACGCAGATGAACATCAGCGAGATGCTGACCGCCACGACCACCGCGTACGCGTCGAGCGGGGTGCGGCCGCCCTGCAGGTTGGTGGTGTCGATCTGGATGGGCTGGCTGACGGTGCTCAACACCTTGCGGCTGAGCCCCAGGTTCTGGGCGGCGAATTCGGTGAACTCGGCCAGCCGTTCCAGCTGGGCGCGATCCGCTTCGTGGGGGTGGCGGGCGATGATGCCGCGCAGGATGTGGGGTATTTCGCCCAATCCCGGCAGGTTCTGCGGTGCGCCCGCCACGCCGAGGTTGCCGCCCCGCACGAGCGCCCCGATCACCTTGGCCGCCACCCGCCTGATCTCGTTAGAGAGTTCGAGGTTGGCGCGCGCAAGCGACGATTCGATCGTGGAGTGCACGAAGCTCCGCTCGAGGGCGTCGCCGTTGTAGATCACTTCCACGTGCGCCTGGCTGATGACCGAGGAGAGTCGCGAGGCGATGTTCGCGGGGATCACGATCGCCGCCAGCGCCCTCCCCGACTTGACCGCCTGCACGGCCTCGGCGCGGGTGGCCGCCGGCACCGGCTGCACCTGGCCGAGCAGCTGGCTGTAGTAGTGGGCGACGTTCAGGCGCGTACCGCCCAGTTCGACGGTGGCGGATGGCGGGGAGAGGTTGACGATCGCCACCTTCGGCTTGGAGGGCGCCCGCGAGATCGCCAGCCCGATCAGGAGCGCCACCGCCACCGGGTAGAGCACCAGCACCCCCACCAGCACCCGCGAGCGGGCGAGGATCAAGAGGTCCTTCTTCAACATCCATCTCATCGGAAGGGCCGCCTCATCAGTGCCCCCGCTCGCGCAAGAACTCCACGAACGCCCCCTCGAAGTCCGGGTGGGTGGGTGCCCCTTGGATTGGGCGCCCGCCCGCCCGGGCGGGCGGCTGTTCCCGCGCAAGCTCATCCGGGGAGCCGTTGAACAGCAGCTCGCCGTCGGCCAGCACCACCACCCGCTGGGCGTAGCGCTCGGCCTCGGCGACGTTGTGGGTGGAGAAGACGACACACCTGCCCCGCCGCGAGAGCGCGCAGATGAAGCGCCACAGGCGCTCGCGCTGGCGGGGATCGAGCGAGGAGGAGGGCTCGTCCAGCACCAGCACGGTCGGCTCGGAGAGCAGCCCGATCGCGATGTTGACGCGCTGGCGGTTACCGCCGGACAGGCGCTCCACGCGCTCGGAGGCGCGCTCCCGCAGGCCAGTCTGCTCGAGCATCGCCGCGACGGCTGCCTCAGGATCAGGATGCCCGCCCGCCCCGCGCTCCAGACGCGCGAACAGCTCGAGGTTCTCCGCCACCGAGAGGCGCGAGTAGAGCGCCGGCTGCTGCGGCACCCACCCAACCTCGCCGGGCGGCAGGCTGACGTGGCCGGCGGTGGGCGGCTGCACGCCCGCGAGGATCGACAGCAGTGTGGTCTTGCCGGCGCCGTTGGGTCCGATCACCGCGACCATCTCGCCGGCACCCGCCTCGAAACTTATGCCACGCAGCGCCTCGCGCTCGCCGTAGCGCTTGGTGACGCCGTGGACCTCAATTAAGGAGGATGAGATCACGCCGAACCGCCCGGGTTCTGTGCAGCACAACGCATCAGTGGGCGGTCCGGCGCAGCGCCCGGCCTCACAGAATCCGGCCCGGGGAGCGCTCCCAGGACTCAAACGTCAGGTGGCGGCTGAGGTAGACAGAGGTCTCGCGCAGCACGGCGAGAATCGGTAGCGCGACTAGCGCACCGACCACGCCGTAGAGCTGCAAGCCGAGCAGCAGCGCGAAGATCACCAGCAGCGGGTTGATCCGCAGCGTGTGCCCAAATATCTGCGGCGCGACCACGTGGCCCTCGAGCTGCTGCAGGCCGACGAACAGCAGTCCCACCCACAGCGCGGAGATCGGGTCGGTGAGCAGCGCCACCAGCACCGGCGGCAGCGCGCCCAAGATCGGGCCAATGTAGGGGATCAGCTCCATCACGCCGTAGAACATCGCGAACGCGACCGCATACTTCTGGCCGTCGGGGAAGATCCCGATCACGCCGAAGATGTACAGCGCCAGGCCGGTCGATGCGCCCATCACGAAGCTGAACAGCAGTTGCCCACCCACATAGCGCGAGACCGCGTGCTGAGCCAGCGTGGGGTAGTCGTCGGTGGGCGTGCCGTCTCCGTCGGGCATCGCCCGGCGCACCAGGCGCCCGATGCGTTCGCCGTAGAGCAGCATGTAAACGGAGAGCACGAAGATCAGCACCAGGTCGAAGATCGCGCTGGCCACTTCGGTGATCAGCCCCCCGCCGAAGGAGGCGATCGAGCCGGCGCTCTTGGCGAGTTTCTGCTGGATCGTCTGCAGCGCCGTTTTGCCCTGCTTTTTGAATTTGACGTGGACGCCGTGCCGGTTCAGCCAACTCTGGATACTGGCCAGGGTTTCGTTCGCTTCGTCGACTAGCTTGGGTAGGTTGTGTGTGAACGACTGCACCTGATGGAAGATCGGGTTGGCCAGCAGAAAGCCGATGCCGGCCAAGGTCAGGAAGAATGCAACGTACACGGCGAGCACCGCCAGGCCGCGGGGGAGACGCGAGCGCTGGAGGAATGCTACGGCCGGATTGAGGATCAGCGCGATGAGGGCCGCCACGACGAAGATCACAAACACTTTCCCTGCCGCGCGCGTCAGCGCCCACAACGCGAGCAGCGCCAGCGGCAGCAGCACCAGCTGCACCCAGCGGGGGACCACCACGCGCGGGGGCTCGGGCGACGCAGGGTCCGCATGGGTGGGCGAGCTCTCGTCCACCAACTCGTGCTCCTGCGCTCGCGGCGGGGCTGCTTCGGTGGCCTGCTCCTCGACGCTCACATGCCTCCCATCATTGGCCAAGTATGGCTGAGGCCGAGGCGACGATCCTGTTCGTCGGCGATCTCGTCGGCAGCCTCGGCAGGCACACGCTGCTCGACTGCCTGCCAAGTCTGCGCGAGCGCTATGACCCCACGTTCGTGGTCGTCAACGGCGAGAACGTGGCCGGCGGCCTGGGCATCACGCCGAAGGCCGCCAAGCAGCTGCTGGCGGCGGGCGTCGACGCGATCACGCTCGGCAATCACGCCTACCACCACCGCGAGATCTACCCATATCTCGACACCGAGCCGCGGATCGTGCGCCCCGCCAACTACCTGCGCGGCCAGCCGGGGCGCGGAGTGTGCGTGGTGCAGAGCGCGGAGGGGATGCGCCTCGGCGTGGTCAACCTCAGCGGCAGTCTCTACCTGCGCCCGGGGCGCTCGGCGTTCGTCGAGATCGACGGGGCGCTGCGGGAGCTCGGTGAGGTGGAGCACATCCTGGTGGACATGCACGCGGAGGCAACCAGCGAGAAGATCGCGCTCGGCTGGCACCTCGACGGGCGCGTGAGCGCGGTGGTCGGCACCCACACGCACATTCCCACCGCCGATGCCCGCGTGCTGCCAGGCGGCACCGCGTACATCACCGACGTCGGCATGACCGGTCCGCGCGGAGGCGTGATCGGGGTCAAGCGCGAGCTGGCGCTGGAGGCGATGATCACGCAGATGCCGGTGCGCTTTCAGACCTCCGAGGAGGACCCGTGGCTAAACGGCGTGGTGATCCGCTGCTCCAAGCCGCTGCGGGCAGACTCGATCGAGCAGGTTCTGATGCCACGCCCTGCGGCGCCGGCGTCGTAACGTCCAGCGGCCCGCCCTCGCGTGGGTCGGCGGCAAGGAGCGGAGTGGGGTCGGCGGGGGTCAATCGGGCTCCTGGCGCCAGCAACGCGACCATCACCAGCGGGAAGAACCACACGATGTAGAGGTAGAACCAGTATTCGAGCCCCAGTTGCAGCGCGATCAACACGGCGGCGCAGGCAGCGGCAAGCGCGGGAATACCGCGCGGACGCGGGAGCACCGCGAGGCCCAACGCCAGCGCGACGGCGGCGATCTGCGTGACCGTCTGCCACCCCTTCATGCCGCCGTACAGCCCCCACACCGAGAAGGGCGCCCCGCGGTTGGACTGGTAGACGATCGTGCGCTCGTAGATCTCGTGCAGCGAGTCGTGCGTTAGCGCCGGAATCGAGACGACCGCGGCGGTGAGCACGAAGGCGAGCACGAACAACGCGAGCGCCCGCGCGCGCCAATTTGATTGGCTGCCCGGGCGGGCTTGGATATCTCGCAGCCCGTGCGTGGCCAGCAGCGGCGCGAGCGCCAGCGGGGCGAGCTTGGTGAGGCCGGCGAGCGCGGCGAACACCCCGCGCGCGGGCGGCGAGGAGGCGACGAGCAGCACCGCCAGCAGCAGCACCGCCACGAGCGCGTCGTTGGAGTTGCTCTCCAGCACGAACAGCGTGAAGGGGTAGGAGACCCACGCGTAGGCGAGCGCGACCCCCAGCGTGGGGCCGCGGATGCGCAGCCCGAGCAGGAAGATCAACCCGACCGCGAGCAGGTCGAAGGCGATCGCGGCGGCGTGCGCGGCGGGCAGGTCATCCCACAGGCCGCTCCACCCGAAGAGGAGCTCGAAGGGCACGTACGCCTCGTAGTTGACCGGCCCGTAGGTGTCGCCGTGTTCGTTGTTGGAGGGGTAGTGTCCGTACAGCGGCTTGCCATCCGCGATCCGCTGCGCGCCGATCACGCCCGCGTAGCCGACGTCGATCACGTTCCCGTCGGTGACGTTCAGGCCGATGCGAAAGCCGAGCAGGAACACCACCCCCACCGCCAGCCAGGGCGCGGGGATCCACAGCTTCAGTGGAGATTCCCGCCCAGCCGAGTCACTCCCAGCCGTATTCGCCACGCGGGCCGAGCCCAACCCCCCGGCGCCGGATCGCAGCAGCAGCAACATCCGCACCAGCAGGTAGATCAGCGGCGGGTAGGTGAGGGGAACTGATTTGTAGATCTCGCCGTGGTTGAAGTACGCAAGCGACACCGAGAAGGAGAGCAGCATCAGTAGGTCGAGGTGGCGCAGCGCGAACGGGTGGCGCCATTCGATGAACGGCAGCAGGAACAGCGCGCACAGCGGCAGCCACACGTAGAGCGCGTTGACGTGGCGCCCGAAGGCCCCGGGGTAGCCCCGTGCCATCGTCCATGCCACCTGGAAGCCGGTCCACTGTTCGAGCACCCGCCCGGTCGCGTCGGCGATGATCACCTGGCCGATTTCTTTGCCCTTGTGGGAGAAGTAGCTGACCTGCCAGCGGCCGGGGCCTTTCAGGTAGGCGCCATCGTAGGAGCCGGGGTAGTCAGCCCGCACGCGGCGCATCCTCGGCAGCCGGCCGGCGATTTCGAGGACATCGTCGGGGGAGAGCCGCCGGCCTTTGGGGGGCACGATCGAGGGCGCGACCGGCACCGGCGTTTCCGAGGTGGTGGTCGTGGCGGTGGCGCCGATATGTGTGCGCAGCCCCGTGGTCAGCTGCCTCGCGGTGGCTGTGTGCCCGGTCGCAACCGCGTGCTGGGCAGCGCCCTCGGCTGGGGTGGCTATCTGGAGCAGGCAGGCACCCACCAGGAGAGTCGCTGCGAGGAAGCGGCGCACAGTGCGAGGGTACCCGCCCCGCAAAGCCAAAGGTTCAATTGGCAGCGACGCCGAAGTGACTGAGAACCAGCGGGGCGACATCACGAATCGACCACTGCGCGGGCGTGGGATCGGATGCTCGCCCGGGTGGATGGGCATCCGGATCGACGCCACTGAGGATCAACGCGCCGAGCGAATCTTCGCCGCGCAGCGAGCCGTGACTGCCGCCGCCCACGTGCCCCTGGCGACCCCAGTCGAGGAACTCGTGAAAGGGCTCCGCCGAGAGCAGCACATCGCCCGAGGTGGGGCAGCTCAACGCCGACCACACGCGCGCAAGCGCGTCGGGATGCTCGGGCGTGCTCAACACACCGTCGCGCACAGTCGCGCCGAGCACCGCCAACTCGCCCTCCAAGCTCCACCGTCCATCCCGCGCGTCGCGCACGTCCCCGCCGGGCCGGAAGCGCAGCTCGCCGATCGAGGGCCGCGCGATCACGCCCTCGGCAGGTGCGCCGTGGACGTCACGTTCCAACCACATCACGAGCTCCACGCCGTCGAGCGCCAACGCGCGGCGCACGACGTCAGAGCGCAGCGCATCATGGTGAGACTCGGTGAGCACGTACACCATCGCCGCGCGCTGGGTCGGGCAGACGGCGATTTGAGCCCTGCCCGCCCCGCTCGCATGCGAAGCCGGCGCCTCGCCGGCTGTCGATGCCTTTGCGGCCTGGGCGCCAGAGCCCCGCCCGCTGCGGCCGGGCTCCAGCACGTCGAACTCAGAGAGCGCGTCCTGCAGCGCAACCGTGGCGCGCACGGGGGCTTGCGAGTGGTCGGCCATCACCACCATCGCATGCGTCTCCAAGAAGCGCTCGACACCGCCCGCGGGCGCCATCATGCGCGCGAGCTGCTGGTCGGCCAGCGCCAGCGAGCGCAGCTGCCCCTCGGGGCCGTGCTTGTGGGAGTACCAGTCGTTGTCGGGCAGCGAGAGCAGCAGGAAGTCGAACAGGTCGTGCTCGACCATGTAGGCGGCGACGCAGCCGGAGTGCTGGTCGCGCACGCCGGGCATCCCCAGGCCCGAGCGGCAGCCGGTGCGGCGCGAGGCAAAGATGTCGGCGTAGAACAGCTCGCGAGGGCCCATCACCGCGTGGCGCAGCAAGGTGGCGGAGGCGATGCGCGTGAGCGCGGAGTCACGCTGGGGCTCGTGGCGGTGGCGGCCGCGGTAGATCAGGTAGGTCGTGCCGGCGGTGCGCACGCCCGCGTCGTCGAGCGCCTCGAACACCGTCAGCGGCTCGGGCGCGAGGTGGGCGCGGTTCATGTTGTAGACCGTGTCGGTCAGCTGGCGCGCGATCCCGAAGCGCTGCGAGGCGCGGAAGGAGGAGCCGTACTCTACGTAGCGGGCCTCCTCGCGCATGTACCAGTTCATCGCCGGGATCAAGTGGCGCTCCTGGCCGGCGCCGGTCGTAATCGAGGCGGCGCACACCGGTGTCACCGAGGGGAAGGCAGCGGCGCAGTCGGGAACGTAAAGCCCACGGCGCATCAGCTCGCCGAGTGTCGGCGCGGCGCCCTCGGCGACCGCCCGCTCGAGCATCTCGGGCGCCATCGCATCGATCACACAGAGGACGAGCTTGGGTGGGGTCATCGACTCGCGGTGGTCCTATGCGCGGGCAGAGGAGCGATCGCTCGCCGACACGCCTTCACCGTCCGAGGATGCGCAGGCCGGCGTACTTGCGTCCGGCGCGGCGCCGGTCGGCGAGCAACAGCCATCCGCACAGCGCGAGCGCGACGTAGCCGAGCGGGTGCAACAGCGCGACGAGCGCCGCGACCACGAGCGAGGCCGCGTCGAGGTAGACCGTCAGCGCCTCCCGCGCCGCGCGGTCGGGGAGACGCACCCGCGTGCGGGCGATCACCGGCCAGCAGGCGCGCTGGGAGAGACCCACCGCGAAGAAGCCGCCCACCAACCCCGGCCAGGCGGCGTCACCGTGCGCGGCGAGCGTCCCCGCGAACAGCAGCATCCCCGTGCCGATCCCCACCCCGGCAAGCGCGGCGCCGAGCGGGTCGGGGCGCTGCGCGCGGTCGCTAGGGTCGACGATCGGCGCCAGCCCAAGCAGCAGGCTGCAGCGCGTAGGCGAGCGCCAACGCGACACACACGGCGAGCAGCCACCAGTCGTCTTGCAGGAAGTGGAAGGCGCCGTGCGCGAAGCTGACGCCGAGCGCATCGGCAGACGCGAGCGCCCCGGCGAGCAGCGCCGGCATGAACGGCCGCAGCCCGGCTGCGAGCGCCAAACCGAGGCCGAGACCGATGTAGAAGACGAGGCCGTTCATTTATCTGGGGGGAGGTCGGGAGGGGGGCCTGCCCCCTTCTCGCTAAAGACGAGGCCATTCATGGTCGGGGGCTTGTATGGGTGGGAGGGCTCTCCGCCGCTAAAGCGGCTGCGAGGGGGTGGGTAGGTGGTGTCGTTTTCGGGGCCGGTTCTGGATCCGGTGTCGTGCTTGCAACGCGCTCGCGCGCGTGCGCTACGGTCTGAGGCGCCATGACGATAGAGGATGAGCACCCACCCAGCCGCGGGGCTCGCCCCACCGCGCACGAGCTAGCCCGCTACGAGCGGCTGTTCGCCGCGCGCACGCGCGGGATGCGCTCCTCGGCGATGCGCGAGATGATGGCCCTCACCGAACGGCCCGAGGTGATCTCGCTCGCCGGCGGGCTGCCCGACACCTCGACGTTCCCGCCCGAGCTGTACGCGAAGCTGATGGCGCACGTCGCCGCCGACTCCACGGCGCGGGCGTTGCAGTACGGGCCGACCGAGGGGATGGCGGCGACAATGGAGTGCATCGTGCAGGTGATGGCCGAGGAGGGCACCTCCGTGGGCACCGAGGAGATGATCGTCACCACCGGCGGCCAACAGGTGATCGACCTCGTCTGCAAGACGCTGATCGACCCCGGCGACGTGATCGTCGCCGAGGCCCCCACCTACCCTGGCGCGGTGCCCACGTTCGGGGCCTACCAGGCGGACGTGGTGCAGATCGAGATGGACGCAGAGGGGATGCCGATCGACGCGCTGGAGGCCGCCCTCGACCGCTTGCAAGCGGAGAACCGGCGGCCGAAGTTCATCTACACGATCCCCAACTTCCAGAACCCGGGCGGCGTGACGATGTCGCTGGAGCGCCGCCGGCGGCTGGTGGAGATCGCGCGCGAACGGGAGCTGCTGGTGCTGGAGGACAACCCCTATGGGCTTTTGCGCTACGAGGGTGAGCCGCTGCCGACGCTGTACTCGCTGGACGCCGCCAACTCCGGCAGGAGCGGCAAGTCAGACTTCGTTATCTACTTGGGGACCTTCTCGAAGATCCTCTCTCCCGGCATCCGCCTCGGTTGGGCGGTGGCGCCGCGACCGGTGCTGGAGAAGCTCAACCTCGGCAAACAGGGCGCCGACCTCTGTTCATCCTCGATGACCCAGCTGTTCGTGGCGAGGTACTTCGCCGAGTCCGACTGGCGCGGGTATCTGCGGGAGCTACGGGAGCTGTACTCGCGCCGTCGCGATGTAATGCTGGCGGCCCTGCGCAAGCACTTCGGCGAGGAGGCCCACTGGACGACGCCGCAGGGCGGTCTGTTCATCTGGGCGACGCTGCCGCCGTACATCGACACCACCAACCTGCTGGCGCAGTGCACCAACGTGGCGTTCGTGCCGGGGCGCGCCGCCTACATGGATGCGGAGGGGCGGCAGGGCTCCTCATCGATGCGTCTGAATTTCGCCGGCCTGCCGGAGGAGGAGATCCGCGAGGGGATTGGACGGATCGCCGCAATGGCCGAGAGGCCGATGCGAGTATTCGGCGCGGTCACCAAAACGCCGCGGCCGCGGCGTTCGACGACGCGCGCGCCGGGACCCGCGGTTGCGCCCGCGACACCCGACGGCAGGCCGGGGCGCGAGCTGGGGCAGCCGGGCGCGGTGCATGAGGCGACGCCCGGCGAGCCACGCGGCGAGAAGGGCCTCGCCGACGTGGTGGAGCTGCGGCGGCGGCGCGCCGGCGGCCGATGAGGGTGACGGTGTTGCAGGGCGGGCGCTCGCTGGAGCGCGGCGTATCGCTGCGCTCGGGGATGCACGTGCAGGAGGCACTGCGCCGCGCCGGGCACGAGGCGCTGGCGCTGGACACCGGGCCGGAGCTGGTGGCGCGCCTGCGCGAGCAGGCCCCCGACGCGGTGTTCGTCGCGCTGCACGGCAGCGACGGCGAGAATGGCACCGTGCAGGGGCTGCTGGAGCTACTCGGCATCCCCTATACCGGGTCGGGGCCGAGCGCCTGCACGCGCGCCACCGACAAGGCGCTCGCCAAGCACTTGATGGGCGAGGCGGGCGTTCCCACGCCCGCCTTCCGCGCGTTTGCCGAGGATGCGCTTGAGGGACTGGGACTCGCCGAGGCGCTCGACGAGTTGCAGCGCAGTCCCGGGTATCCGCTGGTGGTGAAGCCCGCCCACGGCGGCTCCGCGCTGGGCGTGAAGTTTGCGCCCGACGCCACCGAGCTGCCGAGCGCGCTGGTGGCTGCCTTCTCCTACGACGATCGGGTGCTGGCAGAGCGCTACGTGAAGGGGCGCGACCTCGCCGTGTCGGTGCTGGACGGCACCGATGGAATCCGACCCACCCACGAGCCGCAGGCGCTGCCGGTGGTCGAGGCGATCCCGCGCGAGCAGGACTTCTACGCCTACGAGTCGCGCTACGAGATCGGCATGACCACGTTCGTGTGCCCCGCCGAGCTGCCCGCGGAGATCGCCGCGCGGGCGCAGCAGCTGGCGCTGGAGGTGTACCGGCTGCTCGGCTGCCACGGCGTGGCGCGGGTGGATCTGATGCTGGCAGAGGAGCGCGAGGAGCCGACGGTGCTGGAGACCAATGTGGTGCCCGGCCTTACCGAAACCAGCCTCCTGCCGCAGGCGGCGGACGCCGCGGGGATCGGCTTCGACACGCTGGTGGCACGGATTCTCGCGAGCGCCTTCACACGGTAGAGCGGAGCATTCTCAATCGGTCGAAGCCAGCACGCTCGGTCGCCGGGCATGGAGGCCCGGCGCCCACCACCGTGGCTCGCGCAGATACCCGCGCGGACGATCCCCAGCCCTACCTCCTCAGGAGTCCCCTGCGGCAAAGTCCTCTGGTGAGACCTGGTCCAGGAACTCCTTGAACTGTTCGACCACGTCCTCCGACTCCTCCACGACTCAGTTGGGGGAGGGCAGGCCCGGGTGGGTGGGACTGCTTTTGGGAGGTCAGGAGGGGGGCCCGCCCCCCTCCTGCAAAAGGCCCCCTCCCAGATCATGAATCGCCTGCGGCGAAGTCCTCGGGACTCACCTGGTCCAGGAACTCCTTGAACTGTTCGACCACGTCCTCCGACTCCTCCTCGTTCTGCTCGAATTCGATCGCCGACTCCGCGATCACCTCCTCGGCCGCGAAGATCGGCGCGCCGCTGCGCACCGCGAGCGCGATCGCGTCGCTGGGGCGGGAGTCGATCTCGAGCTCGCGGCCGTTGACCGAGAGCGTGATCGAGGCGAAGAACGTGTTCTCGCGCAGCTCCGTGACGGCGACCTGCGTACAGCGCACCTCCAGCTCGCCGAGCACGTCGCATAGCAGGTCGTGCGTCATCGGCCGCGGCGTGCTGGCGCCCTGCAGCTTCATCAGGATCGACGCCGCCTCGGGGTGGCCGATCCAGATCGGGAGGAACCTGTTGCCCTCGACCGTCTTCAACAGCACGATCGGCTGCTTGCCGACCATGTCGAAACTGACGCCGTAGATGACCATCTCCTGCACTGCCGTTCCTCCGCGGTGGGGGGGAATCCAGAGTATAGGTACCCGCTAGGGCTGCGAACGGCGCTTTCGGCCGGTGCTCAGGCCCGCGCCCGAAAGCTCCAGAGCTTGTTGCCGAGGAAGTTCAGCGGCATCACCGCCGCCACCGCCAGCGCCTGCGCCGCCACCTTCTCGATCCCCGCGCTCTCTACAAAGATCGTCAGCAGGCCCAGGCTGAAGCCCTCCGCCACGAGGCTGACGAGGAAGAAGCGCATCGCCTGCAGGCGCGCGCTGCCCGCGGCCGCGTCGAAGGTCCAGTGACGGTTGAGCACGAAGTTGTTCAGCACCGCCACCAGCCATGCGAGCACGCTGGACACCTGGTAGTCGATGCCCAGCGCGTGCACGCACAGCGCGTACACGGCGATGTTGACGACGAACCCGCTGCCGCCGACGATCCCAAAGCGCACCAGCTGCAGCCAGTTGGCGGGCTTGCGCATCCCGTGCAGCAGGCGTGCGTGCGGTCTGATCTCGGCGCCCGCAGAGATGCCCGCGCGCGGCATCTCCACGGCCGTGGCCTCGTCTTGCATACGCCCAGCCTAGCGACACTTCTCCAGGAGGAGTCCGCAACCCCGCGCCCGTATAGCGTGCCAACCGCAGCGGCGCCGGCCCAAGGTGCGCGCGCTAGCCTTGCAGGGGTGAGAGTCCAGCAAGGGGCAGACAGCGTGCCCGCATCTGAACCTGCCAGCCCGCGCTTGGGCTTTTCGCGCCGTCGGGTTGCTGTGGCGATGGGAGTCGCCGCGGTGGCGGGCGCGGTGGCGGCACTTGTCGTCCCCTCCTCCCCCTCCCACCACGCCGCGGCGCATTCCCGCACGGCGGCGGTGAAGGTCGCCAGCACGGTAACGGCGCCCCGCAAGGTAGAGCTCGCCTCGGCCAAGCCGGTCGCCGAGGTGCGCGACCCCGAAGAAGGCAAGAGCTTCCCGGTGTCGGGGACGGTGCACCACTCCGCCGCCGCCACCCCCGCCAAAGTCGCCGAAGCATACGTCGCGCCCGGCGCGCAGTCCAACGCCGAAGTGCGCGCCGAGCTGGGCCGCATGCACGCGCTCGAAAGCGCCGCGCGCGCGCAGGCTCACGCCACCGTCGCGACGGTGCCCGGCGGCGACTCCGTCGGCGGCAACGGCACGATCCCGATCCCCGCGGGCATCCCCGAAGTCGTGCAGCGGGTGATCGCCGGCGCCAACGCGATCGCCGACTTTCCCTACGTGTACGGGGGCGGGCACGCCTCGTTCGTCAGCAACTCCTACGACTGCTCGGGCTCAGTCTCCTACGCGCTGGCCGCGGGCGGCCTGTTGAGCGCGCCGGAGACCTCAGGGACGCTGGAGAGCTGGGGCGAACCGGGGCCCGGGAAGTGGATCACGATCTACGCCAACGCCGGCCACGTCTACATGTACGTGAACGTCGGCGGGCGCTGGATGCGCTTCGACACGGTCGGGCGCTCCGGCCCCTACGCCTCGCGCTGGCAGCCGGAAATCCGCTCCAACGCGGGGTTCGTCGCGCGCCACCCACCGGGGTTTTAGGGCACACCACGCGCCTCCCTTCTTACCATGGCTGGCCAGAGCCGGTCGGTGGCGGCTCACCGCGGGGAGTTCTTGCGAGGGAGGTCTGGGACCTCAGCGGCGCAGTTCCACGGTGCTCATCACCGTGGTGAACAGCGGGTTCTGCGCGGAGGCGTTGCGCGCGGTGAGGCGCAGCGTGAGCTTCACCTTGTGCGCGTGGCGCAGGTGCTTGGCGACGCTCTTTGAGAACTTGATCCTCACCGAGCTCTTGCCGCCCTTGGTGGTGACCAGCAGCGCGTGGCCGATCACCAGCGACTTCGGCGAGCCGGCCGGCAGGTTGGTCGCGACCGGCCCTGCGATCCCCAGGTGGTGGGCGGCGGCGGCTTCCAGCAGCACTTCGAAGCGGCCCGCTACCTGCTCGTTGACGGTGTAGTGAACCAGCAGGCCGTTGCGCACGACCTGCTTTAGCGAGCTCGACATCGCGGCCGCGGTCGCGACCGGGCGGGGGAGCGAGGAGGAGCCACCAGGGCCGCCCGAGCTGCCCGGCGTGAGGATGCCCGAGCCGACGCCCGTCCCGGAGCCGCCCGAGCCCGGCGTCCCCGGCGCGGGCGGACCCACAACCTTGATCTTCTGAGCGGTTGTGGCCGTGTTGCCGCCAACGTCCGTGACGGTCAGCGTTACTTCATATTCGCCGCCGTACTTGTAGGAGTGGAACGTGCTGCCCGCGCACGGCGGCAACCATGGCGCTTCGCAGAGCGACGACGGCGGGTTCCCCGGGGCCTGGCCGGGCGCGTACCCCGAGACCGTGGGCGTGCCGTCGCCGAAGTTCCAGGTGTACGTGGCGTAGGTGGGCTGCGCTTCGCCTTTGGCGTTGTACGCCGTGCCCGCATCAAGCGCGATGTCGGACTCCATCCCGTCGAAGCCCACGATTTCTTCGGAGTTGACGGGGTTGGGGGCCGTGAACTGGGGCACCAGATTGTCCCCCCCGAGACAGGGGACCCCGGGATAGGGCAGCTTCAGGGCAGCCAGGTCGAAGGCGTTGTTGAGGTAGTAGCTCTCGGTCCCCACCTTCTGGTTGTACAGCGTCCCCGCGTCGGTGAATTCGTTCGCCGACGCGCTGCCGCCCACACCCCCGCTGGCAAAGAAGTTGCGGCACTCGTCGGTGGCCTCGTTGCCGACCGAGTCCTGCCACCCGTCGAGCAGCGGGTCGGTGACCGTGTTCTGCTGCTCCACCGCGATCTGGTTGATGATCACATCAGACAGACCATGGTCGTGAGCGCCGTCCGGACCGACTTCGTTGAGCAGCTGGTTGGGCTCCTCGACGTGGGGTCCTTCGAGTTCCCGTTCTTTTTCTTTCTGCGCTTTTTCTTCGGGTTTCGCGCTGTTGAATTCTTCTTGTTCCTTTTCGGTGAGCGTCTTTGGTTTCTCCGGCTGCTCGATCTGCGGCTTGCTGATCGGATTGATCCCGCCATCCTGGCACGGGTAGCCGGGCGACATCGACTTCTCGCCCAGAAAGCCCAGACCATAGTCGCCGATGCCGCCGGCGGTCCACGGAATCACGGCGTAGAGGATCGTGCTCGCGTCGCCGTTCGGAGCTTTGTCCGCATTGATGTCGGAGTGGTAGCTGCAGAAGCTGTTTTCGTAGCTTTCCTTTTCTTCTTTTAGCTTCGCTTCTTCCTCCGCTTTTGTTTCGCCTGCTTCCAAGGAGGCTTGGTGGTAGTCCGAGCAGTGCCCAGTGGGGCCGCCCGCTTCGTTGAGGCACACCGTCACCCCCGGTGGGGTCAGCACGTAGAAGATCGTGCCCATCCCCTTTGGCAGCGAGTGCTGGCTGACGAACGATTCGAGCTGGACGTGGATCTGCTTGTCGGTAAGACAAGCGATCTGGTTGGGTTCATGGGCCGGGGAGCTCGTGCCCAACAACGGGTTCGGATCCGTGCAGGTGGCGGCCGGGTATTTTTCGGTGTCAGTCACCGCCCCCATGAACGTGGAGCGGTAGGAGGCGTGCTGGTTGGCGGCGTCGGTGTACTGGGAGTCGACCGCGAACACACTTCCGAGCGAGCCGCTGCCGGAGCCCATCGCCTGCATGAAGGTGTCGATCGAGCCCTGCCAGTCGCCGTGGTAGTTGTCGGTGGGGTCCCAATAGATTGCGTACACGCGGCTGGAGGCGAGCACCGGGGCGCCGCTGGGATTGGCGAACTTTTCGGGGTACGCCGGGTCTTTCGGGTACAGGGGCACGCCGGCTTTCGCGGTCTCCCCCGCGAACAGCAGGGTGCTGCGGGGCTGCAGCCCCACCTTGGGCCCGCCGGCTTCCGTCACCAGGGCGCCTGCGGGAGCGACCGCCGGGGAGAGCGCCAGCGCGCCCAGAGCGGCGGTGGCAAGCGCCAGCCTGCGCACGAGGACGGGCATCGGGCGAGAGCGGAGACGGAGCGTCACCCGACCTACATCGGCAGCGTTTCCGGCTCGCATTAGCGCTGCTGGCCGAATCGGGGATGCGAGCGCAGCGAGTGTCGCCCTATTCGGTCGGCTGCACACGGGCGGGCAGGGTGACGCTCGGTACACGGTCGCGGGCGAGGGCGGCGCGGCATGCGGGGTATCGGCCGCGACAGCCGGCCTTGCCTAGCTCAGCGAGAGAACAGCGCCGCCTGCCCCTGCCCCACGCCCACGCACAGCGTGGCGAGGCCGAGGTGGGCGTCGCGGCGGCGCAGCTCGTGGGCGAGGCTGACCACAAGGCGCGCGCCGCTCATGCCGAGCGGGTGCCCGATCGCGATCGCGCCGCCATTGACGTTCACGCGCGCGGGGTCCAGCCCCAGCTCGCGGATCACCGCGAGGCTCTGCGAGGCGAACGCCTCGTTGAGCTCGACGAGGTCGATCTGCTCCACGGCGGTGTCGGTGCGCGCCAGCAGCTTGCGCACCGCCGGGATCGGGCCGATGCCCATCACACGCGGATCGACCCCGGCGGCGGCCGAGCCGACGAAGCGCACGAGCGGTTCAGCGCCGAGCCGCTCGGCCATCGCGGCGCTCGCGACCACCAGGGCCGCCGCGCCGTCATTGACGCCGCTGGAGTTGCCTGCGGTGACCGTCCCGCCCTCGCGGAACACCGCGCGCAGCTTCGCCAGCGCCTCGGGGGTCGAGCTTGGGCGGGGGTGCTCGTCGCGCACGCACTCGCCCACCGGCACGAGCTCCTCGGCGAAGCGCCTGGCAGCGTCGGCTGCCGCCCAGCGGCGCTGGCTCTCCAGCGCGAAGGCGTCCTGGTCGGCGCGGCTCACGCCCCAGCGTTCGGCGACGTTCTCGCCGGTCTCGCCCATGCCCTCCAGCGGGAACAGCTCCGCCATCGCCGGGTTGGGAAAGCGCCAGCCGATCGTCGTGTCGTACACCGTGCGCTCGCCGCGCGCGAACGCCTTCTCGTCCTTGCCCATCACCAACGGCGCGCGGCTCATCGATTCCACGCCCCCCGCCACCGCCAGTCCGATTTCACCGGCGCGGATCGCCTGGCAGGCGCACACCACGGCGGCGAGGCCCGAGGCGCACAGCCGGTTGACGGTGATGCCCGGGATCTCCTGCGGCAGGCCGGCGAGCAGCAGCGCCATGCGCGCGACGTTGCGGTTGTCCTCGCCGGCCTGGTTGGCACAGCCGAGGTACACCTCCTCGATCTCACCCGGGTCGAGGCTCGGCACGCGCTCCACGGCGGCGCGCAGCGCGATCGCCGCGAGGTCGTCGGGCCGCACGTGCGCGAGCGCTCCGCCGTAGCGTCCCACCGGGGTGCGCACGGCGGCGAGGATCACCGGTTCGGGGGGTGGTGTCATGCTTGGGAGGGCACGAGTGGTAGGGGTGGACGAAGGGACATCAAGTCGGTTCCACGGATCGGAGGACGCCAGAATATCGATCTGGCGCCAGGCGGGCGGCGGCGCTCACCGCGCGCGGCTCGCCGGTGAGGATCCAGTCGGCGACGAGCTCGCCGATCGCGGGGGAGAGCTGAATTCCAGCCCCGCCCGCCCCGCCGGCGAGGATCGCTCCCGGGCAGCCGGGGAGCGGCCCCACCTGGGGCAGTCCGTCGGGGCTGACCGGGTAGAGACCCGCCCACCCCTGGGCAAGGCGCGCGTCCGCGAGCGACGGCAGGCGGGCGGCGAGACGCTCTGCCACCGCCTCCAGGAACTCCGGGTCGGCCCCCCGGGCGTAGTGGTCAGGGTCAGCAACCGGTGCGAGCGCCTCCTCGGTGTGCAGTCCCGCGATCAGCGTGCGCGCTCGCTCGTGGCGGAAGTACAGGCCGCGCTCGCCCGAGCCGGGGGTGTAGTCGGTGACAGAGGGCATCACGTAGGGAAGCTCGCGCGGGAGGTGCACCACCACGGCCTGGTGGCGCTGGGGAGAGAGCGGCATCTCGTGGCCGAGCAGCGCCGCCACACGCGCGGCCCACGGTCCGGCGGCATCGACCACGTAGTCGCAGACGAACTCCCCCACGGCCGTGCGCAGGCGCCACCCGCCACCCGGACCGCCGTGGCCACCGGGCGGCTCACGGCCACCCGCCAACCGGTATGCGCCCACCAGTTCGTGGCCGCTCAGCACCCGGACCCCCCGAGCCTGCGCCAGTTGCGCCAACAGACCACAGTAGAGATGGCCGTCGAGGAAGCCGTCACTCGGGCCATACAGGCCGCCGTCAACATCCCCCACGGCCATGTCCGGGACCAGTCGGGCGACCCCGTCGCGGTCGAGGACGCGCGCGTCTCGCACCCCCAGCGAGCGCTGCACCCGCACGCTCTCCTCGAAGATCGCCAGTGCCGCGGGGGAGCGGGCGAGGCGCAGGTAGCCGTTGCGCACGATCCGCAACCCGTGCTCGCGCTCGAGCTCGCCAAACAGCTCCATCGAGCGCACGCGCAGCTCGATGTCCAGCGGCAGCGGGTACTGCGTCTCGACGATCCCCACCGACAGCCCCGAGGAGCCCGCTGCGGGGTGGCGCGCCTCGAGCACCGTCACCTCCGTGGCGCCACGGCGTGCGAGGGCGAGCGCGCTCGCCAGGCCGATCGCCCCGGCGCCGACCACGCACACCGAAGGTCTCACAGCGCGCGCTCGAATGCGCCGAGGGAGCGCTTGATCACGGCCTCATCCATCGGCGTGGAGACGCACGCCAGCCCGCTCGCGGCGATCAACACGCCCTCTCGGTACAGCCGCCACCACAGATCCACCTGATCGGGGACGTGGACCCTGAGCAGCGAGCCCTGTCCGGTCACGGTGTATCCAAGCGCGATCAGCCTCGTCCGCAGCTGCTCCCCGAGCGCGTCGATCCGGGCGATCGCCGCGGCGTCGAGGGCATCCAGCGCTGCCGCCCCGGCGCGCATCGAGACGGGATTGGCGGTGAACGTGCCGCTCTGCGCCACGGCGTCGTGCCGGCGGGGATCGAACACGTCCATCAGCTCCGCGCGCCCCCCGAGCGCCCCGATCGGCAAGCCGCCGCCGATCAGCTTGCCGAGCACGACAAGATCGCCCTCGATCCCATAGGTCTGCTGCATGCCCCCGACGGCGGCCCGCACCGTGATGACCTCGTCGAGGATCAGCGCGATGCCGCGGCGGGCGGTCTCCTCGCGCACGAGCGTCGCGAACGCGGGCTCTGCAGGGCGCAGGCCAACCCGGTGAGGCATCAGGTCGAGAAGCACACACGCCAGACGCTCCCCGTGCCGCTCGAGTGCCGCCAGGAACGCCCCCTCGTCGCCGAAGGGCAGCCTCAGCACGTCCTGCTGGGCGGCGGCGGGCACGCCGGGGGCAGCCGGCTGGACGACGGCGTCCCAGCTGCCGTGGTAGCAGTCCGCAAAACACAGCAGCCCGTCGCGGGCGGTGGCGGCGCGGGCGACGCGCACGGCCATCATCACCGCCTCGCTCCCACAGGACGCGAAGCGCCAGCGCTCGGTCCAGGGGAGCCGCCCCGCCAGGCACTCGGCCAGCTCCACCTCGGCCGCGGTGGGGAGCCCGAAGGCCGAGCCGTCGGCAAGCGCGGTGCAGGCGGCGCGCACGACGGGGGCAAATGCGTGGCCGTGGACGAGCGAGCTGTTGTTGGCGTGCAGATCGATCAGCTCGTGCCCATCGACGTCGAGCAGCCGCCACCCCTCCCCGCGGGCGGCGTAGGGCGGGTGCGGGGGCACGAACAGCGTGCTCCTCGTGCTACCGCCGGGGAGCCGTCGCAGAGCGCGCTCGTAGAGCGCCTCGCCGGCGGCGGTGCTCGCGGGCTCAGCCATTCAGCACCGGCACGAGCACCGGCTCGCCGGCCGGCGCGTAGAGCTCAGTGTGGTCCCCCACGCGCAGATCCTCGCACTCGGCGGCGTCCATTACCGCCACCACGCTGCCGAGGCCGGGGATCTGTAGGGACACCTCCCGGGCGTCGCCGAGTAGCCGGGCCTCGGTGAGGACTCCCCGCAGGCTCAGCGCCCCCTCGGAGGGACGGCGGCGCAGGCTGCGGCGGCGGACGGCGAGCAGCGACGACCCGCCGGGGAGGGCGGTCGTGGGGCAGCGGATCTCTACGCCGGCGCAGCGCACGCGGGCGCTGCCGTCGGAGTCGAGCACATGCTCTTCGACGGCGAGCAGGTTGGCGCTGGCGAAGAACTCCGCCACGAAGCTGTTGGTGGGCCGCTGGAAGAGCTGCTCGGGAGTGCCCAGTCCGACCAGGCGACCGTCGCGCAGGATCGCGATTCGATCCGAGAGTGCCAGCGCCTCCTGCTGGTCGTGGGTGACGTACACGATCGTCGCGCCCAGCTCCTGGTGCAGGCGCCGGATCTCGTGCTCCATCTCGATGCGCAGCGTGCGGTCGAGCGCCCCGAGGGGCTCGTCCATCAGGACGATCTCGGGGTCGTACGCGAGCGCCCGCCCCAGCGCCACGCGCTGCTGCTGCCCGCCCGAGAGCTGGCGCGGGTAGCGCTCGGCGAGGCCCTGCAGATGCAGGAGCTCGAGCAGCTGCTCGACGCGGCACTCGCGCTCGTGGCGCGGCCGGCGGCGGACCTTCAGGCCGTAGGCGAGGTTCTGCGCGACAGTCATGTGCGGGAAGAGGGCGTAGTGCTGGAAGACCATCCCCACCCCGCGCCGCGCGGGGGAGAGGCGCGAGATGTCGCGCCCGCGCAGCAGCACCCGCCCGCCGGTGGGGGACTCGAAGCCGGCGACGATCTTCAGCAGCGTCGTCTTGCCGGAGCCGCTCGGGCCGAGCAGGGTCAGTAGCTCGCCGGCACGCACCTGCAGGTCGAGGCCCTCCAGAGCCGTGGTCGAGCCGAACCTCTTGCTGAGCGCGCGGACGTCGAGCGCGGGCTCCCGGTCGCTCACCGCCGCCTCGCGAGCCACACCGCGAGCAGCATCACGGCGCTGGTGGCGAGCATCAGGAGCGTGGCGATCGCCGTGATCACCGGGTCGAGCCCGAAGCGCACCGAGTCCAGGATCGCCTTGGGGAGCGTTTCGAGCCCGGCGCCGCCGAGGAAATTGACGAACACCGCCTCGTCGAAGCTGGCGACGAACGCGAGCACCATCCCGGCGAGGATCGCGGGGTACAGGAGCGGGATGGTGATCCCCAGCCACGCCCGCGCGCGTCCCGCGCCCGCGACCATCGCCGCGAGCTCCAGCTCCACCGGAATGCGGCTCATGGCCGCCGTGGTCACCACGAGCATCACGGGGATCGCCAGCATCAGGTCGGCAAGCACCAGACCAAGATAGGTGCCCAGCAGCCCCGTCTGCGCGAACACCCCGTACAGCGCCACCGCGTAAGCGGAGATCGGCAGGATGATCCCCGTCAGGCCACCGAACTGCAACGCGTGCCGCCACGGCAGGCGACTGCGGTGGACGGCGAACAGGGTCGGCACGACCACCAGCGCCGCGAGCAGGGCGACGGGGACGGCGATCTTCACCGACAGCCACAGCGCCGAGCCCCACTGGGGATCTTCGAGCAGGGTTCGGTACTGGCGCAGGCCCCACGAGTGGGGGGGAAAGTCGAAGTAGGCGTCACCCGAGAACGACAGCACCGCAACCAGGACCGCCGGCGTGAGCATCAGCAGCGCCACGAGGCCGACCACGACCCCGCCGAGGGCTCCCGTGAGCCGGTCGAGCCTCACGCCACAGCCCTCGCCAGGCGCTCGCGCCCCACCAGGCGCAGCGCGAGCGCTAGCGCGGCGAGCGCCACCGCAAGCAGGATCACCGAGGCCGCCGCGGCGAGCGGGTAGTCGAAGAAGGTGAAGATGTAGTCCTGGATGTAGCTGGCCATGAACGGCGTCTGGGCGCCGCCGAGCAGCACAGGGCTGACGTAGAAGCCCAGCGAAATCGCGAACACGAGCGCGGCGCTGGCCACGATCCCGGGCAGCGCCAGCGGCAGCACGACGGTGCTGGCAGCGCGCAGGCGGGAGGCCCCCAGGCTCCTAGCGGCGTCCAGCAGGGTCTCGTCGATCGTGCGGAACACTCCGTAGAGGGAGAAGGCGGCGTAGGGGATCATCGTGTAGACCATCCCGATCCCGACGGCGGTGGAGGTGTAGAGCAGCGACAGCGGGGCAAGGCCGAGCAGGCCGAGCAGCTTGTTCAGCGGGCCTTCTCCGGAGAGCAGGATGACGATCGAGTAGTTCTTCACGACGGTGCCCATCCAGAAGGGCACGAGCACTGCCAGCCACAGCAGAACCCGCACGCTCCCGCGGCGCGCCGTGCGGATGTACCAGGCGAGCAGGCCGCCGATCGCCACTGCCACCACGCTCACCGCCGCGCCCGCCAGCAGCGTGGTGATCAGCGACCGGCGCCCGGCGGAGCTTTCGATCACCGCGAGGTAGTTGTGGGCCCCTTCCCCGGTGGTGAGTGAGTCGATCGTCAGCTTGACGAGCGGGTAGACGACGAACCCGAGCAGGGCGAGCAGCAGCGGGGCGAGCAGCGCTAGCGCCCAGCGGTTGGCGAGCACCGGATCCCACGCGCCGCGACCGGTCGCCCCGCCGGGCCGTGGGTCGGTGTGACCCACGGCGCCGTCGAGGGTGCCGGCTGCCGCCACCGATCCTATCCGCGCAGGAAGTTCTCGTAGGCGGTGTTCAGTTCGGTGCCGTGCTGGGTGTACCATTTGAAGTTGGGCACCGCCAGCCGCGAGAGGTTCACCGGGTTGTCGGCCAGCTGCATGTTGATCGACTTGGGCAAGTAGGAGAGCGCGATCGGGTTGGGGACCGAGTCGTGAATCGCTTCCGCCCACTTCGCCTCGCCGCGGGGGTGGCTGGCGATCCACGAGAGCAGCTTGATGCCCTCCTGGGTTTGCGGGGCTCCCTTGAGCACAGCCCAGTAGCTCGGCTCGTAGGCGCCGCCCAGCCAGTTGAGCTTCAGGTGCATGCCCTGAGCGATCAGCTGGTAGGCGCGATCGCTCCACATGATCCCCATGTCGGCTTCGCCGCTGCGCATGATCTGCTGCTGCTGATCGCCGTTCTGCCAGAACACCTTGATCTTGGACCTGACTTTTTCGAGCGTCTTGATCACGGCGGGCACGTTGAGTGGGGTGGTCGCGGTCTGAGAGATCGGCATTCCGGCGGCCACCTCGGCCGTGGTCGATGCCACGATTGGCTCAATGCCCCCGAACATGCGCGGCTGGGGGTACAGCGTGGTGTTGTAGAACTGCGCCATCGTGGTCGGGCAGCTCGTCATCTTCGCCATGTTGCAGACGATCACGTCGCCGAGGCTGCCGTGCGAGAACCCGAACGGCGTGACCTTGGTGGCGCCCAGTTCCCGTTTGAGGGTTTCCTGCATCGCCGTGGGGAGGGTAAGGAGTTCGTGTTTGGCGTACAGCGTGTAAGCCGAGCCGGCGTCCAGCGAGTCGACATCGGTCCATTCGACCTTGCCGGCCCGGTTCTGCGCTTCCACGCGGGCGAGCTGCTCCCCGGGGGCATCGACGAACTGCGAGGTGGTGTGGTTGGCGGCGTCGAATTCGTTGAGGTAGGACTTCTGGGACGCTTCGTCGATGATCCCGCCCCAGCCGCCGATCACAAGCGCGGTGGAGTGGCTGCTGCTCCCGCACGCGCTCACGCCGAGCGCAAGTATGAGGACGACCAGCGCACCCACAAGCAGCAAGCGGCGGTGGCCCTCCCTCGAATCCCTGCCCGTGTCCTCGCCAGACTGATGCATTCGCGTTCCTCTCCCTCCGGTGGTCAGCTTTATCGTATGCGGAATCGTCCCACACACGTCGAACGCTCCCATGCTGCTGAACTCACCACAGCGGCGGTACGCCACGCGCCTACCTCCAGATCAGCTCGGTGCTGACCTCGTTGAGGACCTCGGGGCCGCCCTCGGTGACGAGCACGTTGTTGCCGAGCATCATCGTGGCGCCGTCGGCGTAGGCGAGCCCGGGCTCCATCGTGATCACCATGCCTGGCTCCAGGACGTGCTCGTCCCCGCGCATCAGGCTGAGCCCCCCGATCCAGATGGGGGGATAGGCAATCTCCATCGAGAAGCCGAAGCGCCCCCACGTGTGCTGCTCGTAACCGCCCTGCAGCGAGGCAACCAGCTCGACGATCTCGTGTACCGACACGCCCGGGCGCAGCGCGTCGGTGGCGCGGTCGAGCGCGTCCTTGACGAGCGCGTAGAGCTCGCGCAGCCGTACGGACGGCTCTCCGACTACCACGGTGCGGGAGATGTTGCAGTGGTAGCGACGCACGACGCCCGAGACCTCCATGTAGACGGTGTCTCCAGGCGCGAGGACCTTGCCGATCGGCGTCCCATGCAGGGTCCCGCGCGCGTCCACGAGGAAAGGGTAGGCGGGGAACTCGCCCCCGGCCAGTGCGACGGCGTGCTGGATCGCGGCCATCACCTCGCGGTCGGTGGCGCCAGCGCGCACCGCGTCGATGCCGGCGCTCACGCCAAGGTCGGCGACATGCGCGGCGCGGCGCAGGTAGGCGATCTCGGCGGGGCTCTTGACCAGGCGCAGGTCGTCGAGGGCAGCGGTGACATCCACGATCTCACTGGACGCCAGCCCCTCGCGTAGCTCGAAGGCGAAGCGCGGGCGCAGGTGGTAGCTCATCAGGTTCAGCCCCACGCGGCGAGCGCCGAGCAGGCCCCGCTCGCGCAGCACCTCGATGGTGCGCGCAACCTGGTCCTCGTGCGTCCACACCACGCGCACGTCGCCCACCCAGCAGGTCTCCTCGCAGAGCGCCAGCTCAGCCCTGTTGCAGATCAGCGTGAGCGGCTCCTCAGCGGCGGGGACGAGCAGCGACTGGTGATAGAAGACGCTGGTCGGGTCATAACCGGAGAGCCAGTTGTAGTGCTCGGGCTGGTTGAGAACCAGCAGGTCGACGTCGTTGGCGTGCATCCAGCGCCGGGTCTTGGCCAGGCGCTGCCCGTACTCCTCCAGCGTTACGGCCATGCGCGGGGCGGGGTGGGCGTCTGCCGGAAGGGACATCAGCTCACGACCGTGCGGCTCTGCTCGCGCATGAACTGGGGAACGTAGTGGGGGCCGAGCGCGCCCTTGCCGGTCGTGCCGGAGGACTTCCAGCCACAGAACGACTGGGTCCGCGGCCACGCGCCGGTGGTGGCGCCGGCGCGGCGGTTGACGTACAGCACGCCGGCCTGCGTCTCATCCAAGAACCGCTCGATCTCGCCCTGATCGGAGCTGAAGATCCCGGCGGTGAGACCGTAGTCGGTGGCGTTGGCCTCGGCGAGCGCCTCGGCGAGCGTGGCAACCCGGGTGACGGTCAGGAAGGGCAGGAACAGCTCCTCGCGTGTGAGTGGGTGCCCAAGCGGCAGGGCGGCGACGACGGTAGGCTCGGCGAACCAGCCCTCCGGGTGGGGCAGGCCGCCACCAACCGCGATCTGCCCATCACGGCGGGCCCACGCGACGCTCTCCTGGAAGCGCTGGAAGGCACGCGCGTTGACGACCGGCCCGAGAAACGCATCGCGTTCAGACGGGTCGCCGACGGGGAGCGTCGAGGTGAACGCGCAGAGGCGCTCCAGCAGCTCGTCGTGGACGCCGTCGAACACGATCGCGCGCGAGCAGGCGCTGCACTTCTGCCCGGAGAGCCCAAAGGCGGCGCGGGCAAGGCCCTCGGCCGCGCCGTCGAGGTCGGCACAGTCGGTGACGATCGCGGGGTTCTTGCCGCCCATCTCGGTCAGGGCAGGGCGCGCGTAGGGCCCATCCACCAGCTTTCGCGCGATCTCCCGCCCGACCTCCGCGGAGCCGGTGAAGGCGATCCCGTCCACGGCCGCGTCCACCAGCGCACGGCCGGAGTCGGGGCCTCCGTGCAGGAGGTTGAAGACCCCGGGGGGCAGCTCGCCGGCGAGCAGCGTCTCGGCGAGCAGCGCGCCGGTCCACGGAGCATCCTCGGAAGGCTTGACGACGACGGTGTTGCCGGCGAGCAGCGCGGCAGCCGTCATCCCGACGGTGAGCGCGAGCGGGAAGTTGAACGGCGCGATCACCCCGAAGACGCCGTAGGGCCTGAGGATCTCGGTGCCACGCTCGGCGGGGGTGAAGCTGGCCAGCGGCGCGACGAAGCCGTCGTGGCGCTCCATCTCCTCGGAGTAGGTCTCGATCAGCTCGATCGCCTCCTGCACCTCGACGATCGCCTCGGTGCGGTTCTTGCCGGTCTCCAGGCTCATCGCGGCGGCGAGCTCGATGTGACGCTCGGAGATCGCGCGCGCCACGGCGGCAAGGTGCTCTAGGCGCTCGCGATAAGGGGTGCGCCGCCACCGTGTGCGAGCCTCACGGGCACCCTTGACCGCCCGCATGACGGTCTGCGACCCGGCGGCGTGGGCGCGGCTGGCGATGCGGTCGATGTTGGAGGGGTCGGCCCGCTCGAACACCGGGCCTTCAGCGGAGAGCCGTCCGCCGATCACGTGCGGCCACGGCTCGGGCTCGATGGCGCGCGCGTCGCGCAGGCACCGCTCGAACTCCGCGTGCACCGCGGAGTCGACGCCACCGCTCGTGTATGTGAGTCGCACGGCCATCTGATTGACGCTCGGCGCTCACGCTAGCGCAGGCGGCACGCGGGGGCATAGCGTTTGGCCCATCTCGCTGCCGTTTCTTCGTCGTAGGGGTCCAGTACAAACGCGACCGTCCCCTGCAGACGTGCCGCAAAGGCAAATGAACTACTGTCTGCCGCTATAAAGTTGGTGGGTCCTGTCAAAGGACAAATGGGCATCTGGGAGAGCGCACCTTCAGCCAACAACGCGGGAGCGCACGATGCCGAAGATGACTGCACGGGTGGGGCTGGCGAGCAGCAGCGGGGCACTGGCAGCCCCTGCCGGCCTCGACGTGAGGCGCTGGCGGGTCCCTGCGCTGATCTTGGGGGCAGTACTGGCTTGCATTACAGCGCTGGCGCTGGCGACGCTGCCCTCAACGAATGTACCTGACACTCATTCGCCGACTGCGCGCCGTGGCTTGAAGAGCCATCTCGCGACCAGCCTGCCGGTCACCCTCGCCCCGGCTGCCTCGGCCAGCATCGGTGCGTCTGAGCGCAGCTTCTGGCCGGCCCGCCGTGGTGCCTCGTTGCTGACCAGGGGCGCAGGTATCCACGGCACCTTCACGGCGTCCGGTGCCGACCTGCGCGTTGCCGGGGGAACGCTCGGCCTCTCAGTCGCCCGCGTCGGGCGCGGCGAACGCCTGGCTGCGCTCACCGCAGCCTGCGCCTGTCGGGGCGGCAAACCAGGTTCTCTACCGCCGAGGCTCGGTCACCGAGTTCTACCGCAACGGCCCGTACGGGCTTGAGCAGGGCTTCACCGTACTCAAGCCACAGGCAGGCTCCGGATCGCTTGTGCTTGCAATACGGATCAGCGGCTCACTCCTACCCGAGCAGGTCGGTTCACAGATCGTCTTTAGAACGAAATCGGGCGTGACCGCGTTGCGCTACGGCCAGCTGAGCGCGCTAGATGCCGCTGGTCGTCGGCTACCCGCCCACATGCAGCTCCGCAACCGGACGCTTGAGCTCGTGGTCCATGACAGCAACGCGCGCTACCCGGTACGGATCGACCCATTCATCCAGCAGGGCGAAAAGCTCACGGGAGGCGGGGAGAGCAGCTCCGCCGAGTTCGGCTACAGCGTGGCGATCTCCGGCGACGGGAACACCGCCTTGATCGGCGCGCCTGAAGACGAAAACGTTGGCGCGGCGTGGGTGTTCACGCGCTCAGGCGAAACGTGGACCCAGCAGCAGGAGCTCACTGGCGGCGCAGGCACCTATGGCTTCGGCTACAGCGTGGCGATCTCCGGCGACGGCAACACGGCACTGATCAGCGCCTGGACGAGCGACCAGATCACAGACGCTGTGTGGCTGTTCACCCGCTCAGGCTCCACCTGGACGAGGGACGAAGAGCATACGAGCACGAAAGCAGCCGGCTACAGGGTGGCGGTGTCGGGCGATGGCAGCACCGCTATGGTGGCCGACCCAGGTTATCTCGATGGCTATGTGTCCGCGTTCACCGTGTCGGGTTCCACCTGGGAACAGCAGGGAGAACCGTTCAGGTCCACCGAATACGCTGGTTATGGAGATTTCGGCGAAAGCATTGCGCTATCCAAGGACGGCAACACCGCGCTGATATATCAGCTCAACCGCGCTTTCGTGTTCACGCGCTCGGGCGAAAAATGGACGCAGCAGGGAAAAGCCCTCGTGACAGGCAATTACACTGCCGTAGGCAGCGTCGCGCTGTCCGGGGACGGCACAACGGCGCTGATCGGCCAGATTTCGGACGGTTATCCCGGCGACGTGTGGGTGTTCATCCTGTCAGACGGAGAATGGGTGCAGCAGGGCGAAGAGCTCACGAGCAGTGGCCACGAACCGGAGGCTTTCGGCTGGAGCGTTGCGCTCTCTGAAGAAGGGAACACTGCGCTAATCGGAGAAGGCGGAAAAGACCGTGCGTGGCTCTACACGCGCTCGGGCGGGAAATGGACGCAGCAGGGCGGGCCGCTCGAAGGCCCCGGAGACAGCTACTTCGGAGCGAGCGTGTCCCTTTCCAGCGACGCCAGCACAGCGCTCGTCGGGGGTTACATTGATGACGAGAACGAAGGCGCGGCGTGGGTGTACGCGAACGGCACGCCGCGCCCGCCCTCGGTCGTGACCGGCGCGGCGTCGTCTGTCACAGCGAACTCCTCGACGCTGAACGCGACCGTAAACCCCAACGGCACCGAAGTAAGCGACTGCCACTTTGAATACGGCACCACGACCCTCTACGGCGCCAGCATCCCGTGCACGACACTTCCAGGATCGGGCAACAGCGCGGTCGCGGTCGCGGTGCCCATTGGGAGCCTCGTTTCAAACACCACCTATCACTTCCGGATCGTTGCAACGAACTTGGGCGGGACCAACTACGGCGGAGACGAGCTGTTCACCACGCCACTGAGCTCTCAAGAAGAAGCGGCCATCACAAAGAAACACGAAGAAGAAGCGGCTGCCAAGAAAAAGGCCGAAGAAGAAGCGGCGACGAAACGCAAACACGAAGAAGAACACACTGCTGGAGTTCCCCCGCTTTCGTGGACACCTGAATGCTGCGTCGTCTGACGCAGCTGAAAAGGATGTTCAGTCATGGCTATAAATCGTGGAGGAAGACGTGGGTATCCGCCTGAGTTTCGTGCGCAGGCGGTTGAGCTGTATCGCTCCTCGGGGCTGTCGTTCGCGCGCGTAGCGACCGACCTTGGTGTATCGGTTGCGTCGTTGAAGATATGGGTCAAGCAGACCGAGATCGATGCCGGCGAGCGTGAGGGGCTTGTGTCTGCGGAGCGTGAGGAGTTGGTGGCGTTGCGGCGGGAGAACAGGGTGTTGCGCGAAGAGCGTGAAATACTAAAAAAAGCAGCGGCCTTTTTCGTCAAGGAGAGCGAGACCCGGTGAGCGCGTTCAGGTTTATCGCTGCGGAAAAGGCCTACTACTCCGTCAAGACGATGTGTCGTGTGCTCAGTGTCAGCCGCGCTGGATTCTATGCTTGGCTGGGGCGCAAGCCTAGCGCTAGAGCGCGCCAAGACGAAGAGCTGACCCGTCGCATACGGGAGATCCACACGGATAACCGTGGCGTGTATGGAGCGCCGAGGATTCACGCTGAGCTGCGTTTGGCCGACGGTTTGCATGTCGCTCGCAAGCGCGTGGAGCGCCTGATGCGCCAAGCAAACATCAGCGGTCTGGCGCTCAGGAAGAAGGGACGCACGACGATCAAGGTGCCGGGTGTGAGGGTCTGCGAGGACCTGGTCGACCGCAACTTCCTCGCGAGCGCCCCGAACCGTTTGTGGGTAGCAGATATAACGTATCTGCGGACCTGGGAGGGCTGGTTGTACCTCGCTGCCGTGCAGGACGCCTATAGCCGCAGGATCGTTGGCTGGTCGATGGCTGACCACATGCGCACAGAGCTCGTCACCGACGCGCTGCAGATGGCGCTCGAGCGTCGCTCTCCTGGGCCAGGGCTCATTCACCATTCAGATCAGGGCGGCCAGTACGTATCTCTGGCGCTTGGCCAGAAGGCTAGGGCCGCTGGGATCGCTCAGTCGATGGGCTCTCGGGGTGACTGCTTCGATAACGCCGTCGCCGAGAGCTTCTTCGCGACACTCAAGAAGGAGTTGATCCACCGCCGCGCCTGGCCGACCAAGGCCGAGCTCCGCGGTGAGGTCTTCGAGTACATCGAGGTCTTCTACAACCGCCGGCGACGCCACACCCGACTCGGGCAGCTCTCCCCGAGCGAGTACGAGAGAATCACACACGAACAACATCAACCAGAGGCAATAGCCGCATAATCAACCGTGTCCACCGAACCGGGGGAACTCCATCTCATCTCTCCTCGGCCTACATTAATAACTACCGCGAGGTTGCTAGTGATCAGTGGAGTAGTCCGATTACGTCCGAGCGAGTAGCACAGCTCGCCGACTTCAGGAACAGTCTCGAAGGACAGGCTGATAAGCAGAGCGAGGCCGAGCTGCGGCTAGCCTTTGAGCCAGGAGCTGGTCAATCATGACGAGCCATCCATTAGGAGAGGGCGCTATGCACGATCCGAAGTATCAGTTTGGATCCGAGGACGCCGTGTTTCACAGGGCCGGCGGTTACTTCCTCCCGGAGGATGAGCCACTAGTCCTCTTTCGTGGCAAGGACGTGGGAACACTTGTGGCACTCAACGCCTACCGTCAGTTCATGGAGTACGTGAGTGAGCACGCCGACACGGCACACGCGCGGGAAGTGGCCCGCGCACACGCGGAGTCGATTGCGGAGCGGCTCTCGGTAATCGCTGGGTTCCAGCGGGAGAATCCCGACCGGACGGGCCTCGGTTGCCATACATGCCCGCCTGGCGTCGGACCCCACAGCATTGCCGAGCATTTGCCAGAGGGGTGCCAGCCCATCGATGAAGCTCGGGTGGCGACTAATTCCGAAGCGGCGTGACGACACCTGAATCTCGCGATGAGGCGGCACACGGCTGGGCTGCATTTGTTACCAGCACAGTCTCGTACTCGGCGACCATGCGAGACCTACGCATCGCCCGCCGACGCGCGTCCGCCAGCTCACGAACATAGACGGCACGAGTGATATTTCCGTCACGGTGCCCGAGCAGGAAGGCGATCTCATCGACGCTCTCGCCCGCGAGAAGTGCTCGACTCGCCACCGTATGCCGAAAGGAGTGCATCGAGGGAATCGAGCCGCGCGGCACCTTGGCCGGCTTGCCGGCGGCGTCGCGCTCGTGCAGGGCCGGGAACGTGGCCCGTCCGTCCTCGTCAACGGCGGCGCGCTGAGCGGTGCGCAGGGCGCGGGCGACGTTGCGCTGGGAGACCGGGCGCCCGGTGCGCGTGGCGAACACGTAGCCGTCCGGTGCGCTGATTCGGCTGGCGAGCTTGTGGCGGGCGAGGATCACCGCGAGCGCTCGCGGGATGGGCACGGTGCGTGCCGAGCCGTCGGTCTTGGTCGGGGTGCGGTTGCCCTTGCGATCGACCTGCCAGCCGAACTCGATCTCGGCGTCCGCGAGGTCATCGAGGCGCACGTCCGCCCAGGTCAACCCGCACAACTCGGAGATACGCCCGCCGGTCAGCGCCGCCACGGTCAGCATGGTCCGGTGTGGCTCGCGGGCGGCGGCGACGGTCTGCTCCAACTCCTGCCCCTCGAAGATGCGGCGCCGCTGAGCGCGCGAAGGCTTCGGCCGCTCCGATGGCAGCATGAGCGCAACGGGGTTGGTGCCCGACCACCCGAGACGCCGGGCGGCGTAGCGGTAGATGCGCCCCGTGACGCCGAGCACCACCACGATCGAAGCCTCGGACAATCCCCCCGCGCGTAGATCGCGCACGAGCACGGCGAGGTCATCCGGGGTGAGCGTGTCCATGCGCCGCGTCGAAAACCGCGGGCGCAGGTGGCGCTCCACGGCGTTGCGGTAGCCGGCCTGGGTGGTCGCGCGCAGGTCGAGCACCGGGCCGTCGAGCCACTTCTCCGACGCCTCGCCGAAGCGAAGGCGGGGGTTGGGCGCCACGCGCTCGCCGCGGCCACGTCGGGCCAACAGCTCGTCGCGCAGGACCCGAGCGGCGGTGATGCCTCCCTCGACTGTGCGCCAGCGCTGCACGCCGGCCCCGTCCTTGAAGCCGACCTCGAAGACACCCGTGGGTCGGCGGTAGATGTTGCGCTCCACACGCTCACGGCGCGGCGCAGGGTTACTCTTGCTCATGCTGTTCGACCTCCAGTGTCGAGTGGCCACGGCCCGGGGTGTTGACGCACCGCCGGGCCACTTAGTCGATGAGTGAAGTATAGCTGACCCTTCACGCTATAGCAAGGGATCGAGGCAAAGTCCCCGCACAGATGCCGGTTTCGATGGGGATGGAAGCCACCTGGAAGCCACTATGCGGCCTTTCCCGCACGCCCGAAGGCTTGGCCGGCGAGATTCGACCGCCACGCGATTGTCCCGCCCGAGTGCCGCCATGCGTCGAGGTCCGAGGGGCGGAAGTACATGCGGCAGCCCGGTCCGTCCTGCTCGAAGGGGACAAGGCCCGCCTTCGCTCGCTTGCGCAACGTATCGGGGTGAAGGCCAAGGCGCTCGGCCGCGCTGGCGAGGTCAAGCCAAGCCTCCTGCTCACGCTGGGAACCGAGGCAGGCGACGATGCGGTGGGCTACACGATCGGCAAGCCGGTCGAGCAGATCATCGACCAACGCCAATTGGTCGGCGCCGTGGGCGTCCGATTTCCGAGGGCGGGAGGGGTTATGTCTGTGGGATCGCATCGGCTCTCAGTAGGTAAGCCGGGCAGTGCCCCCGCCGAGCAAGCGAATCCTCCACGCGCCCACTGTCACGGCCCCCAGGCGGCTCGATCCCGACGCGGAGAGCAAGGCGCCCGGGGCCACCTGCACCGCCGGGAGCCCTGTTGATCTACCCCTGGGAGCAGAAGCGGGCGGCCCCCCGCCAGGGAGTACCCGCGGGAGCGTGAAGCCGAAGGCGGAACCATCATCAGGCCGCCCGCGGGAAGGCGAGTTCAGCTCGCCGGTCACTGCACGCCGGACCGCCCGGCATGCCTCCCGTCCGTTCCTCCCAAGTGCCACCAGCAGCCCACGCCCGCCACAAGATCACCGAGCACGACCATCCGCATCATGCCCCGAGTCACACCGTCCCCAGTATCAACCCAGCTCCATCGTCCCCCGTTTGCCTCTTCGTTTTTCGCCAGCTATCTCACACCCTGGCCGCCCGCTCCCCCCCAACGCTCACTCTGCACCTGGCCCCACCCGGCACATTTGTGTTGTGGTGGGTCGAGGAAGGGGGTCTCCGGGTTGGAGCGAAGCGGAGAGGCGGAGACCCCCTTCCTCAAGGCCAGGCACAGAGCCACAAACCACCATCGAGCGGGCGGCCAGGGTGTTCGTTTGGGGGTTCGGCTTATAGACGAACACCCTGACGAACACGCAAGACAAGCGGATGGCTTCGCGTGCGCTCTCGGTCCTAACGTGGCCGGTCGGGCTCCTCGATGGCATCGCTCTCCCCGAGGTCCGTCGGGGGTGTCGTGTTGCCCGGACCATCGCTGCGGCGGCGCATAGCCCAAATCGCCGAGGCGCCCCCGGTGACGATGGCGGCAACGCCGACCGCTTCGTGGTCCAAGGCGATCGCCACGACGGCCACGGCGACCACCGCGAGGAAGACCACGAGGGCCAGCCATTGGCCGCGGCGCTCGCTCCCGTAGTAGGCACGCATCGACTCCTGGTCGATCTCCCGCAGTCCGTCGATCATCCGGTGGCGATGCTCCGTCTCGGCCTTCCATTGGTCCACAATCTCGCGTGCGAGGCCCGGGACCGTCTTGTCGTACTCCGCGAGGGCTGCGGGAGGCGGCAGCGGGCCGCTGAAGCTCGCTGACCATGCCAGGCGCCGGTCGGGATGCGAGTGGTCATCGCCGACCGGCTCGCCATCGATGACATCCTCAGCCCTGTCGAGTTCTTGAGCGCCGCTCTCCGGCCCGCTGGAGCCTCCCGGCGATCCGCCCGACGAGGCGCCGCTAGGCTGCGTCGCCACGGAAGAGTCGTTCGCCGTCACGCCGGAGCGCGAGGGCGTCCTCGCGCAGGGACCCTAGCCCCCGGCGGACAAGCGGGGGGGCCGGCCGTCCCCGGCCGAGCACCCGGAAGGCGGAGGCCACGCCGCTTGAGAAGCCAGCGCGGCGAGCTGCCTCGACGCGCACGCGCCGCGAAACGTTGAGAGCACTCATGGTCATAAGTCTAGGGAACCCGCCCGGTGGTGTCGATCACTGCACGAGCATCCCCAACGCGCGGCTGTTGCGCTCAGAGCCTCCCGCGGGCTGCGAGTGAGGCCAACGCATCTACGAGGCGGACCGCATAGACTCACTGATCGCCTATGGCGAAGGAGGGCCACAACCGCGAAGGTCCAGGGGCGATGCCAGACAAGCCCCGGATTCAACAGCTCCTCGGCAAGGCCGTCAAGGAGGTCCGCGCGAGCCGGGCGATCACGCAGGAAGAGTTGGCGGCACGCTCCGGTCTGCACGCCACGTATATCAGCGATATCGAGCGTGGAGCACGCAATCCGAGCTTTGCCGTGCTCGTGCGCCTCGCCGACGGACTCGGCGCCACGCTTGCGGAGATCGGCGCGGCCTATGACCGGCAAGCCCGGTAGCGCGGGCCTGCCGATGCAGTCCCGCACGCGATCGAGATCATCCACGCCGCGGCGGCGCCACGCTCCGTAAGTTAACTGATAAGAGTGGCGCCCGCGCGGGTAGGACCGCCGGGCACCGTGGCACGTAGCGCCACGCCCGGTCCTGCGGCGTGGCGCTCTGCTCGGCGGCGTCAGTTGACCCGGCCTACGATCTGCACCATGCGGAAGGCCGCGCGGGTGGCGAACACGTACCCGTCGCTTGTCTGGTTGACGAGGCCACTGTTGCGCAGGGACCGTATGGAGCTTGCCGCGTTCGGTCGCACGGGCGAGGTCCCATACGGACCAGATCGGCAGGTCATCCCCGGTCAGCAGGTACAGCACATCGCGCTCGATCGCGTTGACTTCGACGACGATAGGGTTCTCGTCAGGCATGGGAGGCATCTTCTCCTGTGCTCAGGTCCCGGCGTTGGGTTCCTGCCCGCGCCGGGGCCGATTGTTATGGTCTGGGCATCAACCTACCACGCGATGCCTCAAAATGATTTGTAATGACTCAACCTGACTCCGAGGCGGTGTCCTTCACGGTTCGTCTCCCGCGCGAGACCGCCGATCGCCTCCGAGAGATCGCGGCCAGCGAATCCCGCTCCGTCGCGGCCGAACTTCGCCGAGCCGTCCAAGCGCACGTCGATCGGGCATCCCAGGGCAGCAAGCCCAAGGGCCGCTAGGAGGGATCGTGCCAGCGGAGGATGTTGCGGAGCAATCCGTCGAAGTCCCCGAAGAGGCGAACAGGCAAGGGATGGCTCTGGCACTGGCTGGAGCGCTCGTCATGGCCGTAGCTGTGTTCTTGCCGCGCGTCAACGGGCCAATCCACGCGCGGGAAAAGAACATGCTGATCGAGTCTGGCAACGGCTGGCTCTTCATCGTCTTCGCCGTGCTCATCGCCACAAGCGTCTATCGAATCCATAGGAACGCGGAGCGAACCCGCTCTGCTGCGGCCGTTCTCCTCGTGGCAGTCATCGCTACAGGCGTCGCCCTCTATGACGGCACCGGCAACCGTTTTGCGACCAAGAACGTGATCGTGGTCCTGACTGGGCCGAGCGCCAAGTCGCCGAAAAGGGCGACCCCGGGCATAGGAATCTACGGAGCGGGCGTCGGTGGCCTCTTGACGCTCGTCGGTGGCGTCTGGATCATGGGTTGGGGCTACGGCGGCAAAGCGTCTGGTGAGGGCAAACGACAGCCATGACACCAAAGGCTTCCATAACGCTTCCATAGAGCCTCCACGGCGCCCCCGGAGACCTCGCCCCACCGCCACAACTCCGCCCCAATACAGGGGATTCAGCAATGGGCGATCCTGGATTCGAACCAGGGACCTCTTCCTTATCAGAGAAGCGCTCTAACCGACTGAGCTAATCGCCCGGAGCGAGGGATTCTAGCGTCCGTCGCCGATCAGGATCCGACGCGAGCGCCAAGCCGACCAACCAACGCGAGCGCCTCCTCCGAGGACCCAAACGAGAGCTCGACCCGATAGCTACCGTCCGCTCGCGGGCGCGCTCTCACCTCGGCGCCCAGCGCCTCGCCCCAGGTTGCCTCAATCTCGGCCGCGGCAGCCGCCTGGTCGGGGTGCACGCCACGGGTCGCCCGAGCCCGGCGCCCTTCACTGGAGTCGCTCCGCGTCTCCCCATTGCTGCGCCGCGCGCGATCCTCGACAGTTCGCACCGACCACCCCTCCGCGGCCGCGGAGCGCGCCAGCTGGCGACGATCCGCGTGGTCCTTGGCCAACAGCAGCGCACGGCCGTGACCCTCGCTGAGTGTGCCGCCCTCCAGCAATTCGAGCGCCTCGTCTGGCAGGTCGAGCAGCCGCATGAGGTTGGAGACGGCGACCCTGCCGCGGCCCACACGGCGGCCCACCTGCTCGCGCGTGAGACCGAGCTCCTCCACCAGCGCGGCACAGGCCCGCGCCTCCTCGACCGGATTGAGGTCCTCGCGCGCCATGTTCTCGATCAGCGCCAGCTCCAGCGACGCGGCGTCGTCGTGGGGACGCACGAGTGCCGGGATCGTCTTCATGCCGGCGATCCGGGAGGCCCTCCAGCGGCGCTCGCCGGCGATCAGCTCGTAGGTGCCATCCGGCTTGGGGCGTACGAGCACCGGCTGCAGCACCCCACGCTCTCCCAGCGATTCCGCCAATGCATTCAGTGCCTCGTCGTCGAAGCGCCGGCGGGGCTGGTTGGGGTTAGGCGAGATCGACCCCACCGGCACCTCGCGCAGCTCCTCCTGAGCCGTGCCGGGCGAGGACACCGACAGAATCGCCTCCAGGCCCCTGCCCATCCCCGGCTTTGGTCTAGCCACGCGCCGCCACCTCCTTCGCCAACTCGAAGTACGCCTCAGCCCCCGTGCTATGCGGGTCGTGGTGGGTCACGGGCAGGCCATAGCTCGGCGCCTCTCCGACGCGGACGTTGCGAGGAATCACCGTCTGGAACACCAGCTCGCGGAAGTGCTCCCGCACCTCCCGCTCCACGTCGCGGCCCAGGCGGGTGCGGCTGTCGTGCATCGTCAGCAGCATCCCCGCCACGGTCAGTCCCGGGTTGAGTTCGCGGCGCACCAGCTCCAGCGTCTCCAGCAGCCCCGCCAGGCCCTCGAGTGCGAAGTACTCGGTCTGCACCGGCACAATCACTCTGTCCGCCGCCACCAGGGCGCTAACCGTCAAAGGGCCGAGCGATGGCGGGCAGTCGAGCAGGATGTATTGGAAATCCCCCCTGATCGGCTCGAGGCTCTCACGAAGATGGCCCTCGAACCCCTCCAGACGCGGCAGCTCGACGTTGGCTCCAGCGAGTCCCGCACCGGCCGGCAGCAGCCCCAAGCCAGTGATCGTCGTCTCCACCACCGCCTCCCCAGCCGCGTTGGAGCCGGTCAGAACCTCATACAACCCGGGCGCCTGCGTTCGTGGAAAGCCCAGCCCCACCGTCGCATTCGCCTGCGGATCCACATCCACCAGCAGTGTGCGGTAGCCGGCCTCGGCGATACAGGCTCCCACGTTCACCGCCGTCGTTGTCTTGCCCACCCCGCCCTTCTGGTTGGCGATCGCGTAGACCGTTCCCATCGTCACCCGCACGCTACCGCCGATCACGGTCAGGCGGTCGCCCGGTGGGCGCGGCGGGGCCGTCAAGGCTCATGCCGAACATCCCGAGGGCTCTCAGCCCACCAACGGCCGCCTGCGCGCCATGCCCGCACGGCGCGGGAATCCACTCGGCGTCTCTCGGTTCTTCAGGTAGATGTGGAGATGATGGTCTCGGGCTCCCTCGTATGGCTCGACGTGGCGGACTTCGGCGAGATCCAAACCCAGCCGCCGGGCAGCGGCGAGCCCCAGGCGCTCGGCCTCGGGCTCACGGCGTCCACGCCAATCGACCAGCGCGCCTCCGACCCGCAGGAGCGGAGCGGCATACTCGACCACAACCGCCCCCACCGCAAGAGCCCGGGCGAGCACCACATCGTTGACTCCGAGCCCCTCCTTCCACTCCTCGACGCGGGCGCAAACCACGCGCGCATTGGCGACCCCCGCCCGCGCAAGGAGTCCTTCGACGAACACGCACTTGCGTGCCTGGGACTCGACCAGGCGGAGCTCCTTATCTGGGAGCGCAACCGCCAGCGCCAACCCGGGAAAACCAGCACCCGCGCCGAGATCCGCGATCCTTTCCGCCGAGGCGAGCACCTCCACGTCGAGGGCGACGAGCGAGTCGGCGAGGTGCACGTCCGTCGCCTGCACCGGATCGCGTACCGTCGTCGGGGATCGCTCGTCCGCCTCCACTGCCAGCAGGATCGCCTCCAGCTGGGACCGCTGGCGTTCGCTCAAGCGGTAGCGCTCCACGAGGCCATCGAGCTTGGCGGTCGCGGAGGCGGAGAGTCCCTCGGCTTTCACGTGAAACAACGAAGCGTCAGGGTCGCAGGCGCGCAGAGCTTCAAAACACGCTCCTGGCGCGCAACGCTACTCCGCCAGAGGCGAGACCACCAAATACCGCTCGGGCTCCTCGCCCTCGCTGTGGGTGCTCACATCCCCCCGCTCGCGTAGGTGTTCGTGCACCACTCGCCGCTCTGAGGCCGGCATCGGCGAAAGCTCCACGGGCTCTCCCAAGCGCATCGCTTCCTCCGCGGCGTCGTCGGCATCTTGCTGCAAAGTCTGCGCGCGCCGCTCGCGGTAGCCATCGGCATCCACCACCACCCGGACCTTCGACCCGCTGCCATGAAAGAGGCTCCGCTGCGCCAGATGCTGCACAGCGTCGATCGTCTGGCCTCGGCGACCGATCAGGAGACCGACATCCTCCCCCTCTACGCAGCCGCGCAGCTCGCCATCGCGCTCCTCCACGCTCACCTCGCAGTCCAGGCCCAGGCCGTCCACCACCTCCTCGAGCAGCTCCGCCAGGAGCTCGGCCGGCTCCGCCTGCCCATCGGGCTCCGCCTCCAGTTGCCCGCTCATCGGCGCCGGCCCGAGCGTTTCTTCTTCTTACGCGGTGGTGGAGGAGGGGCGCTGCCCGGACCCACGCCTGCGAGCGCAGGTTCTCCGGTCGGGCCACCCGATCTGCCCTTCGAACCTCCGCCGCCGTCGGCCTTTCCGTTCGACGAGCCCCCGCTACCAGGCGGAGGGATCCCCTTGCCAACCGGCGCCGGGGGCGGGCCGATGCGCCGGCGTACGATGTAGCCCTGGGCGATCGTCCACAAGTTGGTGGTGATCCAGTAGATCAGCAGCCCTGCCGGGTACCTGATGAGGATCACAACAAAGATCAGAGGCAGACCCAACATCATCCAGCGCTGGCTCGGCTCGGCGCTCGCGCTCATCAGCAGCGTCGAGACCACCTGCGAAGATATATAGAGCGCGAGTAGCGTGATCAGCACGACGCCCGTCGCCTTCGCCGTGATGTCGGGTACGAACAGGAATTTCGCCGAGCCTGGAGCCACGCTCTGGCAGCTGGTCTTTTCGATGTATTTGGCAGGCAGATGCGCAACGCTCGTGATCGCCGCGTGGTGCATCGCGTTGTAGGAGGACACGAGGCTCGGCCCGCAGATGTGCTTCTTGAGATCCGTGCGCAGCATGTAGAAGAGCGAGATGAAGACGGGCAGCTGCAGCACCAGCGGCAGGCAGGAGGCAAAGGGATTGATCCCCTTCTCCCGGTAGAGCTTCATCATCTCCTCCTGCTGGCGCTGTTTGTCGTCCTTGTACTTCTCTTTCAGCGCCTTCAGCTCCGGGGCCACGAGCTGCATCTTGCGCATCGAGCGGAACTGGCTGAACGTCGCCGGCATCATCACTGCGCGCACGATCACGGTCAGCCCCACGATCGCAAGCCCCCAGCTGATACCGGCGTGATCGTGGATGAACACGAGCACCGCTTCGAACAGGCTAATCAGCGGCGAGAACGCTTCCTGGATGATGTTCGCAAGAATCGGCACTATGTCTCGATGGAGCCTTTCTGCCTCGTCGCCTCGCGTCAGCAATGAGCTCGGGGTGCGGGCGCAGCCCTGAACAGCCGCTGCTCAGCCACCGGGTCGTACCCGCCACGACTCCACGGGTTGCACCTGAGCAACCGCCACACGGCCAGCACCAGGCCCTTCAGTATGCCGTACTGCGTGAGCGCCTGTACCGCGTAGCGCGAGCACGTGGGCTCATATCTGCAACGCCGTGGAAGCCCGGGCGAGATCACGCGCTGGTAGACCACGATAGGAGCGCTCACGAGCATCCCTGCAACGCGCGACACATGGCCGAGTAGCCGCACTGACCGGCGCGTGGCGGCCGCCACGGTTTGAGCGCTCACGGCCGCTCTCCCGACTCCCGCCCGCCACCGCTGCGCATGCCGGCACGGGTTAGCAACTCCCCGAGCGACGCATCAACGCCCGCCAAGCCCTCCCGCTCGGCCAGTTCGCTCACCGGCGGGCGCGCCACGACGACCACGTCCTGGCCGGGGTTCAGCTCGTCCTCGACACCGCGAAACGCTTCACGCAGGAGCCGCTTCACGCGGTTGCGTTCGACGGCCCCGCCCACCTTGCGCGAGACCGAAAGCCCCAGCCGGGGGCGCTCCGCCGTGGAGTTCGGAAAGCTGTATAGCACCAGGTGGCGATTTGCCGAGGAGCGGCCATGGCGATACACCCGCTCAAACTCCGCACTATGGGAGAGACGTCCCCGGCGGGCGGCGCGACCTGGCACTCGCGGCGCCATCTCCTTACGCCGACAGGCGCTTGCGGCCCTTGTCACGCCGGCGCTTGAGGACGAGCCGTCCGCCTCGGGTGAGCATCCGGGCGCGAAACCCGTGCGTACGGGCTCGCTTTCGCTTCTTGGGCTGGTAGGTGCGCTTCATCGTGTCCCCTTACTTGCGCGGCCTTGCGCTCGACGAACAACCCGTCGAGCAGGCAACGCCGTCCGCCAGTATAGGGCCACTCAAGCGAAGATGGAGCCACCTCTGCTGATCGTCAACGATCGATTTTTCTCGCCATTTGCGCCGTCGGTCGCGCGATTCCATCGGGGGGGCGCGGGCTTGGGGTATATTCAGCCAGCCGGGTCCCCTGGACCCCCCGTAGAGAGGCCCTACCTACTCCCGAAGGAGCGGATTGACGCTGCCGTGAGCACCGAATTGGAGCAGATCTGGTCGCGGGTGCAGAGCAGCCTCGAGGCTGCGGTCGACGACTCCACCTACCGCCTCTGGTTGGCGCCACTGCGAGCGCACGAGGTTGCCCACGGAACCCTTATCGTCGAGGCTCCCGTGCGATCATGCGCATGGGTTCGCGAACGCTTCGGGCGCCTCTTGCAGACCTGCGCCGCGACAGTCCTCGGACCAGAGATAACCGTTGATGTAGTCCACTGCCACCCCCGCCCTCGACCCGGCCGGCGTTCCCCGCCGCAGCCACACGCCTATCGCCTGCCCAACGCACAGCCGAACGGCAGGCACGGCAACATCGACCCGACCCGCGTGAACCGAGCGCTCCCGAGCCAGGATCCGACCGGAAACCCACGCTTCAGCTTCGAGCACTTCGTTATCGGCGACTCCAATCGCCTAGCCCACGCCGCCGCGCTGACGGTCTCCGAGCTGCCTGGCCAGGCCTACAACCCGCTCTTTATTTGCGGCTCGCCCGGAGTAGGAAAGACCCACCTCCTGCGCTCCATCGCCAGTTTGTTGCAGAGCAGCAACCCTGGCCTTAGCATTCGCACCAGCACCGGTGAGGCCTTCACCAACGAGTTCCAGTTTGCCCTCACAAGCGGCGGCATGGACCTCTTCAAGGGCCGCTTCCGCGACGTCGATGTGCTGCTCGTTGACGACGTCCAATTCCTCGAGCGTAAGACCCGCACCGAGGAAGAGTTCTTCCACACCTTCAACACCCTCTACGAAGCTGGCGCTCAGTTGGTGCTCACCTCAGACAGGCCGCCGCGTGACCTCCAGGCGCTCGAAGACCGCCTGCGCGAGCGCTTCCAGGCGGGCCTCGTAGCCGACATCCACCCTCCCGACATCAACACCCGTCTAGCTATCCTACGCAAGCGCGCGCACCACGACGGGATCGACGACCTACAGCCCGGCACTCTGGAGGTCATCGCACGACGCATCCCCCTCAACGTTCGTGCACTCGAGGGAGCCCTCATCCGCGTAGTCGCATTCAGCTCGCTCACCGGCAGGCCGCTGGTCCCCGCACTCGCCACCGAGGTGCTTGACGGCCTCTATCCCCATACGAGCCCGCAGACCCGCACGCTCGCGGAGATCCAGGCGGTGGCTTGCCGACACTTCAATATCTCCCCCGAGGAGCTTCTCTCTTCATCCCGGACCGCACGTGTTGCTTGGCCACGGCAGGTCGCTATGTATCTTGCGCGAGAGCTCACCGAAGAGTCTTTGCCAACCATCGGGCGGCACTTTGGGGGACGCGATCACACAACCGTCATCCATGCCGTTCGGCGCGCAGAGCAGAAGATTGTTAACGACGCAGCTTCCCGCAAGGCTGTGGACAATCTTCGTTACGCACTCGAGAGCCAAGATTCCTGACTGGCTCACTTGCGACACTACCCCACAACTCTCCACCTCCGGTAGTAGCTTCTACAAAGGCTACCCTCACACTCCACATCTCCACACCCCCTACTACTCCCATACTTATAGACATTGCCCAGATGAAGATCGCTCTCCCCACAACAGAACTCCTAGCCCAATTGCAGACGGTGACGCGTGTGGCATCCACCCGCAGCGCGGTTCAAGCGCTATCGGGCGTAATGATCGTTGCCGGCGATTCTGGTGCCGAGCTCCTAGCAACCGACACAGAGGTTGGCTTGCGAGTACCTTTGCAAGCAGAGATATCCGCCTTTGGGCAGGTGCTGTTGCCGGCTCGTCTGTTGCTGGACGTGGTGCGTGCTCTGCCAGCCGAGGAGCTGAGTCTCGAGCTGCGGCCCTCTGAGCAAGATGTCGAGTTGCTCTGTGGCAGCGCCACCTTCCACCTACGCACGCTGCGCGCAGAGGACTTTCCGGCACTACCAAATGCCGCCGAGGAGTCGCGGATGACCCTCCCCGCAGAGGCCTTCGTGCAGACCGTTGAGCGTGTCGCTCGCTCGGCGTCTCACGATGAGACCAGACCCGTGCTCACGGGTATCTTGATCTCGGCCTCCGACCGCGAGCTGCGGATGGTGGCAACCGACTCTTATCGGTTGAGCGTCAAGCGGACAACCCTTGATGCTCCATTGCAAGGAAGCCTCGAGGCGAACGTCCCGGCCCGCGCGCTACAGGAGCTGACCCGCGTCGCCCAGCAGTATCAATGCGCTGAGCTGACCCTTGGCTTGGGACAGAACCAGGTGATCTTCGAGTTGGGTGGAGCGATCCTCTCCTCGCGGCTGATCGATGGCCAGTTCCCCAACTACCGCCAGTTGATCCCCGAGTCAGCCGACTACGAGCTGACGCTCTCGGCCCCAGAGCTGACAGGCGTCGTGCGTCGCATTAGCCTGCTCGCTCAGAAGAACGCCCCGCTGCGACTGGCCTTCAGCGAGGGCGAGCTGACGGTTTCGGCGCAAACACCAGACGTGGGTGAGGCGAGCGAGACGATCCCCGTCCCCTTCCACGGGGAGCCGTTCGAGATCGGCTTCAATCCGGAGTTCCTGCGCGACGGGGTGGAGAGCATCGATACCGAAGAGCTCGTGATGAAGCTGATCAGCCCGCTGCGCCCGGGGCTGATCGAGTCCCCAGAGGCAGGCGACTTCGTCTACCTGGTGATGCCCATCCGCCTGAACACGTGACCGGCACAGGACGTCAGGGCCAAGCAGATCAAGCCATGAGAAACCCACCCACCCCGCGTGGCGTGCAGGTTGAACGGGGGATGCAAGCCGGAGACAAGTGCCAGATCGGCCACCGCCGGCCATTAAGTCCCGTATGCGTGTCGTAAGCGTCTCACTACGGGATTTCCGCACGTACGCTCGTGCCGAGGCGCACCTCGGAGAGGGTCTGACCGTCCTGCATGGGCCCAACGGCGCCGGCAAGTCTAATCTGTTGGAGGCCCTCTACTTTGGCTGCACCGGGCATCCCTTACGTACTCGCAACGAGCGCGAGCTGGTTCGCTTTGGGCAGCACGCCGTGCGCGTCTCAGTCACCGTCCACGACGGCTCTGAACACCACGAGCTGACGGTCGGGTATGGCATCCGCGAGGGCGATGAGCGCTCGATCAAGCGAATGTCCTGCGATGGGGCTGCCGTGGAGCGCCTGCTCGATGTCGAGACGCGTCCATTGCTCGCCGTCTTCGCCCCCGACCGCCTGGAGCTGCTCAAGGGCTCTCCCGCCCCACGCCGTGCCCACCTCGACCGCCTCGTAGCCGCGCTGTGGCCACCGCGCGCAGAGACGCGCCGCGCCTACGCCCGCGCGCTTGCCCAGCGCAATGCGCTGCTGGCACGTATTCGCGCCGGACGCGCTTCGCGGTCGGCCCTGCTCACCTGGGACGGCGAGTTGGCCCGCCACGCGATCGCCCTGCGCGAGGACCGTGAACGCGTGGTCGAACTGTTGCACGAGCCGTTCGCCGTGCGCTCTGCCCAGCTTGGCTTGAGTGGCGAGGCGGTCATGCGCTACCGCCCGCGCTCGCGGGCGGCCGACGTGGAGGAGTTCGTGGCTGAGCTGCGCGAGCGCCTTCCCGGCGAGCTCGAGCGCGGCCACGGCTCCCACGGGCCCCACCGCGACGAGCTTGTGTTCCTACGCGACGGCCGCGAGCTGCGCAGCTACGGCTCCCAGGGTGAGCTGCGTCTCGCCCTGCTGGCGCTGCTGCTGGCCGAGCGAGCGGTGCTGGCTGATCGCCGCGGGCGCACCCCGTTGCTGTTGCTCGACGATGTGATGAGCGAGCTCGATGCGCAGCGCCGGGAGCTACTCGCCCACGAGCTCGCCGGCGGTGGGCAGAGCGTGATCGCGACGACCGACCTCGCTCACGTTCCCGGGGCGAGCACACGGCGGGGAGGGGCAGAGCGGTCCGGTTTGGGAGGGGCGCTCTCACATGGCGCCAATATCACCCATCTGCGTATCGCACCGGGTGTGATTCTCCAGGAGGCGCTCGCCGCGTGAGTCTCGGCAGGCAGGCTCCGCGCCCGCTCTCGCTGGCGCTCGAGAGCTTCACCGCGGCGGCGGCCCCGGCCAGCACACTTGCCCGCGTGCAGGCGTGTTGGGAGACGGTCGTGGGGCCCGCGATCGCCGCCGCCGCCGCCCCTGTCGCCGAGCGCGATGGGGTGCTGACCGTGCGCTGCGAGGCAGCCGTGTGGTCGGCCGAGCTCGAGCTGCTGTCCGCTCAGCTGCTCGGCCACCTGAACACCGCCCTCGGCGCGGAGCTGCTGCACAAGCTGCGCTGCCGCGTGGGTTGACCGGCAGGGGCCGTTTTCCCTGCTATTCACGGGCATTTAAGGCCGTTTGCAGTAACGGGAGAGGGACCCCTTGTGCTATCCTCTGATGGACAACGCACGGCCCCGGTCCGCGGTCTGTCGAGCTCGGATTCCGGGGCTTTCTCACGTCTTATGGAGTGGAGGCCAATTGGCCGTAGAGAACACAGATGACGCGCCTGCAGGAGCTGGATCGGGCGCCACCAACGACCCCACCATGCGCGCCGATGCGAGCTACGACGCGCAGGACATCACTGTGCTCGAGGGCCTGGAGGCTGTCCGCAAGCGCCCCGGCATGTACATCGGCTCCACCGGCGTCATGGGTCTCCACCACCTCGTGTACGAGGTTGTGGACAACTCTGTGGACGAGGCGCTCGCCGGCTTCTGCACCGAGGTCTCCGTCAGGATCCATCCCGACAACTCGGTCACCGTCGTGGACAACGGCCGTGGCATCCCCGTTGCCATGCACGAGAAAGAGGGCCGCCCCGCCGTTGAGGTCGTGCTCACCGTGCTGCACTCCGGCGGCAAGTTTGGGGACGGCGGCGGCTACAAGGTCTCTGGTGGCCTGCATGGCGTCGGCGTGTCGGTCGTCAACGCGCTCTCCGAACGTCTCACCGTCGAGATCCGCCGCGACGGGTATGTGTGGAGCCAGGAGTATTCCCGCGGCGCCCCGCAGATCGAGCTGCAGCGCGGTGAGAAGCTTGCGGTCGGCGCGCCCACCGGCACCACCGTCACCTTCCTCCCCGACGCCGACATCTTCGAGAGCCTCGAGTTCGACTTTCGCACGCTCGAAGAGCGCCTGCGCGAGACAGCCTTCCTGACGCGCGGCCTGCACATCTCGATCGTCGACGAGCGTGCTGAGGGTCACTCCGCCGAGTTTCGCTACGAGGGAGGAATCGAGGACTTCGTCGCCTACCTCAACGAGAACAAGGACACCGTCCACCGCAAGGTCGTGTTCTTCGCCGGCGAGTCCGAGGAGGGGGCGGTCGAGGTCGCGATGCAGTGGAACTCCTCCTACCAGGAGTCAATCCACTCGTTCGCCAACAACATCAACACCAGCGAGGGCGGCAGCCACATGTCGGGCTTCCGCTCCGCGCTCACGCGTACGCTCAACAAGTACGCCCGCGACCACGCGCTGCTCAAGGAGAAAGAGGACAATTTGTCGGGCGAGGACGTCCGTGAGGGGCTGACAGCGGTCATCTCAGTCAAGCTCCGCGACCCTCAGTTCGAGGGGCAGACCAAGACCAAGCTCGGCAACCCCGGGATAGCGGGGTTCGTCGAGTCGATCGTCAACAGTGGCCTGGGTGAGTTTCTGGAGGAGAACCCGAGCGAGGCGCGCGCGGTGATAATGAAGTCGGTGCAGGCCCAGCGGGCCCGCGAGGCGGCCCGCAAGGCGCGCGACCTGACGCGCCGCAAGTCCGCCCTGGAGAACTCCACGCTGCCCGGCAAGCTCGCCGACTGCTCGGTCAAGGATCCCTCGCTGGCCGAGCTGTTTGTGGTCGAGGGTGACTCCGCCGGGGGCTCCGCCAAGCAGGGCCGTGACCGCAACACCCAGGCGGTGCTGCCGCTACGGGGAAAGATCCTCAACGTCGAGAAGTCCCGCATCGACAAGGTCCTGCAGAACACCGAGATCCAGGCGCTGATCACCGCGATCGGGACAGGCGTGCGCGACGAGTTTAACATCGAGAACGCCCGCTACCACAAGGTCGTGCTGATGACCGACGCCGACGTCGACGGCGCCCACATCCGTACGCTCGTGCTGACGCTGCTATTCCGCGAGATGGAAGAGCTGATCAAGGCCGGCTACGTCTACATCGCCAAGCCGCCGCTGTACAAGCTCAAGCAGGGCTCACGCGAGCGCTACATCGAGAAGGAGGCCGAGCTCGAGGAGATCCTGCTCACCGACAAGTGGGAGAAGCTCCAGATCGCCGACCGCCACGACGCCCAGTTCAAGCTGACCGACAATCGCTGGCAGCGCTTCACGCGCCTGCTCAAGCAGTACGAAGGGTGGGCTTCATCGCTGCGCGCTGCCCACGGCCACGACATGGTGCAGTTCCTGGAGGAGTCCACGCTGCTGGGCGAGCGGGTCACCAGCGCCGAGCAGGCGATCGAGCTGCTCTCGCGCGAGGGCTTGGAGGGTGAGACGCACGCGACTGAGCTGCTCGAAACCGACCCGTTGGAGCTGCGGGTCAAGGCCGTGGAGACCCGCACCGGCTTCGCGCGCACGCATCGCATCAAGCGGACGCTGTTCGACTCCCAGGAGTACCGCCAGCTGGCCGCCGTGCACGAGCAGCTGATCGAGCTCGCCGGCACGCCCGCCTTCGAGGTGCGCCTCGGCGACGCCCACGAAAGCGCCCCGTCCTTCGAGGCACTGCGCCAGGCCGTTTTGAACGTCGCCCAGAAGGGCGTCAAACTGCAGCGCTTCAAGGGGCTTGGCGAGATGAACGCCGAGCAGCTCGGCGAAACCACGATGGCGCCCCAGACGCGCACGCTGGCGCAGGTCACGCTCGAGGACGCCGCCTCCGCTGACAGGATCTTCTCGATGCTGATGGGCGACCAGGTCGAGCCGCGCCGCGCCTTTATTGAGGACAACGCCAGGGCTGTCGTCAATCTCGATGTGTAGGAGGTGGGGATGGCTTCGGCTGACGTCATAGGCGGCGGGAATATCGAACCGCGCGCGCTCGAGGAGGAGATGCGCACCGCCTACCTCGACTACGCGATGTCGGTGATCGTCGGTCGCGCGCTGCCCGACGTGCGCGACGGCTTGAAGCCCGTGCACCGCCGCGTGCTGTATGCGATGAACGAGCTGGGCCTCAGCCCTTCTCGCTCCTACTCAAAGTGCGCGCTGATCGTCGGCGAGGTCATGGGCAAGTACCACCCGCACGGGGACTCGGCCATCTACGACACGCTCGTGCGGATGGCGCAGGAGTTCTCGATGCGCAACGAGCTCGTCGACGGCCAGGGCAATTTCGGCTCCGTTGACGATGATCCAGCAGCCGCGATGCGCTACACCGAGGCTCGCCTTGCCCGCATCGCCACCGAGATGCTGCGCGATCTCGACATGGACACCGTCGATTTCGTGCCCAACTACGACGGCTCCAAGCGTGAACCGCTGGTGCTCCCCTCGCGCTTCCCCAACCTGCTCGTCAATGGCTCCTCGGGCATCGCGGTCGGCATGGCCACCAACATCCCGCCGCACAACCTGCGCGAGGTGATCGACGCCACGGTCGCCTACATCGATGACCCCGAAATCGAGGTCGAGGGCCTGATGCGCCACATCAAGGGACCCGACTTCCCCACCGGCGGGATCATCCTCGGCCGCGCCGGCATCAGAGACGCATATGAGACCGGCCGCGGCCGCGTCCGTGTGCAGGCGCGCGCCCACATCGAGCCGCTTAGCCACGGCAAGGAGGCGATCGTCGTCACCGAGCTGCCGTTCATGGTCAAGAAGGGTGGCCCCGGCAACCTGATCGAGAAGATCGCCGACCTCGTCCGCGATAAACGGATCCCCGAGATCTCCGATCTGCGCGACGAGTCCGACAAGCGCGGGATGCGGCTCGTGATCGAGCTCAAGCGCGACGCGATCCCCAAGGTCGTGCTCAACAAGCTCTACAAGCACACCCCGATGCAGTCCACCTTCGGGGTGAACATGGTTGCGCTCGTCGACAACGTCCCCCGCACGCTCAACCTGCGCGCGGTGATCCACAACTACGTGGCCCACCAGCGCGAAGTGATCGTGCGCCGCACCAAGCACGAGCTCTCCGAGAAGGAGGCCCGCGCCCACATCCTGCTCGGCCTGCTGATCGCGCTCGACAATCTCGACGCGATCATTGCGCTGATCCGGGCCTCGCGCGATCGCGAAGCTGCTCGCGAGCAGCTTGTCGAGCGCTTCGAGCTCAGCCACATCCAGGCGAGCGCGATCCTCGACCTGCGACTCTCGCAGCTCACGGCGCTGGAGGCCGACTCGATCAAACAGGAGCACGCCGACGTCACCGAGCGGATCGCAGAGCTGCGCGCGATTCTCGGCGACGAGGGCCGTGTGCTGGCGGTCATCAAGGAGGAGTTGGGTGAGATTCGCGAGCGCTTCGGCGACGAGCGTCGCAGCGAGATCACCCACTCCGAGGACGAGATCGACATCGAGGATCTGATCGCCGACCAGCAGATGGTGATCACGATCACCCGCACCGGCTACATCAAGTCGCTGCCGCTGGCGACCTACCGCCAGCAGCACCGCGGCGGGCGCGGCGTCACCGGGATGGACATGAAGGACGGCGACTTCATCGAGCACCTGTTCGTCTGCTCCTCGCACGACTACCTGCTATTCTTCTCCAACCGTGGCAAGGTGTACCGCTCGAAGGTCTACGAGCTGCCCGAGGCCTCCCGCACCGCCAAGGGTCGTGCGCTGGTCAACGTGCTGCCGCTGCGCGAGGGCGAGCGGGTGCAGTCGGTGCTCGCTACGCGTGACTACAGCGAGGGCGCCTACCTCGTGTTCGCCACGCGCCAGGGGATCGTCAAGAAGACCGAGTTCAAGGCCTACAACACCCCGATCAACGCCGACGGCATCATCGCGATCAAGATCCGCGACGACGACGAGCTCGTCGCGGTGCGCCGCACCAGCGGCGAGGACGACATCCTGATCGTCTCCCGCTCCGGCCAAGCCACCCGCTTCCAGGAGTCCCAGGTACGTTCGATGGGCCGCGACACCTCGGGCGTGCGCGGCATGAACGTCTCCAAGCAAGGCAACTACGTGCTCGCGATGGACGTCGCCCGCGACGACCAGGAGCTGCTCGTGGTCACCGAGAACGGCTACGGCAAGCGCACGCCGATCGCGGACTACCCCCGCAAGGGTCGCGGCGCAATGGGCGTCAAGACGATCGCGCTCACCGACCGCAAGGGCGCGCTGGCCGGCGCGCTGGTGGTGCGCGAGCACGAGGAGCTGATCTTCATCTCGATCGGCGGCATGGTGCAGCGGACCTCGGTGAAGGGCATCAGCCGCTACGGCCGCGCCTCCCAGGGCGTGCGTCTGATGAACCTCAAGGACGACGACGTCGTCAGCGCCGTCGCGCTGGTGGTCGACGACGGCGGGGATGGGGACAGTGGGGATGGCACTGGCGGGGAAGGTGTTGACGAGAACGAGCAGGGAGAGCCACTCGACGCAACTGCGGATTTCCACGGCGATCCGGGGGGGAACGGCAAGTCCCCCCTTGCATGACGTCACCTCCGTCCGCTACCCTGGCGAGACCAGAGAAAGGAGGTGGTCCGTACGTTGAGTGACAGTTCTTGCGGGACCCTGGAGGTGACCGGCCGCTAGGTCGGCAGGCTGGACCGCGTAGCGGAATCCAACCCGGGACACCCCGAGACGGCCGCCGGGCCTGGTCCCTCCGGCAGCGCAGGCAGTCTCGGTCTTCCAGTCAAGCCGGTTGTACGAGGGGCGTCGCGGGGGTTGCGACGCCCCTCGTCTTAACGCCGGGCGAGGCGTGGCTCACGGCCAGTCGGCCCCGGGCCGACCGCGCCCAAATGCTCGACCTGCCGAGCTCGCGGGCGCTCAGGCTGCCTGGGCCGTCTGAGGCAGGTACTGGCGCCACGCCGCGGGGATCGACGGGCTGGCGACGTGGATGAACACCTCCGCGCGCGGTACCCTCGGTGCATGGCGCGGCAGCATGCCCGCCTGCCGGGGCAGGCGGTCGCCCTTACGGCGGTTGCACGGCGCGCACGACGCCACGATGTTCTCCCAGCTCGACGGGCCTCCCTTGGAGCGGGGAATCACATGGTCGACGGTGAGGTTGGCGCGCGCGCCGCAGTACTGGCAGGTCCATCCGTCGCGGGCAAACACCGCGCGTCGCGTGATCTTGCGCTGATGGGCGTCGCGGGGCACACGCACGTAAGTCACCAGACGGATTACCGCCGGCCGCGCCAGCGTGGTCTTCTCGGAGTGCAGCTCCCACCGCCCGCGCTCCACCAGCTCGGCCTTCTCCTTCAGCAGCAACACCACCGCGCGGCGCACCGAGCAGACGTTGATCGGCTCGAAGGTCGCGTTCAAAACGAGCACCCGCCCACTCTCAGGCCCGCGCCGCCGGTGCTCGGGTGGCGGCACGGACCGAACTGGGTCTGGTGGAATGGTGGTATCCATCCGTGCGCGCAGTGTAGCGACGAACGTGGTCGATTGTGGCCGCTTGCCGCGCCATTGGCGGTGATCCGGCGGGGTCGCAAGAGTGTGAGGACCCGGTGGTCCGATCAACTGGACGGGTCGGCGCCCGCTGCGTAGGAGCCCAACACGCGCACCTGCTCGCACACCGCGCGCAGCCCCGTGAGTGCCTCCGCTACCGTGGGCTCTCGCGTGCTGCCCTGAAGATCGACGAAGAACATGTAGTGGCCCATCCGGGCCCGCTGCGGGCGTGACTCGATCTTGGTCAGGTTGATCGCGCGCTGGGCAAACACATCCAGGCAGCGCACCAGCCAGCCGGGGCTGTCTGCACCCGAGCCCCAGAACACCACCGATGTCTTCCACCCCCCGGGCAGGGGGCTCTCGGTCTCCATCCTCAAGGGAGGATCGCCGGTCCTACCCGGCCCCGCCAGCCACACGAAGCGCGTGACGTTGTCATTGTGGTCCTGCACTCCTTCGCGCACCACTGTGGCGCCGTAGATGTCCGCCGCCAACCGCGTTCCCAGCGCCGCCTGTCCCCGGACCCCCTCGGCTGCCACCACGCGTACCGCCTCCGCCGTCGAGCTCGCCGGCAGCACCCGCGCGTGGGCGAGCTCCCCCCGCAGCAGGCGCGTGCACTGCCCAGGCACCTGGGGATGGGAGATCACCGTGTCGATCTCGCTCAGCGCCACCCGCTTCGCGGCGATCAGCGAGTGCCTCACCGCCAGCAGCACCTCCCCCACGATCTCCAGGTCTCCATGCTCGTCTACCGAAGCCGGGGGACACGCGCCTTCGGCGCGAATCCCCGTTTCGGCCAGCAGATCGAGCGTCACCGTCACCGACCCATCGAGCGAGTTCTCGATCGGAGCCACCGCCCACTGCACTTCCCGCCTGCGCACCGCGACCACCGTGTCGTAGATCGTCGCAAACGCCACTGGCTCGACGGCGTCCGCCGCCGCGCTCGAGAGCAGCGCCTCCTCGGTGAAGGTCCCCGCCGGACCCAGGAAACCAACGCGCGGGAGCATCGCTCAGGCGGACGGCTCGCGGGAGGCTAAGACGGCGCCCGCTGGGGAGAGCGCCTGCTGCACCGCCTCCGCCTCCTCCGGGGAGAGCTCCAATTCCCCTCGGCCCTCGTGCACCTGCTTGAGATAGACGCGTGCCTGGTCGCGGTGGTGGATGCAGGTGAGCACCACGCCTGAGCGGGTGCCGTCGAGCAGCGCGACCGACACCGACTGGTGTCCGGAGAGCTCGTTGTAGGCGTCGTAGCGCACGAGTGCGCGATAGGAGATCGCACCACGCAGACTCGCCTCCACGCCGCCCAGCCGCCCCTCCAGGCGTTCGGCCACCTCCCCGACGTACTCCCGTAGATCTTCAAAGCCGCTCTGCAACTCTGCGGCGTGGGCGACCACGTCGCGTTCGCGCTCCCCCAGCACGACCTTTTGCGCCGCGCGCAGCTCGACGCCCACTGAGCGCCAGCGCCGCGCATCCCAGCAGCGCCACCACGGCGAGCGCGGCGGCGACGATGGCGACGATTCCCTGGGTGTCGGTCAGGCTGGCGGCGATCATGGGGACAAGCTATCGCGCGGGCGCAGGCGACCACTCAGCTGCGTCTCGCCAGGGCTGCTTGGCTCGCATGGCGCCGGACCCGAGCCCTACTGGTGAAATTCCGCCAGGTAGGAGCCCTTGTTGTTTTCGAGGTTGGTCTCCCCGGGGACGGGCTGCACGTAGACAACGACACGCGCCGCCGCGCCCAGTGGCACTTTTTCGACCGGAATGTTCACGGTCGAGGTCACCCCTGGTTCGGTTTTAGCGATCGTGCGGCTGTCTTTGTACTGTACGCCCCCGGCGGTCACCGTGACTTCGACCTTCACGTCGGTCTCCGAGTTGCTCCCGGAGTCTTCGACCATCACCTTGAACGTCGGGGTGGACCCGCCGCTGAGGTGGTTGACCGTGCCCGTCGATTCCGGCTGAAGTTCGGTGGAGCCCACGCTCACCGCCTTCAGCGCCGAGCCGTGCGTGCCCGGGGCGATCTGGCCGCTGCGTGCCGCGGCCGAGGACTTCCCGGTGAGGCGCTCTTCGACGATGCTCGGTTCCAGCCACCCCAGATTCGCCAGGAACTGAGTGCTGGCGGTGCTCAGCCCGTGGATGCCGTCCGCCGCCAATTCCTGCTGGATCAGCGGCGCCACCCGCTGGGAGTAGACCACGTCGGAGGCCATGAACATCTCCATCGCCCCGGCGATCAGCGCGCTCGCCTGCTTGCCCTGTCCCCCCAATGCCTGGCGCACGAGTGGCGCGATCTTCGCCAGAGCTTCCTCGCGCAGATTGAGCACCAGCGTGAAATAGCGCTGCGCTGCATCCAGTTCGCTGGGGACGCCCAGCTTCTTGGCCTGTTCGGCTTGCCGCTGCGCCACGTCCCGCAGTTCGTTGACTTTCTGCTCCACGTTCAGCGGCGGTTCGCTGGAGGCGCCCGCCAGCCCGGCGAACAGCGGATGCGCCACCTGCTGGTCGGATTCGCTTACCAGCTGCCCCGCTTCGCGGTTGTACTTCTTCAGCGCTTCTTCCTTGCCGCTCTTTAGGCAGCCGTTGATCAGCAGCACGATCAGGATCAGCACGACCACCCCGACCCCCGCGGCGATCCGCCGCCGCACCATCATCGTGTGGCGGTCCGCAGCCGGGATAGGATGCCCGCCCGCCCGCTGCGGTCGGCGCGGGCGCGGCTGCGTGCGGGATTGATTGGGTGCCCGCCCGCCCGCCCGCCCGCCCGCGGCGGCGGGCCGTGGCGCTCCTCCCTCGTCATCGTCGAAGAACGACAAGCTGACTGCTCCTTGGGCTCCTTGCAGAGACTCTCGCGTTAGGAAGGCACCAGTATGACCGCCCGCTCGGCCGCTCACCTTCCGATTGGTGCCATCTGCAACTTCTCGCTCACCTCCGCTTCTCCTGCCCGCGCGTGGCAGGGAGCGCCCTCGCACCGGCGAACGCAGGAGTCGGTGGACTCTCACGACACATTGATCGCACCCGGCCGCGGTCGCGAGCGCATCGAAGCTCGTGTCCGCGGCGAGCGACCGCTGGCTGAGCGAGGCACCCCGGTGCTCGAGCGCTACCTCCTGCTCGAACGCCTCGGCGCCGGCGGCTTTGGGGTGGTGTGGCGCGCCCACGACAAGCTGCTCGACCGTGAGGTGGCCGTCAAGATGATCCCGCTCCCCGCCGGGGAAGATCGTGAGCGCGCGACGCGCGAGGCGCTCGCCACCGCCCGTCTGGCGCATCCCGCGATCGTTGCCCTGTACGAGGCGTGCGCCGAGCACGACACCTTCTACCTGATCTCTGAGCTGGTTCACGGCGACACCCTCGCCCAGCTGATCGCCGCCGAGGCGCTGTGCGACGAGGAGGTCCTCGAAATCGGGAGCGCGCTTGTCGATGCGCTCCTGCACGCGCACGGGCGCGGGGTGATCCACCGCGACATCAAGCCGCAGAACGTGCTGGTTTGTGCGGCCGCGGATCTCGACCCGTCCCCGGAGTGGTCCGCGTTCCAGGCGTCCGCGTTCGGGGGCGCCGCCCCGATCGCGAAGCTCACCGACTTCGGTGGCGCGCTGCTCGCCGGCGAGGAGTCCCTCACCCGCACCGGCGACGTGCTCGGCACGCTCGCCTACATGGCCCCCGAGCAGATCGACGGTGGTGAGGCCGGGGCGCCCGCCGACCTCTACTCGCTCGCGCTCGTGCTGTATGAGGCGCTCAGCGGCGTCAACCCCGTGCGTGGCCCCACCCCGGCGGCCACGGCGCGGCGCATCGGCGAGCAGCTGCCGCCGTTGGAGCGCCAACGCCGCGATCTACCGCGCGAGCTCACCCACGCGCTCGACCGAGCGCTCGCACCCGATCCCGCCCTGCGCGGAACGCTGCCAGAGCTGAGTGAGGCGCTCGCCAACGGTTTGCGATACGGTTTGCGATGCTCGCCCTGGGGGCGCCGCGCGCGCGCTCCCGCCACGCTGCTCCCTCGCCCCCTCCCAGCCGGCCCGGAGTGGTCGGGCCAATCCCCACCTCCTCAACCCTCCCGCCCCCAGCTCGGGGGCGACGGAGGTGCAGGCGCGGCGGCACTCTCCCCAGGACTCCCCCGAGGAGCAGCCCGACCTGGCGGGCTGGCTTACGGCGACGCGCCTGGGGTGGATCGCCGCGACGATGGCGGCGTGTGTCTGGCAGATCACCTCCAGCCACCCCGGGGTCGCGCCGCTCATCCTCTGCGCGGCACTGCCGCTGGTGCTGCTGGTGCGCCGACCAGGACCCCAGTGGCTTGCCGCCCTGCTTGCGCCCGTGCTCGGGCCGCTCGGCCTCGCGGGCGCCTTCCCCGCGCTCGCCGGCCAGCTCGCCCGCTGGCGCTCCCGCGCTCTGATGGGTGCCCTTGGATACTGGTGGCTGCGTCTCGCCGAGCTGCCACTGGACGGGTCCGTGGCGAGCATCGCCCACGCGCTGGCACACCTGCTGAGCGTCGCGTTGCTGCTCGGGGCGGCCCTGTGGGCACTCGCCGCCGCGGTTCTTCCCTGGCTGGTGCGGGGGCGCTCGGCGATGCTCGATGCGCTCGCCGCGATTCTCTGGGCCGTGGCGCTGGTGGCCGGGTGGGCGGGCATCCAAGCGCTCGATCGCAGCCTCCCTCTGGCTGGCGCCACGCTTCCATCTCCGCATGGCGTCATCCTCAGTGCCTCACTTGGGGCACTGCTGGCGGTCGCCGCACGAGCGCTGCGCGGGCCGGTGCGAACGACCGTTGCGTGAGGAGCCTTAAAGTGGGGAGCGGGACGGCGGGGTTTTGACGCCGCGACTCCGCCCCAGTGATCAGGCAATCAATGAACCCCCTCAAGAGCCTCGAGACCACGCTCGCCTCCCTTGTGGAGGGCGCCTTTGGGCGCCTCTTCCGCTCCGAGGTGCGCCCGATGGAAATCGCCCGTAAGCTCGCGCGCGAGATGGACGAGCACCGCACCACCTCCGTGTCGCGCGTGTACGCCCCCAACGAGTACGCCGTGTGGCTCTCCCCCCAGGACCGTGACCGCTACGACGGCGTCGAGGACGAACTGATCGACGAGCTTTGCGCCTACCTGCTCGAGGACGCTCGCGGTGAGGATCTCACGCTTGCTTCTCACCCCGTCATCACCTTCCACACCGACGACTCCCTGTCTCTCGGCGAGTTCGGCATCCAGGCGCGGCTGGTGCGTCCCGACAGCCTCGGCGATGGGGACGGCGATGGCGAGGACGATCGCAACCTGGACGACCACGGCGGCCTCGGCGAGGAGTGGGAGCAGCCCGCGCGTGAGGATTGGCCTGCCCCCGCCGGCGTCGCGCGCCGGGAGGACGAGCACGGGCAAACGATGATCTACAGCTCCTCTGCGCGCCTGCGCGAGCCGCTCGAACAGGTCCGTGCCAGCCGTCCACCGCGGGCCCTGCTGCTGATCGGCGGACGACGCCTGGTGGTCGCCTCGGCAGGCGCGGTGATCGGCCGCAGTCGCGACTGCGACGTCGTGCTCGACGATGCGGGGATCTCCCGTCGTCACGCCCACATTCGCCCCACCGCACAGGGCTGGACGATCGAGGATCTGCGCTCGACCAACGGCGTGCTCCTCAACGGTGAGCGGCTGCGCGGCTCCCACCCGCTGCAGATCGGCGACCGCATCGAGCTCGGCACCACCGAGATCGTCTTCGAGCAGCGATGAATACGCTCCAGCCGGTGTCGGTCGCGCTCAAGTTCGGCTTCCTCGCCGTGCTCTACCTGTTCCTGCTGTGGGTCGCCCGCAGCGCCCTGAGCGATCTGCGGGGGCGGGATCGCACCCATCCACCCACGGGCTACGGCGCCGTGGGTGGGGCGGGGTCGGGTTACGCGGCCTCCCCGGACGCGACTGGCCTGCAGTCCGCCTCCGCGCTTGGGCGCTCCGACATCGCCCGTCGCACCCCCCGCCTGGTGGTCGCCCGCGCCAGCGGTCACGATCCAGGGATGATCTACGACCTCGACGGCGACCTCGTGCTCGGCCGTGGCGACCACGCGGAGATACGCCTGGAGGATCCCTTCGCCTCTTCGCGCCACGCGCGCATCTACGAGCAGGCCGGCACGATCGTGCTCGAGGATCTACGCTCGACCAACGGCACCTACCTCAACGAGGAGTTGCTGGACACTCCCCGTCCGCTGCATCCCGGCGATCATCTGCGGATCGGCGAGAGCGAATTCGTGTTCGAGGTGGATTGATGGCGCCGCAGACTCATGCAAGGGGTCACCGGTAATGCTGCGCGTGGCCGAGCAGTACGCGGGCACCGATACCGGCCTGCAACGGCGCGCCAACGAGGACTCGCTGCTCGCGCGCTCGCCGCTGTTCGTGGTCGCCGATGGTATGGGTGGCGCGCAGGCCGGCGAGGTGGCTTCGAAGATCGCCGTGGAATCCTTCCACGCCGGCCTGCCCGACGGCGCTGCACCCGAGGAGGGGCTGGCCGCGCACGCGCTGGCCGCCAATGCGCGCATCCACGCCCTCTCCCGCGAGAACGCCGAGCAGGCCGGCATGGGCACGACGCTCACCGCCGTCTATGTCGGCGAGCAGGAGGTCGCGATCGCCCATGTCGGGGATAGCCGCGCCTACTGCCTGCGCGACGGCGAGCTGCTGCGCCTCACCGACGATCACTCGCTCGTGGACGAGCTGATCCGCGAGGGACGCCTCACTCCCGAAGAAGCCGAGGACCACCCCCAACGCTCGATCATCACGCGCGCGCTCGGCCCCGAAGAGACCGTCGAGGTGGACACCCGCTCCTTCCGCGCCCGCGCCGGGGACATCTACCTGCTGTGCAGCGACGGCCTCACCTCGATGGTTCCGGAGGCGCGCCTCGCGGAGGTGCTGCGCCTGCACGCCGGCGCGCGCCTGCGCGACATCGGCGAGGCGCTGATCGCCGAAGCCAACCGCGCCGGCGGGCGCGACAACATCACCGTCATCCTGCTGCGCCTGGAGGAGGTGGGCTCGCCGACCGCGCCCGCCCCGGTCACCGCCGAACTCGATCGGGACGCCACGGTCATCAGCATGCCCACGCTGGGGTCTGATCGTCCGTCGGCTGCGGCGGTGCTCGCGCCCGTGATGGTCCGCCGTCCCCGCGCTCCCGCACCCCAGCCAACCGTCGCTCAGCGCCGGCGCCGTGCGTTGCCTGCGCTGATCGTGCTCGCGGTGCTTGGGGTGCTCGCGGGCGGTGGGTACATCGCCGCGCAGTCGGTGTTCTTCGTCGGCACCAACGCCCGCGGCCTGGTGACGATGTACCGAGGTCTTCCCTACAAGCTCCCCGGCGGGCTCGACCTTTACAGCACCTACTACGTATCCGGCGTCGGCGCCTCCACGCTGAGCCCCACGCGGCGCGACACGCTGCTCGATCACAAGTGGCGCTCGGAAAAAGAAGCCGGCTCGCTTGTGCACTCGATCGAACTGGAAGAGCTGAGTGAATGAACCGCCCGATCCTGCGCCTCTACATGTTCGTGCTGGTGCTGTTTGCGCTGCTCGTCGCCTTCACCTCGCGCTGGACGATCTTCGAGGCCTCCTCGCTGCGCGAAAACCCGCTCAACAAACGCGCGCTGATCGAGCAGGAACACGTGCAGCGCGGGGCGATCCTGGCGGCCGACGGCACTGTGCTCGCGCGCAGTGTGCGCACGCGCGAAGGAACCTACGAACGCACCTACCCGACCGGTGAAGAGTTCGCCCAGGCGATCGGCTACTCCTACCCGCGGTCGCTCGATAGCACGGGCCTCGAGCGCTATCGTAACGCCCCCCTCAGCGGGCAGCGCCAGAGCGACCTGCAGTCGATCCTCGACCAGTTCCAGGGCCGCCCCGAAAAGGGCGATGAAGTGATCACCACGCTCGACCCTGCCGCCCAGCGGGCCGCGCTTGCGGACCTCGGCGCTCACCAGGGTGCGGTCGTTGCGCTGGTGCCGTCCACGGGCGCCGTGCGGGTGATGGCCTCCACCCCTAGCTACGACCCAAACGCGCTGCGCTCCTCCGCCGCCACCGAAAAGCTCAAAACCGACAGCGAAGCCCCGCTGCTCAACCGCGCCGTGCAATACGGGTATGCGCCAGGGTCGACCTTCAAGGTGCTCACCGCCACCGCCGCGATCGACACCGGCAAATTCACGCCCTCCTCGACGCTCAGCGGCCGCAACGGCATCGTGGTGTCGGGTGTGCCGTTGAGCAACGACCAGAACGAAAGCTTCGGCGAGCTGACGCTCACACAGGCGCTCGCCAAATCGGTCAACACGGTGTGGGCGCAGGTCGCCGAACAGGTCGGCAAGCCGACGCTTGCCCGCTACATGCGCCGCTTCGGCTTCGACGCCAAACCGCAGCTCGACTACCCCGCCGAAGAAATGTCGGCCTCCGGAGAGTACGAGGACCAACGCGGGAGCGAACGCCTGCTCTCGCCTCTCAGCCCACTGGTGGACGTCGGGCGGATGGGCATCGGCCAGGACAAACTGCGGGTGACCGCGCTGCAGATGGCGCAGGTCGCCGCCGCCGTCGCTAACCACGGCCGGCTGATGGCTCCCCACCTGACCGCGCGGATCGTGAACCCCGAAGGGCGCATCGTGCAGCAGATCTCACCCCGCGTGCAGTCGGTCGTGATGAAGCCCTCCACCGCCACCGCCGTCACCTCGATGATGGAAGCCGTCGTCAACGAAGGCACTGGCGAAAACGCTCGGATCCCCGGCGTGCAGGTCGCCGGCAAGACCGGCACCGCGGAAACGCAGATCGGCAGCGCGCTTAACAACGTCTGGTTCATCGCCTTCGCCCCTGCCTCCAACCCGACCGTGGCGATCGCCGTGACGGTCAAGGGCGTTCCCGGCTACGGCGCGACGTACGCGCTGCCGATCGCGCGGCGCGTGATGGAAGTGCTGCTCCATGATTAAGGGCGGAGCCTTGCGGCGATGATCGAATCCGGCACCGTGATCGATGGGCGCTACGAGGTGCTCTCGCGGATCGGCACCGGCGGGATGGCCGACGTGTACCTGGCGCGCGACCAACTGCTGGGACGCCAGGTGGCGGTCAAGCTGCTCCACCATCGCTTCGCCGAAGACCAGGAGTTCGTGGAGCGCTTCCGCCGCGAGGCTTCCAGCGCGGCCGGACTTTCGCACCCCAACGTGGTGGCGATCTTCGACCGCGGCGAGTGGGACGGCACCTACTACATCGCGATGGAGTACCTCCCCGGCCGCTCGCTGAAGGCTGTGGTGCGTGAGCAGGGGCCGCTCGAGCCAGTGGCCGCGATCGACATCGTCATCCAGATCCTGCAGGCCGCGCGCTTCGCGCACCGCCGCGGGGTGATCCATCGCGACCTGAAGCCCCACAACGTGATCCTCGACGAGGAGGGCCGCGCGAAGGTCACCGACTTCGGGATCGCCCGCGCCGGCGCCTCGGACATGACGCTCACCGGCTCGATCATGGGAACCGCCCAATACCTCTCCCCCGAGCAGGCCCAGGGCCATGCGGTGAGCGCCGCCTCGGACATCTACGCCGTGGGGATCGTCCTCTACGAGCTGCTAACCGGCACGGTGCCCTTCGACGGGGAGACGGCGGTGACGATCGCGCTCAAGCAGGTCTCCGCCGCGCCGCGACCACCCAGCGCGGTAGTGAGCCATGCGGCCCCCCTCCCGCCTGGCGCCGCTTCGACCGGCGCGCCCTTGCCCGCGCCAACCCCCGCGCGAGCCGCGATTCCACCGGAGCTCGACGCCGTGGTGCTGCGGGCGCTCGCGAAGGATCCCGCCGAGCGCTTCGCCGACGCCGACGAGTTCATCGTTGCGCTCCAGCACGTGCGCCGGGGACTGTCCGGGGCGGGTGGGCCCCCGTCGGTCGTGCCCGGCGGCAACGGGCCAGTGGCGCCGGCTACCGCGACCGCGCTGCTACTGGCGCCGGCCGCCGAGGAGGAGCCTGCGCAGGAGGAGGACCCCGAGGAGGCGGCGCGGCGGCGTAGGCGCCGCTGGTGGATCGCGGGTGGGGTGCTGCTCGCGCTTATCGCCGCCGGGGTCGCGCTTGCGCTGCTGCTGCCGGCAGCCAAACGCCAGGTGACCGTGCCCAATGTCGTTGGCCGCACGGCGACGCTCGCGGCCACTGAGCTCAAAGCGGCCGATCTGGTGCCGGTTCCCTCGCAGGCGCCCAGCCTCGCTGTCACCGAGGGCGCTGTGATCTCCCTGAGCCCCGCCGCCGGCACCGTGGTGCAGCGGGGCGCGCATGTGAGCGTCGTCGTCTCTACCGGTCCCGCCAGCGTGGGGGTGCCCGACGTGAGGGGCCTCACCAGCGCGGAAGCTGAGCACAAGCTCCAGCAGGCGCACTTCAAGCCCAACGTGCAGAACCGCTCCAGCGCGTCGGTGGAGAGCGGCAAGGTGATCTCCACCGAACCCTCGCAGGGCGTGCCGCTGCTGATGGGCAGCCCGGTGACGGTGTTCGTTTCGAGCGGTCCCACGCAGGTGGAAGTCCCCGAAGTGGTTGGCCAAAGCGAAACCGAAGCGCGCGGCTCCCTGCGCGCCGCGGGGCTGCACGTGGGTACCGTCTCCAAGCGCGAAGAAGCGGGCCAGACGGCCGGCACCGTGCTCTCGCAGTTGCCCTCCGCGGGCAGCGCGGTGCGCAGCGGCGAAGCGGTGAGCCTCGTGGTGGCGAAGGCCTCGCAGGAAGTCGCGGTCCCGCGCGTGGTCGGCAAAAAGCAGGAACGCGCTGAAGGCGAACTAATCGGGGCGGGCTTCGTGGTGAAGTCCAGCACGCGCACCGTCTCCAGCGTTGCCGAAGTCGGGCTGGTGCTCCAGCAGACCCCCGCGGGCGGCACCAAGGCCAAGCGGGGAGCCACGATCAAGCTCACCGTGGGCGAACTCGCGGCGCAGACCACACCGAGCACCACGACCACGACGACTCCCACGACCACCACGACCACCACCTCCCAGACCCCGCCCGCCGCCGCCCCCGCCGTTCCATGAGCCTCACTGTCGTGCTACTCGCGGGCGGGCGCTCTTCCGAGCACGACGTCTCGCTTGCCTCCGCCCGGGCCGTGCGCGAGGGCCTGGAGCGTGCCGGGCACGAGGTTTGTTGGGTGGGGATCGAGCGCGATGGCGTCTGGCGTCATGGCGAAGAGGCACTCAGCCTCAGTCCGGGAGAGGGGCTGCTCGACGCGGACGTCGTGTTCCCCGCGCTGCACGGGCCCTTTGGTGAGGATGGCACCGTGCAGGGGGTGCTGGAGTCGCTGGATGTCGCCTATGTGGGTGCGGGCGTTGCCGCGTCCGCGATCTGCATGGACAAGGTGCTCTTCAAAGAGCTGATGTCCGCCGCGAGGGTTCCCCAGGTGGAGTACGCCGGGGTGCGCGCCGAGCGCTGGCGCCGGGCACCTGCGGAGGTGCTCGGCGAGCTCTCCGCCCTCGGGCTGCCCGTGTTCGTCAAGCCCGCCCATATGGGCTCCTCAGTAGGGATCGTCAAGGTCTCCGATGCCCACCTGCTCGGCGAGGCGCTGGATCAGGCGTTCGCGCACGATCCGCTGGTGATAGTCGAGGCGATGGCGAGCGGGGTCGAGGTCGAGTGCGCCGTGATTGGGCTCGTGAGCGGCGAGGGCGGGCCGCCGGCGCTGGCATCGGAGCCGGGGGAGATCGCGTTCACGGGCGAGTGGTATGACCACGCCGCCAAGTACGACGCCGGAGGGATGGAGCTGCTGGTGCCCGCCCGCGTCTCAGCCGCGGCGCGTGCGCGGGTGCGGGAGCTGGCGCTGGAGGTGTTTGCATACACCGGCTGTGAGGGTCTCGCGCGCGTGGACTTTTTCGTGGACGGCGCGCGGGTGCTGGTGAACGAGCTCAACACGATGCCCGGCTTCACGCCCACGAGCGTGTACGCGAAGCTGATCGAGGCCTCGGGGATTCCCTACCCCGAACTCGTCGAGCGCCTCTGTCGGCTGGGGATCGAGCGCTGGGAGGCGAGGCGGGCCTACCAGTTCTGAGCAGCCAGGCCTGATGGCGGGGTCAAACACTCCTTTTCAGCCCCCTACCAGATAAGAGTAGGTCTCGTTCTTGTTGGGTAAGGCGCAAGAGAACAGGTCACCGCAGCGGCGAGAGCAGCAGATCGACGAGCACTCGGGGGTCGCGCCGGATGCGCGCGTCCGTGGCGGCGGGTGGTCGCTTTTTGAGATCGATCTGGGCGGGGTCGCGCAGCTTGCGTAGCCGGCCCTCGGCGATCAGCCGCTCGTCGACCGCCCCGAGCCGGCCCTCAAAGGTGGTGTACACCGGAACGCCGAGCGCGACAGCCTCGCGATTCATCGTGCCGCCGGCGGAGATCACGAGGTCGGCGTGGGCGATCAGCGACTGCGCGTCGATCGCCTGCTCGGGGACGACGAAGCCAGACACACCGGCGAGCTCCGCGCGCTGGGCCGAGGTGCGGGGCAGCACGACCGACTGCACCCCCCCTTCCCCCTCCCCCTTCCCATCCGCCGCATCGCGCAGGCGCTCCAGCACTCGCGCGAAGAGGTCGTTCTCGAAGCGGTGGTAGAGCGAGACCTCCGGGGGGGTGCGCACGACGACGATCGGCCGCCCGGGGTCGAGCCCGAGCTGGGGAAGGATTGCAGGGTCCGGCGCGAAGTCGGCGAGGTAGTACTCCTCCTTCAGCCCCGCGTAGGCGCGCACCTTGCCGCGCGCGCCGTAGTGGTCGAGGCGCTCGGGCGGGATCGCCTCGGGCACGACCACCGCGCGCGCCAGACGGCAGTTGACCTGGTGCTGCACGGTTGCCCACTCGTAGTCGAACATCGTGGCGCTGGGAATCCGCAGCAGGGTGGCGGCGACGCTCACGTCGTTGGAGCCATGGCCGAGCGCGATGTCGAAGCGACCGGAGGAAGGGGGGGAGGAGGGGGAGGGGGGTTGGGTTCTCGATCCCTGCCCTTCGGCACGAGCCCAGCGCAGCAGGGCCCCCGAGCGCAGCGCGAGGCCGCCGGCCTTCGCGACCAGCCGCTCACCGCGGTGGCGGCCGATCGCGGTGTGGGGGATCTGGAAGCGGCGCAGTAGCCCCAGCGTCTGGGCGAAGTCGCGCGCGGTCACCCGCACCTCGTGGCCATCGCGCTCCAGCGCCTCGATCACCGGGCGCATGACCAGCACGTGGGGGCTGTTGGTGAGGTCGATCCACACTCGCATCGCCAGACCGTATCGCCGGGCGGCGCCTGGCAGTGCCCCGCCGCCACACCCGCCAGCCGAGCGTCCCCTAGCTTCCCGGTCGATGAGACGATCCTCACCGTGCCCAGACGTGCCACCGCAGATCGCACCCCGTATCCGGGTATCGTTGACGCGCCCGTGCTTGTCCTCGCTTCGGTCACCGAATCGGTCGTTACCGCCACCTGGCACCTCGTCCGCGACGGGGGACTGCCGGCGGTGTTCTTGCTGATGGCGCTCGGCTCGGCCTGCATTCCGATCCCCTCGGAGGTGGTGATGCTGTTCGCCGGCTTCGCTGTCGTCGACCCCGGTGGCTCGGGCGCGCACCACCACCTGACGATGACCGGTATCGTGCTCGCGGGCCTGCTCGGCACGCTCGTCGGCTCGTGGGTCGCCTACGGGATCGGCCGCGGCGGCCGTTTGGAGCTGATGGAACGTCACGGACACCGTGTCCATATGGGGCGGGACCAGATCTCGCGCGCCGACCGCTGGTTCCAGCGCTACGGCGATCCCGCGGTGCTCTTCGGCCGTATGATCCCGCTGGTGCGCGCCTTCGTCTCGCTGCCGGCAGGCGTCGCAAAGATGCCGCCGTTGCGCTTCACCGTGCTCACCATCATCGGCTCGATCCCCTGGGTGCTCGCGCTCGCGCTCGCGGGCCACGCGCTCGGCAGCGAATGGACGAGCGTGCGCAAGGGCTTCGAGTACGTCGACTACGCGGTCGTCGTGCTCCTCGTGGTGGGCGTCGGTTATTGGATCGTCCGCCGCCGCCGAGCGGGTCAGGTGGCGGGTGTCGAAGCCGCGGCGGAGGATCCCGCTAGCGCCTCCTCCCCGGAGTCGGCGCCGTAGACGTTGGCTGAGGGACGTCCCCGAGCCACGCAGGCAACGAGGCTGCCGCTGCACCACGCACTGCTGCTGGGCCTCGTGCAGGGCCCCACCGAGGTCCTGCCCGTCTCCTCCTCGGCGCACATCGCGCTGCTCCCGCGCCTGGCGGGCTGGCCCCATGCCCAGCATGACGCAGAGCTGCGCAACTCGCTGGAGGTCGCGCTGCACGCGGGCACCGCCATCGTGCTGCTGCTGGCTTTGCGCGGGGAGCTGGGGCAGACGGCCGGCTCGAGCTCGGCTGCCGGGCTGGATGCTCGCGCTCTGGCGTCGGCTGCGCTGGCTCTTGCCCCGCCCGCGCTGGCCGGCTACCTCCTGGAGCGCCGGTTGGAGCGCCGCCCAAGCAACCCCCGTGCGCTTGCCACAGGCCTTGCGCTTGGCGGCGCCGCGATGGCCTGGGCCGACACTCGCCCGGGGACCCGCAGCCTTGCGGACTTCGACCCCCGCGACGGTCTCGCGCTCGGTCTCGCGCAGGCCCTCGCCCTGCTCCCGGGTGTCTCGCGCAACGGCGCCACGCTTACCGCCGCGCGCGCACGCGGCTTCGCCCGCGAGGATGCGAACACCCTCTCCTGGCGGGCCGGCCTCCCCGTGATCGCGGGCGCCGCGGGGCTCAAGGCGTCTCGCCTTGCCCAGCGCGGCACCCCGCCGGGCGCTGCTCCTGCGCTCGCCGTCGGCGCGGGCGCGGCGTTCCTATCGACGCTCGCCTGCGCGCCGTTGATCCGGCCCGGTAGGCGTGGGCGGGCGCTGTGGCCGTTTGCGCTCTACCGTGCGGGGTTGGCGCTGGCCGCGGTGGCGTCTTCGGGCTCGGCGTAGCGAGCCACGGCCAAGCCGATCGGCAAAGCCGTGCATGGCGAAACGCGACGATCCATACCGAATCGTCCTACGATCCATCAATGGCGATGACCTCGGCTCGTCGTGACCCCGTGTCGCAAGAGCATCGTCGGTCACGCGCCCTGCTCGGCGTGGGGATGACGCTTGTCGTGATCGTCGTGTTGCTGGCCGTGGCGGTGCTGGCCTTCTCGGGCGTGACGCTGGCGAGTGATTCGACGGCGTTCGCGCGCGTGACGGTGCAGCCGTTGGGCGGGACGATCGAGCGCGTCCGGGCGTACGGGCCGAACGGTCGGCGGGTGGCGCTGACGATCAACGACGGGCGGCTGACTCCCCTGAAGCGGCTGACTCCGGGCGAGCAGGTGACGGTGGACGTGGAGGTTCGCCGGCCGGGATGGCTCAGCTGGGCGCTGGGAAGCGAACGCAATGAGCAGTTGACGCTGCGAGCGCCCGCTGCGCAGGTGACCGAGCGTTGGATGACCGTGCCCTCGGGCTCGGAGGTGCGCGTGAGCTTCAATCAACCCGTTAGCGCGGTGTCCTACGGGAGCGGCACGGATGGTGTGACCCACCACACGCTGGGCAGCGCCCAGAGCTCGGTCTCGCTCGGGCCACAGGCGTCAACCGGCGCAATCGAGATCGCTGCCGCGCCGCGTCCCTGGGAGAGGCTTGGGGCGCCCACGCAGGTGAGCTGGTTCCCGCCCTCCCAGGCGCCGGTGATGGTCAGCTTCCCCGTGACCGGCGCGCGAATCTCTCCCGCCACGCCGATCGCCTTGACGTTCTCCAAGCCGGTGAGCGAAGTGCTGGGCTCGACTCGTCCACGGCTCTCCCCGAGCACGCCTGGGAGCTGGCGCGAAACTAATAGCCACACGCTCGTCTTCACCCCCTCGGGGTTGGGAGCGGCGCTTGCCTCCCAGCTACAAGTCCAGCTCCCGCGTGCGGTCGCCGTCACGACGGGCGGGAGTGGGCTGCGCACCACCAACCAGATCGAATGGACCGTGCCACCCGGCTCGACGCTGCGCCTGCACCAGCTCCTCGCCGAAGCCGGCTACCTGCCGGTCGCATGGCGGCCGTCGGGCGCCGCCGTGGCGCGCACACCGGGCGCGGAGGCACGGGCGGCTGTCGAACCTCCCAGCGGTAGCTTCACCTGGCGCTATCCGAGCACGCCACACCAGCTGCAGGCGATGTGGAGCCCCGACCAGGCGACCGTGATCACCAAGGGCGCGGTGATGAAGTTCGAGAGCGAAAATAACCTCACCGTCGACGGCGTCGTGGGACCGACCGTGTGGCACGCGCTGCTTTCCGACGCAATCGCCGGCAAGCGCCTGACCAGTGGCTACAGCTACGTGTACGTTCACCGCGAAGTCCCCGAGACGATGACGCTGTGGCACAACGGCCAGACCGTCATCAGTTCGCCCGCCAACACGGGCATCTCCGGGGCGGAAACCGAACTCGGGACGTTCCCGGTGTTCGAGCACCTCCCCGAAACGACGATGAGCGGCACCAACCCCGATGGCTCGCACTACGAAGATCCCGGGATCAAATGGGTCAGTTACTTCAACGGTGGCGACGCGCTCCACAACTTCGACCGTGCCTCCTTCGGCACCCCCCAGAGCCTCGGCTGCGTCGAGCTCCCGCTCGCGGCCTCCGCGGAGATCTGGCCCTATACGCCGATCGGCACGCTCGTCACGATCGAAACCTAGGTCCGAGACGGCCCGGCTTGCATCGGGAGCATCGAATCCGCCCGCACCCAAGCAGCCCAGGCCATGGCGCCGGCGACCACCAGGACCGACGGCCAGGCTCCGATCGCCAACGCAAGCAGGTGCGAGGCGATGAACAGGCCGAGCCCAACGCAGCCAAGCGTCGCGGCTGTCCGCGTGCCGTGGCGCTGCAACCAGGCGTGGATGCACCACAGGCCCCCAAGCGCCAGAACCACGCCCCCCAGCGTCCGCGAGCCCGTGGCCACGACCACTGCGTAGCCGACGACTAGCGAGGCGGCCGCGACTGGCGCCGTGGGGATCATGCGCATAGGGGGCAGCGTAGCCGGCCAACCGCCCCCCGACTGCCAGACTCACGCCGATGCTCGCGATCACTCTCGCCCTTGGCGCCTCGTTCTGTTATGGCGTGTCGAACTTCATCGGACCGCAACTCGTGCGCCGGCACCAGCTGGTGACCGTGCTGGTGCTCTCGCAGGCGGCGGCGCTTGGGGCGTGCGCGCTGTACCTGGCGCTGGAAGGGGGGCGGGCGCTGCCCTCCTCCGACGTTGGATTGGCGCTGCTGGCGGGCGCGGGCAACGCGGGTGGGCTGATCGGCTTCTACAAGGCGGCGGAGTTGGGGCCGCTGTCGGTGGTGGCGCCGGTCGGGGCGTCGGGGGTTGTGATCCCCGTCGCGTGGGGACTTGCCAGCGGCGACTCGCTGAGGCCGGCCCAAGCGGTGGGGTTGGTGCTAGCGATGGGCGGTGCTGTGCTCGTTGCACGCCGCGGCTCCGCTCATCACACCACCGCGCACTATCCCGACCCGCGGGCGGCCGTACTGTGGGCGTCGGCCTCGGCGGTGGCCTTCGGGGTCTTTCTGACGGCGCTGCCGAAGGCGTCGGTGCATGGGCGTGCGTGGGCGCTGCTCGACGCGCGCCTCGCGCTGGTAGCGCTGCTTGCGCTGTGGGCCGGGCGCGAGCTGCGGGCCGTCAGATTCGTCCGCGAAAGCGCGCTGTTTGCGATCCCGGGCGTGCTGCTGGTGCTCGGCACGATCATGTACACGACGGCCGCCGCCCACGGCCAGCTCTCGCTGGTGTCGGTGCTGGGCTCGCTCTTCCCGATCGTCACGGTCGCCCTCGGCATGGGCCTGCTCGGCGAGCGGCTGTCGCGGTTTCAGGCCGTCGGGGTTGCGGCGGCGCTGACGGGAATCGCCCTGATCGCGTTGTAGACCACGCTCCCGCCTGCGGAGCGCGCAAAATAGAGTGATGTCGCAAACCATGCTCGGCACCGCGCTCGGCGGGCGCTACCGCCTTGACGAGGAGATCGGCAAGGGCGGGATGTCGACCGTGTACCGCGCCTTCGACACGGTGCTGGAGCGTCCGGTCGCGATCAAGCTGATGCACCGCGAGATCGCCTCGGACTCCGACCAGCTGGAGCGTTTTCGGCGCGAGGCGCGCGCGGTGGCGCAGCTCAGCCATGCCCACATCGTGACCGTGATCGACGCCGGGGAGGAGTCGCACGAGGATGGGAATCCCGCGGATAGAGATCCCGCCCACCCCGCGACTCCTTACATCGTCTTCGAGTACGTCGCGGGGGAGACGCTGAAGGCGCTTATCCGCCGCACCGGCCCGCTCGAGATCACCGCGGCGATCGCGTACACGATCGAGATCGCGCGAGCGCTGGGCACGGCGCACGAACATCACATCGTGCACCGCGACGTGAAGCCCCAGAACGTGCTGCTGACCGAGGATGGCACCGCCAAGATCACCGACTTTGGGATCGCCCGCACGCTCACCGAGGAGGGGCTGACGCTCGACGGACGGGTGCTCGGCACGACCGACTACGTCTCCCCCGAGCAGGCGCTTGGCCACAAGGTCACCGGCCAATCCGACATCTACTCCCTGGGGGTCGTGCTGTACGAGCTGCTGACCGGCGCGATCCCCTTCACCGGCGCCAGCCCGGTTGCGGTGGCGATGCGCCACGTGCGCGAGGAGATCCCCGACGTGCAGTACCGCCGGCCCGAGGTGTCGGCGGCTACCGCCGCGGTCGTGGAACGCGCCACCGCCAAGGACCTCGCCCGCCGCTACCCCGACATTCCCACGCTGCTGGCCGACCTGGAGGAGGTGCTCGCGATCGAGGTGGCGCGGGCGGGGCAGAGTACCGGGGAGGTCACGACGGTGCTGCGCACGCTGCCCGCGCCCGCGCGGCGGCGGCTGCCGTGGCGGATGCGCCACCCGGCTCGCTGGCTGGTATCGCTCGCGCTGTTCGGCGGCCTGGTCGCGCTCACGCTGGCGCTGATCGCCGGCAACACCCACCGCGGTGTCGCCCCCGACGTGGACGCCAAACCGGGACTCACCCCGGTCGCCGTGGAACAGACCTCCGCACACGACTACAACCCGTACGGCAACGAACCCGAACACCCGACGCAGGTAGCCAACGTGGTCGACGGCGACCCGGAAACCGTGTGGAGCACCGAGCACTACCGCGAAGACACGCTCGGGCACAAGCCGGGGACGGGCATCTACATCGACGCGGCCCCCGGTCTGCGAGCCCGGGCGATCGAGGTGCAGACACCCACGCCGGGCTTCACCGCCGCCATCTACGCCGCCAAGCGCTTCGACGCCCACCTCCCCTACGAAGATCCCGAGAGCCTCGCCGGGCGGGGGTGGGTGGAACTGGCGCCGCCGCACACGATCGGCGCACAGAGCACGATCCGGCTGAACACCGCTGGGGTCGTGTTCCGCTACTACCTGCTGTGGATAATCCATCTGCCGCCAAACAGCGAAACGGCGACGATCTCGGGGTTGACGCTCTTCAAATAGAGGCTGGGGTCCTCGGCGACCGCATCCGGCGGACGAGCTGCCTGTCCGTGGCGCGTCGTGTAGCCGGCGGTTGCGCACCAGGCGCGGTCCACTGGGCGCCGCGCAGCCTACAATTCCCTGCAATGCGCCGACGTCTCCGCTCGGTGGGTGGGTGGGCCCCCATCCCCTTCCACCGGCACATGCTGCCCCAGATCGCCGTGGACGGGGTGTTGGTCGCGCTCGCGTACTACCTCGCCTTCCAGCTGCGCTTCGACGCGGGGCTCACCCACCGCTACTCGCTGCTGCTGGAACGCACGATCTGGTGGGTTGCGCTTGGCGGCGTGGTGGTGCTGGTGCTCGCGCGCGTTTACCTGCGCAGCTGGAGCTACGCCGGCCAGCGCGACTACGAGGCGATCCTGCGGGGGATGATCGCGATCGTGCTGCTGGCGGTCGTCGGCGCGGCGCTCGCGCGGCCGGTGCAGATCCCCTACGGCCCCTACCACGCTGACCGCCCAGCGGGCGTCAGTACGGTGGACCTGCCGCTCGGCGTGATCGTGCTCTTCTTCCTGCTCGCGCTGAGCGCGCTGGTCGGCCTGCGGGTGCTGGCCCGCGCGCTGCGCGAACGCCGTCTGCAGGGCGCCTTCCGAGGCGTGCGCGAGGGTGAGCGGGGCGTGCTGATCGTCGGCGCTGGCGAAGGCGGGCGGCTGGTGCTGCGCGAGATCACGCGCAACCGTGAGCTGGGGCTGGCACCTGTGGGCTTCCTCGACGACGACCCGCGCAAGCGGGGCATGCGGATCGACGGGGTGAAGGTGCGGGGGAACACCGAGGCCGATCTACCCCGCATCCTGGAGGAGGCCCAGCCCGAGGAAGTGATCATCGCGATCCCTTCGGCGCCGGGCTCCACCCGCGCGCGCGTGGTGCGGGAGTGCCGCGCCCGCTCGATCCCGGTGCGCACGCTGCCGACGGTGTTCGAGCTGCTCAAGAACCAAGACTCGCGAGGCGGGACGGCACTCAACACGGTTGCGCGCCAGGTGCGCGAGGTGCGCGTGGAGGACGTGCTCGGGCGCGAGCCGGTGGTGATAGAGCTCGACCGCGTCGGCGCATACCTGGCGCGCGAGGCGGTCGTGCTGGTGAGCGGCGCCGGCGGGTCGATCGGCGCGGAGCTGTGCCGCCAGATCGCGCACGTGGGCCCACGCCGCCTGGTGCTGCTCGACCATGCCGAGGACAACCTGTTCGCGATCCACCGCGAACTGCTGGACGAGCGCCACGTGCCGCCGGCATCGCTGGCAGCGGTGCTGGGGGATTGCAAGGAGGAGGAGCGGATGCGCGAGGTGCTCGCCGAGCACCGCCCCACGGTCGTGTTCCACGCCGCCGCCTACAAGCACGTGGGGCTGATGGAGGCTAACCCGGTCGAGGCGGTGCGCAACAACGCGATCGCCACGCGCGTGATGGCGCACGTGTGTGGCGAACTAGGGGTCGAGCGCTTCGTGCTCGTGTCGACCGACAAGGCGGTCGCCCCCGCGACCGTGATGGGGGCTTCCAAGGCGCTGGCGGAGCTCGCGTTGGAGGGAGCCGCCGCGCGCTGGCCGGGCACGGTGTACAGGGCGGTGCGCTTCGGCAACGTGCTCGGCTCCTCCGGCAGCGTCGTGCCGATCTTCCGCCGCCAGATCGCGCGCGGGGGGCCGGTGACGGTCACCGACAGGCGCATGACGCGCTACTTCATGACGATCCCCGAGGCTGTGCAGCTGATCATCCGCGCCGGCTCGCTCGGGTCTCACCCCGCGGGCGACGGGGTGGGCGGGCAGGTGGGCCTTAATCCAAAGAACGGGCGGCACCCGGTGGAGGCGCTGCGCGGCGGTCTCGGCCAGGGGGATGGCACCCGCACGGCCGAGGTGCTGGTGCTGGACATGGGCGAGCCGGTACGTATCGTTGAGCTGGCGCGGGCGATGATCGAGCTCTCCGGCCTGGACCCCGACCGCGACATCGAGATCGAGGAGGTCGGGCGCCGGCCGGGGGAGAAGCTGCACGAGGAGCTGTTCAACGGCTACGAGTGCCAGCGCCCGACGGCCACCGAGAAGATCGTGCGCGCCGAACGCGAGCCGCTAGCGCCGGAGGTCGTGGAGGAGGTGTTCGCCGAGATCAACCTGCTCGTGCTGGAGGGCGACGCCGCCGGGCTCGCCGCGAAGGTCGCCGACCTGACCTCGCGCGTACGGGAGCCCGTGAGCGCGCCTGCGGCGCCCGAGCCGGCCACCGCATCCGCGGCGCCTGTGCCCCTCATACACTCTGGCGACGCATGATCGCACTGCTGCCGGCGCTTTCGCTCTCCAACAAACTGCTCGAGGTTGGGGCCCTCGCGGCCTTCGCGGCGCTGGCCGGGATCGCGATTCTCTCGCTGCTGGTGTTCTCGCAGGCGCGCGAGCTCAAACGCCTGCGCGAGTGGGCCGGCCGCGCCCCCGAGCGCGCGGCGGAGCTCGAGCAGCGCGTGGCCGCCGAGGCGGCGATGCGCGACCGAAGCGGCCAGCGGTCCGCGCAACCGGTCGTCCCCCGTGCCACGCCGATGATCGCGCGGCAGGTCGCCGGGCAGCCTCCCGCGCCGGCGCTCACCGCCGCCGGCCAGCCCGCCACGGCGGTCCCCGGGCAGCCCACCACCGCGACCCCGGGCCAGCCCGCGCCCGCCACGCCCGCTCCTGCGCCCCAGGTGGCGCCGCTCCCTGTGCCGGTTCCCGGCCAGCCGGCGTTCGTGCCCACCGCGCAAACCGTGGCGGGCGCCGCGCAGACGGGAGCGCAGACGCAGCCGGCTGAGGAGCCGAAGCCGGAGGAGGTTCCCAAGTCGGCAGAGGAGCCAGAGCTGGTGGAGGGCGCGCAGCTAGAGGAGGCGCAGCCGGAGCTGCCAACCCCGGCGGAGGGGGAGGTGTCCAAGCCACGGGCCCCCGCCGAGCCCGAGCAGGCCGCAGCCGAAGCCGAGTCGGTGCCCGCGCAGGGGTCGCAGGAGCTGCAGCCGCCCGAAGCGGAGCCGGTTGTCGCGGCTGCTAGGGCAGGCGCGCTCGCCCCGGCGACGGTGGCAGCCGCCGCAGCTTCCACCGCGGTGGCGTCGCGTGTCGTGGATCCTCCCCCGGCTGCCACTCCGCGCGCGCCCGTGCCACCGACTCCCGCGAGGATTGGAATACCGCCTGCCCCGGTGGCGGCGAACTCCAAACCGCTGCCGCCGCGTCCCCCCGCTCCGGTGGCTCCGCGAGCGACCGCCGCGCGCGCTGCCCAGCCCGGCAGCGTGCGGGCGTTGGGGCGGGATGGAGGAACCCCGGGGGTGGGTGGGCCCAAGTTTTTGGTCGAAGAGGAGCCCTCCTCGCGCAAAACGGTGGCGCTGATCGTGGGCGGCGTGTTTGTGGGCGTGGCGGTGCTGGCCGCGATCCTGCTCTCTGGCGGCGGGTCGAACAGCCCGAACATGGGGACCACGGCGCATTCGACCGCGAGCGGTGGGCACCACGGGCACGTCGTTGTGGCGAGCCCAGCGGAAACGCACGTGGTCGTGCTGAACGCGACCGAAGCGGAAGGGCTGGCACACAAGCTGGCGTCGAACCTGCGCCAGAGCGGGTATGGGCTGGCGCTCGCGTCGAGCGCAAAGCCACCGAGCGCCCGCTCGACCTCGGTTGTCGAGTACGCGAGCGGGCATCGCACCGAAGCGCAGCACGTAGGCCAGACGCTCGGCATCGGCGAAGTGACACCGCTGGAAGGCGCGGTCGCGTCGGCCGTAAACGGCACGAGCGTGGTGGTGATCGCCGGCGCAGACAAGGAATCGCTGGTCGGCTCCTCCAACGGCGCGGCGTCGGGCGAAGGGGCGGGGGGCGGCTCCCCGGGCGCCGGCGAAGCGCAGGGCAACGAAGCCCCGGCCGCCAGCGAAACGCCCGCCAGCGAAGCGTCTGCTGGCTAGTGAGCGCCCGGCCGATCCCGCCCCGCGAGCGCGCATGAGCCCGGAGTCCCCGACCACGAGCTTTCTGAAGCTCCCCGAGCGCACGGCCAAGCCGCGTGAGCGGGGCCTCACGCATGTGCTCGACAGGGGTCTGTCGGGCGCGGAAGTTGAGGGCATGCTGGAGGTCGCGGGCGCGTACGTGGACATCGTCAAGCTGGGCTGGGGCACGGCGCTGGTCAGCGCCAACCTGAAGCCGAAGTTGGAGCGCTACGCCGCGCACGGCATCCCCGTGGTGCTCGGTGGCACCCTCACCGAGTTGGCGATCAAGCAGGGCCGCGTCGAGGGGTTGATCGCGTGGTTGAAGGAACTGGGGCTGCGTCACGTGGAGGTCTCCGACGGCACGATCGCGCTGGAGCCCGAGGTCAAGACGCACCTGATCCGCACACTGGTAGCGGCCGGCTTCACCGTGCTCGCGGAGGTCGGCAGCAAGGATGCGGACTTCATCATGGCCCCGTACGTGTGGGTGGAGCAGATCGAACGCGACCTGGAGGCGGGCGCGTGGAAGGTGATCGCGGAGGCGCGCGAGTCGGGCACGGCCGGCATCTACCGTGCCGACGGCGAGGTGCGCAGTGGCCTGATCGACGAGATCGCGCACGCGGTGGACCCCGAGCGGATGATCTTCGAGGCGCCGCTCAAGGCCCAGCAGGTGTGGCTGCTGGAGTTCTTCGGCAGCGAGTGCAACCTCGGCAACATCGCCCCGAACGACGTGCTCTCGCTGGAGACGCTGCGTTTGGGGCTGCGCTCGGACACAGTGGAGCGCTTTGCTTTGGATGGGAAGGATAAGCAGGAATGAGCTCCGGGGGCGGGCGGGCCCCCATCCCGGGCTCCGCTGGGCGGGTTGCGCATGGTGAGTCAAGGGAGGCTCAGCGGCTGGCGCGCGTGGTGTTCGCTGTGTTGGTGGTCGCGTGCTTCGTCGCGTTCGTGTTGACGCAGCGGCTCAAGCACACCCCGACGCCGGTGCAGAACTTCGAGGCGGATAAAGCCTTCTACCCGACGAGCACGCCTGCAGCACGCTGCCGCGGAAAGGTGCCGACCTCACAGGTGAATGCGAGCGAACGGATCGAGTACCTCTCATTCAAGCCGGCGCAGGCCGAAGCGGTGACGGTGGAAATCATCAATTCCGCCGAACAGAGTGCGGCCACGGTCGTGCATGCGCGGCCGGTCGAACGGTACAAACAGCTGTCGCTCTGCTGGAACGGCCAGCTGGGGCCGAGACAGAGCGGCGGTCTCGCGCCACCCGGCGAATATCGCATTCAGGTAAAACTACTGAGCCTCGATCGCACAGTGAAGTCCACGCTCTCCTTCAAACTGAAGAGTCGGCCGTGAGGTACAACTACGCCACGACGCCGGACAGGACGACCGATAGGGGATCAGATGCGATCCCCAGATCGGCTAGCTCCTACACGCCTGTTGCCCGATTCGCCCACGTGGACGATCCCAAATGACCACCGTTATCCTTGCCACCGCGCACGGTTTTGGAGAGGGGGTCGAGAAGCTCGGCGTGATCGCGGTCGCGCTGCTTGTTGCGGTGGTCGTGCTTGGGCGTCCGCCGCGGGTTTCCAAACGGTGGCGGGCGCTGGCGATGCTGGCCGTGCTTGTGCTGACGCCGGCGCTACTGCTGGCTGATATCTGGCACACCTCGCAGTTGACGCATCTGCGACACCACCCGGCGGAGGCCGGCACCGCAATCGTGTTGGGAGTGATTGGCGTATTCGCGCTCGCGGTGCTGATTCACAGAGAGCCGCGGGCATTTCCACTGCTGACGATCTTCACGCTGCCGTTCCGCCTGCCGATCGCAACCGGCGGCAGTACCTCGAATCTCCTGATCCCCCTTTACCTGGTGGCCGGCGCCGGCGCGCTTGCGTACCTCATACCGCGCCTGCGCGATCGCTCTGATCACCCTGAACGGGACGGTCCGGTGTTGCTCGAATGGCTGCTGCTCGCCGCGGTAGTGCTGTACGCGCTGCAGGCTGCCTACTCCGCCGACTTCTCCAAGGCCCTGGAGAACATGGTGTTCTTCTACGTGCCGTTCGCGCTTTTGTTCGCGCTGCTGCGTGAGGTCGAGTGGACACGCGAGCTGCTGTTGCAGTGCCTGGCGGTCGCGGTGGCGCTGGCGGTCGTGTTCGCGGGGATCGGCTTCGTCGAGTACGACCGCAAGCAGCTCTTCCTCAACCCGAAGGTGGTCGCGGCCGACCAGTACGGCAACTATTTCCGGGTCAACTCGCTCTTCTTCGACCCCAACATCTACGGCCGTTTCCTCGCGCTGGTGATGATCGGGGTGACGACGGTAGTGCTGTGGGGCGTGCGCCGTCGGACGGTGCTGCTCGGCGGGGCGGTGCTGCTGTGGCTGCTGGCGGGCCTCGTGACGAGCTTCTCGCAGTCGAGCATCGCCGCGCTGCTGCTCGGCCTCGCGGTGCTGGCCGCCTACCGGTGGGACGTGCGCGGCACGATCTACGTGACGGTCGCGCTCGCGGCGATCGCGCTGGTGGCAGTTGCGGTGGCGCCGCCGAGCCTGCACCTCGGGCTGACCGGCAAAGGGGGCTCGGCGAGCAACGCCACGAGCGGGCGCACGAAGCTGATCGAAGGGGGTCTGCGACTCTTCGCCGACCGGCCCCTGCAGGGCTTTGGGCCAGGCTCGTTCGCGCAAGAGTACCGCTCCCACGAACACGTGACCAGCAGCAGCGCAACCTCGGCTTCGCACACGATCCCGATCACGGTTGCGGCCGAGCAGGGGATCGTCGGCCTTGCTCTGTACGTCGCGCTGCTCGTGTCCGGCTTCGCGGTGCTGTTCCGCGGGGCAGGCCGCTCGCCGCCAAGGATCGCGCTGGCGGCCTGCTTCGCGGCGCTGGTGCTGCACACCTTCACCTACGCCGACTTCCTCGAGGACCCGGAGACGTGGGTGCTGCTTGGCATCGGCGTAGCGTTGGCCTGCGCGCCAAGCGTCGGTGAGCCGCAGCGCCGCGGTGAGCCGCGCGTCGAGCCGGCCGCGCTGACAAGCTGAGGTCGTGCGGAGCTACCTGAAGCGCCTGCTGACTAGCGGCGCGGCCTACCAGGCGGCCGACATTGTGGCCAAGGGTCTAGCGGTGATCCTGCTCCCGCTGTACACGGCCCACGTGCCTCCAAAAGGCTATGGGGCCTACCAGTCGCTGCTGACCGCCGTGATCCTGGCGAGCATCTTCCTGCGCGTGGGGCTGGGAGAGGCGTTCGTGCGCTTCTACTTCACCGACCACGACCAGCAGCGCCGCGCGCGGATCGCGCGAACCGTGACCGCGACGGTCGCGTGGACGACGACGGTCGCGGCGGTAGTGGCGCTGGTGTTCTCGGCTCAACTCTCGCAGCTGATCCTGGGTTCCAGCGACCCCGACTTGATGGACTGCGCGATCCTCGGCATGTGGGCCTTCACCAACCTCGAAATGGCCTACGCCCAGCTGCGCGTGGACGAACGCGCGCGTGCCTACCTATACGCCTCGATGGCCAACGTGGCGATGACCGTCACGTTCACCGTACTGCTGGTGGTGTTCGCCAACCAGCAGGCGCGGGGCCTGCTGCTCGGCAACTTTGGCGCCTCGGCCGTGGTCGTGCTCGGCCTGTGGGTAGTGCTGGCGAGAGCGCGCCGCTTCTCCCTGCGTTTCCGCTTCCACGACCTCAGGGCAATGCTGCGCTTTGGTGTGCCGACGGTGCCGGCCGACGCGAGCGTGTACGCGCTGCAGGTGGTGGACCGCCTCTACCTCTTCCGTGTCTACTCGGAAAGCGCGGCCGGCCTCTACTCGATCGCGCTGCAGCTCGCGACCGTGGTCTTCCTGCTCGTGCGAGGCTTCCAGTACGCGTGGCCGCCGCTGGCCTACTCGATCCAGAGCGACAAAGAGGCCTCGCGGCTCTACTCGCTCGTCACCACCTACTACGTGCTGGCGACGGGGTTGATGGTCTGCGGCGTGGCGCTGCTCGGCCGCTGGCTGGTGCGCCTGCTGGCGCACTCGGACTACTTCGGCGCATACAAGGCGCTGCCGTGGCTGGCGCTCGGGTGGGCGCTGTACGGCCTCTACCCGGTGCTGATGGTGCTCGCCGGCCGCGCGGGCAACACGACGCGCAACTTCCCCGCCGCTGCGGCGGGCCTCGCGGTCAACGTGGCGCTGCTGCTGTGGCTTGTGCCCGCGGGCGGCGCCAACCTCGGCATCGCCGGAGCGGGCCTAGCGCTGTGCGGTGCCTACATCGCAATGCTCACGGTCCTCTACATCCTTACGCGCTCGCTCTTTCACGTGGCCTTCGACTGGCCCCGCCTCGCGCTGCTGGTGGCGATCTTCGCGGCCGTGGCGGTCTCGGGCGAGCTGCTGCTCCCAACCAGCGGCCTCGGCGGCCTCGCGCTGCGGATTCTGTGGTTCATGCTGGCCCCCGTGCTACTGATCGCGACGCGCTTCTTCACCGCCCGTGAGCTGCGCGGCGCGCGGGATCTCGTGCGCGCGGCGCGGCCCCATTGATAGTGGTACTGCGTCGCTGGCGGTTGACACGACAGACGCTCTGGTGCGTTGTCGGAGGCTCGCCCGGTCAGGTGCCGACGTAGGCCGCGAGGTGTTCGCCGGTGAGGGATGATGGGATTCCCTCCCGCCCGGCGACCAGGGCGGCGGGTGTGCCCTCGAAGACGATCCGGCCGCCGTCGTGGCCGGCGCCGGGGCCGAGGTCGATGAGCCAGTCGGCGTGCGCCATGACCGCTTGGTGGTGCTCGATGACGATCACCGACTTGCCGGAGTCGACGAGCCGGTCGAGCAGGCCGAGCAGCTGCTCGACGTCGGCGAGGTGCAGGCCGGAGGTCGGCTCGTCGAGGACGTAGACCTCGCCTTTCTCGGCCATCTGGGTGGCCAGCTTGAGCCGCTGGCGCTCGCCGCCGGAGAGCGTGGTGAGCGGCTGGCCGAGGCTGAGGTAGCCGAGCCCGACGTCGGCGAGCCGGTCGAGGATCTTGTGCGCGGCCGGCGTGCTCGCCTCGCCGTCGCCAAAGAACTCCTTGGCCTCGGTCACCGACATCGCGAGTACCTCGCTGATGTCCTTGCCGCCGAACGTGTACGTCAGGACCTCGGCTTGGAACCGCTTTCCCTCGCACTCCTCGCACACGGTGGCGACGCCGGCCATCATTGCCAGGTCGGTGTAGATGACGCCGGCGCCGGAGCAGGTCGGGCAGGCGCCCTCGGAGTTGGCGCTGAACAGCGCCGGCTTCACGCCGTTGACCTTCGCGAACGCCTTGCGGATCGGATCGAGCAGGCCGGTGTACGTAGCGGGGTTGCTGCGCCGCGAGCCGCGGATCGCGGTCTGGTCCACCGACACGACCCCCTCGCGGGGTGGGCGTGCCTTAGTAATCGAGCCGTGGATCAGCGAGCTCTTGCCGGAGCCCGCCACCCCGGTGACGACCACCAGCATGCCGAGCGGGATATCGACGTCGACATCCCGCAGGTTGTGCGTGCTAGCGCCGCGCACCCCCAGCACCCCCGACGGCGTGCGCACCGCCTCCTTGAGGGCGGCCCTGTCGTCGAGATGGCGCCCGGTGATGGTGTCGCTCCCGCGCAGCCCCTCGACGGTGCCCTCGAAGACCACCTCGCCACCGCCGCTGCCGGCGCCCGGGCCGAGGTCGACGACGTGGTCGGCGATCGCGATCGTCTCCGGCTTGTGCTCCACGACGAGCACCGTGTTGCCCTTGTCGCGCAGGGCCAGCAGCAGGTCGTTCATCCGCTGGATGTCGTGGGGGTGCAGCCCGATCGTCGGCTCGTCGAAGACGTAGGTGACGTCGGTGAGCGAGGAGGAGAGCTGGCGGATCATCTTGACCCGCTGTGCCTCGCCGCCCGACAGCGTGCTCGACGGCCGCTCGAGCGAGAGGTAACCCAGCCCGATCTCCACGAAGGATTCGAGACTCTGCCGCAGCGCCTCGCGCAGCGGCGCGACCGAGAGCTCGTCCAGTCCCTGCACCCACTCGGCGAGGTCGGTGATCTGCATCGCGCAGGCGTCGGCGATGTTGACCCCCCGGATCTTCGAGGACCGCGCCTCCTTGCTGAGCCGGGTGCCACTGCACTCCGGGCAGGTGGCGAACGTGACCGCCCGTTCCACGAAAGCGCGGACGTGCGGCTGCAGCGAGTCGACGTCCTTGGAGAGCATCGACTTCTGGATCCTCGGGATCAGCCCCTCGTAGGTCAGGTTGATGCCCTCTACCTTGATCTTGGTCGGCTCCTTGTGGAGGAGGTCGCCCAGCTCCTTCTTGGTGAACTTGCGGATTGGCTTGTCCGGGTCGAAGAACCCGCAGCCGGTGAAGATGCGCCCGTACCAACCGTCCATGCTGTAGCCGGGGATCGTGAGAGCACCCTCACTGAGCGACTTGGTGTCGTCATACAGCTGGGAGAGGTCGATGTCGTTCACAGAGCCCCGGCCCTCGCAGCGTGGACACATGCCGCCCAGTCGGTTGAACGTCGCTCGCACGGTCTTCTTGTTGGCGCGTTCGACCGTGATCGCACCGCTCGCCCGAACCGAGGGGACGTTGAAGGAGTACGCGCCCGGCGAGCCGATGTGCGGCTTTCCGAGCCGGCTGAAGAGGATGCGGAGCATCGCGCCCACGTCGGTCGCGGTGCCGACCGTTGATCGAGGATCCCCGCCCGCCCCGGCGCCCATCCGCTCCTGGTCGACGATGATCGCGGTCGTCAGCCCTTCGAGCACGTCGACCTCGGGCCGCGCCAACGTCGGCATAAAGCCCTGCACGAAGGCGCTGTAGGTCTCGTTGATCAGCCGCTGGGACTCCGCAGCGATCGTGCCGAACACCAGCGAGCTCTTGCCCGAGCCGGAGACGCCGGTGAACACCGTCAGCCGGCGCTTCGGGAGCTCGACGCTGATGTCCTTGAGGTTGTTCACACGCGCGCCGTGCACACGGAGCAGATCGTGGCTATCGGCATCGTGCAGCGCAGGCGACCGCGTGTTCGTCCTCGTGGCCATGCTCATCGTCTCTCCATCTGCTAAGTGGGATCGCTCAGCGGTCCTGAAGCAGCCCAAGGACGTTGCCATCGGGGTCGGTGAAGGTGGCCACGGTGCGGCCGGGACCGACCTCGTGCGCGGGTTCCTTCACGGTGGCACCGGCAGCAGTCACCTCGGCCAGCTTCGCCTCGATGTCCGCCACGTGCCAGAAGGCCACCGGCGAGGTCATGGCCTGAGGTCCACCGCCCGGCACCAGCCCGATGTGCTGGCCCTCGGTGTCGAAGCCGACGTAGTAGGCCGAGTCGGCCTGCGGCGGGATGCCGAGCAGGGCCGTGTACACTGCCTTGGCCGTCGCCAGGTCGGACACGGGATGCAGCACGATCTTGATTCCCTCGGTGGAAGAGCCGGTCATGGTCACTCCTGAAGTTGTGGGTCTGGTTGGGATTGTCTAGCTTAAAGACGAATGGGAAGTCTGGAAATCGACAGCCCCCGATCGCCCCGGATGGTGATTAAGGCCGTCAATAGGAAGGGCGGCCCGGCCTGCTGCCCCAATTGGGCCATCGACCCGAGGGGCGTCAGGGCGTCAGCGACCGTTTACGCCATCGTCACACGAGGGTAATGCAATGGTCGAGGTCCCAACGTAATGCAAATGAGCATCGAACCGCAGAGTGCGGAAGGGAGCGTGTGAGCTCAGCCTCGTTCGATCTTACGGAGCTTGCCCGCGAGGATCTCGCGGTACAGCCAGACCTATCGACCTCACGCGTGCGTCGGCGGGTTCTGACATTGGTGGCCGTGGTCGTGGTGATCGTGGCCGTGATCTCGCTCGTGCCCGGGCTGGCCGGCCTGCGTTCGCGTTTTGCGCACGCCGACCCGGCGTGGCTGCTGGCGGGCGCTGCCCTGAAGGTGCTCTCGGGCCTCGGCTACGTTGTCGTATTCCGGGAGGTGTTCTGCCGGCGGATGAGCTGGCGGCTCAGTGGCGAGATCGGCTTTGCGGAGCTCGGCGGGAACGCGGTCATCCCGACCGGCGGGGCTGGAGGACTCGCGCTGGGTGCGTGGGCGCTTCACCGTGGCGGCATGAGCAATGAGCGGATCGCGCGGCGGAGCGTGGCATTTTTCCTGCTGACGAGCGTCCCGAACGTGGTCGGGGTGATCATCTTCGGTCTGGGCCTTGCCATAGGCGTGTTCGCCGGGCGTGCCGGTCTCGCCCTCACCCTTCTACCCGCGCTGGTCGCGGCGGCGGCGATCGCCTTGACAATCGCAAGCGGTCGGTGGGCCGGCGGTGCTCGGCGGCGCATTCATACGCGACGAGGGCCGGACTCGCGGCTGGGGCGCGTGCTGGGCGCACTCTCGGCCGGAGTGCAGGAGTCTCTCGATCTCCTGCGCCGACCCGCCCCGTTGATGCTCGTGGGGTTGTTGGGCTACCTGGCTTTCGACATCGCGGTCCTGTGGGCGACGTTCAATGCCTTCGGGAGCTCGCCGGGGATCCCGATCCTTTGCCTCGCGTACCTGATCGGCGAGCTCGGCGGTCTGATCCCGGTTCCTGGCGGCATCGGTGGGGTGGATCTCGGGCTCGTCGGCACGCTCGTCCTCTATCACGTGCCCGTGGGTCTGGCGACCGCAGCCGTCCTGGCCTACCGCGCGATCGCCCTCGTAATCCCGGCGGTCCTCGGAGCGTGCGCGTTTGTGCTGCTTCGACGCTCGCTCGCGCGAGAGGCCCAAGCGATCTCGAGCTGTGAGCCCAACGGTCAGGTCGAGATCATCGGCCGCGGATTGATCAAGCTCACCTGACGAGGAGGATGGCTAACGGTTCAAGGCGCAGTGGACGGTCGGCTCGCTGGGCTGGAAGTCGCGTCCTCGCCCCGCAACTCTTCGCTTAGCAGGTCCATTAGAAGGTTGTCGTGCCAGCGGCCATCGCCGCCACGCTCGTAGCAGCGCATTGCCCCCACTGGGCGAAAGCCGACTGCCGCATATGCGCGAACCGCGCGCTCGTTGTCGCACGCTGGGTCGATCGTGAGGCGATGGTGTCCGCGCTGGCCGAACAACCATTCCGCGGCGAGCCGCAGCGCGGCGGGTCCCAACCGCTGGCCCTGATACTCGGGCGCCAGAAAGATGTCGAGGCTGGCATAGCGGTGGTCGGGATCGGTCTCCTCGTTGTATCCAAGCCACCCCGCCAGCGCGCCGTCGACTTCGATCGCAAACGCGGCGCCGTCGTTGTCAAGACCCTCGTGTGTGTGCTCGGAATCGTCGAGTGAGCCCCACCACTCCCGTACGCTGGGGCGCGTCAGAATGCCCGCGAGCTGGTCAACCTCGCCCTCTTCCAAGGGGCGCAATGTCACGCGCCCAGCGTGCAGGCTCGGAGGCACCATGCCAGTGTGGCACCTGCAGACATCTCCCACGTGTCGTATGCTGGTGGGTGGCCGGAGCACATATCCCTCCGGTTGGCACGATGTTCAGCGAAGCCGGTGTGATTCCGGCGCTGCCCCGCAACTGTGATGGCCCGTTCAGGGCCTAGCCAGGTCGCCTGACTCGTGTCTGCGGATCAACCCTCGGAGGATGGGTGGTTCGTTCAGGCCACCAGGTCTGGCGAGCTGACTATTCCTCCGCCTAGTGCGGAGGTTTTTTTATGTTCATACGTTCTGCTCCCTGGCTCGCCGGGATCCTTGCGGTGGTGGCCGTGGCGTTGGCCGGCTGCGGCTCCAGTTCGCAGGCGGGCACGTCGTCGACGACGGTGAGTGCCGGCTTTCCGGTGACCGTGCACGGCGCAGGCGGCGTAACGGTCATCGCGCAAGCTCCTCGTCGCATCATCTCGCTGTCGCCCACCTCTACGGAAGACCTGTTCGCGATCGGCGCCGGCCCACAGGTCGTGGCGGTGGATGACGAGTCCGACTACCCGGCGAGCGCGCCGCGTACGAAGCTGTCGGGCTTTCAGCCCAATGTCGAAGCGATCGCAGGCTATCGCCCGGACTTCGTGGTGATCTCCGACGAGAGCCCTGCATCGCTTGCTCCCGCCCTGCGCAAGCTCGACATTCCCGTCCTCGTCAACCCTGCCGCTCGGTCGCTAGGCCAGGCTTACCTGGAGATAGAACAGTTGGGGCTCGCCACCGGACGCGACACGCAGGCACGCAACCTGGTGAAGCGTATGAAGTCGCAGATCGCCGCGAGCGTCCGTTCGGCGGATGGCTGGGGTCGTGGCCTGGGTGTGTACGACGAGATCAGCCAGGAATATTATGCCGCGACGTCTGGGACTGTGGTCGGACAGCTGTTCACGCTGTTTGGGTTGCGCGACATCGCAGACCGGGCGCCCGACCCGCAGGGTCTCGGCTATCCGCAGCTCTCGGCGGAATACGTGGTGGCGGCCAACCCCGACATCGTGCTGCTCAACGACACCGTCTGTTGTGGTCAGAGCGTCGCGTCGGTGGCCCGCAGGCCGGGATGGTCGGAGATGACGGCCGTGCGCAAGCACACGATTGTCGCGCTGAACGAAGACGTCGCCTCGCGTTGGGGGTCGCGCACGCCCACCCTGGCCGCGGAAATCGCTCGCGCTGTAGAGACCGCGCACGCGGCGGGCCTGTGACCCCGGGGTCTGAGGCGATGAGCGCTTCCTCGTCCGCCTCGACACGTTTTCTGGGAATCAGAGAACGGCGGAGCACCTCGAAGTTGGGCGTCGGGGTGCGCCTGCGGTGGGGGCTGCTCGGGGCGGCGGTGCTGAGCGCCTCGCTGCTGGTCGGGCTGGCGATTGGCCCGGCGTCCCTGAGCGTCGGCGCGATCCTCGCCGATGTCGCCAGTCGCCTTCCGGGCTTGCACGTCGGGCATCGCCTGGATCCTCTCGACGCGGCCGTGCTGTGGCAGATACGCGCCCCGCGGGTGATCCTTGGCGCGATCGTCGGCGGCACCCTCGCGAGCGCGGGCGCCGGCTACCAGGCCGTGTTTCGCAACCCGCTCGCCGAACCGTACCTGCTCGGGGTGGCCGCGGGAGCCGGCCTGGGCGCGACCGCCGAGATCGTCTACGGACCGCCTGGCTCGAGGAGCCTGCTGATCGCCGCCGCGTTCGTAGGGGCGCTCCTGGCCGTCGCCGCAGCCTACGCGCTGGGACGCTCGCTGAGCGGCCGCGACGTCTCGACGCTGATCCTTGCGGGGATTGCGGTGAGCATGTTCCTGACCGCGGTGCAGACGTTCCTGCTGCAGCAGCACACGCAGAGCACCACGGCCGTCTACTCCTGGCTGCTCGGCAGCTTGAATACCTCCGGTTGGAGCGAGGTCCTGCTGGTCGTGCCCTATGTCGCATTCAGCCTGATCGTCCTGATGGCACACCGTCGCGTGCTCGATGTCCTGCGCCTCGGCGACGAAGAGGCCGAAGCGCTCGGCGTGAACGTCGCCCGGGTGAGGCTGGTGGTCGTGCTGGCAGCCACGCTCGGGACGGCCGCCGTTGTGGCAGTGAGCGGGCTGATCGGCTTCGTGGGCGTGGTGCTTCCGCACACTGTGCGACTGCTGATCGGCGCGAGCTACCGCGTGATCATCCCGCTCGCGGCGGCCTTCGGTGCATCGTTTCTGGTGCTCGCCGACATCGTCTCCCGTACCGCGCTCTCGCCGGCGGAAGTACCGGTCGGGGTGATGACGGCCTTCATCGGAGCGCCCTGTTTCGCGCTCGTGCTGCGCGCCACGCGCTCGGAGGCGCTGTGATCGAGGCCGCGGCGCTGACCGTGACACTCGGCGAGCGCCGTGCGGTCGATCGGGTCTCATTCAGCGTGCCTAGCGGCGGCTGGCTGATGCTAATCGGCCCGAACGGCGCCGGCAAGAGCACGGCATTGCGCGCACTTGCCGGTCTCATTCCCTACGAAGGGTTGCTGACCATCGAGGGACAGGCGCTCGCGGGTTTCCGCGGGCGAGAGCTCGCCCGCTGCGTGGCCTATGTGCCACAGAGCCCGCAGCTCCCGGCGGAGATGAGCGTGTGGGAGTACGCCTGCCTGGGCCGCACACCGCATCTGGGCTATCTCGGCCGCAGCGGCTCCGACGACGAGTATGCAGTGCGGTCCGCGCTCGGCAGACTCGACCTCTCGGACATGGCCGCTAGGCGACTCGGAACCCTGAGCGGTGGCGAGCGCCAGCGCGTGGTGCTTGCCCGGGCCCTCACCCAGCAGGCGCGGGTCCTGTTGCTGGACGAGCCGACGAGCGCGCTCGACGTCGGCCGCCAGCAGGACGTCCTGGACCTCGTCGGAGAGCTCCGCCGCGACCGGTCGCTGACCGTCGTGGGAGCGCTGCACGATCTGACGCTCGCTGGCCAGTACGCCGACGAGCTGCTGCTGCTCGACCATGGCCGCACGGCAGCGGCTGGGCCGCCGGGGACGGTGTTGCGCGAGCCGCTGCTGAACAGTCACTACCGCGCGCGGCTGCGGGTCGGCGCGCCCGCGGACCACGGCCTGATCGTGACCCCGCGTCCCCCGCTGGACTCGCCGGCGCGTTCGGCCTCGCCTGCGCCGGTCCTCCAAGATGGTCGCGTCGCGGGTTCCGCGGGCATTGGCTGCCCGGGGGTGTTGCGTTGAGGGCGCTGATGGTTCAGGGCTGCACGAGCTCGGCTGGTAAGAGCCTGATCGCCACGGTGTTGTGCCGCCACTTCGCGCGTCTCGGCGTGCGCGTCGCGCCGTTCAAGGGTCAGAACATGTCAAACCACGCGCGCGTCGGCGAGGGCGGCGAGATGGGCGCCGCCCAATATTTCCAGGCGCTCGCCGCCGGCGTGCCGCCGGACGTGCGCATGAACCCAGTGCTTGTCAAGCCCGAAGGGGAACGCGAAAGCCAGGTCGTGGTACTCGGTTCTGTCGATCTGGCGTTGAGTCGTACCCCCTGGCGTGAGCGCAGCTCGCGGCTTCGTCCTGCGGTGCTGGGCGCGCTGGACTCGCTCGCGGACGAGTACGAGCTGCTGGTGATCGAGGGCGCCGGCAGCCCAGCCGAGATCAACCTCGCCGACTGCGACCTGGCGAACCTGGCGGTCGCCCGCCATGCCGATGCGCGGGTGCTGCTCGTCGCCGACATCGACCGCGGCGGCGCGTTCGCGCATCTGTACGGAACGTGGCATCTGCTGGCGGAGCGAGACCGCAAGCGGATCGCGGGCTGGATCCTCAATCGCTTCCGCGGCGACCGCGAGCTGCTGGCCCCAGCGCCGCAGCGCCTGCAGGAGCTGACCGGCGTTCCGACGCTCGGCGTCGTGCCGCAGATCAGCCACGGCCTGCCCGAGGAGGACGGCGCCGCGCGCGCGCCGCGTCCCGCGAGCACGGCGGCGCGCGTGGCCGTGCTGCGCTACCCGACGGCGTCCAACCTCGACGAGCTCACCCTGATCGAGCAGGTCGCCACGGTCGAGTGGACCGCCGCGCCGTCGGCGATCGAGTCCGCCGACCTGGCTGTGCTGCCCGGGTCCAAGCACGTCAGCGCCGACTTGGAATGGGCGCGTGAGCGCGGTCTCGCCAGCGCGCTCGCGCGGCGCGTGGCCGCCGGTGGGCGGGTGCTCGCGATCTGCGGCGGCATGCAGATCGCCGGCCGGCGTCTGTGCGACCGCGGGGCGGGAGAGCGCGATGCGGCCGGCCTCGACCTGCTGGCGCTGGAGACGATGTTCGCGCCGATCAAGCGGGTTGGTCGCGTCGAGGAGCGCTTCGCCAGGCTGCCGGCGCCCTGGGAGGCGCTCTCGGGTCTGCCGGCGCGCGGCTACGAGATCCGCCACGGGTCGAGCCGGGCCGTGAGGGTAGAAGCGAGCGTGGGCGTAGAGGCGAGCGGGGCGGGTACCACGAGCGGAGCTGGTATCGCTGACCAGGTGCCCAACACGGGCGGGACGGGTGACGCTCCAGTCGAGGCGCTGCCGGACGGGTTGGGCTTCGTAGACGGGCCGGTGCTCGGCGTCTATCCGCACGGGCTGCTGGAGGACTCCGCGATCGTGCACGCGCTGCTCGGCGCGACGCCCCGCCAGAGCGTCGAGCAGGCGATCGACGAGCTGACCGACGCGGTGCTGGCGCATCTCGATCTCGATGAGATCAACACGTTGGCGGATGTCGGATGAGCTGCCGCCCCCGCGACCCCGCCCGAGCACCGCGCGAGCGTCCAACCTACACCCGCCAGCGCTCGCTCGTGCTTATCAACACCGGCGATGGGAAGGGCAAGTCGACCGCCGCGTTCGGCGTGGTGATGCGCAGTGTGGCGCGCGGGTGGCGGGTGAGCGTGATCCAGTTCATCAAGTCGGGGAAGTGGAAGGTCGGCGAGGAGAAGGTCGCCCGCCAGCTCGGGGTGGACTGGGCGAAGACCGGGGACGGGTTCACCTGGCTCAGCGACAACCTGGAGCGCAGCCGCGCGCGCGCCTGCGCGGCCTGGGATCTCGCGGCCGCCACGCTCGCGGCCGGCGAGCACCAGCTCGTGGTGCTCGATGAGATCACCTACCCGCTGAACTGGGGGTGGATCGAGACTGCCGCGGTCGTGCACGCGATTCGCGAGCGGCCCGAGCACGTGAACGTGATCCTCACCGGCCGCGACGCTTCCGCCGAGCTGATCGACGCTGCGGACACTGTCACCGAGATGGTCAAGGTGCGCCACGCCTACGACCGCGGGGTGCGCGGTAAACGGGGGATCGACTTCTGATGGCGCTCTCCGTCCTGCTCGGCGGCGCGCGCAGCGGCAAGTCGACGCTCGCCGTTCGCTGCGGCGCCGCCTATGACGGGCCGGTCTGCTTTATCGCCACCGCCACTGCCGGGGATGAGGAGATGGCCACGCGGATTGCCCGCCACCGCGCGGAGCGGCCGGCCGCGTGGCAGACGGTGGAGGAGCCGCTCGAGCTGGAGGCGGCGCTCGCCCGGGCGCAGGAGGACGCGCTCGTCATAGTCGATTGTCTGACGCTGTGGGTCAGCAACCAGCTCGCCGCCGGCGCGAACGACGAGGAGATCGCCGAGCACGCCGCTCGTGCAGCCGAACGGGCGGCTGAGAGAAGGACGCCGGTGATCGCCGTGAGCAACGAGGTCGGGCTGGGGATCGTGCCGGCCGATCCGCTCGTGCGCCGCTTCCGCGACATCCACGGTCGTGTGAACGCAACCTGGGTCGCTCAGGCCGCACAGGCGAGTCTCGTCGTCGCGGGCGCGTTGCTGGGACTCACCGCCCCCGATCCCAGGCGCCTGACTGATCCATACGCGCCGCTCGCCGGAGGGGCGCGATGAGGCCCGGCGAGCGGGACGCGATTGCGCTCGCGCTCGGCTTTGCGCTTGACCGCGCGCTCGGCGACCCCGCCCGTGGGCACCCCGTCGGTGGCTTCGGCGCGCTTGCCACGGCATTGGAGCGCCGCGCCTGGCGTCCTCGGCGGCGTGCCGGGATCGTGCACGTCGCGCTGCTGCTCGCCGTGGCCGCCTGGATCGGCCACCGAGCCGAGGGAAGCCCGGCCATGTCCGCGCTGGTGGTGTGGGTCACGCTCGGGGGACGCTCGCTCGAGCGTGCCGCCCTGGCGATGGCCGAGCTGCTGCGGGCTGGCGACCTGCCGGCGGCGCAGGCGCACGCTCCGGTGCTCGTCGGCCGCGACCCGCGGGAGCTGGACGCGCCCGAGCTGTGCCGGGCGACGATCGAGTCGGTCGCCGAGAACACCGCCGACGCGCTGGTCGGAGCGCTGCTGTGGGGCGCGCTCGCCGGCGCCCCTGGCGTGACCGTGTACCGGGCTGCGAACACGCTCGACGCAATGATCGGGCACCGCGGCCCCCGCTACGAGCACTTCGGCTGGGCGGCCGCCCGACTGGACGACCTGCTGACCTGGCCAGCGGCACGGCTGACCGCGATGCTTACCGTCTTGATCGCCCCGCTCGCGGGCGCCGACGCCCGCGAGGCGCTGCGGATCATGCGGCGCGACGGCGCTCGCCACCCCAGCCCCAACGCCGGGGTGATCGAGGCCGCGTTCGCCGGCGCGCTCGGGGTGCGCCTCGGCGGCACCAACCGCTACGCGACCCACATCGAGCATCGCCCGCTGCTCGGCGACGGTCGGGTGCCGAGCAGCGAGGACATCGCGAGGGCGGTGCTCCTGTCCCGGCTCGTCGGCCGGGCAAGCGTCGTCGCCTGCTCGCTGCTCGCCCTCACCCGTGCCCTCATGAGCGCGACCGGGCGGACACCCTCATGAGCGACCTGCGAAAAGACTCCCTGCGCGTGCACGGCGATCGCTTCGTCCGCGCCGGGATGCTCGACTTCGCCGTCAACGTGTGGCCGACGCCGCGCCCGCGGCGTCTGAACGAAGCGCTGATCGAGTCCCTACAGCGCACCTCCTACCCCGAGGAATCGGCCGCGCGCCTGGCGATCGCCCGCCGGCACGAGCGGTCGGTCGCGGAGACGCTGGCGCTCGACGGTGCGTGCGAGGCGTTCTGGCTGCTCGCCCACGCCCTGCCCGTCCGCCACGCCATCTGCGTTCACCCCTCCTTCACCGAGGCCGAGGCGGCGCTGCGGGCAGCCGGCAGAACGGTGACGCGCCTCATGCGCCCCGCCGACGACTGGGCGCTCGACCCGGACCAGGTGCCGCGGGACGCCGATCTCGTCGTGCTTGCCAACCCCAACAACCCCACCGGCAACCTCGACCCGCCGGCGCGGATCGCGCGGCTGGCGCGCCCCGGGCGGACGCTGGTGGTGGACGAGTCGTTCATCGATTTCATGCCCGGCGAACGCGCGAGCCTCGCGCCCCGGCGCGAGCTTCCGGGGCTGGTCGTGCTGCGCAGTCTCACCAAGATTTGGGGCCTGGCCGGCCTGCGAGCCGGCTACCTCCTCGGCCCGCCCGAGCTGGTCGACCGCCTCGCCGCCCACCGCCAGCCGTGGAGCGTCAGCACGCCGGCGCTCACCGCCATCGAGACGTGCCTTCTCGACCACCAGACACTCGCCGGGGTCGCCGCTGACGTGGCCGTAGCCCGCGAGGACCTCCGCCGACGACTCGCCGAGATACCCGGCGTGAAGACGTGGACCGCACAGGCGAACTTCGTGCTGATTGAGGTGCCCGGCGGCGATAAGGTCATCGCTAGCCTCGCCGCAGAGGGAATTGCGGCGCGCCCGTGCGACTCCTTCCCCGGCCTCGGCACAGACCACATCCGCCTCGCCGTGCGCACACCCGCAGAGCACGCCGTGCTCGTGGACGCCATCGCTCGCGCGCTCGATCGCTCTGGTCCCTCGCCGTCCCTCCGCGAGCCCGATCCACCCTTGCGCTCATGAGCGACGCACAACGGTTGCCCCGGCCACCGACGCCCCCCGGATTCGACCCCTCGCGGGCAAGCCAACGAGCGGCCGACCCCGCCGGTTGGCGCTACCCAGACGAGCAGCGAGCGGCGGTCCACCGCGTAATCGAAGAGCGCCGCGACGTGCGCCGCTTCCGAGCAGAGGACGTCCCCGACGACGTGCTCCGGCGCGTGCTCGCAGCGGCGCACCGCGCCCCATCGGTCGGACTGATGCAGCCCTGGCGGCTGATCGTGATCCGCGACATCGCCACACGGACGGCAGTACGACGCGTCGCCCAGCGCGAGCGGCTGCGCCAGGCGGCCCGCTTCGACGAGCGCGCCCGCGAGTTCCTCGACAAGAAGATCGAGGGCGTCGTCGAGGCGCCCCTCGGGATCTGCGTGTGCTGCGACCACGGCCGACCCGACGCGGAGATCCTGGGCCGCGGCACGATCCCCGACACCGACGTCTATAGCGCCGCCTGCGCGATCGAGAACATGTGGCTCGCGGCGCGTGCGGAGGGGCTTGGCGTTGGCTGGGTCAGCTTCTACCGGCCGGCCGATCTGCGCGCGCTGCTCGGCATCCCCGATCGGGTCGACCCGATCGCGTACCTGTGCATAGGCTGGCCTGACGAGCGCCCCGTCCGGCCGAGCCTGGAGGCCGCGGGCTGGTCGAGCCGCCTGCCGCTGGACGCGGTACTCATGCATGAGCGCTGGCGCGAAGGGCGAGCCGACGAGGCGAGCGGCGAGGAAGCGGCCCAACGGGCGGACGCTCGACCGGCAAGGCTGCCCGCCGGGCCCCACCGCGCGGCAGCGATCGCCGCGCGCGACAGGCTCGATCAGCTCGTCAAGCCCGCTGGGAGCCTCGGCGCGCTCGAGGCGGCGATCGAGCGCTGGGCCGCCGTCACCGGCCGCCCGCCGCTGGGCCGCGTACGCGCCGGGGTGCTTGTGTGCGCGGCCGACCACGGCCACGTGCGGCACGGGACGAGCCTGTTCGACGGCGCCGTCTCAGCACAGGTCGCCGCCGCCGCGGCACGCGGAGAGACCGCGGTCGGCGTGCTCGCGCGCCGCGGCAGGCACGAGCTGCTCGTGGCGGATGTCGGCCTCAGCGCTCCGACCCCTCCCGGCGTGCGCGGTGTGAAGGTCGCTTCCGGGAGCGCCGACATGACGGCCGGTCCCGCGCTCTCGCAGGCACAGGTGAACGCAGCCCTGGAGGTAGGCGCCACGCTCGCCGGCGAGCTCGCACAGCGCGAGGTCGACTGCCTCATCTTGGGAGAGATCGGGATCGGGAACACGACGACCGCGGCCGCGCTCGCGTGTGCGCTCACAGGCGCCCCGTCGCGTGACATGGTCGGCCTCGGCACCGGCATGGACGCCGCCGGCCTGGAGCGCAAGCGCGGGATCGTGGCGGCCGCGCTCAAGCGCCACGGAGCGCGGCTGCCGGCGCGCGAGGCGCTGCTCGCCGTCGGCGGCCTCGAGCTCGTCGCGCTCGCTGGAGCCATACGCGAGGCGGCGCGCCTGCGCCTGCCGGTACTCCTCGACGGCTACGCGGTGGCGGCGAGCGCGCTCGCCGCCGTGCAGTTCGAGGCGACGGTCGCCGAGACGCTGATCGCGGGGCACCGCTCGGCCGAGCCGGGACACGACCTCCTGCTCGCCGAGCTCGGCCTGGAGCCACTGCTGGACCTGCGCCTGCGTCTCGGCGAGGCATCCGGGGCGCTGCTCGCGCTGCCGCTCATCGAGGCCGCAGGCGCGCTGCACGGCGAGATGGGGACCTTTGAGGAGTCCCACGTTGCACGCGCACGTTGACAGCGAGGCGCCCGCACAGGACGCGGTCGACGCGAGACGTCCCAGGCGCGCGCCGTGGAGCGGTCTTCAAGGCGCGATCGCGTTCCTCACAATCGTGCCGATTCCCGGCGCCGCCGGCACCCAGCTGGCTGTGGCAGCCGGCTGGTTCCCGCTCGTGGGGGCGGGCGTCGGCGCGTTTGCCGGCGGGGTGCGCGTCGGGGCGCAACAGCTTCTCGGGCGCACGCCGGCGACCGTGCTTGCCATGATCGCGCTCGTGGTGGCGACCGGCGCGCTGCACCAGGATGGGCTCGCCGACACCGCCGACGGGCTCGGTGCCCGCGGAGATCGCAGCCGGCGCCTTCAGGTGATGCGCGACTCAGCTACAGGGGTCTTCGGGGCGCTCGCGCTGATCGGCTGGGCGCTGCTGCTGCTCACCGCGCTCGCCTCGCTCGACGAGTCGCACGCGCTTATAGCGCTCGTCGTCGCGTGCGCGCTCGCGCGCTGGGCGGCACTGGTGCACGCGATCGCCACGCCCGCTGCCCGCGGCGAGGGTCTCGGGGCCGCCCTGCGCGTGAGCCGCGGCGCATTCGGTGCCGCGACCGGCGCATCGATCGCGCTCACGCTCACGCTCTGCGGACTCGCCCCGGGTGCGACGGCGATCGGAGCGGCGCTGCTCGTCGCCGCGCTGTCCGTGGTGTTCGCCCGGCGGACGCTCGGCGGTCGGACCGGCGACACGCTCGGTGCGACCGTCGCCATCACAGAGGTGGTCGTATGCACGACGCTACTTGCGCTCTGGGTTGGATGAGCGCCAGCGCGCGCTTGGGTGACCGGCAGCTCCCGGATCCCGAGCGATAGTCTGCGGCGGGTCGATCGAGACGACTGCTTGTCGCGCATAGGGGTCGCGCGCGATGGCCGGGTGCTCCCGATCACCCAAAGTTTGAGCATGTCCTCGCCTGGCACTCGATCGTCGAGCGCTCACGCAGGCGACCCGGCACCACCGGCCTGTGAGCCGGACTGCGGGTGTTGCTAGGGCGTGGTTTGAGGAGACGCACTCAGCTTCGGGGAATGGTGCGGGACCTACGCCGCCCCGCAAGGGAGAATGGTCTGACTCCTGCTTGTTGATCCACCATCCATGATCGACTCTCACTAATTGCGGCAACTATGTCACGTGCTTGGGCCGGCGGTGGCGGTTGCATACTGCGGACGCCCGGCCGGCCGGTAGACCTGGATCGTTACGCCCTTCGGGAAGGCTCGCGAGTCGACCAGGTCAAGGGCTATGTCCGGGCCAGTGTCGGGGAATAGCCGCGTGCCCTGACCGACGACCACGGGGACGACGAGCAGATTCATCTCGTCGACGAGGTCGTTCTCGAGCAGCCACCGGGTCAGGGCGCCGCTGCCGTGCACCTGCAGCTCACCCGCCGGCTTGGCCTTCAGCTCGCGGATGGCCGCCGCGACGTCACCGGAGAGGACGGTCGTGTCCGCCCAGCGCGGCTCGGTGAGCGTGCTCGAAACGACGTACTTGGGCCGCGTGTTCAAGGCACCTACGATGGGGTCCTCCAGATCTTTCCTCACGCCCCAGTAGCCGGCGAAGAGCTCGTAGGTTCGGCGGCCGAACAGGAACGCGTCGGCGCGCTGGTAGACCTCGTGGACGAACGTCATGGACTCGTTGTCGGACAACGGCTTGGGCGGCCTGGCCCATCCGCCGCGCTCGAATCCACCGCTGCGGTCCTCATCCGGCCCGCCGGGTCCCTGCATCACTCCATCGACGGAGACCTGCGTCGTGGTCGTCAGTTTCATGGGTTCGTCCTTTCTCTCGTGGTGGTCTTTCTCGTTATGACCGCGGTTTGTCCGATCAGGATCGCGGCGGTGAGGGGACCACAGCCGGTCTCGGCGAGCATCTCAGGACGGTGGACGCGGACGAGGCTCGTTGACGAGCACTTCGCGGGTGATCGCACAGCAGCCGGATCTCCACGGCGTCCTCGTCGAGGAACGCGGCCGGGAAGCGCTCGATGCCCTCACGCAGAACGGCTCGGGCGATCGCCCAGCGCAGCGCGTCGAGATGGCCCTGTTCCTTCGCGGGGATTTCCTTCTCGCCGAGAAGCTACCCGGTGTTCGCGTCGACGGCCGCGAGGGCGTGGGTGCTCTTGTGGACATCCGCTCCGATCGCAATCATCCAGCACGGCCCCTCGATCGATGGGTTCGGTGAAGTGGACCTCGGGCGGACAGGCCTTCCTGGGGGCGGTTTGCCACGCTCCTATTAGGTCACGCCAAAGGTCGAGGGTGGTGGCAGACGACACAACGGACGTTTGGTCAGGCCAGAGCGACTACGAGTCAGTCCGTCACCAGCCCGGGACCCGACCCGACCAACCGGCCAGCATCAACGGCAAGAACCCTTCCTGCCAGCGACGGCCGATCGACCGGCCCTTCCGACCGGAACCAGCACCCGGTATCCACAGGCTGGCAGGAAGGTCGGACTAGCGCACGGAACGTTCCCCGCGCTCCAGCATCAGCGGTCGGGGAACGGCGGGGGGCCTCCGCGTTTTACGATGATGATTATCACCTCGTCCTCAAGGTTGAACTGGACCAGGTCGTCCTCGTGACCCGCCAGCCCGATGTCGGCGCCTAGACTCACGGCGTGAGCACGTAGCGTCGCGTGCTGGATCTCCTGCAACTCCTCGGGGCTTGCCTCGGAAAGCTTGATTGCGTCGGCCATATTGAACAGACTCCTCGCTTATTAGCTTAGTAGGTAGCTGCCTCGCAGCGCAGCATATGACACAGCCCTCCGCGGGCGGATCGTCGCAAACCGGGGAAGAGTTGTCAAGCAAGCCGCGTCCGAGCCGATCCGTACCTCGGGATCGTTCTCTGGCTCGCCGCTTCGGCGGGTAACGACTAGAGGCCGAACGCGACGGCTGCGCAAGCGGACGGTTGGCGATGCGGCGTCGCCCGGACGCGCCGAACCGTGGGCAGCTTTTCTAGGAAACGTCGAACAGTGCGGCCATGCCGGAGAAGTAGGAGGAGATGGCCTCGGTCAGCCCGGCGCGGTTTAGCGTGCAGGCCTCCAGGTCAGGCTCGGCCGCCGGACTCTCGAACCCTGGCCTGAATGCCCGATTCTCAAAGAGGGCGAGCGTGGGATGCTCTGAGTCGATGGCGGACCCCAGGCCGCCGAGCTCGCGGACCGAGTCCCTGAGGATCGCCTGCTGTGCCGCCGAGAGTCGCTTCCAGTTGAATACGAGAGACACGGTGTATCCGCTCTGCTCATAACTTTGGGTCCAGTCGATGAGCTCAGCGACTGCCGCGAGCTCGCGGGAATCGCGGATCGCTTCGAGCGTGGTGCTCGTCGCGCCACCGCCGCCATCACTGTGTGCGGCGTCGAAGTGCTCCATGGTCAGGAGGTCTGCCGGGTCACGACCAGACATCCACGCTCTGACCCACCGCTCGATTGTCATGCTCCGCGGCAGCGGGCGGTAGGAGAGGATGCGAACACCGAGGTGGCCGAGACCGATCGTTGTGGGGAGTTCTGCTCCGCCTGTGAAGGCGCGCCGCTCGCCGGAACCCAGAGCCAGGGACTTCACAACTGGCTGATTGGCGTGCGCGGCGAGGTCGAGATCCTCGATCCCGTGATCCGGGTCACCGAACAAGCCGGCGAGGACGGCCTGCACGAAGTGCGTTTCGTTCTCACGCAGCAGTTCGCGCTGGGATGGAGGTAGGAGCGCGAACATCGTCGCAAAGTCGTTGCGATGCATCATCGGCAAGAAGGTCTTGATGCCGCCTGTGATCGGTCTCGCATACATGCTGCCGAGGAACGCGATCACCACAGTAAAGAAGCCCAGCAGCGTGGCCGTGTCCTCCAGCGCCGGCGCGTCCCCGATTGCCTGCTCGATGTGAGCGAGAGACAGCCTCAACGCTCGGTCGGGTGCCGAACGCAGGGACTCGAGTATGCGCTTCATCGAGGGCTCGGCGGTACCCGTGCAGGCGCGCTGGATAGCAGCCACCGCATCCGGTCTGGCCTGGCCCTCGGGCGGAGCGCTGAGCGCCGTGTAGAGCCACGGAACGTCGGCGAGGCTCAACCCATGGGTGGCCTGAGTACGGATCCGTGCGCCCGCCCCGCCACGCGAGAGCAGCACGTCCGCATGCGACAGATGGTGCTCGTCAGGGCCGACGAACTTCCCTTCGGTGTGGTCGCGCCCTCGCAGCGGAACGATCGTCGAGTAGATTCGATCGACCTGATGCAGAGCTAGCATCAGCTCTGCGTGACCCTGCTGTGACAGCGGGAAGGGATCCGTGACGAACTCCACGTCGGAGAGACGCATGCCATGTTCGTCGAATTCGTCCGCCTCCATCCTCACCCCGATTCCGTCATGCAGGACCTCGTGCTTGGCCATCGGGCGCACACCGCTGCTGTCCGCCGACGTCCTGAAGTAACGGTCGCGGCAGCGGTTGCCGCGAGTCGTCTTCCACGTGTACCAGTCGCCGTCCTCGAACTCGAAGCCGATCTTGCGCACACACTCGACCACGGGCCCCCGGCTCGACGGCGCGACCTCCCGGCTCGACCGGCCCTCGAGAAACCCACTCATACGCAGGGACCTTCAGACACGGCGAGATCCAGATTCAGGAAGCTACCCACCACGAGATCCTACGCCACGCATGAGGCGATTACCGCCACGGAGGATGCTCGATTCAGACCCGCAGACGCCGCTCCGAGACTTTTGCCCCCAAAAGCCGCCGGACCGCGTAACCCCGATCGCGCGACTTGCCGGACGAGGATCGGCTCTGAGACGCCACGAAACGAGTAGTCCCGCTTCGCCTGGCGCAAGCAGGCCAGTGCCGTCACTCAGTCGGCGCGCTCGGAATCGTCCGATGCGACAGCGAGCCGCGGAGGTGCTGAGACACCCGCAACGCTCGGTGGGTGTCGCGCAAACCGGGTGTCCGTCCGGGGGGTTGAGGACCATTCTGGGTATGCCCCAGAACTTTCTTGAGTGTGATCGTGAGCAGGTGTTTTTGATGCCGCCGGACCCGCGGGATTGGCTGCCGGAGAGTCATTTGGCGTGGTTCGTGTTGGCGTCGGTGGAGGAGGTGGATCTTTCGGTGTTCTACGGCTCCTACCGGGCGGATGGTTGGGGTCGGGCGGCGTTTGAGCCCTCGATGATGGTCTCGCTGCTGTTGTACTCCTATGCGATGGGTGAGCGCTCATCGCGCGGGATCGAGCGCAAGTGTGTGGAGGATGTCGCCTACCGGGTGGTCGCCGCGCAGCAGAAGCCTGATCACGCGACCATCGCGAGGTTCCGTGTCCGCCATGAGTATGCGTTGGCGGAGCTGTTTGGCTCGGTGCTGGGGCTGTGCTGGGAGGCGGGGTTGGTGAAGGTCGGGGTGGTCGCGATCGACGGCACGAAGGTGCACGCGAATGCTTCGCATCACTCCAACGTTGACTATGAGCAGCTCGCGCGGGAGATTCTGAAGGAGGCTGGCGAGATCGACGCGGCCGAGGACAAGCTCTACGGGGAGGATCGTGGCGATGAGCTGCCCGAGCACCTGCGCACCCGCGAGGGGCGTCGCGCCGCGTTGGCAGAGGCGAAGCGAAAGCTCGAGCAGGAGCGCGAGAGCGGGTGCGCGCAGGGCGAGGCTGCTGGTGAGGCCGCAGTGAAGATCGAGCTTGATCCGGATGTCATCGTGGCTCGCACTCAGGGTCGTGAGGGATGGCTGCGTGAGGCCCGCCACCAGCTCGATGAGCACCGTCGTCGGGAAGCGAGACCGATCGTACGCTCGCGTGCGCAGCGGCTGTTGGAGGCGGAGCGGCGGATGGTGCAAGACCTCGAAGTCGAGCGTGCGGCGAACGAGGCGTATGAGCATTACCGCGCGCATGGACGAGACACGCAAGGCCGACGACTCAGTCGCCCGCCGACTCCATATGAGCCACCCGACATCCCGGCGGGGAAGATCAACACGACCGACTTGGACTCGCGCAACGTGAAGACTCCGCGCAGCTACACCCAGGGCTATAACGTCCAGGCCGTCGTTACCGAGGAGCAGATCGTGCTCGCGGCCGAGGTGAGCGCGAGCTCACCGGACTTCGGTCACCTCGCGCCAATGGTCAAGGCGACCAAGAGGGAACTCCAGGCGATCGGTGTCACTGATATTCCTGCGGTCGCGGTCGCCGATAGCGGTTACTGGAACGAGCAGCAGATGGACGATGTTGTGGCCAACGAGCATGTCCAGGTATTGATTCCCCCGGACGCTGGCAAGCGCCAGACCCCGCGGCCGGGATGGCAAGGCGGGAGGTATACGGCGATGCGCCACGCGCTGGCGAGCGACTACGGCGGCCGGCTCTACCGGCGACGAAAGGCGATAGTCGAGCCGGTGTTCGCACAGACCAAGCACAACCGGCGGATTAACCAGTTCCAGCGACGAGGACGATCGGCCGCGCTCTCGGAATGGCGGCTGATTACCGCCACCCACAACCTTCTCAAGCTCCACAAGCACCAAATAGCCGCTGCAGCAGCCTGACGCTCGCCTGTCGACTGCACACGCCCACCCAACGTCCACGAGGACACGACAGCCAAGCCCAGCAATCACCGCCACGAACGGCCCGACCCCCACCCACCGCGACCCTTTACGCGACACCCACCTCGGTGAGCAGGCGTGAGCTGTCTAGCAACTCGGCGGGTACCGCCGCGACCCGGACGCTAGGTGTGGCAGCGTGGATATGGGTCTACGGTCGAGCCGCCATCGATCGGCGGCTGGGCAGCGGCGAGCAACAGGTGGTAGTAGCTCGCCGCGATCGCAGATTTCGCGTTACGCAAGAAAGCTTCTGTCGCCACCTTGCGACCAAGCGGGGTGCAAGCGGCCCGTGCATGGGCGACATCCACCAGGAGTCCCCGCCCGGCGGTGGTGGATAGTGCTCGCTGGTCTTCGAGACCGTTGACTAGCGACGTTAGGTCGTTGAAATCGAGCGTCGCGTAGTACCGCTCCAACAGAGCCGTGGGGAGGACCCTCCGGAGTGTCTTTTCGAGATCGAACGCAGCAGCTTGTCTGCCGGCGGTTTCGACTGCCTTCTTAATATCCGCGCGGGTCGCAAACCGAAGCATCCTCTGTAGCAGGCTGTGGCCGATCACCTCTGTATACGGGCGATTCGCCAAGCGCTTGCTCGCAGCCGCACCTATCCGCACATCGAGATGTGCATGATGTAGGGCCTCTGCATACACCGGCCCGGCCGAGTTCAGTTCGGCAAAGGCGTCGGCGAGGAGTCCCACGTAAACCTTACGCGCGGCCGCCTGTACCAACAGGGCTTGAGTGTCTTTCTTCTTGCGGGCAATGAGCGTCCGGTTGCGTGAGATCGCGAACGCTTCGATCACGGACGTCGCACGAGCAGCGGCGGCTGCGTACCGTCCCGCCAAATGCGCCAGCTTGGCACAGGTCGTATGCGACAAACCGCGCGCGCACGGATAGCGACGCATGGTCGAGAACGACTGCGATCCCGGGATGGCGATGTCTCGGTAGTTGCGATCAGGCGGGTCGTCCGCCGAGAGAAGCAACTCCGTCAGAACAATCCGCTCAAAGTCGAATCCAATGAGCAGAGCGCATGCGCCGTCCGTCAGCGTCAGGCAGGCCACCCCTGCCTCCCAACCAAGTTCTCCTGAGTGTAGGACATCGAGGCCGGAGCCCAAACCCTTGAGCCACTCCGGAACTACGATGTCGTTTGCGCCCTCGGGGAAATACGGCGGTTCTGTCGTAAGGGCCGCTGCTTCGTCGGCTTGGCCGTTTAGTTGATAAGGAATCACTTTGCATTTCACTTCGTGGCCGATATCCGCCTTCGTCACACCGTATTCCTGAGTGTTTGCCGGGTGGCTGCCGCCGTACCACTCATAGCGAAAGCCGGCTGCATTGCGCCAGACGCCGGGATTACACCGCAGTACAAACCCTTTTTCAGCGTCGCCGCCGTTGGCTTCTAGATATGGCGCTTCTGCTGCTTCCGGTTCTGGAGGATTGATTTCGAACGAGACCGTGTTCCCGGGAACGTAGGTTGTCCCCTGATAGAACGCCACCAATCGCGCGTAGTAGCGCACGTCTGGCTGTAGGCCATGCTGAGCGTATTCGACGGATGTCGGACTCGTGCTGGTCACGTGGCCAAGCCATCCCGTGAAGTGTTCTTCGGCATAGGATCGCCCATATTCGAACCCGTACAAAACGTCATTGCCATGTGCGTTGATTTCACCGCTCAGCAGCGCAACGTCTGGCCATCCAGTAAACGGGATTCGGGTGCCGACGGTGGGTGGGCTACTCCCCGCCGTCGTGAATGTTTCGTCCGTCCCATACCCTGTCCCGTTGGAACTTCCGACGACCAGCCGGAAGTGATAGGTCGTACCTGGCGTTAGTCCGCCGACCGACGCTGTGACGGGGACACCCTCCGCGCCCCCAATCGTCTGTTCGCATGCGACCATCGCGCCGTAGACGGTCGTCTCGCCGTATTCGAACTGGCACGACCTCACCGTTCCCGAGTCAGCGCCGGCGGTGCCATTGAGCGTCGCAGACAACGAGGTGATATGTGTGGCGCCGCCGGTGCTCGCCGTTGCGCCGGATACGCTGGTGGTGAACGAGGACGAGTCAACGAGGAACCCACCACTGGTGGTGCCGCCGGCATTCGTCACGACCAACTGGAAGTAGTAGATCGTGCCGGAAGTCAAACCGGACACATCCGCCGATACTTCGATGGGCGTGGTTCCGCCGCCGACCTGCTGGGTGCACGGAACCGGCGAGCCGTAGGCATTCGTGGTCCCGTAATCGAAACGACAGTTGGTCACGGTCGCCCCGTCCGGATCGACCGCGCCGTGCAGCACCGCAGAAGACGACGTGATTTCAGTGGCGGCTTGGGTTGCGACGGCCGCCGCGTCGGGGGTCGGTTCTGCCACCCAGTTCGCACCATCCCAGCGCTCAGCCAACGTCAACTCACTCCCGCCGGCTTCAGGGTCCTCGTAGTTGCCGACAGCGGTGCACGCGGTGGCGGACGTGCACGACACGTCCGAGAGCGCCGCTTCCGTGGAACCCTCGGGCGTGGCGGCAGACGGCTGGATCGTCCAACTCGTACCGTCCCAGGACTCGGCGAGCGTCCCGTCGCCGCTGAAGCCGACGGCTGTGCACGCCACCGCGGACGCGCACGAAAGGTTATAGAGGTAATAGTACGGGTTGGACGCGTTGGGGTCAGCGGTCGGCTGGAAGGTCCAGCTCGTGCCGTTCCACACCTCGGAGAGGCCAACGTAACCGGTACCGCCCGTGGCGAAGTAGTAGCCGACGGCGATGCAGAATGTCGAGGAGCTGCACCACACCCCGGTGAGCTCGGCTCCGGGCAATCCCACGGCGGGATCGGCTATAGGCTGGACCGACCAGCTCGAACCGTTCCAGGACTCTGCGAGTGGCGGTGCTTCGGCTTCCCCGCCGCCGTTGGCGCCCCAGTACTGACCGACTGCGGTGCAGTCCGTAGTGGCAGGGCAGGACACGCCGTAAAGAGCGCCGTTGTAGCCCCCGCTGGGGAGCGACACGGTCTGGATCGCCCAAGTGGAGCCGTCCCAGAACTCGACGAGTGGGAAGGTGCCGCTGGCGTTGGCGTAGGAGCCGACGGCCATGCAAGCGCTAGCGGACGCGCACTGGACGTAGGAGAACTGCGCCCCCCCGCTTGCGCCGGTGGGGATTGGCGGCGGGCGGATCGTCCAGTTCGACCCGTTCCATGACTCAGCGAGGGGCACATATCCGCCGGTACCGCTGCCGTAGTAGTAACCCACGGCCAGACACGCCGTCGCGGCGGGGCATGAGATCCCGTCGAGCGTGCTGTATGTCGATTCGGTCGGGGCGGGCGTAGGCTGGATGGTCCAACTCGTCCCATCCCAACCCTCGGCGAGGGTTTCGCGGCCCACGCCGCCAGACAGATTCCCGATCCCCGCGCCGACCGCCGTGCAACTCGTCGCCGATGCGCAGGACACGCTCGACAACCAATCCACCTGACATGGGCCGGAGCACCCATACCCCGGGAACTCAACGTATCCGGTTGGGCCGGTCGGTCCCAGCTGCGGTCCGAGCGCGGAATCGCTATCGAGGGCGGGCGGATTAGCTCCGGGAGGGTTACCGGAGAGCGGCGGCTCGATGCCGTTGGCGCCCCTCGCCTGCGGCTGCCGCCTATTGCCCGCGAGAAACCCTGACTTCGGCGGCCCGTCTGTAACGTCGGCAGCCGAGGACTGTCCCGTCATGATGCCGCAGGGCAGCCACCCAAGGGCCATCAACGCAGACGCCGGTATCGGCAGCAACACCCTCGGTGTGAAACGCATCAAAGCCCGCGCGTTTCCGGACGCCGATTCCTGCCGACTCGCAGCGTTTGGGATCGCTTCCCTGAAGCCCTACGCCGCGTGTCAGAGCGCGTGGCGCTGCCGTCGGGCTGTCCGCGCGAGGGGTCTGCCCAACGCTTCGGTGGGACGCCCTGCAGGCAGAAGTCCAGGTTCGTTAGGGTCGCCTTGCGGTAGTCGTCTGGGAGGTCGAGCGACAGCAGTCGCCGGCAGGCGGCTAGCGCCTCTCCATGCTCGCCGACCCAGTAGGCTGCGATCGAGTACTCGAACAACAACCCCCACCGGTACACCCACGGCCAGACGAACAAGATGTCGTCGGGCGGTGGCCGACCCAGGCCTCTGCGAGCGAACGAGTACGCGGTCTGATAGTCGCCCCGGACTCGCAACCGCGACGCCAGCTCGTAGACCGGCTCGAGTCGCGCCGGGCGATACTCCGATGCCCCAACCAGTGCGGCCATCGCCGCCGGCCATTCACCGCTCTCGGCCCTCAGCACGCCAGCCTGGAACAGCGAGTAGAAGACCTCTTGATCCCAACCACCCATAGCAACCCTACGCTCGTACACCTTAATCGCCTCGGTGCGGCGGCCGAGATCGCGGTAGGTCTGAGCCAGGTAGAACACCGCGCGAGCGTCGCTGGGATCGTTGTGCAAATCCCGCTCAAGTAGCCGCAAGTCCCGGCCAAGCTTCTCCGCCCGCGTACCACTATCGGCATGATGGTGAATAACGATCGCATCAAGCTTCTCCACTACCTCTGAGGCACTCGTCGCCAGATACTCGTGAGTCGACCCCACATATCGCCAGTCACGATCGCCCTTGACCAACCGCTTGATCCAATACTCGACAGGCTTAGCATGACGAAGCAGGTACGAATCTGCAGACAGGCCCGAGAGACCCGCGCGGTCGAACGTTACCGTCATGTCCGCGTCGATCAGCAGCAGGTAGTCGCCCGCTCCTGTGGCCAGTCGCATGAGATCGCTGCGGTTCTCACCAAAGTTGCGCCACGGACGCTCGTGGAGCCTGCCCGGTATGCCCCGCAGCTCGCGTTCGATGATGCCTCGGGTGTCATCCGTCGATCCGGTGTCGCAGATTACCCACGAGTCGATTAGGCCTCTCGTCGACGACAAACAACGCTCGATGACCTCCGCCTCGTCTCTGACGATCATGCACAGACAGATCGATGGCATCACCAGGTCCGTTCGCTCGATGGAGGTGCCATTGCCAGCACCGAAATTGATGTGCTAGACCGCCCCTGGAATGGGCCGCGATAGTATCACCGCTGCGACGTGCTCGTCCCCTCGATCAGCGACTCGGTTTAGGTCCCTGAGGCAGGCTGGGTTTGACGGAGACTCTCCGTGGAAGCCAGCCCGACTCAGTTCAGCCTGCCGTGGCCGCTGCAGAGGATCGGGCGTCTTGGATTGTGAGAGCAAGGACCAAGTTGCTCGACTCGTCGAAGCCGTAGACGATCAACATCCATCTCCAGGGTCCGAGGATAAAGCGCATCGGATGCCAGCGTCCGTCGAGTTGCCGGCCGATGTTGGGGAACTGCTCAAGGACTCGTAGGGAGCGCTTGACGCGATCCCTGGTATCCGATGGAAGGCTGTGGGTGACGATCATACGGTCGAGATCCTCCACCGCGATTGCGCTCAGCCTGACTTCGGTCAACTGCCTACAACTCGTCGAGTGAGATCGTCTCGCCAGATTGCGCCCGCTTGAGCCCAAGCTGAGCGCGTTCGTAAGCACCCGGGATACCGTCGAGCACGCCCACGACGCTGCGCGCGTCCGGGTCGGCGTCCTCGATCGCCATCGAGAGCAGAGAGCGGGCAAGAGTGCCCTCCTGGACATGAGTGCGCTCCGCCAACCGCGCGAGTCGGGCCGCGTGCTCTTGGTCGAGGGTGACGTTCAAGCGATGTGCGGATCGCTCCATGACTAAGATAATACTACACGAGTAGGCACGTATCGTGCACACCCGGGCAACTCCATCGCCGGCCGATTCTTAACCGACCTCCCGCCGCCGCGGTTCGCATTGAGTCCGGTTACGTGGACGGGGGCGGGCAAAGACTAAACCGTCGAGCACGGATCGAGGCTTTGCGGCAAGCCCTCGTTGGGGTTGCTGATCTTAGGAGCTCGGGGTGAGCCAGCCGCTTGCTCGCGCCGCATCGAACTGCTCAGAGCTGAGCAGCGTTAGATCGGCCAGGGCGATTGCGCTGCTCCACTCTCCGTCGGGGGCACGTACAGAATATGCAGTGCCCGCCGCGGATGCAGCTGCATATACCGAGCGGACCATGTCGAGCTGAGAAGCTCGATAGGCGTCAAATTCGTCGCCAAAGGCGTCGCGGTCAGACTCGATCGCAGATGCCTCTTCGGCTAAGGCCACATCCAGTGGAAGCAGCTCGTAGAAGATCGAAGTGTCGGCGATCAGCACCTTGCCCCAAAGGGGGCCTCGTCCCCCATTGCTACTTGCCCCAAGCAAGCTCGTCGATGCGCTGCGCGATATCGACATCGAATCCAGGATCAGCCGAGGTCGAGTGCTGGATCAGGCGCTCAACGCCCTCGGCGTCCTTTTGGTGCTCAGCGAGCATTGCCTCGGCGCCGCGGATCGCAAGGTCGTGCACCAGAGACGCAGCCGGTCGATCGAGCCCGATGAGTGGCGCCACCCGGTCTAGCGCCTCTGCGAGCGCTTGATCCTTCGTGACGGGTATGCGGGTGAACCGTGTTGGTACAGCTCTACGGTAGCACTGTGGTGCAACACCAATTCCTCCAGTAGGCTGGAGCTTCGATCCATTCGTAGGCGGAGTTCACACAAGAACCAGAATCTCCGGCGAAATGGAGCCAACCGAAGTCAACGCGAACCGCTCCGCGCGGCTGCCGGGCGGCAGGATCGCGCTCGCCGGACAGTACGCACCACGAGGACGTCCGCAGAACTCCGTGCAGAACGGGCTCTGAGGCAATGGGCGAAACTTGTCGGCGCGCAAACCCAGACGCTGATTGCGCACCACGCTCTTGCGCCATTGTCCAGACGGCGACAGCGGCCGGGTCCGCTACCCGCGGTGCCCTAGTCGGAGCGCCACAAGATGGGTGCCTCAAGGACGGAGTTCAACATGCCGACCCTGAAGCTCGGGGCGCCGTATCCTGCCCGAACCCGACCGCTATATCCTTGGTGTCGAAGGCGTGCGGGTGCTAGGTTTGGAAACCCGCGATATCGATCACACTGACCCGCGTCTTACCCGGCAGTGGCACTCCGCTCCAGTGTCACTGATAGAAGGGGCAGACATCGTTGAAATCCCTGCTCCGTTCTGGCCAGATAGTCTCGAACCTGCCGAATTTCGTCTACGGGTCACAGCAGCCAATCCTGCTGGCTTTCACGCCTGTTATCTCACGAGTCCAGGTATCGGCGGCCCGCGCGAAGGAGTACCGCTTTACCGGGAACCGAGAATTGGCTCTGCAGTAGAGACATTGATCGCATCGCACCACAGCCCCGAAAATCTGAGCGAACGGATCGCCTCGGATGCCGTTATGGAAATGATGGTCCCCGGAGAGGAACCAGAAGCTGCTCTATCCAATGCTGCGATTGCCAATCAGCCTGGCGGAGCGGTAACGACGTGCAGTACCCGTGAATCCAGAGGACAGACAGTCAAAGGCGAAATCGACCGCTTCACCGAATATCGCCGGAATAGAGCAGAACAGCCATGCGCTGGAGTACAGCGCTTCCAATCGCGAGACCTGCAAGCCTCCCTGAACAGACGCTCATTCATCTCGGGGATTCTGCTCACTGCCGGCATGGGAATGCTCATCGACTCGCTCATGGGTGCTACGGCTGTCGTGCTTGCAAGAACGCGACGAAAAACTAAAGGAGCAGCAGGTAGCCGTAGATGACTGCGATCGAGTGTCGCACAAGCGCAATCTGCGATAGGGCGCTATGCGCTCCCCGTGGCCGCACAAGTTTCGGCGACTATCAGCGCCTCACCCGGCAGCGATTTCACAGCAGCGGTTGAGATGTACCGCTGGAACTCGGCGATCACCGCTGCTTTCTGGGAGCCATAGGTCACCTGGAGGTGGCGCTGCGAAACACATTCGACAGCGGCTCGCCACGCGCCATCGCCGACTCGAACGGCCGGGCTCCTGGCTGGACAATCCCGCGCAGGAACTGAGCGGCCGAGCACGTCAGGACATCGCGGGCGCCCGCGTGAGGCAGAAGGGCAAGCGCGCAAGCGATGGGCAGACGATCAGCGAGTTGAGCTTCGGATTCTGGCGCTCCTCGTTACCAAGAAGCTCACGGGACTGTGGCCGGATCTCGCCAGCGGCTTCCCGCACGCACCGGATCGCCAGCTTGGACCATTGAGGGTCCGCTTGCTCGCCTTCACGTCTTCCGCAACCGTCTCGTGCACCACCAGCGCGTCTGGAGCCACGCGCCCGACGAGCGCTACCAAGACCTCCTCACCCTCGCCGACTACATCGACCCGGCTCTACCAGGCTGGATAGCGGCCACCAGCAGAGTCCCGCAGACGCTCACCGCCAAGCCGTGACGGTTCGACCACCGTCATAAACGCATCCGAGAATCCGCTGCAAATCCGTGCCGATGGAGCCAGCCGAAGTCAACGCGAACCACTTTGCCTGCCTGCCGGGCGGGTGGTCCTCGCTTGAGGACGCGGGCTACTGATCGGATGGCTGGCGCGGGTACTTGCGGCGCAGGAAGTCGCCGAAGAGAGGCGCGGTGTAGGCGTAGACACCCTGGCTGACGCGGTAGATGTGGTTGCTCTTGAGTAGTCGATTGACGCTCTGCTGGGTAGCGTTGGCGTTGCGGCTCTTGAACTGTGCGGCGAGCGCAGCGATCTCGAACCGCTCACCGTCGAGCGCAGCGGCGACTCGGAGCGTGAGTTGGTCAGCACGGGGAGCGTCCAGGTAGCGGTTCTCGAAGAACTCTGCATCGAGTGCCTCTTGAACTCGTGCGCGTGTGCTGGCATAGAGTTTGGAGCTGACCGCTTTGAGGTTGGCTGCGTCGGCTGCGTCCCAGAGTGCCTCGCCGTACTTTTGGATGAAGTAGGGGTAGCCATCGACATCGGCCGCAACTTGCTCAGCAACAGTACGCTCGAAGGGGATTCCGGTGTCGATGGCTGGCTTGATCAGGGCCAGCGCTGCGGGACTGGACTGGTCGCGATGTGCCGATGTCAAGGCGAGGTTGCCGAGCTCCTCGACGCGGAAGAGTCGCTCAGTGTGGCTGCGAGCCGCTTGCAGGTTCTGGACGAGCGGCGGCAAGCCTGAGACGACGAGCATCACCGGGAGCGGGGGATCGTCCTCGTCTTGGGCTTGCACGAATGCGCCCAGTAGCGCGCTCAGTGGAAATTGGCGCTGGCGCGGCTGGTCGTACAGCGTGTGCGCCTCGTCGTAGAGAAATGCCACTCCTCGTCCGGCCTTTGCCGCCAGTCTGTCCAACCCGTATCAGCGCCCTGGCGAGTCGATCCTCCAGGATCGAGGAGCCGGTGGTCGGGCTACTTGGACCTACGCTTAGGCTTACCCCTCCTGGCAACCCGACGGTGATCTCGCCGACCGCGGCGCGCGCACTAGCGAGCATCGCCTTCAGCTTGGCTGTGGTCGAGAAGGCTCTGATCGCGGTGTCGAGGTCGTCGGCTATCGCCGTCGCGAAGTCCGTCTCTTGACAGAGCCGAGCTGTCAGGTCTCGACGAACAACGACCCAATCCCGTTCGCGCGCTGCCGCACGGTACTCCTTCAGCAGCACGGTCTTCCCCACACCGCGGAGACCACTGAGACGAATGTTGCGACGCTTGTCGGGGAAGTCGCGCAGGTAGCCCCGAAAGCGCTGCAACTGTTCCTCGCGGTCGGCCAGGTCGCGTCCCAGGTTCCGGGGGAATTGGCTGGGTGAGTCCCCGCTGGGGTGGGATGTTATGCGGCGATCACCTCCTGGGTGCTCTCGGCCGGTGGATGTGTGGGTGTGGTGCGCAGTTCCCGGCGTAGGCGCTCGATCTCGGCGACGGTCTTGGGGTTCATCTTCACGCCGCGCCAGCCGCGGCTTGTGAGCTCCAACACCGCCCAGATGGGTCGCGTCCCGTGAGCCGGGGGAATTGAGGTTGCGGGCGTAGCCTCCGCTTTGACCCTGAACAAGTCGAAGATGGAGGTACGCCCGCATGGAGAAGGTAGCCCCGAGCGAGAGGTTTCGCCAAGAGCTGGATGAGGTGCTGGCCGGTGTTGGCCAGGAGCAGGACCCGGTGGAGGTGGTCGGCCGTCTGGGAGCCCGTTTGATCTTGCAGCAGGCGCTGGAGGACGAGGTCACGGAGTTCCTTGGTCGTCGGCGCTATCAGCGTGCCGAGGAGACGGTCAGCCATCGCAACGGGCATGAACCGAGGACGATCAAGACGACGAGCGGCTCGATGGATCTGGAACGCCCGCGGGTCCGCGACGCGGGCAAGCTGGGGTTCGAGAGTCGGGTTCTCGGCAAGGGCGTGACCCGCACGCACGCCCTGGAGTCGCTGGTGATCAGCAGCTTCCTGCGAGGACTCTCCACGCGCGACGTGGAGGCGGCGTTGGAGGAGGTCTTCGAGGAGCCAATCGCGTCCAAGAGCACGGTCTCGCGGATCTGTGAGGATACCCGGGAGCGGTACCGTCGCTGGTGCGGGCGGCGCCTTGAGGAGCACGACATCGTGTACCTGTTCCTCGACGCGATCTACCTGAAGATGCGCCCCGAGGATCAGCCCGCGGAGGGCGTCCTGGTGTGCTGGGGTATCACCCTGGAGGGCCGCAAGGTTCTGCTGGGGCTGGCGCTCGGGAGCCGTGAGAGCTACGACAGTTGGCTCGCGTTCGCCAGGGACATGATCGCCAGGGGCCTGCGCTCACCAGCGCTCGTGATCGCTGATGGAGCACCTGGGATCTGGAAGGCAGTGCGGGAGATCTGGCCCGACGCTCTTGAGCAGCGCTGCACAGTTCACGCGTTGAGGAACGTCACCGCGAAGCTGCCCGGGCGTCATCACCAGGAGATCAAGACACGCTGGTGGAAGACCTTCGACGAGGCCTGCTCCCCGGGGGAGGCCCGCCAGGAGCTGCAGGGCATCATCGAGGACTACCGGGCTGCGTACCCCTCCGCGATGGCCGTCATCGAACACGACCTGCCCGCGTTGATCACCCACCTACGGTTCCCCTCCCAGCACCGCAAGCGGATCCGCACCACGAATCTCCTGGAGAGGACGTTCGTGGAGGTCCGCCGGCGCACCAAGGTCATCGGACGGTTCCCCGGCGAGACCTCGGCACTGTCACTCATCTGGGCGGTGTTGGAGCTCACAAGCCGCGGCTGGCGCGGCGTGAAGATGAACCCCAAGACCGTCGCCGAGATCGAGCGCCTACGCCGGGAACTGCGCACCACACCCACACATCCACCGGCCGAGAGCACCCAGGAGGTGATCGCCGCATAACATCCCACCCCAGCGGGGACTCACCCAGCCAATTCCCCCGGAACCTGGGACGCGACCGCGAAAGCCAACGAGCTGCGCACACGCGACCGCGCTCTCGAACTCGAGGCGCATGCCGCGGCTCAGGCAGATGCTGTGCGCGAGAAGCGCCACGCCGCGCAGCTCGCTGCAGTCACAGCCGCTGACGACCTTGCCGCAAGCGCGGACCCAGCGGAACGCCTCGCCGTAGTGGCAGGCAAGCTGGCGACCACGCGCGCCGAGCACGAGCGAGTAACCAGCGACATCCTCGAGCTCTCCTCGCAACAGGAGGACGTGCGTGCGGCTGCAGCCGAAGCGGCGAAGGCGCTCGCGGATGCGCAACGCGCCCGCGCCCTCGACGCGCAGATTGCCGAGCTCGGTGACGTCCGCGCCGCGGTGGATCGACGCGCGTCCGAGATCGCGGCACTCGAGGCGGAGGCTGCTGGGCTCTCAGCGAGCGTCGCGGAGGAGCGCGAGCACTACAACCATGTGAAGCGTGACGGCCGCGACGCGACCTGTCCGCGATGCAAGGCTCCATACGGCGACCGCTGGGAGGCGATCATTGAGGAGTTCGAGCAGGCGCTCGCCCAATGCACGACACGCGACAGCGAGATCAGCGCCGAGCTCAAGCGGCTGTACGAGGAGCGCAAAGCCGATGCGACCAAGCTCGAGCAGCTCGCGAATCTCGAGGCCGAAAGGCGTGGCCTCGGCGAGGTCGGAACGAATCTCATGGCGCTCGAGGAGGCCGCACAGCGAACCGCAAATGCCCAGCGCGAACGCGCCGAGAACTACAACGCGCTGCAGGCGAAACGTGGTGAGCTCGCGGACTCCATCACCACGATCGAGCGCGAACTAACCGAACTGCAAACACAAGCGGCAGCGCGCGCCGACCTGTCTGCGCGTAAGCACCAAGCCGAGCGCGAACTTGAGCTCTTCGAAAAACAGCTCGCCGAACTGTCGGTCAACGGCTATGACCGCGAGGCTCACGAGCAGGTGCGTCAAGCACTTGCCGAAGCGACTGCTGCGGAGACGCAAAGCACTGAGCTCCGCGCGCAAGCAGCTCAGATCGATCTACTCCAGGCCAGGCTCGCGCGGGAGGAGCAGCTCACCTCCGATGCGCGCACAGCACACGACGATCTTGCCGCGGCCGCCGCGCAACGCGCGCGCGACAAGGACGCACCGCAGGAAGCCGAACAGGCCTGGGACGAGGCCGATCGCACTTACCGCGAGACTGACACGGCAGTCCATGATGCGGAGCAGCAGGCACTCACCGAGAGCAACGCCGTCGCCCAGGCGCGGGCCGACCTCGACACAGCCCAACGCCTTAAGGGCCAGATCGACAAGCAGACCGAGGAGCTCTCAATGCGGCGCGTCGTCGCGCAGACACTCAAGAACTACAGGACCGCCGTTCAACAGGAGGCAGTGCCGAGCCTTGAGCAGGAGACCGCCGAGCTTCTCCGGCGAACTACACGCGGCCGCTACTCCGACGTCGAAATCACCCCAGACGGCGACCTGCGCATCAGCGACATGGGCACTACCTACGACCTCGAGCGGTTTTCCGGTGGAGAGCAGGACCTTGCCAACCTCTGTATGCGCCTCGCGCTGTCAAAGCTGCTCGCACGCCGCAACGGCATGGAGGCCCGCTTCGTGATCCTCGACGAGGTCTTCGGCAGTCAGGACGCAGATCGCCGCCGTGCGCTCACCGAGGCGCTGCGAGAGCTTGACCAGGACTTTGCGCAGATCCTCATCGTCTCGCACTTTGACGACTTTATGGAGCACTGCGATCTGCGTGTCACGGTTAACACCGAGGACGGAAGAAGCCTCGCGGAGACCGTCACGTCGTAAGAGCTGCCCGCAAGAGTCCGAACGCGACTGGATGATGTGGACGCTCGCTACGCCCGACCCGACTCGAAATGGAGGACCACGATGAGTGATAACCAACCTGAGATTTTCGCCAATACGCACGATCTGCTTCGCCACCTACAGAGCGAGGGGGAGGCGTACGTTCCCGACCTGGTTACCCGGGCGATATCACTTCGGCCACCCCACCTGATCACGATCAAGGCCAACGTGTGCGATTTGACCCAGAAGCCGCTGTGCGACGCCGGCCTCGACGTGATCGATCAACGTGTCCCGTTCCCGGGTAGCGGCCAGCAGCGTCGGTTCCTAGAAACGATGAGCGCCGCACTGGATTCGATTGGTTGGCACGGAGGCGCCTCTCTTCGGTAGTGCTCGCCAGTCGGCGAACCCCGGGGTGGGTGGTTTTCGCCTCAGTCGATAAGCATAAAGCCGGCCCAATTGACGGGGTGCGCGAAGGTGGAGCGTCGAAGTGCGAGTTGGGCATTGCGAAGCGCGGCCGCCGCGACTCACCACGGGCGATGCCCTCATGCACACGCTGCATAAGTTCTGAGCTCGCGTCATCCGGAATCTGCCGCAGGCTCGCGCAGACACTCGCCGCGCCGGCGATCAGGAACAACCGGGACAGGCCGAGTGTGTCCTCCCCGGCGACATGGCGACCGCGCGCTGTCTCGCATGCATTGGCGACAACGAGCCGGCCGACGATTTCGTCGCCTCTACGTCGGGCTCAGCGACCACGTGGACGAACTCTTCGAGAGCTACCGCTTGCGCTTCGATGTCGGCGGTTGCTAGCCACGCCGTATACCGGCGCATCGGACGCGGGAGCTGGGGCCAACTGGGCCGTCCAACAATCGACGTGTGACCAAGCCGACCGCCAGGCTTGCTACTCCCAGCGCCGTTTGGTGGGCTCCCAGTGAGCGCCACGATTCGGGTAGAGGCCATCGAGGAAGTCCACCACCGAGTCGACGACGTCAGCGTAGCGCTCGGGCAGTACAGGGAGGCCAGCGCGAGCGCGAAACGCTTCCCATGGCTGCTGACGGCTTTCCCGTAGCGTCACGAGCAACGGTCCCAGCGGCCGGGTCTCGCGACCGCGATGCTTGGCGGTCGCCTGCAGGGCGACCCATAGGGACTCTCCCTCGAGGGCGTAGGTACCCGAAAGGAGGTAGACGTCGCCGTAGTCGCGGTCGCGCGTGTTTGCGTCACCGAGGGCCATCATCGTCTCCGCCTTCTCTGCGATCACGTTCTCCAAGGAGTAACCAAGCAACGAAATGACCGCATCGTCAAGCAGTGTTGGGTAGTCGATGCGTTGAGGATCGACTGGATCACCGAATGACAAATCGAGTCGCAGCTTCAAGACCGCACCACCGAGAGTCGCGGGCACGACAACTCGGATGCCCTCGTATTTTGCGTCCTCGCGGATTGCGACCAGCGAGATGTGTTCGACGTCGAACACGACCCCATCGGTGAGCTCGATCGCAGCGATCTCGCTGACGATATCGCGCAGGTTCTCCATGTCGTTGTCGATCTCCCGGGCGAGCATGTCGGCGTCGCGGGTGGCGCGCCGTGCATCGAGCGCCGCCAGCAGCATGCCGCCCTTCAGCACGAGCCGCTCCGCAAAGCGCGAGTTTGCCAGGCGCGCGAGGAAGCGCTCGTGCACGTACAGCTCGAACGCCTGCTGCGTGGTGCGTCCGTCGGCACGCGCGAGCCGCTGCAGAGCCCTATAGGCCTCCTCTGGGCTGCGCGTGCTCACGCCAGCATCGTCTCCAGCGCGTCCGCCATAGCCTTTCCTGTGCGCAGCTCGCGAGCCAACGCCAAGAGCTCGCCGGGCCGAGCGTCGCGACCGTCCAGATAGGCCCGTAGCACAGCGAATGCTTGATCGCGCCCCACACGTGAGCGCAACCTCATGAGGTCGACGACCGTCCGCTCGCGGGAGCTGATCGCGATCGTCTCCCCCGACTCCACCTCCTGCTCTATACGGCCGAGCGAAAAGGTGGCGGTCGCGAAGATGTGCACACTTGTCGGCGGGTAGGCTACGCGCGGGCGATGTGCGCCTCGCGGCACCGCGAGATGCACGACGTCGGGCATCTCGTCGGTCAGATCCCAGAAGCTGGCGGCCGAGTTCAAGCAGACCATCGCGGCCGGAGCCCGTCGGCACACCGCCACGAGATCAAGGTGCGCAGTCGCTGGAGCATCAACGATGCGATACACGCCGCGGGAGATCTCCACTAGGACTCCGAGGTCACGCAGCCGGTACAGGTCCTCCCACCGTGCTCCGCCGGCAATCAGCTCGGCCGAGGTGACGGTGCCACCGGCGCGCCTTACGATCTCGAGCATGCGGTCCGATCTCACCGGATGAAAGTCTACACATGGTAGCCCTATATGCGTAGGGTTTCATCCGGCGGTGAGGGTCGGCCCCCGTTCGCCCGCCCGGTTTCTGGCACGCAAGAGGAAGGTGCCAAAGCGAGTGCCGAAACGCTTACCCCTGCAAATGGGCGCTTTCCACGAGATGAAGGGCGACGCCGTGACCGAAACACTTCCGCGTAGAAATCCAGAAATCCCCGAATTGCAGGCACTTCATCGGCGGAACGCCCGTATGTCAACTATGAGAGCGCCTGTTCCGAAGGAAGCGTGGCTCGCGGTTGAAAGAGGCCCGTATTTGCTGGGCTTCTCGCAATGGGCAGGAGACGGACAGAACCGTAGGCACACATCCAACGCCCCAGCGCACCACGTCAAAAAGGTCCCACTTGCAGGCACTTTATGGAGCCAGCCGGGATCGAACCGGCGACCTCCTGCTTGCAAATCAGGAGCACACTAAGCTCATTTAGGCCTGTTTTCCCTGGAAATGAGCAGAAAATCACACTAGGGCGAATATCGCACTTTCCGTTGGTTTAGGCTCATTTCCGCTGGGTTTAGGCCAACGGCTCCGTCCATTGGCCTAAACTTTCGGCGCCTCCGAGGCCACGATATCGAGGACGTCCATCGGGCTATCGCTGGTGTCGCTCTGCGCGTCGAATCACTAGCGGCTCTCGCTCGATGAGCCGCAGGTTGAGGTCGATGACCGCATCCAGTGCCGTTGCGATCAAGGCGAGCTGGCCGACCGTCAGGTTGGTGCGGCCAGCCTCGACATTCGTCACATAGGGAGCGGTCGTTTCGAGGCGCTGCGCGAGCTGCGCCTGGGTCAGGCCCGCTTCGCGGCGAGCTCGACGGATCGTCTCGCCGATCAGCTTGGCCGTAGGATCGGAGCGTGCCGTGCGCGGCATCAGAGCGCGGGGAGGCTGGTCAGCCTCGTACCCGCTGGCGCACGACGAGCCGCTCGCCGGCGGGCTCGAGGACCGGGTGATCGTCGTGGACGATCTCGGCCAGAAGGTATGGCGAGCGGTAAGAGCCGACGAGACTGCGTGCCCACTCTTCCGGGTCGTCGTCCCAGCAGATCGTTCGGCCGGTGCTCATGCTGAGGACCATCCGATCGAGGTCGATGACCTCGAGCGAGCTTTGACGCAGGCCATTCGCCGGCTTTAAGAACGCGCTCACCTCGGTTCCATCGGGAGCGCGCAGGCGCATCTCGTACTGCTCATGGCCGCTGCCGTGCCCTCGCCCGGAGCCGAGCGCGGCGTGCGCTACGAGCGGGCTATCCAGCAGCAGGCGATCGGCCTCGTGGCGAGACACGTCTTGGAGATCGAAAAGCGCATCGAAGCGATCTTGCTCGTCCATGTGCCGGCGAGGCTAGCGAGCGATCTGGACACCAGGACAGCGGCCAATCGCTCCGACCGGGGTCCGTGGTACACAAGAAGCATGGCTTCGATCCTCGTCACACCTCTCGCCTCCGCCGGCCCACTGGCAGGCGTGATCTGCGTGCTGGGCCTACTGGCCGTGGCCGGGTGGGTCGCATGGCGCTTCGGGCCCACGCTCGCACGCGTCGGGGGATGGTGTTCGTTCTGGGTGGCGTGGGCGTGCGGCAGCCAGGGAGGCTACGTCTACTGCGCCGCCTTCGCCATCCTCGGCTTGCTCGCGTGGAGCGTGGGAACGGTGTGGTACGCCCGGCGGCGCGGACGCTGGCCGTCGTCGCTTTCCGCGAGGCTGTTCACACGCCTGCTCGGTGAGCGTGGCCAACTTCCGCACACCGAACTGCCCGCCGTCCTAATCGTCCCGCACCGCCACCGCTAACGACTGCTTCGCAGTCCCGAGCTCGAAGACGTGGCGGGCGCCGCTGACGCGCACGAGCAGTTCAAGGAGCTTGCCCTGGTTCGGCGTGGCCGATGCGGGCGGGAGCCCTGCGGCTTCGCTCGCGGCGAGCGCCGCCTGTAGTGCGACGTCCTCGTAGACGAGCTGGCCGTTGATGTAGCGGTCTACCGCGCTCCATGTCTCCTGAGTCACGTTCAGGGCTCCCTATTCGCTGAGGATGCCGGCGCGGTGGGCGCGGCGTATGCCCTGGCATTTTCGCACGCTGCGCGTGCGTGGGCATGGGCAACGGCCCCGCATCCGGCGGGCCCCTGACCCATGAAGGAGTGGCATGAGCTTTTACGTGCGCAGGCGCGAGATTGAGACGGGGCGCCTTGGTTGGACTGGCCCGATTCGCAGCGAGCGTCAGGTAGAGCGGGAGGTTGCGGCATGGGAGAGTTGCGGCTGGACCGCCGAGAAGCTGCCCTCCACGCCGGAGGTCCGCGCGGATGTGCGCGCGTGGGATCGAGAAGTAGAGGAGCGCCGGAACCCGCCAGCACCCACGGGTGTCCTCGGTGGCGTTGGGGGTGTCCTGTGATCTTCCCGGCGCCGCCTGTCGTGGACCGCCCCGTGTACCTCCCGGATGGATCGGTCGATCACCGGCCGCGCCCGCCGCGGCGTGGTGCCGTGGTATTCGCCTGCGGAACCGAAGCTGACCCGACCCCCGGCGTGAGCGACCTACATCCCGGCTCGCCGTTCGTCGACCGTGCGGCGGCGCACCTGAGCATGTGGCTCCGCGGACGCGAGGACTACATGCGTGAACGCCAGTGGCTGCAGGGGAGCGCCGCCGGCGAGATCATCGCCTTGCCGCACGCGTTCCGCAACGACCCGGAAACACCATGAGCGCGCCGAGTACAGACCTCCAGCGGCAGGTGCTCAACGCGATGGTCGTCCTCACCCGCGAGAAGCTGCGTCGTGGGGGAGGCTCGACCGTCACCACGCGCGAGCTGTCCGCTCGGCTCGGCCGCCCAGGCCAGGTACTCGGTCACTCCTGTGGCGAGCTGACTCGGAAGGGGCTGCTCTGCCGCACCGATCGCGCGACCTACCGCCTCACGCCCTTTGGTCTTGCCTGGCTCACGCACGCCCACCGATCGAGAGAGCCCGGCGATGACCGACGCGTCGACTTGGGCCGCAGAACTAGCTCTCCGCGCAAGTTAGACGGGCTCCCTGATCGCGGCGGAGCCTTGCCCAACCAATTTTCGCACGCTGGCGCGTGCGGCGCATTGGGCAAAGGCCCGCACCCCGCAGGCTCAGACCACGAGGAATGACATGAGCACAAGCACCGACGCACCGAAGGTCGAACGAGACGCCGGGACGCGACAGCGGGATGGATCGGCCGGCGACGCCAACCAGCCGACGCGCTCCGCCACCCGCGGTGAGCTCCTTGAGAAGTACCTCGCCGCGTGCCGCGAACGCGATTACGGCGCGGACTTCGACACGCGCTGCATCGCCCGTTCGGAAGTTGAGTGGCTGAGCGCGGAGTTCGCGCGACTCGGCGTCTGGGTCTTCAACGGCGACTTCCACGACCTCGCTCAGGTCATCCCGTTCATCGAGGACTACTGGACGATCTACGACGAGATCAAGGCCACCGGGGCGTACCCCTACAACTCCAGCTTCGAGGGTCGCATCCCGGGCCTCGAGGATGCGCTGCCACGCACGGGAACGCCGATCTACCTGCTCCAGCAGCTTCGCGGTCTCGTGGAGGGCCACGAGCACCTGGCTCAGATCCTCGACGCCGGCTACTGGCGCCTCACTGAGCTCGCTACGCGGGAGCGCTTCGCGAGCGTCGTCGTCTTCGACAAGTTCTACGCCGCTCAGCGCTACGACGGCGCGCGGGTGATCTCCGACGAGCGCCAACGCCCCAGCACTCTTCTCCCGAAGGGCAAGCGCACCCGCGGCCGGCGCCTGGGGTCATTCGATCAGGTCTACGTCCGATGAACGGACTTGACCACGTGTACGGCCTGTCGGGTGAGCCCGAGGCGAACGAGATCGTCTTCCTCCGGGTGGACAGGAACTCATCACCTGCCGAATCGACTCGCCGGCGAGAGCGCGCGATTCGTTCGCAAGACCAGCCGTGGACTCTACGTCCTCGTGCCCTCCTCGGAACCCTCGCGGGAGCTTCGCGTGCTCCGTCATCACGTTCAACGAGGTCTCCTTCGATGAGCCGCGCACTCATCGAGCCGGGCACCAACGGGCTCCTCGCCAGCGAGCACAAGGATCCGCGACCGTGCGTGGTCTGCGGCGAGCTGACGAAGTACCGGGTCGGGCGGCGCAAGTCGCCGACGGCGTGGGCATGGAGGTCTCCGCGTTGCGCAGACGTCGCCGCCTGTACCGCGCGGCGTGACGCCAAGAGGCGCCACCGCTGAGCCAGTACGTCCTCCGCTAGCCCTCCCTGGTCGTCCACTCGGCGCTGCCGCTCCGCAGCTTGCGCTCGGTGCTCGGCCTTCGGCTCACGCCCCCACCTCGCTGCGCCGCGCCGCGCTTCGCTCGGCACGCGCTCGCGCGCCTCCATACCGCAGCGCGCCCTTCGTGCCCGCCTCGGCATCCCTGCCCGTCCAGCCGTCCAGGCTGTCCGCAAAGGCATCCCCGCCGCAACTGCTCCGCTGCGCTCCGCAGCGCGGCACACAGTTGCACCTGAAGGATGCTAAAGATCACTAAACGGCATTATTTTTGCTACTTTGGTCATCGGATGCTTTCGATCGGCAAGATCGCGTTGGGTCAGCACCGCTACTACGAGCAGCAGGTAGCTCAGGGTGGCGACGACTACTACTCGGGTCGCGGCGAGGCCCCCGGGGAATGGATAGGCGCCGGCGCCGAGGCCCTGGGGCTCTCCGACCGCGTGACGACAGGGCAGTTCAACGCTCTGATCGCCGGGCTCGACCCGCGAGACCCCGGCGTGCGGCTGCGCTCTTCCTCGTGGGACCCAAAGATCGCCGCGTTTGACCTGACGTTCTCGGCGCCGAAGTCCGTGAGTATCCTCTTCGTGGTCGCGCCGGAGGCGGTCTCGGGTGTGCTCGTCGACTGCCATGAAGAGGCGGTCAGGGCGGCGCTCGGCTATCTCGAGGACACCGCGGTGATGGTTCGCCGGGGGAAAGGAGGAGAGCGCGTCGAGGCGGCCGACGGTCTGATCGCGGCTGCTTACCGGCATCGAATGAGCCGCGCGCTGGACCCGCAGCTGCATACGCATGTCGTCGCCGGGAACCTCGCGCGCGGAGCAGACGGCCGCTTCACGGCGCTGCATAGCACGCTCCTTTACGCGGCTGCGAAGACCACCGGGACGCTCTACCAGGCACACCTGCGGGCGCTCGTCACCGAGCGTCTCGGCCTTGAGTGGGGGGAGGTCCACAAGGGCGCAGCCGAGCTCGACGGCGTCCTGCAGCCGGTGATCGAGCACTTCTCCAAGCGCCGTCACGAGATGCTCCGAGAAGCCCAAGAGGGAGGGATCGGGCTCGACACGAAGGCCTCCGCGGAACGCGCCGCGCTTGCTACGCGCGAGCGCAAGCAGTACGGCCTCGAGACACATACTTGGCGCGAGGAGGTCCGCGCGCGCGCCGGTGAGCTCGGGCTCGGGACCGAGGAGGTAGCCGAACTGCTGCAGGCCAGCACCGAGCGCATCGCGAACGGTCTCGCTGTGCGCGGCGGCGTGGACGAGCGCACCTTCGGGGATCTGCTGGCGGGCGCCGAGGGCCTGACCGAACGAGCGAACACCTTCAACGAGCACCCTGTGCTGCAGGAGTTCGCCGGCGCCGCCCAGGCTGGGGCGCTCGTGGAAGAGGTCCGCGCCCAGGCACAACGCTTCACCGAGCGCGCGGATGTACTCCCGACCAGCCGAGGGGAGATGACCACCGCCGAGCTCATCAGCCGCGAGCGACGGCTGATCGCATCCGCACTCGCGCGCGCAGACAACGGGGTCGCTGTCGTCGATCGATCGCTCGTCGAGCGCGCTGTCGCCAGCGCCGATCGTCCCCTGACCACCGAGCAGGCAGCGGCCGTCCGGACAGTGATCGGCAGCGGCCACGGCGTCAGCGTGATCCAGGCACTCGCAGGAACGGGCAAGACCTACACCGCCGGGGTGCTACGCCAGGTTTACGCGAGCGCGGGCTATCAGGTGCTCGGCGTCGCACCAACGGGACGAGGCGCGCGCGAGCTCGCCGAAGAGGCAGGTATCCCAGCCCGGACACTGGACCGGCTCCTGCTCGATATCGAGACTCTCGGAGACGAACTGCCCGAGGGGTGCGTGCTCGTACTCGACGAGGCCGGCATGGCACCAACCAGGGGCACCGCACGACTACTCGAGGCCGCCGAGCGGGCAGACGCGAAGGTCATCGGGATCGGCGACCCCGGGCAGCTCGCCTCCGTGCAAGCCGGCGGATGGCTCGGTGCCGTCGGCCACCAGCTGGGAGCCGTCCGACTCACCGAGGTCATGCGCCAGCGCGACCCCGCCGAGCGCCGCGCGCTCGGCGCCCTGCACGACCGCAACCCACAACGCTACCTCGAATGGGCCGAACACGCCGAGCGTATAGAGACCCACGGTGATCCGGTCGCGGTACGCAACCAAGCGATCGAAGAATGGGCACGCTCAACAGCCACACTCGGGCACGCCCAGGCGGTGATGATTGCTCGCGACAACGACACCCGCGACGCGCTCAACCACGCCGCACGAGAGCTCCGACGCGACCTCGGGGAACTAGGGGAAGAGCGCTCCTACGGCGGGCTTGAGCTCGCCGTCGGCGACCGCGTGATCTGCCGGCGCAACGACACTGCCGTCGACGTCGACAACGGAATGCGTGGCACCGTGCGCCGGCTCGACCCTGCCCGCGTCTTCATCGATACCGACAGCGGCCTCCTCCGCGAGCTACCCGCCGACTACGCCTCAGCACATCTGGAGTACGCCTACGCGCTTACCGGCCACGGGATGCAGGGAGGGACCGTCGAGACAGCCACAGTCGTCGCCTGCCCACACGACCTCACCGCCGGATGGAGCTACACAGCGCTATCACGCGCCCGCGGCCACACCCGCCTCCTCATCTACGACAACCAGCACACCGAAGAGCGCAGCGAGTTCGCACCCACCAACCACACCACCCCCACCAGGCACGACCTCCTCACCCGCGTCGCCCGACGGATGACCAAACGCGACGATGAAGACCTCGCAATCGAGCAACTCTCAGGCGCCGGCCGCGCCAACGACCCCGACGCAGCCCATAAACAGACGCCCACCATCGGGCCCCCGCAAGAGCACGCCGCCACCCGCGCCGAGCCGACCCCAGCACGCGCGAGCACAGAGCGCCTGCACGAACTACGAGACCACATCAAGAAGCTACGAGCACAGCTCAAGGCGCTACCGACACGCCAACTGCGGCGCATCGAGGACCTTGATGCACGCGCAACCACACTAACCACCCAACACGAGCAGCTCACCGTACGCCTCGTCAGCCTACCCGAGCCACACCGACGCTTCGGGCGCATACAGGACCCTCACGCCGTCGAACGCGCCCACCTCACCAGTGCCCTACAAGCAAACAACCGCGAGCTAGACACGGTCCTCACACAACGCCGCCATCTGGCGCGCGAACTCCGCGACCCCGTCGAAGCCCGCGCTGAACGCGACAGTCTCGAACGGGCAATCAGCCAGACCACCCAGGCACACACCACGCTCCGCAACGAACTCGCCGAGCACGAACTACACCACCCTGGCGCGTGGGTGAAGGCCACCTTGGGCGCGCGGCCCGACCAACACGAAGCCTGGGAGAACGGTGTACGTCACGCCGCGCGCTACCGCATGGAGTACGACATCATGGATGCCACCGACGCGCTCGGCCCCATGCCTGAGCAGCCCGCTCGGCAGCAGCGCGACTGGGAACGAGCCCGCGAAGCGATCAACCGCGCCGAGCGACACCTCGGACGCAAGACCTCTACGGAGCGCGACATCGACGTTGGAATCGGACTCCGATAGACAGCTATTCACATCTTGCGGGAGTCACTCATCTACTAGGTCGTGGGAGGTTGCGATGCGGGTTGGCGTTTGTCAGAAACCGACGAACCGCATTCAGCCGCACCGGCTGCCTAGCGCGTTTGGGGAGGTATGCGTGACCACCGAAGCTGGAGTGATCATGTAAAACCTGGCGATCATCCGCGACCGGGAGGAGATTTCCGTGACCGATTTTCTTAGGGAGAAGCGAGCCGAGATCGCGACTCGCAATGGACGAGCTCAAGCCATTCGTTGACGAGCACAACCGTTTGGAGGAGGCGGCACAAGCTCTCGACGGTCTCCTGGGCAGTGCGCCGTCCCCCAGCGGTGGGTCGCGTCCCAGGTTCCGGGGGAATTGGCTGGGTGAGTCCCCGCTGGGGTGGGATGTTATGCGGCGATCACCTCCTGGGTGCTCTCGGCCGGTGGATGTGTGGGTGTGGTGCGCAGTTCCCGGCGTAGGCGCTCGATCTCGGCGACGGTCTTGGGGTTCATCTTCACGCCGCGCCAGCCGCGGCTTGTGAGCTCCAACACCGCCCAGATGAGTGACAGTGCCGAGGTCTCGCCGGGGAACCGTCCGATGACCTTGGTGCGCCGGCGGACCTCCACGAACGTCCTCTCCAGGAGATTCGTGGTGCGGATCCGCTTGCGGTGCTGGGAGGGGAACCGTAGGTGGGTGATCAACGCGGGCAGGTCGTGTTCGATGACGGCCATCGCGGAGGGGTACGCAGCCCGGTAGTCCTCGATGATGCCCTGCAGCTCCTGGCGGGCCTCCCCCGGGGAGCAGGCCTCGTCGAAGGTCTTCCACCAGCGTGTCTTGATCTCCTGGTGATGACGCCCGGGCAGCTTCGCGGTGACGTTCCTCAACGCGTGAACTGTGCAGCGCTGCTCAAGAGCGTCGGGCCAGATCTCCCGCACTGCCTTCCAGATCCCAGGTGCTCCATCAGCGATCACGAGCGCTGGTGAGCGCAGGCCCCTGGCGATCATGTCCCTGGCGAACGCGAGCCAACTGTCGTAGCTCTCACGGCTCCCGAGCGCCAGCCCCAGCAGAACCTTGCGGCCCTCCAGGGTGATACCCCAGCACACCAGGACGCCCTCCGCGGGCTGATCCTCGGGGCGCATCTTCAGGTAGATCGCGTCGAGGAACAGGTACACGATGTCGTGCTCCTCAAGGCGCCGCCCGCACCAGCGACGGTACCGCTCCCGGGTATCCTCACAGATCCGCGAGACCGTGCTCTTGGACGCGATTGGCTCCTCGAAGACCTCCTCCAACGCCGCCTCCACGTCGCGCGTGGAGAGTCCTCGCAGGAAGCTGCTGATCACCAGCGACTCCAGGGCGTGCGTGCGGGTCACGCCCTTGCCGAGAACCCGACTCTCGAACCCCAGCTTGCCCGCGTCGCGGACCCGCGGGCGTTCCAGATCCATCGAGCCGCTCGTCGTCTTGATCGTCCTCGGTTCATGCCCGTTGCGATGGCTGACCGTCTCCTCGGCACGCTGATAGCGCCGACGACCAAGGAACTCCGTGACCTCGTCCTCCAGCGCCTGCTGCAAGATCAAACGGGCTCCCAGACGGCCGACCACCTCCACCGGGTCCTGCTCCTGGCCAACACCGGCCAGCACCTCATCCAGCTCTTGGCGAAACCTCTCGCTCGGGGCTACCTTCTCCATGCGGGCGTACCTCCATCTTCGACTTGTTCAGGGTCAAAGCGGAGGCTACGCCCGCAACCTCAATTCCCCCGGCTCACGGGACGCGACCCAGCGGTGGCCGTCGGGGGCCTGGCCGACCGCCAGGCTCCAACACCAAAGCACCGATCGCCACCAAATCCGTTATCCGCAAACGGTCTGCCGCCAAACCCGCCGGTACACGCCAGCCCGGACGCCATAAAGGGACAGGCGAACGCGGCACTGAAGCGCTCCAGATTGTCGTGGACCATCCCGGCATCACGATCCTCGAGATCGCGGGAAGAATGGGCATCAAGCAGAGCTACCTGTACCGCGTCCTCCCCGGACTGCAAGGCGAAGGCAAGATCGAGAAGCAGTGCCGCGGCTGTATCCCCTCCCAGTCACCGCGTAGCCCCAAAACTCAACACCACCACATATCCCCAGGGGTAGGATGTAGGAACCCGACGATGAGGACGGTTTGGTGTCAGACGTACCCGTTTTGCGGTTGGTGGGTGTGTGGATGGCGTTTGAGCGTGCGCAGGGCCGGATCGGGGTGTTGCAGGACGTGTCGATGGAGATCGCCGCTGGGCAGATCGCGGCGGTGCTCGGTACCCGCGATCAGGGCAAGACGACGCTGATCCGGGTCGCGTCGGGCACGCTGTCCCCCGACAAGGGGAGCGTGTTCGTGGATGGCCGAGAGGTCACGGACATCTCCGACGGGCAGCTCTCGGAGGTGCTGGCGAAGAAGATCGGGATCGCCACTCGGGCCGGGCCGGATGTCAGGCTGACTGTCCACGACTACCTTGAGATGTCGCTGACCGCGGCCCGGCAGTGGTCGAGCCGGGAGCGGCGCGAGCGTGTCGAGCGCACGCTCGGCGAGTTCGACCTGAGCGATGTCGCCCGGCTGATGTGGAGCGATTTGTCCAACTGGCAGCGGGTGCTCGTGGAGTTCGCGCAGGCCGTGATCGTGCGGCCACGGCTGCTCTTGATCGACGACGTGCTGGACGGATTGGGGCTCGGCAAGAAGCAGGCCGCGCTAGAACTGATCGAAGGCTTCGCCGAGGACATCGGCTGCGGAGTGCTGATGGCCGTCTCCGACCACGCGACCGCCGTGCGCGGCGCCCAGGTCTGGCAGCTCGCCGACGGCAAACTCAGACTCATGCACAAAGACCCCGACATCATCACCCTGGACCCCGAGGCGCGGCGCGACGAGACGGGCTACCGATGAGCGACTGGCCGCTTGGGGCAGCGCACGGCGGTGCGGCTGGTGGTGTGGCTCTCGTTGGCAAACGTGAACGTGACCGCGAACGGGAAGCCGTGCTTCGGGCAGGACGAGGGGAGGGTGATCCCGCTCGGTTTGTAGGGTACGAACTTGCCGTGGACGTGTTCGTAGTAGGTCACGCCGAGCGGGCCGATCGTGCTGCGCAGCTTGACGAGCGATACGTCGGGGCCTTCGGGGAAGCTTTCCAGTAGCGGCACGCTGATTGCCAGGTTCCCGCCGTAGGGTCTGGTGGCCGGGAGCAGCAGACCAGGAAAGATCAGCTGGGCGGCGAGCGGCACGTAGCCGTTGACCATGAACTCGATGTTGATGTGTTCGCCGCTCAACGGGGCCATGAAGATCGCGGTGTGCGCCTGCTCCTGTAGGACTTCTTCGTCGCCGACCTTTACCTCCGCGGTCGCCGTGCCCTCGCCCATCAGCGACCGGGATGGGCAGCCTTCGGACCCAAGTTCTTCGAGTACCCGTTCGGTGCAGCTCGCCAGGCCCAGACCGCTCGTGACCAGCCCGAAGTGCTTGGGGTAGAGCAGTTCGATCCGCGTCACCGGGGAGGGCACCCCGCCCCCGGTCGCGGCGATGGCGAACGCGAACTGGATCGTCGTGCCTTGCCCTAGCCGCTCCGGAGAGAGACCGACTTCGAGCTTCGCGGTCTGGGCGGCCTGCGCGCCCGCAGCGAGGACCATGCAGACGGCGAGCGCGAGCAGGCACCCTCGCCGCGCACGCTGCACAAGGATCAACAGTCGCGAGCGCACCCCGCGCCCGCCCTAGTAGTCCAGCGTGCCGGTTGTCTGCACGACCATCTTGAAGGTGCGCCGGTTGAGTGAGCCGGAGAACCCTCCGTGCCCGCGGATGTGCCTGTAGCGGCCGGTGCCGTGCGAGACGGTCATGTTGCCGGCGAAGCTAGGTTCTTCGGAGCGGCCCTTCGGCTTGCCCGATCCTTCGCCGCTGATGTCGCCGGCGCTGGTGTAGATCGTGAATTTGGCGACGACCGTCGCGCCAATTTCGAGATAGGCTCTCACCTTGCCTGGGATCGTCCCGGTGGCTTGCCCTTCCTCGGTGATGTATTCGCCACCTGTCTGCACGCGATGCAGGTGGCCGGTATCCGTGACCGACAGTGTTCGCGCGACATGTCCGCTGGCGTGGCGTGAGGTCAAATGGCTGGCGTCTGCCGCGGCGCCGAAAGCGGACACGCCGGCAAGAAGCAGCAGAAGCGATGTGGCTGTGAGCAACAGCACGGCAGGTGCTCGTGTGCGCGTTTCAGTTTGCCTATTTTGTTTCTGACTCAGGCTCTTTCGCCGCCCGGAGTTTGGGTTAATGTAACTAGCCAATGTTCACTAATGTCCTGGGGGGCCAAATGGTTCAATGGTGCCGTACAGGATAGCGAGGTTTCAGTTAGCGTTCCGGTGGCTATGTCCAAGCCCAACCCTGCCGATTTGCCCGGGAGAATCGCGATCCTCGGGCTGCTCATCGAGAAGCCTGACCAGACGGTAGCCGAGGTCGCAGAGGGGCTAAGGGTCAGGTTCGCGGGATGTCGATTCGACGGATCGACCGCGAACACAGGGCTGCAGCAGATGGCACGCGACAAGCGCTCCTGGCCACGGGTGCGCTGCACTTACGAAGCGCCGGGCAGGCTCCGCAGCCAAGACCGCTACGAAGCTACTCGCGCGGGCGGGGAGGAGTTCCAAGGGTGGATGTACGCGACGCCGATCGGAGTGCCCGCGCTACGGGAGGCGTTGTACGGCCGTCTCGAGCTGTGCCGACTCGAGGATCTCCCCGAACTGATCCGCATCGCTCACGAAGAAGCCGCGATGGCCGATGCGCAGTACAGCTACAGCAAACTGAAGCTCAACCAACAGCTTGAGCGCAACAGGCGCCGCCGCCGGAGGGGCGAGGAGCCAGGACCCGAGGACTTTCTGCGGGAGGTCCGCAATGTCGTGCTGCAGGTCACACCGGCGTATTGGTCAGCTCGTAGCGTCCACTTCGACGAAATCGCCCGGCACCTCGAAGAAATCGCGACGCGGGCGGGGATCGCATTCGAGGCAGCGTCGTGATCCCCGTTTTGCGGTTGGTGGGTGTGTGGATGGCGTTTGAGCGTGCGCAGGGCCGGATCGGGGTGTTGCAGGACGTGTCGATGGAGATCGCCGCTGGGCAGATAGCGGCGGTGCTCGGCACTCGCGATCAGGGCAAGACGACGCTGATCCGGGTCGCGTCGTGCACGCTGTCCCCGGACCGCGGCAGCGTGTTCGTGGATGGCCGAGAGGTCACGGACATCTCCGACGGGCAGCTCTCGGAGGTGCTGGCGAAGAAGATCGGGATCGCCACCCGCGCCGGGCCGGATGTCAGGCTGGATGTCCACGACTACGTGGAGATGTCGCTGACCGCGACCCGCCAATGGTCGAGCCGGGAGCGGCGCGAGCGTGTCGAGCGCACGCTCGGCGAGTTCGACCTGAGCGATGTCGCCCGGCTGATGTGGAGCGATCTGTCCAACTGGCAGCGGGTGCTCGTGGAGTTCGCGCAGGCGGTGATCGTGCGGCCACGGCTGCTCTTGATCGACGATGTGCTGGACGGATTGGGGCTCGGAAAGAAGCAGGCCGCGCTAGAACTGATCGAAGGCTTCGCCGAGGACATCGGCTGTGGGGTGCTGATGGCCGTCTCCGACCACGCGACCGCCGTGTGCGGCGCCCAGGTCTGGCAGCTCGCCGACGGCAAACTCAGACTCATGCACAAAGACCCCGACATCATCGAGCTGCACGAGCGCCGCGAGGTCCGTGCGGCAGAACGCTGAGGGCGGCCGATGCTCGCGGTGACGGATCTCGTCAAGCACTATGAGGTCGGCGGCGAAGCGGTTCACGCGGTCGATGGCGTGTCGCTGCGAATCGGCCCTGGCGAGATGGTCGCCTTGTACGGGCCGAGTGGTTCGGGCAAGTCGACGCTGATCGACCTCATCGCGGGATTTCGGGCTCCCGATGCCGGGACGGTCGTGGTCGATGGTCGAGACATCAGCTCGTTCTCCGAGTCAGAACACGCCGACTACCTACGCCTGACGGTCGGCATCATCGGCCAGCCGCAGGAACTTATGCCGTCAGCCACGGCACGCGGTAACGCCTGCATGAAGCTCCTGCGCGACCACCCTAAGAAGGCCCCCAACCTGATCGAGCCGCTGCTGGTCTTGCTCGGTCTTGCCGATCGGATGGACCAGCCCGTACGGAAGCTCTCGATGGGCGAGCGGCAGCGCGTGATGATCGCCCAGGCGCTCTCGACCGGGCCGAAGCTCGTCCTTGCCGACGAGCCGACGGGCAGCCTCGACACCCGTCGCAGCCGTGAAGTCCTCGCGCTCATAAGGCAGCTTTGTCACGAGCGCGAGACGGCGGTGCTGCTTGCCACCCACGATCCACAGGCAGTCACGTTCGCGGATCGAGCCTACGAACTGCGTGACGGCCATTTGGACGACTACGAGCCCGAAGAGTTGTACCTGCGGGCGACCGGGGAGAGCGTTAGCCCGTGAGCGCGCCTGCCAGCGGATCGCCGGAGCGCCGGACAGCGAGACGAACGATGCCCGTCGGGGAGATCCTGTTCATTTTCAGGGCCCGGCTGAAGGCGCGCGTTGTGCTTGTGCAGGAGGCCCTGGCTGTGATTGGGATCGCTATCGGTGTGGCTTTGCTGTTTGCCTCCCAGGTCGCCTCGCAGAGCCTCGACGGCTCGGTTCGCCAACTCACGCAGCAACTGGTCGGTGGGACGCAGTACCAGATCGACGCGCGTGGCCCGGAATGCTTCCCCGAAGCTGTGATGCGCGAAGCTCAAGCGCTGCCTGGAGTCGGCGCAGCGCTGCCGCTGGTGCAGCAGCAAGCGACCGTCATTGGCCCCAAGGGCCAGGCGTCTGTGGACCTGATCGGCGTTGCCCCAGGGTTCGCGCGGCTGGGTGGGCCGCTCGCCCGCAAATTCTCCGGGAAGGAACTCTCCAGGCAGAGGGCGATCGCGCTCCCCGCGCCGCTGGCTGGATCGATCGGCGCGGGCCAGTTTGAAGACATCCGGCTGCAGACCGGGACACGCGTCGTAGAAACCTTTCTGGCCGCGACGCTCGGCGGCGAAGTCGGGGGACTGGTGGACAGTCGGCTCGCGCTGGCACCGATCAAATACGCGCAACAGTTGCTTGGCACAGAGGGTCGCATCTCCCGCTTCTACATCAAGGTCAAGCCGGGACAGGGCGCTACGGCCGCCGCCGGCCTACGTCGTCTCGCCGCTGCCAACCATCTCAACTTCGTGCCGGCCGACTTCGACGCGCAGCTATTCGCCATTGCCTCGGCACCGGCTCAGCAAGGAGAGAGCCTGTTCTCGGGCATCTCCGCCGTCGTCGGGTTCCTGTTCGCGTTCAACGCGATGCTCCTGACGGTCGGGGAGCGCCGCCGGCTGATAACCACGATGCGCCGTCGCGGGACGCCCCGCCTGATGATCGTACAGGCGCTCGTGTTCGACGCTCTAGTGATCGGGCTGGCTGCCAGCGCCCTCGGCCTCCTTCTCGGCGAGCTGATCTCGATCAAGCTGTTCCATGCACAGCCCGGATACCTGGCGTTCGCGTTCCCGGTCGGGTCGCAACGCATCGTGACCCCCGTCACGTTCGCTGAGGCTATCGGCGCCGGCCTGCTCGCGGCGCTCGTAGGGGTGCTCGCCCCCGTCAGGGACATTCTCGCCCGTCCGCTGCGCGCACAGGTCGAGGTTGAACGAACCCCCCGTGGCTGGACTGCCGCCAGGATCATCGCTGGGCTCGCGTGCCTGGCGATCACAACCCTGATTGTCGTCTTCCGGCCGCAGTCGGCGGTCGTCGGCGTGATTACGCTCGTCATCGCGTCGATGGCGCTGCTGCCATTCCTGTTCAACGCGATCGTGCTCGCCTTCGACCGGCTGCAGCGGCCCTTCAGCGGCACCTCGACTCGCCTCGCGGTCGGCGAGCTCACCGACCCGTCGACGCGGGTACGCTCCCTGGCGGTCGCGGCGACCGGCGCGGTCGCCGTGTTCGGCACCGTCGCGATCGCCGGCGCCCAGCACAACCTCCAGAGTGGCCTCAACAGCACCGCCCGAGAATGGAACCGGGCGACCAACGTATGGGTCTCTCCCTCCGGCGAAAACAACACGCTGGCTACGACCCCGTTCCCCGACGCGGTCGTATCGAAGCTGAAGCACCTGAAAGATGTTCGCAGCGTCACCGTCTACCGCGGCGGCTTTCTGGACCTCGGCGAACGACGCCTATGGGTGATCGCCCCGCCCAAGCAATCCGCTCGGCCGATCCCTGCCGGCCAGCTCACCGAAGGGAACATCTCGCTCACGAGCGAGCGGCTACGCGCCGGAGGATGGGCGGTCCTCTCCGAAGCGGTCGCTCACGAACTCCATCTTCATATCGGCGATTCGTTCACGCTGCCCGCACCGCACCCCACGACGTTTCGACTCGCAGGGCTATCGACCAACAGCGGATGGCCGCCGGGCGCCGTGGTCATCAACTCCGAAGACTATGCCCGCGCATGGGGATCGACTGCCGCGAGCGCCCTGAACATCCAGGTCACCCCGGAACATTCGCCTCAAGAAGCACGCTTGGAGATCGCAGACGCACTCGGGCCGGACTCCGGCCTGGCCGTACAGACCGCGACCGAACGTGAAGATCAGTGGAAGAGGATCAGCCATCAGGGTCTCGCGCGACTCACCCAAATCTCGATCCTTGTTTCCATCGCGGCGATCCTCGCGATGGCTGGGGTTATGACCTCACTGCTCTGGCAGCGGCGCGAACGGATCGCGTATCTCAAGCGAACCGGAAGCACCCGCGGCCTCTTGTGGCGCTCCCTGTTCTTCGAGAGCGCCGTCCTACTCGGGTCCGGTTGCTTGATCGGCGCCGTGTTCGGGCTCTACGGACAGCTCGTCATCAGCCACGCTCTGGCGACGGTCACAGGATTTCCTATCACGATCAGTGTCGGGGCGACCATCGCCATATTCAGCTTCGCCATCGTCAGCGCCACCGCCCTGGCGATCGTTGCCGCGCCGGGTTATCTCGCGGTGCGCGTCAAACCGACAATGGTCAAGCCCGCGTAGCCGCGCCTCCCATCCGGCGGCGCTTTCGCCGCGCACCCTGCTCGCGGTCGCTCGGGCCGCGTGGCGCGAGCTGCGATGGGGTGTCAGGAACGTATCGCGCGAGGTCTGCGGCTGGCGGGCGTTTGCAGCCACCATTCCCGACCGGGCGCTCCGAGCCGACGCGCTCGCTGCGCTCGATAGCAAGCGCGCGAACATCGACGGGGCGGCACTTTTTTGGACGCTGCCGACTATCCGATCCCCGGATCTGCTGCGGCTCCTAGTCGCCTACGAGGTCCTCGCCGACTACCTGGACTGCACCAGCGAGCGCGGCGCAGACGCCGGAATCAAAAACGGATTGCAGCTCCACCGCGCACTGGTCGAGGCGCTCGATCCCGCGCTTCCGGTCTCCGACTACTACCGCTACCACCCCTGGCGAAACGACGGCGGATACGTCCGCGCGCTCGTTGGCCTCTGCCGCGAGACGGTCGTGCTGCTCCCTTCCTGGGAGCACGTCCGGCCGCACGTCGTCCGGGCTGCCCGCCTGACTCAGGTGTTGGCACTCAACCATGAGCCCGACCCCGGCCTGCGGGACGCGTCGCTACAGGCATGGGCCGAGCAGCACGTCCTCGAGGCCGGTGAGCTCGCATGGTTCGAGTCCTCAGCCGCCGCAAGCGCATGGCTGACCGTCCTGGCGTTGTTGGCGCTCGCCGCGGACCCGGGCGGGGTCGAACGGGACGCGAGCGCAACCTACGCCGCCTATCTGCCGTGGGTGTCGCTCGCCGGGACGATGCTCGACAGCTACGGTGACGTCGCCGAGGACGAGGCGACGGGCGGCCACAGCTACCTCGCCCACTACCCGAGCGCCAACGACGCGGTTAAGCGGATCGGCGAGATCGTCAGGCGGGCGCTCGCCGAGGCCGCGCTGCTCCCGGACGCCGAGCGCCATCTGGTGCTGGCGAGCTGCATGATCGCCATGTATCTGTCCAAGGACAGCACCCGCAGCCCCAGCAGCCGCGAGGCGACACGCACCCTAGCCAGCGAGGCTGGGCTGCTGCCTCGGACGCTGATCCCGATCCTGCGTGCGTGGCGGGTCCTTTACGGCCAGCAGTCCGACGGCGCCGAGCACCCACGCCGATACACAGTCTCCGCGCGCCGGAGGGTTTCGCGACTCCCACCGAGCGCACCCGTCCCGTCGCTGGTGCAGACGCTGGTGTTCTGGCGCGACCCGCACGCCTATCTAGGGTGGTGCCGGCGCCGCTATGGCGCCAGCTTCACGATCCGCTCGCTGGGGATGGCGCCGCTGGTGTTCGTGTCGGCCTCGCAGGACATCAAGACGATCGTGCGAGCTCCGGCGGACGTGCTGCATCCCGGCGCCGGCGCCGCGGTTATCTCCCCGTTGGTTGGCGAGGGGTCGTTCATGCTCGCTGAGGAAGACGCTCACCTCAGCGGACGGCGAGCGATCCTCCCCGCGTTCGCGCACGGCTGTGTCCGCGAGCACGCCGAGATGATTGCGGACACGGTGAGGCGAGAGGTCGCGTCCTGGCCGCGCGACAGGACGATCGCTATTCACCCTTACCTTCGCGCGCTGTCACTAAGGGTGATCCTGCAGACCATATTCGGCACTGAGAGCGTGCGGCTCGCGGAGCTTCACAGGCGGCTGCTCGCGATGCTTTCAGTAACAGGAAGCCTCGCGCTGCAGGAGGCACAGCTTCGCCACCTACCGCCGTGGAGGGGAATGTGGCGGGATTTCCTCGCGGAGCGACGGGTTGTCACCCACATGCTCGATAGCCTGATCGAGGAGGAAGCCCATGCCGAGGCGCGCGATAGCGGTCTGCTCGGAATGCTGCTGGACACCTCCAGCGACGCGGCGGCCGAGCCGAACACCAAGCAGATCCGCGAAGACCTCATGTCGGTCATCCTCGCCGGGCATGAGACCACCGCCTCTGAGCTGGCGTGGGCGTTTCAGCTCCTGGCGCACGACCAGCAGTCTGCCGCCCGTCTCACCGAGAGCCTAGACGCTGGCGACGGCAGCTACCTCAAAGCCACCGTCCACGAGGTGCTTCGCCATCGGCCAGTCTTCCTGTTCACGATCCCACGGGTCGTGTGCGCGCCGTTCGCGCTCGCTGGGCGGACCTACCACCCTCCCGAGCAGCTTGTCGGCTGCATCCACCTCATGCAGCACGACCCCGCGCTGTACGACGATCCCGAGCGCTTCCGTCCCGAGCGGTTCCTCGACGCCGACCCGCCCGCCGAGATTTGGATGCCGTGGGGAGGCGGCCGCAAGCGCTGCCCTGGCCACCACCTCGCCGTGCTCGAGATGCAGGTCGTCCTCCAGTCTGTGCTCCGCGACCTGCAGATCATCCCTACCGATAAACGGATTGAGACGGCCCGCTGGCGGAGTGTTATCGTGACGCCCGGCCGTGGATCGCGCGTTCTGCTGCGCAAGCGGCCTGCCGGCGCGGTGCCCCCGACTAACGGGGCGCCCCCTTTTTTTTGACCGCCGCCTGATTAATCAATGTTTCTGTTGATTAATCACGCTCGTTTTGCCTGCCGGAACAGAATCGAGGGTCATCATGACGGGCGATGGCGCGACGGGACACAGCCTGGCAGGTACACGGAGGAGAGGACGAATCCCCACGTCCGCGGCGCTCCCGGAGAGCGGGCGGTCGACGCCGGCCGTCCGGTTGGCGCCTCCCTCCGAAGGCGGCTAAGCGTGTCCTGGGGCGAGCCGACTGCTACAGCCGTCCTGGCCGGCGTCGCTCGGCTCGCCCACGCGCCATACGACTAACGACCAGCAGCGAAAGAGGCGAGAATGGCAACCCTCGAGCGCGTCGAGCTTCCCGACTTTTGGGTGCCGCTCACGATCGGCCAGGCCCAACACGTCGTGCGGCAGGCTCTCGGTGGCGGGCCGGGCTCCGGGATGCTGCGTGTGCTGCTCGCCCTGAGCGGCGCCGAGGACCGGCCCGCGCTCTACGAACTGCAGCAGGACGAGCGCTACCAAGATCGCACGCTCTCACAGTCCACGATCTGCTGCCTCCTGGCACTGACCGCGTTCGATGATGGCCAAGAACACGGAGTCAAGGCGGTCGCCTCAGAACTCGGCATGACCGTCACCACCACCCTGCGGTACCTGAAGACGTGGGTCGCGATCGGCGTCCTCGAACAAGTCAGCAAAACACGCCGCTACCGCCTCGCGATCCGATGGCGCCACCACGCGCTCACCAGCCGGCCTCGTCCCGCTCTCCCCGCCGTCACATGACCGCCCACCTCGACAGCGAAGACGCCGACCACACGACGGGCGCGGACCGTGGCAGGACCGTAGCTGGCACCCGCGAAGCGGAGCCGGAGGCCAGCTCGCTGCGCCAGCAGGTCCGTGACAGGGAGTTGGCGCAGCGGCTTGACCGGAGGCTGTTCCGCCACGGGCTCCCGGACGTCGAACTGAAGAGTCTCCATGCCACGAAAGTGCCGATACGCAAGCACATATCCGGCAGAGTTCTCATCGATTTCTTGCCCGGCGGGAGGGCCGCCCTTTCGCCGGAGGCCGGCGATCGTATGGCCGCGCGTCAGGCGCATTTGAATCGCGTGCAAGCGCTTGGGGTGATGGACGCGAGAGCTATCTCAGTGATCAGCACTGTACCGGAGGCGCTCGACTTGGCGGACCCGTACTGCGACCCTGGCGGTTTGACGCTCTGCGACCCCGAGTTGCTGATCGCGGACGCGCTCGGACTGCCGACCGTCGAAGAGGGCGGTGCTCGCCGCTATCGGAGGCTTTCACTAATAACAAGGCGCGGCTGTATCGAGAAGGTGATCTTCCCGCCGGAGCAAGACATCGAGAAGCACACGCGGCGGGTCATCTCGTGGATGCGAACGGCTAGGTGGTGACACGAAGATGCCGGCGACTCCTCCGAGCGCGCACTACAGGCGCGCACCGCGCTCCTTGAACGGGACGATCGAGGCGCACCAGCTCAGGCACAGGCTGATCGGGATGGATGTCCCGCCGCTCGCGCTCGCGTCGGCCAGTGGGGAGCAGATACGCCTCGGCGGCGATGACGCCTCGCTCGTAGCGTACATCTATCCCGGTGCCGATACCTCGGACCAACATGGCTCTGACACGCCGCTCGTCGACTCTGAGGAGCACCGTGGCTTCCGCGACCTGCACGACGTCTTCGCCGCCCTGCACTTCACGATCATGGGTGTCAGCAGCCAGCCCGCCCAGAAGCTGCGGGAAGCAGTCACCGTGGATCGTCTGCCGCAGCAGCTTGCGTGCGACTCGACGCTTCGCCTCGCGGAGCTGCTGAACCTGCCGACCTTCAGGGTTCGCGGCGAGCGCTTCTATCACCGGCTGACGATCGTCGTCGTCTGCCGCGAGATCACTCAGGTCTTCTACCCGGTCACGATCCCTGGCCGCCACGCCGCGGAAGTCCTCGCGCGCCTTCAAATGGCCGACTGAGAATGGGACGGGCCGCACCCACACCGAGGGAGGAACCGGCCCGGTCGCTGGCGCTCCCGCCGTCACCCGCCGCCGCCAACTCTGTCGGCGCTCGACCTATCTTCCGGGTCGCCACGGAGCGCCAACTCCAAGCGATGTGCGCTGAGATTCTCGACGGCGAGCGGACCAGCCCGATAGTGGGCGTGACCTGCCGCCCAGGGTCACGCGACCCGGCGCTCGCAGTCCACGTCGTGTGCGAGGTGGTGTGGGCCAGCGTCCCGATCTACGTCATCGAGCCGCAGCAGGCCCGCGAAATGAGCAGGCTCCTCCCGGACGGGCTGGGGGCGTACAACGGCGCTGTCAGAGTCTGGATGCCGGGCGTCAGAGAGCGCCTCGACCCTTCTTGGCACCCGCTGATTCACGACACCACAGGCGTCTACGGCGAGGACGCCTTGCTGCGCCTTGCCGCTGAGTTCGCGATCAAGCCTCCAGGAGCGGTGGACCTCACCCCTGAGCAGCAGGCGCTCGTGCAGGTCCGATCGCCACCGCCGCCAGCTGTGGCATCCGAAGCGCTGCTGCTCCGCGTCGGCTCCCGTAAAGATCTCCGGCGGCTGTTGTTCGATCTCCGCGGCGACCGCGACGGCGCGATCGTCGTCCTCACCGTTGGCGCCGGCGGCGAGAGCCCGACCTTTGTGCCCGGCTCGACACGCGCGGCGCTCAGGGACCCTGCTTCGATCTTTGTCCTGGAAAGCGCAGATCTGTGCAGGCGCCTGGCACACGTCCTCGGCTCGCAGCTGGCGGTCGATGGTGGGGACGCCCGGATCTTTTGGCCTGGCGCGGGCCCGGGCAGCGACCCAGCCGAACACCCCCTCGTCCCTGCCCGCATCGCCGGCGACAGCCGCAGCGCGGTAGAGAGGCTCATAGCCGCGTTCGAGTTAAGTCGCCCGCTCGTGCGGCGATACCTCGCCCCGATCCAAACGAGGCTTGCCGCGCTCGAGGAGCAGTCGGCGCGGGCGCTCTCGAAGTCGCGCGAGAGCGAAGCCGAGCAGCGCCGGGCAGTCGAACGCGCCGAGGCAGCCGAGACACAACTCGCCGGGCTACAACGCCAGTTGGCCGCGCTGCAGGCCGCGGGTCTGGATACGGTCGAGCTTCAGGCCGTCGCCGGCATGGACCGCGAGGCGGTCATGCAACGCCTCATCTGCCGCGAATGGCTGACCGCCCTGGAAGCGGCAGACCGCCGCGACCAGGTGCTCAGCGGATATCGCCTCGCGCCGCAATTCATGGCGAGCGTCGAGGACCGACGTATCGCCACACCGGCTGCCAGGATCGCGTTCGCGTGCGCGATGGTCGCCTGCGGCCGGGCACCCGAACTCGTCGGGCTGGAGCCGCATCCCTGGCGCGAAGGCAAGAGCGGCGGCGGCGATGACCCTCAAGCCGTCCGCGAGGACGGCGCAAAGGCGTGGATGTGCAACCTCGGCCACGGCCGGGGCGCCGCCCGCCTGTTCTATTGGCTGCTCCCCGACGGCGTGATCGAGTTCGACTCGGTACGCAACCACGAGGCGATCGGCCGGACATGACCCCCCTCCCCCGTCTGCGTATCCCGCCGAAGGACCCCTCGCGGGCGCCAAAGCTCGCTTCACTTCGTTACTCATCCTCGCTGGACCAGGGACTCGCGATCCTTGGGTGCTTCTCCGCGGAACGGCCGGTGCTTGGGATCGCCGATCTCTCGGAGCTGCTCGGGATGGGCAGATCGAGCGTGCATCGCTACGCCACTACGATGGTCGAGCTCGGCTACCTTGAGCAAGACCCTTCGCGGAAGTATCGCCTCGCGTCACGCGCCGGCGATCTCGGGATGACCGTCCTTGAGACGACCGGGCTACGCGCGGCAGCCCGTCCTCACCTGGAGGAGCTCCGCGCGAGCACCGGCTACACCGTCGGCATGGGCCTCCTTGATGCGACCGAGGCCGTGTATGCCGACCACCTCGCTAGCCGTCGTCGCGGCCAGGTAATGACCGGACCCACGATCCGGGCCGGGGTGCACCTGCCCGCTCACTGCACGAGCATCGGCAAGGCGCTGCTCGCATCCCTCCCCGAAGAGGAGCGCGAGAACTTCCTCGCCGAGAGCCCCCGCAGGCGGATGACGCCGCACACCATCACGAAGAAGAAGCGCCTCCGGGCACAGCTCAAGGCAATCGCCGCGCGAGGCTTCGCGGTCAGCGACCAAGAGCTCCACCCGGGGGCACGGTCACTCGCGGTCCCGGTGCGGGACGCCACGAAGGTCGTCGCTGCCGTGAACCTCTCCGTGTACCAGTCCAACGTGGAGGTCGGCCGTCTCATCGAGCGGTTCTACCCGCTGGTCGGCGCGACAGCCGAGAGGGTGTCGCTGGCACTCGGGTACGTACCCGCCGAGGACGGCCTCCCAGCCGACACCTCGACCAACTCTCCGGATGATCTCAGTGCGTGAGCCGATGACCTCGAAAGGCTGCTCCCAGGAGATCAACTCGTCCAGGTTGGTAGGCGATGGCGGCCAGGTCCTCCCCCTACGCTGCGGGTTGTCTGCATGATGACGACTCCAGTGCGGAGGAGGCTTGCTCGGTCGGTAAGGTGCGGCTCGCGCTCCGACCAACCGGCAGGACCCTGCTCGCCCGAGATGAAGCTCGCCACGCACGGTTCGAACGATCACAAGCGAGGAGGTGTCGCGCGTGCGGGCTGACCGGGCTACAGGTCCCTACCGCGAGCCCTCCCGGGTCCCCACGCCAGGTGCGCGCTTGCCGCCGGCAGGTCGGCCGTGCTCAAACTCTCGATGCAGCAGGGAGCAAGCACGTGGGCCGGCTAACGGCGCGAAGCGCATAACGATCGCCCTGGGGCAGTTCGGAGCGCTCATAGGCTACGGCCTGGCCCAGGCCCTCCGCGAGGATCCAACCTCTCAGGTCGTCGCCGCTGACCTCGACATCACAGCACTCGAGAAGATTGCCGCGCGGCAGGCACCGCAGGTAGCCGTGCTCGACGAGTCGGCTGTGCTCGATCCCGAAGTGCTTACTCGCTTGAGGACGATTCAGCCGACGATCGGCCTGGTCGTACTCGCGCACGCCCCCACCCGAGGCTACGGGGCACGACTGCTCAGCGCTGGAGGCACCTGTCTGTCCAAGGACGCCAACGCCGAGGACATCATCACGACCATCCATCTTGCGGCCAAAGGCACGCACATGCTGGTCAACCTCACCGAGCGAGCCAAATCGCGGCCCCTGACCGCGCGGGAGGACGAGGTTTTCGAGCACCTACGCAGGAGCAAGTCGTATGTCGAGGTGGCGGCGACGTTGTGTATCAGCGTCGAGACGGTTCGCACGCACGCCCGGCAAATCCGCCGCAAGCTTGGCGTAGCGAGCAGAGCCGACCTGATCGGCCTACCCAAGCAAGTCTCCTCCATGTCCCGCCGAGCCGACCGCCGACGCTAGTTGTCCTCACCCGTTGATCTCACCCAAAGATCACCCCAAAGGGGGACAAACGGCACGATAGCGTCATCCAGAATTCGTCCGCTAGGTCAAAGGAGTGGGGATGCAAGCTGTTCGGCGATTGATTGCTTGTCTGGTTGGCTTCGCCTTCTGGCTGTTGCGACTGTGCAGCACTCAACGACGCGGGGCCCGCTTGCGTGGGACCCTCGCCTTTGGCATTCTGGCCACCCTGCTTTGTAGCGCGTATGGCAGCTCATTGGCCTCAGCGTCCGTCCCGAGCACGGCGATCCGCTATTTCTACACGCCCAACAACCGGCTGAGTGCGGTAATCAAACCGGAAGCCGAATACGCGCTCTATAGCTGGGACGCTGCGGGCAATCTCTCCTCGATCGCGCGCAAATCGTCGACGACACTGTCGATCATCCAGCTTGAACCGACGGAGGGTGCTGTCGGGGAAACGATCAATATCTGGGGAACCGGCTTTTCCACGACGCCGAGCAATGACACGGTCAAGTTCAACGGCACCGCGGCGACCGTGTCTGCGGCAACGGCCTATACGCTGGCTGTCAAAGTGCCGACGGGTGCGACGACTGGCACGGTGACTGTGCAGACGACGACTGAAGGGCCGGTCACGAGCTCTCAGAGCTTTACGGTTGCGGCGTCTCCTGCGCCGACGATCACGTCCCTTTCGGCTTCGATTGTGGCAGCGGGGACCGTTATTACGATGACTGGTACAAACTTTGAAACAGACACAGACAATGATTATGTGTCGGTTAATCAAACTATGGCTGAAGTGACCTCGACGACGAGCACATCTCTTAAATTTGTGGTGCCTGGAGCAACCGCAAGTGGAAAGGTGTCGCTTGCTACGCCGCACGGGTCGGCTGCGGGACCGTATCTCTATATACCTCCACCTGGATATACGACTACGCAGATCGGGCCAACCGCGAACCTAACGCCGAGCGCTGCGTCAACGCTGAACATAACATCGGCCAAAACCGTCGGCTTGGCGACTGTTGAAGCGACTGGCGGGGAAATGCTTTCGGCTGTCCTAAAAAATATAACGATTGCTTCGGGGACGGCCTATGTCTACACTCCTCGCAACGAACAGATCGGTAGCCTGGGCTTTTCGAGCGGAAGCGAACTGCTGATCGAACCTATCACGCTGCCGATCACTGGAACTTACACGATTCTAATCGTCCCAAGCGGCGAAGATACCGGCAAAGTCGAAGTGACTCCTTACTACGCAGACACCGTCACGGGCGCATTGACCCCGACTGCGGAAGGCTCAGCCAAGTCGGTATCGTTGCTGGTGCCTGGCCAGAAAGCGAAGTACACGGTGTCGGGGACGGCTGGGGAGGAAGTTTCGTTGAAAGTCAGCGAATTTACGGGGTTCTCTAAAACGCTCTACCTGGAATGGTTCAACCCGGAAGGCAAAAACATCAAAGAAAAGGCGTTTACAAGTAACGGGTTCATGGAACCAGTGGTGTTCCCGACGACGGGGACCTATACGCTGGTCGTCAACCCGAATGGGTTCAGTACGGGCTCGTTGAAGTTGACGGCGTATAATTCTACGGCGGTGACGGGGTCGATTACGCCGACGAGTGGTGGGGAATCGAAAACGGTTACGACTAGTGTGCCTGGGCAGGGCGCGAAAATCACGTTCTCGGGTACGGCGGGTGAAGAAGTTTCGTTGGTGTTGTCGGAATCCACGATCAAATCGGGGTCGGTCAGGGTATTGACGTCGGAAGGCTCGGAAGTGTCGGAATCGGAGGTGAGCTTCGGTACGTCGACGACGATGGACGGCTCCTATCACTCGTTTGCGCTGCCGAAAACGGGTACGTATACGATCCATATAACGGCGTCGGGTGAAGAAACTGGTAGCGTGAAGCTCACCGCGTACAAGGCTCCTGAAGTCACGGGGTCGATTACGCCGACGACGGGCGGCGCGTCGGAGAGTGTCTCATTGCTGATCCCTGGGCAGAAAGCGAAGTACGCGGTCTCGTGCTCAGCCGGTGAAGAACTATCGGTGAAAGTCAGTGAATTCACAGGGTTCTCTAAAAGAGTCTACGTGGAATGGTTCAACCCTGGGGGCACGGACATCAAGGAAAAGGAATTTACCAGTAATGGGTTCATGGAAGCGATGACGTGTGCGACCACAGGCACCTATCATTTGCAGGTCTACCCGTATGGTTTGAATACAGGGTCGCTGAAGGTAACGGTGTATAACGCGTCGGCGGTGACGGGGTCGATTACGCCGACGAGTGGCGGGGAATCGAAAACGGTGACGACGACTGTGCCTGGGCAGGGCGCGAAAATCACGTTCTCGGGTACGGCGGGTGAAGAAGTTTCGTTGGTGTTGTCGGAATCCACGATCAAATCGGGGTCGGTCAGGGTATTGACGTCGGAAGGCTCGGAAGTGTCGGAATCGGAGGTGAGCTTCGGTACGTCGACGACGATGGACGGCTCCTATCACTCGTTTGCGCTGCCGAAAACGGGTACGTATACGATCCATATAACGGCGTCGGGTGAAGAAACTGGTAGCGTGAAGCTCACCGCGTACAAGGCTCCTGAAGTCACGGGGTCGATTACGCCGACGACGGGCGGCGCGTCGGAGAGTGTCTCATTGCTGATCCCTGGGCAGAAAGCGAAGTACGCGGTCTCGTGCTCAGCCGGTGAAGAACTATCGGTGAAAGTCAGTGAATTCACAGGGTTCTCTAAAAGAGTCTACGTGGAATGGTTCAACCCTGGGGGCACGGACATCAAGGAAAAGGAATTTACCAGTAATGGGTTCATGGAAGCGATGACGTGTGCGACCACAGGCACCTATCATTTGCAGGTCTACCCGTATGGTTTGAATACAGGGTCGCTGAAGGTAACGGTGTATAACGCGTCGGCGGTGACGGGGTCGATTACGCCGACGAGTGGCGGGGAATCTAAAACGGTGACGACGACTGTGCCTGGGCAGGGCGCGAAAATCACGTTCTCGGGTACGGCGGGTGAAGAAGTTTCGTTGGTGTTGTCGGAATCCACGATCAAATCGGGGTCGGTCAGGGTATTGACGTCGGAAGGCTCGGAAGTGTCGGAATCGGAGGTGAGCTTCGGTACGTCGACGACGATGGACGGCTCCTATCACTCGTTTGCGCTGCCGAAAACGGGTACGTATACGATCCATATAACGGCGTCGGGTGAAGAAACTGGTAGCGTGAAGCTCACCGCGTACAAGGCTCCTGAAGTCACGGGGTCGATTACGCCGACGACGGGCGGCGCGTCGGAGAGTGTCTCATTGCTGATCCCTGGGCAGAAAGCGAAGTACGCGGTCTCGTGCTCAGCCGGTGAAGAACTATCGGTGAAAGTCAGTGAATTCACAGGGTTCTCTAAAAGAGTCTACGTGGAATGGTTTAACCCTGGGGGCACGGACATCAAGGAAAAGGAATTTACCAGTAATGGGTTCATGGAAGCGATGACGTGTGCGACCACAGGCACCTATCATTTGCAGGTCTACCCGTATGGGCTGAACACGGGGTCGTTGAAGGTTACGGTGTATTCCGCGGTCACCGGCTCGATTACGCCTAGCAGCGGCGGCGAATCGAAAACCATCACGACGAACGGGCCGGGGCAGAACGCCAAAATTACATTCTCTGGCAAATCGGGAGAAGAAGTTTCCATTGTACTTTCAGAATCCACGATCAAATCCGGGCACGTGGTTATCGATAATCCGTCGGGAGCAAAAATCGCAGAAGAAAAGACGTTTGGGTCCAGTGGAGAAACCGCGCTAGGACCCGTTTCGCTATCGACAACAGGTACATACACGATCTTCATCAAGCCCGAAGCGGAATACACCGGTTCGGTCAAGCTGACGGCATATACGGGCTCGCCTCCGCACGGCATGATCGTCCGCCGAGGATCGGGCGGTACGATCCCCACGGCGGCGACGGGTCAGGCGGGGTCTGATGAGGGCACGCTGAGTATCGCCTCGGCCGCGGCGTCGCCAGCTCCTGGGAACCAGACATTTGCGGTCCTACTCGAAACAGGCGGGCACCAGGCACTCGATAACCATGTTGGGCTAGTTCGGAAGAAAGATGTTGCCGACCCGGCCCCGCGCGCAGCTACCCTCGCGCTGCCAGGAAGGCTCCGCCATAAAGCAAACGGCAGCCAAGGCACCAACAGCGCCGTGCCCCATCATCTGGCCTTCGGCTCGGGCGCACCCAAGAAACCCAGGTTTGCGGCCCATGCGGGGGCAGCGCTGACGGGCGGGATCGCCAAGATCAAGTTGCCACGGGCGGTCAGGTCGTTCCACCCAACCAGCTCAGGCCAGTGGTTCCCAAGGACGAGCCGCGGGAATGTTGTTTGGAGCACCGGGCAGCCGGTCAGCCCGTGGGCCAATCTGGCGCTTCCGGCGCCGGCAGAGAGCACCAGCACGGCACTAGCTGGGCAGGCGCTGAAGCTCAACGGCCTTCCTCTTGTGGGCCTGCATGTAGCGATCGAGGACACATCGGTTGCGGCCGTGACAGATGCCAATGGCCAGTTTCTGCTCACAGGGCTGCCGGCTGGGCATCAGGTGCTGGTAGTGGAAGGGAGCACGATCGACGGGCAGCGCTATGGCACGTTCGCAATCGGTGTCCAGATCGCGGCGCATACGGAGACCACACTTGATGCGCCGGTCTGGATGACCCCGCTGGACCCGGCAGGTGACCATCGGATTGCCTCGCCAACGAGGGGGCCTGTGAGACTCACGACGCCGAGGATCCCAGGTCTTGAAGTCGTGCTGCCGGCGGGGACCGTGATCCGGGATGCTGCCGGCCGTATCGTGCGCAATCTGAACATCACCGCGATCCCACTGGACCGTCCACCGTTCCCGTTGCCGTTTTTTGGCACGATTCCGTTGTACTTTACGGTGCAGCCTGGCCGCGCCTATCTGAGTAAGGGTGCTCAGATCATCTACCCGAACTACAGTCATCTGCCCCCGGGGCAGCGTGTCTCATTCTGGAACTACGACCCAACTGGGCGTGGCTGGTACATCTACGGCCAGGGTATGGTGACACCCAACGGCAAGCAGGTCGTCCCAGACCCCGGCGTGCGGATCTGGGAATTCACCGGGTCGATGTTCGTCCATGAACCAAAACCGCCGAAAACGGGCCCTACGCCAGGGCCTCCACATGAAGGCGGAGATCCTGTCGATCTGGGGACGGGCCTGTTTGTCTACCACAAGACGGATCTCGTGATTCCGGACACGATCCCGATTGTGATCGAACGGACCTACCGGCAGAGCGATTCGAACTCTTATAGCTTTGGCGTTGGCACCACCAACCTCTACGACCTTCGAATGTGGTCGGAAAACAACTATCACGAAGCGGACCTTGTGCTCCCCAACGGAGGTAGGGTGCTTTACAAACGTGTCTCGGCTGGGGAAGGGTATAAAGAAGCCGAATACAAGGCGACCAGTACGCCGAGCGTGTACTACGATTCGACGATCACGTGGAATGAATCCATTCCGGGTTGGGATCTGACGCTGACAAATGGCACCACCTACGTGTTCGGGGAGGACGCTCCGTTGGAGGCGATCCGCAACAGGCGGGGGCAGCAGCTGACAATCACACGCGAAAAAGGTCTGACCGGCAACATCACGCAGATCACGTCGCCGCATGGCCGTTGGGCGAAGTTTACGTACAACAGTTCCAGCGACATCACAGAAATCAAAGACAATGGTGGCCGCACGCTCAAATACACCTACAACAAAGCGGGCCTGCTCGAATCAGCGACCGACGCGGCTGAACGAACGACTAAATACGAATACAACTCTGAAGGCGACATGACCTCAATCGCGGACCCTCGTGGGAACAAGTACATCGAAAATGAATACGAATCTCACAACAGGGTGTCGAAGCAGAAAATGGCAAACGGTGGGACCTTCGAATTCAGCTATGCCCTGAACGGCGAAGGTAACGTTGAAAGCACGACGATCACCGAACCGCGCGAAAACAAACGCAAGATCACCTTCAACACCGAAGGCTACCCGACCAGCGAAACGCTGGGGCTCGGCAGCTCCATCGAACAAAAAACCACCTTCGAACCGCAGGCAGGCACTGGTCTTCTGCTCTCAAGCACAGACGCTCGCTCCCGCAAGACCGCGTACGAATACGACAGCTACGGCAACGTGACCTCGATTACGCATCTCGCGGGTACGTCCTCGGCACAGACCTACAAATTCACCTATGAACCGACTACCAACGAGCTCACCAAGGAAACCGATCCGCTGGGCCACTCGACCACCTATGAATACAACAGCCAAGGAGAGCTGATCGCCAAGAAGGACGCGCTTGGTCACACCACGCACTACGAATACAACAGCGATGGACAGCTAGCGGTAATCACCGACCCGCTTGGCCACAAAACGACCATCACCTACGAACGTGGCGAGCCCGCTAGCGTGACAGATCCGCTGGGCCGCACCAGCAAACAGTTCGTGGACGTGATGGGTCGGGTCGTATCGACGACCACCCCAGGCGGCCAGCAAACTCTCAACGAATACAACAACGACAACCAGTTGCTCAAGACGACTGATCCCGCGGGAGACGCGACCTCCTACGAATACGATGCTGATGGCGACCTGACCGCAGTAACGGATCCCTTGAAACACAAGAGCATATTCGCCTATACCAAAATGGATCTGCTGGAAAGCGAAGAGGACCCGCTTGAAAAGAAAACCACGGCGGTGTACGACACAGAGGGCAACCTTACCGAACTCACCGACCGCCGAGGCAAGGTGGACAAGTTCGTCTACGATGCCCTCGGCCGGCTGACCGAAGCCAAGTACGGTGTCTCTGGTGAAACCGCCGAAAGCACGATCAAATATGAATACGATAATGGCAACCGCCCCACAAAGATCGTCGACAGCGCGAGCGGCACATACACCCCCGAATATGACGAACTGAATCGGCTGAAGTCCCTCGCCACACCACAGGGAACGATCAAATACGAATACGACGAAGCCAACCGCCGCACAAGTATGACGGTTCCAGGCCAGGAAGCGGTCAAATATACCTATGACGAAGCCAACCGCCTCAAAGAACTCACACGCGGCAGCCAGACCGTCTCCTTCGCCTACAACGAAGACAACCTCCCGACCACCACAACGCTCCCGGATGGCGTAGAAGAGCAGTACGGCTACGACGAAGCCAACGAGATCACGTCCATTGCGTACAAGAAAGGCTCCACCACCCTCGGCGAACTGGACTACAGCTACGACCTCGATGGCCAGAAGGAAGCCGTCTGGGGAAGCTACGCGCGTACCGCGCTACCTGAAGCCTTCAACTCAGCCACATACAACGCCGACAATGAGCAGACCGAACGTGGCAGCAAAAAATTCACCTACGACGCCAACGGCAACCTCACGTCCGACGGGACCTCCGAATACAAATGGAACGCTCGCAACCAACTCACCAACATCACCGGCACGATTAAAGCGACCTACGGCTACGACCCGTTCGGACGCCGCACCACCAGGACCCTCGGCAGCACGACAACCGAACTCCTCTACGACGGCCCGAACGTCGTCCAGGAAATCCAGGGCGGCAAAGCCACAGCCAACCTCCTAACCGGCCTACTCCCCGATAAGGTGTTCGCTCGCACCACAAGTAAAACCACCGAAAACCTGCTCACCGATCAACTCGGAAGCACCATCGGCCTCGCTGGCAGCACAGGCAGCGTCGAAACGACCTACACCTACGACCCATTCGGCGCAACCACCAGCGAAGGCACCGCAAGCGAAAACACCACTCAGTATGCCGGACAGGAAAACGACGGCAACAACATCTACTACGACCGCGCCCGCTATTACAGTCCGTCAGCCGCTCGCTTCCTCAGCCAGGACCCACTCGGCCAGGCAGGCTGACGGACCCAACCTCTATCTTTATACTGGCGACGATCCCACCAACGCAACCGATCTCCTGGGAACGACATACGAGCCGACTGAAACACTTCCAGGCAAGGTTGGCGAAAGGACCAAAGAAATCGAAAACGAAGAAGCTGGCCGGCTTCCGGGAGCCGGAGGGCCTGCACCCCCGGTCAATCTTGAAGCACCTAAAGGCTCAGGCGGCTGGGGCACAGTCGCATGCGATGTTGCCGATGTCATACCTGGCCAGCCCGTCGTAATGGTGGCCACTCAGGCGGCCTGCGAAATTGATAAAAAAGAAAAGGGGCCCGGTATTGAACATTGAAACAAGGGAAGCACGCGCTTGATTAACGGGATGCGGTCTGTGCATCTCGCTTCATTTGCCAAATCGTGAGCCCTTAGTCGCTTTGGTCCCGTCTCACAGGGCCGACACTCACTTGCCGACAAGCCAACCCAAGAAGGAGGCGATACGGAAACCGATCAAGAGGATGAGACCGGCAAGCATCACCCAGCGACCGACGGCACGGTCGATACCCTGCATCATCAGATAGCCGATACCAAATATGGCGACCGCCGACAGAAAGAGCCCCCATTTTCTCAACCTCATCGCATCCCACCTATTGTTGTCCCCGAGATTGGGTTGGCTACAGCGGATACCTCTCGGCTCGGTGAAGAAGGAGCGACAGCAAATGATTCTCGAGTGCGGCCGGGACTGGTTTGACTATGCTAGAGGTCTGGAGAGTAACCTCGACAGGCCCAACGACAAAGGCCATCGCGTCTTCGTAGACGGTAGTCGCGACTCCGCTGCGGGAAGTGACGATGGCCGCAAGCCGTTGGCCGCCGCTCGCAGTGGCATCCGGCGCGTGAACAGGGAGCGGCAAGATAGAGAGCTGTGCTTTGGGATAAAGAGGGGGAAGGATGCTCGTTAGACAGTTGCGCGCGCGGAGGCTATACGCCGACCTCACTTGGTCTTCAGCTACGCGTGCGCTTCGAAGCACGGCAACCGTCGATGATAGGTATTCAAGATCCGGCCGCGAACCTCGCACGAATCGAGGCGAGGAGATATCTGCTAGCGGAGCGTGGGGTTCGCTTACGCGGTGTTCGCATTGGGCAAGCTGGCGTTGCTCGTTCGGATTGAGCACTGATTCTTTTTTCGCCGGCATGGCCCTTGCTTCGCCCACGTCACGGATGGTCAGGTTGACTGCTTGGGCAAAGGCAATGGCCTGCTTCCGGCTGAGTGGAGTTCGGACTCGCAATGCAGATAGCGAGTTTGCAGAAGCCCTCGTTGAGTTCGATACGCCACTCGAGTCAGCCAGGGCGCCACAGCCCATTGCTAGTCCGGTGGTGGTAGCCAGCACGCCGAGCGTAGCAATGAGGCGAGTCATCGGCCTCGGAGCGAGGTTTGGCGCTCGATTGGAAGCACCTGCCAGCAGGTCATGATGGACTTATCGGCGCTAGCTGAACAAGTCTTGAGTCCTAGTGCTCAGAATTTATCGTGCGGCTGTTCTGGGCGGACCTCGGACCGTGATCGAGTCGCCAGGTGTCGTGCTCAGTTGAGGTGGACCAACCGATGGCTGACGGCGATCCTGAGATGAGGAGCAGGCTCACACGGAGGGAGATGCTCGCTGGCGCGGCCCTGCTGGGTGTCGGCGCAGGACTGGAGACCGTCGTTGAGTCAGCCTCGACGGGGAGTACCGCTACCGCAGGATCGCCAAGCGAAGCGCTCGCATTCTACGGACCTCACCAAATGGGTATCGCTACACCAGCTCAAGCCTACCTACACTTTGCCGCTTTCGATGTCATCGGCGACGTGGCTGATGACCTGCGGAGCGTCCTTGAACAGTGGACTGCCGCAGCGACACGGCTGACCGCCGGGGAGCCCTATCAATCGGCCGCGCAGGCGCTGGACGATCCACCAATGGATACCGGGGAGGCGATCGGTCTGGGGCCGGCTCGGCTAACGGTCACGATCGGCGTGGGTCCGAGCGTGTTCGACTCGCCAGGCCACGACCGCTTTGGGCTTGCGCGTCGGCGTCCGGCGGAGCTGCAGACACTGCCCGCCTTTCAAGGCGACAGCCTCGAGCCATCGAGCTCGGGCGGGGACCTTTGCGTGCAGGCGTGCGCGGATGATCCCCAGGTCGCCTTCCACGCCATCCACGTCCTCTCGCGGCTCGTGAGCAGCGTGGCGACGCTCCGCTACGCCCAACTGGGCTTTGGGCGGACCTCCTCAACCAGCCGCGCTCAGAAGACTCCGAGGAACCTGATGGGCTTCAAGGATGGCACCGCGAATATTCGCGCCGAGGAAACTAGCGCCATGAACGACTTCGTGTGGGTCAAGGATGGTGATGGCCCAGGGTGGATGACCGGCGGGACCTATCTGATCGCGCGACGCATCAGGATCCTCTTCGACGTATGGGACGCGACCACTCTCGAAGATCAGCAGCGCGTGATCGGCCGCGAAAAGCTTACCGGCGCCCCGCTCGGAAGCCACAGCGAGTATGACCCCATCGACCTACAGGCCACCGCCACGAACGGCGAACTGTTGATCCCCATCAACGCGCACATTCGCCTCGCCAGCCAACAGGACAACCAAGGGCAGCGCATCCTCAGACGGGGCTACTCCTACAGCGAAAGCGTCGAACCCGGCAGCGGCCAGATCGACGCAGGGCTGTTCTTCATCGCCTTCCAGCGCAGCCCTAGCCGCCAATTCATCCCCATACAGCAGCGTCTTGCGACCACTGACGCACTCAACAAACATACCCTGCACACCTCCAGCGCGATCTTCGCCTGCCCGTCCGGGGTGCAGCCCGGAGGGTTCATCGGACAGGAGCTCTTCACATAAGGCTTGAAGAAGTCGCGCGCTCGGCCCGCCCCGACGAACACGAAGACATCGGCTCCCACATTGTCGCCGTCGGCGGCCCACCAGCGCAGCTCACAGCTCCCGGGATCGCGGGGCCTGACGGCAACGACAGCCGCTTGCCCGGTTCGTCGTCCGACCACGCGTAGCTCGACGCCGACGCCCTGTTCATAAAGGCGACGGCCCCTGCCGAACATCACGCTGCGCAGATCTTCACGGAGCCCCCGCAGGGTGGCGCGGCTCACGGTCTCGACAGACGGAGCGCTCTGGGCGGGTGGAGGTGCGACGGGAAGGGTGCACGAACACGGAGGGCGAATCGCGATATCACGTTCGTGGTCGTACCGATGTCCGTCCGCTGCCGCCTTCTACGGGTGGCAGTCTCGAGCCAGCACGGCTTTAGCGAACGTGCCCGATGTCGATGTGATCGCATGAGTAGTCGTTCGCCTCGACCTCGAGGGGCACCGAGTGCTGCCATCCTGCTTGCCGCCGGTCTACTTGCCGGTTGCGGAGGCGCCGCCGCTTCGGTGGTCGGCGTGACTCTACCAACGTCGGGGCAGGTAACCAAGGCCCAAGCAGTAGCGTATGCGCACGCCGTCAATCTGCGAGCGGGGGATTTGCCGGGGTTCACCAGCGCCGGGAGCGAAACGGAAGCACCCAAGCCGGGACGATACAGCCTTGAATACAACCGGTGCCGCGGTGGCGTCAACCTTGCCCGCCGGATCGCGGAGGTCGTCTCACCCGAATTCTCCGCTGGACGCACCTTTTACGGCAAGATTCTGCGATCTACTGTCGAAGTATGGTCGACGCCAGCCATTGTATCCCTCAACAACACCAGATCACATAGCTCCCGCGGCCGGGCTTGCCTCATACGCTACCTCGAAGCGGTCAATCAACAGATCAATCGGGAACGCAAAGGACGAGAGCAAATCGGGCCATTCACGATCACGATTGTGCCCAACCCATTGCCTGGCGTTGGCCATAGCTTTCTAACGAAGATCGACGAAACACGGCTGCTCCGCACCGGAGCGATCCGAGCTCACATCTACCGCGATATTTTCGGGTTCACCACCGGCCCCGCGGAAATTGAACTTGAAGCTATCGGCTTCGGCCATCCGATTCCGGCTCCGACGGAGAAGGAGGCGCTACGACTACTGTATGGTCGCGCCACGGCTAACGCCGTCTCCTTGCGGCGACATCCGACTTCGTAGGCAAAAAGGCGGGTATTCCTATGCTGCGCTGGACAGGCTGGAGATGGCAAGTGGTGGCGTGGGTGATCTTGGGCGCCGGTGCCTGGGTAACGCATCAGTTCGGGGTAGTGCCGGGCCTTGTCTTCCTGGCTGTGTGCGCGATTGCGGCGTACGTTGCGAAGCGTGCATCGCGATGACTGCAGGTCGGGGCGGACGAGGGCGTACGCGCCGCGAGGTCATTACGGGCGCGGCTCTGCTGGGTGTCGGCGGCGGGCTCGATCATATCCTGACGAAACCATCGCTTGGGACGGGTGCCGCCCAACCCGTAGGCGAATCGCCCGTCGAGGTGGTGCCGTTCTTCTCGCCAAGTCAAGCCGGGATCGCCACGCTGGCACAGGACTACCTGCACTTCGCCGCGTTCGATATGACAAGCGAGGCGGTCGATGACTTGAGAAGCCTTCTGGAACAGTGGACGGCTGCCGCGGCTCGCCTGACAGCCGGGGAGTCGTATCAGCCTGTCGCGCAGGCAGCGGATGAGCCGCCGGTCGATACGGGGGAGGCGCTTGGTTTGGGGCCTGCGCGTCTTACGCTTACATTCGGCTTTGGGCCGAGCGTATTCCGGGGCGCCGGCGCGGGCCGGTTCGGCCTTGGCCGTCTACGACCCCCGGAGCTTGCGTTGCTCCCGTCGTTTCAAGGCGACGCGCTCGACCCGTCGAGTTGCGGTGGCGATCTGTGTGTGCAGGCGTGCGCTGATGACCCGCAGGTCGCCTTCCACGCGATTCACGTATTGTCGCGTATCGCAGGCAGCGTGGCGGCGCTGCGCTACACGCAGCAAGGTTTCGGACGAACGTCCTCCACCCGCCGCGCCCAGGGAACGCCACGTAACCTCATGGGCTTCAGGGACGGCACCGACGACATCCGGGCGGAGGAGACCGGGGCGATGGATGATTTCGTCTGGGTCCAGCCCGGAGACGGGCCTAAATGGATGGTCGGCGGGAGCTATCTGATCGCACGGCGTATCAAGATCCTCTTCGACGTATGGGACACGACTACCCTTGAAGACCAGCAGCGCACGATCGGCCGCGACAAGCTTACCGGCGCCCCGCTGGGCAGCCGGAGCGAATACGACCCCGTCGATCTTCAGGCGATCGGCCCGAATGGTGAACCGTTGATTCCCGCCGACGCGCACATTCGCCTTGCGAACCCCATGAACAACGGTGGGCAGCGCATACTGCGACGCGGGTACTCCTACAGCGAAGCCGTGGAACCGGGCAGCGGCCAGATCGACGCGGGCCTCTTCTTCATCGCGTTCCAGCGTAGCCCCATCCGTCAGTTCATCCCTCTCCAGCGGCGCCTGGCGGCGTCCGACGCGCTCAACCGCCACACGTTGCACACCTCGAGCGCGATTTTCGCCTGTCCGCCGGGCGCGCAGCCCGGCGGGTTCGTCGGGCAGGAACTCTTTGCGTAACGTGTTCCCAGCCCCGTCGGTCATAGTCCGGGTGGGTGTCGCGCGATGTAGGTGGTGCCGTCGGTAAGGTTGGCGAGTGGTTCAGGGCGCCAGCGTGGTCCGGAGCCTGCGGGTATGGGTGGGCCGCCGTAGTTGGCGGTGTCAAGCGCGATGCCGGCGATGACGATCCAGGCGTGGGCGGCGTTGGCGTATATGGTGATCCATCGGCCGGGGCCGGGTTGCCCGTAGTGCTCGAGTTCGGTGGAGTCGAGCGGGGTGGGGTTCATGAGCCCGGCGGCGTAGAGGACGAATGAAGTGGCGCCGGAGCAGTCGTAGGCCGGCCAGAGTTTTGCGAGGGTTCCGTAGTGGGTGTCGGGTTCGGGGTAGGGGCGGGTGCGGATAAGGTTTCCGGCGGCGATTGCGAGCTTGACGGCGCTGGGTGCTTCGCGTGGCGCAGTCGCGGTTCCGTCGGGTTTGATTCGTGCCGTTTGGCCGGGCGTCAACCCGAGATTTTCGTTGCTAATACTCACGGTGCAGCTGGGGTTCGTGGTTTCGCCTTTGGGGGGCGGAATTGGGGCTAGCCCTTCGAGGAGGTTGTTGGTCGCTGGGTTGGGGGCGGGGGTGACGGATACGGTGCGTTGCCCCCAGCTTTCTTGGTCGGCGCGGCCGCGCCAGTCGTAGATGTCGATGTGCTTTCCGGTGATCGCCGAGCCGGTGTCGCCGGCGTAGAACGCGCCGTCGGCCCCGAATGGGTTGGGTTGGATGTAGACGTAGCTTCCGAGCGGGATGACGCGGGGGTCTACCGCGACCTCGAGCGCGGGTGGGCCGGCGGTCAGGTTGAGCCCGGTTGCTGTGATTCCGTTGCCCTGGATGCCGCTCCAGGGTGGACCGTAGGCGGTCGCTAGCCAGGAGCCCGACTGGCCCCGTGGCGGCGCAGATGTGGGGGGTGAGCAGATGCTTGGTGGCTGACCGGCACCGAGCACGACGGCTGCTCCGGTGATCGCGCAGAACGTCAGGGCGAAGAAGCCGAGCAGTACGAGCAGGGCCTTCACGATCGCCCCGTTGGGCGGATGGGTCTATGTCTAAGCATCGCTGTCTAGCATTGAATAGCTCTATCTTTGCTATTTTGGTTTAGAGTAGCGTACGGCTTCGACCCACGGCAACGGAGGTGGCATCAGATGGCTCTCTTGTTCGCAGCAACATCCACCGCCGCGAAGGCGGCAGCTGGCTTTACATTCACGGTCACGCCCGAACCGGCCCATGCGCCGGGCGCGTCCGGTATCCAGGACGCGATCAACGTGGTCGCCGTATACGCCCTCCAGGCGGCCCTTGCGGGCTTCTTGCTCGGAGCGGCGGTGTGGGCGATCGGTGCTCGCATCGGAAACGACCACACGGCTGTCGGGGGCAAGATCGGGATGTCGATAGCGGTCGGCGTGGCGTTTCTCGTCGGCGCGGCCACGGCCATCCTGCAGTTCGCCTACGCGCTCGGCTAAAAGATGCGCAGGCAAACGAACTCAAAGATGGCTCCCCGCGTTGCCGTCGTCGTGGCCGTCGTCGCGCTGGTGTCGGCGATCCTCCTGGGCGTCGACCGGGGCGCCGGGCATACCGGGCCGGGGGCGGCGGTACGACTCGTTGATGGTGTGGTGGTCGGTGTGCAGCGCACGCCCGCTGGGGCGCTCGCGGCGGCGGACAACTACGTGGCGGCGGCCTCGCAGTCCATCGAGCAGGACCCCGCGGCGTTCAGTGCGCTCGTCGCGCAGGCGTATGCGCCTGTGGCTCGTGGTCGGGTGCTCTCTGAAGCCCTGGAGCTCCGCTCAAGTGACGAGCAGAACATGAGTAACTACTGGCAGGGTGGCCGTGGCTTTGCCGTGATCGCGGCGCGGCGCCTTGATAGCTACACGCCCGAAACGGCGAGCGTCACGACCTGGCTCGGCGGGTTCGTGTGGGGGCCGAACCTCGCGCCGCGCCAGACATGGAGTCTTGTCAAGACGACGCTTCGCTGGCAGGCGGGGCGCTGGCTGATCCTCACCTCGAGTGCCGCGCCGACCCCGGCGCCGGTGCCGGCGACCGTGTACGTCGACGGCGCCAACGACCAGCTCGAGTGCGTTCGCTCGTCTTGCGGGCATGACCGCGCCGCTCTACGGCGCCCCCGAATGATGAGCCCCTCCCGCGGCATCCTCCTCTCTCTCGCGGCCACGGTCCTCCTCCTGGTGGCTTGCCCGGCCGCTTCTGCTGTGCCTCCGGCGGCCGGAACACAGGCGGGCCACCCGGTCTCGGCTGCGACCCATCCGGTGGGCAAGGAACAGAGCAGCCCGTTCTGCGAAGTCGCCGGGCCGGTCATCGGGGGGCTCATCCCGTCGATCGGCCAGGTCATCGGCGCGAACCCGAATGTTTGTGAAGCGGCCGGCAAGGTTGCCGGTGGTCTGGCGAGCGAAGCGGTGAGCGCGGTCGGCGACGGCGTCCTTGAAGGTGTGGCTACGTGGCTGATCGGAGCGGCAACGCAAATCACGGCGTTCGTCTCGCGCGAGATGCAGCAGACGACTACCCCTCAGCTGCAGTCCTCGTGGTATGAGGCGCAGCTGCGCCCGATGGCTGATCTCGGAGCCGCGCTCGGTCTCCTCGTCACAATGATCGCGCTCTCCTCCGCTGCGATCCGTCGCAGCCCGGATGCGCTCGCCGCGACTCTCATGGGGATCATGCGCGCCGGGATCGGCACTGGTCTCGTGATCCCGTTGACGGTGGTCGGGCTCGGGATCGCCGATGAGATCTCAAGCTCGGTCCTTACCGCTTCGCCTCACACGTTCTGGGCGACGATCGCGCACGCGTGGGGCACCAAGGGGTTCGGTGGTTTCGGCTCCTCGGCATTGGCGGCCATGATCGCGCTGATTGAGGTGTTCGCCGGGATCTTCGTGTGGCTGGAGTTGATCGTTCGTAACGCCGCGATCTATATCGCTCCCTTGTTCTTCGCCGTGACACTCGCCGCGGCGATCTGGCCCGTCCTCAGCGCGTGGCCGGGACGCCTCGGGCGCCTACTGCTGCTGTTTGTCGCGCTCAAGCCGGTCGTGCTGATCGTGCTCTCGCTCGCCGGTGGCGCGGCGGCTGCGGGCCTGTCGTTCAGTAGCGGTGTCTCGGGGTCGGTAGGGACGATTCTCGCTGCGATCGTGATCTTCGCGCTCGCCGCGTTCGCTCCGTGGGCGTTGATGTACTTGATCGCCGCTGACGCCGAGAGCGCGTACATGGCCGCCGGTATGCGGGCCGCAACCGGGGTAGCCGTCGCTGACAAGGACGGGCGCTCGGCACGCACCGGAGGCGGCCTTCGCAACCTCGCCAGCCAGAACGGGGGAGCAGCCGGCGGCGGACGATCCCAGGGCGGTAGCGGATCACCCAGAAGCGGAGGAGGCGGAGGAGGAGGAGGAGGTGGCGGCGGCACCCCGTCTGGCGGCGACGGTCCCGCCGCGGGCGGCGGCGATGCTGCTGGCGCTGGTGCGGGCGATGGCGCTCTCGCCGTCGGTGGAGGCGCGATCGGAGCGGGCAGCGTCGGCGTCGCCGCAGGTGTCGCAGCGATGAGCGCACAAACAAGCGGCCAGGACAACCAAGCACAGAGCGCGCCAGCCCAGACACCCAGTTCACAGGACCCCCAAGGCCTCCAGAGCGCGCAGGGCAGCGGCACCCGGGGACCGAGCCGACACGGCCAACCCTCCCACGGGGCCGGGGGTCGAGACGACGCGAGCCGCTCGTCGCAGACGCCAGGGCGTGCACCCACAGGCGACCCCGGCGAGGGCGGCGAGGGCGAGCAGGAGCGCACCAGTGAATCCAGTGCAGCCACCCGGACGCCACGCTCGTCTCCTGATGGTCCCCCGCGAGCACCGGAGGAAGCGACTCGCCCGTTGCCTGGCAGGCGGCCTCGACGAGCACCCGCGCTGGCGATTGTCCAGTCACCGCGCCCGTCCCCCACCCACCCTGCTGGCGGGGAGGGATAGATGGCGGAGACGACCTACAGGTTCGCGCCGCATCCCACGAATGGGTTCCTGCTCGGCTTGCGGGTCCCTCAGCTTCTCGGGTTCGTGGTCGCCGGTGCGCTCGCTCTGGTGCTGCTGCGAGTCGGTGGGCTTGGCGCGCTCGCCCTTGCGCTGCTGTGCTTGGCGCTCGCGGCCGGTGCGCTGTTGGTGCCGGTCCACGGCAGGACCCTCGATCAGTGGGCGCCCGTCACCGTCTGGTTTCTCCTCGGGCGCTACGGCTCCCGCTCGAGGTTTCGCGCGCAGCGCGCACAGATCGGGCACTTGGTGAGGCTCCCCGCTGGAGGCCTCGACCCACAGCCGCCGCAACCATCCTGGTCGCTCCCCGGCGAGCTCGCGGACCTCGAGTTCCTAGAGGGTGAGCTCGCGCAGTACGAGGCCGCGCGGTTTGGGGTCATCAAGGACCGCCGTGCACGGACGTTCACTGCCGCGTTGCGTATCCGTGGGCGCGCGTTCGCGCTGCTCTCCCCGCAGGAGCGAGAGCAGCGATTGGAAGACTACGGGGCGGTCCTCGCGGCGCTCGCACGGGACGACTGTCCGGTGCGTCGTGTCGCTTGGATCGAGCGCACGCTGCCGGGCGACAGCGACGCGCTCGGGGACTACCTGATCGAGGCCAAGCGCCCGGACGCCAGTCTCCAGCAGCCACCCGAGGAGCTGATCTCCTACCTGCAGCTCATCGATCGAGCGGGTGATGTCGCCGAGGAACACGAGTTGCTGTTCGTGCTGCAGATCGATGCGCAGCGTCCCTCGGCGCGCCGCGCGATCAACCGCATGGGCGGCGGGGATCTCGGCGCTCTCGCCGTCCTCGCGGGCGAGATCGGACAGTTCATCGAGCTGCTCGACACGGCCGCGATCACCGTCACCGGCGTGCTGACCCGCCGCGGCCTCGCCGTAGCGATCCGCGACGCCTATGACCCGTGGGGTCGCCGCGCCCGCCAACGCCAACTCGAGCGCACCAGCGTTGTGGATGAGGGGATCGCGCCTCATACCGCTGGGCCGGCTGCGCGTGGGGAGCACTGGTCGCACATGGCCTCAGACGGGGCGCTTCACTGCACGCTGTGGGCATCGGAGTGGCCACGCATCGATGTTCGTGCGCTGTTCCTGCAGCCCCTTCTGATGGATTCGCGGACCACGCGAACGATCGCGATGTGCATGGAGCTGGTCGGCCCCAGTAAGGCGATCCGGCGTGCCGAGCGAGCCGCTACGGAGGCAGCGACCGAGCAGAGCCTACGCGCTCGTATCGGGCAGCGCACCAGCCAGCGCCAGTCACAGCGCGACCGGGCGTCCAGCCAGCGCGAGCGGGAGCTCGCCGAAGGCCACGCGGCCATTCGCTACGCGGCCTATGTGACCGTCAGTGTCCCCCTCGACACGGGTGATGCGCTCACGGAGCTCGAGAGCGATATCTCGCGCGTTGAACTTGAGGCCAAGCGCGCACCGCTTCGCCTCGAGCGGATGTGGGGCCAGCAGGCCGAGGCGTTCACATTCGGGCTGCCGCTCTGCAGGGGGCTGCGGTGAGCACTCGCGGCGAGCGTCGTGAAGAGCGCCGCGACGAGCGGGCCGCGCGCCTTGAGCAGCGCGCCCGGCGACGCTCCCTCACCCGCGAGCTCTCCGAGCGCCCGACCCTGCGCCTCGGGCGCCTCGGGCGATTCTCCGAGCGTGCTGGGCACCAGGTCTCTACCGCTCATTTCCAGGCTGCGTTTCCCGCGGTCGCGGAGGCCGGGCTCGGCCCGCGGGGCGTCTACATCGGCTCCGATCTGCACGGTGGGTCCTTTGCGTTTGACCCGTGGGTGCTCTACCAGCGACGGATTCTCTCGGTCGCGAACACCCTAGTTCTCGGGACACCCGACGCGGGCAAGAGCTCGCTCACCAAGAGTTGGCTCTATCGCTCTCGCGTGTTCGACCGCCGCTGTGAGATCATCGACCCCAAGGGCGAGTACGGTCCCCTTGTCCGCGCCCTCAAAGGGGTGACACTCCGGATCGAACCCGGCGGCCGGACACGCCTGAACCCGCTCACCCGGATCGGTACCCCGGAGATGCGCGAGAGTCTGCTGCAGGCCGTCGCGCACGCGATGCTCGCACGCCCACTGCGCCAGGTCGAGGCGGTCGGTCTTGTGGAGGCCCTCGCCGCGGCGGATGAGTTGCACGCCGGGGAGGTGTGCGTAGGGCATGTCGTTGAGCGGCTGCGCGACCCAGCCGAGCGCACAATCCAGGCGCTCGACCTCTCCCGTGACACCGCGAGGGATGAGCTGCGCGAGGTCGCGCTCGCGCTGATGCGCCTCTGTCACGGGCCGCTGCGCGGCATGTTCGACGCGCCGACCACCCACGGCGAGGAGGTCTGGGACGCCCCCGTGATCTGCCTCGATATCTCCAGTGTCACCGCCGGGTCAAGCGGATCTGACCTCGCGCTCGCGATCACGATGGTCTGCGCGACCGCGTTCCTTGACGCGCGACGGGTGCAACGCGCCGTTGAAGCTGAGCACGCGGGTGTTGAGCCGCAGAAGACGACCCGTGTAAATGACGAGGCGTGGCGCGCGCTCCCAGTCGCAGGCCTCGGTGACTACTTCGCCGCCGCGTTCAAGCTCGGGCGCCAAACCGGTGTGCAGCACTGGATGGTCCTACACCGTCTCTCAGACCTCAACGCCGCCGGCGGCGACGGCACCCGCCAGCAAGCCATCGCCAAGGGGCTGCTCGCCGAGACCGGGACCGTCATCGTCTACCGCCAGCACCCCGAGGAAGTCCCCCGCGCGACCAGCGCGCTCGGCCTGTCCTCCACCGAGGCGCAGCGCATCGGGCACTACCCCCAAGGAGTCGCGCTGTGGCGCATCGGCGGACGCTCCTACGAGGTCCGCCACGTCCGCTCCCGGCAAGAGATCGCACTCACCGCGACCGACACCGCGATGGCACCACGAGAGCCCGCCACCGTGCAGCACACGGGCGAGCTCGGGGTCCTCGCATGAGCTCAGCGTCGCGTCGCTCCGATGGTCCCGCGCTGATCGCTGCTGGTGTGATCCTGGGGGCACCGCTATGCGTCGTATGGCTCACGAGCGCACTCGCGGGGGTTCTCACCCGCGGCCGCCCCGTGCAGATCGGGGTAGCCAGTGCGGCACGGGTACTCACCCGCCTACCCTCGCATCTCTCCCAGCCTGCGCTCGCATGGTCACCCGACACCCGCCACGAGCTGCCGGGCGCTCTCCTCCTGCAGGCCTCGCTCGGTGTCTCTACTCTGGTTGTCCTTGGGGTGCTCGCTGGGGCGCTGATCGCGAGCTCGTGGCTCAGCCGGCGCGGCACACACCGCCGCGCGGCTCACTTCGCGGCGCGCGGCGAGCTTGGGGAGCTCACCGTCCGCCGCTCCCAGCCCGGGCGCGTCACCCTCGGTGTGCATCACCGCAAGCTGATCGCTGCTGAGGAGCGAGCGTCGATACTGCTCGTCGGCCCCTCCCAGGCGGGCAAGACACGCGGCCTGGTCGTGCCCGCGCTGTTGGAATGGGCCGGGCCTCTGCTCTCCACATCGATCAAGAGCGACGTCGTGCACAGCACGCACGCCGCCCGCTCCAAGCGCGGGGAGGTCAGGATCTTCGACCCGACAGGCTCATCCGGCTTGCCTTGCGCGCCGTGGTCGCCGATCGTCGCCTCGCAATCCTGGGAGGGCGCCCGCCGTACCGCCGCACGGCTCCTCGGTGTCGGCGAGCACGGCATGGCCCGCTCAGCGGATGAGACGTTCTGGCGGCCAGCCGGCGCACGGTATCTCGCACCACTGCTGCTCGCCGCCGCGCACGGCGACCTGACGATGCGCGAGGTGCTCTCTTGGATCGCGACGACCAACGAACAAGAGCCCGCCGAGATCCTGAAATCCTGCCAGTCCCCAGGAGCCCAGCCGGCGCTTGAGGCGCTGCGCTCGGTGTGGGAAGCCGACCCGCGCTTTCGCTCCTCCCTGCTTCAGACCGTCGCCACAGGCCTTGACCCGTGGCAGGAGCCACAAATCGCGGCGGCTACGATCGGCGAGAACCAGATCAGCGCGCGCTGGCTGCTTGACGGCCCCAACACCCTGTATCTGATCGCCCCGGCCGAGGACCAGCGGCGTCTACGCGGCCTGTTCGTCGCGCTGCTGGCCGACATCACAGCCGGCGCGTTCGCGGACTCCGCCCGCACCGGCAAACCGATCGACCCCGCGCTGCTGCTCGCACTCGACGAGGTCGCCAACATCGCGCCGCTGCCGAACCTCGACGAGATCGCCTCAGCCGGCCCCGGGCAGGGTGTGCAGCTGCTCAGCGTCTTCCAGGACATCAGCCAGGCCGCTGACCGCTGGGGTCGCGAGCGCGCAGAAACACTGCTCGCCAACCATCGCGCACGCTTGTTCTGCTCAGGGATCGGGGACCGCGCGACCCTCGAGTACCTACGCAACACCCTCGGCGAGGAGGAGATCTCCCGCGTAGCGACTCACCGCCAGAGCGCGCTCACCCGCGGCTCACGCACATTCTCAAGCGACTTCCGTGCACTCGCGGCCCCCAACCTCGTACGCCAGCAGAGCGTCGATACCGCGCTCCTCATCTACGGCCGGCTCGCCCCCGCCTGGCTGCGCCTGCGACCGTGGTACCTGGACGCAACGCTGAGCGCACTCGCCGCCGCCAAGCCAAACCCCCCGCGTGCCCCCCGGGCACCGGTGAGCGCCGTACTCCGGCTCGCGGCGCGGTGGGCCCGATGAGCCGCGAACTCTCACACACCCCGAACGGACAAGGGCCCGTGCACACGGTCACTCCGAAAGCCGGTCGCTGTATAGGTCATGGCGGATCGTGGGTCTCCTTTTCGCGTCAGGTGGTGTGCCTTGTCTTGCCCGATTTTCGCCGCCGCCTTCGAGGCTTCGACCCCCAAGGGGGTTCCCCTCGCTTAGCTCGGCTCCGCCCCGCCGGTCGGCGGCGTTGTTGGGCTGCGTCAAACACACCACAGACACAAGGAGCGATTCACATGAACAACTACAAGGCAACCGGCCGTCTCACCAAGGACCCCGAGCTACGGGCGCTGCCCGACGGAACCGCGGTGTGCAAGATCACGATCGCGGTCAAGGGCCTGGCGCGCGGCGACCAGGAGGTCGGCTACCTCGACGTGACCTCCTTCGGAGCCGGCGGCGAGGCCGCCGCACGGGAACTCAGCAAGGGCTGGCTCGTCCTTGCCGACGGGCGCCTGCAGTACCACGACTGGGAGACCCAGGACGGCGCCAAGCGCCGCAACTGGGAGGTCATCGGCAACATCGAGTTCCTCGCCGCCCCGCGAGGCTCAAGCGCCGAGGCCTCAGAGCCCGAGCCCGCGGCAGCCGCCGCGTAGCGAGACCTACCGGAGGGGCGCCCGCAAATGGCGGGCGCCCCTCCCGGTGCGCTTGGAGATCAAAATGAACCTCGCAGACACAATCATGCAGCAGCTCGCGGCCGAGCACGCGAGCCGCGCCGAGCTCTCCCGAGCACTGTGGGCTATGAGCACAGACGAGCGCGAGGCCGCGATGTGGCGCGGCGAGCTCACCGGCAGCCAGCTACTCGAGTGGGCACGCAGGCGCCCCCACGAGGTACCCACGATCAACGGTGAGTGGGCGTTCATCGCGGCCACAACACCGGAGGTCGCCGACCTCGGCGAGCCAAAGAAGTGACCCGCGGTAGCCGGAGGCCGTCCTCGGGTGCCGCCGAGCTCTTCCTTGCCACGCTCGCCGCGTGCGCGCCGAAGCGCTCGCTGCTCGAGGTCCGCTACCGCGTCGAGAACGCGCGGCTCACGCGCTTCTTCATGGGCATCCACACCCCCAACGCGGCGAGGATCATCACGCAGATCGGCCAGCGAACAGACGTGTACGTTGGTTGCGCCCCCAGGATTCGCCGCAGCGGCCGACGAGAAGACATCGCGCTGAGCGCGCTGCTGTGGGCCGACTGCGACGGCACCGACGTCCTCGCCACACTCGACGCATTCCCGCTACCGCCAAGCGTCATCGTACGGTCCGGCACAGCGACCAACACGCACAGCTTCTGGGCGCTCACAAGCGCGTTGGCTCTGCACGAGCTCGAGGACGCAAACCGCAGGCTCGCCCTGGCGCTCGGCGCCGACCCAAAGTGCTTCGACGGCGCCCGCATCCTCCGCGTCCCAGGAACCTACAACTTCAAGCACAGCACCCGCAGGCCCGTGCGGCTGCACAGATACACCCCCGCCCGCTACCGGCCGAGCGAAATCCTCACCGTGCTCCCCCAGCTGCCGGACCCACCAGCCAGCACCCGCGACCCCCATCGCGGCCCGCGTCGCAGCAGCGACCCGCTGCTGGAAATCGCACCGGCGGACTACGTGCGCGTCCTCACCGGGCGCGAACCGGGCCGCGATCACAAGATCGCCTGTCCGCTCCACGAGGAGAAGAAACCCAGCTTCCACGTCTACGCGACCGCCGAGCAGGGCTGGACGTGCTTCGGCTGCCCCACACCGACCGGGAAACCGCTCGGAGGGGACATCTACCAGCTCGCGTCGCTGCTCTGGGGAATCCCTACCAGCGGCCAAGACTTCATCCAACTACGCGATCGTCTCGATAACACGTTCGGGGTCCACCGTGGCTGACCGGGAGCTCTACGTCGTCAGAGTTACCGACCACCTCATCCCTGCCCTCGTCGGCCAGGCCGGCTGCCACTACCAGCGCCCCCCACAAGAGGAGCAGCTCGCGCGGACACTCATCCGCGTGCTGCTCGGCTGCGCACGCGCACCCACAACCGCCGGCCCTTGGGAGCGCCCACTCGCCGGCGGCCGCCGCTACATCACACTCAACGCCCACCACGACCCCCGGTAAGGCTTCCATCGACCCCACGCGCTACCGTCCACGATGTGGCCGAGCGCACACCGATACCGATCGCCATCACACTCGACGGGCAACCCGAGCGCTTCCAGACGCTCATGTTCAGCGCTGGCGCCTACACCCTCATCCTCTCAAGCGTCCTTCCCGGACGCGCGATCGAGCTGCACTCCACCTATCTCGGGCATCCCGGCACCCCAACACAAGCCAGCCACCTCCTGCTCACCCCCGGCCACAGCGAAAGCGACGCCGCCCAGCACGGGCAAACCGAGATCCCCGTGATGGTCGCACGACGGCGCTGCCTCTACGACCATCTGCAGCGCCTGCAAGATCACCTCGCGGAACTCGGGCACACCGCCCAAATCCCGCTCGCAGACGACGCACTCCTTGCCGTAGAGCACTAGCTGCCAGACGGCGCCGACCCTCCCCGATCATGGTACGCCACGGCGTGCGGGTGGTTCGGGATCAGCGCCGCGCTGGGCGGTGCGACCTACGGGAAGGAAGCGCCACATGGCTCCCAAGACCAGCACCTCCGCTACGCCCCACGAGTTCGCGTATGCAGGCATCGGTTCGCGCGAGACCCCGCCGCAGCTACTTGAGGTGATGACGCGCGCCGCCACCGTACTCGCCTCACGCGGTTGGACGCTACGCACCGGCATGGCACCCGGCGCCGACCAAGCGTTCTACCGTGGCCAGCGAACACGGCCCCGTCGAGCTTTACCTACCGTGGCCCGACTTCGAGGCAAACGCACGCCCGACCGTGGCCAGCGGCCAACTGGTGCTCAAGCAGCCCTCCGCGGCCGCATACCGGATGGCAGCACGCTTTCACCCCGCGTGGTCTCAGCTATCCAACGGCGCACGCCACCTGCACGCGCGTAACTCTCACCAGGTGCTCGGCCGCGACCTGAACACACCGGCTCGCTGTGTTGTCTGCTGGACGCCAGACGGAAGCCTGGACGGGCGCGGCCGGCGGGTCGGCGGGACCGGGCAGGCACTGCGCATCGCCCACCACCACGGCATCCCGGTGTTCAACCTCGCCCGCGCCGAGCACCTCAGCCGCCTACAGCCGCGCTCGCCGCCCACAGCTAAACCGCGACCCAACATGCACTGGTCGCCCTCACGCTTGCCGGGGGCGTCGTGACGCTCGTGATCTCGATGGCCCCATCGGTGACATAAGCGAACTCGCCAGCTGCCCCGGGGTTTGTTGGTCTGCTTGTGGGAATGTGCCCAAGCCGCCAAACGGATCAATTACGGTAGTCGCTCTCGATCGTCAGCGTGATCGAGACGCGAATTCTGGTCTTGCGCGGTGGCGTTGGGCGACGGCGTTTGAGCTGGCGCACCGCGACGATCGCGGGCGGCAACGCGAGCAGGCTTAGACGTTGTCTCGGAATGAAGGGTTGTTTGGTGGCGGCCGGAATTAGTCGTGCGTCAACCTGATCCGAAAGGATGTGTGGCGCATGGCGGAGCGGCTGGTCAGCGACGAGTTCTGGTCCAGGGTGGCGCCGGTGATCCCGAAGGTGGAGCGCCGGTTTCGTCATCCCGGACGCAGGCGTGTGGACGATCGCTGTTGTTTGGAGGCGATCATGTATGTGCTGAGGACCGGCTGCCAGTGGGCGATGGTGCCGGCGTCTGAGACCGGCTGCAGCGGCAAGACCGCGTGGCGTCGGATGGATGAATGGGACAGGGCCGGGGTCTGGGACAAACTTCACGACGCTTTGTTGGCCGAGCTGAACTCCCAGGGCGCGATCGACTGGACTACCGGAGTCGTCGACGGGTCTTCCCAGCGCGCGGTTTTTGGGGGCCCCACACCGGCCCGTCCCCGACGGATCGCGCAAAGAAGGGCGTCAAGACCCACGCTCTGACCGACAGCCAAGGTGTGCCGCTGGCCGTCACGGTCAGCCCCGGCAACCGCCACGACGTCACACAACTGCTGCCGCTGATCGACTCAAGGCGCCAGGCGCCGGTCACGGGCCGCGTCGGGCGCCCACGCGGAAAGACCGACCGGATACTGGCCGACCGTGGCTATGACTACGACAAGTACCGCCGGCAGCTCAGGGCTCGTGGGATCGTCCCAGTGATCGCTCGGCGCTGCACCGAGAACGGCTCCGGGCTTGGTCGCGAGCGCTGGGTCGTGGAGCGCACCATCAGCCACCTCCACCAACCCCGCCGGCTACGGCAGTGCTACGAGCGCAGCGACCGCTTCCGGCTCGCGTTCCTCAAGCTCCGAGCTTGTCAGCTCTGCTTCCTACGACTCCAACCCTCATTCTGAGACAACGTCTTAGGACGAGCGGCCAGATCACACCTATACGATCACACTAGCCCCGGACGCAGACAACCGTCTCGGTCTATTGGGTTTGGTTTGGGTGCTCGTCCCGCGCAGGCACCAGCATGGAGGGTTCGCGGCGAGACCCAGCGAGAGGGGGGGGGTCGTAGGGTGGCCCGTGGGCCGCGTGCGGGGCGGCCGACCCCTCCCATGATCGCACGCTGCGCGTGCGTGGGAGTCGGGGATCGGCCCCGCACTGGGCGGGGCTTTCGTTGAAAGGAAAGGCGAAATGGCCAATAGCCAAGCGTCCACTGTGGTTGGTTCTCCGTCGGTCGGTGCTGTTCCGCTCGCGCGGATCGTGATCGAGGAGGGCTTCAATCCTCGCACTGAGATCGATCGTGGCGAGCAGCGCAGGTTGGAGCACTCGATCGAGCAGCGCGGGATTCTGCAGCCGGTTCTGGTCGAGCCACGGGATGATGGTGACTACGTGCTCGTTGATGGGCACCGTCGCATCGAGGCTGCCGCGAAGCTCGGGCTGATGGAGATCCCGATCTCGATTCGCTCAAGCCGCGAGGAGGGTGACAACCTCGTTGATGCGGTTCTCGCTAACCAGCTGCACGCTCACCTGAATCCGCTCGAGGAGGCTCTTGCGTGCCGGCGGTTGATCGAGACGCGCCTGAGTCGTAAGGAGGTCGCGGCGAAGCTCGAGATGACGCAGGCGACCGTCAAGGAGCGCCTTGGGATCCTCGACTTGCCCGAGGGTCTTTGGCCGAGGGTCGCCAATGGGGAAATCCCGTTGCTCGCGGTCAAGGCACTCGTGCAGGTCGCGGATATTCACCCGGATCTCGCTAGCAGTGCCGTGGCAGCGGTCCTCGACGCCAACGTGCAGGAGGAAGAAGCGAGCACTTGGGCGGAAGTCGCGAGGGGCGCGCTGACGGTAGCGGTCGAACATGCCGAGTCGCTGCCGGACGGCGTGTTTCGTGCGGGCTCGGCGTATCCGCTTGAGTCCTTCTCCATCAGCGAGAAGGCAGCCGCGGACCTCGCCGCCTACGCGGAGCTCAGCGAACGGGAACTTGAGGGCGTGCGGTTCGATGACGAGGACGTTGAGCAGGCGCGTTTGCTCGGCGCCGCGCACGACCTCGACTGGGGGTGCCTGATCGTCGGGCAGGACGTCGGCGATCGTCTCCTCGAGGATGCCGTCGCCAAGGCGCTCAGGCAGGAACAGAGCCGTGTGCACCGTGTTGCCCAGGAAAGCGAGACGGCAGCGGGGGAGCAGGGTGCCGGCGATGAGCAGCCGGTGAGGCCGGAAAGCACGGCCGAACGGGAATGGCGCGATGCACGGGAGGCCAAAGCAACACGCGAGGCCGAACGCAAGGAGCGCGAACGCGCGATCCAGTACAACTTCGACCTCGGGGTGCTGGCGCTCAAGCACTTGCTGAAGGTCAAGGTCGACGAGCGGGTGCTTCGCATCCTGGCCTCCGTCGATGTTGGGGGTGATCTGCGTGGCCTGGCCTCCCGCGGTGCCCGGCTTGCTTTGCCGGGCTGGCCGACACAGGCACGTCAGCGCAACGGGAAGCTCAAGACCACCTACCTCGACCCGGCCGACGTGGAGCAGCGCGCGACGGTGTTCCTGCAGGACGCCGAAGGTCCCGGCGATATCGCCGGGCGCTCCCTCGCTCTGCTCGCTCTCGCGTCACTCGCTGATGAGACCGCGATTGCGCGCTCCCGCCGCAGCGGCTATGCACCCACCTTCAAGGGTCCGTGGGCGAGGCAGGCCGAAGGGGACCTGTACGAGATCGTCCGCGAACGGATCAAGGAGGGACAGCTCCCCGCTCTGGAGGAGATCCTCAGCGAGCGGATCGCTGAAGCCGAGGAGACCGCGCGCTACGACGAAGAGAAGCGGACGGCGCGGATACGCCTCGAGCAGCTCGGCGAGCTCGTGGATCTCGACGAGGAGAGCATGGAAAGGACTCTGGAGGACGCGGTGCTCGCGTGGGGCACCTACAGCCAAAAGACCTACCAGCTGCGTGACGAGATCGACGCCGAGCGTGAGCGGCGCAAGTCGCCCAGCTCGCATGAGGAGGCGAACGTCGCCGACCCAGACGCAGAGGAGGTGCTGAACAGCTAACACACGCAGACGCCGGCGGGGTCACAGCGGCTCCGCCGGCCGTCTCGCACCGCGCATTCTCAAAGCGCGGGGCGCCCCGCTCAGGATCGCACGCTTCGCGTGCAAGGACCGGGGCGTAGCCCCGCGTCGGGCGGGGCCGAGTGCAAAGGAGTCACCGATGTCAACCGAAGATGCCCTTCAGCAGCTGGCTCGCGTAAACGGTTTCGATGCCGCGAGCGCTGGGCGCGAGGAACTGGTCGCGCATATCGAAGCGCTCGAAGGTTTCTACCGCGCGCATCCCGCGCAACAGGCGCTCGAGAGCCTGCACCAGTACCTCTTTCCCGAGCGCTACGCAGATGTCCCGATGTATGAGTGGGACACAGCAACCATCGAGGATGTCGCCGAGCGAATCGAGCTGGCGCTACCCGATGCGCCCGGCGCCAAGAACGGGGAGAAGCCACGATGACCCGCGCGCCCTCACCAAGCTACGCCGGCACGGTGTATCTTATTCACCTCCAGAAACCCTACCGGCACGCCCGCCACTATCTCGGGTGGACGACGGACGTCCAGCGGCGTCTCGCGGAGCATCGCGCCGGTGGCGGCTCGCCGCTACTGCGCGCGGCTACAGCCGCCGGGATCTCCTTCGAGATCGTGCGTACCTGGCCGGGAGACCGCCATCTCGAGCGGCGTCTTCACCGCTACAAGAACACCCCCGCGCGACTGTGCCCACTATGTCGAAGCAAAGCCACGCCCCCCGCAGACGCTAGCAAGTAGAACCCTCCGCCAACTCGTCTTTTTCACCTGGCTCTCAATTAGGGCTGCTGTTGGCGGAATCGTCCTGCCTCCCGCGCGGCCTGGCCTCCTTATGATCGCACGCGATGCGTGCTTTGGGGTCGGCGCAGGCCCGCACCGGGCGGGCCCAAGGGAAGGAAACTCTGATGAGCATCAGCGCGCTTCTCATACCCGCAGACGAGTCGCTACCCATCCGCAGGATCATGATCGCAGAGAAAGGGCTCGCCGATCTCCAGGCCGCAGTGGGAGGGTCGATCGAAGCTGTGCCTTACCACGCGCACGACGGGATCACGGCGTACGTCAACGAATCCGGCAAGTTTGAGTGTGAGCCCAATCCCCGGGCGACACACCTCCTCGGCCCCGGCCTGTTCGCGGGCGACTACATCGCCGGCGACCTCGTGGTATGCGGCTTTGACCCAGCCACGGGGGAGAACCTGGATTGCCCGGAGTGGTTTGAGATGCGGCTGCGCCGTCCCCGTGTGCTGAAGGACCCCGACGCGTTCAAACGGTCCGAGCGCAGCACCTGCCGCGAATGGGCACTCGCCGCAGACCCCGACGGCAGCTTCACGGTCGCCGTGCTGCTGGTCACATTCGAGCTTCCCGGCGTCAACGAGGCAAGCGTTCCCCACGGCCACCAGTTCACCGCAGTACTCGGCGGTCAGAGCCGTCCGAGCTCCCGCAATGCCTGCCCTGCCGCAGACGACTTCGATAAAGAGGTCTGTTTCTGCCGCGAAGAAGTCCCCGGTTTCTCGCAGTTTCGGCTGGGCATCTTCGACGAAATCGCGATCGAACGTCTCCGTGGCCTGTATGCGAGAAGTGACCCGCGAGTCACGAGGTTTTTCCGTCTCGCCTCGGGTGCTGCCCTGTAGGACGGGACACGGGCTTGGCTATGCGGGGGCGCCCCTCCCAGGATCGCACGCTGCGCGTACGGGGTCGGGTAAAGCCCCCGCATAGGCGCGTGGGGCATCGACCAAAGGAGCCTCACATGCCGAGCATCAGGAAGCATCTCACCGATGAGGAGCGAGCCGAGCGCCGCCGCGCTGACCGCGAGTTCGCCCGCGAAGCGGTCGAGCGTCTGCGGACCTCCGAGGGTTGGCAGGCATGGCTTGAAACTCGCCAGCGCTTTCACCGCTACAGCCTGGGCAACCAGTTCCTGATCGCTATGCAGCGGCCCACCGCGACGCGCGTAGCGGGCTTCCGGGCGTGGCAGGCGCTCGGATACGCAGTCCAGCGCGGCGAGAAAGCTATCCGCATATGGGTACCGATACCGCCCTCACGCAAGCGGATCGAGCAGTGGGAGAAGGATGGCCGCGACCCGAGCGACAGGCCCCGCACGCACTTCAAGATGGGGCCGGTCTTTGACCGCTTGCAGGTCGCGGCGCTGCCAGCGCCAGCGACACCGGCGTCGCTTGACGCCCCGGTGCGGGAGATCACCGGCGACGATCTCGCTCCAGTCACCCCAAGCCTTCTCGCGCTGGCATTCGAGATCGGCTCGGTAGTGGAGTTCGAGCCGATGACGGGTGATCGCCAGGGCTGCTATGAGCTCGGGAGTCGACGCATCGCGATCCGCGAGGACATCGCGCCGAATGCGCAGGTCAAGACGCTGATCCATGAGCTCTCGCACGCTCTGCTGCGCGCCGAACCATCCAAGGAGGACCCCGAGCTCACACGGGCAGCCGAGGAGCTGGTGGTCGAGTCGGTCGCGTACACCGTCTGCGGAGCCCTCGGCCTCGACAGCTCCGGCTACTCGATTCCCTACCTGGCCGCATGGGCCGCCAACGACAGCATCGAGACGATCGAGCGAACCGCGACGCTGATCGACAGGCTCGCCCGGCGCATCGAGACTGCCGTACTCCCCGATCCCACCCCCGTCTCTCATAACGATCCGGGCGCCGTGGCCGACCCGACCCCCCTCGCGGCGGCAGCCTGACGCTACCGCGCTCTTCGCAAAACAACGGTCAGTCGCCCGCTCCTCGCGCCCGCGGCGCTGGCTGCGAGAACCAGCTTCGATGTGCGCCGCGTCCGCTTGGAGAGCACGAACACCGCTCGCGCGACACCGTGGCTTGGTCTCACCTCACGCTTGGCGGCGAGCAGCAGCCGTTTGCCGTGGGGGATGTCAAGGTGGATCGTGACCGGGCCGTGCTCGCCGGCAGGGACTTTCACCGTCACGCTCAAGCGAGCGCCGTGTCGATCGGCGCTGATGCGCAGTGGACTCGGGTTGGCTCCTTCCTTGCCTTTTTCGACCGGGGTGGGCGTGGGAATCGTCACTGCGGTCGTCGTCACGTTCTGCGGGCCGCCCTTGCCTGCGCTATCCACCAGCCACAGCCGCACCGTGTAGCTCCCCGCCCCAGGGGCCGTGAGCTGCCCGGCGCCCGCCGGGCTCACAGCCACCGCTGGTAGACAGGTCGCCTGGCAGAGCTGCGCGAAGGCGCCTGTCACGGGCTCGGGGGGATTCATGGGGTCACTCCAAGCGAGGTTCACCACATCCGAGCCGGCGCCGGCGGCGCTCGCGGTCAAGCTCGCTGGGGCAGCAGGACCGTTGTTGTCGATCACTAGCGGCGGTGATGTCACCACGGTCGTATTGCCCGCCGCGTCGCTGACGACGAGCGACAATTCCGTGTGCCCGTCGGGAAACCGGGTCGTTTCGACGCTCAGCTGCCCGGGGTCGAGTTGCGGGCACGGGGTCGTGTCGGTGAAATCGCAGGACTCTTGCGTGCTCGCTCCGACCGCCGCGCCGTCGCGCACCGACAACTCCTCGATTCCACTCGGGTCGCTTGCTTGGAGACTCAAAGGCACCGTTCCCGAGACGACCCCGCCGCCCCATAGCGAGCCGCTCTCGTTGGAGACCGCCGGCGAGGATTGCTCGGCCAGTGTCACCGTGACCGAGTACATATCGGCGCTCGCGAGCTGATGCCCCGCGCTTCCCGACAAGCAATGTTCCTCAGATGGCTGTAGCTGGCACTCCACACCGAAGAACAGGCCGCTTGTTGAGAGCCCCGAGAAGGTCACTGGCGCCTGGTTGTTCGGGTCGCTGCACGTATAGTCGTTTTGCGATGTCCCTTGGCATGTTTCCAAGTGTCCCCCATCCGCTTCAAACAGCCCGACGACAAAGTCGTCTGACGTGGGGTAGACCTCGAGATCACGGTAGTAGCTGACACCCGTTACCTCTGTCCCGGCCGGGGCTTTCAGTGACCACCCCGCCTGGGCGCCGTTGGGGATGCTGGTGCCGGCATTCGTGGTGTTGTCCTCGGCGTAAAGGGCGCCTTCGTTACCGCCGCCTAGCGGCCCGACCATTGGGCCACCGCACATATCGCCGGCTATCAGCCCGGCCGGGAACGTGTTCACTTCACTCCAAGGGCTCGCGGTAGTGAACGGGCTACACGAGCTGACCGTATAGCTGCCTGCCCCCCATGCCACCGCTGCCGACACCGCTACCACAGCGGTGATCGTGGCTAGGGCAGCTACCGCGTATGCGAGCGTCGCCTGGCGCATCACCTTAGAGCAGCGTCACGACTGGCCCACGCGTCTTGCCGGCCACGAGCTGCAGAGCGACCGCGAACGGGCGCCTAGTGTGAACCCTGAGCGTGGAGCGCTTTGAGCTCAGGTTGCGAACCCGGTGGGTGAAGTCCAGCTGAACGTGCAGTCGCGCACCGTGGGGCAGTGGCGCAACCTTGATCGTCAGTACCCCGTGGTGCCAGCGCAGCAGACGCACCTTCACGGCCCCCGGCCCCTTCGGCGCCGTGACGGTGGGGGTAGGCGTTGTCGGCGTAGTGACTGTGGGCTTGGGGACTTTGGCGTTACCGGCCGCCACGATGCTCCCCAGCCCTACGGTCTGGAACGCTTCGGCGACGTTAAGATCACCGTCGGTTGCTGTGCTGACGAGCAGCTGCTCGGCATGGGTGTAGCTCAGGCTTGGGGCATAGCTCATCAGCGCGACGATCACCGCACCGGTAAACGCCGATGCCTGGGAGGTGCCGTTGCCACAGCAAGAGGGCTGGTCGCTGAACGGTTCGGCCTCGTTCAGGCCGCAACCCGGCGCGTAGAACGTCAGGCCCTGGTTGGCCGAGAAGGAGCAGACTGATCCCTCCGGGCCTGGGCTCGCCTGATCGGGTTGTGCGGTAAACGCCCCCACAGCGAAGATCCCGGGTTCCGCCCCCGGTTGCTCGACCCGCCCGGGAGTGTTCCCCGCGGCGGCTACGATCGCGACGTTCTTGCTGTTCGCCTGCGCGACCGCGCTCTGGAGTGTCTGAGTTTGATCGGGGCTCGGCGGAATCGTCGAGGAGAGCGCCAGGTCGATCGCGTCGATGTGGAAGCTGCCCTGCTCCTGAAGACAATGCTGGATGCCCTCGGCATAGTCGTTGAACTCAAACGTGGGCTCCTGCCCAGGTGAAGGCTGTTCGGCCGCGCGTACGGAGACGATCTTCAGTTGCGGCCAGGTGCCGACCATCCCAGCGCCTACGGCGCCGGCGATCATCGCCATCGTCGTGCCGTGACCCTGCGGGTCGACGTCTTCGCCGCTGGCGCCTTCCAGGGCGGTCGCAGAGACCAACCCCGGGCTCGTGTCCGGGTTGGCGTGCACGCCGGTATCGACAAGACACAGCGCTCCGGCGCCTTGCTGCGGGGGCGGGGCGTAGGCGAGGAACGCGGCGTTCGCTGCCTGCGCCTGGGCTGTGACCGCAGGGGTGGCCGCCGCCGCGCGGCCGGCGAGTGTCAGCGTCGCGTACGCTGCGAGGAGAGCAATTACGGGTGCTGGGCGTGTCAATGCACCACCGCCTCACGTACCGGGGAGTGGGCGGCGTGCCACAGGCTGGTGGCGGGTGTCTGAGCTTGGAAGGCGAAGCGCCGTCCGAGCGTCAGCGGCGAGCTGCGATAGACGTAGCGGTAGGTGCCGTTCGCGTTGACGCGGATCGCGTGGCCGACGGCCTCCCATTCGCGTCCCGCGCGCGTTTCGATCGTGACCAGCGGCCGCGGCGAGCCTATCGGGCTGATCGCCAGACGCCCGGAGAACACCAGTCGCGCACCGCCGGGCGTACCGACGCGCAGACCGAGGATGGGCGAGACGGTCTCGCTGATGGCGACCCCCGCGCCGGCGTTCGCGGCGTTCGCGGCGCTCCCGTAGACGATCCGCAACAGCCGGGAAGGTCCCTTCGGGGCGTGCACTTCCCATTCCCCAGCCGCGTTGCTCGTCGTGTGATCCAGCACGATGGGCGAGCCGGCGGGGGAGTTGCCCTCTTGGGCCAGGAGCGAGACGGTGACGTTGGACGCCGGGGTGCCTGCCGGGTTGCGGAGCTCTCCCGAGAGCGTCAGCGCCGACGCGGCGAAGGAGCGCTTCAAACGCTTTCCCAGCGCGGCGGTGCGCTTATCGAGGACGATCTCGTAGGTCGGTTCAGCGCCGGGCACTGCCACGAGTGGGGAGCTCAGCAGCGAGCTCACGGTCGTGCGGTTCAGGGTGGTGATCGTGCCGTCATAGACCACGCTCGAGTTCTGCGCGGCGTTGGTCACAATCACCTTGAGCGTGTGCTCGCCGTCGCTCAACGCCGTCGTATTCACGGGAATGTCGACGGTCTCGCTCTGCTCGCAGGGCTGTTGGTAGTCGAATACCAGCGATCCCGAGACGCTGCCCTCCGAGACGCAGTGCCCGCCGTTACCGTTGGGGGTCGCCTGGTAGATCTTTTTCCCGTCGATTTCTAGCGTAACGCTGTAGACACCGGGTCCGGGGTCCCCGGCGGTGAACTGAAGATCCGCCGTCCCGTGGGCGTCTGGTTCAAGCAGCGAACCAGAGAACGCTGAGCCGGTGGGCGCCGAGTCGTTTTCGAGCAAAAGGTCGGCCCACCACACCCTGACGAGCGACCAGGCTCCTTCGCTGCCTCCTTCATCGCACACTCGGCCTTGGTTTGACTGGCCGCCACATCCCGCGCTGAGATAGAGCTCGCCGCCGCGGCCGCCGGGAATCGTGAGCACGCCAGTGAAGTCGTTGGTGCCATTCGAGCACGCCGGTTGACCTGGAGAGCACTGGAAGAAGACGTTTGAGCCGCTGTAGACATTTTCGGGTGTGGAGGCATCCGCTACGCCCGAGGCTCCGTACCCGTATCCGTCTGCGTAGAAGCTCACGTCAACCGAGCCACCGGTCAGCCTCGAGCCGTCGGGAGGGCTGTACTGAAGGGTCTCCGCCGCGCCCACACCTACAGCTGCGTCCGAGCTGAGGATTGCGAGCATCGGGTCGTCTGGCCCACAGCTCGTGCTGTTGTTCGATCCGTACCCGGCTCCGACGGCGAAGCTCGACCATCCTTCGCTCGGCGCCGCAGAGTTGTTCGGGTTGACACAGCTCCCGAGCCCCCAGGTACCGGCGTAAACGGGCGCCGGGTCGATCAGCATCGGGGCGGCCAGCGCACCAGGCACAATGAACCCACACGCAACCACGAGCATCGCGCCGCGCGCCCGCGGGAGCACAGTGTCCCCGCGCCTCAGCATCCAAGCTCGCCGGGTACGCATTGGCTCTGAGCTGTCGAGGGTGTACTGACGTGTGCGGATGTACCTACTTGTGCGGCTGGGGCGCCCTGCGTATGCGCCGAAGCGTTTTCGCTGGGCTCGTTCCCCAAGGACTGGGCCGCCGGGGTCCTCGCCACCGGCTGGGTCTCTGCGGTGGCGCCGGCAGTCGAGTTCGCCACTGCCGTTTCGGACGCGTCAACACGACCAACACTGCCCGGGGGTTGTTTGTGGCGCCCAGCTTGCAGTCCGCGAGGCTGGTCGCCGGTGGTATGTGCCCGCGCTGTAGAGTGCTTCGCTGGCCGGCGGCCACTCGTCACCGTTGCGTTGATCCGTGGGCTGGAGGACCTCGCGTGTCGTGCTGCCGATTGGTGCTGGCCCTCCAAGGCGCCGTCGAGCGCGACGGTGAGCACCACCACCACGGCGACGCTCACGGCAACTATCGCCATGAACCGCCACGAGAGACGGGACGCGAGCCTACCGGCACCGTGTGCCAACGACGCGAGCGCCGTCGGCGAGCCGGGCTGCGTGTGGCGGCGGCGAAGCTCTGTGGTGGGTGGCTCCCAGACCGAGCGCTCCGGGAGCGGGGCATCCTTCGATGGCGGAAACTGATCATCCAGTGTTTCCGGGCCATAGGGGGCGGGCTCGTGCGTTCGCTGCCTCAGTGGGATGACCTGGGCGATCAGCCCGTCCTCGCCATCCGACGAGAGTTCATCGCCGTCGCGCGGTAGCACTATAGTTCCTCCGTAGATCCCAGCCATATCTGCCTCGTCGTGAAGAATACCAAACCACACTGTATTTGCTAATTTGTTTTCTAGGATGGCCGACCAGACACCTCATAGCCCGGTAATGCTCACGGTGGAACAGATCGCCGAGGAGTTCCAGCTCGAGTTCGCAGACGATCCGCAACTGGATCAAAGGCGGTCTTCTGCCCGCGACCAAGGTCAGGCACGTCTTCCGTGTCAAGAGAGAGGACCTCGACGCGATGCTCGCGCGGGAGCAGGGCAGCAACGGGGAGTTGGGAACGCACCGCGACCCGTGGGCACCGGAGACCTTGGGTTCGCCTGTACGACGCCGAGATTCCGAACGCCCGCCGTCCGTTTGGGACGGGACGAGCGGCCACATAGTCCTCAGACCACGTTGACGCCGCGCTACCGACGCGCGCTAGCGACGCCGTGCCGCCGCGTCTTGCGGGGCGAGTGTCCTGCTCACTTGGCATTGGAGAACACATCCATGCCCCAATCTGTCCAATCCCATTCAGCCGACGCCTATGAATAGAAGCGCCTATCCTAGAGCATAGCGCTGTTCTGGATAACAGACGCGAGGATCCGACTCCCCTCCCGGCGCGCCGTGCTCTCTGTGTTGCCGGGTTCTAGGCTGAGCGGCGCGCGCGTGCGCGGGGGCGTGCTGCTACCCGGTCTTCGTCGCCGACGGTCTCCGCGAGCTCCCCGGCCGTTGTCGCTATCTCGTCGTAGGCTCGTGAGACCTCGAGCATGTCTGTGCCTGCGGCCATCGAGCGTAGGCGGACAACGGCTCGGTCGAAGCGCTGCCACAGGCTCTCTGGGCCGCGTCGTCCAGTACCTGGCCGCAGCTCATACGGGGGCTCGCTATCGGCCTTGCGCGCAGGCGGCCACTCAAAGCCGGCTGCGTGCGCCTCACGACAGACGTGGGCCGCCTCGCTCGCCCCGCGAGCGAGCACCGCGAGACGATCCGCGAACCCTGGGTCGGGGGGGGCAAGCTTGTGCGCCTCGACGGCACTGGCCCAACTGTGCATCCCGCTCTCAAATGCAGCCAACACCTCGCTCTCACTACGCGCAGGCGCCCCACGCTTAACAGCACCATCTTTGCTCATTTGGGACATCTTAGCGGACCGCCAGGCCGCCTGCAATCCGGCTGGCTGGCGCCTGACCCGCCTCAAGGCCAGCAGACCGCTCGCCGTTCGCGGATGATGCGCTTCGCGTCGCCTGCGGCAAGCCCTGACGGGCCATCACCGCGCCCGTCGGACGGCCTGCTCAATGGCCAGCGTGTCCGACCCCAGCCACCACGAGAACCGGCAGAGGCAAAGTCCACGCCCGCCAAGCGCACGCCAGCTTCGCTACCTGCGCATCCTCGCCGAGCGCACCAGCACGACGTTCGCAATGCCGGCCACGAGCACAGAAGCAAGCCGTGAGATCACCCGTCTACAGCGCCTACCGGCGACCCCACCGAGTGAGCGAGGAAACGACCACGAGCTTGCCGCAGACCGAGACCAGCCCCAGCTCTCGACCGCCATCCGCGCCGAGGAGATCAGCGGCTACGGCTCAAGCGCCACCTGGAGGACCAGCCGTGAGTGAGACCACAACCCACAATCCGCTGTGCCGGTGCGGCCATCGCGCGAGCACCCACGCCCCTCCTGAGAGCGGCGACACTCGCTGTCTCGCCGTTGAGCACCGGGGCGACCTCATCCGCGCGTTCGACGACGGCCGCGACGACGACTACGCACACTGCGCCTGCCTGCGCTTCACCCCCGCACATCCGTAAAAAAGATAAAAGGATGCCTTGGGTGTAGCGCCTCGACGTGACCCTCGCTCGAGACGATCACCGCCGACGGCTCGCGCAGCGCTGCACCGATGCGGCACATTGACACCCGCCGCGAGCCCCAGGCGTAGTCACGCATTCACCGGAGGGCGTGTGGAGCGGTGAGGGCGCCGGCAGCCTCATTATCGCACCCCTGCCGGGGTGCGGAGGGCTGCCTACCGGCACCTGCACCGAGCGGGAGCCCTGTCAGTGAAAGGACGCTCGCTATGCACGAGTCCTACGACGCAACTCTTACCCTCTGGCCCGCACCCACCATTCCGCGGAGGGTGGCACGTCAGCTGCACCTGGTCGGAGTCGACCTCTCGGAGTTCAAGGTGCAAGACGGATCGTTCACCGCCAGCCGCAACGTCAACGGTGGTGTGGTTCTCCACCTCTCATTCGGTGATTTGGCCTTTGGTCTCACCGACCTGGAGGGAGTCCTCGCGGCAGCGCGGCTGGCTCACTTGAACTATGTCGCGTGGGACGCCAAGAAGGGCGAGATCGCCGGCAGCGCACGCAGCTATGACCCCGCCATCTGCGTGGAGCGCGAGTTCACCGTGATGGCCGACGGCGAGCCGGTCCTCACCAGCAGCGACCTTGACTCCCTGGAGCACTTCGGGACCGCCGAGGCGCTGCTGTGCGAGATCCGAAGCTGGCTGCGCCTGCCCACGCCCGACACGCTCGGAGAGATCGAACCCGCTTCGCTGAACATCCTCATCAAGGACGACAAGTCTGACGAGGATCCCACTCTCCTCCAGGCCACCGGCGCCAAAGGCGGCGAGCGGCCCATGTCACAGAGCGGGGGTCGGTAGTCATGGCTTCGCACAACACGGCTCCCCGCGCAATCACGCAGCCGAGGGGTTATACGGTGAATACGCCACTGCTGCTCATCGCTGCCGGCCGCTACCGACATGGGAGCCTGGGCGTCGAGGTCAGGAGAACCTCGACGGGTTGCGGGTGGACGCTTGCTGGCCCCGGCCTGGATGACAGCAAGGTCGTGCTCGTACCGAGGCTCAGCCACGCCTACGCATTCCTGCGGGCGATCGAGACTCGTCTCCAGTTGCGCCGCGACGCGCTGCTTGAGATCCACCGCTACCTGTTCCCCGAGCGCTACAAAGATGTCCCGACCTACCAGTGGCACGCCGGCACACTCCCCGACGTAGTGGACATCCTTGCGCGTGCGTTGGCGGATGACCCGGAGGCGCGGCTCTTAACATAGCGAAGCATCAGACGGTCTTCGGCGGAGCTCGCTCGCAAGGCTCCGCCGAAGGTCACTGCAACTACCGGCGGGGCCGGGTGTGCGATTTCCCGTGGCGCTCCGTGCGGCGTGCTGTAGGTGCGCCGGACGTGGTTTGGTGCCACACCCTTCCAGATATGTAAAGCAATTGAGAGTCTCCCCCTGACGGGGGAGCACTGATCGCACATTATCAATTGCTTGACATCTCCTCCAGGGTGTGGCGTGGGGCTCCCATCTCGGCTGGCGCCGAGGCCCCAAAGGGCAAAGGCACAGAGCCAGCTCAAGGTGAAACCTCACTCAAGGAGACGCGATGCCGAAGACCACGACAGCCAAGCCCCCGACCGTCAAGCAGCTTCGTTACCTGCGGTTTCTCGCACAGACGACGGGAACCACCTTCACACCCCCGAAAACCAGGGGGGACGCACGAGACATGATTGACCAGATGAAGGGTCGGCGACGTACTCCCCGCGCAGAGACCACACGGGAGCGGCGCGAGGTCTCCTACGACATGGCGACCAAGCGAGGCGACGCCGCCAAGGTCCAAGCGCGCGAGCTCGCAGGGTATGGGTCGAGTGCCACATGGGCGACGCCACCAACAGAAGAGGCCGGGCCGCGAGTCGTCAACATTCACCGCGATGACTACGACGTACTGATCGACCGCACCACGAAGTGGGGAAATCCGTTTGTAGTTGGACGCGACGGCACCCGAGAACAGTGCATCGAGAAATACGAAAAATGGGCACCCACCCAGCCGCGCCTGATGGCTGCATTGCACGAGCTACGCGGCCAGACCCTCGGCTGCCACTGCAAGCCCAAACGCTGCCACGGTGATCCCCTCTTCCGGTGGGCGAACGCCCCTCGGCCGAAGGCCCCCACACCCTCAGCATCAGCAGGCGGCAAACCCTCCCCGTTTCTCTGCTACACCCTCGGCGCCGAACGACGGACCATCGTCGTGCAGCGCATCGGCGGAAAGATCGTCGTCGGCGACCTGCCAGCCAACGGAAACGGCGCTCGTCATCTGATCGTAGATAGGACAGACGGCATGACCACGTGCGGAGAGCTGGACGTGCTGGTCGCAGACTACGTGCGCCAGGCGCAACGACTCGGACGCCTTCCGCAGGGCGCTGCCGAGGTCGAGCGGCTAATCGAGAACTTCGCCTAGCAGAAACCGAGAATACAGACCGCCTGCATCCCACCGCAGGTGATCCCCGCCACAACAAACCAACGGCCCGTCCGAAACTGGACTAGCGCGCATACTCATGTCGGAAAAAAAGCGGGCCGCCGCTGTGCGGCGGCAGACGCAATTTTCCTCTTTCGGTCAAGCGCAGTCCCTCCGAAGATACTTCCTTTGTGAACAAGCGCTTGAGTGTCAGAGTGTGTGGTTGCCGGTGCTCGCGCATAGTGGCCGCGGGCACCAGCGAACCGGAAGAATAGCGGCCCCCGGCAGCCGCGCATGATCGCACCCCTACCGGGGTGCGTGGGCGGCTGCCACCGGCACCCGCAGAGAACGGGCGCCATTTCACATGAATGGAGGCCAAGGGTATGAGCAAGCCAGCTTCACCTATCACGATAATCTATGACGGTCCCGCCGTCAAAGTCGACGCGCGGCGGATCAACCGCGAGATGTGGGTTCCCAATCTCGGCCGCAACGACATACTCCAGGCCGACCCGAACCCCGGCGAAGTCGCCGCGCGCCTCTTCCAGCAGGCCATACAAGCGGGCGCACTGGTCATACCCGAGGAGCTGCGAGCCGAGTGCTACGCCGATGACGACGACGCCGGCGGCGGATTCATCCTCGCCGTCTACCCCAAGAGCGGCACGGCAGGCGTCACCTGCGGTTGGCGCGACGTCGAGAACATCGTCCGTCCCTGGGGAGACACCCGACCGGACAATTATCGCGGACTCGTCAAGGAAGCACCGAAGTTCATAGCGAGCGAGATCAACACGGCGCTCGGCATTCACCAAAGCCCGCCGTCCGAGAGCTGACACCAAGGCCACGCCGGTGCTCAGTCACTCAACCAGCCGGGCGCCTCGCAGGCCGCTCGCTGGGCGCTGTTGCACGCGAGCGCGCCGGGTGTTGCCCTCCCGATGATCGCACGCTGCGCGTGCGCGGGAGGTCGGGCAACGGCCCGCGCCCGGCGGGCTCAAACCCCGGCGAAGGAGAACCATGAGTACCACCACAGCAGCACCACCTCAACAAACCCTGCCGACACCACTGGCCGCCCCGGATCGGGAGCGCACACGCCGCCTCGGCCGCTATCGCGCGCTCGACACAGCACAGCAGCGCGAGGTGCTGCGCATACAGCAACCCGACGGCAGTGCGCTCGTCGTCGACTACCAGCTCGGCACCCTCAGCGACGGGCGCATGGTCGCGCAGCTCGCCGCAAAAGAGCCTGCGGAGAACGCACGGGTCGTGTGCGACCTCTACCTCGCTGATCCCACCCGAGGCCACTGCCGTGCTGTGACACCGCAGGACTTCCAAGTCACACCTGCTCACACCGATCAGGTCCCGTCCACCAGCGTGGGGGAGACCCTGCCGTCGGCCAGGCTGCGTGACGCCGAGGGCTACCTCTACACGCTGCGCGAGATCCCGACCGACCCCAGCAAGGCGCCCGAGCTTCGCTGGACGCGCTCGCAGCACCCCGGCTGCGAGCCCTTCGACGCAGTGACGCTGCGTGATGTCATCGGCGGCCTGCAAGCCTACGAGCCGGCGCGTACGCTGACACGCGACGCGCTCGGCCACTGCCCTGTGGGCGTCTGCGTCCGGCGTCTGCGCTATGAGGCACAGCGCCTCGATGACAGCGCGATCGTGCTCAACCGCGGTCTGCGTGAAGCGATCCAGCGAGAGCTTCGCCTCGGCACAGTGACGATGAGCGACATCGCCGCGCGCTGTGGCCGGTTCAGAGACCGCCCTCCCGGCAGTTGCGCTGGTGACACGACGTGGCTCGCTCGCCGGGTCGGCGAAGTGCCCGAGGGAGGCCAGCAGAGGCCATGCCCCTGGATTCGTAGCGAGCTGCTCGCGCTCATCGCAAGGGACGGGCTCGGCGTCAGCCCCAGGGAGGTGGAACTGTGACTACCACCCTTACCGCGCGGCGAAACGCCGCCGGGAAAGCTGCCGGCCGTCTCATGCGCACCGGCCTTGACTGCGCCCGCGACCTCAAATCGCCGGAGGCGATCGACTGGCTCGCCGACGTCGCGCTCCATGTGGGCAGTCTCGACCCGATTGAGATCGGTGCCGGCGCCATTCTCGAGAGCAGCAAGTACGCCCGCGGCAACGAGCAGCTCACTTTGGAGGCGTGCTGATGCTGCTGCTGGCGACACAGGCCGAGCCGCAGATGGTGCAGTTCGCCCACCCGAACCTTGGGCGCCTGATCCAGCCGCGCCACTACAACGCACTGCCGGCGACGATCGCGCGCGCGGTGCCTTGGGCGGCTGATAACGATTGTTTTCAGCATTTGGACCCCTGCGCCTACTACACGATGCTCGACCGGCTGCACCACGTCGGTGGCCGGTGCCTGTTCGTCGCCGTCCCTGACGTGGTAGCCGATGCTTATCAGACCGCGCGCCAGTTCGAGTGCTGGTGGACCGGCCCCGCGCGCCGCGGCCTGCCGGTCGCCCTGGTCGCACAGGACGGCCTCCAAGACATGGGCCGATGGTTGAGTACCGTGTGGCCGCGCATCGACGCGCTGTTCATCGGCGGCTCGACCGGCTGGAAGCTCGGACCCTCGGCGCGAGGGCTCGTCCGCGACGCCAAGCGCCGCGGCCTGTGGGTTCACATGGGGCGCGTCAACAGCCTCAAGCGAATCGCTTACGCCGCCGAGATCGGCTGCGACAGCATCGACGGGACAGGCTGGATGCGCTGGCGCAACATCCGCCTGCCCGAAGGACTACAGGCCGTAAGCGCGCCGCCGCAGCAGGTGCTCCCCGGTCTGGAGAGAGACGCGACCAGCGAGCGGCTGCTCAGCGAGCAGGGCACGACTCGCACGCTGGCCGCGCCCGCGACCACCGGCCGGCGGCTCATCCCCGGCGAGTCCGATCATCGAAGGGCCGCTTGATGATGTGGGTCGCCGACGACGGCGGGCGCGCCGCCGCGGGCTTCACCGGCAAAGCGGGCGACTGCGTTGTGCGCGCCATCGCCATCGCGTGCGAGCTGCCCTATACCGAGGTCTACCAGGCGCTGCACGAGGCGACGCTCAACGACCCGGTAGTGCGCCGGCGTCTTGAGCGCCGCTACGGCGCTCGCGCCCAGGCTCACACCAGCCCGCGCACCGGCGTACACCCCGACATCTACCGGGGCTATCTCGCCGAGCATGGCTGGGTCTGGACAGCGACCATGAAGATCGGCCAAGGCACCACCGTTCATCTGCGCACCGAGGAGCTGCCCGCCGGCCGGCTCGTCGTGCGCCTCTCAGGCCACCTGTGCGCCGTGATCGACGGCGTGATCCACGACACCCACGACCCCAGCCGTCAAGGAACACGCTGCGTCTACGGGTACTGGCAGCCCCCACGCCTCGATCCTGCGGCGCCCCAGGAAACCTGAGCGGGCGATCACGGCGCGCAGGAGCCGGGGTGCGCGGGCCTCGCCCTCACGATTTTCGCACGCTGCGCGTGCGCGGCGATCGGGCAACGGCCCGCACCCAGCGAGCCCCGATCCCCGAAGGGAGCGCAGCATGAGCACCCAAGAGCGAAATGCCGCTCACAGATACGCGAGGAAGTTCTACCTCGAGACGGTCGCGCAGGGCAAGCCGCTTGAGCCGACCGACCGCAACCTCGCCGAGACGCTGAAGACCTGCGCACTTGCGCCGCGGCCGGAATGGTTCCCGGCGATCCGGCGCGCTCTGGCCGAAGAGTACGGGATCACCGTTCCGGTCGAGGAGATCATCAGACAGGGCGGCGGTGATGAGGTGCTCGTCGCTCGGGCTGCCGCGATGCTCAAGACGCGCAGCACGAGCGAGCTGATGGGCGACTACCGCGAGACCCAGCGCGTCGGTGGCTACTACGCCGGCGAGGTTCGCCGCTGGATCACCGCCGAGCTGATCGACCGCATCGGCCGCGAGGCCGTGATCGCGTTCGAGGAGCGCGCTGCCAACGAAGTCAAGGAGCAGATCATCACCGCTGATGAAGCCCGCGCCGGCGACGTGCTCGTGACCCGCCACAAGGGCCTGTACGAGCGTCGCCCAATCGAGAAGGTCGGCCTGGACGAGCGCGAGGACGGCACGGTCGTCACCCTCGCGTTCGAGGGTGGTCTCGGAACCATGCTCGCCGCCCCGCAACGCATCTGCGTCGAGCGCGACGAGAGCGAGCCGACCGACGAGCAGATCCGCGCCGAAGCCGTCCTGCGCGTTGACAAGCGCCACCGCGGCTGCATCCCGCCGGCCCCCGACGTGCTGGCCGACGAGTACAACCGCGAAACGCTGCACGTCGCCTCGCGCGCCCTGCAGTACCCGTGGAACGAGGTCGCCACCATCCCCGTCGTCGCCGAGGAAGAAGCCGACGCGCGCGAGGCGCAGTCGTGGAAGGCCGAGGTCGAAGACCTCAGCGGCGAGCTGGACGACCTCGAGGAGTACGAGCGCGTCGAAGCGGGCCAGATCCAGGTCGGCGACCGCGTGGCGCGCACCCGGACCCATCCGTTCGTCACGGTTGCGACTATCCGGCACGGCCGCACCGCCGTCAAGTTGCTCGACGAGCACCACGCCACGATCGCGCGGCCCCAGAAGACCGCCTCCTGGTGGCGGATCGCGCAGAGGGGGTGCTGAGGATGGGCCACCACAGCATCCAGCCCATCCCGTGCGTCGAGCGCTACGCGCGCGAGCACCAAGGAGACCCGATGCCCGTCATCGCCGAACACTTTACGCCGGCGAACGGGTGGCGACGGCACCCGTGGAAGAAGCGCATCAGCCGCAGCTACGCACGACGACTGAAGCGTGAAGGCGTGACCTGCGTTGGCCTGCGCATGGCGCCGGGCAGGATCGCGGACTTCAAGATCGAGGTGCTGCTACACAGCGCCTCGGCAGGTCTGGACTGACGCGCGAAACGGCCTGCGCCCGTGCGTGGTCTACGGCAGCCCACCAATCGACCCCGATAGCACCTGCACGATCTTTGCATGATAATGCTATCTTTGCTATTTTTGTTTCTCGTGACTCTAGACCACGAGGACATCGAGGCAATCGCCGAGCGCGCCGCGCACCGCGTCGTACAGCTCCTCGACCGTCCTGCGGGAGGGGCGCACCAGCTCCTCGACCCCAAGGAACTCGCTCGGAAGCTGGGCGTCTCAGTCGACTACGTCTACGCCCACGCGATGGATCTTGGTGCAATGCGCCTCGGCGACGGGCCCAAGGCACGTCTACGCTTTGATCTCCAAACTGCGCAGAGAGCGATGCGCTCGCGGAAGCAGCCTCCACACGGCTCGCGCCGTCGAGGCTAACGTAGTCGGACCAGGACGCCAAGGTTGCGTCCGCACGGAATCGATGCGCCGGAAACCTAGACAACTACAGGATGGATGGCCCTGATGGGACGACCGAACAGCGGCGAGGTCACTGAACATACGTGGAAGGACAGCAAGACGATCACCTTCGGCGCGCGGCTTTATGCGTACGGCCGACGCCATCGATTGGTCTTCGGCACCAACCTGCAGGGCTGGAACCGCACGCGGGCCGAGATCGAACTCGAGGACATCCTCCAGAAGGTAGACCGCGGTACATGGGTGCCGCCGGTGAAGAAGACCAGTGCCAAGCCAACGAGCGTTGCGCGGCCGGACGGGCATCAGCCGTTTGGTCCCTTCGCACGCTCGATCGCGGAGGCGATCAAGAATCGAGGCCTTGACGACAAGAGCGTCGAAGACCTTGAGTGGCGTCTCAGTTACCTCGAGGCGGAACTCGGCCGGTTCGAGCTGCTGGAGATCGACGTCGAACGAGTGGATGAGCTTCGAGACGGACTGGCCAAACGATCTCAAGTGATCCGAGGGGCAGAGGCTCGCGGTAAGCCGCTGATGGAAACGGTCAAGCAGCCGGGGAAGAAGCCGTATAAGCGCCCGAAGCGCCCGCTCTCGAACTCCTCGATCAACAAGATTTTGACACTACTCAGTCGGATCATGCAGCGCGCGGTCGAGCGTGGCCTCGTCGAGGTCAACCCGATGAAGGTCGGCGAGCACGACGACCGCTTCATGCCTACGGAGAAGCCACGACGCACCTTCCTCGAGGTCGATGAGCTGCACTCACTTTTGGATGCCGCTGGCGAACTCGACCAGGCCAAGCGAGTCGACCAGCGCAGCGGTCGGCGTGCCGCACTGGCGACCCTCGATCTCGAGGGCTTTCGCATCTCAGAGCTCTGCGATCTTCGCTGCTCGCACGTCGACCTTGCCAGATCGCGCTTTAAGCTCCCCGACGCAAAGACCCCCAAGGGCATTCGTGAGGTCGAGATGACGCTCTGGACCCGCGACGAGCTCCTCCGGCACCGTGAGCAGCGGCTTCGAGACGGCTTCCCAATGGGACCATCAGACCATTTTTTTGGGACCAAGACCGGTCGCCGCCGTGACCCAAATCGCTTTCGCAGCAGCGTGCTCAAGCGCAGCGCCGAACGGGCAAACGAGAAGCGGGCCGAACAAGGGCTGGGGCCGCTTCCCAAGATCACCCCGCACTCGCTGCGCCGGACCTGGGCAATGTTCGCCGCCCAGGTGGGGCGCGATCCCCACTGGATCTCCGACCAGATCGGCCACACCTCGGCAGCGTTCACGATCGAGGTCTACCAGCAGACCCGCAACCGGCGCCTCACGGCCACCGAGCGCCAGGCAATCTGGGAGCTGATGCGCTTCGCCGATGAGCCTAATCAGTGTCCGCTCGTGGCACATCGCTCAGACAGCGAGCCCGAGTTTAGGCCGATAAATAGGCCAACGGGCAATTTCACATCCCACGGCGGGCTTGAGAGCCTTAGCTAGCCTGCCCAAAAGGTGCCAATTTGCAGGAGATTCTCGAATGGAGCCAACGGGGATCGAACCCGTGACCTCCTGCTTGCAAAGCAGGCGCTCTCCCAGCTGAGCTATGGCCCCTGGGCCTCTCAATATACGGCGCAGTGAGCTAACCCCCCACCGCGAGATGAACCTCTCCGGCGTCGAGCGTGGTGTGTCCGCCGCCAGTGAGCTCAACGATCAGACGCCCGTTGCCATCTACTCCATCGGCGCGCCCGCGGCCCGCGGTCCACGAGATCTCCCGTCCGCGCAGCGCGTCGCGTGTGCGCCAGGCGTCGAGGACCTCGGCCGGCGACTCCCCGAGACGTCGCTGGAGCGCCACGAGCAGCCGCGCTAGCAGCGGCTCGATCTTCTCGCTCGGCAGCCCCAAGCTGGCGGCGGTGTCACGCAGCTCGACCGGCAACTCCTCAACCCGCACGGCCACATTGACGCCGATGCCGAGCACCGCCCAGCCCTCCTGCGGGCGGCCCTCGATCAGGATCCCCGCGAGCTTGGCGAGTCTCCCGCCACGGGCTACCACGATGTCGTTGGGCCACTTGACACGGGCGTCGTCCCCGGCCACGTCGCACACCGCCACGGCTCCGATCAACGGCAGCAGTGGGGGCGGCTCCCGCAGGAGCAGCGACATCAACAGCGCGCTGCCCGCCGGGGCGCTCCAGCGGCGTCCCTGTCGCCCACGCCCTGCGGTCTGCTCGGCGGCGATTACGAGCGTGCCGTGCGGCGCCCCTGCCAGCGCGAGTGCGCGGGCGCGCTCGTTGGTCGAGTCGGTGCTGCGTAGGTGCAGGCGAGGATGGCCGAGCGGAGCGCTCTCACTCATCGCGTGAGGCGGCATCCGCGAGCAGCCCCGCCACCAGGCCGTCGATGTCATGACGCTCTGCCTCCACATTGGGCTCCAGGCCGTGCTCGCGCAGGGTGACGCTGGTGACGGGGCCGATCGAGACGATGCGCGTTATCGGCGACAGGTCCGCACTGCCACCGACGGCCTCCATGAAGAAGCGCACGGTGGAGGATGAGGTGAAGGTGATGTAGTCGGCCGCCCGTGCTGCCGCGAGCGTCGGTAGTGAGAGCGGCTCGGCGACGGTTTCGTACAGCTCCATCACGTCTACCTCGGCGCCACGGGCCCGCAGGGCGTCGGGGAGTACGTCGCGGGCCTCGCGCGCGCGGGCGATCAGCGCGTGACGGACCGGCAGTTCGGCGAGTGCCTCCACTAGCGACTCGGCCACGTAGCGCTCGGGGACGACGTCCGCGACGATTCCGTGCTCGGCCAGCGCCCGCGCGGTGCCGGGGCCCATCGCTGCGACCCGCGCACCGGCCAACGCGCGCGCGTCGGTGGGCTGACGATCGGACTGGGCTAGGCGCTCGAACAGCCGGGCTACACCGTTGGGACTGGTGAGGCAGATCAGGTCGTAAGGGGAGAGGTCGAGCGGCGTGGAGGTGCGATCCGCGAGCGGCTGGATGCGGATCACCGGGGCCTGCACCACCTCGGCCCCCAGCTCTCGCAGCCGCCGGGCGAGCCCGCTGGTTTGGGCGCGCGCGCGGGTAACCGCCACCGTGTGCCCGACCAGCGGCAGCGGCGCGCGCCAGGCGAGCTGGGTGGCGAGTCCGGCGACAGCGCCGACCACGGTGATCGAGGGCGCCCGGATGTCCTCCGCGCATGCCCGCTCGGCGATCGTGGCGAGTGTGCCGGTGACGGTGCGCTGGTAGGGCAGCGTGCCCCGTTCGACGATCACCGTCGGCTCCGAGGCCGGTCGCCCGGCATCGATGAGGGAGGCGGCGATGTGGGGAAGCTGGCGCACGCCCATGTAAAAGACGAGCGTCCCCGGGAACGCCGCTAGCGCGGGCCAGTCGAGGGCTGTCACCTCCTCGCCGCCGCCCGGCTCCTCCCGTTGACCCTCAGCGTCTCCCACATCTCGGCCTGTGTCACCCGCCTCTGCGCCGGTGCCATCCGCCCGAGTGTGCCCGGTGATAAACGCCACCGCACTGGCGAGCCCGCGGTGCGTGACGGGGATGCCCGCGTAGGCGGTGGCGGCCACGCCCGCGGTGATCCCGGGCACGACCTCGAACGGGATGCCCTCCGCGCGTAGCGCGAGCGCCTCCTCACCGCCGCGGCCGAACACGAACGGGTCGCCGCCCTTCAGCCGCACCACCAGCTTGCCCGCGCGCGCGCGCTCCACCATCAGCGCCTCTGTCTGCTCCTGCGGCACCGCTTCGCCCCCGCCCTGCTTGCCGACGAACAGCAACTCGGCGTTCGCACGCGCGCCCTCCAACGCCTCGGTGGGGATCAGGCGGTCATAGAGGATCGTGTCGGCTTGGGCGATCAGCTCCAGGGCCCGCGCTGTGAGCAATCCCGGGTCACCCGGGCCTGCACCCACAAGAAAGACGCGACCGTGCTCAGGCGTGGTCAACCGCAAGCTCCTCTGCCCGGCTCAGCAGTTCCCCGGCGCCGGCGCTGACGAGGCGCTCCGCCACGCGGCGCCCGAGCGCCTCGGGGTCGTAGAAGCCCCCCAGCAGCTCGTCGCCGACCCAGGCGGAGCCGTCGGGGAGCCCGACCCAGGCGCGCAGGTGCAGGCAGCCGCAGCCGTAGTCGACGGCGTGCGCGCCGAGCGGCGTGTTGCAGCTGGCCCCGAGCGCGTGTGCGACCGCGCGCTCGGCCTGCAGACAGGCGAACGTCGTGGCGTCGGTGATTGCCTGCACGGCCGCCCGCGTGGCGTCGTCATCGACACGTCCCTCCAGTGCGAGCGTGCCCTGGCCGGGGGAGGGGACGAAGCGCGTGGGGTCGAGCACCGCCGTGATCTCGGCCTCGCGGCCGAGGCGCTGCAGGCCGGCGCGGGCGAGCACGAGGGCGTCGAGGTCGCCGTCGCCGAGCTTGCGCAGGCGCGTGTCGACGTTGCCGCGGATCGCCACCACCTCCACGTCCTCGCGTGTGGCCCGCAGCTGGGCGGCACGGCGCACGCTGCTGGTGCCCACGCGCACCCCGGCGGCCAGCTGCTCAAGGCCTGCCCGAGGGGCGCTCGGGTCCTCGGGGGAGACGGGGGAGCGCCCCGCCACGCACAACACATCCTCGGCAGGCGCGCGGGGGGGTGCGCCAACCAGCGCGAGACCCTCGGCCAGCTCGCCGGGGACGTCCTTGGCCGAGTGCACCGCGAGGTCGATTGCCCCGGTGCTCAGCGCGCGCTCCAACGCGTTTACCCAGCGGGACTTGTCGCTGCCAGCAGATCTTTCATCGCCGGCGGTTGCGATCGTGACCAGCTCGAGGGAGGTCGCCTCGGCCGCCGGGGATGCCGCCAGGTGGGCCTCGAGCGATCCTGCGACGAGGCGCGCCTGCGCAAGCGCGAGGGCGCTGCCACGCGTCCCGATCCGCACGGCCCCTCCGGCGCTCCTACTTGCCCTTGCGCCGGCGCCGCTGCAGGTCGTGCACCTCAGCGAGCTCGGCGCCCTGGCCACCGGGGGCGCGCGCGGAGGCATCTTCCCCGGATGCCCGCTCATCACCGTCCTCGTGCAGCGCGAACAGCTCGCGCACGAGCTGCAGCGAGGCGTGGGAGCGGGTCTCCGAGAGGCTGCGCAGGCGGATCGTGGGCTCGTGCAGGATGCGGTTGGCGATCGAGCGGGCGAGCGCCTCGACGCGCACGAGGTCGCGCGGTGAGGCGGACTCCCAGCGGCCGTCGTTCTCCGCCAGCACCTGCGCGACGATCGCGTCGCCGTGCTCGCGCAGCGCGCTGACGGTCGGCAGCGCATCCAGCTGGCCGAGCCAGCCGGCGAAACGGCGGATCTCCTCCTCGACGATCTGCTCGGCTCGCGGCACCTCGCTCGCGCGGGTGTCGAGGTTGCGCGAGACCACTTGCTGGAGGTCGTCGATGTCGTACAGCGTCACACCCTCCAGCTCTCCGCAGCGGGGGTCGATGTCGCGCGGCACCGCGATGTCGATCATGATGAGAGCCCGCCGGGCGGGCGGGCTCCGATCTTCGCGCTGGTCGAGCACCTGCGCGAGCTCGTCGCGGCCGACGATCGGGTGCGGGGAGGAGGTGGAGGAGACGACGATGTCGGCGCTTGCCAGCTGCGCGGGCAGCCCGTCGAGGCCGACGACCGAGCCGCCGAAGCGTTGCGCGAGGCTGCGCGCGCGGTCGGCGTGGCGGTTGGCGACGAAGATCGTGCCGGCCCCCCGGTCGGCGAGCGCCTGCGCTGTCAGCTCGCTGGTTTCGCCGGCGCCGAGGATCACCACGTGGCGCTCGCGTAGGTCGCCAAGCAGCTCGACGGCGAGCCCAACCGCGGCGGAGGGTACGCTCACGTGGCTGGAGCCGATGCCGGTCTCCGAGCGCACCCGCTTGCCGGCCGTCAGAGCAGCGCTCCACAGGCGGTTGGAGAGTGGCCCGGTGCAGCCGGCCTGCAGCGCCGCCTCGAAGGCGCGCTTGACCTGCCCCTGAATCTCGGCCTCGCCGACGATCATCGATTCCAGGCCCGCGGTCACGCGGTAGAGGTGGCGGGCGGCGTCGCAGTTGCGCGGCGAGTAGATCTCCTGTGCCAGCTCGGCGAGCCCGATCGAGGCGTGGTCGGCGAGCATCCCCAGCGCGTCGTCCTGCGCGCGCACGTAGTCGCCGACGACGAGGTAGAGCTCGGTGCGGTTACAGGTGCAGAGCACGACCGCCTCGCGCACCTCGGCGGTGGCGAGCAGCCGCTGGGCGAGTTGCACCGAGCCCGGCTCGGTGAACGCCAGGCGCTCGCGCAGCGCGACCGGGGCGGTCTTGTGCGAGATGCCGAGCGCCAGCAGTTCGCTCATGCGGGCGTGGTCTCCAGCTCGACGGCTTCGGGCTCGTGGATCTCTCGCTCGGAAAGCTCGAGCAATTCCCCCAACTGCCGCTCGATGCGGCTGAGGCGGATGGCCATGATCGCCACGTAGATCAGCACCAGCAAGAACAGCACGATGTAGGCCGCCGCCACGTACTTGCCGGCGCTGTGCAGCGGCAGCGCGGGCGTCTCACCGACCAATCGGAGATCGGCCAGCAGCACGCCCATCACGCACCCTCCGAGAGTGCCCGGCGCAACGGTTCGGGTGAGGGGGCGGCGCTGCGCGGCCGGCGTCCAGGCGTCTCGGTTTCCTCGGTTAGCCGTCGCCGCAGCGCGCGCAGCTGCCCGCGGGCGTGCTTGGCTGTCAGCTCGTACTTGCAGAGCGTGGCGAACAGCAGCGCCATCGCCAGCAGCGACACCAGCAGCGTGAGCGCCATCGAGCCGGGCAGGTTGGAGGTGCTGCTGAAGACGCGCGGGTGCACGTAGGCGGTCGAGAGGTTGACCGCCATGTAGTTGAGCGGCACGAACGCCCCCGCGGTGATCGCGAACACGGAGGCGTAGCGCGCCTGGCGCTCGGGGTCTTCGATCGCGAAGCGCAGCGGCTGGTAGGTCGCATACAAAAGGAAGATGATCAGGAACGACACCAGCGTGGGCTCGCTCCACACCCACCAGTGCCCCCAGGAGCCCTTCGCCCAGATCGAGCCGGTGATCAGCGTGCCGACGGCGAAGATCAGGCTCATGTGGATCACCACATACGAGCGCATGTCCCAGCGCGGGTCGCGCGTGCGCAGGTGCTGGATCGCGAGCAGCCCGCCGAGCACGAAGCCACATAGCGCGACGATCGCGAAGGGGACGTGCACGTAGAAGATCTTCTGCAGGAAGCCCTGTTCGGCTTCGAGAGGTGCGTAGAAGAAGACCAAGCCGAGCGCGAGCGCCATCGCGGCGACGGTGGCGACGCTGAGCGTGCGCAGGCCCTTTCCGTACAGATGGGGGGAGATGGGCTTAATCCTCCAAAAGAAAGTCGAAGACGGCGTAGGCGATCAGCCCGAACACCAGATCATAGAGCGCGAGCTCAAGCGGCCAGCGTAGTGAGGGTCCCGTTTGGTGGGCGAGCGTCAGCAGCGGCGCCGTAGCCCGCGCCCCACCGATCACGACCGGCACCAGCAGCGGCAGTGCCAGCAGCGGCCCGAGCAGGTCGCGCGCGCGGGTGCGCACGGCGATCGCGGCCACCAGCGTGCCGATCAGTGCGACGCCGACGTCGCCCAGCGCCAGCACACCCACCAGATCCGGCAGCGCCGGGCCGAGCGAGGGTTCGAGCAGCAACAGCGCGAACGCGGGCACCGCCACCAGCTCCAACACCACCAGGTAGGAGAGCAGCGCGAGCGCCTTTGCCACGAGCAGCGCGGAGCGGTCGACCGGCGCCAGCAGGAAGCCGTCGAAGCCGCCCTCCTCGGCGTCGGCGACGAACAGCCGGTTGATCCCGAGCATTGCGGCGAGCAGCAGCGTCACCCACAGGATCCCCGAGGCCTCATCGCCGTTGACGCCGGCGCGGTTGAGCGCGAAGTGGAAAATCACGAACACGGTCACCGCAAACAGCGACATCCCCGGCACCGACTCCAGCGTGCGCAGCTCGACCAGCAGCTCCTTGCGCAGCAGCGCCGCGACGGTGCGAGCAAAGCTGGGCGGCAGCCGCCGTGAGTGCGAAGGGGGATCGGCGGCCGCGTCCGTACGTGCCGGCGCCTCGTCGGTGGCGGCGCTGGTCTGGTTGATGAGGGGCCCGACCGAAGCCGGGGGACACGCGCCTTTGGCGCTGGCCGATTCGGGGATGCGAGCGAAGCGAGTGTCTCCCCGATCGGTCCCCGTTTCGGCCAGCCGGCCTCCGACCGCCTGCGCCACCCTCATTGGTACAGCTCCCTGATCGCCTGCGGGTCCACCGCCGAAGGATCGGCGAGCAGCGCTGGGCGCCCACCACGTAGACCCAGCACGAGGTCCGCTCCATCGAGGTCGGCCTCCGGATTGTGGCTGCACATCACCCGAGTGCGGCCCGAAGCAGGTCCGATCAGCGGCTCCACGAGCTCCGCCCCCGCAGGGTCCAGGTTGGCGCGCGGCTCGTCCAGCAGCAGCAGCTCAGGGTCGTGCAGCAGTGCGCGCGCGGTCGCCACCCGCTGCACCATCCCCCGCGAGAGCGTACGCACCGGCTCCTCGGCGCGAGTGGCTATGCCCACCGCGTCCAGCAGTTGCTGCACCCGCTCCATCCCGACCCCGTGCAGGCGGGCGTGGAAACGGAGGTTCTCGCTTGCGGTCAGCTCTCGGTAGAGCAGTGGCTCGTGGCCGAGCAGGCCGACTCGGCCCCTCACTGCCCACGCTTCGTCTGGCAGCCTGTGCCCTAGCACGCGCACCTCCCCGGTGTGAGGGCGCAGCAGTGTGGCGAGCACCCGCAGCAGCGTGGTCTTGCCGGCGCCGTTGGGGCCGAGCACGACCAGCGTCTGGCCTGGCTGCAGCGAGAGCGAGACCCCGGCGAGCGCCTCGCGTTCGCCGTAGAGCCGCGTCAGGTCCTGCAGCTCGAGCGCGGCCACGCTGCCTTCAGGTGCCCGCAACCTGGAGCGCGCAGGCGCGCTGGGCGCGCTCGATCAGCTCGCGCACGGCCAGCTCCTCGCCCGCACGCAGCAGCGCGATCGGGTCAGGGTCGCCGCCGACGATCCCCTCGAAGAAGTCGCGCCGCTCGGCGTAGGTGGGCAGCGTGTCCTTGGCCCAGCCGCGCACCTCGTTGAGCAGCACCGCCAGGCGCGCGTACTCCTCGCCGAACAGCGCGGCGATCTCGCGCTTCATGCGCTTGGCGAGCGCCGGCGAGGCGCCGGCGGTGGAGATCGCGATCGCCAGCGGCCCGGTGCGCACGATCGCCGGCAGGATGAAGTTGCACAGCGGCGGCACGTCGACCACGTTGACGAGCATCGCCCGGCGCTCGGCGTCCTCCCACACGCGGATGTTCACGTCCGTGTCGTCGGTTGCCGCGATCGCCATGAACACGCCCTCCAGATCGGCCGCGCCCGCATACTCGCGCTGCTCCCAGCGGATCGAACCCTCGCGCGCGTACTCCTGCAGCGCCGGCAGCGCGCCCGGGGCGATCAGCGTCACCTCGCCGGCGCACGCCAGCAGCCCCTCGACCTTCTCCAAGCCCACCTCACCCCCGCCGACGACCACGCAGCGGCGGCCGCTCAGTTTCAGGCAGGCGATGTAGAAGGGGGTGTCGAGCATCCCCCGCACGCACGACTGGTCGCAGATCCCCCTGCGCAGCTGACAGACGCACTCCTTGCCTGCGTAGGCCTGGGCGGGCATGCCAAGAGGTTATCGCCGCAGGGATCGCATCCCCACCCGCACGAGCGGCCCCAACCCCTGGCGCCAGGCGCGCTCGCGGTCGGCGTCGCGGGCGGAGCGCAGCTGCGCGACCGCGTGGGCAGCGCGCTCGTGCAGCGCGTCGTGCGGGGGCCACCACAGCCCGCGCGCGCCGGAGGGGCTGTACGCGATCAGCTTCTCCTGCGCGCAGCCGCGCAGGCCGGTCTCGCCGAGCGTGCGGCCCAGTCCGCCGCCGGCCGCCGCGCCCCATGGGCCGCGCGCGATCGTCGGCGCGGGGAGGTGGTCGTTGAGCCACACCATCCCCGTGCGCAGCTCGCGCGCGATCCGCAGCCCCCGGGGGCGGTCGGCCGTCCAGATCGAGGCGCCGAGCGCGTACTCGCAGTCGTTGGCGAGCTCTACCGCGCGGTCGGTCGAGTCCACGGCGATCACCGCCAGCACCGGCCCGTCGAGCGGCTCGCGCATCAGCCGCATCGCGTGCGTCACCCCGCTCAGCACGGCCGGCGCGTAGAACGGGGCCTCCTCGGCGCACCCCTCCGGCGGGGCTTGCAAGGGGCCGCCGCAGTGCAGCCGCGCACCCTGCGCGACCGCCTCCTCGACCAGCTCGCGCACGTGCTCGAGGCGCCGCCTGGAGGCGAGCGGGCCCATCTGCACGCCGGCGCGCTCGGGGTCCCCGATGCGCATCGCCCGGGCGCCGTTGACGAGGTACGTGAGCAGCCGCTCGGACACCTCGCGCTCGACGTAGACGCGCTCGACCGAGCCGCGCGCCTGGCCTGCCCCCGCGCAGCCGGCCCACAGCGCGCCGCTCGCGGCCCGCGCGATGTGCGCGTCGGCGAGTACCAGCATCGCGTCCTTGCCGCCCAGCTCGACCGTCACCTCCTTCTCCTGGGAGACGCACGCCCTCGCCACCGCGCGCCCGACCGTGGGGGAGCCGGTGAACAGCACCTTGTCCACAGGCGCGCGCGCGAGCGCCACCCCCACCTGCGTACCGCCGTGCACCAGCCGCACGAGGCCCTCCGGCAGCGTGGCGCGCGCCAACACCCCCATGATCCGCTCGCCCGTGAGGCCGGCGCGCCGCGCCGGCTTGAACACGACGCCGTTTCCCGCCAGCAGTGCGCCGGCGATCTGCGCGAGCGGCTGCGCGAACGGCGCGCTGCCGGCGCCGATCACCCCCACCACGCCGAACGGCTCGTACGCCACCCGTGCGCGTTGCGAGAGTGCCATCGAGCGGTGGATCCCCACGCGCCGGGAGCCGAGCACGCGCGCGCCCTCCTCCGCGATCCAGATCAACGCGTCGATCGCCGCCAGCAGCTCGGTGCTCGCGACCTCGGCGCGGGGGCGGCCCTGCTCGCGGCCGATCAGCCGCGCCAGCTCGTCGAACTCGTCGATGATCGCCTGCGCCACGCGGCGCATGTAGCGGGCGCGGTCCTCCACGCGCAGCAGCGCCCACAGCGGCTGCACCTTGCGCGCGGCGCCCACTACCAGCTCCACCTGCTCCGGTGCGGTGGCCTGCACGCTGCCCAGGATCGCGCCGGTCGCCGGGTTGCGCGCGCGCAACGTCTGCGGCGGGGCGGTCTCCTCGGCTGAGGTCGAGACGGTGCTCATTCCTATGTGATTATCGCCCCCTGGCGCGGCGCACCTGAGCCAACCGCTCCGCTAGCGCCGCCTCGGCCTCGTCCGGCTCGTAGAAGCGGGCGCCCGCCACCTCCTCGGGGAGCAGCTCCTGCGGGGAGATGTGCCCCGGGTGGGCGTGCGGGTAGTCGTAGCCGCCCACCTCCTGTCCGGGTCTCGGCCCCGAGCGAAGCCACCCCGGCACCGGCGCGGCGCCCTGCTCGCGCACGTGGCGCTGCGCCGCCCCCAGCGCGCGGCCGGCCATGTTCGACTTCGGCGCCAGAGACAGGTAGATGGCGGCCTGGGCGAGCGCGAATTTGGCCTCCGGCATGCCCACGTGCTCGACCGCCTGCGCCGCCGCCACCGCGACGCTCAACGCGGCGGGGTCGGCGTTGCCGATGTCCTCGGAGGCGAGGATCACCATGCGCCGCACGATGAAGCGGGGGTCCTCGCCGCCCTCCAGCATCACCGCGAGGTAGTACAGAGACGCGTCCGGGTCGCTGCCGCGCGTGGCCTTGATCCACGCAGAGATGTAGTCGTAGTGGCGGTCGCCCTTGCGGTCGTACAGCACCGCCCGCTGCTGCAGCGCGTCCTCCGCGCGCGCGATCTCCACGGAGGTCTCCCCCAGCTCGGCCGCCGTCGTGACGGCGAGCTCCAGCGCGTTCAGCGCGGTGCGGGCGTCTCCGTCGGCGCGCGCGGCGAGGAAGTCGAGCGTCTCGGGCGCCACGGCAATCGCTGGCCCCTCGGCCGGCTGGTCTGCGCCCGTCCCCGCTCCGTCTCCCTCCGCGGGCACCGCCATCCCGTCTCCCTCCGCGGGCACCGCCATCAGCTCCCCCGAGACGAGCGCGCGGCGCAGCACCGTGCCGACCTCCTCCGCGGAGAGCGCCCGCAGGGCGTACACCCGCATCCGCGAGAGCAGCGCACTGTTGACCTCGAACGCGGGGTTCTCCGTGGTGGCGCCGATCAGCGTCACCACTCCCTCCTCCACCGCCGGCAGCAGCGTGTCCTGCTGGGCCTTGTTGAAGCGGTGGATCTCATCGAGGAAGAACACCGTGCCGGTGTCGCTGGTGGCGCGGCGGTGGGCGGCGCGCTCCAGCATCGCCCGCACCTCCGCGCGCCCCGCCTGCACCGCGCTCAGCTCTTCGAACACCGCGCGGGAGCGCTCGGCGACCATCCGCGCGAGCGTCGTCTTGCCCGTGCCCGGGGGGCCGTAGAGCACCATCGAGTGGGGGTGGCCCTGCTCGATCGCGGTGCGCAACCCCGAGCCCTCCCCCAGCAGATGCGTCTGCCCGACGAACTCCTCCAGGTGCAGCGGACGCATGCGCGCCGCCAGCGGACGGGCCTCTTGCGTGTGCGCCGCGCCTGTCCCCTCGCCGTTAGGACCGTTCTTTGCATCCCTGTCGGAGTGTGGGCTGCGTGCCGACAAGGAAAGGCGATCGCGGTTGCTCCGGGGATCGTGCGGCTCGATTGGCTCGAAAAGGGTGTCCATATTTGGAAGCTTCCCGGGAGGTCGCCCGGTGGATGGTGTCGAACTTCTATGGCTGGTGATCTACATTAGAAACACACTTGCCCCGGTGCGGGTCGCTGTGGTATGACCACCGGCGCCGCCGACATCCTTGTGGCCGATCCCGCGCTGGGCGGACTCCGCGGCTGGGACTCCGCGGGCGGGTTCGACACCGGTGGGCCGGGACCCCCCGGCGCGGCGCTTGCCGCGCGCTCGCCGTGGCGGCTGTTCTGGTTGCGTTTGCGCCGCGACCGTCTGGCGCTCGTCTCGCTCGGCTTCATCGTGCTGCTGGTGGTGGTGGCGCTCGCCGCGCCGCTGGTTGTGCAACTCGCCGGCGTGCCCGGCCCGAACGTGCAGAACCCGAACGCGCTCGGCGCCTTCGGCAGCCCCACCGGCCCCAGTGCGGCACATCCGTTCGGGGTCGACCAGCTCGGGCGCGACGTGTTCGCGCGCGTCGTCTACGGGGCGCGCACGTCGCTGGAGGTGGGCGTGATCGGCACCGCGATTGCCACCGTGATCGGCACCGTCATCGGCCTGCTCGCCGGCTTCTACCGTGGACTCACCGACACGCTGCTCTCGCGCCTCACCGACGTGGTGCTGTGCTTCCCGGTGCTGCTGGTCGGCCTCGGGCTGGGCGCCGCGTGCAGCGTGCGCGGCTGCTTCAAAGGCACGATTCAGCCCGGTGTCTCCACGATCGTCGCGATCGTCGCGCTGTTCAACTGGACCTACATCATGCGGATCGTGCGCGGCCAGGTGCTCTCGCTGCGCGAGCGGGAGTTCGTCGACGCCGCTCGTTCGCTGGGGGCATCCAACACGCGCATCGTCTTGCGCGAGATCCTCCCCAACCTCACCGCACCCCTGATCGTCTACGCCAGCCTGCTGATCCCGGCCAACATCCTGCTCGAGGCGGCACTGTCGTTCCTCGGCGTCGGCGTGCGCGCGCCCGCGGCCAGTTGGGGGCAGATGCTCGCCGACGCCACTCCGATCTTCAACACCGCGTGGTGGTACATGCTGTTCCCCGGGCTTGCGCTGCTGCTTACCGTGCTCGCCTTCAATCTGCTCGGCGATGGCCTGCAGGATGCTCTCAACCCGCGCATGGGCCGTTCCATTGAGTAACCACCAGAGGAGGAGACCCAGAGCCATGTTCAGTAACCGTTACAGAAGGAGCCACGAGGGTGGCGCAGGCCGCCGCAGGCGGCTGAGCCGGGCCCATCGTTCTTCGGACATGGCATCGGTGCAGGCGGCTCCAAGCCGCGTGTGCTTTTCGTTGGCGGCGGCGTTGCTCGCCGGCGTGCTCGCCGTTGCGCTCGCCGCCTGCGGTTCGGGCAACACGGCCTCGAGCGCCACGAGCAGCATCCCGCTCAAGGCGGGCGAGTCACCCGTGGGCCAGCAGCTCTACGGCAAGCAACGTGGCGGGACGCTCACCGTGTACGACCACGAGGATTTCGAACACTTCGACCCCGGCGAGGCGTATGACGCCGAGGATTACACGATCACCTCGGCCACGCAGCGCTCGCTCTACTCCTACCTCCCCAACAACGCCTCCAAGCTCGTACCGGACGTCGCCGCGGCCCAGCCTGCGATCTCAGATGGCGGCAAGACCGTCACCATTCAGATCAAGCCGCACATCTACTTCAGCCCGCCGGTCAACCGCGAAGTGAACGCCGGCGACGTCGCCTACGCGATTGAGCGCGGCGCCAACCCGAACGTCGCCAACCCCTACTTCAGCTCCTACTTCGGTGACGTCGTCGGCGCCGAAAAGGCAACAGGGGGGCCGATCCCCGGCATCGAAACGCCGAGCAGATACACGATCGTCTTTCATCTAATAAAGCCCACCGCCTCGCTGCTCGTGGGGGCGCTCAGCCTGCCGCTGTCGGCTCCCGTGCCGCCGGAATTCGCCAAGCCGCTCGACGCCCACAAACCGACGACGTACGGCAGCGAATACCTCGTCGCGACCGGGCCCTACATGCTGAAGTCCGACAGCGCAGGCAAATTCCTTGGCATCGGCTACCAGCCGGGCAAGTCGGCGACGCTCGTGCGCAACCCCCTGTGGAACCCCCACACCGACTTCCGCCCGGCGTATCTCAACCAGATCGACATCAACATCGGCGCCGAATCGACGGTGATCGGCCAGAAAGTGCTGCAGGGCGAAGACATCGTTCAAAACGACACCCCCGCGCAGTCGGCCGTGAAGGAAGCCTACGAACACTACCCCCAGCAGATCACCTTCACGCCCGGCTCGGGTACCTACTACGCCTCGCTGAACACAGCGCACGGGCCGTTCACCAGCATCGACCTGCGCAAGGCCGTGTGGGCCGCGCTCGATCGCGACGCGATCGTCAAGGTGCGCGGCGGCCCGCTCACGGGGCAGCCGATGTCCCACTTCCTCTACCCCACCGTGGCCGGCTACGAACAGGCGGGTGCGGCCGCGGGGCCGAAGGTGGACTACAACGAACACCCCGAAGGCGACATGGCGGTCGCCGCGAAGTACATGAAGCTCGCCGGCTACCCCGGCGGCAAGTACACCGGGGGCAGCACCCTGCAGCTCGTCGGCGCGACCGGCGAACCGGAAGATGCGATGGCGCAGATCGTCGACCAGACGCTGCAGAGCCTAGGCTTCAAAACCCACCTCACGCTCGTCGACAAATCGGTCATGTACGGCAAGTACTGCACGGTGCCGGCACAGGCGATCGACGTCTGCCCCAACGTCGGTTGGGTACGCGACTTCGCCGATCCGCAAACGGTGCTCTATTCGACGTTCTACGGGCCCGCGATCAGACCCGAAGGCAACTCCAACTGGAGTCAGCTCAACGATCCGCAGATCAACGCCGCGATGGAAAAGGCGACGCTGGTGGTGGGCGAACCGGCGCGTGCCGATGCGTGGGCGAAGATTGACGAAATGCTGGTGGGGCAGGCGGCCGCACTGCCCGAGGTGTACGCGAACGCGGCACAGATCGAGGGTAAGAGCGTCGCTGCCGTCAACCAGTTGTGGAACACCGGCACGTGGGATTACGACTTCACCTCGCTGAAGTAAGGCGTCGCGATCGGGAGCAGGCCGTCCCCCCAGGGCAGTTGAGCCTGGCGGGACGGCCCCCGGGCGCATTGGAGGCGCCGGGCGAATCGCAGGCGCCGCGCGCAGGAAGGTGAGACGAAGGCGCAGAAAGCAAGGGAATGACCCGCTACATCATCCGCCGGGTTCTGTGGGGCATCGCGCTGCTGTTCATCATCGCGGCGCTCACGTTTGTCTTCTTCTATCTCTTCCCGACTGCCAATCCGGCGCAGCTGCGCGCCGGGCACACGTCGAGCCCGAAGGTAATCGCCGAGATCACCCGCGACTTGGGGTTGAACAGGCCGCTGCCCACCCAGTTCTACGACTACATGAAGGGGGTGCTGCTGCACTTCAACCTCGGCTACAGCTATTTCAGCGACGCCTCGGTCAGGGGCCTGATCGCCGAACGGCTGCCCGCCACCGTGTCGCTCGCCGCCGGCGCGGTGGTGATCTGGTTGGCGAGCGGACTCGCGGTCGGGATCGTCTCCGCGGTGCGCCGGCGCACGTGGCTCGACCGTGCCGCGATGGGCACCGCGCTCGTGTTCATCTCCGCGCCGGAATACTGGCTGGGGCTGATCGCGCTGTTCCTGTTTGCCTCCGACATCGGCAAGCTCAAGGTCTTCCCCGGCGCCGGCAGCTACGTCGGCCTCAGCAGCGACCCGGGGAAGTGGTTCACCTCGCTGATCCTCCCCTGGCTGGTGCTTGCCGCCACCTTCGCCGCGGTGTACGCGCGCCTGCTGCGCGCCAACCTGCTCGAGGTGCTCGACCAGGATTACATCCGCACTGCGCGCGCCAAGGGCCTCTCCGAGCGGCGCGTGATCCTGCGCCACGGAGTGCGCGCTGCGATCACCCCGATCGTCACCGTGCTCGGCCTCGACCTCGGCACGCTGCTCGGCGGCGCGCTGCTGATCGAAGTCGTCTTCGACATCCCCGGCGTCGGGCGGCTGAACTACGACGCGCTCACGCACGCCGACTTCCCGATCATCCAGGGCACCGTGCTGCTGGCGGCGCTGTTCATCGTCGTCGCCAACATCTTCGTCGACATCTCCTACGCGTATCTCGACCCACGGGTGCGCTTCAAATGATCCGGCGGCGGCACTCGTAGCTCCGCCCGGGGTGGTGGTCTCATGACGGTGCCGGGCCAACCGCTGTTGAAGGTCGAGGATCTGCATGTGGAGTTCCCCACCGAAGGCGGGGTGGTACACGCCGTGAACGGCGTCTCCTTCGAGGTCGAGCAGGGCCGCACGCTCGGGATCGTGGGCGAGTCGGGCTCGGGCAAGAGCGTCTGCGCGCTGAGCGCGATGGGGCTGACCCGCGCCCAGGGTGCGCGCATCTCCGGGCGGATCCTGTTCGAGGGCGTCGATCTGCTGACACTGCCCGAGCGGCGCATGCGCGCGCTGCGCGGCAACGAGCTGGCGATGATCTTCCAGGACCCGCTCTCCTCGCTGCACCCGCTGTACCGCGTGGGGGCGCAAATAGCAGAGGGGATCCGCGCCCACCGCGAGGTCTCGCGCCGCGCGGCGCGAGAGCAGGCGATCGCGCTGCTGGATCTGGTGGGCCTCCCCGAGCCGTCACGGCGCGTGGATGCCTACCCGCACGAGCTCTCCGGGGGGATGCGCCAGCGCGTGATGATCGCGATGGCGCTCGCCAACGAGCCGAAGCTGCTGATCGCCGACGAGCCCACCACCGCGCTCGACGTGACCGTGCAGGCGCAGATCCTCGCGCTGCTGCGGCGCCTGCGCGAGGAGCTCGGGATGGCGCTCGTGCTCGTCACGCACGATCTCGGGGTGGTCGCCGAGATGGCTGACGAGATCGCGGTGATGCAGGCCGGGCTGATCGTCGAGCGGGGCACCGCCGAGCAGGTGCTGGCTGCTCCTGCGCACCCCTACACGCAGGGGCTGTTGCGCTCGGCCCCGACGCTCGAGCGCCGTGACCAGAGCCAGAGCAAACACGACGAGAGCCAGGACGACAGCG
>CAWBSO010000002.1:0-116034 GCA_963791485.1 uncultured Solirubrobacterales bacterium
AGTCGTAACAGTAGGAACGGTCCTAAGGTAGCGAAATTCCTTGTCGGGTAAGCACAACACTTGCCCCACCGCCTCGCGAGAGGCGATCGAGAACCGGCTCATATCGGGGAAACCCTAATGTCGACGTTGGCAAAGGAAATCCCGAGGGAAGTCCTAGTGACACGCCTCTCCTTTCGGATCAGTCGTTAGGGGGTCACTGGGTCATCCCTCGGGATTGCCCTTTGCCATACGTCGACATTAGGGTTTCCCCGAATACCACCTGGTTCTCGATCGCCTCTCGCGGAGGCGGTGGGGCAAGTGTCCCTGCGTGACCCGACAAGGAATTTCGCTACCTTAGGACCGTTCCTACTGTTACGACTTGGACCGAAAGTCCAAGCGGTAACAGTAGGAACGGTCCTAAGGTAGCGAAATTCCTTGTCGGGTAAGCACAACACTTGCCCCACCGCCTCGCGAGAGGCGATCGAGAACCGGCTCATATCGGGGAAACCCTAAATGTCGACGTTGGCAAAGGGCAATCCCGAGGGAAGTCCTAGTGACCCCCTAACGACTGATCCGAAAAGGAGAGGCGTGTCACTAGGACTTCCCTCGGGATTGCCCTTTGCCAACGTCGACATTAGGGTTTCCCCTAATACCCGGTTCTCGATCGCCTCTCGCGAGGCGGCCGGCAAGCGTCGTGCTTACCCGACAAGGGTTTGTTACCTTACGAAAGTTACGAACTACCCGAAGTCCAGCCGGTCGGCACATTTCTGGCCGACTCTCACGGGCTACTATGAGAGTCGGCCAGAAATGTGCCGACCGCTTGGACTTCGGTCCAAGTCGTAACAGTAGGAACGGTCCTAAGGTAGCGAAATTCCTTGTCGGGTAAGCACAACACTTGCCCCACCGCCTCGCGAGAGGCGATCGAGAACCGGCTCATATCGGGGAAACCCTAATGTCGACGTTGGCAAAGGGCAATCCCGAGGGAAGTCCTAGTGACACGCCTCTCCTTTCGGATCAGTCGTTAGGGGGTCACTAGGACTTCCCTCGGGATTGCCCTTTGCCAACGTCGACATTAGGGTTTCCCCGATATGAGCCGGTATTCGAGCGAGAAGGGCGGGTGGGGGCAAGTGTTGTGCTTACCCGACAAGGAATTTCGCTACCTTATATGCTTCCTACTGTTACCGCTTGGACTTCGGTCCAAGTCGTAACAGTAGGAACGGTCCTAAGGTAGCGAAATTCCTTGTCGGGTAAGCACAACACTTGCCCCACCGCCTCGCGAGAGGCGATCGAGAACCGGCTCATATCGGGGAAACCCTAATGTCGACGTTGGCAAAGGGCAATCCCGAGGGAAGTCCTAGTGACCCCCTAACGACTGATCCGAAAGGAGAGGCGTGTCACTAGGACTTCCCTCGGGATTGCCCTTTGCCAACGTCTCATTAGGGTTTCCCCGATTGCCGGTCTCCATCGCCTCTCGCGAGGCGGTGGGGCAAGTGTTGTGTGTACCCGACAAGGAATTTCGCTACCTTAGGCACGTTCCTACTGTTACGACTTGGACTTCGGTCCAAGTCGTAACAGTAGGAACGGTCCTAAGGTAGCGAAATTCCTTGTCGGGTAAGCACAACACTTGCCCCACCGCCTCGCGAGAGGCGATCGAGAACCGGCTCATATCGGGTCAGTTGACCGAGGTAGTTGTAAAACTTGGCTATATGCTGGAACATCCGTGTATCCCGCGCTACTCGTACGCAACGTTCTGTCTGAGCGGTGCGCTACAGTGACAATGTGTCGGGTGCGGACAATCAGCAGGAAAGGCCCAGGGTCCAGTCGGACCAGGACGGTCGACCGCGCAAGCGGTGTCCTGGACGGCGTCGAAGGCCCTGGGAATCCTCAGAGACTATACGCCAAGCTCGTCCCCCAGACCGGGGGCGAGATGAGATAGTCCGCTCTCATGGGCGACCATGAGAGTCCGCCAGAAATGTGCGGACCGCCTGGGAAAGTCCAGGTCGTAACAGCAGGAACGGTCCTAAGGTGAATCGTTGCCCCCCACGTAGGTAACTACGTGGTGCGCATCCGGCCATATGCTGGAAAATCTGAGTATCCCACACTACGGTTTCCGTCCGAAGTGGATGGTACCGTGACAATGTGATGGGTGCAGAAAATCAGCAGGAAAGGCTGCTTCAGACTGGTTGGGTTATTGGTTTTGTAGACGGAGAGGGTTGCTTCTCCATCGGCTTCGTTCGGCAACATGACCGAGCGGGTCGGAAAGGCTACAAGACCGGCTATCAGGTGGCCCATGAGTTTGCTGTGACGCAGGGCGCAAAGAGCGTCTCGTGTCTCGATGAGCTTGTGGACTTCTTCGGTGTGGGTGGAATTATCGCAAACAAGCGATATGACAACCACAAGGAACACCTGTATCGCTACGTGGTGCGTCGACGGGAGGATTTGATCGACACGATCATTCCCTTCTTTACGGCACATCCAATGCATTCATCGAAGCAGCGGGATTTTGAGAAGTTTGCCCGCTGTGTTGAGATGATTGATGCCGGTATCCACCGGACCCATGGGGGTCTGGCCGATATCGCGGAGATCACTCAGACGATGAATCGCCAAAAGCCCAGACAGGATCTGATCAGAATCCTCAGAGGCCATACGCCGGAGGTCCAGGACACTGGATCATGAGATGGTCCCATCTGCATGGCGATATGCAGGGAAGGCGTGGTGCACAAGAGGACACGCCCTCCGCTCTACTCAAAGTGAATAGAGTAAGATGTTAAGCGAAATTCCTTGTCGGGTAAGTTCCGACCTGCACGAATGGCGTAACGACTTCAGCACTGTCTCAACGAGGGGCTCGGTGAAATTGCAGTCTCGGTGAAGATGCCGAGTACCCGCGGCTAGACGGAAAGACCCCGTGAACCTTTACTACAACCTGGTATTGGGATTCGGTGCATCTCGCTCAGGATAGGTGGGAGGCTTTGAAGCGCCGGTTGCGGCCGGCGTGGAGCCATCCTTTAGATACCACCCTTGGTGTATTGGGTTTCTAACAGCATTCCGTGAATCCGGGTGCTGGACAGTGCCAGGCGGGTAGTTTGACTGGGGCGGTCGCCTCCCAAAATGTAACGGAGGCGCACAAAGGTTCCCTCAGCACGGTTGGAAATCGTGCGTAGAGCGCAAAGGTAGCAAGGGAGCTTGACTGCGAGACCGACAGGTCGAGCAGGTGCGAAAGCAGGTCTTAGTGATCCGGCGGTAGCAAGTGGAAGTGCCGTCGCTCAACGGATAAAAGGTACTCCGGGGATAACAGGCTTATCGGGCCCAAGAGTCCACATCGACGGCCCGGTTTGGCACCTCGATGTCGGCTCGTCGCATCCTGGGGGTGGAGTTGCTCCCAAGGGTTGGGCTGTTCGCCCATTAAAGCGGTACGCGAGCTGGGTTCAGAACGTCGTGAGACAGTTCGGTCCCTATCTGCCGTGGGCGTTGGAGAATTGCGAGGATTTGTCCCTAGTACGAGAGGACCGGGATGAACGCACCTCTGGTGTATCTGTTGTCCTGCCAAGGGCATAGCAGGCTAGCTACGTGTGGATCGGATAACCGCTGAAAGCATCTAAGCGGGAAGCCGGCCTCAAGATGAGTTCTCCCATCCCCTAGAGGGAGTAAGACCCCTGGTAGACCACCAGGTTGATAGGCCGGATCTGGAAGGGCGGTAACGTCCGTAGGAGACCGGTACTAATGGTTCGAGGGCTTGACGGATTTTTGATTTCAGGTGGTACCCGCGTGGCGCTGTGCAGTTTTGAAGGACCGGGGAGGTGGTCTCTCGCCTTTTTCCGGTGGCTTTGGCGAGAGGGAAACACCTCTTCCCATTCCGAACAGAGCAGTTAAGCCTCTCAGCGCCGATGGTACTTGGCTCGCAAGGGCCCGGGAGAGTAGGACGCCGCCGGTTTTTCTATCAACGAGCCGCCCTCCGGGGCGGCTCGTTGTGGTTGTGGGCGATTTTCCCCTGACGTCAGGGCCGTCGGCGATTGTTCGCGGCGTCGGATACGCTTGCGCCATGCTCAGCATCGCTGACGTATTTGCCCGCATCAGTCCCCACCTTGCCCACCGCCCCGGGAGCGCCCGCGCGACGCAGTTGCACGGCTGGCTCGTGCGGCACAGCGGCGGGCGGATCGCCGGCCGCGCGCTTGGCGGAGACATCCTCGTACTGCGCACCACGGGGCGTCGCAGCGGCCGGGTGCGCGATGCTCCCCTGCTGTTCGTCGCTCAGGGAGAGGGCTTCGCGGTTGTTGCTTCCAACGCCGCCTCCACCCGCCCACCCGCGTGGTGGTTCAACCTGCAGGGCCACCCCGATGCCGAGGCGGTGCTGCGCGGGCATACCCACCCCGTCCGGGCGCGCGCCGCCACTGAACAGGAGCGCGCCGAGCTGTGGCCGCGGCTTGTGCGACTCTACAGCGGCTACAGCCACTACGAGTCGATCGCCAAGCGCGAGCTGCCGGTCGTGGTGCTCGTGCCTCGCTGAGGCTGAGGAGCGATACAAAACGGGGAGTGCTGGACTCGGGGCTGGGGCAACCTCGGCACGCTCGAAGCAGGGGGCGTGCTTCCCTTGGGGCAGAGGCACACCTGCGGCGGGGCGACCGGCTGGCCTCCCCGCCGCGGGGCCCTCAGAACACGCGGCGACGCGCGGTGCGCGGGAACCCAGGCGGGCTCGTGAAGGCGTCGGCCCTCCATGGACGCTGCCGCGAGCTCCTCCCTGCCGACCTCCCAGTCGACTGGATCGCCGTCCTCGAGTAGGAGGAACGCACGGGCCAGCGCAAGCGCATCCCGGGCGCGCTGCGTGAGCTTCGATGTCCGGGGTGAACAGAACATGTGTTCGCACTGTAGGCGTCCCTTCGGACGGAAGCGGCCGAACATACGTGCGGGTCCCGTCCTCCGCCACGGAAGTGGCGCGGTTGAGCCAGATCGGGCGCTCGCTGTTGCAAGGAAAATTGCGCGGGGCCGTGCCGGAGACCGCCGCTCGGGCAGTCTCGGCCTGGTCGGGTGACCATATGACGTGCATCGGGCGACCACCCGGCTCCTGGACCCCTCATTGCTGCCGCCAACCGCTGCCGAACAGGTCCAGTCGGTGGTTTGCGGCCCAATTGAGACAAGGCCGCCGCGCGTGCAGGTTCCACGCCGCCATGCGCGAACTCCAACACATGGCTGTTACCCTTGGCTCACGACGCCGCGCCGGCCCGATCCTCGGCCGCGAGGGGCGCTCGAAGCCTATGGAGAAGTTCGTCATCGAAGGCGGCGTCCCGCTCTCCGGCACGCTCATCCCGGCCGGGAACAAGAACGCGGCGCTGCCGATCCTCGCCGCCTGCGTCCTCACCGAGGACGAGGTGCTCGTGCGCAATGTGCCCCGCATCCGCGACGTCGAGGCGATGGTCGCGATCCTCGAGCAGCTGGGGGTGCGCGTCGCGTGGGTAGGGCCCAACGAGCTCTCGCTGTGCGCCGCCGATGTGCACGGCGTCGAGGTTGATCCAGAGCTCGCCGAGCAGATTCGCGCCTCGTTCCTGCTCGCGGCGCCGCTGCTGGCGCGCTTCCAGCGCGCCGTGATGCCCCCGCCCGGGGGCGACGTGATCGGCCGCCGGCGCCTGGACCCGCACCTCGATGCCTTCCGCGCGATGGGCGCGCGCGTGCACTGCGGGCGCGACATCGTGCTCACCACGTCGGGCGGCCTGCGGCCCACCGACGTGTTCATGGACGAGCCCTCCGTGATGGCGACCGAGAACGCGCTGATGGCAGCCGCGCTCACCCCCGGGCAGACCGTGATCGGCAACGCCGCATCCGAGCCGCACGTACAGGACCTGGCGCGGATGCTGGTGAAGATGGGCGCCGACATCCAGGGCATCGGCTCCAACCTGCTGACGGTCAACGGACGCGCGCAACTGCACGGCTGCGAGCACCGCGTTGCCCCCGACCACATCGAGATCGGCAGCTTCATCGCGCTCGCGGGCGTTACCGGCGGCGAGCTGCGCGTGTGCGACACCGTCCCCGGCGACCTGCGCATGATCCGCCTCGTCTTCGAACGGCTGGGCCTGCGCACCGAGCTGCACGGCAACGACGTCCTCGTGCCCGGTGGACAGCGGCTGGTAGTGCAGGCCGATGTGGGGGAGTACAAGAGCAAGATCCAAGATGGCCCCTGGCCGGCCTTCCCCGCCGACCTGACCTCGATCGCGCTCGCGCTCGCCACCCAGGCCGAGGGCTCGATCCTGATCCACGAGTGGATGTTCGAGAACCGCCTGATCTTCACTGACAAGCTGATCCTGATGGGGGCCGACATCGTGCTGTGCGACCCCCATCGCGCGATCGTCACCGGCCCCCGGCGCCTGCGCGGCGAGCGCGTCGAGTCGCCCGACATCCGCGCGGGCATGGCGATGCTGCTGGCCGCCCTGTGCGCGGACGGGCGCAGTGAAATCGGCAACATCCGCCAGATCGACCGCGGGTATGAGCGGATCGACGAGCGCCTGCGCGAGCTCGGCGCCAACATCGAGCGCGTCGCCGTCGAGCCATCGCCCGCCGTCCACGTTTAGCCTGCTACGGGCCATGACCCATCCGATCCCCAGCGGCACGCGCGACGTGTTGCCCGACGAGATGCGCGAGATGCGCGCGATTACCGAGGCGTTGCGCGGAGTTTTCGAACGCGCCGGCTACGGCGAGGTGTACACGCCCGCGCTGGAGTACGAGGCGGTGCTCGCGCGCGCCGATCGATTGGGAGACCCGCCCACCCCCGCCCTGCCCGCCTCGCCCGCCTACCGGCTGTTCGACGAGAGCGGGGCGCTGCTGGTGCTGCGCTCCGACATGACCGTCCCGATCGCGCGCGTCGTCGCCACCCGCTACCCGCACGCGCAACCGCCGCTGCGGTTCTGCTACCTCGCCCACTGTTACCGCGCGGTGCGCGCCCAGCGCGGACAGCCCCGGGAGCTGCTGCAGGCCGGCATCGAGCTGATCGGCTCGCCCGCCCCCGAGGGCACCGCCGAGGCACTCACCGTGCTCTGCCGCGCGCTCGACGCCACCGGCCTGCAGGGCTACCGCGTCGGGTTGGGCGACGCCTCGCTCCTCCCCGCTCTGATGGCGGGGCTGCAGGTGCGCGAGCACGTCCGCCCCGACCTGCTGGAGGCGCTCGCGCGCAGAGACTTCGTGGAGCTCGAGCGCCGTTTGGGCGACGCCGGCCTGCCCGCGCGCGAGGCCGAGCTGCTGGTGAGCGTGCCTCAGCGCCGCGGTGGGCCCGAGGTGCTCGCTGACCTTCCGCGCCCGGCCGCCGACGCGGTCGCGGGGATGCGCATGGTGCACGAGCTGCTCGAGCCCGCGGTCGCCGAGCGGGTGATCTTCGATCTCGGCCTCGTGCGTTCCCTTGGCTACTACACCGGCGCCGTGTTCGAGGTGTACGACCCCGCGCTCGGCGCCCCGCTGGGCGGCGGCGGACGCTACGACGAGCTGCTCGGGCGCTTCGGGCGCTCGCTGCCCGCCGTCGGCTTCGCGCTCGGCATCGACCGTCTGCACATCGCGCTCGCCGGGGAGGAGCGCGGCCGGGGAGCGGGGCTGACGCGGTGAGCGCCGTCAACGGCCTCACGATCGCCGTGCCGCGCGGCGCCCTGTTCAATGACACCGTCGCGCTGCTCGCGCAGCTGGGGGTGGACACCGTCGAGCTGCGCTCCAACGACCGTAAGCTGCTGTTCGCGGAGATCGGCGTGATCACGATGCGCCCCTCCGACGTCCCCACCTACGTGGAGGCCGGCGCCGCCGACATCGGGATCACCGGCAAGGACGTGCTCGCCGAGCGCGCCCTCGGGGGCGCGTCCGCCACCGGCCAGTCGGTGATCGGCCGCGAGGTGTACGAGCTGCTCGACCTCGGATACGGCCGCTGCACGATGGTGCTCGCCTCGATCACCGGCCAGCCCGACCCCGCGGCGGAGGCGCTGCGCCGCTTGGGGGTGATGCGCGTGGCCACGAAGTACCCCCTGATCGCCGCCCGCCACTTCGAGGAGACCGGCCGCCAGGCGGAGATCGTGGAGGTGAAGGGCTCGGTCGAGCTGGCTCCGCTCACCGGGTTGGTGGAGGCGATCGTGGACCTCACCGCGACCGGCACCACGCTGCGTGAGAACGCCCTGGAGGTGCGCGAGGAGCTCTTCGAATGCACCGCCCGCCTGATCGCCAACCCGGTTGCGCACAAGCTCAAGGCCGCGGCGATCGACGACCTGCTGGAGCGTTTGCGTGCGGCTTGACGCGGCAGGCGCGGGTGGCATTGACCTGCTTGACGTGCTTGACGCGGGAGGCGCGCGTGCGAATTGAGCGCCTCCACGCGGACGGACGGCCCGTGGCCCTCGCCCGACGCCTGCGCCGGCTGGCGCCCCCGGGCGGCGACGTCGAGGAGGTGGTGGCGGAGATGATCGCGGTGGTCCACCACGAGGGCGACGAGGCTGTGCGGCAGTACACCCGCGAGCTCGACACGGGTGGCGCCGACCCCCCGCCGCTGCTGGTGGAGCCAGCGGAGCTCGACGCGGCGATCAAGGGCCTGCCGCTGGAGGTGGTGGCGGGCCTGCAGGTGGCGATCGCCAACGTCGCGCAGGTCGCGCAGGCGAGCGTGGGGGAGGATGTGGCGGTGGCGCTGCCACAGGGCCAGCGCATCACCGTGCGCGAGCTGCCGGTGGGCTCGGCCGCCGTATACGTGCCGGGCGGCCGGGCACCCTACCCGAGCACCGCCGTGATGGGCGTGGTCACCGCTCGCGCCGCCGGGGTGCTGGAGGTGGTTGTGTGCTCGCCACCGGGGCGCGATGGGCAGATCGACCCGCTGATCCTCGGCACCTGCCGCCTGCTGGGGGTGGAGCGCGTCTACCGGATGGGCGGCGCGCAGGCGATCGCCGCGCTCGCCCACGGCACCGAGACGGTCGCGCGTGTGGATGTCGTGGTGGGCCCCGGCAACGTGTACGTACAGGAGGCCAAGCGTCAGCTCTCGCACATTGTCGGGATCGACTCCTACGCCGGCCCCAGCGACCTGCTGGTCGTGCTCGGCGAAGATGCCGACACCCGCCTGGTGGCGCTCGACCTGCTTGCCCAGGCCGAGCACGGCAGGGGCAGCTTCGTCGCGGCGATCTCCCCCTCGCCCGACGCCCTCGACGCGCTCGCGCGCGAGCTGGAGCGGTTGGCGGCGGAGCGACCTGAGCCGGAGCCCGACGCGTGCGTGCTGATGCAGAGCGCCGACATGCGCGAGGCGGCGGCGATCGCCAACGAGTTCGCCCCCGAGCACTTGCAGCTGGTCGGCGCCGACGCCGAGGCACTCGCCCCGCTGATCGGCACCGCCGGCTGCCTGTTCGTCGGCGCGGCGGCCGCCACCGCGTTCGGCGACTACGTGGCCGGCTCCAACCACATCCTGCCCACCGCGGGCGCCGCGCGCTTCGCCTCGGGGCTCTCGCCGCGGCACTTCCGCCGGCGGATGGCGGAGGTGCGGCTCGGCGAGGTGGGGGGCGAGACGGCGCGCAAACTGGCCGCCGCGGGCGCGCCGATCGCGCGCGCCGAGGGCTTCGAGTGGCATGCGCGCTCGATGGAGGCACGCGCGGCAGTGTCCGGCGCGGAGTCTTGGCCCGCCAGAATGTCTTCGGAGCCCCCGGTTGGGGAGAATTGATCCGATGAGCACTTCCACCACCAACACAGCAACACGCACCGCCACGATCGAGCGCCGCACGGGAGAGACCGACGTCAAGCTGACGCTTGCACTTGACGGCAGCGGCAGGGGCGCGCGCGCGACCGGCGTGGGCTTCCTCGACCACATGCTCGACCTGCTGGCCCGTCACAGCCGCCTCGACCTCGACGTGCGGGTAAGCGGCGATCTGCAGACGGGCGCCCACCACACCGCCGAGGACACCGCGATCGTGCTCGGCCAGGCGCTCGACGAGGCGCTCGGCGACCGCGCCGGGATCGTCCGCTACGGCGAGGCACTGGTGCCGATGGACGAGGCGCGCGCCAGCTGCGCGATCGACGTCTCTGGGCGCCCCTACACGCTGTTCGAGGCCGACCTGCCGTCCGGTGCCACGGGCGGCTTCGAGCACGAGTTGACCGAGGAGTTCTTCCGTGCGCTCGCCAACGCCGCGAAGCTCACGCTGCACCTGCGCGTCGAAGCCGGCAGCAACGCCCACCACATGATCGAGGCGGCGTTCAAGGCGTTCGCGCGCGCGCTACGCGCCGCCGTGGCGCTCGACCCCACTGAGACGGGCGTGCCGAGCACGAAGGGGACGCTGACGGGATGAGCAGAAACTCTCCGCGGGGTCAGATCCAAGCCTCGCAAGGATTCGAAGACCCACCCACCCGCGAAGTGTGCTTAAGCACACGAGCGACCGAGGACGCAGCGAGGCGCTGGAGATGACCCCTCAGATCGCGGTGGTGGACTACGGGATGGGTAACCGCCGCTCGGTGGAAAAGGCGCTGGAGCGCGTCGGCGCACGCGCGTTCGTCAGCCGCGACCATGCGCAGCTGCAGGCCGCGGACGGGCTACTGCTCCCCGGCGTGGGCGCGTTCCCGGCGGCGATGGAGGTGATCCGCGAGCTCGGCCTCGACGACCTGCTGCGCAAGGTGGCCGCCGCGGGGACGCCGCTGTTCGGGTCGTGCATGGGGATGCAGTTGCTATTCGAGCGCTCCGCGGAGCACGGCGGCGCGGAGGGACTCGGCCTGCTGCGCGGCGAGGTGCGCGGGTTGGCGGCGCCGGAACTGAAGCTGCCACACATCGGCTGGAGCGAGGTGGGCTGGCGGCGGCGCTCGGCGCTGAACGAGGGCTTGCCGGACCCCGCGTTCCTCTACCACGTGCACTCCTTCGTTGCGTACCCCGCCGACCCGGAGGTAGTGTTGGGGACGGCGGAGTACGGGGATATCTTTCCCGCGGTGGTGGAACAGGGAAACATCTACGGCGCGCAGTCGCACCCCGAGAAGTCCTCGACGCACGGCTTGCGGTTGCTGGGCAACTTCGTCGGCATCTGCGCCGCCGCAGCGGACGCGCGCATGCCACTGGCCTCGTGATCCTCTACCCCGCGATCGACATCCTCGACGGCAACGCGGTGCGCCTCGTCAAGGGCGACTTCGACGCGCGCAGGGTGTACGACCAGGACCCGCTGACGGCGGCGCGCCGCTGGGTGCGGGAAGGCGCGGAGCACCTACACATGGTGGACCTCGACGGCGCCCGCGCCGGGCACCCGGTGAATCTCGAGCACGTGCGCGGCGTCACAGCCGAGCTGGACGTGCCGGTGCAGCTGGGCGGCGGTATGCGCACGCTGGAGGCGATCTCCGATGCGCTGGCCGCCGGCGTCGAGCGCGTGATCCTCGGCACCGCCGCGTTCGCCGATCCCGACCTGCTGGAGCAGGCGCTGGCGCAGCATGGGCCGCAGCGTGTGGTGGTGTCTGTGGACATCCGCGAAGGCCGCGTAACTACAGAGGGATGGACGAAGGCCGCCGACGTAAGCGTCAGGAGTGTCTTTGCGGATCTGATCGCGCGGGGAGTGCGTGAGCTCGCCTATACCAACGTCGACCGTGACGGGATGCTTGACGGCGTCAATCGCGATGATGTGATCTGGGTGGCGAAGGCAGCCAGGGAGGGCCACCTGATCTACTCGGGTGGGATCGGCCAGGTCGAGGATCTGCGCATGTTGGCGGCGCTCGGCGAGCCCAACCTCACGGGCGTGATCGTCGGCAAGGCGCTGTACGAGGGGCGCTTCACAGTGGCGGAGGCACAGGCCGCGCTCGCCGGCTGATCGCGCAAACGCTACCGTGAGCGCGTGCACCTCAAGCGCGTCATCCCCTGCCTGGACGTGGATCGCGGCCGGGTCGTCAAGGGCGTCGAATTCCTCGACATCCGCGACGCCGGGGACCCGGTGGAGCTGGCGGCTCACTATGACCGCGAAGGGGCCGACGAGCTGGTGTTTCTCGACATCACCGCCACCCACGAGCGGCGCGAAACGATCGTGGCGCTGGCGCGTCGCACGGCCGACGCTGTGTTCGTGCCGTTCACGATCGGCGGCGGCATCCGCTCGGTGCAGGACGCGCAGGCGGTGCTGGACGCGGGCGCCGACAAGGTGTCGGTGAACTCGGCCGCGCTCGCGCGCCCAGAGCTGATCGACGAGCTGGCGAAGGTGTTCGGCGCGCAGTGCGTGGTGCTCGCGATCGACGCCAAGGCGCAGGCGCGCCCGGCCGCCACCAACGAGGCCCATCCGAGCGGCACGGGGGGCGTGGATCGGACATGGGATGCGTACGTCGCAGGCGGGCGCACCCCCTCCGGGCGCGACGTGCTGGAGTGGGCGCGTGAGGCGACCGAGCGAGGGGCGGGGGAGATCCTGCTCACAAGCATGGACCGCGACGGCACCAGCGACGGCTACGACCTGCCGCTGACCGCCGCCGTGAGCGAAGCCGTGGGGGTGCCCGTAATCGCCTCCGGCGGCGCGGGGGAGCTCGCGCACCTCGCCGATGCGCTGAACGCGGGCGCCGACGCCGCGCTGTGCGCCTCGATCTTCCACTACGGCCGGCACACGATCGGCGAGGCCAAGGAGCAGCTCGAGCGCGCCGGCATCCCCGTGCGGCGGTAAGCATGGTTGAGACGTCGCCGAGCGCGGCCGATCTGCTGGAGCAGCTACGCGCACAGCCCGGCGGAGCGGAGCTGCTGGAGGCCGCGCCCGACAGAGCCTTCCTGGTGGGCGGCGCCGTGCGTGATCTGTTGTTCAACCGGCACCCCCGTGAGCTAGATGTGGTGGTGGAGGGCGGCGATGCCCCCTTCGGCCGCGCCGCTGCGCAGCTCGCCGCCGAACTCGCCTCACGCGTGGGTGTTCACGCTTCGGTGCACGAGCACGAGCGCTTCGGCACGGCGATCGTGGAGTGGGGGGGCGACGAGGAGGACACAGGGGAGGAGGGCGATAGGAAGGCAAAGAAGAAGGGGGAGGGGGGACGAATCGACATCGCCACAGCTCGCCGCGAGCGTTACCCCGTCCCGGGCGCACTGCCCGAGGTGCAGGCCGCATCGTTGGCCGAGGACCTGCAGCGGCGCGACTTCACGGTCAACGCGCTCGCCTGCGCGCTTGACGGCGCGCGGCCAGGCGAGCTACATGCTGCGCCCCATGCGCTGGAGGATCTGCGCGCCGGGCGCCTGCGCGTGCTGCACGAGCGCAGCTTCCTCGACGATCCCACGCGCCTATGGCGCCTCGCGCGCTACCGCGCCCGCCTCGGTTTCGCGGTAGAGGAGCGCACCGCGCAGCTGGCCGCCGATGCAGTTGCCGCAGGCGCGCTGCCGACGGTCTCGCTCGCGCGGATCGGCGCCGAGCTGCGCCTTGCGCTGAGGGAAGCCGACGCCGTTGCGGCGCTGGAAGCGTTGGATGAGCTCGGCGTACTCGCCGCACTGCACCCGCGGCTGGGCTTCGACGCACGACTCGCCCGCGACGCGGTCGGGCTGTTGTCGGCTGCGGAGGGCGGCGCAGGGCCAGACCCCCGACCCGACCTGCTGCTGCTGGCTGTGCTGTTGCAGCCGATGGCGGTTGACTTGCTGGAGGAGGGCATGGACGTGGAAAGCGACATGTATGCGCTGCTCGAAGGCATGGAGTTTCGTGCGGCTGAGAGTGACCTCGTGGCCCGTGCCGCGATCTGTGCCGATTCCTTCGCTGAAGAGCTTGCCCGCGCGGAAGAGGGCTCGGAGATCTACGAGATCGCGTCGTTCGAGTCGCTGGAGGGCGTCGCCCTCGCCGGCGCGTGGGAGGAGCCGAGCTGGAGCAACGCGCGCGTTGCGGCCTACCGCTGGCTGGAAGAGCTGCGCGACGTGCGTCTGGAGATCACCGGCACCGATCTGCTCGCCTCCGGGATCCCGGAGGGCCCCGAGATCGGCCGCCGCCTCCAGGCTGCCCTGTACGCGAAGTTGGACGGCGAGCTGCCCGACGGTCGCGAGGCCGAGCTTCAGGCGGCCCTGCGGTGAGCGCCATGAGCTTCGAGCTTCCCGGCGGCGGCCACGCGCTGTTCACCAGCCGCGCCGAGGGCAACCTCTCGACGATGCGCGGCCCGGGTCACGAGCACGGCCGCCGCGAACGCGATCGTCTCTGCGAGCAGCTCGGCCTGCGTTGGCTGTGTGCCAGTCGCCAGGTGCACGGCGCCACGGTGCAGCGCGTGGTGTCGGTGGTCGGTCGCGGTGGGCAGGCCGTGGAGAGCGACGCCGACGGCCACGCGACCGTGCTGCGCGAGCTCGGCACGATGGTGCTGGTGGCGGACTGCCTGCCTGTGATCATCGGGTCCGAAGGAGCCGTCGCGGCAGTGCACGCCGGCTGGCGCGGGCTTGCCGGCGGCGTGCTTGAGGAGGGCGTGCGCGCCGTGCGCGAGCTGGGCGGAGAGGGAGAGATCGCCGCCGTAGTCGGCCCCGGGGCGCGTGGCTGCTGCTACGAGGTCGGCGAGGAGGTGCATAGCGCCCTAGAGGGTGGCGCAGCCGGCCGTCAGGCCGGCTGGCCGAAACGGGGACCGATTAGGGCGACACTCGCTGCGCTCGCATCCCCGAATCGGCCAGCGCCGAAAGCGCGTGTCCCCCGGCTTCGGTCGGGCCTATCTATCTCTCAATCAGCCAACGCCCACCGAAACGGTCGCAACCTCGACCTTGCGGCGATTGCTCGCGATCGCCTGAAAGCTGCTGGGGTGGCGCGCGTCGAGGACGCCGGGGTGTGCACGATTTGCGACGAGAGCCTCTTCTCCCACCGCCGCGAAGGGCTCGACGCCGGGCGCCAGGCCGGGATCGCATGGCTGAGTTGATCGCCGACATCGACGCCGCGCGGGTCCGCGAGAACCTGGCGCGCGTGCGCGAGGAGATCGTGCTCGCCGCCGCCGAGGCCGGGCGCGACCCCTCCGAGGTGCAGGTGCTCGCCGCTACCAAGTACGTCGCGCTCGCGGATCTTCCCGCGCTCGCCGACGCCGGCATCTGGCTGGTGGGCGAGAACCGCGCGCAGGACTTGCAGGAGAAGGTTGCCGCCCACGGTGAGCGCTTCGCCTGGCACTTCATCGGCCAGCTCCAGAGTCGCCGCGTGGCGCTGATCGTGCCCCACGTGCGCCTGATCCACTCGCTCGCCAGCGAGTCCGCGCTACACGCGCTGGAGCGCCATCGCGAGCAGGCGAGGCCCGGGATGCAGGTGCTCGTGCAGGTCAACATCGCCCGCGAGGCCGGCAAGGCCGGCGTGCTCCCGGAGGAGCTGCCGCGCTACCTCGAGCGCTCCCCCGTCAGCGTCGCCGGCCTGATGACGATGCCCCCGCTCGCCGCCGACCCCGAGGACAGCCGCCGCTGGTTCGCGGCCCTGCGCGAGCTCGCCTGGGAGCACGGGTTGGGCGAGCTCTCGATGGGCACCTCCCAGGACTACACGACGGCGGTGGAAGAGGGCGCCACGATCCTCAGGCTGGGCGGCGCGCTCTACCGTTGAGGCGCGGGAAAGGCTAGGATAAGCAGGGAAATTCGCGCTTTCAGCGAAGATCCCCCCCTAGAATGGCGTTTCGAGACTCATGGCACCGTGCGCTCGTGTACTTCGGCCTCGCCGAGGAGTACCACGAGGAGTACGAGGACGAGGCCCCGCACGAGGCGGCGATTGAGGATCGCTACCGCGAGCGCCCCAACGTTCGGCGCCTGCGCCGCCGCCGCGACGACTACGACGAGATCTTCGCCGACGACGAAGGGGATCCGGTCCCACCCGCCCGGGGCGGGACCCGGGTAACCGGGGGGCCGACCACGGTGCTGCGCTCCGTCGGCTCGCGCGCCAACGGCGACGTGCGCGTGCACCTCGTGATACCCAAGTCCTTCAACGACGCCCAGCAGGTAGCCGACCGCTTCAAGGACTCGATCCCCGTGATCCTCAACCTGCAGGGCACCGAAACCGATCTCGCCAAGCGCCTGATCGACTTCGCCTCGGGCCTCACGTATGCGCTCGACGGCGGCATGCAGCGGATCGCCGACAAGGTGTTCATGCTCACGCCGCGCAACGTCGAGATCTCCGCGGAGGAGCGGGCCAGGTTGATTGAGAAGGGCTTTTTCAATCAATCCTGAGCTCGGGTCCGAGTTTGCCCCCCTTCAGGGCCGGTATGCCCGGTAGCCTAAGCGCCCTATGCAAATAGGTTTGATTGGTGCAGGCAACATGGCGCGCGCGCTCGCCCGCGGGTGGGGGCGCCCGGTGCTGTGCTTCGATCCTGTTGCCGAGCGCGCCCACGCGCTGGCGCAGGAGACCGGTGGGGAGGCGCTGGCGAGCAACGCCGAGGTCGCCTCCCGCGCGGAGCTTGTGGTGCTCTGCCACAAGCCGGCCCAGCTGCGCGGCATCGCCGAAGAGGTCGCCCCCAAGGCGAGCGCGGTCGCGTCGATCCTCGCCGCGACGCCCCTCGCTGAGGTGAGGGAGGCGTACCCCAGGCTGCCCGTCTATCGCTTCATGCCCTCCTTGCCCGTTGAGGTTCGCCAGGGCGCCGTGGTGCAGGCAAGCGATCCTGAGCGAGAGGCTGCGACATCCACCGGAGACCTCGCCGTCGATGCGATCGAGGAGGCGCTCAGCGGGGGCAGCGCGCTCGACGCGCAGGTACGCGAGCTGTTCGCCGAGCTCGGCTCCCTCGTCGTGCTCGACGACGCCCTGCTCGACGTCGCCACCGGCCTGATGTCCTGTGCCCCCGCCTACGTGGCGCTGATCGCCGAGGCGCAGGTCGACGCCGGGGTGCGCCGTGGCATCCCCGCCGAGGAGGGCGCGCGGCTCGTCGTGCAGACGCTCGCCGGCACCGCGGAGCTGCTACGCCGCCGCGACTACGACACCCTTGCGTTGCGCCGCGAGGTCTCCTCGCCCGGAGGGCTCACCGCTCGCGGGGTCGCCACGCTGGAGCGGGCCGGCGTGCGCGCTGCCTTCAGCGACGCCCTCGACGCCGTGTTGCGCCGGCGCGGGCCGGCTGCCGGCAGGTCGCGGCCGGAGCGGGGGCGCGGGCGATGATCCTGTTCGCCGGCGTCCGCGCCGAGGTCGCCGCGATGATCCCGCTCGCCAGTGCCCGCGCCGAGGTCGCCGCGATGATCCCGCTCGCCAGTGCCCGCACCGAGGTCGCCAACTACCTCTCGACGCTGATCTACGTCTACATCCTGCTGATCTTCGCCCATATCGTCGTGGGCTGGCTCTTCGCCTTCGGCGTACGCCCGCCCTACTCGCGCGCCACGGGCGCGGTGATCGGCTTCCTGCGCGACGTGTGCGAACCGTTCCTGCGGATCTTCCGCCGCGTCCTGCCCAGCTTCGGTGGCCTGGACCTCAGCCCGTTCGTCGCGTTGATCACACTGGAGCTCGTCAACAGTATCGTCGTGCAGGGCATTATCGGCGGTTGACGCGCTCCCCCTGGATCCGCGCCGCGCTCGTCGCCATCGCCGTCGTTGCCATCGACCAGCTTGCCAAGCATGCCGTGCGGGCGTCGATCGTGCAGGGCGAAGAACGCGGGGTGTTGCCCGGTGTCGCGCTGGTGAACACGCGCAACCGGGGAGTCGCCTTCGGCTTGCGCCCCGGCGACCCCGTCGTCGTCACGGTCGTGATCGCGCTCGCGCTGCTGGCGCTGCTCGTGTACTTCGCCCTGCACACCTCGCGGCCCCTGATCTGGCTGCCGACGGGGATGCTGCTCGGCGGGGCGCTCGGCAACGTGATTGACCGCCTGCGCGCCGGGTATGTCACCGACTTCGTCAAGCTGCCGCTCGGCTGGCCGCCGTTCAACTTCGCCGACGTCTCCATAACACTTGGGGTTGTGCTCCTGCTGCTTGTCATCGAGCGTCCCCGAGGCGAGGGTCAGCGAACGCCTTGAGGGCCGGGGTGGGTGGGATGCCATACGCGATCGCCTACGAAGACGAGCACCTGCTTGTGGTCGACAAGCCCGCCGGCCTCGTCGTGCACCCCGCGCGCGGGCACCGCGAGGGCACGCTCTCGCAACTGCTCGCCGGCGTCGCCGCGGGGGGCGATCCGGAGCGTGCCGGCATCGTTCATCGCCTCGACCGCGACACCTCGGGTCTGCTGGTGGTCGCCCGCTCCGAGGAGGCCCACCGGCTGCTACAGCAGGCGCTCGCGGCGCGGCAGATCGAGCGCGAATACCTGGCGCTGGTCGAGGGCCGCCCTCGCGCGCGCAGCGGCACAATCGAGGCGCCGATCGGGCGCGACCCCACCGTGCGCACACGCATGGCGGTGGGCGGTCATTTTCCCCGCGAGGCCCGCACCCATTTCACGCTTGAGCGAGCCCTTCCAGCGCACTCGCTGCTGCGCCTGCGGCTCGACACGGGCCGCACCCACCAGATCCGCGTCCACCTGCAGGCGATCGGCAACCCCGTCGCCGGCGACCCCGAGTACGGAACCGCGGGGCTGCTCGGTTTGGAGCGCCAATTCCTGCACGCCACCCGCCTGGCGCTCCAGCACCCGATGACGGGGGAGCGGTTAGAGGTGCATTCGGAGCTCCCCGCCGACCTCGCCGCCGCACTCGAACGCGCGGAGGGCTAGCAGATGCCCACCTTTTCCTCCCCACGGGGGATCCCGGCCGGCCGCCAGGCTGGCCGAAACGGGGATTCTCGCCGGAGGCGAGTGTCCCCCGGCTTCGGTCGGAGGGGGTCTTTGGGCTATCCTGATCGGCTGATTCCGACCCTCGACCCGTATGGGGCACGGATCGTGACCCTGCTCGTGGTGACCGGCCTGCGCCGGTGACTTCCCGCGAGTCCCACGACCCGCCGTACGGACTCCAATACAGCAACCCCACCCAAGGCATAAACAAGGGAGAACACCGTGGCACAAGTTGGCATCGCGGAACTGCTGGAGGCCGGCGTTCACTTCGGTCACCAGACGCGCCGCTGGAACCCCAAGATGCGCCGCTTCATCCATGGCGAGCGCGCCGGCATCTACATCATCGATCTGCTCAAGACCGCTGTCCTGCTGGAACAGGCGCGCGAGTTCGCCGGCACCCTCGCCCACCGCGGCGGGGTGGTGCTGTTCGTCGGCACCAAGAAGCAGGCCCGCGACATCGTCCGTGACGTCGCCACGGCCGCCGGCATGCCGTACGTCAACCACCGTTGGCTGGGCGGGCTGCTCACCAACTTCCAGACGATTAACCTCCGCATCCGCCGCCTGCACGACCTCGAACGCTTCGAGGCCGAGGGCCAGCTCGCGCTGCTGCCGACCCGCGAGCGGATGGCCCGCCAGGCCGACCTCGCCAAGCTGCGCGCCAACCTCGGCGGCGTCAAAGACATGCAGCGCGTCCCCGACGCGATGTTCGTGATCGACCTCAAAACCGAGGCGATCGCCGTGCGTGAGGCGCAGCGGCTGCGAATCCCGATCATCGGCCTCGTCGACACCAACTGCGACCCCGACGGGATCGACTTCGTGATCCCCGGCAACGACGACGCGATCCGCTCATGCTCGCTGATCACCCGCGCGATCGGAGACGTCGTCGCGGAGGGCCGCAACGTCTTCCGCGCCGAGGAGGAACGCGCCCGCCAGGAAGCCGAAGAGCGCGCCCGGATTGAGGCGGAGGCGCGCGCCAAACGCGAAGCCGAGGAAGACGCGGCTCGCCGCGAGGCCGAGGAGCAGGCCGCCCAGCAAGCCCAGGAACGCCTCGCCGCGCAGCAGGCAGCCGCTGCTGCCGCCGCGGCTGCCGCTGAGGCAGCGCCTGCGGCGCCGCAGGCGCCCGTGCCGGCCCAGACGGTCCCTCAGGCGCCAGCGGAGGCAGCGCAGGTAAAGACTGCCCCACAGCCGTCGGCGGAGGCAGCGCAGGTAAAGACTGCCCCACAGCCGTCGGCGGAGGCAGCGCAGGCAAAGGCAGCGCCACAGGCGCCGCCGGAGGCGCCCAAGCAGGCTCCTGCGACCTCTGCGGCCCCGGAGCCGCCCGCCGCTGAGCCCCAGGCTGCGCCGGCCGCCGCGGCTGCGCCGCCCGAGGCCGCCGCTCTGGCGACCCCGGAGAGCGTCGAGGTCCCGCCGCCGGTCGAAGCCCAACCGGACGGGGCCGCCACCCCTGTCGAGACTCCCGAGGAGGCGCAGGCATGAACGCTGTGGAGATCAGCGCCAAAGACGTGAAGGCCCTGCGCGACCGCACCGGCGCGGGGATGATGGACTGCAAGAAGGCTCTCACCGAGGCGGCGGGAGACCTGGAGAAGGCGATCGAGATCCTGCGCCTGCGCCAGGGCAAGAAGATCCAGGATCTCGGCGAGCGCACCGCCACCGAGGGCACCGTGCAGGCCTACATCCACCCGGGCGCCAAGGTTGGGGTGCTGATCGAGGTCGACTGCAACACCGACTTCGTGGCAACCAACGAGGATTTCACCGGCTTCGCCCGCGACGTCGCGATGCAGATCGCAGCCAGCCCCACGGTTGCGTACGTCACCCGTGACGACGTGCCCGCCGAGGCGCGCGACGCGGAGGCCCGCATCTACGAGCAGGAGGCGGCGGACAAGCCGGAGAACGTGCGCGGGAAAATCGTCGAGGGCAAGCTCGACGCCTGGTACAAGACGATCGTGCTGCTCGAGCAGGAGCTGCACAACCCAAAGTTCGAGAGCAAGACCGTCCAGCAGCTGCGCGACGAGCTGACCGCCAAGACCGGCGAGAATGTCGTCGTCCGCCGCTTCGTGCGATTCGCCGTGGGCCAGTAGGCTCTCGGCCGAATGGCTCCCGCGTTCAAACGCATCCTCCTGAAGCTCTCCGGCGAGGCGCTGATGGGGGAGCTGGAGTTCGGCACCGACCCCGCGCGCGTCGCTGCGGTGGCGCGGCAGGTGAGCGAGGTGCGCGACCGGGGGGTCGAGGTCGGGATCGTGGTTGGGGCCGGAAACATCTACCGCGGCATGCAGGGCGCCGCCGCGGGGATGGACCGCTCGACCGCCGACTACATGGGGATGCTCGCCACGGTGCTCAACGCGCTGCCACTGCAGGACGCGCTGGAGAAGAGCGGCACCGACACGCGCGTGCAGTCGGCGCTCGCGATCTCCGAGGTCGCCGAGCCCTACATCCGCCGCCGCGCGATGCGCCACCTGGAGAAGGGGCGCGTCGTGATCTTCGCCGCCGGCACCGGCAACCCGTTCTTCACGACCGACACCGCCGCCGCGCTGCGCGCCGCCGAGGTGCACGCCGAGATCATCCTGATGGCCAAGAACGGCGTCGAGGGCGTCTACACGGCCGACCCCGCGCTCGACCCAACGGCTAAGTTCATCCCCGAGATCACCCACATGGAGGCGCTGGAGCGCCGCCTGCGCGTGATGGACTCCACGGCCCTGGCGCTGTGCATGGAGAACGGGATGCCGCTCAACGTCTTCAACATGGACGACGAGCGCTCGATCGCGCGGATAATCTCCGGGGAGCGCGTGGGCACGCTGGTATCGACAACTCCGAGTGAGCAGGAGGGCCGTGGTCATGGTTGAGCCTTGCGGGACTGCCGCCGAGCGACCGGGGGCCGGAGGTGGGCGCGATGGCTGCTGAGATGATCGACGAGCTGATCGAGGACGCGCGTGGACGGATGGCGAAGTCCGTCGAGGCCACCCAGCACGAGCTTGCCACCGTGCGCACCGGCCGCGCCTCCCCGGCGCTGCTGGAGCGCGTCGTGGTCGACTACTACGGCGCGCCCACACCCCTGAATCAGCTCGCGACGATCTCTGCGCCCGAGGCGCGCCTGCTCACGGTGCAGCCCTACGACAAGGCCTCGATCAAGGCCATCGAGAAGGCGATCAACGAGTCCGACGTCGGCCTCAACCCTTCCAACGACGGCAACCTCGTGCGCCTCGCCGTGCCCGAGCTGACCGAGGAACGCCGCCGCGAGCTGGTCAAGGTCGTGCGCCATCTGATCGAGGAGGGGCGCGTCAAGATCCGCAACGTGCGCCGCGACGTGATGCACGACCTGCGCGAGCTCAAGGAGGCCGGGGAGGCCGGCTCCGACGACGAGCACCGCGCCGAGGTCGAGCTGCAGAAGCTCACCGACGCCCGCATCGCCGACCTCGACGGGGTGCTCAAGGCCAAGGAAGAGGAGATCCTCGAAGTCTGATGGCGGGCGCCGAGCCTCCCGCGGCGCCCACGCCTCCCGCGGCGTCCGAGCCGACGGGGGCATCCGCGTCCGCCGCGGCATCCGAGCGCGCAGAGCGTTCTGCGCAGGCTCGTTACGTGGCGATCATCACCGACGGCAACGGCCGCTGGGCGCGCGCGCGTGAGCTGCCCGTCAACGCGGGGCACGAGGCCGGCGCCGACACCGTCAAGGCACGCCTGCGCGACGCCGTGGAGCTCGAGATCCGCGAGCTCACCGTGTACTCCTTCTCGACCGAGAACTGGTCGCGCTCGCCCACCGAGGTGCAGGGCCTGTTCGAGATGTTCTCGCGGCGGATTGCCGGCGAGACCCCGGAGCTGCACGCCGAGGGCGTGCGAATGCGCTTCATCGGCCGCCGCGAGGGCATCCCCGGGGATCTACAGGAGCAGATGCGCTGGGCCGAAGCGCTAACCGACGCCAACTCCACGATCACGCTGTTCGTCGCCTTCAACTACGGCGGGCGCGCAGAGATCGTCGACGCGGCACGGCGCTTTGCGGCCAAGAGGGTGGCGCAGGACGCCGAAGGCGGCCGAGCCGGGCTGGCCGAAACGGGGATGCTGGCCGATTCGGGGATGCGAGCGCAGCGAGTGTCCCCCGAATCGGTCGAAGGCGAGTGTCGCCCGGCTTCGGTCGCTCTTCAATCTGAGGAGGAGGAGTTCCGCCGCTGCCTGTACGCGCCCGAGATGCACGACCCCGACCTGATCATCCGCACCAGCGGCGAGCGGCGGCTCTCCAACTACCTGCTGTGGCAGTCTGCCTACTCCGAGCTGGTCTTCCGTGAGGAGCTGTGGCCGGACTTCACGCGCGTGGCGCTCGAACAGTCGCTTGCCGAGTTCAGCGCCCGGCGGCGGCGCTTCGGCGGACGATGAGCGCCGGGCGCTCCGACCTCGCCGCGCGGGTCCTCGCCGCGCTGCCGGCGATCGCGTTCGCGCTGTTCATCGTGATCGAGGGCGGCGTTGTGTTCGCGCTCGGCGTGCTGGCGCTCGGGTGGATCTGCATGCACGAGCTGTGCGCGATGTACGCTCGCACTCACCCCGCGCGGCTCGCCGGCTTCATCGCGCTCGCGGGCCTGATCGCCGCGGCGCTGTACGGCGGGCCGGCGCAGGTGCTGCTCGCCACGGTCGCCTCGCTGCCGCTGCTGTTCCTGCTGACCCTCCGCCAGCCCCGCCCCTCCGTCGCCGGGCTGGCCGTCACGCTGCTCGGGATCTTCTGGATCGGCCTCGCGCTCGCCCACGCGGTGCTCCTGCGCCAGCTGCCGCACGGTGAGGGGATCGTGATCGACGTGCTGGTCGGCACCTTCCTCGGCGACACCGGCGCCTACCTCGGCGGGCGCCTCTTCGGCCGCCGCCCGCTCGCGCCGGCGATCTCGCCCGGCAAGACCGTCGAGGGGCTCCTCGCCGGCATGATCTGCGCCGTCGCCGCCGTGTGGCTCGCCGGGCGCTACCAGGAATGGCTGCCCGGCACACACGCGCTGGTGCTCGGCCTCGGCGTCGCGCTTGCTGGCCCGGTGGGCGACCTGTTCGAGTCGTTTCTCAAGCGCCATGCCGGCGTCAAGGATGCGGGGGGCCTATTCGGCGCGCACGGCGGCGCGCTCGATCGCCTCGATGCGGTGCTGTTCACGGCCGTGGTCGGCTACTACATCTGGCTGGCGTATGTGTAGCCGCCCGGCGTCTGGAGTCAGCCAGGGGATCGCGGTCTCGTGGCGTAACTACTCTCGGTACCGATGCCCAAGCGACTCCTGATCCTCGGCTCCACCGGCTCGATCGGCACGCAGGCGCTCGACATCGTGAGCCACAGCGATGCGTTTGAGCTGGTCGGCCTCTCCGCGGAGCGCTCGTGGGAGGCGCTGCTTGAGCAGGCCCGCGTCCACGGTGTCACAAGGATCGCCCTGGTGGACACCGCCGCCGCCGCGCGCGCCGCCGAGGCGTGGGTCGGGGGAGAGGTGCTGCACGGCGCGGAGGGGCTCGTGCGGCTGGTGGTGGAGTCCGGCGCCGATCTGGTGCTGAACGCGCTCGTCGGCTCCGCCGGGCTGGGGCCCACGGTGGCGACGCTCGGCGAGGGCATCGACCTCGCGCTCGCCAACAAGGAGTCGCTCGTGGTTGGCGGCGAGTTGGTGACCGCGCTCGCGGAAGCGACCGGCGCGCAGATCGTCCCGGTCGACTCCGAGCACACCGCCCTGCACCAGCTGCTCTCGGGCCAGCCTCCGGGGGTCGTGGAGCGGCTCACGATCACTGCCTCCGGCGGCCCGTTCCGCGGGTACGCGCCCGCGCAGCTTCAGGCGGTGACGGTCGCGCAGGCGCTCGCCCACCCGACCTGGGCGATGGGGAGCATGAACACAATCGGCTCGGCCACGCTGATGAACAAGGGCCTGGAGTTGATGGAGGCCCACCACCTGTTCGGCACGCCGTACGAGCGCATCGACGTGGTCGTCCACCCGCAGTCGCTCGTCCACGGCCTGATCCAACTCGCCGACGGCGCGATGCTCGCCCACATCGGCCCGCGCGACATGCGCGTGGCGATCTCCTACGCGCTGCACGGCGGGGAGAGCGTGGCGCTCCCGATCGCGCCGCTCGACCTCGTCGGCGTCGGCGAGCTGACGTTCGAGGCGGTCGATCTCGACGCCTTTCCCTGCCTGCGCATCGCCCGCGAGGCGGCCGTCACCGGAGGCACCGCGCCGTGTGTGCTGAACGCCGCCAACGAGGTCGCGGTGCACGCCTTCATCGAGGGGGGGCTGCCCTTCACCGGTATCCCCACCGTGATCGAAGCGGCGCTGCAGCGGCTCCCCGCCGTGCCCGTGCGCGCCTTCGAGTCGCTCTACGAGGCCGACCGTGAGGCGCGCGCCCTCGCCGCGGAGGCGGTCGCCGCGCTGGCGTGAAGCCGATCCACCTGCGTGAAGTCTCGCCGCTGCGTGCCACACTGAGCTCATGAGCTGGGTACTCACGCTCCTGGGCATCGTCGCCCTCATCATGCTGCACGAGGCAGGTCACTTCACCGTGGCGAAGGCGGTGGGGATGCGCGTGGAGCGCTTCTCGCTGTTCTTCCCGCCGAAGCTCGTGGGGTTCCGCAGGGGGGAAACGGAGTACATGATCGGCGCGATCCCTGCGGGGGGGTTCGTGAAGATCACTGGGATGAGTCCGCAGGAACTCGAGGGGCTCGATCCGGAGGTGGCGAAGCACGCCTACTACAACCAGCCGCCCTGGAAGCGCATCGCCGTGATTCTCGCCGGCCCCGGCGTGAACCTGTTGATCGCCTTCCTGTTGTTCTGGGCGATCCTCTTCTCGGGCAGCGTAGACGGCATCTCTACGCTCGAACGCCTCAATCCCTCGATCCACACGAGCGTCCCGAACACGACGGTGGTAGCGATCGAGAAGGGGGAGCCCGCCTATGGGACACTCAGGCTCAATGATCGGATCCTCGCGATCAACGGACGGCGCGTGAACGAGACATCCGCGCTCAAGGCGATCGGCGCCCATCGCTGTGCCGGTACGCCACGTGCAGGCTGCCGCGCGGTGACGCCGGTGCAGCTGACCGTCAGGCGCGCGGGTCGCACCGTCACGCTCTCGGCCTACCCCCGCTACAGCGCGCAACTGCACCGCATGTTGATCGGCTTCGACTTCGGCTCCACCCCCAAGCGTTACGGCCCGTTCGTCGCCGCCGGGACCGCGCTCGGCGAGATGTGGGGGATCACCGCCCACACGCTCACCAACATCGGCCACGCCTTCACCAGCGCGAAGGTGCGCCACGAATTCAGCAGCATCGTCGGGATCACGGTGGTCACCCAGGAAGCAGTCACGCTCGGCGCCGGTTACGCGCTCGTGATCCTCGGCTTCGTCTCGCTCGCGCTGGCGATCGTCAACCTCTTCCCGTTCCTGCCGCTCGACGGCGGACACGTGCTGTGGTCGCTCGCCGAGAAGGTCCGCGGGCGGCGCGTCTCGCTCGCCGCGATGTGGCGCTTCAGCTCGGTTGGGATCGTGCTGCTAGCTTTTCTGGTCATCAACGGCGTCAGCAACGACATCACACGGCTGGGCGGATGAGCGTTTCCGCCGCGAGCACGGACGGACCTGCACCCGAGGGGCAGGGCCCCTCGGCGGCGCACGTCGCAACGATCATCGAGGCGTTCGAGCTCACGAGCTCCCGCCTGGCCGATCGCATCGCGATCCGCACCAAGGACGATGAGCGGACGCTCACCTGGGCGCAGTGGCACCGGCGCGTGCGCGACCTTGCCGGGGGGCTGCACCGGCTGGGGCTGCGGCGCGGCGACACGCTCGCGATCATGCTCTCCAACCGCCCCGAGTTTCACATCGTCGACCTCGCCGCGGTCACGCTCGGCGCGACGCCCTTCTCGATCTATCAGACCTACGCGGCCAACCAGATCGAGTACGTGGTCGCCGATGCTGACGCCCACATCGCCGTGGTCGAGCGCCAGTACCTCGAGCGGTTGCTCGAGGCCCGCGACAACCTGCCCCACCTCGAACGCGTGATTGTCGTCGATCACCCCGACGAAGAGTCGCTCTCCGAAGGCGTGCTCACGCTCGACGAGGTCGAGGCGTTCGGACGCGACCCACAGACGCAGGCGACCGTCGAGGAGGCCGCCGCGCAGGTCGGGCCCGAGGACGTGCTCACGCTGATCTACACCTCTGGCACCACGGGGCCGCCGAAGGGCGTGCAGCTCTGCCACCGCAACCTGCTCTCCGCGGTGCGGGGGATCGAGCTGATGGTGAAGTTTCCCGAGGAGTCCCGCGTGATCTCCTGGCTGCCCGCCGCGCACATCGCCGAGCGCGGCGCTCACCACTACCTGCCGATCGTCTACGGGCTGCAGATCACCTGCTGCCCCGACCCCCGCCAGGTGCTCTCCTACCTGCCCGAGGTGCGCCCCCACTGGTTCTTCGCCGTGCCCCGGATCTGGGAGAAGTTGAAGGCGGGCCTGGAGACAATGATCGCCGGCCAGCCCGATGAGCAGCGCGCACAGACCGAGCGAGCGCTCGCCGCCGCGGTCGAGAAGGTGCGCATAGAGCAGCGCGGCGAGCAGGTGCCGGCGGAGCTCGCGGCCGAGGTCGCCGCGGCCGACGAGCAGATCTTCGCCGGCCTGCGCAAGACGCTCGGCTTCGACGAGGTGCGCGCCGTCAATGTCGGCGCCGCCCCCACGCCGATCGAGGTGCTCGAGTTCTTCCACGCGATCGGCATCCCGGTGTCGGAGCTGTGGGGGATGTCGGAGACATGCGGCGCCGGCTGCGTGAACCCGCCGGAGCGGATCAAGCTCGGCACCGTCGGGCCGCCCGCCCCGGGCGTCGAGATCTCGCTCGCCGAGGACGGCGAGGTGCTCGTGCGGGGTGAGATGGTGATGCTCGGCTACCGCGGCGACCCGCAGAAGACGGCCGAGACGGTCGACCCCGACGGCTGGCTGCACACCGGCGACATCGGCGAGCTCGACGCCGACGGCTACCTGCGGATCGTCGACCGCAAGAAGGAGTTGATCATCAACGCCGCCGGCAAGAACATGTCGCCCGCCAACATCGAGGCCGCGATCAAGAGCGTCTCGCCGCTGATCGGCCAGGCCTGTGCGATCGGCGACGGCCGCCCCTACAACACCGCGCTGATCGTGCTCGACGCCGACTTCGCCCCGATGTGGGCCACGCAGCACGGCCTCGAGGGGCGCATCCTGGAGCAGCTGGCTGGCGAGCCCGCGGTGCGCGCCGCCGTGCAGGAGGCTGTCGACGCCGCCAACTCCCGGCTTGCCCGCGTCGAGCAGATCAAGAAGTTCACGATCGTCCCCGGCGACTGGCTCCCGGGGGAGGACGAGCTCACGCCCACGATGAAGCTCAAGCGCAAGCCGATCTCGGAGAAGTACGCCGCCGAGATCGAGGCGATGTACATTTAGCCGTTACAGGGCCGCACGCATACCCCATCTGAGCTGGGGGAGACAGGCCCGGGAGGGCGGGCCATTCAAGGCCCCTCCCATCAACGCAGGATGAATTGATCAGTCGCTCAAGACGTCTGACGGCCGCACGCACACCCAGCTCTTGACCAGCGGACCTGCGCGCTCGGGCAGCGCTGGCCCGAACAGCGCCTCCATCTCCCCGCGGCGCAGCAGCTCGATCTCTTCCCATCCGCCGCTTGCCCCCAGCTTCCAGTAGGGGCGACGTACGCTGGGCGGCAGCCAGTGCGCGAACGGCAACAGCGAATGTGGCTCCAGCGGGAACGACCAGGCCGGCGTCTGCGCATACCAGCCCCTGCCCACGCGCCGCAGCTCGGCCGCGAACGCTTCGCGGCGCTCCGGCGGAACGTGCTCGATCACGCTGTTGCAGTACACGAGGTCGAACTCGTTCTCGACGAAGGGCAGCCCCTCGGCCGCGTCGGCCTGGACGAACGGGCCGGGGTAGTCCTGGCTGGGCGCGATGTCGCTGCCGGTGATGTCGAGCTCCGGCTCCAGCGCTCGGAGGCCGAGCCTGCCGCACCCCACGTCCAACACACGCCCGCCGGGCGGCAGGCCGGTCAGCTTGAAGAAGCGCGCGTGCCGCCGACGGCGCGCGCGGGCGGCGAAGGGGGAGGCGATTCGCGCCAGCGGCCCGCGCGCCGTGGGGTACACCTCGGTGGGGTTGCCTGCGCTCATCGCGGTGCCCGGGGTCGTGTGGTCGTGCTTGCCATCAATGAGGAGGGTAAGGGGCGGCTTTCACGCGGGCTTCACCGGATGCTTTGAGTCGCCCTCGTACAATGGGCATACACATGGCTTCGGCGCGGCAGATCACTGTGGGAGGCGTTCCGATCGGCGGCGGCGCCCCGGTCGCCGTGCAGACGATGACCAAGACCGAGACCGCCAACCTCGCGGCGACGATGGATCAGATCCTGACGGTCGCCGACGCCGGCGCCGACATCGTGCGTGTCGCCGTGCCCCGCGAGCAGGATGTCGAGGCGCTGAAGAGCATCGTCGAGCGCTCGCCGATCCCCGTGATTGCCGACATCCATTTCAACCATACGCTCGCATTGAAGGCGATCGAAGCCGGCGCGCACTGTGTGCGGATCAACCCCGGCAACATCGGCGGACCCGAGAAGGTGGGGGAGGTCGTGGATCTCGCCAGGAAGCGGAGCGTGCCGTTGCGGGTTGGGGTCAACTCGGGTTCGCTGCCCCGCCACCTGCGCCAGCTCGAGTACGACAACCCCGTCGAGGCGCTCGTCACGGCGGCGCTTGAGACCGTCGCGCTGATGGAGAGCCTCGACTTCTACGACTTCAAGGTCTCGATGAAGTCCACCTCGGTCCCCAACACGATCGCGTCCAACCGCCTGCTCGCGCAGAAGATCCCCTACCCGCTGCACCTCGGCGTCACCGAGGCCGGCACCAAGTGGTCGGGCTCGCTGAAGTCCGCCGTCGGGCTCGGCACGCTGCTCGCCGACGGGGTCGGCGACACGATCCGCATCTCGCTCTCTACCTTCCACGCCGAGGAGGAGGTGAAGGTCGCCTGGGAGATTCTCAAGGCGCTGAAGTTGCGCGAGCGCGGCCCCGACCTGATCGCCTGCCCCACCTGCGGGCGGCTGCAGTTCGACATGGACTCCGTCGTCGCCGAGGTCGAGCGGCGCCTGGAAGCGTACGAGGACCCGATCGAGGTCTCGGTGCTCGGCTGCGCCGTCAACGGCATTGGCGAGGCCCGCCACGCCGACTTCGGCATCACCGGAGCGAAAGACATGGGCATGATCTACTCCAAGGGCGAGCCGCTGAAGAAGGTCCCCACCGAGCAGCTCGTGGACGAGCTCTTCAAGGAGATCGACCGCTACTACGCCTCCGGCAAGACCGTGCAGCGCGACGAGCACGAGGCTGCGGCCGCGCGCGCATGGCTCGCCGCCAACGAGGACGCCACGGCGATGACGCCGGAGAAACTTGCCGCCCTGGAGGCCGCCGCGGCCGAGAACGACGAGCAGGCCGACGCGGTGCTCGAGTCGATGCTTGCGCCCCCCACGGGCAACGGCCACGCCGACGCGCCGGCTCAGCTCGACGAGGCCGTCTCGCCCGTCGCCGGCCGGCGCTTCAGCCGCGGCTGAAGCGCCGGCCCTCGGAGATCTGCTCAGCTCGCCGCTGCGAACCGCTCCGCGACCTTCGACCAGTCCACGACGTTCCACCACGCGTCGAGGTAGTCGGGGCGGCGGTTCTGGTACTTCAGGTAGTAAGCGTGCTCCCACACGTCCACGCCCAGCAGTGGGGTCTTGCCGTTTGAGATCGGGTTGTCCTGGTTGGCGCTGCCCACGACCGCCAGCCCCGAGCCGTCATGCACCAGCCACGACCAGCCCGAGCCGAACTGGTTGACGCCGGCTTCCTTCAGCTTTGCCTGGAAGTCCGCGAACGAGCCGAAGGTCGAGTCGATCGCCTGCGCCAGCGCCCCGTCAGGCGCGCCGCCACCGTCCGCGCTCATGCTCTCCCAGAAGAGCGTGTGGTTGTAGTGCCCGCCGCCATTGTTTTTGACCGCGGTGCGCTTCTCCTCGGGGACCTGGCTGAGGTCCTTCAGCACATCCTCGATCGCCGCGTTCTCCAGCGGGGTTCCGGCGAGCGCCGCGTTGACCTTGTCCACGTACGCCTGGTGGTGCTTGTCGTGATGGATTTCCATCGTCAGCTTGTCGATGTGCGGCTCCAGCGCGTCGTACGCGTAGGGGAGCGGCGGAACTGTGTAGGCCATCGGGGGCTCCTTGTCTGGTGCTTGTGGTCGCTCGATTGACGATTGACGGTCGCACGCTGTTCTATCAGAGGCTGCCCGATCGCCGGCGGCGCGAATCGTGAAATCGGTATGGCCCGTAGGATGTGGCCGCAATGACTTTCGCCACGACCCTGGGTGTGCACCCGACACCTCTCGCGATGATCCCCCGGACGTGCCACCTATGACCCGCCTCTCCGAGTATCTGCTCCCCACCGAGAAGGAGGCCCCGGCCGACGCCGAGGCGCTCTCGCACAAGCTGATGGTGCGCGCCGGGCTGGTGCGCCAGATGGGCGCCGGCATGTGGACGTGGCTGCCGGCCGGCTGGCGGGTCCACCAGCGCATCGTGGCGATCATCCGCGAGGAGATGGACGCGATCGGCACGCGGGAGATGCTGATGCCGGTGCTGCAGCCGGCCGAGCCGTGGCGCAAGACCGGGCGCATCGAGATCGACGAGCTGTTCAAGCTCACCGACCGCAAGGGCTCCGAGCTCGTGCTCGCGATGACCCACGAGGAGGCCGTCACCTTCCACATCGCCCAGCTGGTGCGCTCCTACCGCGACCTGCCGCTAGCCGTCTACCACTTCCAGGTGAAGGAGCGCGACGAGCCCCGTCCTCGCGCCGGGGTGCTGCGTACGCGCGAGTTCGTGATGAAGGATGCCTACACCTTCGACCGCGACGCCGCCGGGCTGGCGGTGAGCTACGACCGCCAGGTGGGCGCTTACGATCGCATCATGGAGCGCACCGGGCTGCGCTTCTATCGCGTCGAGGGCGACGTCGGGATGATGGGCGGCAGCGGCGCGCACGAGTACATGGCGCCGTGTGCGGCGGGGGAGGACCGTGTGGCGCTCGCGGAGGGCTACGCCGCCAACCTCGAGGTCGCCCTGCGGCACCCCGACATTCGCGAGATCGCGGCCCACCCGTCCGCCGGTGGCTCCTCGGACGCTCCCGCCCAGACCGCCACCGGCGCACCCGCCTACGCGCTCGGCGACCAGCCGCTCACGATCGAGCCTGCGATCGAGATCGCCAACATCTTCAAGCTCGGCACTCGCTACTCCGAGCCGCTCGGGGCGCGCTACCTCGATGAGCACGGCGAGGAGCACCCGATCTGGATGGGCTCCTACGGGATCGGTCCGGCGCGGATCGTCGCCGCCGCGGTCGAGCAGTACGCCGACGAGCACGGCATCTCCTGGCCCCGAGCGCTCGCGCCCTTCGCCGTGCATCTCGTGGCCCTCGGCAAGCCTGGCACACCCGAGCGCGATGCTGCCGACGGGGTGTACGAGACGCTGCGCGGGGGTGGGGTGGAGGTGCTCTACGACGACCGCGACCTCGGCACGGGGGAGAAGTTCGCCGACGCCGAGCTGCTCGGCTGCCCGCTGCGGCTCACCGTCGGACGCCGAACGCTTGAGTCGGGTGAGATCGAGGTGCAGTTGCGCCGCGGTCGCCAGAGCGCTCCCGGCCTGCCCCTGGGCGCCGATCCGGAGGCGCTGCTGCGGGCGGTGGACGAGCTGTGCCAGGCGCTCCCCTAGAGAGCCGGGGCGAGGGCGGCATGGCCGACGGCACATCCGGAGCTCACGGGGGCGAGCGGGGCCGCGGCGCCAGCCTGACCGTCCGCCGTCTAGTCGGCCTCGACCGCTCCGGCCCGCCGCCGCCCGAGACCGCGGCCGGGCAGCCGCTGCGGCCGTGGACGGTGCCCAACGCGATCGGCTTCCTGCGGCTGGCGCTGATCCCGGCGTTCCTGGTGGTGGCGCTCTCGACGGTGGATGGCACCGGCGCGCTGCCCGCCACGCTGTTCGCCGTGATCGGCTGGGGGGACTACGCCGATGGGATCGCGGCGCGCGTCACCGGCCAGTACAGCCGCCTGGGGGCGTTGATGGACCCCCTCACCGACCGCCTGCTGGCGATCGCCGGGGTGGTCGTGTGCTGGCATTTCGCGCTGCTGCCGCGCTGGGCGCTGGCGGTGCTGGTGGCACGCGAGCTCGCGATGCTGGTGCTCGGCCGCTACGGGCTCTCGCGCGGCCTCGAGCTGCGCATCAACTGGCCGGGCCGCCTCTCGGTAGCACCGCTCATGGGCGCTTTCTTCTTCGCGATGGTCGGTCTCGAAGGGCTCGGCGCGATCCTGCTCTACATCGGCCTCGCGCTCGCGCTCGCCGCCACGGTGCTGTACGTGCGCGACGGCGCAAGGCAGCTCTAAGAACGTCTTATGCAAGCCCTCAACCTCAACTTGACGCTTCGGCTATAGTGGTCGATGTACTGCGACAAGTCGCACAGAGCCGCGAGAGGAGCACGACGCAATGGACACGTTTCCCGACCTAGGTGCCCTCACGGACGCCGAGCTGAAGGGCCTGATTCGCGAGCTGACCGACGAGGAGACCGACATCTCCTACCGGCGGCGCATCCTGCACGGCAAGATCGACATCCTGCGCGCGGAGCTGGTCAACCGCCTGCAGCGCAAGCATGACAACGGCGAGCAGCTGATCACCGGCGCGGACGTCGAGCAGCTCACCGAGATCCTCGCCCGGCGCACGACCGAACCCCAGAACGACGCCTAGGGAGCACTGCGGATGGCGACGCTCTGCCCCGAGTGCGGCTCTGCCAACGGCGAGAGCGCCAACTTCTGCCAGCGCTGTGGCGCCTCGCTGCGTGCGGGTCAGGCCTCCACGGATCAGGCCCCTGCCACGGATCAGGCTCCCGCCCATCCCAGGGAGGGAGCCGGCGATGCGACGGCGGGCGATTCGGTCACCGCCACCTACCGCATCGACGAGAGCGGCGAGCTGGTGCCGGTCGAGCTCGGCGACGTCACCGCGCGCGGCCCGGCGCTGGTGGTGCGCGCCGGCGGTGGGCGCGTGGGCGAGAGCTTCCCGATCGAGGGCGAGCGCATCAGCATCGGCCGCCGCCCCGACAGCGCGGTGTTCCTCGACGACATCACCGTCTCGCGCGACCACGCTCTGCTGATCCGTCGCGGCGACGATTGGCATCTCGACGACTGCGGTTCGCTCAACGGCACCTACGTCAACCGCGAGCGGATCGAGTCGCACCGCCTCGAAGAGGGCGACGAACTGCAGATCGGCAAGTACAAGCTCAGCTACCACGCACGCTGATGGCAACCCACACGACCACCGTCTCCACCGCGGCCGCTCCCACCGCAGCTACGTCTGGGGCGGGCAGTGGGCTGGCGCCCAATCAGAAGCCGTACACGATCGGCGCGGTGTGCAAGGCGCTGGCGCAGGAGTTCCCCGACATCTCGATCTCCAAGATCCGTTACCTGGAGGACCAGAAGCTACTCAACCCGCGACGCACCCCGGGCGGCTACCGCCTCTACAGCCAGGGCGAGGTGTCCCGGTTGCGCACGATCCTGCGGATGCAGCGCGACGAGTTCCTACCGCTGCGCGTGATCCGCCAGGAGCTGGCGGCCGGGCGCAGCGGCGAGACGCCCGCGCCGGGATTTGATGGGGACCCTACCCACGCCACCGCTCCCGCCCGCCCGGGCGGGCATCCGTTCTCTGCGCGGATGCGGCGCGCGAGCGTCAGCGTGCGCGAAGAGAGCGGCGCGCTGTACTCCCTGGAGGAAGTGCTGGAGGAGACCCAGGCCGACGCGAAGCTGGTGCGCGAGCTTGAGGAGTATGGGGTCGTCAAGGGCGAGCAGCGCGGGGGGCAGCGCTACTACGACGAAACCGAGCGCGAGATCGTCGGTGCCGTCTCCGAACTGGCGCGCTACGGCGTGGGCGGGCGCAACCTGCGCGTGTTCCGTACCTCCGCCGACCGCGAGGCCGGCCTGTTGCAGCAGATCCTCGCCCCGGCATTGCGCTCGCGCAACCCCCAGCGGCGCAAGGAGGCGCTGGAGGCGCTCGAGAACCTGGCCGCGGTCACCACGCACCTGCGACACCTGCTGCTGGTGCGCGACCTGCGCAAGATCGCCAACTAGACGTGCCCACCACCGCACGCACTCGCACGGTGGACGCGCCCGCCGGCCAGGTGTGGGAGCTGATCGCCGACCCTAACCACCTGCCGCGGTGGTGGCCACGCGTTTCGCGCGTCGAGGGCGTCGAGCGGGACGCCTTCACAAAGGTGTTCGCCAGTCGCAACGGCAGGCTGGTGCGCGCGGACTTCCAGATGGAGGCGGACGAGCAGGCGCTGACGCTGCACTGGGAGCAGCAGGTCAAGGAGACCCCGTTCGCGCGCGTGCTGTCGGCCGCGCACACCGAGCTGCGGCTGGAGCCCGCCGGCAGCGGCACGAAGGTGACGATCGAGCTGCGCCAGAAGCTGCGGGGCCTGTTTGCCAATCTTGGGGCCAGCCGTGTGCGCAGCGCGGCGGGCAAGATGCTCGACGAGGCGCTTGACGGGCTGGAGCGGATCGTTGGCTGAGCTGACCGACGTTCCCACGATGCGGTGGTGGGGATGGGGGGATCCTGCGCGGGCGCCGGCTGTGGGGCCGGCGATGCTGCGGCTGCTGGAGGAGACGGTGGGGATCGCACCCCGGTCGCGCCCGCCGGTGGCGCTTGCGCGTGTGCAGCTGCCCACGGCACGGCTCCCCGAGGGCGCTCGCGCGGAGCTGCAAGCGCTGCTGGGGGACGACGCCGTGCGTGACGATCACGCCGAGCGCGTCGGGCACGCCGCCGGCAGGGGCTACCCCGACCTCGTGCGGTTGCGTGCGGGCGAGCTCCCCGAGGCGCCCGATGCGGTGCTGTACCCAGGTGACGCCGAGCAGCTCGGAGCGCTGTTGGCGCTGTGCGCGAAGCGCTCGATCGCGGTGGTGCCATTCGGCGGGGGCACCAGCGTGGTGGGCGGCGTGGCGCCGCTGAAGGGCGAGCACGCGGCGGTGGTCACGCTCGACATGCGCGCGCTTGCGGATCTCGTGAACATTGACGCCGAGTCGCGGCTGGTAACTGCCCAGGCGGGAATGCGCGCGCCCGCGCTGGAGCGGCGCCTGGCGGCGAGAGGCCTGACGCTCGGGCACTTCCCGCAATCGTTCGAGTACGTCTCGCTGGGGGGCTGCGCGTCGAGCGGCGGAGCCGGGCAGGCGTCCACCGGGTACGGGCGCTTCGAGGAGCTGGTGGTCGGGATGCGCCTCACCGCGCCGGCCGGTGAGATCGCGCTCCCGGGGCGGCCGGCGAGCGCGGCGGGCCCCGATCTGCGCAGGCTGCTGGTCGGCTCGGAGGGCACGCTGGGGGTGATCGGCGAGCTCGATCTACGCGTGCGCGCGGCGCCGCCGGAGCGCTGCTACGAGGGCGCGTTCTTCGCGGACTTTCCCTCGGGCGTGAGTGCGCTGCGGGCGCTCGCCCAGGAGCACGCGGCACCCGCGGTGACACGGCTGTCCGACGAGGCGGAGACACGCATGTCGCTTGCACAGGCGCACGCGGCCGCGGGGTCGGGGCGAGCGCAGGGGGCCGGGGAAAGCATCCGCAGTGTGCTGCAGGCCCGTGCGAAGAGCCGCGCCGGCCGTGCGTACCTGCGCGCGCGCGGCTACGGCGAAGGGTGTCTGGCGATCCTTGGCTTTGAGGGCACTCCGGAGGAGGTGGAGCGCAGCCGCGCACGGGCGCACGAGCTGGTGCGCAGCCACGGCGGCCTGCCGGTGGGGCGCTCACCGGGGGAGGCGTGGCAGCGCCAGCGCTTCGCGGCGCCCTACCTGCGCGATGAGCTGCTCACGCACGGCGTGATGGTCGAGACCCTGGAGACCGCGACGAGGTGGTCGAACCTGCGGCGGCTGCACCGCGAGACGCGCGCCGCGATTGAGCTGGAGCTACGCGCGCAGGGGGACGAGGGCGTGGTGATGTGCCACGTCTCGCACCTCTACGAGACGGGCGCCTCGTTGTACTTCACGTTGCTGGCGCGCCAGCGCGAGGGCGCCGAGATCGAGCAGTGGCGGGCGCTTAAGCGCGCGGCGGGCGACGCGATCGTGCGCCACGGCGGCACCATCACCCACCATCACGGCGTCGGGCGCGACCACCTCCCGTGGATGGAGCGCGAGCTCGGCGCGCAGGGTGTCGAGGCGCTGCGAGCGCTCAAGCGGCAGCTGGACCCGATGGGGATTATGAATCCTGGAAAGCTCGTGCAGTGAAGTGGCCGGCCGACCTGAACCTGCATAGCAATAGTATATGCCAAAATGGAGAGAGGGGCAGGCGGTGTAATGAAAAATTCAAAGCCCGATAGCAATTGCGCACGGCCTTTAAAAAGTTATACATACGCGACGCTCCCGGGCAGGGCGCTACCCCAACTTGAACGCCCCGCTGAGCACGATCGGGCCGGGCTGCTTGGGCCGTTCTTCGTGCTCTTCGGTGAGGATGATAGTGGCGTAGTGGGCCGCATTGGCTGGTAGTGCCTGGGCCGCTTTGAGGGTGCCCTTGGAGCTCACGGTGGTACCGCCGCCGAGGAAGTAGGCGTCGGTGGGCGTGTTGTACAGCCACGCCGCGTAGTGGAAGCCGCTCGTCGGCGGCAGGTGTTCGGCGGCGAGAATAAAGGCGTGTTCGTTGCCCTCGGCGATCACCTCGACCAGCCCCAACGCCTTGCTGGTGGTGTCGGTGGGCGCGAGCGGGAGCGTCGCGGTCAGGCGGGGTTCTTTGCCTGATTTGCCCGATTTGCCGGATTTCGCGGATGTGCCCGACGTCGTGCTCGGAGCGGTCGAGGTCGAGGTGGAAGCCGATTCACCCGCTCCACTCGAAGCGCCCGGCGCGGTGGAGGTGGTGGCGGAGCTCGGGGAGGAGCCGCCGCCAAGGCCCACGATCAACGCGACTGCCACGACCACGACGACGGCCAGCCCGCCCAGCAGGATCGCGCCGCCCCGCCGCGAGCTGGGGGCGGCCAGGGGGGCGTCCCCCGGGATCGCCGGCAGGTCGGCGGACAACGGAGCAAGCTCGGCGGTGAGCGCCTGCGCCCAGGCGCGAGCTGCGGCCGAGCTCTCCAAATAGGTGGCGGCTGCCGACTGTTGCGCGGAGTCGCCCTGCCCGAGCAGATACTCGCCCACCTGCTCGCGCTGCGCGGCGTTCAGCTCGCGCGCCTGACGCGGGGCCAGCAGCGCGAGCGCGGCGTGGGCACGGTCGTGCACCGCACGCTCCTCGATGCTCAACATCGCGGCGATCTCCGCGTAGCGCTTATGCCTGCCCAGGAGCAGTGAGAGCACTGCCCGCAGGTCGGGGGAAAGATCGTCAACGCGACTCATTGGAGAGTCGTAGGCTATCGTGGCGCCGCAATGAGCCTCCCCAGCGCCGAGCAAATCAACGAAGTGCTGCAGGGATTCGACCGTCTGTACGGCCTGCAGCTGCTGGAGGTGTCCGCCGAGGAGGTGCGCGCCCGAGTGCAGGTGCGCGACGAACTCAAGCAGCCGTTCGGCCTCGTGCACGGCGGCGTGTACGCCTCGCTCGCGGAGTCGATGACCTCGCTGGCCACCGGTGTGGCGGTGCTCCCGGAGGGCTCGGTGTCGATGGGCCTCTCGAACAGCACGAGCTTCCTGCGCCCGATCACCACGGGCGCGGTGCATGCCCACGCCACGCGCCTACACCGGGGCCGCACCACGTGGGTGTGGGATGTGCGCTTCAGCGACGACGCCGGCAGGCTGTGCGCGGTGACGCGCATGACGATCGCCGTGCGCCCGCTGCCGGACGCGCAGCCGTCCTGAGTGCGCCCGCCGCGGCTCGCGCGGGACCCCTCAAGCGCTACCGGCAGCTCACCCGCGTCCGGGCGCCGCGCGCAGCGCCGCTTCTGCGCCCGCCGGCGCGATCGCCGGCTGCTGGGAGGGCAGCGGCCGGTCGCTGTAGCCGGTGTTGGGCAGTGGCGGGGTGAGCGGCGCCCCCGGGATGCCGGGCGCGTTGATGCTCACGATCGCCTCGGCCGCTGCATGTGCGAGCGCCGGGCTGTCGGCGTAGAGATCGACCACCACGCCCCCGGTGGGCAGCGCCAGCGCTCCGCCGCCAAGGGCCGAGTGGCCGCGCACCCCCCTGAGCAGCACCAGGCCATGCGTGGCGCCGCCGCCGGGCAGGAAGCTGTTGTCGGGCGAGGTGACGATCTGCAGCGGGGTCACGCACACGCTCTCGCCCCCGACGATGCAGTTGCCGTACTGGATTTCGTAGGCCCCGCTGGGGTCGCGTCCCACATGAGTGATCGGCAATCCCTGGAAGGTGCCCCCGAGCCAGTACACAGGGAAGGCTTCCTGCATCACCAACGCCTCCAGGGCGCTCGGCGGGGTCGGCTGGTCCTGGATGGTGTTGGCGCAGGCGCTCAGCCCGAAGGTGCCGAGCACGAGCAGCGCAAGCGCTGCGGCGGGGCGTGTACGTGCGGTCATCGGTACCAGTTGGTGATCGGCATGCGCCTGTCGCGACCGAAGGCGCGGGTGGTGATCTTGATCCCAGGGGGCGCCTGGCGGCGCTTGTACTCAGCGAGATCGACAAGGCGGATAGTGCGGTCGACCTCCGCGGCGGGGAGCCCTTCCGCGATCAACTGCTCGCGGCCGCGGTCGAGCTCGATGTAGCCGTGCAGTATGCGGTCGAGCAGCTCATATGGGGGTAGCGAGTCCTCGTCGCGCTGGTTCTCGCGCAGCTCCGCGGAGGGAGCGCGGGCGATGATCGACCGGGGGATTGGCACGTCCGCAGACGAGTTGCGCCACTCGCACAGCCGATAGACGAGCGTCTTGGGGACGTCCTTGATCACCGCGAAGCCGCCGGCGAGGTCGCCGTAGAGGGTGGTGTAGCCGACCGACATCTCCGACTTGTTGCCCGTCGTCAGCACCAGCCAGCCGAACTTGTTGGAGAGCGCCATCAGCAGGTTGCCGCGGATGCGCGCCTGCAGGTTCTCCTCGGTGAGGTCGGTCTCCCTGCCGGCGAACTCCGTGTGCAGCGTCGACGCGTAGGCGTCCATCGGGGCGGCGATCGGCAACTCGTGGACGCGCACGCCGAGAGCGGCGGCCAGCGCGCGCGCGTCGTCCTGGGTCGCCGAGGAGGAGTAGGGGGAGGGCATGATCGCCACGCTCACCCGCTCGGCGCCGAGCGCATCGACAGCGAGGCAGCCGACCAGCGCGGAGTCGATCCCACCGGAGAGCCCGAGCACCACGTGTTGGAAGCCGTTCTTGCGCACGTAGTCGCGTAGGCCGAGGCAGAGCGCGGCATAGACCTCGGCCTCTGGTGGCGCGATCGGCATTGCCAGCGGCCGCGGCGGGTCATCGATCGCGGCTGTGTGGCGCTCTGGCCGCGGCGTCTCGGCCTCCCCATCCCGCTCCGGCGGGGAGACATGATCGAGATTCAGCTCGCATACGAGCAGGTCCTCCTCGAATTGTGCGGCGCGCGCAATTGTCGTGCCGGTGGGGTCGAGCACGAAGGAGTGCCCGTCGAAGACGAGCTCGTCCTGGCCGCCGACCAGCCCGCAGAAGGCGATATGGGCTCGGTGCTCGCGGGCGCGCTGCGCGAACAGGACCTCACGCTCCAGCCCCTTGCCGGCGTGGTAGGGGGAGGCGGAGATGTTGACGATCAGCCGCGCGCCCGCCCTGGCCTCTTCGGGGACGGGATCCCCGCCCACCCCCGGCCGCCACAGGTCCTCGCACACCGTCAACCCGACCAGCTGCCCCCCGACATCGATCACCGCACCCGCGTGTCCAGCCGCGAAGTAGCGCTGCTCGTCGAAGACGCCGTAGTTGGGGAGATGCACCTTGCGGTAGACCGAGAGCACAGCACCATCGCCGAGCACCGCCGCCGCGTTGTAGACCTTCCGCGCATGCTCGGGGAACCCGACGACGGCGACGATCCCCTCGACGCCTGACGCCAGCTCCCGCAACGCGGCGGCGGTGTCGTCGAGGAAGTGCTCGCGCAGCAGCAGATCCTCGGGCGGATAGCCGGTGAGCGCCAGCTCGGGAAACAACACGAGCTGCGCGCCCTGCGTCCGCGCGGCGACGATGCCCGCACGGATGCGCTGGGCATTGCCGGCGATGTCGCCGACGGTGGCGTTCATCTGGCAGAGAGCCAGGCGGAGTTGCTTCACAACCGGCAGTTTATGGGCGCGCCGGGCGGCGGGCGATGCTCAGGCAGTTCGCGCGCAACGGGCTGCTGCCCGCCGTTTCGCGCGTTGGTCTTGTGGGGCGCCCGCATGAGCCTCGCGTAATAGTTGGTGTGGCCGCCGCCGGTGGGCGACCACACCGTGACAATGATTCCACTCGGACGCAAATCCGGCCAGGCCTAGAATTCCCCTTCCATCGTCACGAAGGCGCTCGAGGTGCTGTCTTCCATTTCCAGGATGGACTCGAACAGGCCCGCTTCCAGATTGGATTTGAATTTGACTTCCACAGTACATTCATGCTCAGGTTGAATTCTGGCTCCTTGGCACCTATCGGTGAATGACCAGACCGAGGTCGAATTAGAAACTCCGGTGACTTTGCGAGTTGAGGGCCTCCATGCCCACCATAAGTTTTTGTTCTTGAATGTTCTTGTTGCGCTAAATTCCTCCACACCGAGGTGCTTGACCGATGTGTTGTCAACTGAGATGTTCGAGGTTTTGGTCATGTCCCAGGATGCGTCGGACTTCAGTTTTACGATCTCGGTGTCAGTGAATTTTGCCGCCGCGGAGCCAACTTTCAATTTACTGCCGGTGGCTGTGCAGACGAAGTCGTGCGCCGCCTCTTCCACCCCGACTTCGGATACGGTGCAGATCTGGGAGCCTTTGACCTGATAGGTCCCTTTCAGTCCGCACGATTCACCTTCGATCTTGCTTTCGGCAAAGAGTTCTTCTTTGCCGATCCCCTTGAGCAGATATTCGCCTTCGGCCGGCATTTCGCCCGTGAACTTGGCTTCGAGGGGTTCTTTGATTTTGCAGTTGACCAGATTTTCTTCTTTGCTGTTCTCGACTTTGCATTTTTTTGCTTCGGTTGTGCCTTCCAGCACGGCTTCTTCGAGGATCGCGTTCTTCGCTGAGGGCGACACGCTTTCGCTACAGACGATCGCGACGGACGTCCCTACCAGTTCGGTCTGTATCTTGAAGTTTTCGCTTTTGCCTTCTATTGCTTCTCTTGTTTCCATTACGCCTCGTGTTTCTTCGGCGGCAGCGGCCGTCGCCGCAGCTGCGCTCAGAGTGAACGCCATCAGTAGACTCAGCAGGAACCACTTCATCTTCCACATGGTCGTATCCTTTTCTTATTCATGGAACCGGCCCGGACGGACGAAGCGGGGTGCGCAAGCGCACCCCTGGCACCCGACCCGATTCCCAAATTTATGATCGCCCCAATCTAGTGGATGGTCCACGGGGGGTCAACTAGTCGGAAACAGCGTCGGCGACGTGACGGCCAGCAGCTGCGCGCGACTACTTTGCGGCGGCCGGTCGAGCGCCTGTCGCCCGCCGCGCGGCGGCACGGCCGTTGGCGCTACGTGTGGGCGATGCGGCTGGCTTGGCCGCATCGGCGCTGCGCGGGGCGGCTCGCTTGGTCGTGCCGGCGCGGGGGGCGCGCCTGGCTTTCGGAGGGTGGGCCGCGCGGTAGAGCCGGCGGATCGCGCGCTCGAGCTCCAGCGCGATCGCGTCGAGGTCGGGGAGCGCGTCGTAGTCGCCGAGCAGGCCAAAGCCGAGGTGGCCGTTGTAGCTCATCACGGCGATCCCGAGCGCCTGGCGGCGGGCGAGCGGCACGACTGGGTAGAGCGAGCGCAGGCCGACGGCCGAGCAGGTAGAGGGGGAACTGGGGGCCGGGCACGTTGGTGACGACGAGGTTGAAGTAGCGCTGGCGGGCCTGTAGGCGCGCGGCCTGGCTGAGGATCGTCGGCGGGGCGAAGCCGGCGAGGTTGGTGAGCACCTGGGCGCCGACCGCCTGGCCGGAGTGCTTGAGATCCTCCATCGCCACGCGGATCTGCTCGTAGCACGCCGCGGGGTCCTCGATGCCGACCGGCAGCGGCGCCCACATCGCCGCCACGCGGTTGCCGAGCGCGCCGCGCTCGACGTCGGCACGCACCGACACGGGCACCATCGCCTTCAGCACCAGCCCCTCGGTCGGGTGGTCGTGCGCGCGCAGCCAGCGGCCGAGCGCGAGGCTGACGGCGGCGAGCACCACGTCGTTGAGGGTGCCTCCGAGCGAGTCCTTGATCGCCTTGAAGCGGGCGAGGTCGGCGTCGACCCAGGTGTAGCGGCGGTGGGGGCCGATGTCCACGTTCAGCGGCGAGAGCGGCGCGGGCGCGTTGATCCCCGCCAGCGTGGTGGCGCCGACGTTGGCGAGCCCATCGCGCAGCTGCCCCAGCGCGCGCAGCGGGCGGCGCACGATTCGCCGCGCCCCGCGCGCCATCTCCCCCGGCACGGTCGTGCGCTCCAGCAGCGCCTCGCCGAGCAGCTTCGCCGAACCGGGCAGCGGCCGCGGGCTCCATGGAGGACTGGCTGCCCGCCCCCCACCGGGATCGGATGCCCGCCCACCCTGGGGATCGGATGCCCGCCCACCCGCGGCGTCGAACAGCACGGTGGTGATGTCCACCCCGGAGATCCCATCCACCAGCGCGTGGTGGGTCTTGGCGATCAGCGCGAAGCGCCGCCCCGCCATGCGCTCCACCAGCCAGATCTCCCACAACGGCTTGGAGCGGTCCAGACGCTGGGAGAAGAGCCGCCCGGCGAGCCGCTTGAGCGCCGCCTCGTCGCCCGGACGCGGCAGCGCGGTGTGGCGAATGTGGTAGTGGGGGTTGAAGTGGGGGTCGTCGGTCCACACCGGGCGCCCCTGATCGAATGGCACGTACGCCAGGCGCTGACGGTAGCGCGGCACGAGGTGCAGTCGGCTCTGCACGTGCTCGACGAGCTCCTGCGGCGTCGGTGCGCGGCCTTCGAAGATCATCACCGACGCCACGTGCATGTGCGCGGTGGAGTGATCCTCCAGGTGCAGGAAGGCGGTGTCGAGGCCGGTGAGGCGGTCGGGATTTGCCATTGGGCGTGATTGTCGCTGGTCGAGGGCCGCTCGTCAACGAGTGGGTGAGAAATCGTCGCGGTGCGGCTCCTTGGCGCGCGTGGTTAGGCCCGTAGAAAACCCTGCTTCTGGGCATCGTCGTGGCCTTGGTTTGCCGCTTGTAGTGGCGGTGTGTGACCAAGCGCACATTGATACGTGGGGCGAGCGCTTATCGTGCCCTCTCTTGACTGCCGAATCGCTTCCATCGTTGGAGGCGAGCGGGGGACCCACTGCCGGATCGCCTGAGGCGGTCTGGATGGGGCGAATCGGCCGCTGATGCGGCGGTAACGCCCCGCTGGCGCACGCCATCGTGCGGCCGGCGGCGCGTGAGCCCGACAGCTAACTCCGTAGGCAGTGACCAAGGAGGACCCATATGTACGTACCCGCCACGCCTGCGCTGGCTGTGCCGGCACTGCCCCCGATCGAGATTGCGGTGGGTGAAGTCGCCCCGCCGCCCGCGACTGTCGCGCCGCAGGTAACGATATTGCGCGTCCGGCGCGCCGTTCTGAACGTGCTGGATGGACGAGCGGTGTCGGTCGCGGGCTCGCTGCTGGTCAAGCCCCGAACGGGCACGTCTGGGCCGGCGGGCGCGGTGGCACACGCGGCAGATGTGGCAGCGCGGACCGTGGCGCTACAGGTTCGCAGGCGCCACGGCTGGCGCACGATCGCGACGACGCGCACCGGCGCCCGCGGGCATTTTCGCCTGCGCTATCGCCCCGATCGCATCGGTAGCGAGTTGCTGCGGGTGCGCTTCGCCGGCGCTCCCGGCGAGCGCGGCTCCGAGCGCCCTGTGGGCCGGCTCAATGTTTATCGCCTCGTCGAGGCCTCGTGGTACGGCGGTGGCGGCAGCCTCGCCTGCGGCGGCTGGTTGACGAGCACCACGCTAGGCGTCGCGAACAAGACGTTGCCTTGCGGCACACTTGTCACGTTGCGCTACGACGGGCACACCGTGCGCGTGCCGGTGATCGACCGCGGCCCCTTTGTGGCTGGCCGCGAATACGATCTCACCGAAGCGACCAAGCGGGCGCTCGGCTTCGAAGGGGTGGGGGAGGTGTGGGCGACGCGCTGAGCGTCCCGCCGCTTCGCGAAACGATTTGAGCTCGGCACCGTCTTCACCTGGGCACCGAGCTTGCGGGGCATCTGGTGATGCGTTATGCTGTATGCATGAAGCGCACAACCATTATGGTTCCCGACGATTTGGATGCTCGGATGCGTCAGGAGGCCAGGCGGCAGGGTGTATCGATCGCCGATGTTGCTCGCCGGGCGATCGAGCGGGATCTGCCAAGCCCGGCTAAGGACGGCCGGTTGTCCTTCTTCGCGGTCGGGGAGGGCGGTCCGGACGACGTATCCGAGCACGTCGAGGATTACGTCAGGCACGTCCTCGGCAGCCGCGAGACGACCCGTCCGCGGTAGTGCTGATACTCGACGCCGGACCGATCTACGCGGCTTCGGCGACACGCGATCGCAACCATCGACGTTGCGTCGAGCTGCTCACCGGCGCTTCACGGCCGCTGCTTGTCCCCGAGCTGGTCGTGACCGAGGTCTCCTATCTGCTTGGCGATCGCATTGGCCCCCATGCGGAGATCGCCTTCGCGCGGGCGATCGCCGATGGCGAGGTCGTCGTCGAGTCGGTGCGCGAGTCGGAGTGGGAGCGCATCACGGAGTTGGTGGAGCAGTACAGGGATCTGCCGCTCGGCATTGTGGACGCATCGGTGGTCGTCCTCGCCGAACGCCACACCGCTCGCGAGATCGCCACGCTCGACCGCCGCCACTTCACGGTTGTGCGCCCGCGGCACGTGGCCGGCTTCACGCTGCTGCCCGAGGGCGGATAACTGTAGGCCCTTCGTCTGGGTGGATAGAGTTCCCGCCTGTGGAGATCCCAGCGAGGCCGCCAGGATGAGCGAGCAGGTTCCCTACGCCAACTACCAGTACGAGATCTACCTGCGCGGGCTGGGAGGGCAGCGCCCCGCGCGGCCGCTGGACTGGCGGCGGCTGGAGCGCGACGCCTACCGGCTGCTCGCCGACGGCCCGCGCGGCTACATCGCCGGTGGCGCCGGGCGCGGCAAGACGATGCGCGCCAACCGGGAGGCGTTCGACCACTGGCGGATCGCGCCGCGGATGCTGCGCGACGTTTCCGAGCGCACGCTCGCGCGCACGCTGCTAGGGACGGAGCTGCCCGCCCCGGTGCTGCTCGCGCCGATCGGCGTGCAGACGCTCGCCCACGCCGAGGGGGAGCTCGCGATGGCGCGCGCCGCGGCGGAGGTGGGGGTGCCGTTCGTGGCAAGCACCGCCGCCTCGCACACGATCGAGCAGATCGCACAGGCCGCCGGGGATCTGGCGCGCTGGTATCAGCTCTACTGGCCGCGCGACCGCGAGCTGGCGCGCAGCTTCGTGGAGCGCGCCGAGCGCGCCGGCTACAGCGCGATCGTGGTGACGCTCGACACCTGGCTGCTGGGCTGGCGCCCGGCCGATCTCACTAACGGCTTCCTGCCGTTCCTGTGGGGCGAGGGCAACCGCAACTACCTTGAGGACCCCGTCTTCCGCGCCGCGCTGCCGGCCCCGCCGGAGGAGAACATGCAGGCCGCGATCGGTCACTGGGCGTGGCAGTTCGCCAACCCGGCCGTCACCTGGAAGGACCTTGCGTTCCTGCGCGAGTGCACCGAGTTGCCGATCGTGCTGAAGGGCATCCTGCGCGCCGACGACGCCCGCCTCGCGGTCGAGTACGGGGTGCAAGGTGTGCTCGTCTCCAACCACGGCGGGCGTCAGGTGGACGGCGCCGTCGGCGCGCTCGACGCGCTCCCCGAGGTGGTTGCGGCCGTCGAGGGCCGCTGCCAGGTGCTCTTCGACAGCGGCGTCCGCTCCGGCTCGGACGCGCTGAAGGCGCTCGCGCTCGGCGCCAGCGCTGTGCTGCTCGGGCGCCCCTACATCTGGGGTATGGCGCTGGGCGGCGCCACAGGCGTGGTCGAGGTGCTGCGTTCGTTCCTCGCCGACCTAGACCTCGCGATGGCGCTCAGCGGCTATGCCGCGATCGATGAGGTCGGTCCCGACGCGCTGGTCGAGCAGCGCCGATAGACCCATACGCGTGCTGCGGCACCGGGATTCGATCGGTGGCGCCGACGCGCTGGTTGAGCTGGGGTCGGTAGAGCATCTGCCAACTTGCAAAGCCCGCCGGAGGGGGCGCTAGATTCGCCTGAGAGTGTCCGCCGAATCCTCCGAGCTGAGCACGGCCCACCTCGATGCCGACGCCTTCTACGTCTCGATCGAGCTGCAGCGCCGGCCCGAGCTGCGCGGGCTGCCGGTGGTTGTCGCGGGCAGCGGGCCGCGCGCGGTGGTCACCACCGCGAGCTATGAGGCGCGGCGCTTCGGCGTGGGGTCGGCGATCCCCGCCGCGCGCGCCCGGCGGCTGTGCCCGCAGGCGGTGTTCCTCCCGCCCGACTTCCCCACTTACCGCGAGGTGTCGGGACGCGTGATGGGGATCGTGCGAGCACAGGTCGAGCGGGTCGAGGTGGTGGGGCTCGACGAGGCCTACCTCGACGTGGGTGGGCTGTTCTCCCCGCGCGCGGCGATGCGCCGGCTGGTGGTGGAGATCAGCGAGGCGACCGGGATCGTTTGCTCGGTGGGGATCGGTCCCAACAAGCTCGTCGCGAAGGTTGCCTCCGACGCGGAGAAGCCCGCGGGCTTCGTCGTGTTGAGCCGCGAGCAGGCGTGCGCGCGCTTCGGCGGCTCGCCCCCCGGCCTCGTGCCCGGGATTGGGCCGAAGACCGCCGCGAGGCTGGCGCAGTTGGGCCTCACCACGCTCGCTGCCCTCGCCGCGGCCCCGGAGGCGGTGCTGGTCGAGCGCTTCGGCCCCAACCTCGGCCGCGAGCTGCGCCGCCGCGCGCGCTTTGAGCACGATGGGGAAGTTGGCGCCGCCCGCAAGGTCGTGTCGGAGTCGCGCGAGCGCACCTTCGACCACGACCTCCACGATCCCGCGGAGCTGAGTGCCCTGCTGGAGCGGATGTCGGCCGAGCTGTGCGCCAGCCTGTCCGCGCACGGACGCAGCGGGCGCACGATCGGAATCAAGGTGCGCCTCGACGACTTCACGACCGTCACTCGCGCCTACACGCTCGCCGAGCCGACCGCTGACCCGCGGCTGGTCAACGCGGTCGCCCAGAGGCTGCTGCGCGAGTACGCCCCGCCACGCCCGGTAAGGCTGCTGGGCGTGCGCGTCGCCGGCCTCGGGAAGCAGGGGCCTCACGCCGATGCGCACGATGGGGGCGAGGGCAGCACGCGGACGCCGGCGGAGAACCAGCTCGCGTTGCCGGTGTGATCAGGGTTCGCGACAAAGTAAATGGCGGGATCGGGGTGGTCGATTCGTGGATGGGATGCGACGCACGCGAGCGCAGCCGTGCTGGTAGCATGGCGAGCATCGCGGGTGGCGCAGACCGCCGCGAAGCGGCCGCACCGGCCCGTCAGAGACTTTGTCGTGGGCCCTTAATCCACGAACAGGTAGGTGAAGCCCACCGCGCTCGGGCTGAACACCCGCGAGCCGGCGTAGGTGGCGTTCGCGCGCCAGTTGCCGGGCGATGGCGGTGTGAATGGGATCGACGCCGTGCCTGCGTTGACCGCCACTTCGAGCGTGCGGTAGAACTGCCAGCCGAAGACGGGGTCGAAGCGCTGCACTTCCACCTTCACTGGGCCAACCGCCGCCGGCCCGACGTGGACCTTGATTTCGACCGCGCTGCCGGCGGTGCCGTGCTCGGCGCCGAAGGAGATCTTCGTGTGGGTGATCGTGCGCGACTCGCGCGTGAGCGTGAAGTTACCGGAGGTGTGGTTGCGCTCTGAGACGACCGCGTAGTAGTGGCCCTTGCGCAACTGCTGCTGGAGCTTCTGCGAGCCGCTGCCGCTACATGAGCAGGCGAGCAGGCCGCCGTTCTGGTCGCGCAGCTGCAGATTGAATTCGGCGCTCGCCGGCGCGCTCAGTCGCAGGGTCAGGTTGGAGTGGCTGGTCACGTCCACCCGGTAGAGGCGCAGCACCTCGATGCCGCGCCCTTCCAGGCGCCCGCTTGAGCGCCCATAGTTGCCCAGTTCCTGCCCCGGGGTGGTCTGCGTGCCGTTGGCGACTGTCACCTGCAGGTGGAAGCGCTGCTCGCCCTTGCGTTCGGGGTCCGGCGTCACCTCGAAGCTGTAGATCCCGCCCTTGCCCGGCCCGGGAGTGAACAGACGGTAGCCGCCGCAGTTCACCCGAAAGCGCGCAGAGGCTCCTTCGAAGGAGGTCGTACCCGGCCCGAACAGCGCGCCGTTCACACACCCGCCTTTCGTCTCGTTGACGAGGTTGACCAGGTAGCTGACCCCGGCGTGCATGACGATCGAGTAAGCCGCGTTGCTGTTCTGGATGCGGTCGACCTGGCCGTTCGCGCCGGCGCTGGGCAGCCGGAGCCCGGGCGGAGCGATCGCGGGGGTGGGCTGGAAGACGTTAAGCGTGAACGCAGCCAGCTGGGAGGTGGGGAGCGCCGCCACGCGGATCTCGTATTCGGTGTTCTTGTGCGCCTTGAACGTCAGCGAGGCCTTGCCTTCTTCTTCGGTCCCCTGGCAGGCGACCGGTTGCAGCTGCGAGCGCACCGCCTTGTACACGTCGATCGTGCCGTCCAGCTTGCCTCCCGCGGCCAGTTCGACCGCGATCCGCTGTGCCGCTGCGCCGGTATGGAGGCTGTACCACACCGAGCTGACCGTGCCGGCGACGCAGCTCGACGACGCTTCGCCGGTCACTGTCGTGGCCCCCACAGTCGTGCCTTCGATGCTCGCCGGCAGTGCGTGGATGGCCTGTGCGTTTGCGACTTCGTCGTTCGCCGGCGGCTTCGGGGGTTCGCTCAGCGCCGCGCCGGCGGCGGGCGAGAGGGCCGCACCCACCGACAGGGTGAGCGTGAGGGCGACGGCTCGCAGGAGTTGTGCCATTGACGAATCGTACGGAGGGGCTCAGACGGATAATGGCGGGGTGGCTGCGCGCGAGTTCAGCGTCCTCACCGACGACGGGGTCATACTCGCGGGCGAGGACGCGGGCGAGGAGTCCTCGCCCGCGATTGTGCTGCTGCACGGGCTCACCGCCACCCGGCGGTATGTCGTGATGGGCTCACGGCTTCTGGAGCGCTCTGGGTACCGCGTGATCGCCTACGACGCCCGTGGACACGGGCGCTCCAGTCCCGCTCCCGATCCCCGTGCCTACGGCTACGCGCGTCTTGCCCGCGATCTCGAGGCCGTGCTCGACGCCCTGCGGATCCCCCGCGCCGCGCTCGCCGGTGCCTCGATGGGGGCGCACACCATTGTTCGCTCCGCACTCGACCACCCCGAGCGTGTGGCGGCGCTGGGGCTCGTGACGCCCGCCTTCGACCCCGCGGCGGGCGTTGGCGTCCCCGCCGGCACGGGCGCCACGCCCGCGAGGACGCTCGTCGGGCGGGCGGAATCCGATAGCGATCGCGACGTACTCGCCCGGGCGCTGCGCGAGGGTGGGGTGGAGGCGTTCGTGCGGGCCTATGACTTCTCCACCGTGCCCCCTGCGTGGCGTGAGACGGTGGAGCGGGTCGTCTCGCAGCGCCTGTCGCTGCATGAGCACCCCAACGCCGTCGCCGACGCGATGGAAGTCGTGTCCCGCTCGCGACCCTTCGAGGACTTCGCCGAGCTTGCCGCGATCGTGGTGCCCACCGTCATCGTCGCCTCGCGCGACGAGGTCGACCCGGGGCACCCGCTCGCGCTGGCCGAGCGCTACGCGCGGGCGATTCCCGGGGCTGCGCTCACCGTCGAGGAGGGGGGGCCGCCCGTGCGTTCGCCGATCGCGTGGCAGGGGGGCCAGCTCTCGAAGGTGCTGCTGGAGTTGCTCGCCCGAGCCGGCAGGGAGTGATCCCCGCCGGACGCCCGCTGGATGCCCCGCCTCTGCACGGTCGGGCGGGTGCGTTATACATAAAGCATGACCGTACGCGAGTGGGACGGCGGCGTATACGATCGCATCTCCGCGCCGATGGAGGCGCTGGGCCGGGCCGTGCTCGACCGCTTGGCGCTCGACGGAGACGAGACGGTGATCGACGCCGGCTGCGGGTCGGGCCGCGTGACCGAGGCGCTGATCGAGCGGCTACCACGGGGACGGGTGATCGCCGTGGACGCCTCGCCGTCGATGGTGGCGGCCGCGCGCGAGCGGCTGCAGCGCTCGGGGTATGGCCCGGAGCGCGTGGAGGTGCGCGAGGGGAACCTGCTCGAGCTGGAAGTGGAGGAGCCCGTGGATGCGGTCCTCTCGACCGCCACGTTCCACTGGGTCCTCGACCACGAGCGGCTGTTCGCCCGTCTGCACGCGGCGCTGCTGGCCGATTCGGGGATGCTGGCCGAAACGGGGACTCGCGCCAAAGGCGCGTGTCACCCGGCTTCGGCAAAGCGAGTGTCTCCCGAATCGGTCGGCGGGCGCCTGGTGGCGCAGTGTGGGGGGAGGGGCAACATTGACGTGTTGCGCGGAGTCGCCAACGAAGTTCTGGCGCACGAACCGTACGCCGCACACTTCCGCGACTGGCGGCCGCCGTGGAACTACGCCGGTCCCGAGGAGACCAAGCAACACCTGCTGGACGTGGGCTTCGCAAGCGCCGAGTGCTGGTTGCAGCCGGCCCCGCAGCAGCCCGAGCACCCGCGCGAGTTCCTCTCCGAGATCGTGCTCGGCCCGCACTACCAGCGGCTGCCGTCGGAGCTGCGCGAGCAGTTCATGGACACTGTGCTCGCCGAGCTGGGCGAGCCGGTGGTCGTCGACTACATCCGCCTCAACATCGACGCCGTCGCGTAGCCCTTACGCCAGCGCCGCGGAATCCGTCGCGGCACGCCCCGTCAGCGCCGCGTAGCGCCCGCCCAGCTCCAGCAGCTCCTCGTGGGTGCCGCGCTCTACTATCCGCCCGCCGTCGAGCACGAGGATCTGGTCGGCGTCGCGCACGGTGGAGAGGCGGTGGGCGATCGCGATCGTGGTGCGCCCGCGGGAGAGCTCGTCGAGCGCCAGCTGAACCGCGCGCTCGGTCTCGGTGTCCAGGGCGGAGGTCGCCTCGTCGAGGATCAGCACCGGCGGGTTGCGCAGGACGGTGCGCGCGATCGCGATGCGCTGCTTCTCCCCGCCGGAGAAGCGATACCCGCGCTCGCCCACGGGCGTGTCGTAGCCGTCGGGCAGCGAGACGATCAGCTCGTGGATCTGCGCGGCGCGGGCGGCGTCTTCGATCTGCTCGTCGGAGGCCTGCGGGCAGGCAAAGCGCAAGTTGTCGCCGATCGAGGCGTGGAACAGGTAGGTCTCCTGCGAGACCAGCCCGACGGTGGCCGCGAGCGACTCCAGCGTCACGTCGCGGATGTCGGTGCCGTCGATCGTGATGCGCCCGCGCTCGGGCTCATACAGACGCGCGACTAGGTAGGCGAGCGTGGTCTTGCCCGAGCCGGTCTCGCCGACCAGCGCGGTGCGCGTCCCCGCGGGGATCTCGGCGGCGATCTCCTGCAGCGTCCACGGGCCGTCGGGCCGGTAGCGAAACCACACGTCCTCCAGGCGCACCTCGCAGGCGACGCCCCCCCGGCCCGTCGCCCCCGCACCGAGCGGCGTGGCGCCGGGGCGCTCGACGATGTCGATCGGCAGGTCGAGGTACTCGAAGATCCGCCCGAACAGCGCCAGCGAAGTCTGCACTTCGAGGCCGACTGACAGCAGCTGCTGCATCGGGAACAACAGGCGGGTCTGCAGCGTGGTGAAGGCGACCACGGTCCCGATCGAGATCACGGCGTGCCCATGCACGGAGGAGTAGCCCGCAAACCAGTACACGGCGGCGGGCATGATCGCGAAGCTCATCTGCACCGAGGCCATCCGCCAGCGCCCCGCCATCCGCGCGCGCACCTCCAGATCGGCCAGCTCGCTGGACTCGGAGGAGAAGCGGTTGACGAGCTCGCCGGAGCGGCCCATCGTTTTGCCGAGCAGGATGCCCGACACCGACAGCGACTCCTCGACCAGCGTGGACATATCGGCGAGGCGGCCCTGGCGCACCGACTGGATGCGCCGGCGCTCGTTGCCGACGCGCCGCGTCAGCCACACGAAGAACGGCAGCAGCACCAGCGAGAACGCGGTCAGCTGCCAGCTCAGCGCGAACATCGCGACGATCGTCGCGGTGACGGTAGCGATCGTCGAGACCGTCGAGGTCGCGGTGCTCGTTACGACGTCGTCGATCCCGCCGATGTCGTAGGCGATCCGCGCCTGCACCTCGCCCGAGCGGGTGCGCGTGAAGAACGCCAGCGACATCCGCTGCAGGTGCGCGTACACCGCCGCCCGGAGGTCGTGCATCACCCGCTGGCCGACCTGGTTGGAGATCCACGTCTGCGCCACGCCGATCACGCCGTTGATGATCGCCAGCGCGATCATGCCCGCCACCAGCCACGTGAGCAGTTTCAGGTCGTGCCCGACGATCCCCTTGTCGACCGCTTCGCGCAGCAGGAACGGCGAGGCGACGCTGAGGATCGAGCCGAACACGATCAGCCCCAGCAGCAGCCCGAGCCGCACGCGGTAGGGCACGAACAGCCGCCCGATCCGCCGCAGCGACACCGGTTTGTCGGGGATGTCCTCGGGGCGGAGCTCTTTGCGGCGTCCGCCACCACGCCCATCGCCGCTGCCTCCGCCGCGGCCCTCGCCGTGGAAGCTGCTCATCGCACTGTCTCGAATCGCCGCGTGTTCATCCAGATGACTGTATCCAGCCACCCGACGGGGAAGATTGGGAGGGGGCTCCGGCTCTGAAGAGCCTCCGCCGGGCGGGGTTCGCGCGTGGGGAGTCAGCGGTGTGCGGCTTGCGAGGAAGTTGGTCGCTCGCACGTGCACGCGGCTGGGAGAGCGCAGCTAGGGTTAAAGGCCATGAACCTTTCCCTACCCGAGATCCGCGCGCTGGGCTGCCTGATGGAAAAGCAGCGCACCACGCCGGACGTCTACCCGCTGAGTCTCAACTCGCTGCGGCTGGCGTGCAACCAGTCCACCAACCGCGACCCCGTGGTGCAGTACGACGAGGCGGTGCTGCGCGACGCTCTGCATCGCCTGGAGCGCCGCGGCTACACGCGCCTGGCCAGCGGCGCCGGCAGCCGCGCGCCAAAGTACCGGCACCTGCTGGCGGAAGCGCTGCCGATGGGCGAGGGCGAGCAGGCGGTGGTGTGCGTGCTGATGCTGCGCGGCCCTCAGACCCCCGGCGAGCTCAAGCAGCGCACCGAGCGGATGCACGCCTTCGCCGATCTTGGCGGGGTGCACGAGACGCTGGAGCGGCTGATCGGCCGCGGCTTGGTCGCCGTCCTGGAGCGCCGGCCCGGCCAGAAGGAGGAGCGCTACGTCCAGCTGCTGGGGGAGGAGGATGCCCCGGCACCGGACGTGGGTTCGTCGATGGTCGTGCCCACGCCCATGCCTGCCCCTCGTATCGTGGACGGCTTGGAGGAGCGGGTGGCGCGTCTGGAGCGCGAAGTGGCGCAGTTGCGCGCGTCGCTGGGGGATGGGCTCGGAGAAGCCTCGGCGGACGATCGGCAGGAGGAAAAGGACAAGCAGGAAGAGGGGGCAAGGGAGACCCTCGAATGGACGTGACCCACGCCACCGTGGTCCTCGCCGCGACGACGAGCTCGACCGGGGACACCGCCACCGGGGTGGGCATCCCCCTGGCGCTCGCGGCCGGGCTGGTGTCGTTCCTCTCGCCGTGCGTGCTGCCGCTGGTGCCGGGCTACCTCTCGACCGTGATTGGGGTCGCGCCGGCGGATCTCCAGCACGCCGGCGCGCGCCGAGTGCTCGGCCCGAGCCTGCTGTTCATCGCGAGCTTCTCGCTGATCTTCATCCTGCTGGGCCTGACAGCCACGCAGATTGGTTCGGTGCTCACCGACAACATCGTCACGCTGCGCACGGTGGGGGGCGTGCTGATCATCGCGATGGGGGTGCTGTTCCTCGCCACGCCGTTCGTGGACGCGCTCAACTTCCAGTGGCATTCGGAGTCCTTGCAGCGCCTCGCCGGCCGCGGCGGGCCGCTGGTCGCGGGGGCGGCGTTTGCGATCGCGTGGACGCCCTGTACGAGCATCACGCTTGGGGCGATCCTCACCCAGGCGGCAGTGTCGAGCTCCGCTGCGCACGGGGCGCTGCTGCTCGCCTTCTACTCCGCGGGCCTGGCGATCCCGTTCCTGGCGATCGCGCTCGCGTTCGAGCGCGCCACCGGCGCGCTGGCGGTGGTGAAGCGCCACTTCTCGGTGATCGTGGGTGTCGGCGGACTGGTGATGATCGCGCTGGGCCTGTTGATCGTCACGGGCGAGTTCACGGTACTCAATTCCCAAGCCAATAGCTGGCTTCAGGGCACAGGGCTGGACGTCACCAACATTTGAAGCGCCCGGTGCAGCTCAGGTCGGACTATGTGTCGCAACGGGGTGCGTCTGTGCGCTCCCGGCGGCCTTTCGGGCGCGGTAGCGCTGTTCCCAGGCTTCCTGGTTGCGCTTGGCGTCTAACACGAACGGGGAGTAGCCGATCGCTTTGACGATCCCCTCGTTGATCGCCGACTCGGGGAAGGGGAGAGGGCGCATCACGTCCACGAACAGCACCACGCGCGTCTCATCGGTGTCGTTCCACACCTCGTGGTTGAAGGTATCGTCGAACACCATGCTCTTGCCCTCCTCCCAGTGGCGGATGTCCTCGCCGACCCTGATCCTGCAGTGGGTGGCGTCCCGGGGGACGATCAGCCCAAGGTGGTAGCGCAGCACGCCCTTGTAGGGGCCGCGGTGGTCGAGGATGTGCTTGCGCGGGGAGAGGATCGAGATCATGGCCGTCTTCATCCCGGGTATCTGGCGCATCAGCGCGGCCGTGCGTGGGCACATCTCCACCCCCAACTTCGCCTCGAAGCCGTACCCGTACAGGAAGAACGTCTTCCAGCGGTCGTCGTCGGTGATCTCGATCTGGTCCTTGGAGATGTCCTGGAAGTTGGCCAGCGCGGCGTGGTCATCGAGCAGCGCGGCGGCCTCGTCGCGGATCACCTCCCAGTTGCGCTCGATGTTCTCCACCCAGGGGAAGCGCTCCAACGGGAAGAACGTCGCGTCACCCACCAGCGAGCGCCGTCCGATGAAGCGCTCGATCGGGGCGAGGATCCGTTCCCCGCCCGCGATCGTCAGCTCCACCGTGCGCTCCCAAAGCGTCTTCTGCGAACCATCTGTCATTCGCGATGCCTCCTCTGATCGCCTCCGAGTGAGGCATCCAGAGTAGTAGCCCGTTGCGACGGTACGTCCAGATGGACTATGCAGCCTCGCGTAGAGCCGCCAGCTCTGGCGACTCCGCGAGCTTCTTCAGCGCGCGCTGCTCCAGCTGCGAGGCCCGCTCCGCGGAGAAGCCGAGGCGCTTGCCGATCGCGGTGAGCGTCTGCGGCGCCTCGTGGCCGGTGCCGAAGCGCAGCGTCAGTACGGTGCGCTCGGTTTCGGGCAGCTGCGAGATCGCGAGCTGCACGAGGCGCTCGCGCTCGTTTTCGTAAGCGGTCTCCTCGGGCGGCTCCTGATCGGAGGGCAGCAGGTCGCCGAGCGCGGTGTCGCCATCCTCCCCGACCTGCTGGTCGAGGCTGACGAGCGCCGCGCGCTGGTGGCGCACTTCCTCGACCTGCTCGAGCTCGAGGCCGGTCTCGAGGGCAATCTCCTCGGAGGTCGGCTCGCGCCCGAGGCGCACGGAGAGCTCGCGCTCGACGCGGCCCACCTTGCGGGTGCGCTGGGCGACGTGCACGGGCAGGCGGATCGTGCGTCCGGAGTTCTCCAGGCCTCGCTGGATCGCCTGGCGGATCCATAGCGTGGCGTAGGTGGAGAAGCGGAAGCCCTTGCGCCAGTCAAACTTCTCGCTGGCGCGGATCAGGCCGAGCATCCCCTCCTGCACGAGGTCGGCGAGCGGCAGGCCCTGGTTCTGGTAGCGACGCGCGTTGGAGGCCACCAGGCGCAGGTTGGAGTTGATCATCAGTTCCTTCGCGCGCAGGTCCCCGCGCTCGATCCGCTGCGCCAGTTCGATCTCCTGGTCGGGCGTGAGCAGGGGGTAGCGACGCGAGTGCGCGAGCAGCTGGTCGACGGACTCGGGGATGAAGCTTTCGGGTTCGGCTGCGGCCACCGGGCGCCGGCGGCGGGCGCTCGCGGCGGGCTCGGGACGGCTCTCCGCGAAGGGCGAATCGAGGGCAGCCGGCGCCTGCACGGCGCCGGCGGGGGCGTCCGCGGCCTCCAAAGTGTCTAGTGTGGTGATCTGGCGGCTATCGTCTGTCATGAGTCTGGTCCTTCGATTTGAATGGAGGGGCCTGGCTGTGGCCGTTATCTCCCGGTTGAAGAGGGGGACCGGCTGCCGGCCGGGCCGGCAGCGCTACCCCGCTCATCTCCGAGGCTTGGAGTCGGAATTATAGGGCACGGTAGTTGCGTTGTCAATTATTCTTGGTGTAGCGGTATAACGCGCGCGTTCGTCCACCCTGTACACGGCGGCACGCCCCTGTTGGAGCCCATCGGCGGCCCATAAGTTGCTCTACCCAAGAACATGATCTACCCACCGGGGTAGATCGTTATTCGGTAGTTATCTGTCGTGGTGCGCTTCTTTATTCGCGCGCCGCGCCGAGAAACCTGCGCGGCCGCTGTTCGGCTCATCGGACGGCCGCGTGGTTGGCGCGAGCAGACGGCGTCCCCACTGGCCGAGGGTACGCCTCAGGCCAGCGCCCAGAACCCTACGACGTGCCCGCTGGTGCCCGATCGGTACTTTGTGCGGCCTGTTCGGCCCCCGTCGTGGTCGTGAGGATCGCGGCACTGCCGCGGGTGAGCGTGCGGCGCACGAGGCCGGGAAGCAGCAGGCGGGCGACGGCCGCCAGGAAGTAGGGGCGCGGCACGTAGCGCTCTGCCCGGCGCCCCAGGCCCACCTCGACGATCGCCTCCGCGACCCGGTCGGGCGTGGAGACGATCCACGCCGTCTGGCGCCGCGCGAGTAGCTCGCGGGCGGGAAAGCCCTCGGTGGCGACGAACCCGGGGAACACCGTGCCGACGTGGACGCCGTGGACGTGCTCCTCGGCGTACAGCGCGTCGCTCCAGCCGGTGAGCGCGAACTTGCTCGCCGAGTAGGCGCCGGTGCCGGGGCGCGTGACGCGCGCGGCAGTGCTGGAGACGTTGACGATCGCGCTCGGGGCACACTCCCGCAGCAGCGGCAGCAGCGCCTCGGTGAGCCGCACGGGCGCGTCGAAGTTGAGCGTCATCGTACGCCGTACGTTGGCGTACCCGCCCTCGGCGAAGGGTGCGCGCCAGGCCGCGCCGGCGTTGTTGACCAGCAGCGTCAGGCGCCCGCCGTACCGCTCGCGCACATGCGCCAGCACGCGCGCGGGCGCGTCCTCGTCGGTGAGGTCGAGCGCCAGCCAGCTGCACGCGGCGGGCAGCGTCTCGGCGAGTCCGCGCAGCAGCTCCTCGCGCCGTGCGACCAGCACCAGCTGCGCGTCGGGCTCACGCGCCAACCGCCGTGCGGTCGCCTCGCCGATCCCGCTGGAGGCGCCGGTGATGACGGCAACGAGTGGTGCGCTCACGGGCGCGACCTTACAGCAACAGCTCGCACCAACGCCACCGAAATGATTCGCAACCAACCAAGTCGGCACCACCCGCGTCGGCGCTCGGTAGGCTTTGAGGATGGAGTCCTCGGGTCAGCTGCTACCGGTCGAAGGCCACCATCTGAGGGATATCTCCCCGCGCGCCTTTCAGCACCCCGCGGACCGCGCTGCGACGGCGGCGCTTAAATCGATCCCGTATCTGGACACGGTTGTGCGCAAGCTGATCGAGCTGGGCTACGAGCGCGCGCTGCGCCAGAGCTATCTGGGCTCGGCCGTGAGGCTCTCCGCAGAGCAGCTGGGGGACGTGTGGCGCGAGCACGCGATCGCTTACACCACGCTGGACATGGTCGATGTGCCCGACCTCTACCTCACGCAGTACCCGTCGCCGAACGCGATGGCGATCGGCGCCAAGCGCCCGATCGTCGTGGTCCAGTCCGAGCTTATGGGGCTGCTCGACACCGGGCAGCGCCGCGCGGTGTTCGCGCACGAGGCCGCGCACATCCTCGCCGACCACCAGCTGTACCGCACCGCGCTCTACATCCTGATGCTGCTGGGACGGACGTCGCGGCTGCTGCTGCCGCTGGCGCCGATCCGCACGGCGCTGATGGAGTGGGAGCGCGCGACGGAGCTGAGCGCCGACCGCGCCGCGGCGCTCGTCACGCGCGACCCGCTGACGGTGTGTCGCACGCTGATGTGTATCTCCGCCGGGGCGATGGTGGAGGAGCTCGACCTCGACGTGTTCATGCGCCAGGGCCTGGACTACACCGAGAAGGGCGGGGGCCTCGAACGCCTGACGCGCCTGCTGATCGACCTCGGCATCAGCCATCCGATGCCGGTGAAGCGCACGCACGAGCTGATGGCGTGGGTGCGCTCGGGCGAGTTCGACCGGATCGTCGGCGGCGAGTACCCGACTCGCGACGAACCGGTCGCTGCCCGCGCCGAGGGCAGCGAGGCGGTGTCCCACTACTCCGAGCGCTTCCGCGACGCCGGCGAGTCGATCAACTCCGTCGGCCAGCAGCTCGCCGATTGGCTGCGCAAACCGGGCGGGGAGGACGAGGACGACGTGGAGGACGCAGAGGAATAGCGGATGCTGGCGTTCACGCCTCGGGCGCGCGCTCGGAGCTGCGGCGGAGGTTGCCGACGAGCAGCCCAATCACGGTCACGAGATAAATCTGGCCGACGAGCATCTCCAGCACCGAGAGCGCGCGACCGACGCTGAGCACCGGCGAGAGGTCTCCATAACCGGTGGTGGTGAGCGTGGTGAAGCTGAAGTAGATCTCCTGGCTCTGGGTGACAGCGGCGTTGGCGACCTGCCCGAAGTAGGGGTGCGGGCTGAGGCCGACGATCACGCGGATGATGAGCGCGAACTCCAGGCCGATCAGCAGGTAGGTGGTGAGCGCGCCGGCGACCGCCTGCACGGTCACGCCGCGAGCGCGGACCAGCCGCACGATCCCGCGGGTGAGCACCACGAGCACGACCAGCAACGCGGCGGCCGTGGCGGCGGACCCCACCCAGCGCGGCACTAGCTTCAGTCCCACCAGCGCCGCCAGGGCGAACAGCACCACCAAGGTCAGCGTCGCGAGGAGACCCTGGGAGTGCAGGTCTCGCTCGCGCTCGCTGCGGCCACCCTCGTGTGAGGTGACGATCACCGCGAACAGCATCGTCCCCTGCAGCACAATCGCGACGGCGCGGCCCAATGGCGTGTCGGGCGCGAGGATCGAGAAGAGCACCGCCAGGATCGTGAGCGCGAGCACGATCCCATAGCGATGCTGCGCCCGGCGCGCGCCCGCGGGGCCACCGCCGATGCCAGGGCTGCCGTCTTCGCCGTCGGGCGACACGGCAGAAGGATTGCGCGGGCGGCGGCGGAGGATTTGACGGTCCGGCGTGCTCGGCGATTGAGAACCTCCTTTAAAGGACCGGCACGCCGGATGCGACCCTGACGCATCGCCTATTGCAAGACGTTCTTGGAATAGCCGTCAGGCGCTCGCCGAGCCCCACTTGCCCTGCCCGTAGCGCGCCAGCTCCAGCCGCGCGATCACGCCGCGGTGGACCTCATCGGGGCCGTCGGCGAGGCGCAGCGCGCGGGCCACAGTCCAGGCGGCGCCAAGCGGGAAGTCGTCGCTGAGGCCGGCGCCGCCGTGCAGCTGCATCGCCATGTCCACCACACGCTGGGCCATGTTGGGCACCGCGACCTTGATCTGCGAGACCGCGCCCAGCATCTGCGATGAGGCCGTGTCGATCAGCCAAGCGGCGTGCAGCACGTGCAGGCGCGCCTGGTCGATCGCGATCCGCGCGTCGGCGATCCGCTCGCGGTTGCCGCCGAGGTTGGCGAGCGGCCGGCCGAACGCCACCCGCTCTGTGGCGCGCCGGCAGGCGAGCTCCAGCGCCAGCTCGGCGAGGCCGATCAGGCGCATGCAGTGGTGCACCCGCCCGGGGCCGAGGCGCGCCTGGGCGATCGCGAATGCCTGCCCGGGCCCGCCCACGATCGCGCTCGCGGGCAGGCGCACATCGGTGAAGGAGACCTCGCCGTGGCCGCCGGGGGCGTCGTCGAAGCCCATCGTGGAGAGCATCCGCTCGACCTTCACCCCGGGGGTGTCGAGCGGGACGAGCACCATCGAGTGCTGGTGGTAGCGACCGATTTGGCCAGCATCCCCAAATCGGCCAGCGGTGGAGTCGGTGAGCCCCATGAAGATCAACACCCTGCAGTTGGGGTGCCCGACGCCGGTGCTCCACCACTTGCGCCCGTTCAGCACCACCTCCTCGCCGTCGAGCGTCGCCGTCGCCTGCATGTTGGTCGCATCGGCGGAGGCGACGTCGGGCTCGGTCATGCAGAAGGCCGAGCGGATCTCCCCCGCGAGCAGCGGCTCGAGCCAGCGCTCGTGCTGCTCGGGCGAGCCGAAGTGCAGCAGCACCTCCATGTTGCCGGTGTCGGGCGCGTTGCAGTTGCATACCTCGCTGGCAATCAGCGAGCGGCCCATGCGCTCGGCCAGTGGTGCGTACTCGACGTTTGAGAGCCCCGCGCCCTGTGGGCGGCCACCGACCTCAGGCCCGCCAGGCAGGAACAGGTTCCACAGTCCCTCCTCCCGTGCTTTGGCCTTCAACTCCTCGATCGCGGGGTGCACGATCCACGGGTCGGCACGGGCCAGCAGCTCGCGGTGGTAGGGCTCCTCGCGGGGAACCACCTCGCGATCGATGAAGGCATCCAAGCGTTCCAGCAGCCCGCGCGCGCGGGCGGAGTGCTCGAAGTCCATGCCTAACGCCCCCTTACCGCCGCACCCGCCGCTGCCGGCGATCCCATCCTTCAGCTCCCGTCTCGGACGTCCAGCACGACCTTGCCGGTGGCGCGCCGCTCGTCGATCTCCTGTAGCGCCTCGGCGGCCTGCTCAAGCGCAAAGCGCGCGCCGACGATCGGGCGCACGAAACCCTGCTCGATTAGCTGCTCGATCCGCGCACCGATCTCGCGGCAGAGCTCGGGGCGGGTGAGCGCGTAGGCGCCCCAGCCAGCGCCGACGACCTCTACGTTGCCGAGCAGCAGGCGGTTGACCCGCACCTCGGGGATCGACCCGCCGGTGAACCCCACCACGACCAGGCGGCCGTCGGCGCGCAGCGAACGCAGACTGTCGGTGAAACGATCGCCGCCGACCGGGTCGAGGACCACGTCCACGCCGCCCCCCGACAGCTCCTTCGCCTCATCCCGCCACGGGCCGTCGGAGCGCAACACCTCATCGGCGCCGGCCTCGCGCGCGACCAGCGCCTTCTCCTCGCTAGAGACGACCGCGATCGTGCGCGCCCCCAGACCTGCGGCTACCTGCAGCGCGGCCGTGCCCACGCCCCCGGCGGCCCCGTGCACGAGCACGCTCTCGCCCTGCTTCAGCCGCCCGCGCAGAGCGAGCGCGAAGTAGGCCGTGTGGTAGTTGAGGATCAGACCGGCGCCCTGCGCGAAGTCCAGCGCATCCGGCAGGGGGAAGGTGAGGAACGGGGGCGCCACCGTCGCCTCGGCGAAGCCGCCCCCCATGCAGAAGGCGGCCACGCGCTCGCCGGCGCGCACCCCGGCCCCCTCCGAGGCGGCGCGCACCACCCCGGCGACCTCGCCGCCCGGGACGAACGGCAGCGGCGGTTTGTACTGGTACTCGCCGCGGGTCTGCAGCACCTCGGGGAAGGAGACGCCGGCCGCGTGCACGTCGATCGCCACGCCCTCCCCGGGGGTGAACATGTGCGACGGAGGCGATTTGGGATCAGGCAGATCGACCAGGCGCAGAGCGCTGGCGGGGCCCGTGAGGTCTACGATCTGGACTGCCTTCAACGCACGGCCACCCTAGCGCGGACACGGCACGGCCGTGTGTGCGCTGGTGTGGGTGCCGTTTTCGAAGGCAAACGAGGCGGCGAAGGGGAAGCCGCCGTGGGGGCAGGTGAGGGGTAGGACGATCCCGCGCGGATGGTAGGACCGGTACCTGCCACGGGTGTGTTCGTAGTAGGTGAGGTGCAGGGGGCCGATCGTGGAACGCAGCTGCACCAGTGAGGCGTTGGGCGCCCCGGGGAGGGTCGGGACGAGGGGAATCGTGGTGGCGAGATCGCCACCGAAGGGGCTCTTGGCGGGGAGGACGAGCCCGGAGAAGGAGATCTGGGTGGAGACGGGGGAGTGGCCTTCGGCCGAAAAGAGCAGCCCGATGTGCCCTTCGTGGATGTGTGTCATGAAGATCAGGGTCTGGGCGGTCTCTTCGATGATTTCGGGGCCAAAAGGGATCTCGACGAGTCCTTTGCCGTAGCCCATCTGCGACTGGGAGGGGCAGCTTTCGGGGCCGTGGAGTTCGAGCACGGCGGCGCTGCAGGTTTCGAGGCCGAGGCCGCTGGTACCGATCCCGAGGTTGGCGGGGTAGTAGAGGTCCAGGCTGGTGAGGGGCGACGGGACCTGTCCGCTGGTAGTGGCGATCGTGAAGCCGAAGACGATCGTGGTGCCCTGCCCGAGGCGCTCGGGGGAGAGCGCGGCGCTCAGCTTCGCCATCGGCTCGGGCCCGGCAGCGGCCGCCGCGGCAGCGGCTGCAAGCCAGACGCACGCACACACGGCCGACAGGGCGAGCACGCCGAAGGCCGCTACGGCTGGCGTTGTTCGGACCTTGGAGATGGTTCGGTGCACGCAGTACGAACCATACAGCCCGAACTCGTCGGCGGACCACGGCTGTTTCTGACTGTTGTCTACGGACCAGAGGCGGGAGTGGCAGCCGAAGCGCTACGTGCCCGCCGTGCGTACCACCGCAAGGGCCGAGGGCGCCGCTACGCCCGCTGCCACGTGGCGAGCCGCATCAGCGTGCCGGTGCTGATGCCGCGGGCGGTGAGGATGCAAGTGTGGCCGGCTTCGCGCCAGGTGACGATCGTCGGGTTGGCGCGGCTGATGACGTGGAAGCTCACCCCGTGGTGTTCCACGGAGGTACTGCCAGCGGGGATCGCCAGCGCGTTGCCGGCGACGATCGAGTAGCCGATCCGCCGCGCGCGGGCGTCGGTGTAGAAGACGGTCGTGACGGTTCGCCCGCCGACCGTGTCGGTACGCGCTCCGAGCGCTTTCCAACCGAGCTTGCCGCCCCAATAGGGGTAGGCGATCCCGGCAGCGGCGACCGCCAGCAGATGAGGGTTGCGCGGGCTCTCGGTGGGGGCGGCTCCGGTCGCCGTGCGCAGGCCCGCGCTCGACGCCTGCAGCACGGTGGGAGCGCTCGTGCTGCCCCCCGTGGTGAGCACCAGCACGAGCACCACCGCCACGGCAACCGCGAACGCCGCTCCGGCCGCCAATCGCGATGGCAGACGTAGGGAGGGGGAGCGCCGCGAGCCGCGCTCACGCGTACGTGAGCCGGTCCCGCGCCACCGGCCGGCGGCCGAGACGGCGCTCGCCGACCCCGCGCCGGCGGTGGCGTCACCGATGGCCGCGTCTCCCGCGGCGGCCAGCTCGATCGAGCGGCGCAGCAGGGAGGGGGCCTCGACACGCTCCAATGAGTTCGCGAGCATCACGGCGCGGCGCTGATCCTCGAGTTCGGCTGCCAGCTCGGGGGATTCGGCGACGCGCGCCAACACCGACTCGCGCCGTTGCTCGGGCAGCGTGCCGTCGGCAAGCGCCGCCAGCGCTGCGTGGATGTCCTCGGGCTCGCGACTCATGGGGCGCTCTCACTCCTAAGACGCCGCGCGGGGGGCTCATCTTCCCGCGCGGCGGGAAGATCCTCGCCCACAGCCACGTCTTCGCGCACAGGCATGCCCTCGCCCGCAGACACACCCTGGCCCTCCCTCGCCCGCTCCTCGCCCGCGTGGCCGTCCTTCGACGGGGAGGATGACTCCAGCGCGTGCACGACGAACGCGCGCGCGCGAAACAGCCGCGTGGCGACCGTTGCCTCCTTGGTGTCGAGCAGCCGCGCCGCCTCGCGGTGGGAGAGCCCGGCGATGTCGCAGGCGACGAGTGCCAGGCGGTAGCGCTCGGGGAGCCCGGCGATCGCCGCGAAGACCTCCTGCGCCTGCAGCGCCTCCTCGGGCCGCTCGCCGCCGCGGGGATCGACGGGCTCGAGCTCCTCGATCGCGGTCGAGCTGACACGGGGCCGCCGCGTGGCGGTACGGCGGTCGGTGAGGAAGGTGTTGCGCAGCACCGTCATCAGGTAGGCGAGCTCGTCTTGGCCGCGCAGCAGTCGTGGACGGGCGAGCACGCGCGCGAACGTCTCCTGAACCAGGTCTTCGGCCTCGTGGGGCGAGCCGCACAGCGCCCACGCGGCGCGGTAGAGCCGGTCGAGATGGCGCGGCAACGACTCGGGATCGAGCGCGGGCATCGCGCTCGACTGTAGCTGAAAGGTTTATCGTTGCCGCGGAGTCTGGTGCAGTGCGAGGGCCCAGCACAGGTGCTCGCACCGACGCCCGGACAAATCGACTTCAGGAGACAAGCGTGCGACACACATCAACTTTTGCCGCAACCACCCTCGCCGTCGCCGGGCTGGCGGTCGCCGGCTGCGGATCCAGTGGCAGCTCCAGCTCGGGTAAAACCGAATCGAACGGCTATCCCGCGACGAGCGCCTCCACGACGTCCAAGAGCGCGGCGGCCCCCGCGGCAGCGGGCGCGGGGACGGCGATCACAACGGAGCACACGAAACTCGGCACGATCCTCGCGGCAGGCCCGAAGCATTTGACGGTGTACCTGTTCGCGGCCGACACCGGCTCGACCTCAACCTGCTCCGGCGCGTGCGCGCAGGTGTGGCCGCCGGTGACGACGACGGGCGCCCCGAAGGCCGAAGGCGAAGCGGTGGCCGCCGATCTCGGCACGACCACGCGCTCGGAAGGGACCAAACAGGTCACTTACAAGGGGCATCCGTTGTACTGGTACGTGAGCGACTCGCAGGCGGGCGAAACCACCGGGCAGGGCGTCCAGAGCTTCGGGGCGGCCTGGTGGGCGCTGTCGCCGAGCGGAAGCGAGATCACCGGCTCCTGAGAGCTGAGCGGATTGGGCCAGCGCGAAGTTCGCGAAAGAATCGGGAAGGATCGGACGCGTTTCGGAGTCAGAGGGGCCGTAGGAGCCCCTGTCAGGGCGCAGTACCCCTGGTGAGCGACCGTCACGGACGGCGGCCGCTCGCCAGGAGATCGAGCTCAGCCTGAATCCACCGATCCCGGGGTCGCACCGACGCCGGATGACACTTCGCCAGAGTCAATCGCTCCGCCGCTGCACCAACAGCGCGAGGGTGGGACAGGCCGCGGCGGCGCGGCGCGCGTGGGCGAGCAGCCCCGGGTCGAGTGGCGAGTCGTCGAGGATCGGGTAGCCCCACTCGTCCAGGGAGATGCGCTCGGGCAGCAGCTCGTGGCACATGCCGTGGGCCTCGCAGGCGATCGGGTTGACGCGCAGACGGTGGGTGGTGGGAGTCATGCCGGGACGGAGGTTGTTGGGCGGGAGACACGCGGCCGCGGCAGCTCCGAGGGCCGGGCACAGGCGGCGCAGGGACCGTGGTGGGCGTGGTCGGCGAGCTCCTGCGCGAACACGTCGAGCGCGCTCGAAACGAGGCGGGCAACGCCATCGGGGTGCGAGCAGGCGCCGCGGCCGCGGACCAGCCCGGCGAGGGAGCGCAGGCGCCGATCTACGGCGTCCCGCTCACCACGGCCACGCGCGGCCCGTCCGCCACGGCGACGCTCGACACGCACGTGGCCCCCGCCAAGCTGATCTCCGGCGTCACCGAGCGCAAGTTGCTCGAACGCGGAGGCGATCGCGTCGAGGCCGAACACGCACGGCCCGCACTGGCGGGCGCTCTGCGAGGCCAGCCAACGAGTGAGGCGGGCCAGCTCGGCGACGGGGCAGGCATCCTCAGAGAGCACCACCACGACGCCGGCGCCGAGCGAGGCTCCGAAGGGGGAGAGGTGGCGATCGGAGAGCGCCATGTCACGTAGCTGCGAGGCGTCGATCCACGTCCCCGAGTAACCACCCAGCAGCACCGCGCGCGGCTGCGCGGTGAGGCCGTCGGCGGCGTCGAGCAGCGCCGACAGGGGGGAGCCGTGCTCGATCTCATAAACCCCCGGTTGGGCGACGGGCCCGGCGAGCGTGACCAGCGCCGAGCCGGGCTGCTCGGGAGTGCCGAGCTCGCGAAACCACGAGGAGCCGTAGCGCGCGATCAGCGCGAGGTGGGCGAGGGTCTCGATGTTGCAGACGAGCGTGGGGCGGCCGCGCACCCCCCGTTCGAAGGGCCGCGGGGGAGTGAAGGTAGGCAGCGCGGGGCCACCGGAGAGGTGGTTGACGAGCGCTGACTCGTGGCCGGCGACGTAGCGGTGGGGGACGGATGTCAGCTGGATTTGAACCCCACTCACCCGCTCCCCACGGCAGGAACCGCGTTCGTCAAGCGCACGCGCCACCGCGTCGAGCGCTCCCAGCGCGGATTCGCAAACGCCGAACAGGACTTCCTGCGCGCCGACGGCGGTGGCGGCGAGCAGGGCGCCGTCGACCACCAAATGCGGGAGCGAGCGCAGCAAAGTGCGGTCCTTGGCGGAGGCGGGCTCGCCCTCGGCGCCGTTGACGACGACGATCGGGCCACCGCCGAGCACAGAGCGCGACGCCCCGGCCACGGCGCGCAGCTTGGCGGCGGTGGGGAACCCGGCCCCGCCGCGACCCAACAGGCCGGCGCGCTCGACCTCGTCGATCAAGCCGGAGGCGGCGCCGCGGCGCGAGCGCCCACGGCCCTCGACGGCGGGGAGCTCCCCGTGGAGCGCGAGATGCTCGCGCAGGGGGAGCGCGCCGCGAGAGGGGATGCCGGCGAGCAGCCGCGGCAGGCCGGGCGCGTCGGCCAAAGCCGCCGCAGGGGAACTCTGAAGTGTCTGCTCATAGGTACTCACGGGTTGACCACGATCTTCGAACGGGAGGCGGAGGGGTGGCCCAGCAGCGTGGAGGGGGTGCCGGAGCGCCGCGCCCATTCCGAGCCGAGCGGCCCGGAGGGCAGCCACAACACGAGGCCGAGCGTGAACGCGAACGCGCCGCCGATCGCAAGGCCGCGCCCGCGCGCGCTGTCGCGAGACCAGTCGACCGAAGCCGGGTGACACGCGCCTGCGGCGCTGGCCGATTTGGGGATGCGAGCGGAGCGAGTGTCTCCCCAATCGGTCCCCGGTTCGGCGAGCACCCGGACGAGCACGGCGCCGAGCACGAGCGTCAGGCAGAACGAGGAGAGTGCGAGCAGCCAGGTGGTTTTGACGTCGGAGCCCGTGCCGAGCGTGTGCAGCAGCGCCACGGGCCAGCAGGCGTAGACGAGCCAGTGCGTAGCACGCCAGGCGCGCGGGCCGACACGCCCACGCAGGAGGCTGGTGAGGATCACCGCGAGCAGCAGGTCGAACGCGACCGCGCCGAGCCCCAACCAGAAGGGCCGGTAGGAGCCGACGAACGGGACGAACGCCGCGACCAGCGAGATCGAGGCGAACGAGTCGAGCACCGCGGTGAGGATGTGCAGCACGAGGAACACGAGCGCCAGCAGCGAGACGTTGCGGTGTAGCGCATCGACGACGAACCGCGGCCAGGAGGGCGTGGAGAAGCGCCGCACGTCCGCGACCCCGAGCGCGACGGCGACGCTCAGCAGCAGTAGCGCGACCGCGCCGGTGGAACGGGTGAGGTACCAGTCGAGGCTGGGACCGCTCGCGGCGAGCGGGAGGGGCGGGGCGGTCATCGGGGATCGTCCGCGCGGCTCGTTGACACAACCGCCCGCCCGGGGGTGGGACTTCCATGTCCCACCACGGAGGTGGGTGTGCGATCAGGCCGCGGTCGGGGCGAGGACCCTTCGAGTGGCCAGTCGCCGATCCGCAGCACCGCGCCGTCGTGGGCGACCAGGCGTGCGGGCAGGCCGAGCGCGTCAAGCCACGCCGGCGCGCGGTAGCCCCGCACCAGTGCCGCGGTGGCGGCGATGTTGGCGTCGGTGCAGTCGGCGGCGGCGACGCTGACGGTGCGCCATGGCCCCCGCGCGGGGGAACCCGAGGAGGGGTCGATGATGTGGTGCATCGTGTGCGCGCCCTGCTGCCAGCGGCGCACGGCGACGCTGGTGCTCGCAAGGCCGCCGTCGGCGATCGCGACCGTCTGCCCGGGGGCGTCGGGGCCGGAGCGGTGGTCGTCGGTGACGTGGATCCGCCAGCCGCCGGGAGGTCCGGATCCCACCCCTCCGGCGGTGGCGATGTCGCCGCCGAGGCTGACCAGCACGCCGCAGCGCGCGGCGGCCCAAATCGCCCGGGCGCCGCGGTCGGCGGCCCACGCTTTGGCCGTGGCACCGAGGTCGAGCAGGATCCCGCTGGGTATCCGCACGGTGGAGCGCCCCGCGTCGAGCTCGACGGTGCGGTGGCCGCTGAGCCGCCGGGCGATCAGGGTGGGAGGGGGAGGGGGAAAGGGAAGGTTGTGCAGGTCCCCGCCAGCGGCAGGCGTCTCAAACCACCCCCCAGCGTGAGCGCGCGAGTCCTCGGCGACCCACGCACCGCTGGGCTCCTGCCGCTGCTCCAGCAGCGAAAAGTCGCGGTCGTAACCAGCGAGTACCAGCGCCGCGCCGACGGTCGGATCGACGTCGCCGTCGGTGAGCTCGGCCGCGCGCAGCGCGACCTGCAGCGCCTCGACCAGCAGCGGGGCTACCGGCACAGGCGGGCCCCCGGCGTGCGCGTTGACGCGAGTCAGGTCGGAGTCGTCGCGGAAGCGGCTGCAGGCACGGTCGATCGCGTCGAGCTCGCGCGCGAGGATCGCGCTGGCGCGGGGCAGCCACAGGGGCTCGGTGACGCGCAAGATGACGGTACTGCCAAGCGCCTCCCAGCGCGCCGTCGCCGTCGGGGCGCGTTGGGTGGGCAGGTATGTGGCGCGCGCGCGTCTCACGATCCGCCGGAGATGACTGGGGTTTCGGTGGTTTGCGCCGGGGCAGCCGAGCTGGATTCCTGCGGCACGCTCGATTCGGTGGCGGAAGAGCCGGCTTCGCTGCCGGAGGAGCTCGATCCGGAGGAGGAGGAACCGGATTCGCTGTTCGACGAGCCCGACCCGGAGGAGGAAGCGGATTCGCTGCCCGACGAGCCCGACCCGGAAGACGAACCTGATTCGCTGCTGGAGGAGCCCGATCCCGATGCGGAAGAGCTCGATTCTTCCGAGGAGCTGGCTTCAGAGCCGTTCGATTCCTGTGCGCCCGTGGCGGGGGAAGACTGCTGCGCGGAGGATCCTTCGGTGGCCGAGGAGGACCCTTCGCTCGACCGCGGCGCCTGCGCGGGCGCTTTAAGCGTAGAGGTGCCGGTCGAGGTGCCACTCCCGGTGTGTGTGCCGGGCGCTGCAGCGGAGCGGTGTGCCTCGCGGGAGGCCGTTGCGCGCGTCGCCTTGAGCGTTTTGCCCGGGAAGGCGTTGGCCGCGACTGCCGTCAGCACACCGGTGAGCGTCGCGCTGCCGGCGATCAGCCAGCGGTTGGCGCGGCTCAGCCGGCGCAGGGCGGCGTCGCGGGAGCGGGAGGTGTGGTTGGGGTTGACGGACATCGATTGCGGTGCGGAGTCGCGGTGCACGGGTGGAAGCTGAGCCTCAGTGTGCTGTGGGAACGCAAGCGGTGGCTAAAGAGGGCGTGAGAGGTTCCATAAGACTTTTGACCCACGCAGCGGAACGCCTGCAGGGTGTCACGGCGGCCGCGGCCGCACGGAGAGACCTTGGACCTCAATGGCCGATGAAGACGCGGTGGTAGGTCAGCCACGGGCCGAATTCGGGGATCAGCAGCAGCGCCAGCACCAGCCCTGCAAGGAGCGCGCCGGTGAGCGCAAGCGCGCGGCCCGCTCGCCCCGCGCGAAGATCGGGTGTCCCCCCGCTCGACTCCGGCTCTGCCGCACGCTCCGATCCCGGCCCTGCTGCACGCCCCGACGCCGACCACTGCGTGTCGGGTGGACGCCCGCCCGGCCGCTGCGCGATGCCCTCGGCGACCACCGAGAGCACCGCCACACGAATCTCTCGCCCACCGTTCAGCGCCCGCGTGACCTCGGGCAAGTGGCCGAGCACGTGCACGGCCGTCGCGGCCAGCCACACGAAGAAGCTCACCTTGTGGACCAGCAGCAGCGTCGAGCGCGAGCTGGGGCCGAGCAGCAGCAGCGCCACGCCGCTGGCGAACACCACCACCGTGCTGAGCACCACCAGCGGGGCGAGCAGGCGCAGGTAGGGGGACGGTGGGCCCTTGCGGCGGTAGACCGGGTCGCGGGTGTAGTAGCGCACGAACCGGTAGCCGGTGCTGCCCAGCTTCAGTGCCACCGGCCCGAGCAGCAGCAGCCCGATGAAGAGGTGCTCCCAAATCAGCGGGTGGATGCGCAGGATCGTGACGCCGAGCGCCGCCAGCAGCACGAACAGCACGATCCCGGTCAGCACCGTGAGCCGCTCGTTGCCGTCGCTGCCGCCCGCCGTCAGCCGCGCCAGCGGCCCGCGGGGGGTTGGGGCTCCCTGCCGCCCGGCGCCCGGACGCCGGCCGGGGGGCGCGGGGGTCACTCCCGGATGAGTCACCCGCGGGGGGTTGCCCGTCAGCGGGTCGGGTGTGCGCCGCCCGAGCTGTTGGCCAGTCTCCACCAGACGAGTGTCGGCACGCACGCTAAGAGTCCCGTAATCGCTCGATGAGAGAGCTCATATGATCGCCCGCGGCGGCAACCGCGCGCCCGCCGCCGCCTCGGGCGGGCCCTATCCTGGCAACTGATGGGGCAGTCGGCGCAACCCTCAGAGCCGGCCACGACCACGGCGCCGTCGATCCTGCTAATCGAGGACGAGCCGGGGATCGTCGACTTCGTGCGCCGCGGCATGGAGGCCGAGGGCTTCGCCGTGCAGGCCGAGCACGACGGGCTGGTGGGCGAGGCACGCGCGCTGCGCGAGGGCTTCGACGCGGTCGTGCTCGACCTGATGCTCCCGAGCAAGGGCGGCATCGAGGTGTTGGGCGCGCTGCGCGCCGCCAAGCCCGCGCTGCCAGTGATCGTGCTCACCGCCAGAGGCGAGATCGAGGATCGAGTCGCCGGGCTGGACGCCGGCGCCGTGGACTACCTCGTCAAGCCGTTCTCACTGGCGGAGCTGCTCGCGCGGGTGCGCGCCCAGCTGCGCAGCGCCGCGCAGGGCTCGACCACGACGCTGCGGGTGGCGGACATCGAGGTGGACATGCTCAGCCGCAAGGTGCGGCGCGCGGGGCAGCCGGTGCTGCTCTCCACGACCGAGTTCGAGCTGCTCGTGTACCTGCTGCGCCACCGTGGCAGGGTGCTCACGCGCGAGCAGATCCTGAGCGCGGTGTGGGGCTACCAGCACGACCCCGCCACCAACATCGTGGACGTGTACATCGGCTACCTGCGCCGCAAGCTGCGCGGGGTGGGCGGGGACCAATCCCCCGCGCCGATCCACACCGTGCGCGCGGTCGGCTACCGTCTCGGCCATGCCGGCTGAGTGCGGCCGGGAGGGGACATCGACGCCGGGGGACGCTCGCCCTGGTGGGACGGACGGTGGGGGTGATGCTCGCGCCGGCGCTGAGGACAGGGCTGGCGACGGTGCAACGCAGAGCCATCGTGGCCGGCGCTCGAATCTCACCGGCAACGCCCCAGCCGGGATTGGGCGGCGGCTGGGCTTGATGCCGACCAGCCTGCGTTGGCGGTTGGCGGTGTGGGTGGCGCTCGTGGTGGTCGTCTCCTCCGGGATCACTTTCTTCGCCGTGTACCACGGCACCGGCACACAGCTGCGCCGCCAGATCGACAGCGAGATCACCGGGGATTCGGGTGAGCTCGCGCACGCTCTCAGCGCCTCCGGCGCGCGCACGCCCCACGCCGTGCTGGCCGCCGCGCGCGCGTACGTCGCCGGCCAGCCCTTCAACGCCAGCTCCACGGTTCTGTACGCGCTCGTCCCGGACGCCGGCACCGCCACCAACACACCCGAGCTGCTCGGCAGCCACGCGCCCGACGACGGCGAGAGCGTCGCCGTACAGGAACAGGAGAACCGGGCCGCGAGCCGGCTGCGCGCTGCGCGCAGGGGGTTCTCGACGCTTGTCCTCCCCGACGTCGGCTACCTGCGCCTGCTCGATCGCCGGGTGCACATCCCCGGCACCAGCGCGCATGCCGCCCAGCTCGTGACCGTCGGCGTGGGGGAGCCGCTGGCGAGCGTGGCCCGCGCCCAGCACGGGGTCGCGCGGGCCTTCATTCTCGCCGGCTTCCTCGCGCTCGCCGGCGCGCTGCTCGCCTCGCTGTTGATCGGCAGCCGCTTCTCGCGCCCGCTGCGGCGGATGGCGGCGGTCGCCGCACAGGTGGACGCCGGCGACCTGCACCCCCGCATCCACGACGTCGCGCGCGATGGCCGCGAGGTGCAGGTGCTGGCGGACGCCTTCAACCACATGCTCGACCGCCTCACCGACGCGTTCGCCGGCCAGCGCGAGTTCGTCGCCGACGCCTCGCACGAGCTGCGAACCCCGCTGACGGTGATTCGCGGGCAGCTGGAGGTGCTCGCCGCCCAACGCAACCCCTCCGGCGAGGAGGTGCGCCGCGTCGAGCGCCTCGCGCAGGCGGAGATCGCGCGCATCACGCGCCTCGTCGACGACCTGCTGCTGCTCGCCAAGGCCGAGCAGACACAGTTCCTGCGCGTGGAGCCGATCGCCATCGAGAGCTTCGTCGGCGAGCTGTGGGACGGCGCCACGCTGCTTGCGCCGCGGCGCTTCGAGCTCGGTGAGGTGCCCGCCGGCACGCTGCTCGCGGACCCCGACCGCCTCGCGCAGGCGCTGCGTAATCTGATCGGCAACGCGATCGAGCACACGCGGGCGGGGGACGGGCTCGTGCGCCTGCTGGTCGAAACGGGGATGCTGGCCGAAACGGGGATGCCCGCCAAAGGCGGGCGTCATCCGGTTTCGGTCGAAGGCGAGTGTCTCCCGGCTTCGGTGGAGCGGCTGGCTGGTGGGCGGCTGCGCTTCGTCATCGAGGACGACGGGCCCGGGATTCCCCCCGAGCAGCGCGAGCGAGTGTTCGACCGCTTCCACCGCACCGACGCCGCCCGCGACCGCGCCTCGGGCGGCACCGGCCTCGGGCTGGCAATCGTGCGCGCGATCGCCGAGGCCCACGGCGGTTGCGTGAGCGCCTCGGCCAGCACTGACGGGGGCGCCCGTATCGAGTTGGAGCTGCCACACTTCACGCCAGCGCGCCCGAATCAGCCGATGCGAGCGCAGCCGGTGGGTGCCGCACCCGCTCAGCGTAGGTAGACAGCGAAGAAGTCGCGATCGTCCGGGGTGAGGTAGCGTTCAGCCGGGCGTTCCATTTCTTCCAGCAGCTTCGTAGGTTGGCGGGCGCCGGGAAGGGCATAGAAGTTGAAGCTGGTCCAGTAGGAGTTGATGTCGAGCTCCATCGCCCGCACCGCACCGGCGTGAATCAGGACCTCAGCGAGGCTGCCCACCGTCTGGTAGTTGGCGGCGGCGTAGATCAGGTTGCCGCGGCGGTCGACGCCGATCCCCGAGCGCCACACCTGCACGGCGTTGCCGAGCGTGGCGCCCCATTCCGCGCTGTCGTTGAGGGTGGGACTGGGCCTCCCGCTGGAGACGATCAGCGGCAGGTTCTGGCGCGCGAACACCACGTCGCCAGGCACATCTGCGCCGCCGTGCCAGGAGATCACGTCGTAGCGCCCGTCGGCGTAGCGCACGAACGTGGCCTGGCCGTCGTGCAGCGGGGCGTAGGTGTGCCCGTTCAGTGCCCACCCGCCGTTTGCGTCCACCAGCTTGAAGCCGCTGTTGAAGCTCGCCAGCAGCCTGCCGCGGGCGGTGGGGGGCACCTCCATCGGGCCGCGCGAAGGCAGTTCCACCGAGGGCTCCAACCGTCCCGCGTACAGCGAGATCGTGGTGCGCGATGTGTTGATCCAGGCGACGCCCGCCACCAGGCGCGGGTATTCAGAGGGGTCGCTGCGGAAGGTCGTGACCAGCAGCGGCGGGTCGCTGCGGCTCTCCGTTGCCTGCGTGGGGCGCCATACTCCCTCGCCGGGCAGCGGCGGATACGCCAGCGGGCGCACGCGCGGCGGACGGTCGACGACCTGGATCCGATCAGCCCCGCCCCCTGTGCCCGCGGCGAGGACGCCGACTTTCGGCAGTGCGTGCAGTGCCGGCCCGCCCTTTTCGGGGGCCTCGAGCGAGTAGTACACCGACTCGACTTTCGTCACCAGCCCGGCGGCGCCGTGGTCGCGCAGCCACTCGACCGAGCGGATCCCGAGGCTCGAGTTGGAGGGTTCGAGCATCGTCGTCACGTAGGAGGCGAGCACCGGCACGAGCGCGACCAAGCAGGCGGCCAGTAGCACCCGCCGCACGCGTGCGGCCGGGCCGTCCGCGAGTGGGCGCCGCGATCGCGAGGAGGGCAGTGGCCGTCCGGCGGGGAGCGCCGCGCGCGGGCCGATCCTCGAACGGCTGGGCGCTGAGATGTGCGACTCCATCGCCGCGGATCGTAGGCCGCCGTGCCTTTCGCGCCCCTAAAAAGCGCTGCACCCTAAGAGCATTTTCACCCACCGCTGAGCTGCGCCGAAGTTAGATGTACTGCCATAGGACCCATCGGCCCTACAGCACTAGCCGGCAGTGAGGCGCTCGCCACGGAGATCGAGGTGGGTCCCGTCGATGACGAGGTCGGCCCCGTCCCCGCGCCGCCTCGGCGGATCACGCGACGCCCATGGACTGTGCCGGGCGAGGTGGGGCAACGCGCCCCCGGCCACGCGGCGCGCAGGGCCACGAAGCACGGCGGAGTGCAGCTCGCGGTGGAGCACGTCCGGGCGACACTCGACGCGCTCGTGCGTGCCTGCCGGCCGCGGCAGTGGCTCAAGAACGTACTCGTGCTCGCCGCCCCGGCCGCTGCCGGGATCCTCACTCACCCCGACGTCGCCGGCAAGGTGGTGGTCGCGTTCGTCTGCTTCTGCATGCTCTCCAGCGCCACCTACCTGCTCAACGACGTGCACGACCGCGAGGAGGATCGCCACGATCCGACCCGTCGCAACCGGCCGATCGCGGCCGGCGAGCTCTCCGTGCGCGTGGCCGTCGTGGCCGCGCTCGCGTTGGCGATCGGCGGCCTCGCGCTCGCCGCCGCCGTGCACCCTGCGCTGGCGGCCGTCGGCGCCGGCTACCTCGTGCTCACCGCCAGCTACACGCTGTGGCTGCGCAGCGTCGCGGTGGCCGACATCGCGGCCGTGGCGGGCGGCTTCGTGCTGCGCGCGCTCGCCGGCGGCGCTGCCACCTCGGTGCCGCTGTCGCGCTGGTTCATGCTCGTCACCTCCTTCGGCGCGCTGTTCGTGGTCGCGGGCAAGCGCTACGCGGAGCTGAGGACTCTCGCCCCGGTGGACGGCGATCTGGAGGGCGCCCACACGGAGACCAGTGCGTGGGCCCCGACCGGCGGCGGGCGGGCACCGGTGGTGCGCGCGTCGCTGAGCGCCTACTCGGAGCGCTACCTGCGCTTCGTGCTCGGGCTCGCCGCCACCGTCACCACCACCGGGTACTGCCTGTGGGCCTTCCAACGCGCCCACAGCGCCAAGCTCTCCTGGTATGAGCTGACGGTGATCCCGTTCGTGTTGTGGCTGCTGCGCTACGCGCTGCTGCTCGACGGCGGCGAGGGCCGTGCGCCCGAGGAGCTCGTGCTGCGCGACCGCTTCCTCTTGAGCATGAGCGCCGCGTGGTTGGCGGTGTTCGTCACCGGTGTGTATGTCGCAGGCTGATCTCGCACCCGCGCCGCCGCGCGCACCGGGCTGCACCTCGGTGGCGGAGGGCGGCGAGCGGCTGCTGTGCGGGTGGGGCCGCACAGCGCCCACGCGCGCACGGGTGCTGCGCCCGCGCACCGCCGAGCAGGTCGCGCACGTGCTTGGCGCATCCCCTGCACCGCTGGCCGATCGGAGCGCCCATCGCGCTCCGATCGGCGGGGCGATCGCGCGCGGGGCCGCACGCAGCTACGGCGACGCCGCCCAGAACGGGGGCGGTGCGGTGATCGATGCGACCGCGCTGCAGGGGGAGATTGCGCTGGAGGGGGAGATCGCACCGCAAGCGGGAGATCGCGCGCATGTGCGAGGCAGTGCGGTGACGTCGTCGTCAAGCGATCCGCTGGGGGAGAGGGCGCCCGCGCTGGTGCGGGTCGGCGCCGGGGAGACCTTCGCGGAGCTGCTCGTGTGGCTGGCCGTGCGGGGCCTCACGCTGCCGGTCGTGCCTGGCACGCGTCACCTGACGGTCGGCGGGGCGATCGCCAGCGACGTCCACGGCAAGAACCACCCCCGCGACGGCAGCTTCGCGCGACACGTCGAGTCGTTCACGCTCTGCACCCCCGCCGACGGGCCGCTGCTCGTCTGCGCCGAGCGCCACCCCGAGCTCTTTCGCGCCACGCTGGGCGGCATGGGCCTCACCGGCGTGGTGGTCGAGACGACGCTGCGGCTCGCGCCGCTGCGCAACCCCCGCGCGGTGGCCGACATCGACCGGCTCGACACGCTCGAGCAGGCAGTCGCCGCGGTCGCGGGCGAGCAGCCCCACCGCTACACGATTGCGTGGGTCGATCTGCTTGGCGCGGGCGCCGCGTTCGGGCGGGCCGTGCTCACGCGCTCCGACGAAGGGCCCGTGTTGGAGGCCGACGTAGGAGGTGAGGGGGGGCGGTGGCGTAGATGGTTGGCAGACGGTGTTGGCCCGGGATGGTCGGGGCGTGCGCGCAGGTATGCCGACGGAGAGAGTCACGGAGTGCTCGCAGATGCCGGGACTGGAAGGGCGGGCGCAACTCCAATCGCATTGCGCCCGCGCCTCACTGTCCCGCGCGGCTTGCCGCGCGACCTGCTGCGCCCCGCGGCGGTGCGCGCCTTCAATGCGCTGTACTGGCACACCGTTCCCCGCCGCGCGCGGGGGCGGACGCTCAGCATGAGCGCGCAGCTGTTCCCGCTCGACGCGCTCGGCGAGTGGAGCCGGTTGTATGGGCCCGCGGGGATGGTGCAGTACCAGTTCGCCGTGCCCCGCGGCGAGGAGGAGACGCTGCTGCGGGTGGTTCACCTGCTGCGCGCGCGCCGCCTGCCGATGTACTTGGCGGTGCTCAAGTGCTTCGGGCCGGGTGGGCGGGCATTCGAACAAGGCGGCCCGCTCTCGTTCCCGCTCGACGGCCTTACGCTCGCGATCGACCTCCCCGCCGCCGCGCCGGGGCTGCACCGCGCGCTCGACGACGCTGACGAACTGGTGGCCGGCGCGGGGGGGAGGGTCTACCTCGCCAAGGACTCCCGCCTGCGCCCCGCGACACTGGCCGCGATGTATCCCGAGCTGGAGCGCTTCCGGGAGCTACGCGGACGCATCGATCCCGACGGAGTGCTGCGCTCGGACATGGGGCGGCGGTTGGGGCTGTGCGGATGAGCAATGCCACCGCCGAGCAGCTGCGAGTCAGTCCGGGCGCGCAAGCTGCCCTCGGGTCCGGTGCAGTGGGGTTTCAGCGTGTGCTCGTGCTCGGCGGCACCTCCGAGATCGCTGTGGCGATCGTGCGCGAGCTCGCCGTGGGCGCCCCGTGCGAGGTCGCGCTCGCCGGTCGCGACGAGCACGGTCTGGGCGACGTTGCCCAGCAGCTGCGCGGCGCCGGCTGTGCACGCGTGCAGACGCTCGCGCTGGAGGCAACCGACCCGCACAGCCACCGCGTGGCGATCGCGCGCGGGATCGAGTTGCTGGGCGGATGGTGCGACCTCGTGCTGCTCGCGGTCGGGCTGCTCGGCGAGCGCGGCGGCCTGCCCGACGATCTGCGCGGCGCGGTCGAGGTGCTCGAGGTGAACGTGCTCGGTTGCGGCTCGCTGCTGTTGGAGAGCGCCCACGCGCTGCGTGCGCAGGGGCGCGGGACGATCGTCGTGCTCTCCTCCGTCGCCGCCGAGCGCCCGCGCGCCTCAGGCGCCGTCTACTGCGCCTCCAAGGCCGGACTCGACGCGCTCGCGCAGGGGCTCGCCGACGCGCTCGCGTCCACCGGCGTGCGCGTGCTGGTCGTGCGCCCCGGATTCGTCACCACGCGCATGACGCGCGGCCTGCCAGTCCCGCCGCTCTCCACCGACCCCGAGAGCGTCGCTCGCGCCACCGTGCGCGGCCTGCGCCGCGGCGCGCACACCGTGTGGGTGCCCGCCACGCTGCGCTGGGTGATGGCGCTCCTGCGGCTGCTGCCGCGCCCGCTGTTCCGGAGGCTCCCGCTGTGAGTCGCCGGTCACGGAGGCTCTTGCCATGAGTTCCCGGTCGCGACGCTCGTCGGGGACGGGGGAGTGGGCGGCCGTCGATGGCCACACCTCGGCCGGCGGGTCCGAGGGTTGGAGCTCGGTCGCGTACACCCACTTCCCGCGCCACGGGCGTGCTTCCCCGGGGACGTACGAGCCGGCCCGCCGCCGCCGCCGTGCCGCCACTGGCCGATCTCCGATCGGTCACGCTCGCCGCCGGCGGCTGCGGCTGATCGACCTGGCGCTCGGCCTCACGCTTGCGCTGGTGGCGATTCTGCTCGCGCCGGGGCTCGCGATCGTGGCGCTGCTCGCCGCCATCGGGCTGCTGGCCTGCGCGGTCTCGCTTGCCTACGGGCGTGTCCGGCGGCGGCGCTGGGCCGGCGTACGCCGATCCCCGCCCTGAGGCGCGCAAGCCTGACATGGCCGGGATTTGCGTTAGCTTGGCGGCTCCCCCTCCAAATCCTTAAAAATCCTTTATCGCGGCGCACCGTTGGTCCGTGCGCGTTGTTCGGAACTCTAAGGTGCCTCCCGACCCGACCCACATCTCAGGCGCCAGCGACCGGCGCACCTTCCTCAAGCAGGGGCTGCTCGCCGCCGGCGGGCTTGCGCTCGGCTCGCGTGGTCGTGGCAGTGCCGACCGGAGGTCCGCAAAGGGACGGGCGCCGAATCTGTTGGTGATCGTCGTCGACCAGCTGCGCACGCCCGTGTGGATGCCGGCCGCCGCGCTGCCCTCCGCGCTGATGCCCAACCTGGCGGCGCTGCGCGCCGGCGCTGTCAGCTTCGAACGCCACTACACCGCCGCCAACGACTGTACCCCTTCGCGGGGCGCGCTCGTCACCGGGCTCTACTCCCATCAAACCGGCTGCCTGATCACCGGCGACAGCCATCTCGACCCCGGCTTTCCCACATGGGGGACGCTGTTGCGGGAGCTCGGCTACTCGACCTGGTGGTGGGGGAAGTGGCATCTCAATCCCAACCCCAATGCCTCCTTGGAGCAGTATGGCTTCTCCGGTGGCACCTACCCCTCGCCCAACGGCTCCCCGGGGCAGGGCACGGCCGTCGATCCGTCGATCGCGTCCCAGTTCACCGAATGGCTGAGCCTCGAAGGGGGCACGCAGCCGTGGTGCGCCACGGTGTCGTTCGTCAACCCCCACGACATCGCCTGGTGGTACCGCTTCACCGAAGCGATCCCCGCGGAGAGCTCCCCGCCCGCGCTTGCCGACGCGCTGCCCGGCAACTTCGAGACGCCCGAAGCGCTCGAAGCGCAGCGCAAGCCCCTCCTGCAGCGCTCGCTGCAGGACACCGCCGCGCGCTCCTTCGGCTCCGTCCCCTTCACCGGCCCCGAAGCGCTCGGCGCCTGGGCGGGGCTGATGAACACCTACCTGATGCTGCAGAGCTACGTCGACGCGCAGATCGGCTCGGTGCTCTCCGCGCTTGCCGCCCAACCATCGGTGCAGGCCAACACCGTGGTCCTCTTCACCTCCGACCACGGCGAGTACGGCGGCTCCCACGGGATGCGCGGCAAGGGCGCCTCCGCCTACGAGGAGGCGATCCGCGTACCGTTGTACGTGCGCGACTTCCGTGGGCTCGCGTGCGCCGCGCCGGCGGTCGGGCGCACGCAGCTCACCTCCTCGGTGGACGTCGTGCCGCTGCTGCTCACGCTCGCCACGGGCTCCTCCGCCTGGCGTCATCGTGAGCGCTACCGCCACCTCGCCCCCCGGCACGACCTCGGCGCGATCTGCGCTCACCCCTCCGCACCCGGGCGTCCTTGGATCCTGCACGCCACCGACGAGGACGTCACCGAGTTCGCCGCCGAACCCTACGCCGCCTCCGCCCCTCGCCACGTGGTCGCGCTGCGCACCCAGCGCGGCAAGCTCGCGCTCTACTCCAACTGGCGCGAAGGTACGCTCACGGTCGAAGGCGCCGGTCAGGAATTCGAGCTTTACGACTACTCCTCTCCCGGCGGACGCCTCGAGCTACTCAACAGCGCCGGCTCCTCGGGGGCTCTCGAAGAGGAACTGTGGGTCACGCTCGAAGAACAGGCGCTTCTCGGCGAGCTGCGCGCCCCGCTGCCCGCCTCGCTGCGGGCTGCGCAGCGGCGCGGTCTCGCCAACTACCAGTCGGTCGAGGAACTCCAGAGCTACCGGGCCTACGCCGCCCACCTGCGCAACGCCTCTGAACAGCCTCCCACGCCCGATTGACTCGCCCCTCTGAACATACTGTCCACGCGCTCGATTGACCTGCCCTCCGAACCGTCGCCCACGCCCGATGAGCCTCAATCCACCCGCTTGAGCCTGGATCAAAGGTTCAGCGCAGACGAAAAGCTGTTCAAAATACGCATCATTTACACTCCATGTTTCCAAACGCCCGGTCTGGGGTAACATTTGGTTTGACAGGATCGGTGAACGGCTTGAGATAGGGGAGGGGCAAGATGCCACGCACATCAATACCTCAGAACGAGTGGACGGTTCCCAGCCTGCGCGAACCGCGCTACTCGCAGTCGTTGGAGCGCGGCCTCGCAATCCTCGCCTGCTTCACGCCCGACCGTCCTGTGCTCGGGATCGCCGACATCGCCGACTCGCTCGGCATGAGTCGCTCTACCACACACCGCTACGTGATTACGCTCGTCGCACTCGGCTACCTCGAGCAGGGTGTCTCGCGCAAGTACCGCCTCGGCCTGCACGTCACCGACCTCGGGATGTCGGCGCTCAACTCGACCTCCCTGCGCGAGCACGCCCTGCCCTACCTCGACGAACTGCGGCGGCGCACCGGCTACACGATCAACGTCTCCGTGCTCGACGGCCCGGAGATCATCTATGTGGCCCGCGCCCGCTCCCACCGCCGCGGCCAGCAGCGGATCGACCTCGGCCTCGCGCTCGGCTCGCGCCTGCCCGCCTACTGCACCGCGATGGGCAAGCTGCTGCTCGCCCACCTTCCCGACAGCGAGCGGCGCGAGCTGCTCGGCGAAATCAAACTGGAGCGCCGCACCCCCTCGACGATCACCAGCAGGCGCCTTTTGACAATCGAGTTTGAGCGCATCCGCGAGGACGGCCTCGCTGTCAACGACCAGGAGCTCACCTCCGGGCTGCACTCGATCGCCGCCCCGATCCGCTCCGACTCGCGCGAGGTCGTCGCCGCCGCCAACATGGCCGCGCACTCCTCGATGATCTCGCTGCAGGACCTGATCGACCACCTCGGGCCGCACCTCGTCGCCACCGCCGATCGCATCTCTGCGCGCCTCGGCTACCGCCGCGACGACGAGCTCGCCGCGGTTGGAGTGATCTGAGCGACCTCTCCCGGGTTGGGGCGCCGCGGGGGAGTTGTTGTTCTCTTTGTGAGGCGTGCGCTATGGCTATACCGGCACTGCTGGGGCGGTGGCCTACCCCTGGCGCTTGGGGACCGCTTCGATTGCCTGTGCTGCGGTCGAGACCCCTAACAGCACCGTCGATTCGCCCGGCACGCTCGCGCCGATCCCGCCCGTGGTGCTGGTGACCGCGCCGCTCCACACGTTGCGCAGCTGATACGCGTTCGCGGCCGCCATCCCCACCGCGGCGGCGCTGGTCGTGATCTCGAGCGTTTTCGAGGAGCGGTTCAGCAGCGCCACCGCGTGCGTTCCGTTGGCGAGCGGCTTCACCCACACCTCGCCCGAGCCGTTTGCGGCCAGCAGGCGGGCCTGCTGGCCGGCGGGGTCCTGGTCGATCGCGATCGCTTCCTTGTTGGTGACCGTCGTGTGGGTGGCGCTCGACATCGAGATGAGGTCCTCGCTGACCATCAGCGGTGCCGCCAGCATCGCCCACATGCTGAACTGTGTGCGGAACTGCGCCGCCGACATCCCCTGGTCGGGCCCGAGGTAGTCGGGGTCGTTCCAGTGGCCCGGTCCCGCCGCTTCGGGTTGAGCCGCGTCCGCGTCGAGATTGCGCAGCACCGAACTGAATTCCACATCGCCCGGCACGCCCACGTCGGTGTCAGTGCGCCAGCTGTTGCCCACGCTCGGCCCGAACGTGTAGGAGTTGAAGGCCGAGTTTTCGAGCGTCGGGACTTCGCTTTCGTACTGGCCAGGCTGCAGGTAGTCGCACACCGACAGCAGCATCGCGCGGTTGCTGGAGTTGTGTGCGATCGCTTCATGTAGTTCCGCGTACGCGCTCGCCGGGTTCAGACCCTGCTGGATGCCCCCACAGAAGTCCACCTTTACGGCGTCGAAGCCCCACCTCGCGAACGTGTTCACGTCCTGCTGGTAGTGGCCGTAGCTGCCCTGCCCCTTGCCGCCACAGCCGTTCGTGCCCGCGTCGGTGTACAGGCCCACCTTCAACCCCGCTGCGTGCAGCGTGCGCGCCAGCCACGCCATCCCGTGCGGCCACTGTTTCGGGTTGACGGTGATTTCCCCCGCCGCGTTGCGCGCCCCTTCCCACCAGCCCACGTCCAGCCACAGGTAGTCATACCCGTCTTTGATCAGCCCTTTCGTGCGCATCTGGCTCGCCTGCTCCAGGATCGTCGCCTCGTTGTAGTGCGAGCCGAACGCGAAGTACGAGTCCCAGCCCATGTACGGCGTCGGCGCCAGCACGCCCACTGGCGTCGCCGCGCCGCTGGCCTTTCGCGCCCTCGCGTGGTGCGCCGTCCGAGCAGCGCTCTGAGCGACGGGCGCCACTGCCAGGATCGCCGCACAGACGCCGCAGATCTTGGCGAGCGCTCTCATCGTCTGTGGTGCGAGGATGCCTTGCCCGCCCCACCGCCCAACGTCACCGTGGCGCTGCGCAGCTGGGCGCTGATCGCGCCGACCACGGTGCCGCTCACCGACAGCTTCGCGCTGAGTTTGTGCAAGCTTCTGAGCAGGCGCCTGCCGGTCGCGTTCAGGGCGACGGTGACCGTGGTTTGTCGGCCCGCGGGCACGTGCGCGGTGACCGCGCCCACCGTCACCGTCTTGTGCGCGGTCCGTCGCGCGGCCGCCACCCTGCCGCTGCGAGCGGTGCGTCGCGCGGCCACGGCGATCACGCGGTTTCCGCGCAGCGTCTCGACGACGGTCAGGCGCAGCGCGATCGTGCAGCTCCCCGCCGCCTGCGCCGAGCACGTTACCGCTACGCTCACGGTGCGGCCCGCCACGTGCGGGGCCCCCACCCGCGTCTCGGAGATCGCGCCCAACCCGCCCGCCGGCACGGTCACGAACGCGCTCGTCGCGCTCGCGCTGCCGCCGGCGTTGGTGGCGCTCACGCGGCACTGCAGGTGGCGCGAGACGTCAGCGCTCCCCACCACGTACGTCGAGCTGTTCGCGCCGGAGATCGCCTTCGTGTCGCGTAGCCACGCGTAGCTCAGCGTCGCGCTGCTTGCGCCGGTGCCGCTGACGCCCGACTTGCAGGTCAAGCGCTGCCCGGGGGCTGGGATCCCGCTGATCGAGGGGTGCGGCTGCACCAGTGGTGGCGTCGTCGTCTTGAACGTCGCGTTAGCGGTCCTCGCTTCGCCGCTCGCGCTCACCGCCGTCAGCCGGTAGTCGTAGGTGACGTTCGCCGCCAACCCGCTCAGCGCCGCGCTCACTGGCTGGTTGGCGCTGCCCGCGGCGAGCGCGCTCGGACATGGCGCGCTCTGTCCGTACGCTTCGCTTGTGCCGTATTCGAAGCGGCAGCTCGTGAGCGCGTCGTTGGTGTCCACGGTGCCGGTGACCGTCGCCGTGGTTTCGGTCGCCGCGCTCGGGGTGGTGGTCACCACGATCGGCGGGGGGACCCGCGTAACGAAGACCTGGCCGGCACCGCTTCCCACCCCGCCGGAGACAGCTGCGCAGAGCCCTTCGGACTCGCACGAGACCGCCGACAACGGCGTCCCGGGGTCGATCGCCGCGAAAGTCCACGACGGCCCGGCCGCGGTTGGGTCGTCGCCGAAATAGCCGTCTCCGTTGCTGGCAGCCAACAGACAGAGCCCCGCCGAGGCGCAGGAGGCGGCGGTTGGAGCACCGCCCATCAGGCCGAGCGGGGTCGTACTCCAAGTGGCGGTGGAGGCGGAGGGAAGGCCCGCGCCAGGATTCCCGCTCGCTAGTGCAGCGCCGGTTTCATCCACGGCCACACACACGCCGGCGGGCGCCGAGGCGCATGAAACGGAGACGAGCGGGGAGCCGTCGATCGCGCGAGGGGGGGACCACGAACCCAGCGGTTCGCTGCTCACCAGCACGTCGCCCGTTTTGTCCACCGCCACGCACAGCGGACCGGCCACACACGACACGGATGTCAAGGCGTGCCCCGTGTCGATTTCCACCTTCTTCCACGTCGCGCTCGTGCCCCCCCCATCGCTGGGATTGGTGCTGACGAACGCGTTGCCGCTCCCATCCACCGCCACGCAGAGGGTATTGGAGGCGCAGGAGACCCCGCTGAGTGCCCCCGCTTCGGGGATTTCCGCGGTATGCCACGTCGAGGTGCCGCCGACGGGGTTGGTGCTGATCGCCGCCTTGTTGCCTTCGTCCACCGCTACGCAGAGGGAGCCGGAGGGGCAGGAGACCGAGGTGAGCGCCCCCGCTTCGGGGATTTCAGCGGTGGCATGCCACGTCGAGGAGCCGCCGGCGGGGCTGGTGCTGACCAGCGCGTGGCCTTTCCTATCGACCGCTACGCACAGCGAGGAGGAGGCGCACGAAACGCCGGTCAGTGCCGTTTCGTCGATCTTGGCCGCGCTCCAGCTCAACGCGGGCGCCGCCCCGGCCGGGGCGGCCCCCAGGCAGGCAAGCAGCACGACGCACAGCAGCGCCGCGACCGCCTTGACAGCGCGGACGGCGACCAGCGGCTCTCGGGGCGTGGGCCCTGAGGGACGGTCCATGTGCACGTCCACCTCTAACACCTGTTGCGGCTCGCGGTTGCGCATCGACGGAGAAGATTGCCAGAACGGGTGGTCGGCCCCTACGGCGGACACGCTTGTCTGCGACGGGGCCCGGGGCGGGTTGTATTTGCTGCTCTTCCTGTCTGTCAGATGCCCAACCTGTATAAATGATTCCACAAACACGGCATTGGTCCTCGGTTTCCGGTACCTTCCGCGCTATGCCCCGTAAGCGAACAGTTGGACTGTCGGCTGGAGAGGCCGTGCTGGGCCTCGTGATCGAGCAGCCCGACAGCGCCTCGCAGCTCGGCCGGCGGCTGGTGGAGCGCTTCCGCTCCGCGCAGTTCACCCGTTCCACCGGCCACAACGCGCTCACCAGGCTCGCCCGCCAGGGACTCGTGCAGGTGGTCGCCGACGACCGCGCTCCCGGCGAGGAGGAGCGCTACGAGGCCACCCCGCAGGGGCTCGAGCACTTCCGCACGTGGCTGCGATCCAGTTCGACCGCAGCGCCAGCGCTGCGCGAAGAGCTGCACGCGAAGGTCGCCTTCTGCGCCCCTGAGGACCTGCCGCGGATGATCGACGCGATCTGTGACGAGGAACGCGCCTGCGCCAGCATGTTCGCCGCGGCGCAGGGCCGCCTCAGCGCCGCCGAGCTCGTCGCGCCGCGGCGCCCCACCGACGCCGAGCGGTTCTCGCAGCTGGCCCACCGAGCGGTGCTGCGCGACGAAGCGGCGATGTGGGGGATGCGCTTCAAGCGCCTCGAGCGGCTGCGCGCACGCCTTGAAGAGATGGGTGTCGAGGCGCAGGACCTCGCCCCCGACCAGATCCAAGCTCCGGCGCGAGCCGCGCGGGCATGAGCCCGCTGCTCTCGCTGGAGGGCGTCGGCAAGCGCTACTGGCGTGGCGAGCGCGCGCACTGGCTGCTGCGCCGCGCGACGCTCCAGATCGCCTCCGGCGAGGTTGTCGCGGTGGTGGCGATGCGCAGTCAGGGCAAGACCACGCTGCTGCGGATCGCCGCCGGCATGCTCGCTCCCGACGAGGGCCGGGTGCTGCTTGCCGGGCACGAGCTGGAGGGCCTCTCCGATCACGCGCACGCGCGGCTGCTGCGCGAGCAGGTCGGTCTGGCCGGCCGGCTCGGCCCGGGACTCGGCGTGCAGATGCTCGACTACGTGGCGATGCGTCTGGCGATCGGCGGGCGCAGCCGCCGCCGCGAGGTGCGCTCGCGTGCGCTTCAGGCGCTCGAGCACGTGGGTGCGGAGCGCTGCGCCGAACGCTACTGGGAGGAGCTCTCAGACTGGGAGCGCGCGTTGGTCGAGATCGCCCAGGCGATCGCGGGCACGCCACGACTGTTGCTGATCGACGACGTGATCGACGGGCTCGGGATGCGCGAGACCGACGAGCTGGCGCAGCTCGTGCGGGCGTTCGCCGAAGACCACGAGATCGGGGTGCTGATGGCGGTCTCCGACCCCGAGGCGGCGCTCGGCTCGCACCGCGTGCTCTCGCTCGCGGACGGGCGCCTGTCGCCGCTCTCGCCGCTCTCGGCAGACGCCACCGCGCAGAGCTTCCCGAACGTGATCGACTTTCCGCGCAGCCCCGAGCCCAGCCTGCGCGACGCTCGCCGGCAATGAGCGCGCTGGAGCTGCGCGAGCTCGTCAAGCACTACCAGGTCGGCGACGGCGAGCCGGTGCGCGCGGTGGACGGCGTCTCCAGCGCGATCGCCGCGGGCGAGTTGGTGGCGCTGTACGGGCCGAGCGGCTCGGGCAAGACCACCCTGCTGATGCTGGTCGCGGCGCTGCTGCGCCCCGACAGCGGCGCGGTGCTGCTCGACGGGCGCGAGGTCTCGGGGCTCAGCGAGAACGAGAGCGCCCGCTACCGGCTGCGCGAGGTGGGGATCGTCGGCGCGCCGTCGGACCTGCTGGCGGGGGCGCGCGCGATCGAGAACGCCGCGTTGAAGCTGTGGCTGACCCACGCCCGCGACGCCGAACGGCGGGTCGAACCGCTGCTCGAACGCCTCGGGCTGGGCGCGCGCATGCGTCACCGCACCGAGCAGCTCTCGATGGGTGAGCGCCAGCGGGTGCTGATCGCGCAGGCGCTCTCGACCGAGCCGAAGCTGGTGCTGGCCGACGAGCCGACCGGCAACCTCGACACGCAGCGCAGTCGCGAGGCGCTCGAGCTGCTCTCCGAGCTCTGCCGCGAGCGCGGCACCGCGGTGCTGCTCGCCACACACGATCCCCTCGCGGCGGCGTTCGCCGACCGCGTGCACGAGCTGCGCGACGGGCGCCTGCGGGAGTACTGGCCCGAGCCGCCGCCCGCGCCGCTGGCTGGACGCGCCGAGCAGGAGATTGGGCGTAGGACTTCGGTGGCGGATCGACCGATCGCGCGCACGCGAGGAGCCCGGTGGTAGGGGGGATGGCCACGTGGGAGATCCTCTACATCTATCGCGCTCGCCTGCGCGCGCGGCTGGTGTTCGTGCAGGAGCTGCTGGCGATCCTCGGGATCGCCGTCGGCGTGGCGCTGTTGTTCGCCTCCCAGGTGGCGAGTACCAGCCTCGACGGCTCGATTCGACAACTCTCCAGTGGGATCGTTGGTCCACGCAACCTGCAGCTGCTGGCGCGCGATCCACACGGCTTCGATCAACGGCTGCTCGGCCGAGTGCTCCGCCTCCCGGGCGTCAGCGGCGCCGAGCCGGTGCTCGAAGCGCGCGCCACCGTGGTCGGCCCGGACGGACAGCGCACGGTCGAACTGATCGCCAGCGACCCCCGCTACGCCCATCTCGGCGGCGCACTGCTGCAGGGCTTTACCGCCACCCAACTGGGGACGCTGCGCGTGCTCGCGCTGCCCGCGCCGGTGGCGCAGGCGATCGGGGTCGACTCGCTGCAGACGGTCGGCCTGGAACTCGGCGCGCGCCGGCTCACCGCGCTGATGGGGGCCAAGCTCGACGCCGGTGACATCGGCGCGCTCGTGGGCAGCCCGGTCGCGCTCGCACCGCTGGCGTACGCGCAGGAAGCGACCGGCCTGCGGGGGAGGATCACGCGCATCCTCGTGCACGCCCTGCCCGGGCGCGAACGCCAAGTGCGCGCCGGGCTGCGCGCGCTGGCGGCGAGACAGCCGCTCAACGTCGATCCGACCGACATCGACGCGCGGCTGTTCGCCGCCGCCGCCGCGCCCGCCAACCAGAGCGAGGAGCTGTTCTCGGCGATCAGCGCGCTGGTTGGCTTCATGTTCGCGTTCAACGCGATGCTCGTCACCGCGCACCTACGCCGCGGCCTGGCGCAGACGCTGCGCCGCCGTGGCGCGACGCGCACGATGACCGTGCAGGTGCTGCTGTTCGACGCGCTCGTGCTCGGCGTGCTCGGCACGCTGCTCGGGCTGGCGCTCGGCGAGGCGCTCTCGATGCTCGTGTTCGGAACCGACCCCGGCTACCTCGCGTTCGCGTTCGCCGTCGGCGAACAGCGGATCGTCGCCTGGCAGAGCGTCGCGCTGGCCGCCGCCGCCGGTCTGCTGGCCGCCTGCGTCGGGGTGCTGGCTCCCCTGCGCGACGTCCTGACGCGAGCGTCTGCGCTCCACACGCGGCCCCAACCCTGGCGCTCCGCGGCGACCGGGCAGCCATGATCGTCGGGCCCCCGGGGCGCTACGCCTTGCGCTGGGAGCAGGCTGCCTGGCGATTACCACCATGATCCTGCTTGAGCATCCCCAGTCCGCGATCCTCGGCAGCGTCACGCTCGTGGCGGCCCTGCTGTTGCTGCTGCCGGTCGCCTTCGACGCGCTCCTCGCCGGCTTTGAGACGCTGCAGCGTCCGCTCTACGCGGCGTCGACCCGCATCGCGGTCGATCGAACTGCGGGCACCCCACAACCGCATGCGCTCGCTTGCGATCGCCGCGACCGGAGCGATCGCGGTGTTCGGCAGCGTCGCGATCGAGGGCGCGCGGAGCAACCTGCTGCGCGGCCTCGACGCCTCCGCGCGGGAGATCGACGCCAACGCCGCCGTGTGGGTGAGCCCGCAGGGCGCGGCCAACACCTTCACGACAATTCCGTTCGCGGGCTCGGCGCTGCGCACGCTCTCCCGCATACCGGGCGTGAGCTCGGTCGGGGTCTACCGCGGCGGCTTCCTGGACTGGGGGGACCGCCGCGTGTGGGTGCTCGCGCCGCCACGCACCGCGGCGCACCCGATCCCGGTCGACCAGCTCGTGCGGGGAGCGCTCGGGCCCGCCACCGCCGCGATCCGCGGGGGCGGGTGGGCGGTGCTCTCACAGGCGCTCGCCGCCGCGCATCATCTGCGGATCGGCGAGCGCTTCACGCTGCCGGCGCCGCATCCGACGTCGTTGCGCGTGGCGGCGCTGAGCACCAACCTCGCCTGGCCCTCGGGCGCGATCGTGATGAGCGCGCGGGAGTACGCGCGCGCGTGGGGCAGCCCCGACCCGAGCGCCTACCAGGTTCAGGTCGAGCCGGGCGCCTCACCCGCGGCGGTGCGCGAGCGGATTCAGCGCGCGCTGGGCCCCGGCACCGGGCTGGTAGCGGAAACGGCCTCCCAGCGGATGCGCGCCAACTACGCGACCACGCGCCAATCGCTCTCGCGTCTGGCACAGATCGGCACGCTCGTGCTGATCGCGGCGGTGCTGGCGATGGCGGGCGCGATGGGCTCGATGATCTGGCAGCGCCGGCCGCAGCTGGCCTACATCAAGCGCCAGGGGTACAAGCGGGGCGTGCTGTGGCGGGCGCTGCTGTGCGAGAGCGCGCTGTTGCTGGGCACCGGGTGCTCGCTGGGAGCGCTGTTCGGGATCTACGGCCAGCTGCTCTTGAGCCACGCGCTGGCAAGCGTCACCGGCTTCCCGATCGTCTTCTCGGTCGGCGGCCTCGCGGCGCTCACGAGCTTTGCGCTGGTCAGCGCCGCCGCGGTGGCGATCCTCGCGCTGCCGGGCTATCTTGCGGTACGTGTGCGTCCGACAACTGTCAGCACCGCCTAGCGGCCCCCGCACGGTGCAGCGCTGCCCCCCGCGTGGTTGAACGTGTTTCGAAAGATCGGCACGCCCGGATGCGCCCCTGGACACTGCGCTGGATCGCCACGTGACGGCTTGCACGTGCTACCAGCACGCGCTTCGCCGCCCCGCAGCGCCCAGCTTGGTCCAGGAACGCCCCGGTCGCACCGCCTATTTCGAAACACGTTCTGAGGGACCCGATCCGACGACCCGCGCGCAGCACACGACCGCCCTCTCGCCGAGGCAGCTCTGCTCGCTGGCGGGTGCCACCGCCCGCGAGCTGGTGTGGGGACTGCGCGCGGTCGCACTCGAGGTGCGCGGCTGGCGCCGGCGGGCGTCGAGCATTCCCGACGAGGCGCTACGCGCCGATGCGCTGCGATCGCTGAGCAGCAAGCGCGCCAGCACCGACGGCGCGGCGCTCTTCTGGACGCTTCCCGACGGGCGCGACCCCAACCTGCTGCGCCTGCTGGTCGCCTTCGAGGTGATGGCCGACTTCCTCGACGACGTCAGCGAGCGGAGCGTGCAGGCGGGCACGGCCAACGGCATCCAGCTGCACGTCGCGCTCAGCGAGGCGCTGGATCCCGGCGCGCCGGTGTCGGCCTACTATCGCCACCATCCCTGGCGCGAGGACGGCGGCTACCTGCGCGCGCTCGTGGGGGCCTGCCGCGAGCGCTGCACGCAGCTTCCCCACTATGGGAACGTGCGCTCGCGGGCGATCCGCGCGGCCACCCTCGCCCAGATGCTGGGCCTCAATCACGAGCCCGACCCAGAGCTGCGCGACACGGCGCTGCGCGAATGGGCGCGGCGCGAAGCGCACAGCTGGGGCGAGCTCGAGTGGTTCGAGTCCACCGCCGCCGCCAGCGGGTGGCTGACGGTGCTCGCGCTGCTCGCGCTCGCCGCGGGGCGAGGGGAGCCCGAGGAGAGCTGCGTGCGCGCCACCTGCGCCGCCTATCTGCCGTGGATCTCGCTGGTGGCGACGATGCTCGACAGCTACGCCGACCAGACACAGGATGCCACCGCCGCGCAGCACAGCTACATCGCCCATTATCCCTGCGCCGAGGAGGCGGTGGAGCGCGTCTGCGAGATCGTGTACGAGGCCGCCCGGCGGGCGCACGCGCTGCCGCACGGCCCCCGGCACACGGTGATCGTCGCGTGCATGGTCGCGATGTACCTCTCGAAGGACAGCGCGCGCACGCCACAGCTACGCGCAAGCACCCGCCGCCTCGCCGCCGCCGCCGGCTTGCTGCCGCGGCTGCTGCTGCCGGTGCTGCGGATCTGGCGGATGGTCTACTCCCAACGCGACGAGTAGCCCTCCCACCAAGGGCCGATCCGAGGTTTGGACCCACTGGGATGGGCCCCCAAGGGCTCTTGCAGCAATAGACCTCGGGGCGGCCGCATCCAGACTGGATGTTGAGGCGCGAGGCCAGTGGGAAACGACACCTTCCTGTTGCGTTTTGTCTGCGCAATTCTTGTTTTATGAAAACAAGTTGACTTATCTGTGCGCGCCGTTTGAGTAAAGATCCACGGCTATGAGGCCACGGGGGTCGGCTATCCGGGAGCGGTCGGCTTGAGCGAGCGGGGCGTCTCGCTCGGGCTGACCGCCGAGCAGGTGGCCGGCGTGATCGCCGCCGCGAGCGCCGCCGGCACGGAGAGCGCCAGCCTGCTCGCCGGGTTGGCAGCACCCGGGGAGCTCGCCACCTCGCCGCTGCTGGACGACCGCACCGTGTCGCGGTCGCTGCTGTTCGGTCTGGTCGTGCTGATCTCGTTTCCCCCCGACGGGGGCGGCCGCGGCATCAAGGAGGTCGCCGGGGCGCTCGGCCTGCCGACGTCGACCACCCACCGTTACGCGCACACGCTGCTCGCCGTGGGGCTGCTCGAACATGACCCCCGCACACGCCGCTACCGCCGCTCCAGGTGCCTCGAGCCACGGCAGGGCCGATGAGCAGATGCCGCGCGTGAACAGACCCCCGGCGGGGCCCGTGGAGGGGTCGGACGCTAGGTGGCGCGAGCCGGTTCCGCAACTGCGCGAGCCGCGCTACTCACAGTCGCTGGAGCGCGGCCTCGCGATTCTCGAGTGCTTCACCCCGGAGCGTCCGGTGTGGGGGATCGCCGACCTCGCCGACGAGCTCGGGATGAGCCGCAGCACCACGCATCGCTACGTGCTCACGCTGAGCACGCTGGGGCACCTGGTGCAGGGCTCGCGCCGCAAGTACCGTCTCGGGATGGCGGTGACCGAGCTGGGGATGTCGGCGCTGAGCTCGACCGGCCTGCTCGAGCACGCCCGCCCACCGCTGCGGGAGCTGAGCAGACGCGCCCCCTACGCGCTTGCGATCGGCATGCTGGATGGCCCGGAGCTCGTGTACCTGGAGCGCATCCGCGCAACACGCCGGGGACAGCGCCCGATCGACCTCCACCTGAGCGCCGGCTCGCGCCTGCCGCCGCACTGCTGTGCGATGGGCAAGCTGCTGCTGGCTAGCCTGCCTGAGGCGCAGCGGCGCCGGGTGCTCACGGAGCTCACGCTCGAGCCGCGAGCACCCCGTACGACCACGAGCAAGCACGCGCTGCGCGGCGAACTCGCACGGATCCGCGGCGAGACGCTGGTCCTCAGCGAGGAAGAGCTGGCGCCCGGGCTCTACGAGATCGCGGCGCCGGTGCGCACCGAGACGCGCGAGGTGATCGCCGCCGTGAGCATGCAGGGGCACAGCTCGACGATCTCCCTCGAGCAGCTGCTCGAGCAGCTGGGGCCGCATCTGATCTCCACCGCGGATCGCATCTCCGCGCGCGTCGGCTACCGCCGCGACGATGAGCGCTGACGCGATCGCCCACGAGACCACGAACATCTTTCAAATCGGCGCGCCGGTCTCTTGAAGCCGTTCTACCTCACCGCGGTGGTGGGGCGGCACCCGCTCGAGATTCTTCGAGCAGCCGTCGCGCGACCGCCCCGCCGGCGGCGCTGCCGACGAGCACGAAGCCGGCCAGCACCAGCCAGCTCAGCAGCGCGAAGGCGATACCGATCGTGCCGAACTGCTTTGCCGAGGCGCTGAGCGAATGGGGGAGATACACCACCGAGAAGCCCATCAGGGCGGTCATCCCGAGCGCCGCCAGCGCCGCGCCCGGGAGCAGCTCCCGCCACTGCAGGCGCCGCTCCAGCAACACATACGGCGTCACCAACCACACCACACCTCCCAGCAGCAGCGACCCGGCGACGTGCCACCAGCCGCCGGCGATCCCCGCCACCAGCGGCCGCACGCTGATGTAGACGGGGATCAGCGCGATCCACAGCAGATGCCACGGGGTGCCGCGAATGCCGACGGCGGGCAGCTCGTACGCGAGCTCGTACAGCCGCTGCAGGGCGCGCGCGAGCGACAGCGCCGAGAACAGCACCAGCGCGAAGCCGATCACGGTCACGCTGTGGGCGACGGTCGAGGAGGGGGCGAACACTTCGCGCACGCTCTGCGCGGCCGCGCCGGAGAGCGCCAGCCGCTTGACGATCCCTGCGGCGAAGTCGCGCGAGGCGATCGCCGGCGCCACCGCGCTGTAGACGATCAGCAGCGGGAACAGCGAGCTGAACGCGAGCGCCCCGAGCGCCACGCCGCGATCGACCGCCTGGATCGCCGCGAGGCGTTCCAGCCACGCGATGAGCGGCCCGGCGGGGGCGAGCAGCAGCCGCAGCGGGGCTCTTTGCGTGTCGGCGAGCCGCGGCGGGATCCGCATCTTCCTCCTCCGCCCATCAAGGGGAGTCTTTGTCGCCGCCGTCGCCGACCACCGCGATCACGAAGCCGTCGTGGCCCTTTTCGCCCACCGTCTGGACCGCGGTCGCGCTCACCCGGGGCTCGGCGGCGAGCAGATCGTAGAAGCGGCGCACCTCCTGCACGCCCCCCTCGCCGAGGCGCGGGTCGTAGCCGTCGGGGTCGAGGATCACACCGGCGCGTACGACGTTGTCGCCGATGATCACGCTCCCGGGGCGGGAGAGCTTCAACGACCACTCCAGATAGCCCGGGTAGTTGCGCTTGTCTGCGTCGATGAAGATCAGATCGAATGGCCCGGCGCCCTCGGCGAGCAGTTCGGGCAGCGTCTGCAGCGCGGCGCCCACACGTACCTGCACGAGCTCCGTCACGCCGGCCCGCGCCAGGTTCGCCGCTGCGACCTCGGCGTGGTTGGGGTCGAGCTCGAGCGTCACGATGCTCCCGCCCGGCGGCAGCCCGCGCGCCAGCCAGATGGTGCTGTAGCCGCCGAGGGTGCCGAGCTCGAGGATACGGCGGGCGCCGTGAATGCGCACCAGCAGTTCGAGCAGCTTGCCCTGCGCCGGGGTGACCGCGATCGGGGGGAGGCCCGCGGCCTCACAGGCGTCGAGCGCGGCGTCGAGCGCCGCGTCCTCAGGGAGTAGGCGATCGCAGATATAGCGGTCCACCGCGGTCCACAGATCTTGGGTCATGGAGAGGCGCTCCTGGTTCGGTCGTATGGCGCACTATTATGCCTGGGCACGACCCCACGGCCCGATGACGAGATGCTTCCTCCCGGCCAGGGTCCTGGCCTGGGACTCCTGGGCCCACGGAGCCGGCATCTGATCGCGCTCGAGTTCGGCAGCAAGGCGCAGTTCGACGATCCGCGCCGCGAGTGGCGAAGGCTCTTCTCCGAGCTGCTGGGAACGTTCATGTTGGTGCTGGTCGCAGCCGGCGGAGGGATCCTCCACGGTGAGGGCCAGATCAGTCTTGCCGCGGCTGTGGTGGCGCCCGGGCTGATGGTGATGGCGATCATCCTGTTCATGGGCGCGGTCTCGGGCGCCCACTTGAACCCCGTCGTTTCGCTCGCGTTCGCCCTGCGCGGGGACTTTCCCTGGAAGCGCGTCCTCGGGTACATCATCGTCCAGCTCGTCGGCGCCACACTGGCATGCCTGTTCCTGTACGCGGTGTTCGGCAACATCCAGCACCTCGGCGCGACCCTGCCCGGCCCGGGCTACGCCAACTGGCAGGCGCTGCTGATGGAGGTGGTCCTCACCGCGACGCTCGTCAGCGTGATCCTCGGGACCGCCTCCGCGGCCCAGAACGTGGGCGCAATCGCGGCGCTCGGCGTCGGCGGGTACATCGCGCTCGCCGGCCTCTGGTCGGCGCCGGTGAGCGGCACCTCGATGAACCCGGCGCGCTCGTTCGGCCCGGCCCTGGTGAGCGGCGACTTCTCGAGCTACTGGGTGTACGTGCTCGGGCCGATCGCCGGGGCGCTGATCGCGGTCGGCTGCGCCTACATCCTGCGCGGAGCCGGCGGCGACGCGATCTCCTACGCGGCGGGCTCCGGGACCCTCGACGAGGGCGCGCTCGTCGCCAAAGCGCACCTCTCGCAGGAGATCGACCAGGGCGAAGTCGTGCCGCCCGGTATCGTCGACACCGACACGTAGGATTCCCCCTACGCGGGCAGAGCGATCTCGATCGACGTCATCAGTCAGCATAGTGGTGGCTGCAGGTGAGCAGGCACTTGCGGCCGTCGGAGATGCGTTCGAACGTGATCCGCAGTTCCTTGGAGGCCGAAGCTGACCAGAGGTCCGTCAGGTCCCCCCGCAGTTCGTGTACGCGCAACGATGGATGGCGCTCGTTCTGATCGAGCAGCCGCAGTGCCTTCAACAGTTGCTTGCGCTCGTTGCGTGTGAAGTCTTTGCTGATGAAGGTCTCCAGGAACGTCTCCGTGAAGAAGAGCGTCCGGTAGCTAGCGGCCACTACCCGCCGGTGTCGGCCAGATCGCGGAGCTCATCCTCGCTCAGCTCACGTACTCGTTCGCGTGCTGAGTCCTCGCGGGCTCGGGCGAGCAGATGCCTGTGCTCGGACGTGTAGGCCCACGCATCTTCACGCGGAACAAGCACGGCCGGCCGCAGCAGCAGCCCCTCATCGCGAACCTCGGCCTGGAATTGGGCCTCGCCGACGAGCCCCAAGGCCTTGCGCGCCTCGGCGGGAACCGTTAGACGTCCCTGCGCGTTCATTGCCACTGCCGTTGACTTCATCTGCCACTCCTTCCATGCGACGAATCGACGAATCGACTATAGCACTGGTGTAGGGCAAACTGTGCGAGGACACAACCGGGGTGTCAGCTTGCGTAGTCGGGTGGGCCGGCGATCCCTTGTCCGCGCGCGGTAATGTTGTAGCGTCCGCCGCCGGTTGGCTCGATGAACCCGCTGTCGGTTGCCCAGCGGATCCACTCCTCGATCTGCTCGGGTCCGATCTGGTCCACGTCGCCGAGCGCCTGATCGAGCAGCCACGGCCGTTGGTCGCTGTCGGATACGGACATGCTCCATACGATACGAGGTGTCACGGATCAACCACCTCTCCGCCAGAGCGGACAGATACGACCGCAACCCTTTAGGACAGATCGTGCTCACGATTCTGGCAGCGGCCCAACGCGGTTCTGAAAGCCTGCGGCGAACGCCTGGAACGCCTCCGTCTGCTGTGCTCTGACGGCGCGCACATGGCGCGCTTGCTCCTCCGAGTCGGCGATTGCGGTGCGCAACGCGTCCTGGAGTTCTTCGGTGAGCTCGCTCACCGAGAATGCAATCTGCCCTTCGCGGACGTGCAGCTCGGGGAAAGCGGCCCTCTGGTTGCCGTAGATGTCGTGGGTCTGCGTCAGCTCCTCCTGGCCGTGGCCGCCAACGCGGATCTGAATGAACGCGAGCCAGCCGAAGGTGCCGAGCCATTGGTCGTCGACGACGGTCACCTTGCCGAACAGCCCAAGCTCCTCGCTGCTGGCTGAGGCGATAAAGACGCCCAAGGCGCGCTCGAGCTGCTGGCGCTCGTGTTCGCGCTCGACCGATTCGGCATGCTGCGCGGTGTGGCGCTCGGCGGCCAGCGCAACCGCACGCTCGACGACGTTCGCGACTACATGCGGATCGGCGTCAGGCGCAACGTGAACGACCAGTATCCCGGATAGATACCACTGGATCTCTGAGAACAGTCCGCCAGCTCCGGCATCGCGAGCGCACTCGGTGAGCGCGTCGCGCAGAGCGATATCCCAAGGCGATCGGCCGCGCCCGGGCACGTTCGCCAGAGCCATGTAGACGATGTTGCGCGCCGATCGGCCTGGCACGCCTGGTAGGAACTCGACCTGTCCCCCGAGGATCTCAGTGGTGGTGCCGTCGCCGCTGACCGGCGGTTGGATCCCTTCGCGATGGGCGTCCCAGCGGTCGATAGGGTAGCCCTGGTCGAAGATTTCCCAGCGCACGATCCAGCCGACGACGAACAGCAGCACTCGGCGTGCGTCCTTGACATCGGGCAGCCATCCGGCGTGGTCGTGCTCTTGTCGTGCGCGCCGCAGCCACGTGTACTCGCCGAAGTCGGCGGCGAACGGCTGCACCTCAAGAAAATCGTCGACGTCGTGCTGCGGTAGCGCGAACCCGGGGGATGGGGGATCGCCGCCGGGCGAGGGAGCGAACACCTGCGCGTTGCGCTGTGCCCGCCACCGGGAGCGGGCCGCACGTACAGGCCACCAACGGCGAGGCGACGAGACGCTCGACGTAACTCACAACCCAACGCTACCCGGCTCGTAGGGCCAGGGAGTGGCATCCAAGTGCCCGCGCGTGCGGCGTCCCGCCGATCTGAGACAGCCGAGTCCCATTCATATGAGACCCGACCGTCCCATCCATGTGAGACCGCGTCACCGGACCCGCTTGTGTCCCGGGCAGGGCCGTCTCTCACGTCGCGTGGGAGACCTTCGAGTGGCCTTCTTTTGACCGCCGGGCGGTTGGTGCTCGAGCGCTGCCAGGAAATCACTGACGTGCGGCTGGCGACCTCGTCTCGCGTGCCTCCGACCTCGACGAGCGAGCGATCCTTGGGCCGGCCGGAGCCCATAGGCGTGTTGGTCATACGGTCCGTAGCGCTTCGGTTGGGCTGAGACTCGCGGCCTTCATTGCGGGGTATAGGCCGGCGATCGCGCCGATGAGGAGGCCGGCGACGGGCGCGGCGAACAGCGCGTAGGAGGGCACGACGAATGGCTCGTGCTTGGTCGCGGCATAGATCTCGGTCGCGCCGGCGCCGAGCGCGAGGCCAGCGACGCCGCCGATCGCCGCCAGGAGCGCCGACTCGGCGAGGAACTGCACGGAGATGTGGCCGCGAGTGGCGCCGAGCGCGCGGCGCAGGCCGATTTCGCCGCGGCGTTCGAGCACCGAGATCACCATGATGTTGGCGATCCCGATCGCGCCGACCAGGAGCGCCACTGCACCGAGGCCGAGCAGCAGCGTCGTGAACTGGCCCTTCGCCGCGGCGCGAGCCTCGAGCACGTTGGACGGACGCGAGACATCGACCCCGCTTGAGTTCTGAGGATCGGCGGTCGCGGCCAGCAGGGTCGAGACGCCGACGACGTCGTTCTGGCTGGCGCGGACATAGATCTCCGAAGGGTTGGGCTGGGTGCCGAACAGCTGCTCGGCGACCGGCAGCGAGATGAATACGGTCGAGTCCAGCGAGGAGTCGAGCACAACCGGGTTGAGGATTCCGACTACGGTGAACCAGCGGTTTCCGACGTAGACCATCATGTGGCCGCCGACGTGGCTGATCTGCAGGACGGACGCCGCCTGGGCCCCGAGCACGAGCTCGGGGAAGCGGTCCGTGGCCGCTTCCAGGAAGCGGCCGGAGGCGAGCGTCGTGCCGACCACCTGTGGGAGGTTTTCGCCGGCGGCGTCGACCCCGAGCCCGCCCGTCTGCTCGGTCGGGACGTACGGCGAGCGGTAGACGCTCTCGCTGCTCAGCTCATAGATCGCGGCGTCGTTCAGGACGTGCTGCATGTGGCCGATCATCGGCACCGAGGTGTCGGGCAGCACTTCGTTCTGCCCAAGGAAGGAGGTCCCGGGTGAGACCGTCAGCAGGTTGGTCCCGAGGCCGTCGATCTCCGCTATCAGGTTCGCCTGGGCGGAGGCCGAGACGCCGACGACGGCGACCATCGCGCCGATCCCGATCGCGATCCCCAGCGCACTGAGGGCAGCGCGCAGCCGGCGGGTCCGCAGCCCCTGCAACGCCACGCCGAACAACTCGTGTGGCGGCAGTCGCGCACGATCGACGCCACGCGGTGGCGCGTCGGCGAGCGCGGTCATGCGGTCTCACTCTCCGGCTCGTGATCAGGTTCGACGTCGGCGACGATCTCACCGTCACGCATCTGTAGCTGCCGCGGGAACCCCGACGCGATCTTCTCGTCGTGAGTGATCAGCACCAGCGTCGCCCCTTCCTCGCTGAGCTCGTGCAGCAGATCCAACACGCCGGCGCCGGACTTCGAGTCGAGATTACCGGTCGGCTCGTCGGCGAGAACGATCGCCGGCCGCTTGGCCAGCGCCCGTGCGATCGCGACCCGCTGGCGCTCGCCGCCCGACAGCTGCTTGGATCGGAAGTCAATCCGATGGCCGAGCCCGACCCGCTCCAGCGCCCAACGGGCAGAGTCGCGCCGCTCATGCAACGAGACGCCCGTGTAGAGCATCCCGTTGGCGACATTGTCGAGCGCCGACATCGACTCCTGCAGGTGAAAGGCCTGGAAGACGAAGCCGATCCGGTGGGCCCGCAGGCCTGCCAGCGCCCGGTCGGATGCGGCGGCGATATCGATGCCCTCGACGGTGATCTTCCCTTCGGTCGGCCGCTCGAGCGTCCCGAGAATCGTCAACATCGTCGTCTTACCTGACCCGGACGGGCCGACTACTGCAACCCGATCGCCGTCGGGCACCTCAATCGAGACGCCGTTGAGCGCGGTGACCCCGCCCGGATAACTCTTTACGACCTGCTCGAGACAGATGCTCATCCCTGCGAGTCCGTGACCTGGAGGCCTGAATGGACACCCGCGCCGGAGATCTGCACGTACCCGGCAGCGAACAGGCCAGTCGTGACGGGAATCAGCTTGTACGGCGCGCCGGTCTCCTGCACCGCATAGCTCTCGCCGGCGGTCGCGATCAGCGCCGTGACCGGCACCGACAGGACGTTCCTGGCCTTCTCCTGAACGAAGTTGACCGAGACCGCCGCCTGGTCGAGCCCGGCGCCCTTGACCCGCTCATCCAGCGCGATCGTGACCGGGACCGTCGCCGACGAACCACCACTCCCGCTGTTGCCGCTGGTCCCGGCACCGCCGCCGGTGCTGCTGTTGCTGTTCGACGAGTCCTGAGCGACGGCGCTGACCGCCGTGATCGTGCCGCCGACCGTCGCGCCATTCGGCATCTCTACCGTGACGTGCGAGCCGGAGACGGCCTCGCTCTGCGAGCTGGCGGCCAGGTCGACAGTGACCACGAGCTTGGTCGAGGTCGTCTGCAGAATCGCCGACGCGCCCTCCGCGCCACCGCCGCCGGCCGAACCGCTGGAGCTCGTGCCGCTGCCGGAGCTACCACTGCTGCCCGATCCTTCCCCGCCGCCAGACGCGCCTCCGCTGCCGGCGCCCGACTCGTTGCCGCTGCGGGAGCCGTTGCCAGCGCCGTTGCCGCTGCCCGACGCCTTGCCGCCGTCGTTCCCGGAGCCGCCGGGCTTGTGTCCGGATGGTGGCTTTGCGCTCCTTGGGTTCGTGCTCGTTGTGGTCGGCGTCGTCGTGGGGGTAGTGGTCGTCGTGGTGCTCGTCGTCGTGGTCAGGGTCGCGGTGCTCTCCGTCGTGAAGTCGACGAGCTCTGAGTGCGGTACTGGTGTCGTCGCGCTCGCCTCCGCGACGCCGCAGCCGTTGGTCTGGGCTGAGCCGCCGTTCGCGCCCGAGCCGCTACCGGATCCACCGCCGGTCGACCCACACGTCGTCTCCAGCTGTGTGATCCGCTGGGCGCCTGGGAGGAACACGATCCGCCCGAGCGCGATCTCGCCGGTCTGCTTCTCGCCGAGCGACGCCTGCCAGCGCTCGACCGAGTCGGTGGTGCCGGCCTGCCAGGCGTCGTCGATCGTGATCTCGCCATCGGCGAACCCCATCTGCGCGAGGTCACGGTTGAGCTGAAGGAGGTCCAGCCCGGGACTGTCTTTGGCGCTCAGGGCGCGGTAGGCCGCCAGCGCGCCGTCGAACAGCACCACCGGGCGCCCGTTGACGCTGTAGAGCGTTTGTCCCGGATCGATCACCATGCCGACGGCAGGCAGCCACGTGACCGTCCCGTTGAGACGGTTGTAAACGGTCTGGGGGTTGGCGAAGCCGAGCGTGCCTGACTCGGTGTCGGCCTCGACCAGGTCGCGCCGCTGGACGGTCGCGACGCCCCCCGCGCTGCCCGGGTTGGCGGTGGCCCGTGGCGAGGGCGAGCGCGTGCCGAGCACGATCGCCACCCCGGCCGCGAGCACCAGCAGCACCGCGGCGGCGAACCGTCGCCGCCGCGGTGCGAGGGGCTTGCCGCTGGCGTTGCCCGTATCGACTCCCGTTTCCATCAGTGGGGGAGGCCGAGTGGCGGCGCGCCGCACGCGGTCAACGCCTGCCTGTACGCCGGCGCCTGCATGTTGATCGTGCTCGGGAACAGGAGGATCGCTCCGTCGAAATCGGTGATCTCCCGGAAGCCGGCTGGGGCGGCCGGGACGGAGGTCGTAGGGTCGGGGAACTGCGGCACTCCGCGCTGGCGCATGCAGACGGCGATCCTGCGCAGCTTCGCCATCGTCTGCGCGGAGGGTGGCTGCCCCGCGCCAGAAGGGCCGCTGCCCGGCACGAGCTTCTCGCACTTCGTCTGCGCTGCCTGGAACGCAGGCGCTGCGGGATTGTTTCCGACGGGCATCTGGATGGCGCCCCTGCCGGGGGCCGGGTCTGGGAAGCCGGGCACGCCGTGGGCGCGCATGCACTTGGAGAACCCGAGCGGCCCCGACCCGTAGTCGCCTGGCGCGGTCGAGCCCGATCTCCCCGCACTCGACGCCGAGGTGCTCGCGTCACCGACCGTGGCTGCGGTCGGGCTGGGAGAGCTTCCTCCGCATCCCGCTACCAGGACTGCACTCATGACTGGTGCGAGGGCGAGCAGGCGCGCTGGTCGGGAACGGCTCTGCCGGTTTGGATGGATGCTGTCCTGCATTGGTCTCCTTCTGGTGTCCTTCGCGTGTGCAGCATCGGTTCTACGCGCCGCCGGGTTTCCGCCCGGTTTCGTCCTCATTGCACGCAGCAGGTCGTCCTTGGCCCCCACTCGGACCAAGCCGGTAGCGCTCGACGGTCAGCCTCGGTTGACGGCCGGCTCAACTGCAGCTGGCCTCAGCACGCCGTGGGGTCACGCTCGTGCCGGCGGCGGCGGCCCGGGCTGAGCGAACCACCGCGGAAGGAACTTCCCGCAGTTCGCCTGTGCTGCTTTGAACGCGGGCGATGAGATCCGGCGCTCGCGTGGACGTCGACGCCTCCGCCGGCCTTCGGGTCTGGGAAGTTGGGCACGCCGTTGGCGCGCGCGCAGCTCGAGCGCGCCCGAGTCGGTGTCGGTCTCGACCAGTTGCAGCGCCGTACGGGTGGAGCCAGGCGCGGTGCTCGACTGTCCGAGAACGTCCGGGGAGATGGCCGACGGCGACGAGGGCCGCAACGACCACGACTGCGGCGGCTAGCAACCAGCCCGGCGACGTCGGGGACGCCTTACCGCTCAAGGGCCCTTGGGGCCGCCGCCGCACGCGTTCGCGGCCGTCTGGAACGCGGGCGACTGCACGTCAACCCCGGGCAAGTAAACCTCTTGATTGCCGCCGTGGCTGCTGACCACCTTCGGGTCTGGGAAGTTCGGCACGCCGTGGCTGCGCATGCACCGCGCGAACTCCAGCCCCCGCTGGCGCTGCTGCGCGGTCTGCGCCGGGCTCGCGTCGCTGTGCGGCATGTACTGCTCGCACTTCTGCCGAGCGGCGATGAACGCCGGGGCATTGACCGAGACGCCGTTGATCGAAATCGTTTGCCCGCTGCCCTCGATCCGCATCCCGTTGTTGCTCAAGTCGGGGAAGGTCGGCACGCCGGTGGCGCGCATGCACTTGGAGAACGCCAGCGTCGAACTGGTCGAGCTGGAGCCGCTGCCGGCCCCGGAGCTCGACACGCTCGGCGAACTCGAGCCGCAGGCGACGATCGTCGCAGCCGCAGCGATCGCGGCCGCCACGATAAGCAGCCGCGGTGGTCGGAATGGTGGCGTGAGGCGGTCGTGCATCTGGTCTCCTTCTGCTGTTCTCTCGGCTGTGCGCATCGGTTCTACGCGACGGGCGGTTTCCGCCCGGTTTCCCTGCTCGTCGCCGGCAGCGGTCTGTGCGCCGTGGCCGCGAAACCGCCGTGAAACGCCCCCGCGGCTACCTTCATGTGGAAAGGAGCGGCCGATGCGGGTGCTTGTGATCGAGGACGACGAGGAGCTGGCTGAGACGGTCGCTGCCGGCTTGCGCGAGGCCCAGCTCGCAGTCGATGTCGCGCTGGACGGCGAGGCGGGCTTGGCGCGCGCGCTCGTCCACGATTATGAGGTGATCGTGCTCGATCGCGACCTCCCGGCGGTCCATGGCGATGAGGTGTGCGCAAGGCTCGTCGCCGCGGGCGGGCGCAGCCGGGTGCTGATGCTGACCGGTGCGGCCGAGAACGAGGATCTGGTCGAGGGACTCGGGCTTGGTGCCGATGACTACCTCGCCAAGCCGTTCGCGTTCGCCGTGCTGATCGCGCGGATCGCCGCGTTGGCCCGTCGTGCGCAGCCGAGCATCCCGCCGGTGCTGGAGCACGGCGACGTGGTGCTCGACAGCGCCAAGCGCTGCGCGCAACGTGCCGGTAGGCCGCTCGCGTTGAGGCCGAAGGAGTTCGGGGTGCTCGAGCTGCTGCTCGCCGCACAAGGCCGAGTCGTCTCGGCTGAGGAGTTGCTCGAACGCGTGTGGGACGAGAACGCCGACCCGTTCACCGGCGCGGTCAAGATCACGATCAGCCGCCTGCGAGCCAAGCTCGGCGAACCGCCCGTGATCCAGACCGTCGCGAGGGCCGGCTACCGCATATGAGCATCGCCGCGCGGCTCAACGGTCGGATCACCGAGGTGGCGGTCGGGCGACACCTGCCGCACCGGACCGTCCGCATACGGCTGACGCTCCTTTACGGCGGGCTGTTCCTGCTCTCCGGCGCCGCACTGATGGGGGTCGCCTACGCGCTGCTGGTCAACGCCGGATTCGTATTCACCCTCCCGAGCACCGAGGTGGCGGGACCGCCCCCGAGTTCGGCCCGCACGGCACCGCCCGTCGACTTCCCCGGCCCCGGCTCGAGGACGCACCCCTCGGCGCAGACGATGGCGGACTGGCGCCTGGTGGCGCAGTGCATGCGCCAGCACGGCGTCTCCGGGTTCCCCGACCCTACGACCTCGATCCCGTCGAAGCTCTCACGTATCGACGGCACGGTGGCCGATCGCGAAGGAGCGATCCTTGTGATCTCGGCCACGACTATGCGGTCGCCGGTGTTCACGCAGTCCGCGAGCGCGTGCGGGTTCAACGCCGACCGCAGCGGGGCAATCGCTGAGGGCCGCCGGCGCGCGCAGGTACGCCAAGAACTGCTGATCCAGTCGGGGATCGCGCTCGCTGTGATGTCGCTGCTGTCGCTCGGCCTGGGATGGCTAATGGCTGGGCGCGTCCTCCAACCGCTCGAGGACTCCTATAACGCGCAGCGCCAGTTCGTCGCCAACGCCTCGCACGAGCTTCGCGCGCCATTGACACGCCTGCGAGCGCTGAGCGAGGTCGCGCTCGCCAACTCGGAGGCGGACTTCGCCTCACTGCGTAGAGCCCACGAGCGCGTGCTCGCCTCCGAGCAACACCTCGAGCAGCTGATCGATGGGCTGCTGGCGCTCACGCGCGGCCAGGCCGGGCTCGAGCGCCGCGAGCGCCTCGACCTCGCGGCCATCGCCTCCCAGGCCATGCTCGCCCACGAGTCACAGCTCGCAGGCCTCGACCCCGACGTTCGCGCAACCCTGGACACGGCGCCGGCCGCGGGCGACCCACGACTGCTGGAGCGGCTGATCGCCAACCTGATCGACAACGCGATCCAGCACAACACGCCCGGCGGACATGTCGAGATCACCACGGGGACCCGCGACCGGCACGGCTTTCTGACCATCGCGAACACCGGCCCGACCATCGCCGCCGGGGAGATCCAGCGTCTCTTCCAACCCTTTCAACGCCTGGACGGCCCCCGTACCCGCCACAACAGCGGCCACGGGCTGGGACTCTCCATCGTCCAAGCAATCGCCGACGCGCACCATGCCGAGCTCAACGCCCGCGCGCGACCGGACGGTGGACTCACGATCGAGATCTCATTCCCGCCGGCGACGGGCGCCAGCACCGCGCCGACGTTTGCCACCGCTCGGCCGAAACGCGGCAGCCAGCGTCCCAGCCTCGACTGATGCTCGCGCGCTTGCGCGTAGGGTGGATCCAGTGCGGTAGCCACAGCGTGTGCGATCTGGTGCGAATTGAATTCGTGTTCTCGATCGACGCGGGAACTCCGGGGCGTCAGAGCCGTCCGTTGTCGCGTGGCCAGATCAACGCGCGGAGGGTGACGTTGCCGCGCCAGTCGGTTGACTGCGCCGGCGACCAGGCCAGCCAGTCGAACGTCCACCCACCGTCTTGCTGCTGCTCGGACTCGGCGGCGTCGAGGTGAGCCTCGATCTCGTTCTCGCTGAACAAGTCGCGTGACCGGCTGCCCGGGCGGGGGGAGAGGTCGAGCGGGCGCAGCGCCTCCCCCTCGACGCCGCCGACGGGCGCGACCGTGGAGGTGTCGACGTGGGCGGTGAGCCTCGACATAGCCGCGCGGGCGCGTTGCTCGTCGGGAACCGAATCCAGGAATGCGCAAGCGAACTTCAGCCAATACCCGCGTGGCTGCTCGGCTGTCTCGATTGACCGCCAGCACCAGTCGGTGGCGCGGTCGAGCCACGCATCGCCAGTAACGCCGGCAGCATGGAAGCATCCAGCCAGCGCGAGCGTGAGAACGGATCCGCGCCCAGGCTGGAACCAGGGCGCGTGCGGGTAGTCCTCGAAGCCGGGCAGCACGGACGGGATGCCGCCATCGGGCGCGGCGATCTGCGCGACCCAGCGGCGTGCATCGCGGGCCAGCTCGCTGTCGCCCGCGCCGGCGTCGTTGAGGATCTCGAGGGCGTAGAGCGTCGGCGCGGGCTGGCTGGGCCACGCAGGTCGGGCTCGAGCGCGTGGCCGAAGCCACCGTCCTGGTTGCGGTAGCCGCGCAGCGCCTCGACGACCGGTCCGGCTGGCCCGTCGGCGAACAGCATGCTGTAGCGGTGGCGGTCAACCAGGCGGGCGGCGGACCAGATGAAATCCTCGGCGGCGCACTGATCGATTGGCATGGCCAACAAGCTAGGCGGCGGTCGGCCTGCGGTCTTTGAGAAATCGGACAGGCGAGATGCCGGCCAGTTGGGCGACATCGCTCGTCATGTGCGCCTGATCGGCGTAGCCGGCATCGAGCGCCAGCTCGACCAGCGGCGCGGGCGGGAGCGTCTGCAGCCGCCGGAAGCGCAACACCCGCTGAAGCATCTTCGGTCCGTAGCCGACCGCATCGCCGACGCGACGCTGCAGCTGGCGCGCGCTGACGCCGAGCTCGGCGGCGACCAGGGCCACGCGTGCGCGCGGGCGCCCGAGTGCCACGACCGCAGCGCTCACGAGCGGATCGAGCTCCGTCCCGCGCAGCCGAACCGCTCGCAACAGCAGTGCGTGCGGGTCCGAGCCCTCCGCCAGCTCCTCGAGCAGCGCCGCGACCACATCGCGTCCCGGAACCTCAGCGGCATCGGGCGAGACGTCGCACAGCTCCGACGCCGGCAGCCCCAGGATCGCGCCCGCCGCGCCCGGCCGCAACCGTGTCCCCACGACCCGCGAACCCGACTCCAGCGTCACGACGCGAGGCCGCGTATCAGGGCCGGCGACAGTCAGCGCCCCGCCCGTCCAGATCAGATCCACGCATGCGTCCGGCACGATCTGCTGCTCGTGCTGAGTCGTGGTCGCCTGCTCCCACGTGCAGGCCACCAACGGCGAGGCGACGACACGCTCGGCGTAACTCACACCACAAACGCTAACCGGCTCGGGGTAGGGCTTGGCACCACCTACGCGGTTGGTCGTGCTGTCCGCGCGATCGAGGAGGCTCCCGTCTCACATGGACGGGCCGCCGCAGATGATGGCGAGACCCGCCACGCTCTCCTTGCAGCTAGCGCTGGACTCCGGGCCCAGACGGCGGCGACGCGCCGAGGACGGCGGTGACCAGCTCGCCGGCTCGCTGTGGGTCGAACGGCTCGGTTGACATCAGTCGTCGATAGAAGATCGGGCCGAGGAGCGCGACGGTGGCGAGCTCGGGATCGACGTGGGCGGGAAAGTCGCCCGATGCGACGCCTTCGGCGATCACGTCGACGAGCGCTTGGCGGCGCTCTGCTGAGTAGCGGTGGTGAAACTCGCGGACCCGCGGGTCGCGCTCGGCGCCCTCGATCAGGGCGGGGATGCAACGAGAGAAGGTCGAGTCGACCACGATTTCGGCGACGTGGCGGATCAGGCGCTCCACACGCTCGCGAGGTGGCGCGTCGTCGATGCTGGGGACCATCTGCTCATGGAAGGTCTCGAACGCGTCGGCGATCAACGAGAGCCTGTCCGGCCAGTGACGGTAGATCGTGGACTTGGCCACGCGCGCGCGGGCGGCGACCGACTCGATCGTGAACGCCCCGTATCCGACGTCGGCGAGCTCCTCCACCGCGGCGCGGAGGACCACCATTCGGGAGCGCTCCACCCTCGGGTCAGCTGTGCCGTCGGGCTGCGTGTCGCTCATGATTGTGCTCTCCCTAACCCGGGTCGATGGGCAGTCTAGCAATCCGAAACGCTACCGTAGCGCTGCGAAACGCTAGCGTTCGATACGATCGTTGGAAACGACAGAGGGAGCGACACCATGGCCACCGTCAGCGTCCGCTACATCGTCAACGACGTCGACGCAGCGATCGACTTCTACTGTCGTCAGCTCGGCTTCCAGGAGGACATGCACCCGGCCCCGTCCTTCGCGATGCTCTCACACGGCGAGCTACGCCTCGTGCTGAGCGCCCCGAGCGGAGCGGGCGGCGGCGGCCAGGCGATGCCAGACGGCACGATGCCCGAGCCCGGCGGTTGGAACCGCTTTCAACTCGAGGTCCCGGACCTCGAGGCCAAAGTCGAGGAGCTGCGTGAGGCGGGCGTCCCATTCCGCAACGAGGTAGTGACAGGAGTCGGCGGCAAGCAGATTCTCGCCGAAGACCCCTCCGGCAATCTCGTCGAGCTGTTCGAGCCGACGAGGCGCGAGGCCTCGCTGACGCGCTGAGGGACGGGGCGGTCCGAACCGAAGCCACCGCAGACGTCCAGTCCTAAATGGGGCGAGGAGCAGGTCGCTTGGATCCCATCGTTTCTCCAGCAGGCCGAGGTCGCGCAGGCTCTCGGCGGTCTCAACGATCGTGGTCTCGGCCGGCCGTGGGCGCCATCCGAGTTCTTGCTTGACGCGGTCGTTGTGGATCGTCAGCGGCGACGGGTCTTCGCCGGGCGCCTCGTCGGTTGTGACGTGCTCGCCTGCATGCCCGAGGTGGTCGCGGAGGATCTGTGCCAGTCCCAGCCAGGTAATCGTCGGGCCGTCCGCCAACAGCAGGTAGCGCTTCCCGGCGGCGGCAGGAGTGGCCATCGCCGTGATGTGCGCGTCGGCGACGTCGCGCACGTCCACGACGCCGAAGCGCTGGCGTGGCAGCGCCGGCATCGTGCCCTCGATGATCGCCTTGAAGTAGGTCAGCGTAGAGCGCAGTGCCAGCACCAGCGGCGGGCCGGCGATGAATGTCGGGTTCACCACCACCAGTTGGGTATCGCCTCCTTCGGACTCGATGAAATCCCAGGCGGCCCGCTCGGCGATCGCCTTGGAGCGCGGGTAGGGGGCAATCCTGGCGTGTCCGGGTCGGTCCAGTCCTCCTCGCTGTAGTCGCGGACTGCCTTGGGCGAGTAGCCCACCGCACGCTCGATGTCGCGGACCTGCAGGGCAATGAAATCGGGGCCTGCAACGGTAGACACAGTGAGATCCTTCCTTTGAAATTGTCAAGGTCTTGACGTACTATACTATGTCAAGATCTTGACATGCCCCAAGTCGATGTCGACCAATCCGTGGGCTACGCCCTCAAGCGCGCCCAACACGCCCTGCACTCAACGATGGACGGGGAGCTGCGCGACTACGGACTCAGCGTGTCGCAGTACGCCTGTCTGCAGATACTCGCCTCGCGTCCGCGCATCTCAAACGCAGACCTGGCGCGCGACGCGTTCGTCAGCCGACAAGCGATGCACCAGCTCCTCACCGGCCTAAGAGCTACCGGACTCGTGACCGCCGTCGGCCAAGGCCGCAGCCAACGCTACGCCCTCACGGCCGAGGGACGCACCCGCCTACGCACGGCTTCCTCGACTGTCGCTGCAATCGAGCAACGCATGATCGCGACGCTGAGTCGCGCCGAGTGCGAGCAGCTGCACCGCCAACTAAGCATCTGCGCGACCGCGCTCGGCTCGCCCAACCAGCAAACGTACTGGGTGAGCACGATCAGCCGTGATCACGTGCAGCTGAGCGTAGAGGGCGGATTCACCCAGGCAGGCCATGGCAAGGCTTCCGGACTCAAGCGGCTGAAGGCTGATGACTGGCTGGTCTACTATTCGCCCAAGACGAGCCTGCGAGACGGCGAGCCACTGCAGGCCTTCACGGCAATAGGTCGGGTCGTCGACGAAGAGCTCTACAAGGTGGAACAGGCGCCGGGGTTCGCACCGTGGCGCCGCAACATCGAGTTCGTCAGGGGCATTGAGGCACCGATTAGACCGCTGATCGACCAGCTCAGCTTCATCAAGGACAAGCGCCGCTGGGGATACATGTTCCGGGTCGGCCTATTCAAGATCCCACAAGAAGACTTCGCGGTGATCTCACGGGCGATGTCAGTCGAGAACCCGCGTAGCCGCCGTGCCGCAAGACCGTCATGATCCTGCCAAGAGCTCTCCAGGCAAATGCGGCTTCGCCCGAACAGCCTGCTGCGCTACCAACGCACGCTGCTGAAGGGCATAAAGCCACTCGCCGTACAGCCGCCGTGCTAGGGGCACGGATCCACGAGCGCACTGACCCCGACGTTAAGCTCTGACACCGACCGGCTGCCGTCTCACATGGATGAGATTTCGCCGCCCGATACCAGTCTCATATGGATGAGACAAACCTGTCTCACATGAGTGAGATTCCGGTCTCATATGGATGAGACGCCGCAGAACTTTCAAACTGACCCACTACCCCCTCACGCTCGATAATGGATGTTATGTAAACCTGAAGGGGGTGGAGCCTCGGACTGCCGGCGTGCGAGTGCCCCCTCACTGGCGGCGCGGCAAGCTGGCGCTTGTAACGGATTGCCGCCTCGTGGCTTCAGCGGTGGTCGACCTCGAGCACCGCCACGTCGTAGCGCTGGAGCATCGCGTCGGCGCTTGCGAGTGTCATTCCCTCAGCGCGTGCTTGCGCGACGAGTATCCGGTCGAAGGGATCACCGTGCAGCAGTGGCAGCCTACCCGCCTCGCGGGCGTGCTCGAACGTGATCGGAAGGCGTTCGTACCCGCACTCGTCGATGCGCTCGATCATGTCGCCGGGCGCTTGCAACCGGCCCAGTGACCGCTTGATCTCGATCTCCCAGATCGTTGCAGCGCTGACGAATACCGAATCGGCGACCTCCTCGATCACTTTATGAGCGTCGTCGCGCAGCTCTTCTTTCGCGGCCCATATCAGCGTATGGGTATCCAGCAAGAGCCTCAATCGCCCTCACCCTCGAAGTACCGCTGGATCTCCCATGGCAATGGGTCATCGAAGTCGTCGCTGACCCACACTTCCTCGTCCTTCCAGAACCCCAGCTTGCGTCGCTTGCGGGGCTCCTCGATCGGGACCAGCCTCGCGAGCGCGCGGCCGTTTCGCGCGATCACGATTTCCTCGCCGTGTGAGACACGCTCGGCGAGTCGCGACAGGTGCGTCTTAGCCTCGTGCATGTTGTAGGTCTCCGCCATCGCTTAGTCCAGCTTAGCAGGAGGTCGAGGCTGATGCGCCGATCGTTCCCCGCCCGCCCCGTCAAGGCCGCTCGATAAGGTCAGTAGTAATGACCGAAGACAACAACGGGATCGAGGTCGAAGGCCTCGTTCGCGACTTCAAGGGCGGCGTGCGGGCCGTCGATGGGATCGATCTGCGCGTCGCGTCCGGCGAGATCTACGGGTTTCTGGGCCCCAATGGCGCGGGTAAGTCGACCACTTCGCTGGTGCTGACCACGCTGCTGCCGCCCACGGCCGGCTCGGCGCGTGTGGCCGGGCTCGATGTCGTGCGCCATGGCTCCGAGGTGCGGCGTGTGATCGGCGCCTCGCTGCAGGACTCGGCGCTCGATCCGTTCCTCACCGGCAGCGAGCACATGCGCCTGCAGAGCTCCCTGCACGGCCTGGCCAAGCCACAGCGCGAGGCGCGCGGACGCGAGCTGCTCGCGCAGGTTGGGCTCACCGAGGCTGCCGAGCGCAAGGTGGGCGGCTACTCCGGCGGCATGAAGCGCCGGCTGGACCTCGCGCTGGCGCTGGTGCACCGGCCGCGGCTGCTGTTCCTGGACGAGCCGACCACCGGCCTCGATCCGCAGAGCCGAGCGGCGTTGTGGGACGAGGTGCGGCGGTTGGCGGGCGACGGCGTGACGGTGTTCCTCACCACGCAGTACCTCGAGGAGGCCGATGCGCTGGCCAACCGGGTCGGGATCATCGACCACGGGCGGATCGTCGCCGAGGGCACGCCCGCCGAGCTGAAGGCCGCGATCGGGCGTCCCTCCGTCGAAGCGGTCCCCCACGACCCCGGCGAGCGCGAGCGGCTGGCGGCGGTGCTGGCGCGCTTCGGCGAGGCGGCCGCGGCGGCGAGCAACGGCGTCGCTGTGCGGCTGCCCACGGGCGCCGGCGACCTCGCCGAGATCGTCCGCGCGATCGACGCCGAGAACCTGCAGGTGGCCGATTTGCGCCTGCACTCCCCCACGCTCGACGATGTCTTCCTCGCCAAGACCGGCCGTTCGCTGGAGGGCGCCGCCGAGGACGATGACACCGAGCGGTCGGCCCCCGAGCCGGTCTCCGCGTGAGCGCCTCGCTGATCACCCAGGTGGGCGCGCTCGCCCAGCGCTCGGTGCTGAAGACGCTGCGCCAGCCCTTCCAGATGTTCCCGATCGTTTTCTTCCCCGCGATCCTGCTGATCATCAACGCCAGCGGACTGCACGCCGCCACGCTGTTGCCGGGCTTCCCGACGCACTCCTACGTCTCCTTCGCGATCGCCGTGGCGTTCATCCAGGGGGCGATGTTCTCGCTGATCAACACCGGCACCAACCTCGCCGAGGACATCGAGACGGGCTTCTTCAACCGGCTGGCGCTCACCCCCCTGCGGCGCGTCTCGCTGATCGCCGGGCTGCTCGTCGGCGTCGCCGCGCTGGGGGCACTGCAGTCGGCGGTGTACATCCTGCTCGGCATCGTCGTCGGCGCCCATCTCGACGCCGGCGTCGGCGGCGCGCTGGTGGTGATCGTGCTCGGCTCGCTCACCGCGCTCGCGTTCTCATCGTTCGGCTGCGTCGCGGCGCTGCGCACCGGCTCAAGCGAAGCGGTGCAGGGTCTGTTCCCGCTGTTCTTCGTGTTCATCTTCCTCTCCTCCTCCAACCTGCCCCGCTCGCTGCTGAAGACCCCCTGGTTTCACACGGTTGCCACGTGGAACCCGATCTCCTATCTGATCGAGGGCTTCCGCAGCCTGTATATCTTCGGCTGGGACGAGACCGCGCTGCTGCGGGGCTTCGGTGTGGCGCTCGGGCTGCTCGTCCTCGGCCTGCTCGCGGTGCAGGGGGCCATGAAAACGAGGCTCCAGCGCACATGATCTCGAACACGCATGGCGGCGCTGGATCTGCGTCCTCAGTCGCTCGCGTGCAAAGCACGCCACGCTCCTTGCGTCCTTGTCCAGCTTGCCCTGCGTGCCCGAGATGAGCGAGATTTCGCACGAGCAACCGCCGCGCAGCACCGTGTGGGGTGTTGCCTTCGCGATCGCGTGGCGCGGCGTGCACACCTACGTGCGCCGGCCTGAGCTCGCGGTGCCCTCGCTCGTGTTTCCCCTGATCTTCCTGGCCAGCTTCGCCGGCGGCCTCTCCGCGCTGGGATCGGTGCCCGGCTTCGACTTCCCCGCCGGGTATACCGCCTTTCAGTTCGTGTTCGTGCTGCTGCAGGCCTCGATGTTCAGCGGGCTGTTCACCGGCTTCACGATCGCCTTCGACTTCGAGAGCGGCTTTGCACGACGGCTGATGCTCGCGGCCGGCAACCGTCGCGGTGTCGCGCTGGGCTATGCGCTCGTGGCGCTCACGCGCGCGACGATCACGCTCACAGTGGTGAGCGGCGTGGCGCTGCTCGCCGGCATGCAGATCACCGGCGACGGTGTTGACATCTTCGGCCTCTATGGCCTGGCGGCGCTGCTCGTGCTCGTCGGCTTCGGCTGGGCCGCCGGCGTGGCGTTCCGCTTCCGCACGATCCAGGCCGGCCCGCTGATGCAGACCCCGGTCTTCCTGATCCTGTTCCTCGCGCCGGTCTTCGTGCCGCTGCCGCTGCTCCGCGGTTGGATCCACGCCGTGGCCTCGATCAACCCCGCGACCGCCTTCCTCGACACCGGTCGCGGGCTGATCTCGGGCGTGCACGACCACACCGCGCTTGCCTACGCCTGCGCCGTGGCGCTGATCTGCCTGTTCACGCTGTGGACGCTGCGCGGGCTGCGCTCAGCCGAGCGCGCGGGGTAGGCCCCCCACCCCACTTCAGCGCTGAGAAGCTCAACCCAGCTGGTAGACCAGCGTGACCTGCGTGGAGAGGGTGCACCCTTCCGCCGCGGACTTCCTGGCGGAGTGCCGCTTGTGGTGCTTGCCTTTGGCGGTCGCTTTGTGGGTAGTCGGAGTTGCCGTGCCCCTCGCCGCGGGGGCCGCCGCCGCCGCGAACACCTCGCCTCTCGCCGAGCCGAAATCGGGCTGGGCGCCTTCGTATTCGACTCCCGTCGGACAGCCGATGTAACCGCCGCCTTCGGCGATGCTCTGCACCTGCCCGAGCGTGGCGCCGGTCTTTTCGGCGAGAAACTGCGCCTTGGCCTGGCCGTCGGTGATCGCGGCGGCCATCGCCTGGCGGTAGGCCGCGATCGCCGCTTCGCTGCTTGCCGCCGAGTCCACGGGGGCGTTGGCGACGCCTTCAACGCTCACGGTGCGCAGGGGCGCGCTCGTCACAGGCGTGGAGCTCGAGGTGGTTTCGGCCTCCGCCGCGAGCACCAGCACGCCGCCGGCCAGCAAGCCGGTTGCCGCCATGCCCGCCACTACGATCGGGATCCTCATATGGGTCTCCTTGTCGAGGTGCCCTGCCGCCTACAGCGTAGCGGGGTCCATGGACGTCGCGCGCCGCTACCGTGCCACGGCGATCGGCCGCCCGGAGTCCTCCGGGTGGCCGCGGAATCACACGCGCCGACCCCGCGCCCGGCGAGGCTCACGGCGCCGCGGGTACCACCACCAGCGGCCCCTCCGCGGCGGGCAGCTCTCCCGTCTCGAAGGTGGCGCCGTCGAGACGGTGCACGTCGGGGTGACGCTCCAGAAAGGCGTCGGCGGTTTCGAGGAAGCCGATCCGCGGCGTGCGGTAGTGCATCGGTACGACCCAGCGCGGCGCCAGGCGCTCGACGATCGCCGCGGCACCCTCGGCACCGATCGTGGGGCCGCCGCCGACCGGCAGGATCAGCAGATCGACCTCGCCGATCGCCGCGGCCTGCTCGGGGCGCAGCTCGCTCTGGCCGAAGTCGCCGAAGTGGCAGACACGCACACCGTCGAGCTCGAATACGAAGATCGTGTTGGGTCCCCGTTCGATGCCGGCCGCCTCGTCGTGCTCGGAGGCGATCGCGACAACCTCGCCGATCGGCGACTCCAGCTTGCCCGCGGTCGAGCGCAGAATCGCGGGATCGCCGCCGATCGCATCGACGCCATTGTGGTCGATGTGCTCGTGGGTCACCAGCAGCAGCTGCGCCTCCACGCCCTCGATCAGCGGGTAGTCGAACTGCATCCCGCGCGAGCTCGCGAGCTCCGACATGTCCCCGAACGGGTCGATCGCCACCGTCGTGTCGGCCGAGCTGAGACGAAACGCCGACTGGCCATACCACTCAACCTGCATGCTGCTCCTCCTTGGTCGGTGTGTGCGTGATCGTGATGTCCTTCAGGCTCGGCGCCGTCCCGTTGGTGCGAGCACCATTGTGCTCCTCGCCGACCTCACTGCCGTCGGCGTCCCCGGCCGCGGCGGGCGTGGCGGATGGCGCGTAGTGATACTTGCCGCCCCGCATCAGTGACGCGCCCGCCGCGATCAGGCAGGCGACGATCGCGAACGCAAACGCCTCGTGCAACCCCGTGCTGAACGGCCCGGAGATCAGCCGCGGGAAGAACGTGCGGCCGGTCAGCGCGGCGTGGTTGGCGGGCGAGAGCGCCGCGAGCGCGTGCCCGCCGACGAGGTTTTCGACCGGGTTGTAGCCGAGAAACGCGGCGAACAGGACGGACACGGGCGGCACGTGCGCAACGCCGGCGGCCGTGGCGGCGGCGATGCCGTGGGCCTTGAGGCCCGAGGTGAGTGT
>CAWBSO010000003.1:0-846992 GCA_963791485.1 uncultured Solirubrobacterales bacterium
AACAACGTCCCAGACTTACCCAGCTCCCTCGACAGCGACCGGGTCTATCCAATCAAGCGGGCGACGTCTCGCGGCGCGCTCAGCGAGCGCTTTCAGGGCCCACAGCAACCCTTACGGCGAGGGCAACACATCCTGCTCGCCGCTCGCGGCCGCGATCACGCCCCGCGCGACGCCCTCCCAGGACCAATGCTCGCGCACAGTCTCCACCAGGCCCGCGCGGGTCCGCTCGCGCAGCGCGGGATCGGCTCGCAGCCAGCCGACCAGTACACCGCGATGGCGGGCACGGCATCGTCGTCAACGGGAAAATGACAGCCAGCCCACGGCCTGCGCCGGCACAGCGTTGGCCAGCACCCCGCTCACCAGCAAGGCCCGAGTGGGCGGCGCTCACCGGGCAGAGCCGATCCCGCACCCGCCGCCCCCCTCGGCCGCAACCATGCCGAACGCCTCGGGGGATGCTGGGCACCACCAGCGCCTCGCAGGTGGGCAGCAGCTCTGCGAGTTCTGCGTGCTCCAAGCGCCCCGCGAAGCGGGCCGCTGTGGCAGCGTGCGCGCGGCCGCAAGGTAGCGCTCGCGCCGCTGGCCGCGCAAGTTCCAGAAACGCCGCCAGGTGGCGCAGTGGCGTGGGTTGTCACGGCGGGGGTAGCTGCTCCAGCTCGCCGCGCGCGGCGGCGATCACGCTTCGCGCGACGCCCTCCCACGACCAGCGCTCGCGTGCCGTCGCCACCAGCGCCGCGCGGGTCTGCTCCCGCAGCGCCGTGTCGGCCTGCAACCAGCCGATCAGGCGCTCGGCGAGCGCGGGCACAGCATCGTCGTCGACGGGAAACGACAGCCACCGCGCCGCCTGCGGAGGCACTGCACGGGCCAGCGCCGCGCTCACCTCCGCCAGACCGGAGTGAGCGGCGCTCACCGGCAGCGCGCCGCACGCCGCCCCCTCGGCGGCCACCATGCCGAATGCCTCCGGGAAGGTGCTCGGCACCACAAGCGCCTCGCAGCGCAGCAGCAGCTCGGCCAGCTCGTCGTGCTCGTAGCGCCCGGCGAAGCTCACCTGCTCAGGCAGCGCACGTGCCGCGGCGAGGTAGCGCTCGCTCCGCGCGCCGTCGAGGCCGTTCAGGAACGCGCGCAGATGCCGCCGAGCGCCGCTCCGTGCGGAGTCGAGGTCGCCAGCGGCGAGCGCACCCAGCAGCCGCTCCAGCCACTCGCGATCGGTGCCAAAGCCGACGATCTGAAGGCGCGCCCGCGGAACCTGCTCGAGCACCAGCGGCCAAGCGGCGATCAGCAGGTCCACGCCCTTATTGACGATCAGCTTGCCCACGAACGCCACGACGGGCTCCAACGGCCTTCCCTCGGCGCGCCGCGGGAGCGGCTTGAAGAGCTCCACGTCAACCCCGGGAGGGCCGAGGCGGGTGCGGGCCTCGATCGCCGGGTCCCCGAGCGCATCCCACAGGCTGCCCGCGGTGTGCAGCGACCCAACGAGGATCGTCTCGGCGGGCTCGAGTCCCTCGCGGGCGTAGGGCAGGAAGCGCTCCGGGTCGGGCTTGACCGTGTACTCCAGGGCGCTCCCGTGCACCTTGACGGCGTACGGCACGTGGTGGGCAAGCGCTCGCGCGAGGATTACGGGGCCCATCACGAGGTGGTTGGCGAGCGCGACGTCGGGTCGCACGCGCTGCACCAGCTCGCGCACGGCCGCGACGTTGGCGTCGATGTAGCGCTCGATCTCCGCCTCGCTGCAGCGCGCGAAGACGCGCGCTTCGATCCCCTCGTAAGGGTCCTCGACGTACACCGGCAGCAGCCCGCCGATCTCGGGCCGGTAGGCGGTGCAGCGCACCGGCTCGCGCAGCGCGCGCACCCGCAACTCCCCGTGCTCCCAATCGCCGGTGGCGTCGACGAAAAGTTGGCGCTCGGGGTGGCGGTCCTGGCAGAGCAGGTGCACCTCGTGACCGAGGCCCACCAGCGCCCACGCGAGGCGCGCGTTGTAGATGTTGGAGCCCGTGCCGGCGAGCAGGTAGCCGTGGAAGATCAGGACGCGGATGACGTCAGCCTACCCGCGCTCCTGCCGCGGGCTTCGCTAGAGTCTCGGCGATGAGCGTGCAGCAGCGTTACCGTCTGCGCAATCCGGCGAGCGGGCGGGAAGTCATCCTCGCGGCGCAGCCGGATGAGATCTACCTCGACCGGGAGTCGGGCGAGCCGCTGGAGGTCGTGGGCAAGGTGCTGCCGCTGGCGCCGTCCACCTCCAAGCTTCCCTTCTCGGTGGAGAACCTGCGTTTCTGCCCGTGGTGCGAGCAGCTCGCGCAGAGGGACCTGAATGACTGTCCCACCTGCGGACGCCGGATGGGGCCGCTCGGCTAGTGGCACCTCCTGGAAATTCGTCGCGGTCTGGCGGCTGCAAATCTGCGTCCGCCGGCGTCCTCGGTCGCCGCAATAGCACCACTATTGCGGCTCCCTGCGTCCTGGGCGGACTTGATTTTCGCTCGCCAGCCCATCAACGAATTTCCAGGACGCACCACTCGTGAGCGCACGCTGGTCGAAACGGGGATTCCCCCCGAAGGGGGGTGTCTCCCGGCTTCGGTCGCTCGCTCCCATCCTCGCGGGCGCCGCGGCACTCCTGGTGGGCCTCACGCTGGCGGCGTGCGGAGGTAGCAGCAACTCCGCCGACGTACCACCGCACAGCACCCCGGAAATCACTCCACCCACCAACACCCAAGCCGAAAGCGAAGCGACGCCCACCACTTCGACGTCGACAGTCGCCACCACCTCCAAGAGCGGCTCGAGCTCATCGACCGGCGCGGCGGGCACTTCCAGCGAAGAACCCTCGAGCGCCGGCGCATCGGGGAGCACGAGCAGCGAAAGCACCACCAGCTCCGGCAGCTCGGCGGAAAAAACAAGCACCCCGGAAGCAAGCTCGGGCGCGAGCGGGGGAACCGGAGAAAGCGGCGCCAAAGGCGGCTCGGAAGCAGCGGGCGGCGGCGGCTCTTCGAACAGCCCCACCGGCGGCGCCCAGGCGCCTTGATGCTCAACACACGCGGCTGAGGCGTTCATGGACCAAGCTGGGCGACGCGGGGCGGCGAAAGCGCGTGCTGGTAGCACGTGCGAGCCGTCACGTGGCGATCCAGCGCAGTGTCCAGGGACGCCTCAGGGCGTTGAGATCAGCGTGGCGCTGTATGTAAGGCGCGCTTCGCGGTAGAGGCAGTAGTACTGGACGTTGGTTCCCAGCTGCTGCATCGACTGAACGCTGGTGGTCGTGCACTGGGTGCGCAGGCGGCTGGCACGCCAGGAGGTTTCGTTGCTGAAGCCGAGCGCGAGCGCGGGCGCCCAGGTGGGGACCGCGAGCGCGATCACGTCGCCCTTTTTGACCTGGAGGGTGGTGGCGAGCGGGAACTGGGCCGTCTTGCCGAAGTACTGCTGCAACTGCACGAGCGGGCTCTGCGACACCAGCTTGAACGCGAGGTTGGGCTTGGGCTGGGGCGCCAGCACGGCGATCGCAGCCGAGGCGGTGCCGCCCTCGTTGGTGTTGAAGTACTTGATCTGGGTGGCGCTGGGCTTGCCAAGCGCGATCGTCCACGCCACGACGGTGCCGTTGCGGGGCGCCGTGACGAGGTCGCGCGTCTTGCCCACCTTCACCTGGTAGCCGGTCGTGCGCGTGACAGCCAGGCACGACGTCGGGCAGCTCGGGGTGGTGGGGGGCGTGGTCGCGGGGATCACCCCCACTTCCGAGAGCGTCGCCAACGAGATGGCTGGCGCCACCAACGTCAACACCGCTCCTGCCAGGAGCGCGGTGAGCGATGTGCGGAGCAGATTGGGCCTGGAGCGGAGCATCGTGGGCATAGAACACACCGAGAACGGGTATGTAGCGGTTCGCTATCCGCCGCCGAGTTCCTGCGCGGCCGCCGCGATCTCGCCTGCATCGCCCGCAGCGGGCACCCATGGTAGCCGCAGCGGGTCGCCGACGTAGCGTGGAATCACGTGCAGATGGAAGTGGAACACGGTCTGCCAGGCGGCGCCGCCACAGGAGTTGAGCACGTTGATCCCGGCGACGCCCAACCGCTCGCTCATCCGCCCCGCCAGCCGCTGAGCCGCGGCCGCTGTCGCACACAGGTCCTCGGGGTCAACGCTCAGCAGATCCCGCGCGTGGCGGCGCGGCACCACCAGCGCATGGCCACGGGTCGCGGGGTTGATGTCCAGGAAGGTGACCGTGCGCTCGTCCTCGTCGAGGATCCTCGCCGGCAGCTCGCGGGCGACGATCTTGCAGAAGATGCAATCGGGGTCGGTCATTGACCCGCCATCCTACTCGGCGTGTGCGCGGGTGTCAGGCTCGCTGATCCGTGCTCTCTTTTGGGCCCTATACAAATAAGACTAGGTCTTATTTGTATAGGGCAGAAAAAGAAATGCTCGCCCACCGCCGCGCCGGCGTCGTGCGCTCATCGCGACCCGCCGTAACGCAGGTGCGCCAGCGCCTCCTCGCGATTGGCGATCTCCCCCGCGTAGTGGGACGCGGCAAGCTCCTCCAGCAGCTCGCCCAGGCGCGGCCCGGCGGGAATGCCGAGCTCGCTCGCCAGCTCGTCCCCACGCAGCAGCGGCTGTGGTGGACCCTCGGCACGCCAGCTGAGCGCATCCGCGAGCATCCCCCGCGCGAGGCGTAGATGAGCGTCGATCGCCTCCTGTGTGCGCTCGCCGCCGGTGGCGAGGCGGTCGGCGACGGACAGCAGCGTGACGTCCACCTCCACCGGCTCGCAGGCGCGCAGATAGGCGAACACGCCCCGGCGTGCCAGCGGCTGGGACTCGTGCACGAGGAAGCCCAGCCGCAGGTGGTTGCGCACGAGCGCTGCCACGTGCCCCTGCAGCCGACCGCTCGCTCGCAGCCTGCCAAGCACCTCGCCGGCCATCTCTGCGCCTCGGGCGTCGTGTCCGATGAACGTGACCCGCCCGTCCGAGGCACGCACGTCGCGGGTGAGCGGCTTGGCGGCGTCATGCAGCAGCGCCCCCCACCGCAGCGCCCCCCCACGGGTCAGCCCGTCGGCGAGCGGCTCGGCCAGCAGCGCGATGAGCTCCTCCAGCGGCTCGACCGCCCCTCCCGCCGACCTCTCACCGCCGCTCTCATCCCGCTCGGGCTCGGCACGTCCAACGCCGCTCGCGCCGGTTTCCAGCCAACCGCCCCGCGAGAGGATCGCGACGGGATCTTCCTGCAACGCGATCACCTGTTCGAGCACCTCCAGGGTGTGGCCGTACACGTCCCGGTGGTGGTAGTGGCTCTGGGTCACGCCGCGCAGCGCCTCCAGCTCGGGCAACACGACCGCGGTCGCACCCACCTCCCCCATCAGCTCGATGCCCGCAACTGCGCGAGGCGCGTCGATGATGCGGCGCAGCTCCATGAAGATCCGCTCAGGCGCGACTTCGCCAAGTGCCATCGCATGGGCGTGCGCACGGGCGCGCGTGTCGGAGTCCGCTTCGAGATTGAGCTCCACGGCGAGCCGCACGAGCCGCAGCACGCGCAGCGGGTCCTCGGCGAAGGCGTGGGGCCCCGCCTCGCGCAGCCGCCGCCGCGCAAGATCCTCCAGGCCGCCGAGCGGATCTATCACCTCGCCAGGCGCCGTGCCCGGCTCCCCCAGCGGCGCGGCAATCGCGTTGACGGTGAAATCCCGCAGCGCGAGGTCCTCCTCCAGCGTTGCTCCTCGCAGGCGCTCGAAGTCAACCTGCCAAGCGCCGTCACGGGCGACCACCCGCCAGCCCCCATACTCTTCGGAGAGCGAGAACGCCGCTGCGCGCGCGATGCGGGCAAGCGCGTGTGCGGCTTCCCGCGGCTCGCCGTCGAGCACCACGTCGAGATCGGCGGTGCCGGCCGATTCGGCCCCGGCCACCCCGGCCGCCTCACTCACGGCGAGCTCGGGGATCGCGCCGCTCGATCCGACCCTGTCCAGCCCGGCGCGCAGCAGACGGTCGCGCACCGCGCCGCCCACCAGCCACGCCCGCCGACCGGCGAGCGCGGCGCGGGTCAGCTCGAGCGGGTCGTCAATCGGCGCCAAGGCGTGCCACCCCGTCGTCACCGTGATGGACGCGCGCGACGCGTGCGGTGAGCCCGCAGGTGATCTCATAGTTGATCGTGTCCAGCCGCCGAGCCAGCTCCTCGGCGGTGATCCGCTCCTCGCCCTGGCCGCCGATCAGCACGGCTGGCTGGCCGAGCAGCGCCGGCGCGCTCGGGTCGGGGCCAAGGTCGACGGCAACGCTGTCCATGCTGACGGTGCCGACGAGCGGGTGGCGGCGCCCCGCGATCAGCGCCTCGGCGTTGCCCGAGAGCCCGCGCCGCCAGCCGTCGCCATAGCCGATCGGCAGCAGACCTAGCTGCGTGTCCCGCGCGGCGACGAAGCGCCTGCCGTAGCCGGTGCTCTCCCCGGCGGCGCAGCGCTTGACGGTCGCGACGTGGGAGCTCAACTCAAGCGCCGGCTCCAGGCCGCGCGCGAGCGGATCCTCGCCGAAGGGGTCCATGCCGTAGATCGCGATGCCGCAGCGCACCATGTCGAAGTGCGCCGCGGGGCTGCGCAGCACGGCGGCGCTGTTGGCGGCGTGCACGAGCACCTCGGGGTACTCTCGCTTGAGCGGCGCCGTCCACCCCGCGAAGCGCCGCAGCTGCTCCGCAAAGAAATCGTCCCCCGGTTCGTCGGCGGTGGCGAAGTGGGTCATCAGCCCCACCAGATCGACGTTGGGGTCGGCCGCGGCCGCGATCGCCAGGCGCGTCGCCAGACCGGCGTCGCGCGTGCCGAAGCGCCCCATGCCGGTGTCGAGCTTCACGTGCACGTGCCCCCTGCGCCCAATGTCCGCGGCCAACCACGCGATGTCCAGCAGGTGACTCTCGCTCCACACAACCAGATCGAAGCCGCAGGCGACCACCTCTTCCAGGTGCTCGCGCTGCAGCGGCCCCATGATCAGCAGCGGTACCTTAGGCTTGGTCCCCTCTACGAACTCGGCCAGCTCGCGCGCTTCCTGGATGCCGACGACGGCAAACGAGGTGGCGCCGCCCGCAAGCGCCGCATACGCGCTTTCCTCCATGCCGTGGCCGTAGCCGTCGGCCTTGACCACCGCGCACAGCTGGACGCCCTCGCGCAGCTCCGAGCGCAACCGCTCGCAGTTGCGCTCGATCGCGTCGAGGTTGACGCGCGCAATCGCCCGATCGACACTCACGGCTGTCCCACCTCGGCACGGGCGAGGGACAGCGCGGCGATCACATCCGAGGCGATCACGCAGTCGGCGCTGCCGACCGTATCGGCCGCGGCACGCCCGGCGGCGGCGTGCAGCTGGACGCCGGCGGCGGCTGCCGCGAACGCCGGGAGGCCCTGGGCGAGGAGCGCCGCGATCACGCCCGTCAGCACGTCCCCGGTGCCGGCAGTCGCGAGCGCGGGGCTAGCGCCCGCGCTGACGGCCACCACGCCCGAGCCGGTGGGGTCGGCGACCAGGGTGTCGTCGCCCTTCAGCACAACCACCGCCCGCGAAAGCTCGGCGGCGGCGCGCACGTAGCGCAGGCGCTCGCGCTCGATCTCCTCACTGGAGAGCTCCAGCAGCCGTCCCAGCTCGCCGGCGTGCGGGGTGAGGACGGTGTGCGCCTCCCGCCGCGAGAGCTCATTCAGGCGTCCGGCGTGGGCGTTCAAACCGTCGGCGTCGATCACCGTGGGAACCGGCGCGCGGCGCGCCAGCTCGCGTGCGAACGCGAGTGCACCGGGGGCGCGCCCGAGGCCGGGCCCGAGCGCGAGCGCCCCGCCGCGCTGTGCGGCCTCGAGCACGCCATCGACGCCCGCAACCGCGAGCGCGCCGCCCTCATCGGGCAGGCCGTGGGTCATCAACTCAGGGAGCCCGCCCGTCGCGAGGATCGTCTGCACCGAGGCGGGCACGCAGGCGGTGACGTAGCCGGCGCCGGCGCGCATCGCAGCGTGGGCGGCCATGCGCGGCGCGCCGGTGAGGCCGCACGAGCCGCCGACGACGAGCACGTGGCCACTCGAGAACTTCGTCGAGGTGGCTGCGCGACGCGGGATCAGGCTCAGCACGGCGCGCTCGATTAGGCCGACCTCAGCAGCGATGGACGCGCCGCGGGGGATGCCGATGTCGAGCGTGCGCACCTCGCCGGCGTGGGCCTTGCCGGGGTGGATCCACAGGCCGGGCTTGGCGGCGTGGAAGGTGACGGTGATTGCGGCGCGCACCGCGCGAGCGCACACCACGCCCGTGGAGGCGTCCACCCCGGAGGGCACGTCCACGCTGACGACGGGCGCGCCGCAGGCGTTCGCGGCGTCGATCGCCGCGGCGATCGCCCCGCGCGGCTCGCCGGCGAAGCCAGTGCCGAGCAGCGCGTCGATGACCGCGGCCGGCCTACCCGGGAACTTCGCGCCCCCAGCGGCGGACGGCCCATCGATCGCGGAAGACGACCCCGCTCCAGCGTCGCCCAAGCTCGCGGAGAAGCCGGCGCTCGCGAAGTCCATCTGCGCCGGCGGGGCACCAGGCAGGCGCAGGAGGTTCTCGCGCGCGTCGCCCCGCAGCTCCTCCGGGGGCCCGGCGGTGAGAACATCGACCTCGCGGCCGGCGTCGCGCAGCAGGCGCGCGGCCACCAGCCCGTCCCCGCCGTTGTTGCCCTTGCCGCACAGCACCGTCACGTGCCCATCGGGCGCGAGCTGCTCGACGGCGCGGGCCACGCCGATCCCGGCGCGCTCCATCAAGTCGAGCGAGGGCACCCCCTGCTCGTCGATCGCCCAGCGGTCGATCGCCCGCATCGCCTCGGCGTCGGGCAGCGGCAGACACCACTCGGGAAGGGTTCCCATGAGTTGCGATCCTAATGCGCCAGCGGGCGCGACTCGATGTATTGCTACTCGACGGTGACGGTCTTCGCGAGGTTGCGCGGCTGGTCGACGTCCAGGCCGCGGCGGCGGGCGATCTCGTAGGCGAGCAGCTGCAGCGGGATGACGGCGAGGATCGGCTGGAGCATCCAGTCGATCGCGGGAATTGGGATCGCGGCGTCGGCGTGCTCGATGATCTGCGCGTTGCCCTCGCTGACAACGGCGATCACGTGGGCGCCGCGGGCGCGGACCTCCTGGATGTTGGAGGCGACCTTCTCCAGCACCGGGGAGTCGGTGGCGATGCACACCACGGGGGTGGACTCGTCGAGCAGGGCGATCGGGCCGTGCTTCATCTCCCCGGCGGCGTAGGCGTCGGTGGCGATGTAGGAGATCTCCTTGAGCTTGAGCGCGCCCTCCAGCGCGACTGGCAGCCCAACGTGGCGGCCGATGTAGAGGAAGAACTCGCCCTGCCAGTGCCGGGCGGCAATGCTCCTGACCAGTGGGAGCACTCCGCCGGAGCCGTCGTCGGGGCCGGTGATCTCGGCGATGCAGTGCGGCAGGCGCTTGACCTCGCCCACCAGCTCGGCAATCCGCGCCGTCGGCAGCGTGCCACGCAGCTCGGCTAGGCGCAGGCCGAGGAGGTAGAGGACAGCCACCTGACAGGTGAACGTCTTGGTGGCGGCCACCCCGATCTCCAGACCCGCGCGGGTGAACAGCACCCCGTCGGCGTCGCGCGTGGCCTGGGAGCCCATCACGTTGGTGATCGCGAGCACGGTGGCGCCGCGCTCGCGCGCGAGGCGCATCGCGGCGAGCGTGTCCGCCGTCTCGCCGGACTGGGAGATGCCGATCACGAGGTCGCCGGGGCCGACGACGGGGTTGCGGTAGCGATACTCGGAGGCGATGTCCATTTCCACGGGGATGCGCGCCCACTCCTCGATCGCGTAGCGTCCGATCAGGCCGGCGTGGTAGGAGGTGCCGCAGGCGACGATCACGATGCGACCCACCCCGGCCAGTAACGCCTCGTCGAGCGCCCCCTGCTCGTTGAGGCTGACGCCGTCCCCGCGGGCAGTGCGATCGGCGATCGTCTCGGCGACGGCGTCGGCCTGTTCGTGGATCTCCTTGAGCATGAACGTCTCGAAACCGCCCTTCTCGGCTGCCTCCTCGTCCCACTCGACGGTCTCGGTCAGCCGCTCCACGACCACCCCGTCGGGGGTGGTGATCGTGACGCCGTCGGGCGTGAGCACCGCGATCTCCCCGTTTTCGAGGTACTGCACGGTGCGGGTACGCGCGAGGAAGGCGGGCACGGCGGAGGCGAGGAACTGCTCCTCCTCGCCGCGGCCGACCACGAGCGGGCACTCGCGGCGCGCCCCCACCAGCGTCTCGGGCTCGTCGAGGCTCATCGCCACGAACGCGAAGTGGCCCTGCAGCTCGGCGTAGGCGCCGCGCACGGCGTCGGCGAGGTCGCCCGCATAGTGGTCGGCGATCAGGTGAGCGATCACCTCCGCGTCGGTCTCGGAGGTAAAGACACAGCCCTCCGCGCGCAGACGCTCGCGCAGCGGCATGTAGTTCTCGACGATCCCGTTGACCACGACGTGGATGCGATCCGCGCTGTCGAAGTGGGGGTGGGCGTTCTCCTCGCTGACGCGTCCGTGCGTGGCCCAGCGGGTGTGGGCGATGCCGGTGGTGAGCGGTCGCGCAAGCGTCGCCACCCCCCCGCCCTCCCCGGCATCGGCCCGACCGCGCACCACATCCAGCTTTGCCTCCAGCGCGCGCAGGTTGCCCACGGCGCGCACGGCCTCGATGTGGTCGTCGGCGATCACCGAGATCCCGGCGCTGTCGTAGCCGCGGTACTCGAGCTTCTTCAAGCCGGCAAGCAGCAGCTCCTGGACAGGAAGCCCACCCTCCCGCCTACCGACGTAGCCAACGATTCCGCACACCGCACCGAAGATACCAGCGAACCTCCACGGGATTTGGAAAATGGACGTTTAGGGCACACGTCCCGAGAACCCTCAGAACGTCTTTCTTAGGCGAGCTCGCGCTCGACGAGCGCCACGAGGCTGGCGCAGACCTGCTCGGCCTCCTCGTCGGTGGGCGCCTCGACCATCACGCGCACCAGCGGCTCGGTGCCGGAGGGACGTACGAGCACCCGCCCGCGGCCGGAGAGGGCCGCGTCGGCAGCACGCACGGCGTCGGTGACGGTGTCGGCACGCTCGAGCGCGCCGCGGTCGCGGACGCGCACGTTGACCAGCCGCTGGGGGAGCTTGTGCATCGCGTCGCGCTCGCTGAGCGGGGCGCCGTCGAGCGCCTCGAGCGCGAGCAGGGCGCTAGCGATGCCGTCGCCGGAGCGGTTGAAGCCGATGTCGATGATGTGCCCCGACTGCTCGCCGCCGAGCACCCATCCGCGCGCGCGCAGCTCCTCGAGCACGTAACGGTCGCCGACCTTCGTCGAGGCGACGGCGATGTCCGCGGCGCGCATCGCGGCGTGGAAGCCGTAGTTGGTCATCACCGTCACCGCCACCCCCCCGCCGACGAGGCGGCCACCACGCTTGAGGTGCAGCGCGGCGAGCGCCATCAGCTCGTCGCCGTCCACGACCACCCCGGCGCCGTCCACGGCGAGCACACGGTCGCCGTCGCCGTCGAAGGCAAAGCCGACGGCGTGGCCGCCCGCGAGCACCCGCGCGGCGAGCTCCTGCACGTGCGTGGAGCCGCAGCCGGCGTTGATGTTGCGCCCGTCGGGATGGTCGGCGATCACGCTCACGCTCGCGCCGAGTCGCCTGAATATCTCCGGCGCCACACGGTGGGTCGCGCCGTTGGCGCAGTCCAGCAACACGTCGAGCCCGTGCAGGTCGAGCCCGGCGAAGCGGGTGTGCAGCTCGCGCAGGTAATCCTCGCCCGTGCCCCGCAGCTCGCGGATGCGCCCGATGGCAGTACCGCCGCTGCCGGTCCCGTCCTGGAGCGCCTGCTCGATCTCGAGCTCCGTTTCGTCGGAGAGCTTGAAGCCGTCGGGGCCGAAGAACTTGATCCCGTTGTCCTGGTAGGGGTTGTGCGAGGCGGAGATTACGGCCGCAAGGTCGAAGCCGTAGCGAGCGATCAGCAGCGGCGCGGCCGGCGTGGGCAGCACCCCGCCGAGCAGGGCGTCGCCCCCGGCCGCACTGACCCCGGCGGCGAGCGCCGCTTGGAGCATCTCCCCGGACTCGCGGGTATCGCGGATTATGAGTACCCCGGGGCGCTCCGCCTCGGTGAGCACAGTCGCCGCCTTGCCCAGACCGACGGCCAGCTCGGCGGTCAACAGTTCGCCGGCAACGCCCCGTACACCGTCGGTCCCGAACAGCTCGCGGGTCATGGCCTCCCCAAAGCCTGGCGTACCGCGGAAGCCTGCGACATAACGCCCCCTACCGCTTGGAGAACTGCGGACGCTTGCGCGCCTTCTTCAAACCGGCCTTCTTGCGCTCCTTGGCGCGCGAGTCGCGCGTGAGGAAGCCGCGGCGCTTGAGCTCGCCGCGCAGGTTGGGGTCGGCTTCCAGCAGTGCACGGGAGACGCCGTGGCGCAGGGCGCCCGCCTGCGCGGAGATGCCGCCCCCGTGCAGCCGCGCCACCACGTCCATGCGCTCCTCATAGCCCACGGTCTCCAGCGGCTGGCGGATGTTGCGCTGCAGCGTCGTGCGCGGGAAGTGCTCCTCCAAGGTACGCCCGTTGACCAGGTAGACGCCGCTGCCAGGGCGAAGGATTACGCGCGCGATCGCGGTCTTACGCTTGCCGGTCGCACGGTAGCGGGCCCCGGCGGCGAGGTCGATCGCCGCGGTGGAGATCGGCTGCGGCAGCGACTCCTCCTCGACCTCCTCCTCTGCCTCGGCGACATCCTCGGCGTACTCCTCGATCGCGTACGGGTCGGCCGGGGCCTCGCGCGCCAACGGGTCGACGCCTTCGGGGACGATGTCGACTTCCAGGTGCGCGCCCGGCACCGCAGGCTTTACGCGGGGAGCGGGCTCCTCTTCCTCTTCCTCGTCGAACTCCTCCTCCTCGGCCTCGACTTCAGCGGCGGACTCCTGCGCGGCGGGCTCGGCGGATGGCTGCTCCTCGGAGGGTGACTCGGCGGCGGCCTCAGACACAAGCTCTGCCACGACCTCCTCTGCAACCAGCTCCTCGACAAGCTCCTCGACGATCGCCTCCTCCACCGCAAGCTCCTCCGCGACGAGCTCCTCAACCGCCTCCTCTGCGACGAGCTCCTCGACGGCAAGCTCTTCCGCGACGGTCTCTTCCACGTCCTCTTCGTCCGCGACTGGCTCGACGGCCGGCTCCTCCTCCGCGGCAAGCTCCGCAACCGCAGGCTCCTCCACGACGAGCTCAACGGGCTGCGCCTCCGTGGCAGGAGACTCCTCCGCGGCGGCGACCGGCTCCTCCGCGGCAGCCGGCTCCTCGATGGGCTCTTCCGACCCGGTCGGCTCGTCGGCCATCAGGCCTCGATCTCCAGCGGCTCGGGCTTCTGCGCGACGTGCGGGTGCTCGGGCCCGGCGTAGATCTTCAGCTTCGTCAACTGCTTGCGCGCGAGGCGGTTGCGGGGCATCATGCCCTTGACGGCGATCCGGATGATCTCCTCCGGCCGGCGCGCCAGCATCTCCTCAAACGTGCGCGAGCGCAGGCCGCCCGGGTAGCCGGAGTGGCGGTAGTAGCGCTTGTCGGTGCGCTTCTTGCCGGTGACCGCGACCTTCTCCGCGTTGATCACCACGACGAAGTCGCCGGTGTCGATGTGCGGCGTGTACTCGGGCTTGCGCTTGCCCCGCAGCACGTCGGCGAGCTGCGTCGCCAAACGGCCAAGGGTCTTGCCGTTGGCGTCGACGAGCAGCCAGTTGCGCTCGCGGTCGGTGGGCTTGGCGACGTAGGTCTTCATGACGTAAAAAGGCCGCACGCATCCGTTCGCGCGCGGCGAGACGGCGCATGATAGCTACTCCCACTCGATGGTGCCGGGGGGCTTACTCGTTATGTCGAGAACCACCCGGTTGACCTCATGCAGTTCACCGATCATGCGCGAGGCGATCGTCTCCAGCAGGTCGTAGGGCAGCCGCGCCCAATCGGCCGTCATCGCGTCGTCAGAGGTGACCGCGCGGATCACGACCACGTGCCCGTAGGTGCGCTCGTCGCCCTGGACGCCGACGGTGCGGATGTCGGGGAGCACGCAGAAGGATTGCCACAGCTCGCGGTAGAGGCCGGCCTTGCGGATCTCCTCCTGCAGGATGTGGTCGGCCTCGCGCAGCACGTCAAGGCGCTCCCGCGTCGCTTCGCCACCGACGATCCGGATCGCGAGGCCGGGGCCGGGGAAGGGCTGGCGCCATACCAGGCGCTCGGGCAGCCCCAATTCGGCGCCGACGGCGCGCACCTCGTCCTTGAACAGCGCGCGCAGCGGCTCGACCAGCTCGAAGCGCATGTCCTCGGGGAGACCGCCGACGTTGTGGTGGGACTTGATCGTCGCCGCGCCGGTGCCCCCGCCGGACTCGATCACGTCGGAGTAGAGCGTGCCCTGCACGAGGAAGCGCGCGCCTGCGCCGCCCTCCTCCGTAGCCCCGGCTGCGTCCGGCACCGCCGCGGCGCCTTCCCCCCCCGTTCCCCCGGCCGCGTACGGCCCCCCGCCGGCGTCATCCGCGCCACCGCCCCCGGCGAGCTTCGCGGCCTCCTCCTCAAAAACCCGGATGAACTCGGCGCCGATCGCCTTGCGCTTGGCCTCGGGCTCGGTGACCCCCCGCAGCCGCTCCAGGAAACGCCGCTCGGCGTCAACCGCCACCAACGGCACCTTGAAGGTGTCGCGGAAGGTGGCGATCACCTGCTCGCCCTCGTCCTTGCGCATCAGGCCGTGGTCGACGAACACGCAGGTGAGCTGGTCGCCCACGGCGCGGTGCACGAGCAGCGCCGCCACCGAGGAGTCCACGCCACCGGAGAGGCCGCAGATCACCTTCCCCTCCCCTACCTGGGCGCGAATGCGCGCGATCTGCTCCTCCACGATCGAAGCCGCCGACCACGTCGGGGGGCACTCGCACACCTCGGTGAGGAAGCGCTCGAGGATCGCCTGGCCGTAGGGGGTATGGACGACCTCGGGGTGGAACTGGATGCCGTAGATGCCCCGCTCGACGCTCTCGACCGCCGCCACCGGGGAGGTGGAGGTGTGCGCGAGGGCAGTGAACCCGGGCGGCGCCTGGAAGACGGTGTCGCGGTGAGACATCCAGCAGGTTTGCTCGCGCGGGGTTTCCCTCAGCAGCACCCCGTGCTCGTCGACCGTGAGATCGGAGCGGCCGAATTCCCCCACCTCCGCCTGCTCGACCCGCCCGCCGAGCTCGTGCACGAGCAGCTGCATCCCGTAGCAGATACCCAACACCGGAACCCCCAACTCCAGCAGGCCGCGCTCCAGACGCGGGGCGTCCGGCGCGTACACCGACGCGGGGCCGCCGGAGAGGATGATCCCGCGCGGGCAGCGCGCCGCGATCTCGGGCAGCGGCACGTGGTGGGGCACCAATTCCGAGAACATCCCGCACTCGCGCACCCGGCGGGCGATCAGCTGCGAGTACTGGCCGCCGTAGTCGATGACGACGACCGCATCCGTGGCAGCGGCCTTCGTCAGCCGCTCCTCGGCCACCGGGGCCGATACCACGGCTACATCACTCATTGACGAGCGCAGCCGCCTTCCCGTTCACCGCGCCCATGCCGACACCCTGGCCGCGTTGCAGTGCCTTGCCCTCGGTCTGCAGCGCCGGCGCGACGACGACCTCGGCGCGGTTGAACTCGGCGAGGTCCTTGTGGCCGCAGGTGGCCATCGAGGTACGCAGGCCGCCGAACAGGTTGAAGGTGCCGTCGTTCTCGCGCGCGGGGCCGACGAGGATCTCCTCGAGGGTCCCGTTCTGGGCGGTGGCAACGCGCGCGCCGCGGGGAAGCGTAGGATGGAACGTAGCCATCCCCCAGTGGAAGCCGTGCCCGGGCGCTTCGTAGGCACGGGCCAGCGGCGAGCCGATCATCACTGCGTCGGCGCCGAGTGCGATCGCCTTGGCGACATCGCCGCCGTTGCTCATGCCGCCGTCGGCGATCACCATCGAGTAGTCGCCGGTCTCCAGCATGTGGGTGGAGCGTGCGTGCGCGACGTCGGCGATCGCGGTGGCCTGCGGCACGCCGATGCCGAGCACCCCGCGAGTGGTGCACGCGGCGCCGGGGCCAACCCCGACGAGCACGCCGGCGGCGCCGGTGCGCATCAGGTGTAGGCCCGTGTGGTAGGAGGCGCAGCCGCCGACCACCACGGGGACGTCGAGGGAGGGGATGAACTCCTTGAGGTTGAGCGGCTCCGACACTGTGGAGACGTGTTCGCCGGAGACGACCGTGCCCTGGATCACGAGCACGTCGAGGCCGGCCTCCAGCGCGAGCTCGTGATAGCGAAGCACTCGCTGGGGTGTGAGCGAGGCGGCGACGACCACCTTCTGCGCCTTGATCTCCTGGATGCGCTGGGCGATCAGCTCGGGCTTGACGGGCTCGCGGTAGATCTCCTGCATCTCGCGCGTGGCCAGCTCCTTGGGCAGCGCGGCGATCCGCTCCAGCTGCTCGTCGGCATCCTCGTAGCGAGTGAAGATGCCCTCCAGGTTGAGCACCGCCAGGCCGCCGAGGCGACCGACGATCCCCGCGGTCTCGGGCGAGACGACGCCGTCCATCGCGGAGGCCATCATCGGCAGCTCGAACTGGTAGGGCCCGAGCTTCCAGGAGATGTCGATGTCGTCGGGGTCGCGCGTGCGCCGCGAGGGCACGATCGCGATGTCGTCGAACCCGTATGCGCGGCGGCCTTTCTTGCCGCGGCCGATCTCTATCTCCATCTCAGGATCCTTACAGTCGGGGCGGACGAGAAGACCCCGCACAGGGCGGGGCCAGAGGGGGGTCGGCCGGTGGCCGGGAGGTGCCTGTCAGAGACGGCGTTCAAGTGGGTTTGAGCATAGCAATGGCGCACGCCGCGACGCAGGCACCACGCGGGAGGCGCACGTCGGGTGCAAAGGGCTCGGATATCCTCGCGGTGTGAGCGATATGAGCCCCCCAGACAACGGCGGCCGTCCCGCACCCGGTGGCCAGACCGCGGACGGGCGGGCCTACGATCCCCGCGCGATCGAGCAGCGACGCCAGCGCGTGTGGGAGTCGCGCGACGCCTTCCGCACACCCCTGTTGAAGGCGCAGCAGAGCGGCGTGTACATCAAGGCCTCGGCGCCGTTCACCTCCGGCAACGTGCACATCGGGCACGTGCGCAGCTATGCGATCGGAGACGCCTACGCGCGCTTCCAGCGCGCAAGCGGTGAGCCGGTGCTGTTCGCGTTCGGCTACGACGCCTTCGGCCTGCCCGCCGAGCTCGGGGCGATCGCCAACGGAGAGTCCCCCGCCGAGTGGGTGGCACGCTGCGCCGAGCACATGACCGGCCAGCTACAGCGGCTGGGCTTCTCCTTCGACTGGGAGCGCACGTTCATGAGCTCCGACGCGAACATGTACCGCTGGTCGCAGTGGCTGTTCCTCACGCTGCTGGACGCCGACCTCATCTACCACGGCAGCGGCAGCGTGGACTGGTGCGACACCTGCCAGACCACGCTGGCGACGATCCAGGTCGAGGACGGAACCTGCTGGCGCTGCCACAACCCCGTGCGGCTGATCCAGCGGGCGCAGTGGTACCTGCGCGTCAGCACCTACCTGGAGGAGAACGACCGCCGCATGGCGGAGCTGCAGAAATGGGACGAGACGTCGCTGGCCAGCCAGCGCTTCGTGCTGGGCCGCGTGGACGGCGTCGAGCTGCAGGCGCGCGCCGCCGACGGGCGCGAGCTGACCGTGTTCACCCCCCACGCCGAGGGCACGGCGCAGGCGCGCTTCGTGCTGATCTCCCCCAAGCACCCCGAGGTGGAGCGCTGGAGCGCCGACGCCGCGGTGGGCGAGCAGCTGGAGGAGATGCGCCTCGGCGGCTGGGAGCGCAGCTCGCGCGGCGCGGAGACGGTCGCGCTGGTGGACACCGGCTGCGCCGTGTCGATATCCGGGGGTGGTGAGCCGCTGCCGTTGCTGATCTCCCCAGCAGTGGACGAGCGCTTCGGTGCGACCGCGGTGCTGGGGATCCCTGCGATGGATCGCACCGACGAGCTGATCGCCCAGCGCCTCGGTATCTCCTCGGAGGAGGAGGGGGGGTTGGGGAGCGGCGTCGAGGCCGGATCGAGCGGGGCTGACCCCCCCATCCGCCCGGCGGAGGCCTCCGCGGGAGGGCCGGGTGGCGCCAGCCCAGCGGTGCGCTACAAGGCCGGCGACTTCTCGATCTCCCGTCAGCGCTCGTGGGGGACGCCGATCCCGATCGTGTACTGCGAGGCGTGCGGGACGGTGCCGGTGCCCAAGGAGCAGCTGCCGGTGGAGCTGCCGCGCGACCTGAAACCGACCGGCGCCGGCAACCCGCTGGCGGAAAGGGAGGAGTTCGTCAACACCACCTGCCCCCGCTGCGGCGGGCCGGCCAAGCGCGAGACGGACACGCTCGACTGCCACTTCGACGCGCTGTGGCTGTGGATCCCCGCGTGCGTGCCCGCCCCGGAGCGGGGGCGCCCGCTGGAGGAGATCCTCGCGCTCGAGGACCTGCGCGCGTGGCTGCCATCCGAGCGGCTGGTGGCTGGCAGCGACAGCGGCAACTTCATGTTCGACCAGCGCATCACGACGAAGGCACTGCGCGACCTCGGCCCGCTGGAGTTCCTCGCCGACGGCGAGCCGTTCGCGGGGGCGTTGATGCACGAGATGGTGATCCGCGACGGGCGCAAGATGAGCAAGCACCTCGGCAACGTGGTGGACCCCGACGAGCTGGTGGAGTCCTTCGGCGCGGACACGGTGCGGATGGCGGTGCTATGGGCAGCGCGGCCGCAGAAGTCGCTGAACTGGAGCGACAGCGCGGTGCAGTTCTGCCAGCGCTTCCTGCACAACCTGTGGCAGTACTCCCAGGCGCGCTTCGCCTTGCGGGTGGAGGACGACGGCGAGCTCGACCCGCGCCGCACCGAGCACCTGCGCAGGCGCCTTGAGAAATGGTGCGACACGGCGGTGGAGAAGATCACCGAGGAGCTGGCGGAGCTCGAGATGCACAGCGCGGTGCGCAACGCGATCCGCCTGCTCGATCGCATCAAGGACTACGAGAAGCGCGTGCTGGGGCACAGCGGCGCGCTGTGCCGCGAGGACCACGAGGCGCTGCGCGACGCGTTGGGGCTATTGGCGCGGGTGATCGCGCCGTTCGCGCCGCACGTCGGCGAGGAGCTGTGGGAGTCCTCGGGCCTCGGCGAGCCGGGGATCGATCCGGCGTGGCCGCGGACGGGCGAGTGGTCGCGCCAGCCTCCCGCCGCGACCTCGCGCCCCGCGCCAATGCCGGTGGCGGGGGCGGAGGAGTAGGCAAGATGGGCTGCCCCGCCCCCGCCGCAGAGAGAAACAGCTCCTACCCGCCACGGCAAGGCATGCAATGCTGCCACGGCGATACTGACAAACCGTGTGGCAATTCACCGAATATGACCATCCCATCGACCGCACCCTCTGCGATGATGTGCTGAGAAGCGGATGAGCACCGCACCAGACCAAGCCGGGGATCTCCAGCACACGCGCTCCTGCGCGACCGAGCTGGTGTGCCGCAAATGCGAGCTGCGCTCGCCCCTCGCCGACGGCGGGGCGTACTGCCCACGCTGCGGCAAGAGCCTCGACGTCGACTACGACTACGAGCTCGCCGCACGGCGCATCCGTGAGACGCCGATGGAGGAGCGCCCACTCAACATCTGGTTCCTGGAGGAGCTGCTGCCGATCCACGACGCTGTCGGCCCCGCGCGCGTGGGCGAGTTCGCGGGCTTCACGCCGCTGATCCGCGCCGACCGGCTGGGTGCGGCGGTCGGCCTGCGCAACCTCTACCTCAAGGACGACAGCACCTCCCGCCCGAGCCTCTCCTACAAGGACCGCGTGGTGAGCATGGCGGTGGCACGGCTGTTGGAGCTGGGCCGCAAGGAGATGGGGTGCGTGTCGACCGGCAACGTCGGCACCGCCGTGGCGGCGCTCGCGGCGAAGGCGGGCGTGGCGGCGTACGTGTTCTACCCCAACCGCCTGGAGAGCACCAAGGCCCACGCCTGCCGCGCGCTCGGCGCGAAGGTGTGCCAGGTCGAGGGCAACTACGACGAAGCCAACAAAGCCTGCCGCGCGCTCGCGGAAGCGACGGGCCTGGAGTTCGCCAACATCACGCTGCGCCCCTTCTACGCCGAGGGCGCCAAGACCGAGGCGTACGAGATCGTGCAGCAGCTCGGCTGGCGCTCGCCGGACCGGATCGTCTCCCCGGCCGCCGGGGGCACGCTCTCCTCGCGCATCCACAAGGGCCTGCAGGAGCTCGAAATGGTCGGCCTGGCAGAGACCGCGCACACCAAGATCGACATCGCCCAGCCCGACGGCTGCAACCCGATCGCCGAGGCGATCCTCACCGGTGCCTCCGAGATCGTCCCGGTGAAGCCGACCACCCAGGCCCACTCGCTGGGGATCGGCTCGCCCGGCGACGGGGTGTTCGTGATCGAGGCCGTCCGCGGCCGCGGCGGCACCGCGGCGTCGGTGAGCGACAAAGAGATCTTCGCGGGCATCGACCTGCTCGCCGCGACCGAGGGCCTGCTCACCGAGCCGGCCGGCGGCACGACCGTGGCGGTCGTGAAGAAGCTCGCCGCCGAAGGCCGCCTCGACCCCGACGAGACGGTGGTGGCGATCGTCACCGGCAACGGCCTGAAGACCCTGTACGACCACCCCGCCAAGCCGTGGCCGTCGAAGGTCGAGTGCACCACCGAGACGATGCGCTCCGTGCTGGAGGGCTTCCAGCGCGAGGCCGGACTCGTCCCCGCCAGCGAGCGGTTGCACGCGTAGGGCAACCGCGCCGGCGGTTGGGCACCTGCCAGAGCGGCTGCACGCGAAGAACGCCACCCCTCCTCCTCCCCCCTCCCCCTACGCCAGCTCCGAGCATCGCGGCGGCGCCGAGCGCGCGTCCACCCTCCTCGGTGGCGAGCTTGTCCACATCGTCGCCGCGGAGTCCTGCTCCCGCGCCGCTGGGTGAACACGATCCGTCCGCGGTGGATGGCACTCTACTGTCGTACGGACCGTAATCATGCCGATCTAGACTCACATCGTGGCCTGCACAAGAGAATCACACGAGGGGAGGACGGCGCCCTTGGCTGAGTCGGCCACACTTCTGACGGTCGGGCACTCCAATCACGATCTGGGGCGCTTCCTGGCGTTGCTGCGCACACATGACGTTCAGGGCATCGCCGACGTGCGCTCCTGGCCGGCCTCGCGCTATACGCCGTGGTTCGACCGCCAGCCGCTCGTCGATGCGCTGGAGGAGGTCGGTGTGCAGTACGTCTTTCTCGGGCGCGAGCTCGGTGGACGACCGGACGACGAGCACCTCTACGACGAGGGTGGCCATGTGCGCTATGACGCGGTGGCGAGCTCCGAGGCATTCGTCCGCGGGCTAGAGCGGCTACGCCATGGGATCGAGGTGCTGCGGATCGCGGTGATGTGCGCCGAGGAGAACCCCGAGCACTGCCATCGCCGACTGCTCGTCGGGCGCGTGCTGTTCGAGGAGGACACGCGCGTACTGCACATACGCGGGGACGGCCGTTTGGAGCCGGAGAGCGGCTTTGTGCGTCTTGACACCCTGTTCGAGGAGTCTCTGCCATGGAGATCTACAGCATCGGTTTTACAAAGACGACCGCTGAGAACTTCTTCGGTCGCCTGAAGCACAGCGGCGTGCAGCGGCTCCTGGACGTGCGCCGCAACACCTCCTCGCAGCTGGCCGGCTTCGCGAAGGATCGCGACCTGCCCTACTTCCTGCGAGAGCTGGTGGGCGCCGACTACGCCCACGAGCCGCTGCTGGCCCCCACCGACGAGATTCTCAAGGCCTACAAGCGCCAGAGCGCGATGCCGTGGGCGGAGTATGAGGAGCGGTTCATCGGGCTCCTGCGCGAACGCCAAGTCGAGCGTAACCTCGACCCGGGCTCGTTCTTGAAGCCGACCGCGCTGCTCTGCTCAGAGGCGACGCCCGAGCACTGCCACCGCCGCCTGGCACTCGAATACCTGGCCGAGCACTGGGAGGGATTGCAAATCGTCCACCTGTAGGGTTTTGTGCACTGGTGGGGATAATCTCCAGCGCGTGCCCAGGGAGCGAATGCTGGTGGTGGCGAACTCTCGCAAGCTGGGCGGGCGCTGTGTGGCGGGCGTCTCGCTGCAGAGTGGCCGGCTCGTGCGTCCGGTCGCCCCGCACGGGGACGGCGAGCTCTCCGACGATGAGTGCCGTGTCAACCGGTGCACGCCGCGGCTGCTCGACGCTTTGGCTGAGCGCAACCCAATATGGTGCCCGCTGTGGACGCCTCGCTCTACGCCAACGCCCTCGCCCCCTTCGCCGCCGAAGCCCAGCGTCTACTCCCCGATGGCACGGAAGTTCTCGACGCCCACACCCACCTCGGGCTCGACGAGGACGGGCGCTCGCTGACGCTCGCCGAACTGCTGACCCAGCTCGACGACGCAGGCGCGCGGCGGGCTTGCGTGTTTCCGCTGCACGACCCCGAGCGCCGTCCCGCCTACTCGCTCCCCAACGACCGGGTACTCGCGTGGGCCGGGGAAAGCGAGGGCCGGCTGATCCCTTTCTGCCGCCTCGACCCCTTTGAAGGCCCGGTTGCCGAGGCCGAACGCTGCCTCGCCGCGGGTGCTCGCGGGATCAAGCTGCACCCGCGCGCCCAGGAGTTCGCCTTCGACGGCAACGAGCTCGAGGGAATCTTCGCCGTCGCCGAAGACGCCCGCGTGCCGATCCTGATCCACGCCGGCCGCGGCCTGCCGCCGATCGCCGAGGGACTCGCCGAACTCGCGCTGCGCCACCCCGAGGTCGTGCTGATCCTCGCCCACGGCGCGATCTGCGATCAGGGGATCCTCACCTCGATGCTCGCCGGGCACCCCGGCGTGCTGTACGACACCTCCTGCTTCTTCGGGCTCGACGTCGTCGAGCTGTTCGCGCGCGTCCCCGCCGAGCGGATCGTGTTCGCCACCGACCCTCCGTACGGGCGCCCGCAGAGTGGCCTCTACATGGTGCTGCGCATGGCCGCGCACGCCGGCCTCGACGAGGCCACCACCAGGCTGGTGCTCGGCGAGACGGTCGCGGGACTGTTCGACGGGCGCGGGCTGCCGCCCGTCACTCCCCCACGGCGGGGCCCCTCGATCACGCTCTCCGGGCGCCTCGCCCGCGTCTACGGCTACGGCAGCCTCACCGGGCCCGCGCTCTTCGCCGGGGTCCCCGAGCAGGCCCTGGCGATGCTCGAGATGGCGCTCGCCGCCTGCCGCGATCCTTCGCCGGGGGACGTGGGCGAGGCGCTCGAGACGATCGGATCGGCGCTCGCCGCGGCCGCCGCGCTGCTGCAGAGCGCGGACGGCGTGCGGCCCGCGATCGACCTGGTCTACCGCGCGATGGCCCGCGCCGTCACCGAGGTGCCGGACCCCGCCTGAGCCTCCTCGAGGCCCATGGGAGCCCCCGACCCGAGTACTTCAGTCAGCCGCCGCGCGCAGCCACACCGCGGCCCACTCGCCACTGGCGCGGCGTCGGTGCTCGTGCATGTTCAATGACTCTTTGAAGGCCCCCACCACGCTCGCGACCTGATCGGTGAGCAGCCCCCCGGCGATCAGATCCTCCGGCGCGCGCTCGATCGACCGCGCGAGCTCCAGCAGCAGCGGCTTCAGCAGGTTGGCGAGCACCGTTGGCGCGACCGCACCCGCGATGGTCGGCAGACGCTCGCGGCGCAGGTCGAAGCTGCGCGCCTCCAACGCCACGCCGTTGACCTTCGCGTTCTCACGGGCAGCGTCAACGCTCTCAGGCTCGTTGTCGAGGACCACCACCGGCCCGAACCCGAGGCGGGCGGCCGCGATCGCCAGCACCCCAGAGCCGGTACCGACGTCCAGCAGCGGCCCCCGTCGCCTCCTCTCGGCCGCCAGCTCCAGCAGCAGCTCCAGGCACATACGGGTGGTCGCGTGCGCCCCGGTCCCAAACGCCTGACCGGGGTCGATCACGATCTCCTCGACGTCAGCCCGATCGCTCGGAGGCTCCCATGGCGGGCGCACGTGCAGGCCCGGTACCAGCCCTCCCAGCAGCGACTTTCCCGGCACCGTCGTTTCCGTTGCCGGCGCTCCGCCCTTCGGGGCCGCTGGCAACTCGATCAACACGGGGCGGTGAAAGCGCTTCCACCGCTCGCCCCAGTCGTCGGGTAGCTCGCTGGTCGCGACCTCCACCAGCGCTTCCCCGGCTGCGGCGCGCAGATCGGGCAGTTGGGGGAGCTCGCCGGGGCTGCCGTACACCGCGTACTCGACCACCCCGTCCCCTACCTGCGCCTCCTCGACGCCGGAGGGCGCCAGCTCCAAGAGCTCCGCCAGTACCAGCTCCGCGTCCTCGCGGCGGACGCGCACCGCGAGGCGGATCACGCGGCTCGGTGGCTCGGGAGGCGAAGCATCAGGCTGCCGGACAGCGCGGCGGGCAGCACATCACGCCGCCCGGTGACTCAACGCGCGGCGCAGCTTGCCGAGCACCGACTCCTCACCGCGCAGGTTCTCCTCGGTGAGCGTCTCCTGCACGCGCTCCATCAGCTCGCGCTGCTCGGCGCTCAGGCGCCGGGGCACCACCACGTTGATGACGACACGCAGGTCGCCGCGCCTGCCGTTGCGCAGGCTCGGCATCCCCTGGCCGCGCACCGTCAGCACCTCCCCCGGCTGGGTGCCAGGGGCGATCCTCACCGGTGTCGCAGCCTCCAGCGTCGGCGCGTCGAGCGTCGCGCCCACCGCCGCCAGCGGCGCGGAGACGTCCAGCGCGGTGATCAGATCGTCCGCTTCGCGCACGAAGCGCTCGTCGGAGCGCACCCGCACGAGCACGTACAGGTCACCCGCGGGCGCACCGGCCTCGCCGGCGTGGCCTTTGCCACCGAGGCGGATGCGCTGGCCGTCGGCGATCCCCGCCGGTACGTCCACCGTCAGCGTGCGCCTGGCGGCGCGGCGGCCGCGGCCGCGGCACTCGCCGCAGGGCTGCTTGGCCGTGCGACCCTCGCCGTGGCAGTGCTCGCACGCCACGGTGCGCATCATCTGGCCGAAGGGGGTGCGCGTCACCGCCTGCAGCTGCCCCGCGCCGCCGCAACGCTTGCAGGTCTCGATCGGGGTGCCCGGCTCGGCGCCGTTACCGCGGCAGTGCTCGCAGCGCTCGACTACCTCGAAGGCGACCTCCGCACGCTTGCCGCTCGCCGCCTCGCGCAGATCGATTTCGAGCGCCGCCGCCACGTCTCCCCCCTGCGCCGGCCCCGCCGAGCGTCCTCCGAAGGGACTGGCGCCACCGAAGAAGGCGTCGAACAGATCCCCGATCGAGCCGAACGCGTCGAAGTTCGGGGCGTACCCGCCGGAGCGCAGCCCCTCGTGACCGTAGCGGTCGTAGGTCGCGCGCCGCTGCGGGTCAGAGAGGATCTCGTACGCCTCCGCGGCCTCCTTGAACTTCTCCTCCGCCTGCGGGTCGTGCGCGTTGACGTCCGGATGCAGCTCCCGCGCCAGGCGCCGGAAGGATTTCTTGACGTCCTGCTCGGAGGCGTCGCGGGCGACGCCCAGCACCTCGTAGGGGTCGCGGGGGGTGGAGGCGCGGCTCACCGCAGCACCCTAGCTCTCCGCATAGGTCTCTTCCACGAAGCGCGAAAGCTCGTGCGCCACCTCCTGTACCGCGGGGATCGCGTAGGCGTAGTTCATGCGCACCGGGCCGATCACAGAGACGATCCCCAGCCGGCGCTGCGCCACGCCATATCCGGTCGCCACCATCGCCAGCGAGCGCATCGCCGGAATCTCGTTCTCGTGGCCGATCCGCACGTACACACCCGGCTCGCCCAGCGCGGTGCGCAACACGTCCAGCAGCGCCACCCGCCGCTCCAGCAGCTCCATCAGCTCGTTAATCTGGCCGACGTCCCGCAGGTGCGCGTCGGAGAACAGCCGCGCCGTGCCGTCGAGGTAGAGCACGTGCTCGGACTCCGCCGCCAGCTCGCCGAACGCGGGGATCAGACGATCGAGGAAGGCGCGCTCCTGCGCCGGCAGCGTGGGGTCGGCGAGGCGCTGATGGAGCATCCGCGCACCCAGGCCGAGCCCCACCAGGCGCTCGTTGAGGTACTCCCCCGCCCACGCCACCAATCCCGCGTCGACCGGCTCCTCGAATGTGGCGAACACCCTGGAGACCTCGCCGGTGGAGGTGATGACGACAGCCACGACCACCCGCGGCTGCACCGCGAGCACCTCGACGCGGCGGATCGTGGCGGTGCTCGACGAGGGCGCGAAGACGACCGCCAGCAGGTCGGTCACCTGCGAGAGCGTCTCCGTGGTTGCCCGCATCGCCTCCTCCACCTCCTGGCGTGTCAGCGAGAGCTCCATGCGCGGCGCCCTCGCCAGGCCCTCGCCCGAGGACAGCATCCGGTCCACGACGTAGCGCTGGCCGGCATCGGTCGGGACGCGCCCCGCGGAGGTGTGCGGATGCGCGAGCAGCCCGTGCTCCTCGAGCAGGGCAAGCTCGTTGCGTATGGTGGAGGCCCTGCAGTCGAGCTCCGGGTCGGCGGCGATCGTCCTCGATGCCACCGGCTGGCCCTCCAGCAGGTATCCCTCCACCACCTTGCACAGGATCAGCTCCTGCCGGGTGGTGAGCATAAAATTGATTGTACGAGCCGCCGGGGTGGCCCCGAGGCCGCCCGGGCCGTTCGACTTCCGAAGTGCTGGGCCACCCGGCCCCGTTCGACTTCCGAAGCCACCGCTGGGCACCCGAACCGGGCCACCTCTCCGGAGAGGACCCCGGAGCGGGGCTACACCTCGACTTCGGCCTCGGCGTTGCGGACGATCTCCTTCCCGCCCTGCACGGCGACCGTATCGATCAGCGCCTTCCCATCCTGTGTCTCGCGCACGGTCCCGGTGACGACCACCTCCTGCTCGGGGACGCCCATGCCGCGAAACTGCACCACGAGCCGGCGCAGGTGCTCGGGGCCACCCGCCGCCTCCGTCTGGGCGCGCGCCACCTGCGCCATCGACCACAGCCCGTGCAGGATACGCCCGGGCAGGCCCACCGCACGGGCGAACTCGTCGTCGACATGGATCGGGTTGAAGTCGCCCGAGGCGCCCGCGTAGCGGACGGGGAGGTACTTGTCGGGCGTGATCCTCAACTCAGGTATCTGCGCCCCCGCGCTCAACTCAGCCATTGCTCACACTCCCCTTACGATCTGAGTCCACGTGCCGCGGCACACCTGCTCGCCTCGCTGGTTGGTGGAGATCGACTCGAACACGTAGAAGCCGCGACCTTTGTCCTCGTAGATTTCCTTCACGCCGGCGGTGGTGGTGATCTCATCGCCCGCCACCACCAGCGGGCCCCACTGGAGCTCCTGCCCCCCGTGCACCATCATCGGGAAGTTGATCTCCAGCTCGGGATCGAAGATCGGCGGCCCCACGGAGGGGGCGCAGTACACCACCGCGAACATCGGCGGCGCCACCACGTCGGCGTAGCCGGCGGCGCGGGCCGCCTCCACGTCGAGGTGAACGGGGTTGGTCTCGCCCACCGCCCGGGCGTACTCCTTGATCTTCTCGCGGCCCACCGCATACACCGTGGGCTCGTACGTCTTGCCGACAGCTTTGTCGTTCACTGGCACTTCGGATCTCCTTGCACGGGGAGGGTTCGGCGCGGCAGCATACCCCTTAAACGCAAAAACCGACCTGGGGCCAACCGCGGGGCCACCGGAAAGCCGACGACCCCGCAGTGGCATGCGTCTATCTAGAACACCAGGTCGATCTCGCCGCCGGCGCCAGCGCCCACGAGCTCACGCTCCTCGTCCTCGCCGCCCTCGCCTCGAGGCTCCGCCTCGCCGCGCGTGCCGGGCCGGTCCAGGAACTGAACGCTCTCGGCCACCACGCTCACGGCCTGACGCTTCTGTTGGCCGGAACGGGGATGCTTGCCGGGGGCAAGTGTCTCCTGGCTCCGGTCTGTGGTTTCCCACTCGCTCCACTCCAGGCGTCCATCCACCGCCACGCGGCTGCCCCTGTGCATGTAGCGAGCCACGCTCTCCGCCAGCCCCCCGAAGGTGGCGACGTCGAAGAAGAGCGGACGCTCCTGGTATTCGCCCTCGGGAGTGCGCCGGATGCCGTTGCACGCGATCCTGAGGTTGCAGACGCTGTGGCCGGAGGGCAACTCGCGCAGCTCCGGGTCCCGCGTGAGATTGCCTACCAGCACGACGCGGTTGATGCTCGAATACGACATGTTCGTCTCCTTTGCTGTAAGCCACTGCCCCGTCAGAGAGGCTACGCGCTGCTTGGGACGGTACGCTCGTCCGAGGCCGCGAAATGCTCCGGCAGCGCGTCGAGCGGGACTACGACCACCCGCTCGTCAGCCTGCGCGCGGTCGATCGCGCGCAGCACCGCACGCTCGACCTCGGGCGGGGCGAGGTAGAGCACGCCCGCCACGCAGCGCGCCCGCGCCCACCCGCGGCAGATCGCCGCCAGGCGCTCCGGTGCCTTGACGGTCAGCTCCACCTCCACTGCCACCGGCAGACCGCCATCGGGGTCCAACGGCCACAGCACCAGGTCGGGCCGGTGGCGCTGTGCCGCACCCCGCGCGCCCACGCCGAGTTCGGCGCTGGCAAGCGCGCAGTGGCGCTCGCGCTCCTCGCCGCGCAGCTCCCGCTCCCCCTGCACCCGGTGGTCGGGATAGCAGCGCTCCAGTGCCACCGCCACGCGGGCGCACTCGATCAGGTGGAGCGCGTTCGAGGCGCTCACCTTGCACGGGTCGAGTCCACCCACTTCGGCCTTGCGCAGGCCAGTGCGCGTAACCGTGTACAGCGCCGGGTGACCCGTCAGCGGGCGGCAGCGCTGCAGCAACCGCTGAGCTTCGGCTGCCCGCAGCCGCCCCCTCGCCGACGCGGGGCTGACGCCCAGATGCACGGCCACAGCCTCCGCTGTGACCGCGCCCATACCGGCCGCCCAGCGTACGATCGCGGTGCGCTCGGGTGAGGAGTCGTCGTGGTGTTCGTGTTCAGAGACCATCGTGTCCTCCTTGTTCTCGTTGTTTAGAGGCCGCGATCGGGCGAGTGCATCCGCGCGATCGCGGCACTGCGTGGACTGCTGAGCCGGATGACAGCCGCCTGGCCGCGCGGGAGGCTCATCACTTCTTCGGGGCTGATCAGGGGCTCGCTGACCCGCGTGCGAGTGGTACGACCGTCGCTGCTCACCGTGGTGCGCCACGCGCCCCTGCTACCGGCCAGGCGGGCAATCAGCTCAGCCGACGCGGGGACCGCCTGGCGGTGGGCGATCAGGCTGGTGAGGTTGCCCAGCACCTGCTCCTGCAGCATCTCGCGGCCGGGCAGGCGCAGGTCGGAGAGCTCCTGGGTGCCCAGCAGCAGACTGATCCCCGCCGAGCGTGCGCGGGCGAAGAGGCTGGCGACGTGCTCGGCCGCGATCGCCGAGAACTCGTCGATCGCCACCACGCACGGCGCCGGGCGCTCCTGCAGCGCGGAGACGACGGTCTGCAGATCCTGCACGATCGCCGCTCCGAGCATCTGCGCGAGCAGCGGCCGGGAGTCCGCGCGGAGGCTGAAGTACACGACCGCCCCACTGCGCACCGCGTCCAACAGCTCGAAGGACTCGGCCCCCGGCGTGGCGGGGTCAAGCCACAGGCCCACGTCGGACTCGGCCATGATCGCCAGGCGATCGCGCACGCCGCTCAGCTCACCACGCTGACGGGAGGTGAGTGAGTCCAGGTAGGCGTGCACCGCCCGCGCGCTGCCCTGTGGGAGCTCCCGCGCGAGTAGCTCCAGGCCCTCGGGGTCGAGCGCCTCGACGAGACCGGCGAGGCTCACCTCCCGCCCGGCGGCGCGCAGCGCGCGGACGGCGTGTCCGAGGTAGCGCTGGGCCTGGCGCTGGTAGTGGGGCTCGGTGAAGCGCTCCCCGGCGAGCGCCTTGTCGGCGATCTCCGTCTCGCCGCCGCGCGCGAATGGGTTGTATACCGCCGGTCCCTCCGGCGTCCACACGTAGAACGCCTTGCCCGCGGCGCGCGCGGCGCGGCACAGCCGCTCGCGCAGCCCGCTGTCGCCCTTCGGGTCCACCACGATCGCCGACATCCCATACGCCACCGCCAGCGTGGCGATCCATGCCTGGGTGAACGTCTTGCCGGCGCCCGTGGCACCCACCACCAGAGTGTGCGTGCCCCCGCCGTCACCGCCCAGCTCAATCGCCACCGAGCGTCCGCGGCGATCCATGCCGACACTCAGATGGCTGCCACGCCACAGGCGCTCGCCCCGCTCTCTGCGGCCGGCGAGCCATGAGCGCACGCCATCGATGCCGGCGCGCAGCCCGTCCAGCGGAGTGGTGCGCTCCGCGGCGATCTCCGCGAGGTCCGCGCCGGCCTGCGTGTCTTCGCCGTGCCAGCGCCGACCGCGGACGGCGGCTCCGAGCGCGGCCACGCCGAGCGTCGCGGCGTCCTCGGCCAGCACCGTGCGGGCCAGCAGGACAAGCGCGAACGCGCCGGCCGCCCAGCTCCAGTGCAAATGCCAGCGGCGCATCACGCGTGCCGCGAGCAGTCCGAGGAGCACGCCGACGGCGACGTGCACAGTTGTGCCCACCAGCCACTGGAAGAGATGCTCCAGCGAGGCCAGAGGGTCGGTTTCCCGATTGAGGGTCGTTTCGTTCGCTGGGGACAAGGTCCCCTCCTTTCGCTCTCGATGGAGCACCCGGCTGAACCGGATGCGGGGTTAACGAGCGACGGCGAGCCCCGGGGCTCGCCGTCTGGTGCGGCGTGGGTGCGGCGTTCAGATCAGGCGGTAGCCGACGCCGCGCACGTTGACCACCCACTGCTCGTCGCCCTCCGCGCGCAGCTTGCGCCGCAGGCGGCTGGCGTGGGAGTCGAGCGTGCGGGTGGACACGGGCACGGGGTAGCCCCACACGGCTCGCAGTAGCTCTCCCTTGGCGAACACGCGCTGAGGCTCGTTCGCGAGGTACACGAGCAGCTCGTACTCCAAGCGGCGCAACCGCAGTGGACGCCCGTGAAGATCCACCGCGTGAGCCGAGAGGTCGATCGCGAGTGGCCCCACCTCCACTCGCTGGGAGCCACGGCCGCCCACGGTGCGCAGAAGCAGTGCGCGCAGACGGGCCCGCAACTCCAGGTAGCCGGAAGGCCGTGCAAGGAAGTCGTCGGCGCCCGCGTCGAAGGCCCGCAGTAGGTCGGACTCCGCGGCATGGCGGCTGATTACGATTACGGGCAGCGTCACCGGCCAGGGGGTGTGGGCCCCACCACGTGCGAGCAGGTCACCACCGCGGATCTCCAGCAGCAGCTCGAGCGCCACTCTCGGCGTGTCGAGCTCGCCGAGCAGCACGATCCGCGGTGGGTGGGCGCGGGCCAGGACCCGCGCGTGCTCGGCAGTGCGCGCCAGCTGCACCGCGTAGCCGTCGGCCGTGAGCTGATCGACGAGCGCACGCCCGATGTCGACATCGTGCTCAACCACCAGGACCGGTGGTGGAGACTCGGCGCCACCGTCGCTCATCGCCATCAGCCTGCCACCGAGCTGCTCGCGCGCCGCCGCGGGTGGGTGGCAGCGATCGCGAGGCGGTGAATCCTCGCAGCCATCAAAGCTCAACCTCGCGGGGGCTGATGCCGAGGCCGTCGCGAGCGATCACGGCGAGCACCTCGCTGTGGATCCACGGCGTGGGCTCGCCGTCACCACCGCTCTCGGGCAGGATGCCGACGCGGCGCGAGAGCCAGCTGGTCTCGCCGCTGCAGTTGCCTTTACCGTCGCGCTTGACCTTTCCGCAGCGGTAGGCGATCTCGCTGAGGCTGAGGTCCTGGGTACGGATCGCGTGCACCACCGCCCGGCGCAGCCCCCGGTTGAGCACGATGCGGCTGGCGTCGATGCGCTGCAGCTCCCCGCGCAGCACCGCCACCGAGATCGTGGCGTCGTCGCGGTGACGCACCAGCGCCCCGACGGTGAGCGCCCGGACGGGTTCATAGCCCTCCATCCACGCGATCGCGTCGCGCACGCTCTCGGGCCGAGGATCGCCCGCTTGTCGATCTGAGTTGCACCCGAGCTCCTCGGCGCCCTGCCGCCGGCACCAGCGCAGCTCCGGGATCGACAGGCCGGTGGCAAGTGCCTCCAACCGATGGCGCCAGCCGTGGCGGTCGCGCAGCTCGACGGCGTCCAACGACGGGAGCGGATCGCACCCGCCACCCTCCTGTGGCTCGCACCCCTCGGAGAAGGGGGCGGTGAAGAGATCCTCGGGAGCGAGCGGCCGACAGCGGCGCGGGCGAGGATCACGTAGGTAGTGGCGGCACACGAGGTGTGCGTTCTCGAACGGCTCGTCGGCGGCGAGGTGTGCCACCAGCCTCCGATCGCCCCAGGTGGCGGCGTCGCGGTCAACGACCAGCACGCTGCCGCCGTGCCCGGGCAGCGCGAGCATGTCGCGAGAGCGGCCCGCGTGGTCGGTGTAGCGGGCGAGCACGCGGTAGGTAACGGCGGCTCGGTGCACATCGTGGGCCGTCGGCGCGCCCCACGCGTCCTGAGCAGTCCGAGCAGTGCGTGCACCGTCAGCGACGAGCGCATCGCGAGGCGCGAGGCGGGCCGTGCGTGCGAGCTGTCGGTCGGTCGGGTGCGGGCAGGATCGTGGGCTGGGCAGCGATTTCGCGGGGAGCGTGGTGAGGGGCATGGCGCGTCTCCTAGTCGGTGGGGGCCGTCGGGCGGTGGTCGAGTGGGAGCGGCTTGTAGGGCTCGGGCGAGCAGCCGTCAAGCGGCGCGGGGGCGACGTGTGGAAAGCGGTCGGTGGGCGAGATCCCTTAAGGGATCTCGAGGCTCACCGGCGTGTGCGACGCAGATTCGAAGTTGGCGCGATCGGGTCCATCGAGGCTGCACGGGACAGCGACCGAAGGAGCACGTGAGAAGCGGTGGAGCGAGCCCCCGAGCAGCGTGCTTCGCCAAGCCGGTCGGCGGCAAGCACGATCCTTGATCGGGACCGAGCGTCGGGACTGGCGGTATGCGGTTGGAGACTGCGGTGCGGCCCGGGTGAAGGTAATCGGAGGGCCGCGATGCTAGCGCCGTCGGGGGCGAGCGGCGACGCGCACAGCCTCTACGCTGAGCGAGCGGCGCAGTCGTCCACGCCGGCCCCGCGCAGCTTGGCTCAACAGAGCCGCTCCCGGCGCACGGGGCGTGCAGTCGGGCCCGTGCGGAGCGGCCGGCCGACTGCACCGATGAGCGCACGCGGGATGGGGTGACTGCACATCAGGCGGGGGTAAACGCACATCCGGGCAGACGATTGCAAGCGTCTTATCGCGCCAGGTGTGGTGGAGTAGCGACCAGCTGACAGGCATGAGAGCTCCAGTAGCTGGTGGGTCGCCCAATGCTTATATGGCGTCTCGCCGAGGCAGCAGCTCCCTCGGTACCGCCGCCGCTTCGAGCGCGCGGACGTCATCGTGCGCAACCGCGCTGCGCACCGCGGGTGGCAGAGAGGGGACGCCGTAGGCGAGCAGCAGCCCCTCGTGGGCGTCGCGCTCGGAGGCGAACGCGATGCCGGCACGACCGGGGTACTCCCACTCGTGAGGATGCTCGCCGGCGTAGGCGCGGCAGGCGCAGAGCAGGTGGTCGGCCAGCCGGGCGCACTCGCGCGCGCGGGGGCGGTCGCGGCAGAGGAACACCACCAGCGGGTTCGGCCCCGCCCGCCCGGCACCGTGGCAGGCGAAGCGGGAGACGCACACCGACCAGCCGGCGAGCAGGTGGTCGTAGCGCTCGAGCTTGGCCGCCGCGGCTCCGGTGGGAAGACGATCGTCGCGCTCGATCAGCAGGTGGACCCCGGCGGCCCGACCACCTCCCTCGACGCTCGCGTCGGGCCGCACCGTCTCGAAGCGCTGCACCTCCACGCGTCCGCCCGTCGGGTCGGCGCGCAGGAAGTCGTGCGGGGCGCGCCCTCCCGGCAGGCGCAACTCGCCGGGGCCGATCGCGACACGTCCGGCGGAGGTCGAGCGCAGCGGCGGCGAGATCGCCGACTCCTCCGGGCCCCGCAGCCGCAGCGCGCCGGCACCGAGGGTGCGCTCCAGCGCGAGTACCCACCCGGTGACGTGCACCTCGTGGCGAGCTTGGCGCAACCGGCGATCGCCCGCGACCGGCAGCGAGGGTGGGGCCGCTGCGGAGAGCGTGGGGGAAGAGGATTTGGATATGGGGGAGGGGGCTCGTGCCTCATCGACAGCGCGCTGGGCGAGGGCATCCAGGCGCCCGTGCGCGCAGAGCAGCTCGAGTCCGAGGGGGGCGATCACGTAGCACATGGGCGCGCCTCCCCCGTCGCGGCGATGGAACTGGAAGCGCCCCACCAGGCCGGCGTCGGAGAGGCGCTTGAGGCGCCGCTGGGTGGTGGTGACCGCGCGCCGCGGGTTGAAGCGGCGGTGGATCTGGCTGGTGAGCACGTGGCGCATCGAGGCGACGAGCGCGAGGATCTCCAGGTCGAGCGGGTCGGGGTCGAGCGCGCTGGGCGCAGCGGCCGCCCTGGCCCAGCGCACGCGGTGGGCCGCGTCGAGGTCCACCAGCTCGGCGTAGCTCTCCGCGGCGGTGTCGGGGAGTTGCACCCCAGGGTCCACGCCACGCTCACCATCGCTCTCCGCGGCGGCCTCCGGTAGCAGCACCCGGGTGTCAGCGCCCATCTCCGCGGTGGTGTCGTGGAATGGCGCCCGGGCGTCCCCCCCACGCTCGGCATCGCCTTCCGCAGCGGCCCCGGAGGTAGACTCCTGCGTGGCCCCGCCCTGCTCTGTGGCCTCCCGGCGGAGGTTGCTCTCCCCGTCATGCACTTCGCCGTCGTGGCAGGGCATGGAAGACCGAAGCTGGGAGACACTCGCCTCCGACCGATTCGGCCAGTCCCCAGCCGACTCGTTTCCCCATTCGTGCGCGCGGAGGATCCCACCTGACTCCCTCTCGTCCCCCCCGCGCTCCGGCTCCGCCTCCCGGCGCTCCCAGTGGGGTTGGCTGAGATCGGCGAGGTAACGCCCGCCGCGCTCGGCCTGGCGGGCAGCGTGCAGGGCGAGGCGCTCGGGGTCGATGCGCTGCGGGATTGTGCTCGCGAGGAACGGCGCCTGGCGACCCTCTGGGGCGACCCAGCTGGCGATCGCGTGGTGCTTGGGCAAGTGCAGGCGCGCGTCGGGGTGCCCGAGCGCGGAGAGGCCGGTGATGTTGGGGCGCACGGTGTCGGAGTACTCGGCCATCATCAGGCTCGCCGCGTCGCGTGCATCCGACACCGAGGCGGTGGCGAAGTACACGCGATGCGCAAACAGCGCGTCGAGCTGCGCGCGCACCTCGCGGTCGGTCCACTGCGAGTCGGTCTGCCAGCACGCCACGGTCTCGAGACCCGCGGAGCGCTTCAGCGCGAGCGTCTCGGCGAAGCCGCGGTTGAGCACCAGGGGTGCCTCGTCGACCTTGAGCGCCACCGCCATACGCTGCTCGGCGGGGACGGTGTCCTGCTGGCGCGCCAGCGCCGCGTCGAGCATCCCCATCAGCAACTGCATCAGCACGGAGGTGTTGCCCGCGCCCATCGCGCCGAGGGCGCCCTTGACGACTAGCACCTCCCCGCCCGCGATTACCCGGTCGAGGTCCACCGTGAGGGAGTTGTTGAGCAGCACGCGCTTGATCGAGGGCGAGTTGAGCAGCCGTGCGAGCTTGTTGACGGGCGCGTCCAGCTTCGCGGTGGTCGTACTGCGCGAGTCCGCCAGCTGCGCGGCCAGCTCGGCAGTGAAAAACTCCGCGATCTCCTTGTACTGGGGCAGCGTGCGCACGTGGGCGCCAACGCGGGCGCGGTAGGAGTAGCCCTCCTCCCCCACTGTGAGCAGGCGCGCCGCGTCCCACAGGGTCGAGCGCTTGTCGTGGGCGAGCACGGCGATTATCGCGTTGCGCAGGTAGCGGTCCGATGAGGCGCGGATGTCGGCATCTGTGAAGAGGTTTTTTAGCGCCCCCACCACGTAGTCAGCGATTGTGTCCGCGGGCGCGTCCACGGCGAGCGGATTGAAGCCGCAGGTTGGGTGAGCGAAGTCCAGCAGCGTGCAGGTGCGCTGCGCCGGCACTGCACTCACGGCGGCCTCGGCGGCGTCGCCCTTGGGGTCGAGCACGATCACCGCGCAGCGCTCCCGGCGCAGATCCTCCGCCACGGTGGCAGCCAGGTAGCTCGACTTGCCCTGCTCCACCGCGCCGGGCACGGCGGTGTTCTGGCGACGCATCTGCGGATGGATTACGACCGGCCCGTGCGCGTCGCGCAGCAGCCCCTCCCCCTCGCGGGGGCGCATGATCGCAGGCGGCGCCGGCGCCAGCGGGAGGGCGCTGCGGGCGAACGGCACGGTGGCGTAGTCGATCGAGGGAATGTGCCACAGCGCAGCGAGCTCCGTCGACGCCCACACCCCCTTGTGCAGCGCTGGCCAGGGGTTGCCCTCGCCCCGCTGCACGCGCCTGCGGTAGAGACCCATGACGCCGTGGCGCACGGCCGTCCCGCGCTCCACGAGGCGGTTCTCGGCGCCCTCGGCGCGCAGCTCGGAGGCGATCTGCTCGCACGCGCGCCGCGAAGGCGCGAGCACGCGCAGGTCGGCGAAATACAGCGGCCGGTGCTGCACTTCGAGGCCGCCGCGCAACTCGACCTCCTCGACGAGCGAGCGATCGCGCACAAACAGGTGCTCGCGCCGCTCGCGCGAGAGGTGGTCCTCGTGGCGCTTGTAACGCCACTTGGCCCACCGTTCGAGCAGCGCCGACGCCGGGGTCAGCGCCAGCTGCACGAGCGCATCCTCCCCGCACGCTCCCATCACGGTCATCAGCCTGTCCACCGGCGGCTCGCGTACGAGCTCGTAGGGGTCCAGCTGCTTCACGCGCCTGATGAACCCTGCGTGCTTCTTCAGACGCAGCAGCGCCGGCCCACGGTTCGGGAAGCTGAGCCAGGCATGCGCTGGCCGTCTGGAGGGCCGGGTCGCGGAAGGCCGGGTCGAGCTGCGAGCCCCGGAGACCGGCCAGTGTGGGAACCCCTCGCCTGGAGACGCGACACGGCAGTTGGGGTAGGCGCTGCGCAACGCCGCCTCCACCATCCTCTCCATCCCCATGGGACACGCGATCGCGAGCAGCGCCCTGCCGGCGCCGTCCCGGGTCCGGATGTAATGCACCTCGAGCGCGACCGAGGGCTGGCCGTGCAGCAGACGCCGCCACCAGCGGCGCTGCAGGCGCTTGTGCAACGCCTCGTACATCGCCACCACCCCCTCCACGCTCGTGCGGTCGGTGCGGTAGGACTCCACGCGCAGGCGCACGTAGCGACGTCTGTTGCGCGCCCGCCGGCGGGCGCCTACGAACAGCGCCGCGCAGAAGAGCACGAGCGCGGCGAGCAGCTCCGCGAGTCGCGCCGCGTGGAAGCCGTTCGGGGTGTGCAGCGCTCGTCGTGGGAGGGCCGCACGCGCCGTCGCAGCGCCCCGCAGTGCCACCCCGATACCGCCGTGCAGCAGCCACTCCAGCGCCGCCGCCACCACAATCAGGGCAGCCACGCCGAGCAGTCTCCAGAGCAGCAGCCGCGCGAGCATCTCCTTCTCCAGCTCCGACTGGGGGCGTGGAGTGGGACGCCACGCCGGAGTCCTACCGCGGTCGCGTGGCCCGCTCCACCTGCCCACCGCGGTCGGTCAGGTACCACTCATTGGAGGAGCCCATGATCTGGCCTTCCCCGATGTTGTGCACGAGCTGCAGGCGCTCCAGGCGGGTCAGCAGCTTTGAGATCTGTCCCTGGTCGGCGATGCCCGCACCTTCGGCAATCTCGCGGTTGCTGGCGCCGGGATGCTCGCCGATGAAGGTAAGTACGCGTACCGTGCGGTAGGTGAGGCGCATGTCGAGGCCCTCGAGCGGGTCCTTGACGACGCGTCGCGGCGGTTTCCTGCGCTTGGGCAACGGGGGTGGCTTGCGGGTCAGCTCGCTGCTGGCCGCGCGAGCGCCGAGGTAGGGGAGCACGATCATGCTCATCAGCGGGCCCAGCAGCGCCGTGAACGGCTCTCTGCTGCGCGCCAGCAGACGCGAGTGCAGGACGGCAAACACGGCTCCGATGACGCCTTCGGCGGTGACGTCGGGCGATTCCTCGCCGGTGCGCGCGATGCGCGCGCCGGCGCTCGAACGGCCCTGTTCGACGACCTCCCTGAGTTGGGCCAGCACCTGCGTGCGCCGTTTCAGCACTCGGGGGCCCGCCCCCAACGCCTCCACCACGCAGATCCGTGCGAGACCGGGCTCTTCATCCATGAACTGCAGCATCGCCAGCAGGCTTGCGCGCAGGCCGTCGCGCCAGCCATCCTCCCGTGTGTACGCCGCGCTGACGAGCGCGGTGATCTGCTCGACGGCCTGGTCGAACACAGCGAGAAAGCAATCCTCCCGATCTTCGAAGAGGTCATAGAACGTCTTGCGGGACACCCGCGCCCGCGCGATCACCTGAGCGACGGTCAAGCGCGCGTAGCCAACCTCCTCGACCGCCTCCGCCGCTGCGGTCAGCATGCGGCTGCGCTGAATCTCCGAAACCTGTCCACGCGGCAGGCCATTGGAACCGGAGCGCAGCCGCGGGCCAATCGAGCGCGTCTTATCTTTCGAAGCCATTTTATTCCGCCTAATCGGTCAGTCTTGTTCGCTGTGGACGATACGGTGGGCGGCTGTGGCGCATACGCGTCACCGCCCCCGGCAAGGATCCGCCGCCCCGCTTCGGCGGCGCCAGGCCCCCTGGTGCTCCCGACAAAGGTTCATGGGTTGACGCCAAGAAGTCGAGTCGCGTCTCCCACTCGCCCCCAACAGCTTTCGAGCGACGACCAAGATTCCGATAAATCAGATTTCTGGTACGAGATTGGCTGGAGAATGGGGCCATGCGAAGGTCGTGTTGTCAAACAAGTGTCATTGACAGTGATGGAACGATCGTAACGGGAGCGGCCGACGGACGCTCCCCGACCGCCCTGGCGCCGATCGCGACCCGCCGTCCTCCGCGCCGGATCGGCCAGCGGCGGGAACGCGTTGCGCCCTCACGACGCCCGCCGACACAAGCTTGCGGGGCCAAAAGCGTCAGCTCGTGCGCGAGTGCCGTGGCGGCGATCCACAGGTCCTCGCAGGCACCTACCCACAGCACACCTGATTGACGAGTTCGCCGAGCGCGAGTGTGTCGATCCGGAGGCCGAAATCGCCAAGGCGCGCAAGACGATGTGTGCGTCCAGAGTGCGTCAGTGTGGCCAATGAGCACCCCTCGCCCCTGGCCGAGGAACAAAAGCCCGCCATTAGCCACTGGCAGAGCTTTGAGGAGATACCGCCAACGGGATTCGAACCGGAACGCTCCACCGCGCGATCTCTTGCGATAGGGCCAAATCTGGCTTGCCTACAGGGGAAACGCTCAGATCGTGAGTCCGGCCGGGTCCGGCCGAATCCGGCCGAATCCGGGCACGACTGGCACAAAATTGGCACGCGCCACGCGCTCAGCGCCCGCATGTGCCCGGCCGCTGTCCAACCGGTCGCGGAACCTCGGCGGTCGCGGCGAACACGAGCGAGCCTCGCCATCGCGGCCCGTAGCTTCTCAGCTACGCGGAGACGAGCGTCGCCTGCACGCCGGGCAGCGCTGCCTGGCGCGTGTCTGCGGTCAGCAGCGTCAGCTCGTGGGCGAGCGCTGTAGCGGCGATCCATAGGTCATTCGCGGGCTGTCTGCCGGACGCGGCGCGTAGCTGCGCGTAATGTGCGGCCACGCGGCGATCCACGATCAGTACCGGCGCCTGTTCTAGGATTCCCGTGAGCCGGGCGAGCCGCCGCGCTCGCAGCTTTCCTGGCGCGAGCAGTACACCGACCTCCAGCTCGCCAATCGTCACGACGCTTACCGCCCATGTTCCGGGCTCCTGGGGCGCGACATCGCCGGCGAGGACGCTCGTGTCCACGAGCTGCTGACTCACACGGCGGCTTCCGTGTCGCGCATCGCGCGCAGCTCCGTCGCCCACCCGGGATCGACGGGAGTCTCGGCGAACAGCTCCCCCAGCGCCTCGGGCGGCGCTGGTGGGCGGGTGCCGGGCAGCGGGCCAAGCTCGGCGACCGGGCGACCATCCACGGTGATCGTGAAGCGCTCGCCCTGCTCAGCGCGCCGCAACACCGCGCCGGCCTGATTGCGTAGCTCGCGCTGTGGGATCGTCGTTGCCATACGCCGTAGTGTAGCGAGGCTGCTACGCCGCGGGCCGGGGGGCTGGGGCACTCCCGCGCATGGTCCTTGGCAGACTGGCACGCGCTACTCGCCCACTGCTCGCAGGTGCGGGGCGCCGTCGAGTCGGTCCAGGTAGCCGTCGATCCGCTCGCGCGCCTCGTCCTCGCCGCCAGGCATCAGGTGTCCATAGACATCGAAGGTGAAGGCGATCGTCGCGTGGCCCATGATGGTCGAGAGCGCCTTGGCGTTCACCCCGGCGGCGATCATCAGGGAGGCGAAGGTGTGCCTCGCCTCGTGCAGCCCGATCCGTTCAAGCGCGTCGTGGCTTGCCTTGACGGTGATCCTCCTTGGCCCGGTCGGCTGCGGGTTGTGTCCGGTCTTCCATCCCCACGCGGCGAGCGCGCGGCGGCGGACCGTGGAGGGCTCGAACGGGATATCGGCAGTCGCGCCGAACACGAGCGCATCATCGTCGCGGCCCGTGGCGAGCTTGTGTGCGGCGAGGAAGGGTGCCAACCGCGCGATGAGCGGCACGGTCCGGCGGGCGGCGGCGCTCTTGCCGTCCTGCTCGCCCTCCTTCGCGTCCCAACCTCGCGCCACGCGGATCACGCGGCCCTCGATGTCGATGTCCGCCCACCTGAGCGCGCGCAGCTCACCGTGGCGCAGGCCGGCGTACAACGCTGTCGCCCACAACGCGCGCTCCTCCACCGGGAGCGCGGCGAGCAGTTCGCGCGCCTCATCGGGGCTCGCTATCCGGTCGCGCCGGCCGTCGGGCTTGCGTAGCTCAAGGCCCTTGGTGGGGTCTACCGCCACAAGATCGCGGCGGACCGCGCGCCTGAAGATCACCCTCAGCGGGTCGAGTTGGTTCTGCACGGTCGAGGCGGCGAGACCTTCGGCGGTGAGCCGGTCCGCGAGGTCCTGCACGTCCGTCCGCCGCACGTCCGAGAGCCGCATGTCGCCGAGCGCGGGCAGGATGCGAAGGCGCAGGGCCTCCGCGTAGCTGCGGATCGCCGCAGGCTTGTACCGCGTACCTGAGCGGGTCGGGATCGAGCCATCACCGATTCCGGCGAGCAGTCCATCCGCGGCCTGCCTGAGCGTGATCGACGTGGGAGCGCGCATGGTCATCTTGCGTACCGCTGAGCGCGCGTCGTCGCGCCACGCGACCGCTGCGGCCTGCGACGGGAACGCCTTGCGTATCTTCTTCCCGTCGCGCTTGCTGTAGACCGACGCCTGCCACGGGCACTTGCAGCCCCGCTTGCGATTGCACTTGCTGTTGTGGCGCTGCCACACTCCAGCGGCCATGTCACCTGCTCCCTTCGGTCGTCATTTCCAGAGTTTCCGCCACACGCCAGCCCGGCCGGGCGCCCGGATCGTGAGACGAGCAATCATTCACGATCGTCAATGTGAGCCACGGCAAAGTCCCTGAACGGCGCCCCATTCATCCCACCGCCCTCTCGGCGTGCGCATCGAGCCAGCGTTCAAGCTCCTGGGTGGGGACAAGCTTTCGCCTACCGATGCGTACAAGCGCGATGTCCGGTTCTATGTTCGCCCGCCAAAAGTCCCACGACACATTCAGCGACAAGCAAGCCTGCTCGACGGTAAGGGCCAACGCCGGCACCGCAGGGCCGACCCGTCGCGCAAGCTGCTTGGCATCGGCCGGGTCAAGCCTCATGGGAGGGTGCCTCCACACGCCAGCGAACGGCGCTGGGTGTCCTTGGCGTGCCGTAGTCGCGGTGTTTGGCCGAGGGGCTGCATGGGCTCTCTGTAGGTAAGCCGAGCAACGCCCCCGCCACGCAAACGAATTACTCCTCCTGCACCCCAGCGCCAGCACGGAACTCGATAGCCGCGAAGCCCGCAGACCCCACCGGCTCGACACTGGAGCCTCGTCTACCATCTGCCGACGGTCGCAGTCTGAACGACCGACGCGCGAGACGCTACATTGTGCCTGCATGGGAAGACCCCATTTCTTCTCGTGCGGCCCTGCCGGTAAGCCAACACCGGCAGGGCACCAACTCTTGATCGGCCCGCTCATTATACACCCACGGCAGGCGGATGTTTCTCCTTTCTGTTTCACTACTCCTTTGTCGCAACCTGGTTGAGTGCGATGGGATGACGCATGGTTCCCCCAAAGGGTCTGGGCTCCTTTGAGCCAGTTGGGCTCCTGCCCAACACAAGTGCGGCATTTGCAGGTCGTGGAGGAGCTGTCAAGCAAATTCGCAAGTACAAGCAGTGCCCCGCCGCAGGCGGGGACTTGAAATTGCTTGACAGCGGGGGAGCGACCTGCTACCCGTCTCCCGGCGAACCGTCGCCGGCTAACTTTCACCAACGATCAGGGATGACCTACGGGTCGCTGTACGGCAAGCGCCCAAATTAGTCCGTAGCACGCTTCCGACGCGAGCCGCACTAATGTGAGGTCCAAGTCATTTTCGCCAGAGCTTCCGATGCCGGGACTCTCCAAATATCCAGCCGGCTGACAAAATCGCGCCCAGGACTCCGAGAGGGCGGGTTCAGATGCCTGAGTAGGTCCATGCGGAAGTCGCCTGATCGTCGCCATGCTGAGCGATCCGGGAAGCTGGGATCGACCACGACTATCGTCCTCGCCAAGTCGCCCCGCGTCCACCGCCTAATAACGGTGTTGATATGAGGGTCCCGGAACGAGTAGCCGATCACGATGAGGCGATTTGCCTCGGCAAGCGCCAACTCAAACTCCGCTAGAAGTGAAAGGAATGGTCCTTCCTCACGCAGCTTGCCACGCTGACCAAAAAGGATCACGGGGCTTCGTGAATCGGATTCTGGTTCTTCTGTCCGCACGACCGTCGGAACAGGCATTTGACCGGGTTCGTCCTCTGCCCGATCCCAACGCCAGTCAATGGACCCGTGGAGCTTCAGCAGCTTTAGATCAACGGTCGTCTCCCAGTTCCATGAGCGATTTGCAATCCAATCCTCTATGCCCGTATAGACGCTCGCGCCATATGTTTGACAGGCCCGCTCGACCGCTAGGTCATAGTTCAGGGTCGCAACCCATATCCCAGCGCGGGCACGAGCCGCGTCGGCCAGCGGGCGAAGGTAATCGAGGTTCCGGGGATCGCCTACGATTCCACGCAGTTCGTCAATCATCTGCCGTTGGAGTTCACTGTACGTTTGCCCCGAGCCCACGCCCGTTCGCGCGTCGATTAGCTGTTCTATCAGAGCCTGGGGCTTCCGGCCACGCCCCTCAATGATGGCTTTTTGGAGCGTGCTGTCGAAAAAGCCTGGTGATTGTTGCCGGTCCCAAATATCGACCGCAGGATGCCAGGCGGACACAAACGGTGAAACCTCCAGCGTTCTACGTTCAGCGAGCAGTTCGACTGCGGCGATGACTCGCTCGACATCAAGCCCGACATACGGACTCGCCCCCTCGGCTGAATCGTATGCAAGAAGCGCGCCACAGACAAAGTTGAGCGCCTGTGCCAGCCGAGCATGTCGAGGCGCCTTGCCGATCCTGGCGACAATCTCTTTCGTCGCATCGAAGGTCGCAGGGATACCAGCCTCAACCGAGGCTCCAGCGCCCAACAGAAAGAGCGGCCGAGGACCCAGGTCGATGACATCTTGGGGGCTGTCCAGCTCAGACGGAATACCGCGCATCCTATCTTCGGGCCGATCTCATCGCCCGGCCGAACGCTATCCGGGCATTTGGCGTGTTCATGCGTTCTCCTTGACGCGACCACTTGGCTGACCGGAGAAGACGATCCTGGACGATCAGGCAGCTCGAATATGTCCTCCTGCAAAGAGCCGCGTAAGAGCGATGGCGATATGCACAGCGGCATCAGCCTGCTCTTGCGAGACACTGAGCGGGATCGACTCGTCGTGCGTCCCGTGGCGGTCAAACTGCGACTGCCAGATCATCGCCGCCAGCTCCGTCACCTGCTCGGGCCTGGCTTCTGCAAGATCGACGGTCCACTTCTCCGGCTTGTCGCGCATGGCGTTGATAATCTTGCCGAGAGTGGCGAGCTTGTCATTGGGAGTGACCACCGGAGCCGCTACCACCTCCACGGCCCGAATCGCCTCACGGTAGGCGGTCGAAGGGTCTGGATTACGTCCCATCAGCTTGCTCCAAGCCGTCATCAAATGCGCGTGTGCCCGCTCGCTCACTGGCCGCACATCTTCGATGGCGTCAGTGACGGGTCCGATGGCCCGCCGCACAAGCTCGAATTGCCGTGGCTCAGAGGCAGCGCGGACTTCCCACGCTGACGAGGACCGCAAAAGGATCGCGTTTAGGTCAGCGGCCTTGTCTTGTTGCACCAGGCCGAGCAGAAAATCGAGAAAGTCCAGTCCAAACTCACCATCTCGCCGGATGCGTGCAAGCGCAGAAGGGCGGGCACTGAAGGAGCCTGTCTTCCAGTCGAATGTCACATGAAGGGCCGCCTCCGCCGCAAGGAGCAAGTCATCGCTCGGTGCCTGCCCAGCGCGGCGAGGCACGTAGATCACGCCGTCAATCCAACGGCAGACCGACTGGTACATCCAGGCCGGGACGCCGTCGTCAGGCCCATCGAACTCGGAGTTGGGGCTGTTACGCTGCGATAGGGGGCGGAACGCCATGGGCCGAAGTATGGCGCGATCGGAGGATGCAACCTAACGCGGACCGTGATCGCCGTGCAGATGTTCGACGTGGTGGTGCTCGGGGCGCTCACTCTTGCTTCACACCCCCGCCAATGCCGCGACCGCGATCGTCCACCACCTAACGTCGCCGTTCCGCTACGACGCTCCCGGTCCCATGTTCGGTCCCGCGATCCCCGCTCCGAAGTCCGCCAACCACCATCCCCGCCACGTAACGTCACCTTGCCATGCCACCACACCCAGCAACCATCCACAGCCATTCCCTGCCACCCGCGCCACGCCACCCACCTCGCCCAGCACCCCCACGCCTCCTTGAAGAACCCCGACTCTTCTCTCGTTGTCCTGCCTTTCACCCTGGCTGCCCGCTCGCTCACGCCCCCGCTCTGCTGCTGGTCCTTCCACTACATCTGTGATGTGGTGGGTCGAGGAAGGGGGTCCCCGGGTTGGAGCAAAGCGGAGAGGCGGGGACCCCCTTCCTCTAGGCCAGCAGCAGAGCCAAATTTCGGGGGCGAGCGGGCAGCCAGAGTGTTCGTTTGGGGGTTCGGCTTATAGACGAACACCCTGACGAACACCCAAGATGAACAGGCTGGGCGGGCATCCCTCGTGAGATTCATCGGCGGGGAGGCCCGCGCCACGGTCGTGCCGAGCCGCAAGCGGCCCACCCTCGAAGCTCACGTAGCCGAGCACGTGAGGCCCTGAGCGACCGTCTACACCGAAGCGCTGCCGTCCTACTCCGGCCGCTCGGGCGACTTCGAGCACGCCACCGTCGATCACGCCGAGCGCTACGTCGATGGGCAGGTCCACACCAACGGGATCGAGGACTTCTGGAGCCTCCTCAAGCGCGGCCTGCATGGGACCTACGTCAGCGTGGAGCCCTTCCACCTGTTCCGTTACCTCGATGAGCACACGTTCACGTACAACCAGCGCGGCCTCGGAGACTACGGACGCTTCGAGGCCGTGATGCACGCCGTGTTCGGGCTCCGCCTGACATACGCCGAAGTGACCGGGCAGCGCTGAGTGGCGCAGCTCTAGCGACCGCGGATGGCCTCGGCCCGCGCGAGTACCGCTGACGCAGGAACGCCGAGCGCGCCCGCGATCTTGACGATGTTGGCGAGCGAGACGTTGCGGACCCCGCGCTCCACGCCGCTGTAGTAGCCGCGATTCAGGCCAGCCTCCAACGCCACGGCTTCCTGCGACATGCCGCGCTCGGCGCGTAGCTCCCGGAGCGCATCGCCGAATGCAGCGTGAACGGGAGACATAGCGGGCAAGCGGGTAGTCTCCCCGCTTGACTGCTATGAGTCTATACACTATAAGTCGCAGAGACCATACCAATCGGCCCCGGCACGGGTGGTCGCCCGTACCGGAGCCTAGACACAGGAGACGATGCCTCCCATGCCTGACGAGAACCCTATACCCGATGTCGTCGCCGAACTCAACGCGATCGAGCGCGACATGCTGTACCTGCTCACCGGGGATGACCTGCCGATCTGGTCCGTCTGGGACCTCGGCCGTGCCCTCGAACGCGGCAAGCTCATCAAAGACACCATACGGTCCTTGCGCACCAACGGCCTGGTCAACCAGACCAGCGACGGGTACGTGTTCGCCACCCGCGCGGCCTTCCGCATGGTCCAGATCGTCGGCCGAGTCAACTGACGACCGCTGGGGGCGCCACGTCGCAGGACTGGGCGTGGCGCTCACGGCTTCCCCTTGCGCTTCTCGTCTATCTCGGACTTCGGGACCTGCACCAGCTTCCGCGTCAAGTCCTCGAAGCGCTCGAACTCCGACGCATCGCTGCCGAGTGAGTCGGCAACAGCGCCACCTTCGCTGTCGCGCTGTTTTGCGCCGTAGAGCCGCCATCTCGTCCATGATCGGCCGTATCGCGTTCATTATCTGCTCTGCGGGAACAACAATCGCTATTCCCACGTTAATCTTCTCATCTATCGAGTTCAAGGGCGCATCCCAATGGCCGTGCATGATCCCGAGAAGGAAGAGCGGAGTGGCAATACCCGCCCGCGCAACTTCACCCTGTTTGCCGTCCTTACCCTCCCGCCACCGCGCATAACCCATATGAACAAAGACCGGGGAGCCGCTGAGACCACCGATAGAGCGGGCCTCAACGAGAATCGCCTTTAGCGGCCCGAAATCTTTGGACTGGACCTCGCTGGTCGGGAAGGCCGCGATGTTGCCCACTCGCACGATCGGCTCATTCTGATCTGTTCCCAAGTGATTGCGGAAAAGGCCGACTGTGAAGACCTCATCCCCTAGTCCGATGCCCTCTTCCCTTATGACCTCATCGGTCGCAACCGCCGGGGACAGCGCCCATGCCCGGTAGTCAACGCCCAACTCCGGCTCCGGCCGAAACAGGAACATCGCGCAATCGACCTTTGAGTCCGGCTGGTGCCAAGCGTCCAGCGGCACCGCAGCCCATACGGTGCCTCCGGTTTTCTTGTTGAACCGTAGGTGCACCTTCCCGTCGTCTCCATGCGCGCGAATCGCTGCGATCACGTGATTGGCCGTGAGCAGCAGTCCCAGCGGTTCCTCGGTATAGCCCGGGACCGGATAGCCCACGAAGAACGCGGTTCCCACAGGCTTCCTCTCGTTGCCTTTGGCGACGTAGACGAACACAACGCACTTCAACATCTCCTCCGGTACTTGCATTAGGCGCTTGACTCCTTCCGAGAGGAAACCCAATGTCCGGACTCGCCACCACGAATGTCGAGGACCGGGCGCATCATACCCCGCCCTCCGGGTGAGCCAGGTATCTCAATGCCCTTGAGATTCGGACCGGCGGGAGCAAGTCCTGACACCGACTGGCGCGTGGCGTGACGATCGCGCGCAGCGCGCCGTCTCGGCCGGTGGCTCGCATCGCACGGCGCTTTTCTTGAACCCCGCCCCCTCGGCATCAATCCCTGTAGGCACGACCACGGGGCAGGACCCGCAAGACGTAGATGACCCCTGTTTCGGTGTCGCGCTCGAAGCGAACCCGCCAGTCGCCTACGCGCAGGCGCCATTCATCTGCGTTCGCCAGCTTGACGACATCGCCAGCCGGCGGATCGCCTGCAAGTCGATCGAGGGCGCTTACGATGAGGCGCTTGACGGGAGGGTCGAGACGCTTGAAGTCACGCCCCGCCCGTGCCGAGAAGATCCAGCCGCCGCTGGTGCTCAAGCGACTTCGCGCCTGATCTCGTCCGCCGAGATCACCTCGCCGCGTGCAATCTGGGCGCTGGCTTCGCGCGCGCCCTCGTCCTCCTCGGGCGTAGTCGGCTCATCATCGACGGGGGCACGGTCAAGCAGTTCGGCCAGGGTATCGCGGTCGCTGCGTCGGCGGACGATGAAGCCAAGCGTGTCCTGAGCTTCGGCCTCGGAAAGCTCTTCGACCGTCTGCCGCAGCTTCTCCTTCGCGGTCATGCCCTACAAAGTAGCGCCCCAGCCCGCGGCACCGTAGGGCCACGACGCTGCGCCGCCCGGCACCGAGCCGCAGGCGAGCGCCCGGCCCCTACTCACGGTCGGCGTGGCACGACTGGCACAAATCCTGGCACGCGGGGCCTCTGAGCAAGCGAAAACTCTGTACTGGACAGGGCGTTCGGGAGTACCGCCAACGGGATTCGAACCCGTGTTACCGCCGTGAGAGGGCGGCGTCCTAGTCCCCTAGACGATGGCGGCCTGCACAAGAGGGAGACCCGAGGCTAGCAAAGCGAGCCGTTGCGCAACTGCGGCACGGGAGATGCCGGCTCGGAGGACGGCCCGTGCGATATCGTCGCTCCACCATCACGCGGATGTGGCGGAATTGGTAGACGCGCACGGTTCAGGTCCGTGTGGATGTAAGTCCGTGGAGGTTCGAGTCCTCTCATCCGCACCAGAACGTTGCTAATCGAACCACCACGCGAAGGTTCCCGGCCCCTGGCGGGGTCGGGGCCTTTGGCGTTTTGGGGCGCCGTTCGGCCGCTGTCGCGGGCCAGCCGGGGGGCGGCTGGGGTTGGGGCGGGAAGGCCGCGTATGGCGTTGTATAGGGCGCGTAGCTGGGCGAATGGCTCGGCAAGCTCGGCCTGGGTGATGGATTCGTCGCAGATGTAGAGGGCTTTGAAGATGGCCTGGTTGATGAGCCGGCGGATGGTGTCGTCGCCGCGGCGGTAGAGGTCGTGGAGGTCTTCGCCGAGGATCTGGTCGCGTCCCGTGAGCCGGGGGAATTGAGGTTGCGGGCGTAGCCTCCGCTTTGACCCTGAACAAGTCGAAGATGGAGGTACGCCCGCATGGAGAAGGTAGCCCCGAGCGAGAGGTTTCGCCAAGAGCTGGATGAGGTGCTGGCCGGTGTTGGCCAGGAGCAGGACCCGGTGGAGGTGGTCGGCCGTCTGGGAGCCCGTTTGATCTTGCAGCAGGCGCTGGAGGACGAGGTCACGGAGTTCCTTGGTCGTCGGCGCTATCAGCGTGCCGAGGAGACGGTCAGCCATCGCAACGGGCATGAACCGAGGACGATCAAGACGACGAGCGGCTCGATGGATCTGGAACGCCCGCGGGTCCGCGACGCGGGCAAGCTGGGGTTCGAGAGTCGGGTTCTCGGCAAGGGCGTGACCCGCACGCACGCCCTGGAGTCGCTGGTGATCAGCAGCTTCCTGCGAGGACTCTCCACGCGCGACGTGGAGGCGGCGTTGGAGGAGGTCTTCGAGGAGCCAATCGCGTCCAAGAGCACGGTCTCGCGGATCTGTGAGGATACCCGGGAGCGGTACCGTCGCTGGTGCGGGCGGCGCCTTGAGGAGCACGACATCGTGTACCTGTTCCTCGACGCGATCTACCTGAAGATGCGCCCCGAGGATCAGCCCGCGGAGGGCGTCCTGGTGTGCTGGGGTATCACCCTGGAGGGCCGCAAGGTTCTGCTGGGGCTGGCGCTCGGGAGCCGTGAGAGCTACGACAGTTGGCTCGCGTTCGCCAGGGACATGATCGCCAGGGGCCTGCGCTCACCAGCGCTCGTGATCGCTGATGGAGCACCTGGGATCTGGAAGGCAGTGCGGGAGATCTGGCCCGACGCTCTTGAGCAGCGCTGCACAGTTCACGCGTTGAGGAACGTCACCGCGAAGCTGCCCGGGCGTCATCACCAGGAGATCAAGACACGCTGGTGGAAGACCTTCGACGAGGCCTGCTCCCCGGGGGAGGCCCGCCAGGAGCTGCAGGGCATCATCGAGGACTACCGGGCTGCGTACCCCTCCGCGATGGCCGTCATCGAACACGACCTGCCCGCGTTGATCACCCACCTACGGTTCCCCTCCCAGCACCGCAAGCGGATCCGCACCACGAATCTCCTGGAGAGGACGTTCGTGGAGGTCCGCCGGCGCACCAAGGTCATCGGACGGTTCCCCGGCGAGACCTCGGCACTGTCACTCATCTGGGCGGTGTTGGAGCTCACAAGCCGCGGCTGGCGCGGCGTGAAGATGAACCCCAAGACCGTCGCCGAGATCGAGCGCCTACGCCGGGAACTGCGCACCACACCCACACATCCACCGGCCGAGAGCACCCAGGAGGTGATCGCCGCATAACATCCCACCCCAGCGGGGACTCACCCAGCCAATTCCCCCGGAACCTGGGACGCGACCGAGGATCTCCAGGGCGGCCTCAAGGGTGGCGGTGACGTCTTCGTAGTTGATGCTCAGGCGGGCGATCAGGGCTTCGGCGTCGTGGCGGCGTGTTCGGATGCGGGCCTGTTCCTCGTCGAAGAGTTCGCCGCTGATGCGCTCCTGGTAGTGCATCTGTAGGAGCTTTCGCTCCTCCTCTTTGAGCTGTTCGAGGACGCCCCGGCAGTTGTCGATCTCTCGCTGGGCGAGGGCGACGCGCTCGTCGAGGTCGTGGGTGAGGGCCTTGCGGATCGTCTCGCGTTCCTCCTTGCTGAAGGAGACGCTGGCGTAGTGGTCTTCGACGGCGCTCTCGACGAGGTCGACGGGCTGGTAGCCTTGTGGGCATTCGCCGCGCTGGTTGCGCGGGCAGACGAAGTACTCGTAGATGCCGCCGTTGCCGCGGTGGCGGGAGTAGACCAGGCGGCTGCCGCAGGTGCCGCAGCGGATCGTGCCCTTCAGGTAGCTCTGGTGGCGGCGGTCACGCTCCCCGGAGGTGCGGTGGGAGGCGATCACGGCCTGCACCTCGTCGAAGAGGTCTTGGCTGATGAGCGGCTCGTGCCGGCCTTCGTAGGTGCGGCCTTTGTGGATGACGTAGCCCACGTAGTAGGGGCTGGTCAGGAGTTCGTGGACTCGTGAGATGTTCAGCGGCTGGGGGCCGCGGCGGCGGTTGCCGCGTGTGCGTAGCCCGCGGGCCTCCAGCAGCAGCGCCATCTCGGCGATGCTGTACAGGCCGGTCGCGTAGGTCTCAAACGCCCAGCGGATGATCGGGGCGCGCTCCGGGTCGATGGCGATCGTGCGGACCTCACCGCCCTGGGGCAGTGGCTCGCGGATGTTCAGATAGCCGATCGGCGCCAGGCCGGTCGTGCCGCCGACCTCGATCTTGCGTTTGATGCCGCGCCTGACCTCCTCGGAGATTTCGATGCGTCGCCCGGCCGCCACGGCAGCCATCACGCCCTCCAGCATGATCCCGTGCGAGGTCTCCTCGCCGATCGGCTCCTTGACCGAGAGCAGCTTCGCGCCGGCGCGCTTGACCATGCCGCGCGCGACCCAATGGTCCTCCTGCTCGCGCGCCCAGCGCGAGACGCTCCACACGATCACGTAGTCCACGTCACGCTGCTGCTCAGTCTCATCGATCATCCGCCGGAACGCGGCGCGTTTGAGCAGCGAGCCAGCGGACACGCCGGGCTCGACGTACTCGCGGATCACGCTCGCGCCGAGTCGCTCGGCGTAGCGCTGGCACGCCTCACGCTGAGCGGGGATCGAGAGGCCCTCGGGGTCGTAGTCGGTATGAACCTGCCCGGCCGAGGAGACCCGCAGGTAAATCACGGCCCGCTTGACGGCCAAGTTCGTCGGCTCGACCGGCGGAGCGTCGGCCGGTTGGGTGAGCGTCAGGGTCATCGTGGGCTCCTCTCCGTGACAGTGGCGCCAAGGTCCACGAACTCCCCGGTGATCGCCGCGCCGAGTCGCTCGGCCTCGCGTTTGCACGCTTCGCGCTGTGCCGTGAGCCCATGCTCGTGGTCGGCGCGGTCGCTGGACGCGACTCGTACATATACGCCGGCCGTCCGATGGTTATCTTTGTTTCTTGTGTGGTTCATTGTGTTCACAGTTTTCTCCTTTCTGCCCGATGGCAGGTAGCGGTTACTGAGCCTTGTTCATTGCGAGCTGAATACCGTCAAGTAGGTCTTGTGCCTCCTGGCGGTGTAGTTCGTACTCGCGCTCCATGCCGTCGTCGATGTTCAACACGATCATGTCGCCCTCGCTGCTCGGTGTGATGGTCGTCTCTGCTTTGGTATCGATATTTTTGGCTTGGGCGTACTTCATTGATTTTCTCCTTTGGTTGTGTCATGTTGCTGCCACTGGCAGTACGAGCGATGCTGGCGAGACGGCGCGTGCTTCACCAGCCCGAGCGTGTGCAAGCGGTGTCGTATCCCGTCGGTGGGTACTTGGTAGCGCTCGGCCAATGCGCGCACGCTGTGGTGCCCGGCCTGCCAGTCGGCGCGCAGCCACGGCGCCGGAATCAGGACGCTCAGCGCGAAGTCGGTGCAGAGTCCTTCGTGGCTGCTCTGGCTGCCGGCCTGCCGTGGCCGTGTGGTGTGCCCGCCGTCGATGATGTGTTTTAGTTCATGCAGGAGCGTCACCCGTCGCTCAGTCGATGGCAAGCTGCCGTCGATCAGGATGTCTCCCCCACGACTGCTTGGCTTGCTGACGCCCATCAATCCTTTCACCGGCACCTGCGCGAGCGGGTAGACGGTTACACCGTCAAGCTCGGTCACGATACGCTCGGGGACCGGCGGCGCGGTGATACCGGCTTCGTTGAGCAGGAGCTTGGCTTGCCGTTCGGCGACCCATCGTGCTTCGCGGCGGGTGATTGACCACGGCGGCGTCAGCGCGCGCAAGCGCTGCACCAGCCGGGGCCTCGGCGGCCCCGCCATGCCCACCCCCTCGGTTGACATCAGTCGTGTATCTCTCCGTCGTGGTGATGCTCGCGGCGGTCGCGGCGAATCCGATCGAACACGTCCTCGATCTGCCGGATTTCCTCGGGGTCGAGCTTGTACTTCGTGCGAAAGTATGTACGGATGGCTGGTAGCGAGCTTGCGACTTTGCCGCGAGTCATGCGGTCGATGCGCTCCATCGGTATATCGAGCACTTCGGCCACAGCGGTCAGTTTGCTCGGCGCCGGACTCGTCATCACACCGCGCTCCAGCCGGGCGAGCCAACCGTAGGACGCGCCCGTCAACTCGTCCAGCGCCCGCAAGGTGAGCCCCCGGCTGCGGCGAGTTCGCCTGATCAATCGTCCGAGCTCTCGTGCCTGTACTGCTGTCATATCTCATTCCTGTTTACTCCTCCTATTGTATTACACATTGTGACGTTTGTTAACTATGTATCTTAATTCGCGTGTGACGTCCAGCCACAATTTGCCCTTTTCTCTCTACAGTATATTTGCCTACGGCCTGTGGTGGAAAGTGTGGGTGGCCCAAATCAAATTGGATTTGAGCCACCCATGCCCCATACCTTTCGTCTTTCGAGTTTGCCTGCTGGGCTAGGATGCCTGTTCCAGCAAGGTGATCTGGAGTTCCCCCGCTTTCGTGGACACCTGAATGCTGCGTCGTCTGACGCAGCTGAAAGGATGTTCAGTCATGGCTATAAATCGTGGAGGAAGACGTGGGTATCCGCCTGAGTTTCGTGCGCAGGCGGTTGAGCTGTATCGCTCCTCGGGGCTGTCGTTCGCGCGCGTAGCGACCGACCTTGGTGTATCGGTTGCGTCGTTGAAGATATGGGTCAAGCAGACCGAGATCGATGCCGGCGAGCGTGAGGGGCTTGTGTCTGCGGAGCGTGAGGAGTAGGTGGCGTTGCGGCGGGAGAACAGGGTGTTGCGCGAAGAGCGTGAAATACTAAAAAAAGCAGCGGCCTTTTTCGTCAAGGAGAGCGAGACCCGGTGAGCGCGTTCAGGTTTATCGCTGCGGAAAAGGCCTACTACTCCGTCAAGACGATGTGTCGTGTGCTCAGTGTCAGCCGCGCTGGATTCTATGCTTGGCTGGGGCGCAAGCCTAGCGCTAGAGCGCGCCAAGACGAAGAGCTGACCCGTCGCATACGGGAGATCCACACGGATAACCGTGGCGTGTATGGAGCGCCGAGGATTCACGCTGAGCTGCGTTTGGCCGACGGTTTGCATGTCGCTCGCAAGCGCGTGGAGCGCCTGATGCGCCAAGCAAACATCAGCGGTCTGGCGCTCAGGAAGAAGGGACGCACGACGATCAAGGTGCCGGGTGTGAGGGTCTGCGAGGACCTGGTCGACCGCAACTTCCTCGCGAGCGCCCCGAACCGTTTGTGGGTAGCAGATATAACGTATCTGCGGACCTGGGAGGGCTGGTTGTACCTCGCTGCCGTGCAGGACGCCTATAGCCGCAGGATCGTTGGCTGGTCGATGGCTGACCACATGCGCACAGAGCTCGTCACCGACGCGCTGCAGATGGCGCTCGAGCGTCGCTCTCCTGGGCCAGGGCTCATTCACCATTCAGATCAGGGCGGCCAGTACGTATCTCTGGCGCTTGGCCAGAAGGCTAGGGCCGCTGGGATCGCTCAGTCGATGGGCTCTCGGGGTGACTGCTTCGATAACGCCGTCGCCGAGAGCTTCTTCGCGACACTCAAGAAGGAGTTGATCCACCGCCGCGCCTGGCCGACCAAGGCCGAGCTCCGCGGTGAGGTCTTCGAGTACATCGAGGTCTTCTACAACCGCCGGCGACGCCACACCCGACTCGGGCAGCTCTCCCCGAGCGAGTACGAGAGAATCACACACGAACAACATCAACCAGAGGCAATAGCCGCATAATCAACCGTGTCCACCGAACCGGGGGAACTCCACTTAGCCATCGCCGAGAGTCTTCATGTCATGCTGCCGGCCTCGACCGCCCGACAATAGCAACCGCTTGGTCGATCACGGCGTCATCTACCAGCTATGAATGAACCGCCGCCCTTGTGGCATCCCGCACTGCTGTTGTCCAACTGTGCATAGGGTAGCAGCTTATATCGCTGTTCACCTTCTTCGCTCGGGCAGGTGACGACCTGTGGCCCGCTGACCGTGATGGAAGTACGCTGTTCGTGTTCCCACGCCCCAAACGGCTTTAGGTTGATCGAGACACCATCAAGTTCGTGCTGCGACAGTCGTGGGCGAGCGTTGGTCCGCGCTTCGCTGTTTATAACCCAAAATGGCACGCTGACCTTTTCGTGCGGCTGGAAGGTGAACTGTGTTATTTCTTGTCCGCTGCACGTCCAGCCTGTCGAGGTATGCAGCGCAAAGTTGGAGGCAGAGTTGTCTTCGGACGGACTCACGCCCTGCATGTTGCCTTTGCCGTTGATATCCACCTGAAACGGCACACTTCCTTGGGCGTAAGTATAGAGCACTTCCCCTTGTGCGAAGGCAGCGTTTCCAGTGCTATCGCTGTTGCTGGCACCTTGACAGGCTTCGAGGACTTCCGCTGGTGGTGCTCCAGCCTGTCCGTAGCGGAGTGGGCCGAGCCTCACCTGCGCGATGAGCTTGGTGTTCGTGGTGGTGACGGTGTAGGTGCCGATTTCCGGCATCGTGCCGGTCGTTGCAGGCATCGTCGTTGAGGTCGGCGTCGATTCGGCTGCTTCTCTTTGTTCGTGGGCTTCCCGCGCAGCGAAGGCCGAGCCTGTCGAGCGACTCGGGCCGGACGATCCACAGCCGCTCAGAGCAGCCACCATGATCCCGGCGCTCGCCAGTACGCCAAGCGCTGCGACAACGCTGGTGGTCTCCTCATGTTCAGACTCCTTTGCGGTTGGGGCTGCCCCGTACAGCCACTTGTCCGCACGGACGCTACTTATAAGTCTGTAGACTGTCAAGTAGCGGACCGGGAGGCTCCCGGTCTGTGGAAGGCGACCTCCAACGCAACCTCGGCCACAACCTGCGGGCCTACCGGGAAAGCGAGGGCCTCAGCCAAGAAGCATTCGCCGACGAGCTCAAAGTCCACCGCACCTACATGGGCGGCGTCGAGCGCGGCGAGCGCAACCTGACGCTCAAGAGCCTGGAACGCATCGCGGCCCGGCTCGACGCAGACCCGCTCTCCCTGCTGCAGCCGCCCGAGGACGAGTAACCACCTCCGGCCCCGCGGAGCCACAGCTTGACCGCTCAGCCCGGCCAGCCTTACGGTCGCGGCGTCCCGCTTGAAACCAGAACGGCCCCGGCGCTGGCGCCCCCGTGCCGAGGCCCTGACGCGAGGAGGAGCAAGCTCCCGATGCCTGACGAGCAGCCTATCCCTGACCAAGCCGCCGAAGAGGCCCGCACCGATTGGTTCGTCCTCGACCTCCTGCTCAACGACAAGGTGCAGCGCCCGTGGGCGATCACCGAGGTCGTCCGTGAGCACGGCCACGAGACGAACGCGATCGACGCCATCGATCGCCTCCACGGCGCCGGGCTCGCCCACAAGACGAGCGACGGCTTCGTGTTCGCCACTCGCGCCGCCATCCGCTACCGCGAAATCGCAGTGTAAAACGCCATCGCCACACACAGGCTTCCAAGCACTCCCACCCACCGCGCCCGAGGAGCCAGCGGCGAAGCAGCTACTGCTAGGACTGCCCGCCCTCGATCAGCCACAGGCGAGGGAGCCGCTGCGGTGGCTCGCCCACGCCGCCGAGCGTCCGGCTGGCGACGTCAGCCACGCAGAACGCATCGGCCAGCATCGCGCGGGCGAACTCGTTGATCGCGTCATCGATGACCCGGCTCGCCCGTTCGTGCAGCCGGCCGAACAGCGCCAGCACGTCGGCGTCGCTCAGTTGTACCTCATAACGCTCGCGGGAACCCACCTTCTCCCACCCGATCTGATCGAACAGTTGCGTCGCCTGCTCGAAGTTGCGGCGCAGCCACCGGGCGCGATTTGATTTCATCGGCTGCCAGCACCAACGCCAAGTCACCGGCCTCGGACAAGTCGCTGACCACGAAGCCGTACACCGCATCCCGCTGCGCCCGATCCAACACAATCGCCATACCAAGCCTCCAATCCGAGGGACAGAGCGACCCAGGCCCCCCGGAGGGGCCGGGGCCTGGGTCGCCCCCAAAGCAAACCGGGCCAGGCCATGATGTGGCAAGCTGTGGGGCGGGCTAATCGCCATAAGCCGTGTACTGACGCGCCGATGGTGGTAGCACTATCGAAAATCCCTGGTGGGTGTTACTCGGCGGCTCGCCCTCATTTACAGATAACCACGAGTGCGCAGATTTCGCGCCGCACTTAAGGACCGCATCCTTCGACCGCACTCGCCAATTTTACCGGAAAATCCGGCAAACCCTGGGGGATTTTTGGCGTCCTGGCGGGCTGGTAGACCTTGCTGGTGAAAAGGGTAAACCAGTGGTCCCCGGCCGCTTGTGACGACCGGGGACCGTACACAGGAGGTACTGTCTCCCATGCCGGACCATCATACGCCACAGAGCGACACATACCTGGAGCAGCGCGCCATCGTCCACCAGCTGCTCCGCGACGACGACCACACCGAGCGCTGGACAGCCAAGCAACTACAGAGCACCCTCCGGGACATCGAGCCAGAGGTCATTGCCGAAGCCCTCGCCGAACTGGAGGCCGCCGGTGTAGCTTGGCGCTTGGACGATTACGTCGGCGCGTCACGCTGCGCCCGCCACCTCTTCTCGCTCGATCTCATCGGCATCTGAGCGGCCGCCATGCGTCTATCGGAAATGGGTCTTGAGCCCGCCACGCTGGCGTGCCTGCACCGCGGCGGCATCAACACCACCTACCGGCTACTCGACCACACCTACCGGGAGCTGATCTGGCACTCCCAGATCACCCCCGAGGCGCTCTATGACATCGTCCGTGCGCTCCGCCGGCACGGCATGACGCTGAAGCCGCACCCCAAGGGGAGCGAGCGGCCGGTGAACGAGCGCAATCTCGAGGTCTTCCGCCTGCGCGTCGTCGAGGGCCACCGACTCAAGGCAACCGGCGAGCCGCTCGGCATCGGTGTCGAGCGCGTCCGGCAGATCCTCGCCACCTGCTTCGGCCTGCGGGGCGCACCACCCGCCGTCAAAGCCAGACCCCACCACATCGAGCACCCAGGCTCGCCGCCCGACTGCGAGCAACTCGGCCGCGCCATCCAACGCCTGCGCATCGCCAAGGGCCTCACCGTCGATGACCTCGCCGCCACGATCGACGTCAGCCCCGAGCAGTTGGCCCGGATCGAGGATGGGCTGCGCGATCCCACCTGGACGACGCTCTCCAGGCTCGCCGTCGCGCTCGACACCACGGCCGCGCTGCTGGCCTACGCCATCGAAGTCGAGACATCCCATAAGCAGGTGCGACTCGATGCCTGACCACCAGCCGATCCTCGTCATCGACGCCAACCACGAAATCGGCCAGGCAACCATCGACCAACTGGCCTTCGACGATTACCCCGCCAAGCTCGCGCTCAGCGCCTACCACGCCACGATACTCGCCGGCAGGCAGCCACCAGCCCTGGTGGTGCTCGGAGAACTCGACACCCCGCCCGGCGCCCTCGATCTACTGAGAACGATCCGCAACAGCGGCCCGGACGCCTCCCCCTGGCAGCAGAACGTCCCGGTCATCGTGCTCAGCTCCCACACCCACGAATCCGACCTGCTGCGAGCCTTCGAGGCCGGCGCCGATGATTTCGTCGCCCTGTCGGCCAGCTACCTGGAATTGCGAGCCCGGATGCGAGCCGTCCTGCGCCGGACCGAGAGCCCCACGCACAAACAGATGCTCACGGTCGGGCCGCTGACCATCCACACCGACGCCCACCTGGCCAGCCTCCACCACCAACCCCTCAATCTGCGCCAGATGGAGTACAACCTGCTCGTCCATCTCGCCAGCGATCCCCACCGCGTCTTCGGCAAGCAGGAACTGTTACGCGCAGTCTGGGGATATCAGGCGCCCGTCGCTACACGGACGATCGACAGCCACGCCAGCCGCCTGCGCTGCAAGCTGCGCGCGGAGGGCGGCGAGCAGTGGGTGATCAACGTGCGCGGCGTCGGCTACCGGCTCATTTGAGCCGTGGACGATCCCATGCGCAGACCTGCCACCAGCGTCGAGTGGATCATCCTCGATCTCCTCCTCGAACACAGCCACCGTAGCTGGGGGGTCGGGGAGCTGGTCGACGCGGTAGGCAGCCCCATCGCGGTCGCCGAGGCCCTGGAAGCCCTCCAGGCCGCCGGGCTGATCGAACGCAGAGACGCCTTCGTGCGTATCCTGGACCCACGGGGCCGATGCTGAGGGTTCGGACGGTTGGCTGAGGTCGCACGACACGACGTCCGCGCCATCTGATAGAACGCCTGCCACTCATCCGTGCAGGACGAACAGGAGGGCTTCGTGGACGCTATGCGGCTTGGCAGGATGCGCTCGGCAAATGGGAGTTGGGGGCACCAGACGGCATCGGCATGGAGGATCGTCGGCGTCGTGGTGGCGTTGCTCGTGGCGCTGGCGGTGGTGCCGGCAGGCGCCTCCGCTGAAGCTCTTTGTACGGACACCTTCACGGGCGCGAGCGAAGCGACCTGGCAGACCCCGGCGAACTGGTCTACCGGCAAAGTGCCCACGTCCTCCGATGTCGCGTGCGTTGGTTCGGGGAAGACGGTCAAGGTCTCAAGCGCATCTCAGGTCGCCGGGGTGCTCCAGGGGGAAGGAGAAGTCGTGATCTCGGGCGGCGAACTGGAAGTCACCGACACCTTGGAAGCGTCGAGTATCCGTGCGATGGTTTTGAGCAACGGAGGCACGTTGACCGGCGCGGCCACGGTGAAGGTTACGGGCTCGCTGGAATGGCCCAATGGCACGATGTCCGGGTCGGGCACGACTGTCTTGGCGAGTGGTGCGTCTGGCTCTAAAGAAAGGCTCATAGAAGTGGCGCTGAAGCAGCGTACGTTTATCAACGAAGGCACGTTCACGATGACTGAAGGCGCTATCGGGATGCACGAAGGCGCGCAGTTCAAGAACACGGGTACTTTCGTCGCGAACGGGGAAGGCTCGCTCTCGACATCGTCGGGAGAAGGTTCTGCGCCTTTGTTCGTCAATACTGGCACCTTTGAGAAGACGTCTGGTGAATCCGACATTTCTGTTGATTTTGAAAATCAGGGGACGGTTGATGCTACGGCCGGAAAGATTTTGTTTGCGTCCGAACGTACCGTTGTGCTCGCGAACGGAAGCAAGTTGGAAGGCTCGATCTTTCTCAGTGGGGCAAGCGTGACGGGATACGATTTCAGCGTACCGAGCGGAACCCTAACCCTCCGTGGTGGCACGCTGACGATCCCCTCCGGAAGCTCGGCGTCGGTGGGCAACCTCCTTATGAATGGTGGTAACTTGGCCGGTGCCGGCAAGTTGACGATCTCGGGCTCTTTTTCGTGGGAAGAAGGCGAGATGTCGGGGACCGGCACGACGGTATTGTCTGGCAGCGCGTCGACCATAGACAACCGTGGTGCGATTTATCTCTACGAACGTAAGCTGGTCAATGAAGGTAGCTTTACGATTGCCAAAGGCCAAATCCTGCTGAAAAATGGGGCGTTGATCGAAAATACGGGTATCTTTACTGTCAATGCCGAATCGACTGTGCTGATATGCCACGAAGGCGGCTGCGGCGGTATTCTATTCGTCAACGACGGGGTATTTCAGAAGACAGAAGGTGAATCGGCCAGCGTGGAACTTTCGTTCGAAAATCAGGGGATCATTCAAGAGGTGACAGGCAGCAGAATAAGGTTTTTGGATGCTCAGCAAATCGAAGCGTCTGTCGGATGGGGCGGCGAAGAAGACCCGCAGGAACCGGCTCAGTGTGGGGAATCCGAATCGGTGGGTTGCCAGTCGGGGAACTACTCGCAGACGCAGACCGACTTTTCGATTGGTGGCCGAGGGGTCGGTTTGGTTCTGAGCCGGACGTACAACGCGCAGGCAGCGGTTGCGGGAGACAAAGGAGTGTTTGGCTATGGTTGGTCGAGTTCGTTCAGTGACCATCTCGTGGTCGAAAAAGCGAGTAAAAAGGTGACGCTTGTGCAGGCCGATGGGAGCACTATCACCTTCCTCGAAGGCTTGGGAGAAACCTTCACAGCACCAGCGTGGACCCAGGACACGCTCAGTGGCGCGGAAGGAACCGGCTATACCCTTACGCTTGAAAATCAGACGGTATACAAGTTCAGCGGCTCCACGGGGCGACTGGAAAGTGTAACCGATCGCAACGGCAACGCGACGACGCTTGCCTACAACGGGAGCGGGAACCTCGAAACCATCACTGACCCGGCAAGCCGCAAAATCAAACTGACGTATAACTCCGAAGGTCTCGTGGAAAGCGCCGAAGACCCGATGAAACACATTGTCAAATACACATATGAAAGCGGGAACCTCAAGAGCGTAACCCAGCCCGGCGAATCCGCTCTTCGCTGGCAGTTCAAATACGACGGGTCGCATAGGATGACAGAACTCGTCGATGGACGGAGTGGCAAATCCACCATCGAATACAACAGCTCCAACCAAGTCACCTCCCAGACGGACCCGATGAAACGTACAACAAGCTTTGAATATGAAGCGTTTGATACCAAGACGACCAACCATACGACCGGCGACGTGAGCGTTCAATACTTCACGAGCAATGGCGTGGGGACCTCGACAACAAATGGGTACGGCACGGCGAGCGCCACGACCCAAACCCGTGTCTTCAACGCCGCCGACGAGCTACTGAGCGCTACTGACGGCAACGGGCATACCACGAAGTACGGTTACGACACGCACGGCAACCGCACAAGCGTGATCAACCCAGATAACGATGAAACGAAATGGGAATACAACTCAACGCACGATGTCATCTCGATGACCACAGCCGGCGGCGAGATAACCACGACCAAACGCGATAGTCACGGCAACCCGGAAGTGATCGAACGCCCCGCGCCGGGCGGGAAAACACAGATCATCAAATACAAATATGGCTCTCACGGTGAAATAGAAAGCATGACCGATCCTCTGGAACGCACATGGAAATACGAATATGACTCCTATGGCGACCGCACCGCGGAAATAGACCCGGAAGGTGATAAGCGTACCTGGGGTTATAACGAAGACTCGCAGGAAACGAGCATGGTCAGCCCACGCGGGCACGTCAAAGCCGGCGAAGAAAGCAAATACACCACCACCACCGAACGCGACGCACAGGGCCGCCCAATCAAGGTCACTGACCCGCTCGGCCACGAAACGAAATACACCTACGACGGCGACGGCAACGTCGAAACCGTGACCGACCCAGAAGGCCACAAAACGACATACACCTACGATGCCGACAACGAGCGGACCAAGGTCGAAGAACCCAACAAAACGATCACCGAAACCGAATACGACGGTGCTGGCCAGGTCAAGAAGCAGATCGACGGCAACAAACACGCTACTGAATACGTCCACAACGTCCTTGAGCAGGTCACCGAAGTGATCGACCCGCTCGGCCGGAAGACCATCAAGGAATACGACAAAGCCGGCAACCTCGTGAGCGTCACCGACGCCGCGAAACGAACCACGACCTACAAATACGACCCCGCTAACCGGCTTACCGAAATCAGCTACTCGGACGGCAAAACACCGGACGTGAAATACGAATACAACAAAGATGGCGACCGGCTCAAGATGGAAGATGGCACCGGCACGACCACCTACGAATACGACCAGCTTGACCGCTTGATCGCGACCAAAGACGGACACGGCAACACCGCTGGCTACGAATACGACCTCGCCAACGAGCAAACCAAGATCACGTACCCCAACGGCAAAGTCATCGAACGCGAATACGACAAAGCGGGGCGGCTCAAGAGCACGACCGATTGGTCGAAAAACACCACCAAATTCACCTACGACGCAGACTCGGACCTCACAGCCACGACGTTCCCGAGCGGCACGAGCGATGAAGACACCTACAAATACGACGACACCGACGCGATGACCGAAGTCAAGATGAAAAAAAGCAGCGAAACGCTCGCGTCACTCGCCTACACCCGCAACAAAGACGAGCTAGTCGAAAAAGCCACTAGCAAAGGACTACCAGGGGAAGAAAAACCCGCCTACACCTACGACAAAAACAGCCGGCTGACAAAAGGGGTCGGCATCCCCTACGAATACGACGCCGCCAACAACCCGACAACCATCGGCACCGAACACACCTACAGCTACAACGCCGCCGACGAGCTCGAAAAAAGCGAACTGAAAAAAGCCACCGCCGCAACCTACACCTACAACGAAGTCGGTGAGCGCACCAAGACCGAACCCGCCAGCGGACCCGCGACAACCTACGGCTACGACCAAGCCGGAAACCTCATATCCGTCACCCGACCCAAAGGCACAGAAGCGGCAATCGAAGATACCTACGGCTACAACGGCGACGGGCTACGCACCTCCGAAACCATCTCCGGCACCACCACTTACCTGGCGTGGGACCTCACCGAAAAGCTACCACTGGTTCTCAACGACGGGACCAACAGCTACATCTACGGCCCCGGGGGCACCCCGATCGAGCAAATCAACAACAGCACCGGAACCGTGCTCTACCTGCATCATGACCAACAAGGAAGCACACGCCTGCTCACCGGCTCAACCGGCAAAACGGAAGCCACCTTCACCTACGACGCCTACGGCAACCTCACTGGCAAAACCGGGACCGTAACCACTTCCCTCGGCTACGACAGCCAGTACACCAACTCAGATACTGGCCTCATCTACCTGCGCGCACGCGAGTACGACCCTGCTACGGGGCAGTTCCTCAGTGTTGATCCGAATGTCGAACAGACACGTGAAGTTTATGGATACGCAAAGGACAATCCGCTGAGTTTTGGCGATCCGACTGGGAAGGAAACACCGACGCCTGAAGAAATTGAATTCTCTAATAATTATATGCGCATACAGAGCGAAACAACGGCGGCACTGAAACGGAAACATGCGAGTGCTGAAGTAATAAATGAATATCGTGAAGTATGCGCGTACTACTACTTCGCCATCAAGGCGGAAATTGCAGCTAACGATGGAAATCCGGAAAACTTCCGTGACGACCAGGAGGCATACCAAAAGCTATACGCAAGTCTAGCCGACCATATAGCTAGCGATTTTGCGCCGCTCGTAAAGGCCGAGACATCGTCAGGTTGGACCAGCGTAATTCGGGATTTGATCCAATTGATGAAAAAGCTATATCACATTCACATCGTCCTAAACAATGTCCCTCATCCTGCATAATGTCCCGTGACGGCGAACTCTAAGCGTCACTTCGGGGATCAAGTGTTGCCGTCGGGCATGACCGGTGTTACTTCATAAATGGTACCGCGCATGCTTCGAATCACTTTTAGGTCTCGCGGCCTCAGTAAACTTCTGCGTAGTACCTTGACCGAAGTAGCAGAAACCTCGAACTCCACGGAGCCAAGGTTGGCATCCGCGAGGCAATTATCTTGCGCGATTGCTGCAGAAGGCCGTGGGCGGCCCGAGTTACACCAAAGGGGGGGGTTGTGGTCTGCCTTGAGCCCCGACGCAGCTATGAGCGCGCTGAGACTTGCCGCGTTGATGGCAACAAACGGCCCGTGCCGATAGCATCGGCGGTCTGGTTCTGCCCGTGCGTTGTGGCAAGTCACGAGGCGATAGCCTGACGGTGCTTTCACTCGTGCTAGTGCCGCCTGAGAGTTCGCTGCTCCGGTCGTCGAGGTCGCTCCGCAACCAGCGAGCATGACGGAGGTCGCCAATAGGACGAGGTAGCTGTGGCAAGTCGCGTTTCGCATGGGTGGTCGGTACGCAGGACTGCCTCGCAGGCGGGCAGATATGTTTCCATCGGCGAAAATCGTCAACCGCTTTAGCCGTAGTGATCGGACCTCGTTCATTCGTCCACGTGATTGACTTCGCCTAGTCGCTTGGCGTAGACTTACGTGGAGCGAATGAGCCGGTAGCAGCCAGACGACACCCGCTCAAACCGCGGCTCCTTCCTACGCACACCGTTGCTCAGACACCAGTCGACAGAGCCCCAAGAGACGGGCTGGCCGAGTAGCCGCTCGACGGCCGCGTGAACCTCCTGCCGGCGCATCGGCTCGGCTCCGTCGGCGAGCACCCGAACGACCGCGTCGGCAACCCAGCCCGGACGACGAGCCCGCTGCCTCCGACTCCTGATCGCCCGTGGCTGCGCACCGCTGGCGCGCAATCCTGCAATCCTCTTGGCCAGATCGGCCAACGACCCCCGTAGTGGGTGGTTCGATAGAACTCGGTCGCGTCCCGTGAGCCGGGGGAATTGAGGTTGCGGGCGTAGCCTCCGCTTTGACCCTGAACAAGTCGAAGATGGAGGTACGCCCGCATGGAGAAGGTAGCCCCGAGCGAGAGGTTTCGCCAAGAGCTGGATGAGGTGCTGGCCGGTGTTGGCCAGGAGCAGGACCCGGTGGAGGTGGTCGGCCGTCTGGGAGCCCGTTTGATCTTGCAGCAGGCGCTGGAGGACGAGGTCACGGAGTTCCTTGGTCGTCGGCGCTATCAGCGTGCCGAGGAGACGGTCAGCCATCGCAACGGGCATGAACCGAGGACGATCAAGACGACGAGCGGCTCGATGGATCTGGAACGCCCGCGGGTCCGCGACGCGGGCAAGCTGGGGTTCGAGAGTCGGGTTCTCGGCAAGGGCGTGACCCGCACGCACGCCCTGGAGTCGCTGGTGATCAGCAGCTTCCTGCGAGGACTCTCCACGCGCGACGTGGAGGCGGCGTTGGAGGAGGTCTTCGAGGAGCCAATCGCGTCCAAGAGCACGGTCTCGCGGATCTGTGAGGATACCCGGGAGCGGTACCGTCGCTGGTGCGGGCGGCGCCTTGAGGAGCACGACATCGTGTACCTGTTCCTCGACGCGATCTACCTGAAGATGCGCCCCGAGGATCAGCCCGCGGAGGGCGTCCTGGTGTGCTGGGGTATCACCCTGGAGGGCCGCAAGGTTCTGCTGGGGCTGGCGCTCGGGAGCCGTGAGAGCTACGACAGTTGGCTCGCGTTCGCCAGGGACATGATCGCCAGGGGCCTGCGCTCACCAGCGCTCGTGATCGCTGATGGAGCACCTGGGATCTGGAAGGCAGTGCGGGAGATCTGGCCCGACGCTCTTGAGCAGCGCTGCACAGTTCACGCGTTGAGGAACGTCACCGCGAAGCTGCCCGGGCGTCATCACCAGGAGATCAAGACACGCTGGTGGAAGACCTTCGACGAGGCCTGCTCCCCGGGGGAGGCCCGCCAGGAGCTGCAGGGCATCATCGAGGACTACCGGGCTGCGTACCCCTCCGCGATGGCCGTCATCGAACACGACCTGCCCGCGTTGATCACCCACCTACGGTTCCCCTCCCAGCACCGCAAGCGGATCCGCACCACGAATCTCCTGGAGAGGACGTTCGTGGAGGTCCGCCGGCGCACCAAGGTCATCGGACGGTTCCCCGGCGAGACCTCGGCACTGTCACTCATCTGGGCGGTGTTGGAGCTCACAAGCCGCGGCTGGCGCGGCGTGAAGATGAACCCCAAGACCGTCGCCGAGATCGAGCGCCTACGCCGGGAACTGCGCACCACACCCACACATCCACCGGCCGAGAGCACCCAGGAGGTGATCGCCGCATAACATCCCACCCCAGCGGGGACTCACCCAGCCAATTCCCCCGGAACCTGGGACGCGACCTAGAACTCCGGTCGCCTGCATTGAACGGACGATGCTCTCGAGCAAGTGGTGTCGCGGGCTTTGTGCCTACACGTGCATGCCGTGCAGGATCAGGGTGAGGTGGCGTTGCCAGTCCCAGCCGGGCTTGCTCACGTCGATCGTCGCACAGATGCCACACATGACCATCGGGATGTCGCTCGCCTGGAAGTCATCGCGCAGCTCGCCGGCGAGATGGGCGCGCCGGACGAGCTCGTTGGCGAGGAGCATGAACTCCTCCATCTCCGAGGCGGCATGGGCGAAGACGCGCTCGCCGCCGCTCATGAACGCGAAGCGTGTCGCGGCGTCCTCAGCGACCGATACCACGTTCGCGCGCAGCGCCGCGGCGAGCGCGGCGAACGCGCCGGAGTGCTCATCCGCGAGCGCTTGGCGCAGGTTCTCGTTGAAGAGGTCGAAGCGTTGGCGGACGAGCTCGCCCATCAGCGCCTCCTTGTCAGAGAAGTGCCGGTAGACGGTGCCGACGCCGACACCGGCGCGGTGCGCGACCTCGTCCATCTGGACGTTTGGCCGCTCGCCCGCGAACAGCTCGCGCGCCGCCTCGATGATGCGTTCGCGGTTGCGGCGCGCGTCTGCGCGCAACGGGCGCTCGTTCTCCAGCTCGGTATCTGTAGAGGTCTTGGTCGGTATTTTCTCGCCCTCCCCTTGAAAGCGGAATCATAGTTCACTATAGTCGCCGACGCAACCGGAACCGGAGGTCAGCTTCCCGATGAGCTCGCTCGCCCAAGCCAAAGCCCACGCGCCGTCGCTCGACACGCCCCGTGCGAAGAACCTCGCCCTGATGCTGTTGGCGATGACGCAGTTCGTGGTCGTGATCGACGCGTCGATCGTCAACGTCGCGCTGCCCTCGATCGGCGCGGCCCTGCACTTCTCCCGCGACAACCTCTCGTGGGTCGTGAACGCCTACACCCTCACCTTCGGCGGGTTCCTGCTGCTCGGCGGGCGTCTCGCCGACCTGCTCGGGCGCAGGCGCATGTTCATGCTCGGCCTCATCGTGTTCTCGTTGGCTTCGCTCGCCGGCGGCCTGGCGCAGTCGGAGGCATGGCTGATCATCGCGCGCGCGATCCAGGGCTTGGGCGCGGCGATCGTCTCCCCGGCGGCGCTGTCGATCATCACGACCACGTTTGCCGAAGGGGCCGAGCGCAACCGCGCGCTCGGCATCTGGGGCGCCGTCGCGGGCCTCGGCGGCGCCGCCGGCGTGCTGCTCGGTGGCATCCTGACGAGCGGGCTGAGCTGGCGCTGGGTGCTGTTCGTCAACGTCCCGATCGGCCTGATCGCCGCCACGCTCGCCCCGCGACTGCTGCTGGAGAGCCGCGCCGAGAATGGCACCGAAGGCTTCGACATCCCCGGGGCGGTGACGGTCACGGCCGGCCTTGCGCTGCTCGTCTACACAGTCGTCGACGCCGTGAACGTCGGCTGGGGCTCGACCGGGACGCTGCTGCGCCTCGCGGGGTCCGCCGTGCTGCTCGTAGCGTTCGTCATCATCGAGAGCCGCCAGCGCCACCCGCTGATGCCATTCTCGATCTTCCGCCTGCGGACGCTCAGGGGAGCAAACATCGTCGGCCTGCTGATCGGCATGTCGCTGTTCTCGATGTTCTTCTTCATCTCCCTCTACCTGCAAGACGTGCTCGGCTTCTCGCCGATCAAGACCGGCATCTCCTACCTCCCGCTCGCGGGCGGGATCGTCCTCGCCGCAGGCGCCGCCTCGCAACTCACCACGCGGATCGGGTTCAAGCCGACGCTGATCGCGGGACTGCTGTTCATCGCGGGTGCGCTGCTGTGGTTCTCGCGCGTCCCCGCGCCGGGAGGCTCCTTCGCGGCGGACGTCCTCGGCCCATCGGTGCTCGCCGCGATCGGACTCGGTCTGGCATTCGTGTCGGTGACGATCGCGGCGGTGACGGGAACCAAGCCGCACGAGGCAGGTCTCGCCTCGGGGCTGATCAACACCGCCCAGCAGGTCGGGGGCGCGCTCGGCCTCGCGATCCTCGCCACCGTCGCCAACAGCCGCACCCAGAGCCTGTTTCACTCAGGGGTACACAGCACCGCGATTGCTCTGACGAAAGGCTTCGACCGCGCGTTCCTCGTCGGCGCGGGCTTCGCAATCACCGGGGCGATCCTCGCCGCGGTGCTGATCTCCTCGCGAGACAGCCGCGAGCACTCCGAGGCCGCCCGGCGAGAGGAGACCTCGCTCGCACCCGCGGGCACGGCCTGACACTCCAGTACAGCTCAGCAGATGGCCTTTCAGTGCGTGGCAGAGCTTGGAGCGAAATAGCCCAGCCAGGGACGCCGCTCTCCCAGGTGCAGCCTGGAGCCTACGTCGAACACCACCTCCCGTCCGTCGGGGTCGCTTGTCCGGGGATGCTCGAAGGACACAGCCGAGCACCGTACGCCGAACCAAGGACGACTCCGCTCTCTCCACCTACGCCTTCCGCGTGCCGCCCATCACGCGCCAGCATGTACCGTCCCCGCGCTACCCGAACGAACAGCCGCTCCTTCCTGTGGACGCCGGCCGACAGACACCAGTTCACCGAATCCTTGGACACGGCCTCGCCGAGCAACGCCTCGACCGCCGCATGAACCTGTGCGACCCGCAGTGGCTCCTCCTGATCGGCCATCACCCGCGCAACCGCGTCACCGACCCAACCTGGTCGCCGTGGCCGCCGCCTCTGGCTCCTGATGACCCGTGGCGGGGCATCGCTGGCCTTCAGAGCGGCCAGTCGCGTCGCCAAGCGGCTCAAGCTCGACCGCGTTTCTAGAGCTCCGAGAACGCCGACAAGGCCCGACACAACCTCGCCAATATCGCCAGAACGTTGGTTCCAATACCCTCCGCTCCTCTGCATTTCGGCAGGGTTGAACGTCGCTAATGGAACCACGCTCGCGCCCCTCCATCCATTCGGGCAGCCGTCGCCTCTGACTTCGCACCGCCGGCACGAAGGGCACTAACGCCGTTAGCCTACGCCGCGATGGCGTCCAACAGGGCGCTGACCGCAACGTGAGCCGGCGGCCAGGTGAGCTGTAGCTCGCCGCCGCTCTCGACAGCTCGCCAGACGCCCATCAGCTCCAATCCCACCACGGCACCGTGCTCGTCGTATTCGACGGTATGGCCCTCAGGTGTCTCGAACGCCTTGGCGGGTGGCTCCTTGGGCTTCCCGACGTGCAGGAACAGCACAACGCCTCGCTCGTCGTAGTCCAGGTAATCGAAGTCGATGCCGGCGATCGTGATCATCATGACGTCATCCGTGGATCGTTGACCTGCTCAACGGCGGTCACGACCCACGCGGGATCTTGTCCGTAGTCTCCTCCTGCACATGCTCCGCGTCCCGAGGAGATCCCTCCCGGGCACGACCGATCAGGTTGGTGGCCACCTCGCCCAGTTCGAGTCATACGGGCGCATTGGAGCGAACGCCCTCGCCAGCGGTCGACTCCAGCATGACGACACGGTGGGCGATGCCTCGACCTGTCAGCATCACGTCGAGCCGGCCGCCGCCGAGATGGGACAGCAGCGTCCGGTTCTGGACGGAGAGTCTCGAGCGGACCACGGTGCTGGCGCCGGGCGCAAGTGCGAAGAGCACGTTGGCGAGCTTTGCGGTGAGGGTGTGCTTGAACACTGTCCGTCTGCCATCGCGCCGCACGATGCGTTCCTCTCGCACCGTGACGGCCACCTCGGCGTCCCCCGTGCAGACTCCTCCTTCGCCGTCGCAGGCGAGCACGAGCGAGATGGCACCATTTCCGAGGGTGACTGTCCGACCGCTGGCGATGCCAGCCAGGGTGGGTGCCGCGACGGTGCCCGCCGGCAGGGATGCGGTGGCCGGTGGGGCGGGCGCGAGCGCCTGCGCCCATCCTCTTACCCAGGCGGAGACCGCGGCGGCGCGCGTGAACACGGACGGGCTGGTGGTGGCGCATTCGTTGTACACGTGGCTTGCGACGCCGATCTGCACCATGCCCCCCACGGCCGATGGCTCTGGCACGAGCAGCGGGCCGCCGCTGTCCCCGCTGCACGCGCCCGTCTGACGGTCGGGCGTGTCGATCGTGCAGGTCTCGCTCGCCGGGCTGAATGGTGACGCTTCGCGTTCGCACCACTGCGGGCGCTGCACGACCGTCGGCGCCCACTGCAGCCGTTCGATCGAGGTGTCCTGTTTGGAGTGCGTCTTACCCCACCCAGCCAGCAGCGCCGCTGTGCCTCCGGGCGGGCTCGAGGCGAGCGTGACAGGCTGGCGCAGTGGTGGGGGTGGCCAGCTGCAGCAACGCGACGTCCCCGACGGCAGTGTGACGGTCGAAGCAGGAACAAACGATCACCCTGGTGACGTCTGACACCTGCCTTTCCGTTGCGGGAGCAGCCCAGTCCACGTTGCCAGTCGTGACCCGGTAGCCCGAGGCTTCGCTCACGACACCGGTCTGCACGTCCTCGGCGCAGTGGCCGGCCGTCAGGATCACGTTCGGCGCGACGACCGTTCCAGAGCACTGCCCCACGCTGTTGCCGCGAAGGTCGAGCACGTAAGCCATCCACGGGAACGTGCCCGGTTGCGCAGGCTGACCGCCGATGACCGCGACGTGCGCGCTGTGGCGCCGCCGCGTGCGGGGGACGCCATTGCTCGCATCGGCGGCAGACGTCACGGCGACGGTGGCCGTGAGCACGGCGATGGCGAGAGCGACGCGCGGCACGGCCGACGCAGCTCAGTGCGGCTGGGGCACGATCCGAATGTAGGGCTTGGGCGTCTTCCAGCCGTCGGGGTACGTAGCTTTGGCCTCCTCGTCGGACACCGACCCCGCGATGATCACATCCTCCCCGGGCTGCCAGTTGACCGGCGTCGCCACCCTGTGGTTGGCGGTCAGCTGCAGCGAGTCGATCACCCGCAGCACCTCATCGAAGTTCCGCCCGGTCGTCATCGGGTAGATGAGGATCAGCTTGATCTTCTTGTCGGGGCCGATCACGAACACGTTGCGCACCGTCTGGTTGTCGGCCGGCGTCCGCGCGTCGGAGTCGCCCTCCGTCGCCGCGGGCAGCATCCCGTACAGCTTGGAGACGCTGAAGTCGCCGTCGCCGATGATCGGGTAGTTGGGGGCCGTCCCCTGGGTCTCCTCGATGTCGCTTGCCCACTGCGCGTGCTTGCCGGTCTGGTCCACCGACAGGCCGATGATCTTCACGTTGCGACGGTCGAACTCGGGCTTGATCTTCGCCATGTAGCCGAGCTCCGTGGTGCACACCGGCGTGAAGTCCTTCGGGTGGGAGAACAACACCACCCACGAGTCGCCGATCCAGTCATGGAATTTGATGCGGCCCTCGGTCGTGTCGGCCTCGAAATCGGGGGCTGTGTCGCCTAGCTGCAATGCCATGTTTGCTTCCTTTCAATCCACGCTGGTTGGTCAATTCGCGCCGCTCGCCGCTGTGCCTCGGCCGGGTCCGCGGCGGCGCCAAGACAGTCGCAACTCTACAAACGCTCTGCCAGAGTAGCCTGGCCGCGCGCGTTGACGGCGAGCCGCCCCTCCAAATCATCACTGATCTTATCGAGATCATGCATTTTATCCGGGTCGAGGCCAGATCCAAGCGAACCCAAGCCACCGGACCTCAGCCAACCGTCGACAGGACGCCCCGGGTCGTGCGCAGCACCGCGGCGACGACCACGGCGCGGGGGGTATCCGGGTGTTCGAGCCACCAGAGCGCGAGGCCGGTAAGGGCACTGCGGATGATCTCCCCCAGCGGCTCGAGCTCGGCCTCGGGCAGTTGCGGGGCGAACTCTCGCAGGAGCGCGACGTCGGCGGCTCGCTGCTGTCGTCGCAGCTCACGCTGGAGCGCCTCGATCTCCGGGTCGCCGGTCGCATCCTGAAACAGATTCCTTGATGTGTGGGGGTGCTGCTCGACATGGGCAAACCACGCGTCGATCATCGCGGGTAGTCGCTGGTCGGGGTTGCCCGGCTCGTGCAGGAAGGCGTCCAGCGGCGCGGCGGCGAGTTCGTCTCGACGACGTGCGAGCAGCTTCATCTGTAGGTCCTTCTTGGACTCGAAGTGGCGGTAGAGCATCGGCTTGCTCACACCTGCCGCAGAGACGATGTCTGCCACGGTGGTGGCGCCGTAGCCGCGCTCGGCGAAGAGGCGTGCGGCAGCATCCTCAATCAGCGCACGCCTCGCGCCGGCTGACAGCCGGCGCGAGGCGGCGGGACGATCGGGCACCACGGAAGGACGACGAAGCGAGCCGCTGCCACTTGAAGTTACCATTAGGTGTACTATATGGTAACGTATTGAGGTCGTTTCTCCTCCATCTCCTCCTCCCCCCTCGTGATCGCCTCCTTTCACATCGCCGACGTCGGCTCGCGCTCCCTGAGCCTGCTGCGCGCGCGCCCTTCCGCGGCCGAGGTACCAGGCATGCGCTACGCGGAGATCGCGATCGCGGCGCCGCTGAGCGGTCGCCTCCTGCCGGCGCCTCGACTCGGCCGCTTCGCGCTGGTCGCCGCCTGGGAGCATGATGAGGCGCTCGAGCAGTTCCTCGGCAGCCATCCGCTCGCGGCGCGATTCGCCGGCGGCTGGCACGTGCGCCTGCAACCAACCCGAGTCGTCGGCAGATGGCCACCGCTTCCCGGGCTCCCCGACGAAGAGCAGCCCATGGACGACGAGGAGCCGGGGGCGGTGCTCACTATCGGGCGCCTGCGGCTCACCCAAACGCTGCGCTTCCTGCGAGCCAGCGCCGCGGCTGAGGAGCTCGTGGTCGGCGACCCGGCGCTGCTCGCCTCCACCGGGTTCGCGCGGCTACCAAGCCTGGTGGCAACCTTCTCGCTGTGGCGCACCACCGCCGCCATGCGTGCGTACGCGCGCGGCCACGCCGACCCCCGACACGTCGAGGCCGTCCGAGCGCACAGCGCTCGCCCGTTCCACCACGAGTCGGCCTTCATACGCTTCCGCCCCTACGGTGCGCAGGGCCGCTGGGATGGTCGCGACCCGCTGGCAGACGTATCGACCTTCGACAGCTCCACCTCACAGGGGAGCCCCGCCCCGGACGAGAGCGCTACTACAGCCGAGACCTTGGGCCCAGGGATTCGCTAGTGCCGGAGGAGGGACTCGAACCCCCGACACGCGGATTATGATTCGTCCTGGGTAGTGGCGCGGAATGTCGCCGAGTCGGCTATCTGGCTCGATGGCAGGGAGTCCGCCTTCCCGCACTCCGGCCAAGTTGGGCGCGATGGCGTGGGGCATGTTTGCACTTTGTTTGCACCCTAGTCGCTTGTCCCGTCAGGCGGGCTCATCGGAGTCGTCACCTGCGGGCGTATCGACCTTCAACAGCTCCACCTTGCAGCTGAGCCCCTTGACCTTCGGCCAGTCACCGTCGGCGCAGAGGATCGTCTCGATCTCCGGCTGGAGGTCAGCCGTGGCGAGGATCAGCGCATCGGGCATCGACAGCGACCTGCGCTTGCCGCGTAGCGTCGCGGCGCGCGCCGCGACGACTCGATCGACTGGCAGGAGATCCTTGACCAAGGCATCGAAGAAGCCGTCTACGTTCTCCTGAGGGTGATGCCCAAGCGAAACCCCGGTCATGACCTCCGCGTAGCTGATGACCGATGCCACCAAAGGATGGCTACCCACGATCTCCTTGAACCTGGCGACGGTAGTCTCGTGGAGGGCATCGTCGGCGTCCAGGAAGCCGACGATCACCGTCGAGTCGAGCAGGATCAGTCCCACTCTTGGCGCAACCCGCGCACGGTTCGACCAAGCTCGCCACCCGTGCTCAGGCAGCCCGCGTACTCATCTACGAGGTCATCCATGCGCGCGATCAAGACACGCCCACGTCCCTGGGCCTTGACCTGCACTACATCCCCCTCGCGCAACCCAGCTTCGCTGAAGGCCCCGATCGGGATCGTGATCTGATGCTTGCCGGAGACCCGGGAGCGACCCGCACTGCGCCTGCCCTCGCCCTTGAGTTTCTTTACATCTACAGCCATAGGTCAAGGATAGCGCGCGGCGCGGCCGGGTTGGCGCATCCCCGTCAAGGCCCAAGGCGAGCGGGGATCGTAGGCGCCGCAAGCGGATCTCGATGGCTGAGACGCTTCACGTACACTGCACCGATGCATACCACCGACGCCGAAGCGGAGCCCGCGTGGCCAGAGTTCCAGACTTTTTTAACTCAAGCCCACGATGAGGCAACCGGCGGGTCGCCTGTCGAGATCAGAATTCGAGATCTCCTCTCGTATGTTGGCGCGGAACGCAGAGGCGCGCGTCACAGAAGAAATCCAGGCTGGCTCTTAACCGGCACGGACTCATCACTGAGCCCTCGTTTAGCTCCGGTTGGATCGACAGCTCCGTCTTGCTCCGTCCGGCCTCGGCTGTCTCCTCAACCCAAAGCGATCAGACACCTCGACGCCGCAGGCGGACGCTGGGTCATCAACGAGTGGGGAGTCGGCTACCGACTCATCTGAGCCCCAAGGCGGAGAGGGTTTCGTGTTGAACGGCGAGTAGACCGTTCTCGTGCCCTAGTGGTGGTGTGAGTGTCCGCGTACCGTGCGCCAGCTCTCGCGGGTGATCCGCAGGATCACGACCGTCATACCCAGGCCGATGAGCGGATCGAGGATCGGGGCGCCAACGGCGATGGCGACGGCGCTTGCGATGACCGCGAGCGAGACGTATGCGTCAACACGCGCATGATCGCCGTCTGCGATTAGCGCGGGGCTGTTGAGCCGGTGCCCGGCGCGGGTTCGGACCAGCGCGGCCAGCCAGTTGCCGGCGAACCCGATCCCTCCAGCGAGCGCAAGGACGAGCAGATGGCCCGGCGTCGATGGGTGAATTAGGCGCAGGACCGACTCATACGCGGCAACGCACGCGGAGGTGAAGATGGCCGCCACCACAGCGAGACCGGCGAGGCGCTCGGCGCGAGGTGAGCGCAGCGCGAATGCGATGCCGAGCGGGATCGCGGTCAGCGCGTCCCCGCCGTTGTGGATCAGGTCGGCCAGCAGCGCCAGGCTGCCGCTGAGCGCGAACACAACCGCCTGCACCGCGGCCGTGACCGTGAGGATCGCAAGCGCGAGCGTGACGGCCCGGGTGCCCTCGCGCGAGCGCTTGATGCTCTCGTCCACGAGGCCGTGAGAGTGACCGTGCTCGTGCTCATGGCGGTGGTGGTGGTGCTCGTGCGGCCCGGTGTGCGGGTGGGCGTGACGCAGGCTGCCGTGACGGTGCAGATCGCCCTTGACGAGCCCATAGGTGGCGGAGGGCATGGCTATGTCTCCTTGGTCAAGTGCGTGTGCTCCGATGTGAGGGCCGTCCCTATTGTGCCGGTAATCCAGGCTGCATACATCAGGACCATGAAAGTGACGGCGCAGGCACCAGAGAGAGTGAGCACACCCAAAAGTGTGCCAGCGCGATCGTCCTGCTCGGGCCTTGAGCACGCGGCAGGCTGGGAGTAGCCTCCGGTGCGTGCCCGGTTGACGTTGACCACTCCCGTATGCGGCCTATCCTCGTCCGCCTCCCTGACGGCGCATTACCCGCTGCCCATCCTTCACCGATGCGATCAGAGAGAATCACCCTATGAGCGAAAGCACTGACATAGAGCTGCTGCACCGGGCCTGGGAGGCAATGAGCGGCGCGGGGAACCTGAGCGTCTTGGAAGGGGCGCTCGACCCGGAGGCGCAGTGGCTCGGCGTGGAGGACGGACAGATATGCGAGAACCGGAAGATGGTCCTCGCGGTCATAAAGCGCAATCTGCACGGCGGCCTGGCTGGGCGGATCGAGGAGACGGTCGAGGTCGGCGGGCGGATCGTCGTGGCGTTCCGTCCCGATCAGCCCCGAGACGACGGACGACCGCTGGATCAGGGCATCGCCTACGTCGTTCTCACCATGCGCGACGGGCTCGTGATCGAGCTGAAGGGCTGCGCCGATCGAGCCGCTGCCATGACCTACGCGCAAACTGGCACGGTGCAGAGCTAGCGACCCTTGACCGGGCTGTCTAGCGTGGGATCGTCCCGGCCCCACTCACGCGCGACGGTGCCCAGCGACACACCAGCCCGCGGCGGCGCAGCGGCTTCTGCGCCGCTCACTTCAGAGTCTCATCAGCGAGCAGTGAGTCGATGCGGCGGGCGATGTCATCGCGGATCGCGCGGACTTCATCAAGCGGACGACCCTTCAGGTCGGGCAGCTCCCACTCGATGTAGCGCTTGCCCGGGATGTAGGGGCACTCATCGCCGCAGCCCATCGTCACGACGACATCCGCAAGCTCTGCAAGCTCGCGCGTGAGGAGCTGCGGTCGGCGGTCGGACAGGTCGATGCCTACCTCGCGCATGGCCTCAACGACCTCGGGGTGAACGCGCTCGGCCGGCGTCGTCCCCGCGGACAGGGCCATGTGCCTGCCAGCAGCGGCGCGCTCGAACAGCATTTTGGCTCATCTGTGAGCGACCCCGCGTTATGCAGGCAGACGAACAGGACGCACGCCATCGTGCGGAGGCTCCTCGCTATGCGGCATGACGGCTTCGGCTGCCTCCTCCGGCGTTAGGCCGGGGTAGAGCACCCTCACGACAACGACCGCGCAGACACAGCCGACGAGCTGCGCCACGATGTAGCCGGGAACGGACGCGGGTGCGATCCCGGCGAACGTATTGGAGAACATGCGCCCGACGCTGATCGCCGGGTTGGCGAAACTGGCCGAGCTGGTGAAGAAGTAGGCGGCGCCGATGTACGCGCCGACGGCGGCCGGAGCGATGTGTGCGCGCTTAGTACGCGCGAGCGAGAAGATCACGAGCAGCAGCCCCGCGGTGGCGATCACCTCGGAGAACAGGTGCGCCGGCGTGGCGCGGTGATGCGTGGAGATGCTGATGGCAGCGAGCGAGAACATGCCATTCGCCACGACCGCACCGAGCACACAACCGACAACCTGGGCGGGAATGTACGCGAGCGCATGGCGCCAGCGGATGCCGCCAAAGCTCGCGTCGGCGAGCGAGACAACCGGGTTGAAGTGCCCGCCGGACACGGGGCCGAACATGAGAATGATCGTGTAGAGCCCTGCGGCCGTAGCGGCGGCGTTCTCGAACAGCTCTAGGCCAACGTCGTTCGGAGAGAGCGTCTGCGCCGCGATACCCGAGCCGATCACGAGCGCGGCGAGAAACGCAGAGCCCAACAGCTCGGCGAGCAGACGACGGGCAAGCGGAGGCGCGTTCATCGCGCGGATCGTATTACATCGACAGATGTAGGTGTTATTGATATAAGTAGATTGATGCCCGTCGATCTGGAGCTATCCCCGAAGCAGAAGCGAGCGAACGGTGCTCCCTGTTGTGAGCCCGTCGTCTACCCCGACGTACAGCGCGAGGAAGCGCTGCGCATGGCCGAGGTCGCCAAGGCCCTCGGCGACCCGATCCGCTTGCAACTCGTGGACGTGCTGCGCAAGCACGCGGGAAAGGTCTGCGTCTGCGAGCTGGTGCCGCTGTTCGACATATCTCAGTCCACGCTCTCCCACCATCTAGGCAAGCTGCGCGCCGCCGGGATCGTGGACTCCGAGCGCAAGGGCCTATGGGCCTACTACTACGTCATCCCCGACGCCCTCAAGGAGCTATCCGCATGGCTAAGCTGACCACGACCGCCGAGTACGACCGCGAACTCCTGTTGCGCGCCCGAGGCGCAGGCGACGTGCTGCGAGCCGAGCGCCAAGGCCGACTGCTGCGACGCCAGCCACAGCGAGGGCTGCTGCTGCGCCGCCGACACTACAACGACCCAAGCTGGCGACATACGCGAGCAGGTGCGCGAGCGCTACGCCGCCGCCGCCGTCCAGGTCACGACGACCGATCCCGGCGCCGGCTGCTGCGCCCCGAGCGACACATTCGACGGCGGCAGCGAGGTATTCGGCGCCGCCCTCTACGCGCTCGGCGACCGCGAGCAACTGCCCGACACCGCCAAGCTGGCCTCCCTCGGCTGCGGCAACCCCACCGCCGTCGCCGAACTGCACGAGGGCGAGACTGTGCTCGACCTCGGCTCCGGCGGCGGGATCGACGTGCTGCTCTCCGCCAAGCGCGTCGGCCCGACCGGCAAAGCCCACGGTCTCGATATGACTGACGAGATGCTTGCCCTCGCCCGTGAGAACGCACGTAAGGCCGGCGTGGAGAACGTCGAGTTTCACAAGGGCTACATCGAGGAGATCCCGCTCCCCGACGCGAGCGTTGACGTTGTGATCTCAAACTGCGTCATCAACCTCTCAGGCGACAAGCTACACGAAGATTCACCATGACGAGCACCGCCACATCGGCTATGGCATCTGGTTCCTGCGCCAAGCCGTCGCGGAGGACGGCGGGATGGGCGATGTTGTTCGGGTGACGCTGCGTGAGCTGCTTCCCGCCGTCGCCGAGTCCCTCACGCCGCCAGCGGGGGCGGACGCTTCGGTCTTGGGCGCCTCGGCGGACGATCTGCGCGCATTCGCTCTCGATGGCCTTACCCGAAGGCTGAACATCACCGGCGTACCACTTGACACGCTCTGAGCAGCGATCCGGGCGCTGCTACATCTCAACAGACGTTAGGATGAAGTGGTGTCGGATGATCGCTGCGACCTGCTTTGCCTGGACCTGCCCCGCGCCGAGGAGCTGCGCAAGACTCGCCTCGACCGTCAAGTCGCCGAAGACCTGGCCGATGGCGCCAAGGCGCTCAGCGATCCCACCCGCCTGACGCTGGCCGCCGCTCTGCGCGACGGAGAGGAGCTGTGCGTCTGTGATCTGAGCTGGGTAGTCGAGCGCTCCGAGAACCTTGTTTCACATCACGTTCGAGCGCTGCGCACTGCTGGCCTCGTGCGCTCACGCCGCGACGGCAAGATGGTGATGTACGCGCTCACCGATCGCGGCCACGCGCTGCTCGAGGTCATCCTGGCGGGGGTGGAGGCGTGAGCGCCACGCCCAGCGAACTGCCGATCCTCTCAGTCGATCCGTCGGCCTCACAGTCACGAGCGCAGCTTGTTCATCGCGCGAGACTCCTTGCTTGGGCCGGTCTTGGCTGGCACGGCATCGAGGCAGCCGTGGCGATTGCAGCGGGCGTCGTGGCCGGCTCCGTGGCGCTGGTCGGGTTCGGCGCCGATTCGCTGATCGAGTTGGCGGCGGGCCTGGTCGTGCTGGTCGCGTCCCGTGAGCCGGGGGAATTGAGGTTGCGGGCGTAGCCTCCGCTTTGACCCTGAACAAGTCGAAGATGGAGGTACGCCCGCATGGAGAAGGTAGCCCCGAGCGAGAGGTTTCGCCAAGAGCTGGATGAGGTGCTGGCCGGTGTTGGCCAGGAGCAGGACCCGGTGGAGGTGGTCGGCCGTCTGGGAGCCCGTTTGATCTTGCAGCAGGCGCTGGAGGACGAGGTCACGGAGTTCCTTGGTCGTCGGCGCTATCAGCGTGCCGAGGAGACGGTCAGCCATCGCAACGGGCATGAACCGAGGACGATCAAGACGACGAGCGGCTCGATGGATCTGGAACGCCCGCGGGTCCGCGACGCGGGCAAGCTGGGGTTCGAGAGTCGGGTTCTCGGCAAGGGCGTGACCCGCACGCACGCCCTGGAGTCGCTGGTGATCAGCAGCTTCCTGCGAGGACTCTCCACGCGCGACGTGGAGGCGGCGTTGGAGGAGGTCTTCGAGGAGCCAATCGCGTCCAAGAGCACGGTCTCGCGGATCTGTGAGGATACCCGGGAGCGGTACCGTCGCTGGTGCGGGCGGCGCCTTGAGGAGCACGACATCGTGTACCTGTTCCTCGACGCGATCTACCTGAAGATGCGCCCCGAGGATCAGCCCGCGGAGGGCGTCCTGGTGTGCTGGGGTATCACCCTGGAGGGCCGCAAGGTTCTGCTGGGGCTGGCGCTCGGGAGCCGTGAGAGCTACGACAGTTGGCTCGCGTTCGCCAGGGACATGATCGCCAGGGGCCTGCGCTCACCAGCGCTCGTGATCGCTGATGGAGCACCTGGGATCTGGAAGGCAGTGCGGGAGATCTGGCCCGACGCTCTTGAGCAGCGCTGCACAGTTCACGCGTTGAGGAACGTCACCGCGAAGCTGCCCGGGCGTCATCACCAGGAGATCAAGACACGCTGGTGGAAGACCTTCGACGAGGCCTGCTCCCCGGGGGAGGCCCGCCAGGAGCTGCAGGGCATCATCGAGGACTACCGGGCTGCGTACCCCTCCGCGATGGCCGTCATCGAACACGACCTGCCCGCGTTGATCACCCACCTACGGTTCCCCTCCCAGCACCGCAAGCGGATCCGCACCACGAATCTCCTGGAGAGGACGTTCGTGGAGGTCCGCCGGCGCACCAAGGTCATCGGACGGTTCCCCGGCGAGACCTCGGCACTGTCACTCATCTGGGCGGTGTTGGAGCTCACAAGCCGCGGCTGGCGCGGCGTGAAGATGAACCCCAAGACCGTCGCCGAGATCGAGCGCCTACGCCGGGAACTGCGCACCACACCCACACATCCACCGGCCGAGAGCACCCAGGAGGTGATCGCCGCATAACATCCCACCCCAGCGGGGACTCACCCAGCCAATTCCCCCGGAACCTGGGACGCGACCGTCGTGCTCTGGCGCTTGGCTAGTTCTCGCGCGATAGCCGAGCGCAGGGCGCAGCAGATGATCGCGGTGTCCTTCTACGTGCTCAGCGCCTATGTCGCCATCGAGGCGATCCGCTCGCTCGCTGTCGGCGATCAGGCGGCCGTCAGCTGGGTAGGGATTGGCCTCTCGATCGTCACGCTCATAACGATGCCCCCGCTCGCCACGGCGAAGGCGCGGGTCGCCGACGCGCTCGGGTCATCGGCGACAAAGAGCGAGAGCCGTCAGACGATGCTCTGCGCATATCTGTCAGCAGGGTTGCTTCTCGGCCTCAGCTTGAATGCGCTGCTTGGCTGGTGGTGGGCAGACCCCGCGACCGCGCTCGGGATCGCAGCGGTCGCGCTAAGAGAGGGGCGCAACGCCTGGCGCGGCGAGTCCTGCTGCACCACCCCGATCGCTGTCCCCGGCAGTGACGGATGCGCGGAGGACTGTTGCAGTTCGCCAGTATCCGTCCACTGAGCCCTTACGATCGGCCCGCGTCAGCGACATCAGCGTTCTTGCTTTGTGGTCAGCGGCCGGCTCGCACGTCGAGCAACGAGCCAGTAAGCCACGAGCCCTACGCCCGCAAATGGAGCAGCACAGGTCACGCCGCTCAGCAAATCGACGGTGCTGAGGCCGGTGCCGGTTGCCCGGTACACCGCCGCGGGGCCACCGAAGCTGAACACCGATGCGAGGAACATGGCAGCGAACAGTGCCGCGCCGATGAGCGAGATCGTGGCACGGGTGATGCTGAGCGTGGCGAGCTTTGGCTGAATGCCGGTCTCCAGTTGCGCGACGCGAACGTCCAGCAGTTCAGGGCCACCGATCGCCGCGACCCCCTCCAGCTCGCTCCAGTCGGGTCCACGGACAACCTTCAGTAGAGCGCCGACGAGGGGCTGGCGCCCACACGCTCTCACCGCCCTGCGGTCGGCGGCAAGCTCCCGACCCGCGAGATAACGGGCGCGTAGAGAATCCAGTGCGGGCAAGAAGAAGAACGCGGCCGAGAGCGCCTGCACCAATACGACCTTCAACGGGTCGAGGTTGCATACGTGGTAGCGCTCGTGCTCAAGGACCGCCCGCAGCTCATCATCGGAGACGCCCTCAAAGAGTCCGCGGCTGACCGCGACACGGGGAGTCAGGACGCCGTAGGCGAAGGAGAACCGCTCGGGCGCATCAAGGAGAACCACGCGCCCACCCAACCCAACCTCTGATGCCATAAGCCCCAGCTCGTCGGGCAGCTCAAGCGCCAGCCCACGCACACGGCGGGCAAGTCGTCGAGAGGCGACGATCTGACGGGCAACCGACCGGGCTCCGAATGCTAGACCAGCCGCCACCAAGGCAATGAAAAGGAGAACAGGCAGCAACGAGCCGCCGCTATCCAAGAGCCCAGCAATCCCACCGTGAGAAATTCGTGCCAGGACAAGCGGCACGAGCACGCTCCCTACGGCGCCGCAGAGCACATACATACCCAGCAGCAGCGCGAGGCTCATCAGGGCAAGGAAGCTGCGATTGGCGCTGTCGAGCCTCATGCGTCCTCCGCGAGTAGACCACGCAGGCGGTCAAGGACGCCGGGATCGGCGCGCGCCTCATCCACGAAATGAGCGAGTGCGGCATCGCCGTGGGTGCGGATCACGTCGCGTACTGCGATCCCTGCGGCGTCCGGGGCGGTCGCCTCATACACGTAGCTGCGTCGCTCACCCTGGCGTGTCAGGACGTTCTTTGCGGCGAGCCGGTTCATCACCGTCATTACGGTCGTGTAGGCCAAAGGCTCGGGCCGGCGCTCGTTGAGCGTGTCCACGATTTCACGGACCGACACAGGCCGGCTCGCCTCCCAGATCGCGTCCATTACCTCGGACTCAAGGGGAGCAAACCCTCGGCTTGCATTGCTCGGTCTTCCTGCCATGAGCGAGACTCTACTACATTCTCGTCGTGTATGCTCGTGCTATGAGCCGACATGCCTACGGGCCGCTGCCGCCGGGTCCTAGCGCCCCAGCATCGGTCAACACCGCCCGCCTTGTCCAACGACCGTTGCAGTCGCTGCTCGGTTGGCGTGAGCGCTACGGCGACGTTTTCACCGTCCCACTCCTCGTCTTTGGCGTAGGGGTCTACGTCTCCGATCCGAGCGCGATCCGCGAGATGCTGACTGGCGAGCAATCCGATCTTCACGCCGGCGAGGCGAACGCGCCCCTGTCGGCGGTGCTCGGCGAACGCTCGGTCCTGACCCTCGACGGACGCGAGCACTTGCGCCAGCGAAAGCTGTTGCTACCGCCGTTTCAAGGATCGGCCATCCAGAACTTCCGCACAATCATCCGCGATGTCGCCGCAACCGACATCAGCAGATGGAGAGAGGGCGAGCGTTTCCTCATGCGCGAGCGGATGCGGGCACTCACCTTCGAGGTGATCGTCCGCGCCGTCTTCGGCGTCACCGACGCAGATCGCATCAAGCGGCTGCGTAGCACTCTCGTCTCCGTGCTCGATATGCAGGCCGTGCTCTTTCTGCCGGACATGCTGCGCCTCGATCTCGGTCGCTTTAGCCCGTGGGGCCAGTTTCAACGTCGCTTGCAGGCAGCGGACGCGCTGATCTACGAGGAGATTGCCCTCCGCCGTTCCGCGCCGGATCTTGAGGACCGCACCGATGTTCTCTCGTTGTTGCTGCGCGCCCGCGACGAGGACGACCAGCCGATGACCGATGTCGAGCTTCGTGACGAGCTGATGACGATGCTGCTCGCCGGTCACGAGACGACCGCGACTGGCCTCGCTTTCGCCTTCGACCTGTTGCTGCGCAATCCCCGCGTGCTTGCCCGCTTGCGAGAAGAACTGATCGCCGGCGACGACACCTACCTCGACGCCGTTGTGACAGAGACGCTACGGCTGCGGCCGGTGATCGACGCCAACGCTCGCACGCTTACCAAGCCCCGCACGATCGGCGGATGGGACCTCCCAGCCGGTATCCGTGTCTACCCGGCGATTGCTGTCGTTCATCTGCGCGAGGATCTCTACCCGCAGCCCCACGAGTTCCGTCCAGAGCGGTTCATCGACGGCGAGGCGGAGTCCTACGCTTGGCTTCCCTTTGGTGGCGGCATCCGTCGCTGCATCGGTGCGTCGCTCGCCCAGGCCGAGATGGCTGAGGTAATCCGCACCGTCGTCTCAAGCGTCGATCTGAAGCCGACACGGCCCGATCCCGAACCAGTGGCCATGCGCGGGATCACGCTCGTCCCAAAGCACGGTACGCCGGTCGTCGTGGGACGCATCGACGGGGAGCGGTCACGGCCTGTCGTTGGGGAGTACCCCAACCGCCGACCTCTTGGAGAGATCGTCAAGGGCTACGACCGAGTTGCCCGGCTCTACAGCACGTTGGAGCCGCTTTACCTGATCTTCCCGCCTGCCCGACGCAGGGCGGTCGCAGCACTCAACCTGAAAGCCGGCGACACCGTTCTTGAGATCGGAGCCGGCACCGGGCGCAACCTGCCCTACTTGGTCGACGCGGTTGGCCCGACCGGCACCATCGTCGCTGTCGATGCCTCCGAGGGGATGCTGGCCGAGGCGCGCAAGCTCTCTGAGCGCCACGGCTGGTCAAATGTTCAGCTGCTCCGCCAAGACGCCTCCCAATTGCAACTCGATGGCGACGTTGACGCTGTGCTTTTCAGCCTCAGCTACTCGGTCATACCCGAACCCGGTCCTGCGCTCGCACGGAGCTGGAAGCTGCTGCGTCCAGCCGCCCGGCTCGTCGTGATGGACATGGGACTGACCGACCCCAGGCACCACCGCGCGCTTGGTCTGATCGCCCGCCTTCTGGAGAAGCTCGCGCCAGGTGATGCCTACTCGCGCCCGTGGGACGATCTCGCTATCTATGGGCCGGTTGCAACTGAGCGCTTCCTGCTGGGTCTCTACTACGTCTGCACAGTCGTGAAGACGGTGGAGCAATGAGCCAGGGGGATCGCCCGGCGCCTACTGCCGAGGCTACTCAGCGAGCCAGTCATCCAGCATGGGGCGCGTGAAGCGGATGTGCCGACCTACTCGATGGCAGGGCAGGCGGCCAGCCCGCACGGCCTCATAGACCCAGCTCGTCTTGACGTTGAGATACCAAGCCGCCTGCTCCGGGCGAAGGAGTCGATCTTCGGTCAATGCGGCCGGGGGGTTTGCTGTTGATGGTGCTTGCATACCCCCTTACAGACCGCGACGCGCCAGAAGCGGCCAACGGATTTGCGCCGAGCACAACGCGCCCCGGTTCAGCTCCCACCGTTCGCCTTACTCGGAGGACGAGCGCGCAGCTCGGACTCGCTCATCAAGCTCGACCTGCTCTGCCGCATCCAGGGCGCGACTGTGACCATCCTGGCCGACGTACACATCCAAGTCAGGCTCAGACCTCGCGGCGAGCGCGTCAGCGATCCCCTCTAGCGTTCCGGCGACGCCGAGAGCGACGTGCGGTTGCGTCGGGGCGGAGATCACGTACATACGAACGCACGTTCGCACAGACGCGGGCCGAGTGCAAGCCGGAGATTTCTCGGCTCGTCCGGCCGTCGCGGGCCCGGCCGACGCGACCGGGCTTTCTGATCTAGTGCCCTACGGTGGCCGACCTGACTCCACTGCTCGCGGTGCCAATCATCTCAGAGGGCCGCGATCGAATCGCCATCGACGTGATCGCCGCGAGCTGGGCAGCGAGTGAGGACATTCGGCTCTTGGACGCCCACGCCGATCCAGATCATCACCGCGCGGTACTCACCTTGGCCGGCAGCGCACGGAGCCTCTCCGACGCACTCGTGCAGGGCGCTCGGGAGACGGTCAGCCGGATCGACGTGATGAGCGAGCGAGCCGGCGGCCCAGGACAGCACCCACACGTCGGCGCGGTAGACGTGCTCCCCGTCGTCTACCTCGACGACACGATGAGGGGTGCCGCGTGCGCCGAGGCGTTGGTCGTCGGCGACCGGATCGGTGAGGAGCTGGGAATACCCGTCTTCCTCTACGGCGAGCTGACCGCGAGCGAGGGCAAGCCAGAGCGCACACGCGCGGAGCTGCGCCGTGGTGGTCGCCATGGCTTGGCTGAGCGGATCGCCAGCGGCGAGCAGCTCCCCGATTTCGGGCCGCCTGTGCTGCACCCAACGGCAGGGGCGACGCTGGTGGCAGCGAGGGAGCCGTTGGTCGCCTTCAACCTGGAGCTGGCGCCTCCCGCGACGGTTGCCGACGCGCACGGGATCGCTGCCGTGATCCGCGAGGGCGGAGCCGAGGGCCTGCCGGGTCTCAGGGCGATTGGCGTCGCGCTCCAAGCCGGCAAGGTTGCCCAAGTCTCGATGAACGTCGAGCGGCCCCTAGAGCTGCCGCTGGTACAGGTCGTGCAGGCGGTCGCACGGCACGCCAATGTGACGCGCGCCGAGGTCGTGGGCCTGGCACCAAGGGCGGTGCTCGCAGGGTTCCCCGAGGACATCCCACTGGCCGGACTTCGACCCGGAGCGCCAGTTGATCGAGACGGCGTTGTGCCTGTAAGGGGGCCAATTCCGGCCTTCCACGCCCGCGCGACGCCCCCTGGGGAAATCAGTGGGGAAATTAAGACGCCCCGTCTGCACCCCCTGATACAGTCAAAACCGCTTGGATAGAGGCATTGCGGCAGTGCCGGAGGAGGGACTCGAACCCCCGACACGCGGATTATGATTCCGCTGCTCTAACCAGCTGAGCTACTCCGGCGGGAGGGCGCAGTGTAGCCGTCCGACCGCGGCTGCTCCCCACCGCGACCTCCCCCAACCACAACCCTAACCCTCCGGCGCGGGGCCCACCACCCCGCCGGCTCACTGGGGGAGCTTGAGCGAGTCGAGGATCTCGCTGTAGTCGGAGACGGCTTCGGCTTCGAATTCGGCGAGCGGCGCTTCGAGCTGCTTGGTACGGTGCAGCAGCGAGGCCACGGTGGCGCTCTCGTAGGGACGGAGCAGGTGCAGCGGGACTTCTTCGGCTTCGATGTCGAAGGCGTAGAAGCCTTTGTCGAACGCGACGGTACCGGCGGACAGAGTCGAGTAGCCGCTGCCAGCCCACGCTTTGACGTCGGCGCAGATGTCGGGCGGCGGGAGCGCGGGGAACCCTTCCAGCTTGGTCGCGTAGGCGCCGACCGCGCGCGTGAGCTTGCGGTTGCTCCAGCGCAGACCGCGGATGGCGTGAGCGAAGACGAGCATTGATTCCCGGTCGGGTTGGTAGGCGGCGACCTCCAGCGCACCCACGACCTCGTTGCTGAGCTGTTCGGCGTCGTGGTTTTGCGGCGCGTCGGCCGCCGCCAGCGGGCATTCCCCGGAGACCTGGGTGGCGAGGCTTTGGATCGCCACCTTGGAGGGGGCGAGGTTGGCGTTCGCAATCTGCGTGAGCGCGTAGTCGGCTTTGGCGTAAGCACGCGTGGCGGCGGCGTTCGGCGAGCCGCCGTGCGTAGCGGCGGCTTTGCGCGAGTGGGCAAGCGCCGCGGCGGGCGTCAGAGCGAGCGCGGCGAGGGCCAACGGGATGGCGGCAAGTTGAGTGGTCACCCCCTACAGAGTACGCGGCGGGCGGGCCCGTACCCCCCACAAGGGGACCCAAGCGGGCGTCGTCCGCTCATCGGAACACACAGGCCGCCCGCGAGGAGATGCGTTAGCCTGTGGAACATGAGCGCGCGGCCCGTCGCAATCCTCGCGGTGGTGGCGGTTGCGGTGGCGGTGGGAGTGGCAACGACGACGAAGGGCCACAGCGTCGGCGGCCTGCTTGCCTCAGCGGGCGCCTCGCAGCCGGCGCCGCTGCCCGCAACACGCCTGGTGGGCATCCCCGCGAACACGATCGCCGACGGCGCGGCGCCGCTGCGCGTAACGCTGTCCGCCCCGCCGGCGAAGGGCTCGCCGCACCCGACGCTGCTCCCGGCCGTGCCAGGCAAATGGAGCACGGAAGGCGACTCGGAGGTGTTCACCCCCGCCGCCACGCTCGAGCCGTGCGAGACGTACTCGCTGACGGTGTGGAAGCACACGTTCGCCAAGGAACACTCGGGCTTGGAGGAGCGGCACGTGTTCACCCTGCACGTGGCGTGCCCGTCGATCACGGCGCTGCAGGAGGCGCTGGCGCGTCAGGGCTACATCGGCGCTGTGCTGCGCCCGCGCTACGCCGCGCACGTACCGCTGGGCAAAGAGTCGCTGGGCCAAGCGGCCGAGCACGCCTTCCGCCCGTTCCACGGGGTGCTGGCGCCGGCGCCCGCCGATGCCCCACCCGTGGAAATGGGCCGCCTGGACGAGACCACCAAAGGGGCACTGGAGGTGTTCCAGGCCGACCACAACCTCGAAGCGACGGGCGAACCGAGCGCACGAACGTGGCAGCTGCTGCTGGACGTGGAGGCGCTCGACCACCGCAACCCGCGCCCGTACACGTGGGTGTCGGTGACCGAGTCTCTGCCGGAGACCGTGGAGGTCCACGAAGGCGACCACGTGGCGATCTCGAGCCCCGCGAACACGGGGGTGGCAGGCGCGGAAACCGAACAGGGGATCTTCCCGATCTACGCCCGTTATGTATCCACGACGATGACCGGCACCGACCCCGACGGCGTCCACTACGTGGCGCCGGACGTGCCGTGGGTGAACTACTTCAACGGCGGCGACGCGGTGCACGGCTACCCGCGCGCCTCCTACGGCTTCCCCCAGTCAAACGGGTGCGTGGAGCTACCGATCGAAACGGCGGCAGCCGTCTACCCAAAACTGCAGATCGGCGACATCGTGTGGGTGACGTAGGCTCCGCGACACCCACCCCTCCCCCCTCCCCCTCTCAGCCCGACTCCGCGAGAGGCGCATCGCTCACGCCGACTCGGCGGGGGGCGCATCGGCAACCCCTCCCGCCGGCAGCGCATCGGCCGCAGCCTGCGCGGCTGCGCGGTTCTCCTCCTTGACGGCGAGCCAGATCTCCTCACGGTAGATCGGCAGCCCCTGGGGCGCGGCGATCCCGAGGCGAACGGTTTGGCCGCTGACCTCCATCACGGTGACGAGCACATCCTCGCCGATCACGACGCGCTCTCCGGCGCGGCGCGTAAGTATCAGCATGGGGCAGGATTATGCAGCATCCACCGGGGGCCTCTAGCGGATAAGGCAGATCCCGCCCCGCCAGCTCAGCCGGACCCGCCCGCCCCGCCGAACAGCGGCACCCGCAGCTCGGCGCCGGGCGCGGTGTTGAGCACCTGATGGCCGAGGCCCTCCCATACGACGAGCGGAGCGCGCAGGTTGACGAGCGTGTCGGCGGGGGCAGGAGCGGTGCGCACGGTGACGTACACCTGCGCGGCGGAGAGGTCGGAAGCGCCGATCCGCTCGCGGTCCTCGGCGGAGAGCACCAGCGCAAAGCCAGCGAAGAACTCGCGGGGATCGACGACGGGCAGCGCAAGGCCGGGATCCTCCAGCGAATGCAGCCAGCGAAAGCCCGAGCCGGGGTTGCGGTCGATCAGCGCGTAGTGCAGCCCTCCGAGGCCGATCAGCCCGAGCGGGAACTCGATCGCGTCAGCGTCAGGTATCTCCAAGGCGCCGAAGCGCACGCTTTCAATAGTTAGGGGCATGAAATGAAGAAGTCGATGGCGGTGGCGATCGCAAACATGAGGCTAGTGGTGATGGGAGGTGGGGTATGAAGATGGGGGGAGGTCGGGAGGGGGGCCTGCCCCCTTCCCGCGCCCTAGTGGAGGAATTCGAGCAGAGACTCCTGCACGATCGAGGCGCCGGCCTTCAGCGCCGCTTCGAAGGCGGCGTGCTCGTTGGAATATTCCATCGACACCTTGGCGATGTTGGCGTCCTGGACGTTGGAGAGCTGCTCGGTGTCCGCGGTCGACAGCGAGGAGATGCGGCTGAGCGCGAGGTTGAGCTGGTCGGTCGTCGCCCCCGCTTCGGCCTGCAGGCCGGTGAGCGAGTTGAGGTTGGTGTCGAGGCTCGACAGGTCGGTGGTGCGCAGCGCTTCGACGGCGGCGGGCGTGCCTTCGCGCAGGTGCGCGGCAATCGTGCGCAGCGTGTCGAGCAGCTTGCCGTCGGCCGCGCCGGTGCCGGAGCCGAGCGCGGAGGAGAGGTTGACGGCGACGTTGACGGTGCTGCCGGGCCCGATGGCGCGCGCCAGCGGGGCGGCGTTGCCGTGGTATTCGTCACCCGCCCCCTGTTCGTAGGGGGCGGTGGAGGTAAGGGTGCCGGAGAAGACGTACTGCCCGTCGTACTGGGTGAGCGCGTCCTGCTTGACACCTTCGGTGAGCTGCGAGACCTCCCCGGCGATCGCTTCGAGGTCGGAGGGGCTGTTGGTGCCGTTGGCCGCCTGCAGGACGAGCTCGCGCACGCGCTGTACCTGGGAGTCGATCGAGGTGAGCGCGCCGGAGGCGGCGTCCATCCGCGAGAGCCCGTCCTGGGTGCTCTGTTCGTAGGAGGTGAGCCCGTCGATGGCGCTCTGGAGGTCGATGATCTGGCTGGCGCCGTAGGGGTTGGAGGAGGGTTCGAGGATCGACTTGCCCGAGGAGAGCTCTTCCTGCGTGCGGTCCAGCGCGGCCTGGGCGGCGCTGATGTTGGCGAGCGTGGAGCTCGTGACCATCTCGGATGTGATTCGCGCGCTCATGGGCTCACAGTCCGGACTGGTTGATCAGGGTGTTGAGCATTTCGTTCATCACGTTGAGCGCCTGCGCGGAGGCCTGGTAGCCGCGCTGGAAAGTGATCAGGTTGGTCATTTCTTCGTCCAGCGAGACCCCGGAGACGGACTGGCGCTGGTTGGAGACGGCGGCGAGGACGGCCTGCGAGTTGGTCTGGTTGGTGGTGGCGTTCTGCACGCCGGCCCCCACCTGCGCGACGAGCGCGGCGTAGTGCTGATCGGCGACGCCACCGCGCAGGCCGGCGATCGCGAGCGCAACGTTGTTGGCGCCGGAAGCTTTTTCTGAGGAGGTCTGGACTTCGCCGGGGGTGACGGCGACTTCGATCGTGGCGGCGGTGGTGCCTTTGAAGAAGGGGGTGGCGGTGTGCAGTTCGTTGACGGAGCCGGCCAGCGTCTTGGCGACTTCGTTCAGTGCCGCTTGGTAGGAGGCGAGCGCGCCGGTGGGACTCGACAGTTCCAGCAGCGTCCCCAGCTTCCCGCCGGCGGCGGCGGTGAGCGCTTGGGGCCAATGAGCCGTAGAGCCTTCGACGAGCGGCTGGGCGGCGTTGCCGAAGGTGACGGTGTCGGTGCCGTCGGCTTCCTTAGTGACGGTGACGGAGGCGAGCGCGGAGAGCTTGTCGATCAACAGATCGCGGTGGTCTTCGAGTTCGTTGGGCTGTTGGTGGGCCGCCAGCGAGAGCTTGATCTGGTGGTTGAGTTCGGCGATCTGGGTGGCGTCGCTCGCGACTTCGCCGGTGGGTGCGGTGATCGCGGCGTACTGTGCGGACGCCTGGCCTTCGAGCGATTGCAGCTGAGCGGAGAGCTGGTGCAGGGAGCCCGTGAGCTGCGTGGCGGCCCCGACGACGCCGATCTTGGCCGCTTCAGTGGGCGAGACGGCGAGCTCGCTCCAGGAGCTCCAGAAGGCGGAGAGCTGGGAGGCGAGCCCGGTGGAGGAGGGTTCGTTGAAGGCGCTCTGTGCCTGCTGCAGCTCTTCGGCCTGGGTGCCGGCGGCGCCGGCGGCGGTGCTGTGTTCACGGTAGGCCGCGTCGAGGTAGGTGTTGCGGATGCGGGTGATCGTGGCGACAGTGACGCCCGTGCCGAGCTGCCCGCCCTCGCCGGTGACGGCGGAGAGCGCGGCGACGTGCAGCGGTTCTTTGGTCTGCAGGACAGCCGTCTGGCGCGAGTAGCCTTCGGTGTTGGCATTGGTGATGTTGTTGCCGGTGACGTCGATCGCGTCCTGCTGGGCGATCAGGCCGGAGAGGGCGGTTTGGAGTCCCTGAAGAGTGGGGATGGACATGGGAACCCGCCTGTCTACGCCGAGAGGTCGAGCACGCGCAGCGCGCCGTGGCGAGCCGCGCTCGCACTGGCGGTGGTGGCGCCGCGGGGGTCGTAGCCATGCACGCCCGCGTCGAGCGCCAGCGACTGCATGAGGTGGTCGAGGAACGAGAGCTCGATCTGCATCAGCGCGCGGTTGCAGGAGTGTTCGCGACGGAGCTCCTCGAGCAGGCCGCGCAGCTGCGCGGAGCGCGCGGCAGCAAGCTGCGCACAGGTGGGGTCGAGGAGCACGGAGAGCCGCGTCAGCGTCACCGCCTGCGCGGGAATCCCAAGCAGCGCGCCGGCGCGTTCGAGCAGCCGCGAGCGGGTGGCCTCGATCTGGGAGCGACGGGCGAGCTCGCCATGCAGCAGGCCGGCGAAGCGCACGACGGTGTGCACGTCGCGCGCCCGAATCGCGGCCCCCTGTTCGAGCACGACCTCCAGCAGCCGCTGCACGGAGGCGATCTGGGCGTCGAGATGGGCGAGCACTTCGGAGCCGAGCGGATCGGCTTCCACGATCGGGGTGATTGGAGCCCGCCCACCCGCGTCCGCGCGGGCGAGTTGAGTAAGTGGGTGTTGGGCGCTGGCCGAAACGGGGATGCGAGCCGAAGGCGAGTGTCTCCCGGCTTCGGTCGTCGTGCCCCGCGACCTTCCGCGCAGCGCAGGCAAGGTGCTCATGCGGAGGCACCTCCCGAATGTGGGGCGACGCCGTTCGCGGCAGCTGCCGCGGGCGCGGACACGCCACCGCTCGCGGCGAAGGAATCGGAACCCGCCCGCCCGGCGGCGGCCGCGGACGCAGAGGGATCGAGCGAGCCCATCAGCTGCCCGGCCATGCCGAGGCCGCCCTCGCGCATCACCCCTTCAGTGAGCGTTTGGGGCAACAGCGAGGAGAGCATGCCGCCGCCCGCTTCGCCGCCTACTTCGGAGGAGCCTTCTTCACCCGAGCCTTCGCCGGATTCGCCTTCGCCCGAGAGGCCGCTGCTCTGCACGAGCGAAGAGGAGAGCTGCTGCAGGAGCATCTCTTCGAAGCCCTGGGCGGAGGCGTATGCCTGTTTGACGGAGGCGGAACCGTTGCGCACCGAGGCCGGAGCGCGCGCTTCGTCGACCACGGGCATGGCCGTGGAGGTGGGCGCGGCGGTGAGCGGGGCGACGGAGTTCATGTGGTGACGAGCTGGTTGGCGATCGAGAGCATCTGGTTTTCCGTCTGGATCGCGCTGCTCTCCAGCTGGTAGCTGCGCTGGGCGCCGATCATCTGCACCATGTCGTTGCCGACATCCACGTTGGAGCCCTCCAGCGCCCCCTGCTGGATGGTGGCCCTGGCGCTCGGCCGGGGAGTGCCGCTCGAGGCGCTGCTCGTGAAGAGGTTCCCCCCGGCGGCGAGCAGGTGGTCGGGCGAGGCGACCGTGACGAGCGCGATCTTGCCGATCGTTTTGGTGCCGACGTGCACGGTGCCGTCGGGGCCGATCGCGACTTCGCTGGGCGAGGCCCCTTTGGGCAGCGTGATCGGTGGATCGAGCAGGTTCCCTTCGGCCGTGGTCAGTTGACCGCGCGCGTTGATCTGGAAGGAGCCATCGCGGGTCAGCGCCACGGTGCCGTCGGCGCGCTTGACCGTGAAGTATCCGGGGCCCTGGATCGCGAGGTCGAGGGGATTGCCGGTGCTTTGGATCGACCCCTGGGCCTGGTCGCGGCCGATCGACTGCGCGGCGGCGCCGGCACCCTGGGTGGTGGTCGTGCCGGCGATGTCGACCTGGTTGTAGAGCAGTTCGCGGAAGCCCACCCGTTCGGCCTTGTAGCCGGTGGTGGAGGCGTTGGCGAGGTCGTTGCCGATCGAGTCGAGCTGCTGCTGCTGGGCTTCCATCCCCGATGCGGCGGCGTACAGTCCTTCGAGCATCACATACCTCCTGTCACCCGTCGAGGGAGCCAACCTGGGTGGAGGCGGCCTGGAGCGTTTGGTCGATCGCCTGGATCGCTTGCTGGCCGGACTGGAAGGTGCGCAGGGAACCGATCATTTCGACCATCGTGCGCGCCGGGTTGACACCTGATTCCTCGAGCACCCCCGAGCGCACGGTTCCCCCAGCGTGCCCGGAGGGCGTGCCTGTATAGAGGTTTTCCCCCTGCTTGGCCGCGCCGGGGACGTTGAAGATCCCAAGCGAGCCGGGTGGTACGGTGCCATCGGCACCTACGGCGATCGGGGCGCCGCCCTGGCTGAGGACGGGGTCGCCGGCTCCGTCCACGAGTTGCCCGGAGGCCGAGGTCGTGAACTGGCCGTCGCGGGTGTAGCGCCGCACCCCCTGGGGGGTCTTGACGGCGAAGAAGCCGGTGCCGACGATCCCGAAGTCGAGCGGCTGGCCGGTTGACTGCATCCCCGCGGGGGCCATGTCGAGGATGCCGTGGCCGAGCTGCACGCCGGTGTTCATCGCGCCGATCCGCTGCCCGGTGGAGGTGTTGGAGAGCAGCAGTTCCCCGAAGCTGTGCTGGGGGGACTGTTCGGGCTTGTAGCCCGGCGTGGAGGCGTTGGCGAGGTCGTTGGAAAGCTGCGCCTGGCGGGTCTGATCGGCGACCATCCCGGACGCGGCGATGTAGAGGCCGAGGTCCATCTCAGTACGGGTGATCGCCCGGAGCCGCGATTTCTTGAATCAGACCGCGCTGAACAGCGACGCGTCGCCGGCGAGCCGCTCGCGCAGGCGACGGCGCAGCTCGGTGTGGATCTGCGAGACGCGGCTCTCGGAGATCCCGAGGTGCGTGCCGATGTCGCGCAGCGTGCGCCCCTCCACGTACAGCAGCACGGCTACCTGGCGCTCGCGCGCGGGCAGCTGGGCGAAGGCGGCGCGGAAGCGCTCCTTGGCTTCGCCGCGCTCGGCGCTGAGGGCGGGGTCGGCGCCCTCGTCCTCGCTCTCGAGCGTGTCGATCCGCTCGATCGTGGTGGAGTCCTCGGAGCGGATCGTCTTGTTCAGCGAGCCGACCTCCGCGAGCGCCAGCTCGTCGAGGCGGCGGCTCAGCTCGGCGGCGCTCATGCCGGCCGCAGCAGCGAGCTCCTCGCGGCTGGGCCGGCGCTCGTGCTCGGAGGCGAAGCTCTCGCGGGCGCCGTTGATCGCGCGCTCGGCGCGGCGTAGCGAGCGGGGCGCCCAGTCCTGGCGACGCAACTCATCGAGCACGGCGCCGTGGATGCGCGTCCACGCGAACTGCTCCAGGGTGGCGCCCTTCGCGGGGTCGTAGCGCTCGATCGAGTGGATCAGCGCCTCCAGGCCGCAGGAGAGGAAGTCCTCCACATCGCACTGCGCGGGCACCTCGCGCACCTTGCGATAGACGATGTAGCGCACCATCGGCGTGAAGGTGAAAATCAGGCGGTCGCGCACCCGCAGGTTCCCGGTGCGCTTGTACTCCTGCCATAGCGACAGCACCTCGGTGGCCGAGATCCTGGCAGCGCGTTGCTCCAAAGCATTCATCTGGTGCTCCGACTCTCGAGGGAAAGTGGTGCGTCTCCGAGACTGGCCCCCCGACCTCCATTTCAGGATTCCGGGCGAGTCCGATTTCACAAAGACCCCGCCCTAATCGGCACGTCGGTAGGCGAGCTTGAGCGATAATCGGACGCTGCAAGCAACCGGCCGCCGGCAACTATTCACATCCGACGAGGCCGCTCACGGATGACGTGGAGCGGTCGATGACCGTGATTGCGTAGATCGCCGCAGTCGCGAGGCAGATAAGCCGATCCACACCTAAAGTTTTTCGCCCACCAGCCGATCAGGATGAGAACACCCAAGAGCAAAGCGGCCCAGGGACGGGTCCGTGACAAGTGCTTTCAGGAGGAAACCAGCATGAGCTCGCCGATTACGCCATCCCAGGGACCCCCTGCCGCGCAGCCGGCGTGGCCCACCCCTGCGTCGAGATCCTCTGCGGCGCCTCAGAGCGCCGGGGCGCCTTTCGCGCTCGAGCCCACAGTTTCCCTCAACGCCGTGCCCCCGAGCCCACCCCGTGAGGTGCTCGAGGAGATGACAGGCGCAGCACAGACCTACGAGGCGTTGAGCGCGCAGGGCCGGGAACTGCGCTTCGCGCGCGACGAGCAGAGCGGACGCACGCGGATCGAGGTGCGCGACCGCTCCGGCAACGTGCTGAAGACGCTATCCCCCGCGCAGGCGCTGGCGCTCGCGGCCGGGACACCGCTGGAGTAGAGAAGGGGATCGATGACCGTCGTCAGCTCATCCACCTCGGGCGCGCCGATCAGCTTCAGTGGCCTATCCTCAGGGCTGAACACCAGCGAAATCATCTCCGCGCTGCTGGGAGTCGAACGCGTGCCGATCACGCACCTCACCGACGAGCAGATCGCCCTCGAAGGGCAGCACACGCAGCTGCAGTCGATCCAGAGCAACCTCACGAAACTCACGTTCGACGCCCAGGAACTGGGCTCCCCGGCGCTCTTCGACACCTCCCAGGCGGTGACCTCGAGCGAACCCACGCGGATCGCAGCCGCCGCCACGGCGGGCGCCGCGGTGGGCGGCTATGAGGTGGAAGTCACCCAACTCGCCAACTCGGGGCAGCGTACGTTCACGTTCAAAAGCCCAGCGGCCGCGGACAAACTGACGATCGACGGCAAGGAAATCGAAGTCGCGGCGGGCGCAACCATCGAAGACGTGGTCAAAGCGATCAACTCGGACTCCACCGCGACGGTGTATGCGGCGGCGGTGAGCAAAGAAACGGTGGTGCTCTCCACGCGCGAAACGGGCGCCAAAGCGGGCTACATCGCGGTCACGGACCCGGGGGGCACGCTCGTCGAACAGGCGGGCCTCGCCAAAGAAGGCCAGAACGCGGAATACACGATCGACGGGGTCGCGGGCAGCTCCGCCTCGAACAAGCTCACGAGCGCGATCCCGGGGGTGACCCTGGAACTGAAGGCGCTCACCACCACCACGGGGCCGGTGACGGTCGACGTGCAGCCGCCGGGCCCCAGCGTGAGCTCGATCGTCACCCAGGTGCAGGCGTTCGTCACCCTCTACAACTCGACGGTGGCCGCGATCAACAACCAGCTGACGACCAAGCCCCTGACCGACCCGCAGAGCGCCGCCGAACTGCAGACGGGCACGCTGTTTGGGGACTTCGAACTGGGGAGCCTGCTCAACGGGATGCGCCAGTCGATCTACGAACCGGGCAAAGAACTGCCGGCGGAAATGTCGAGCCTCGCGAACATCGGCATCAGCACAGGCGCGCCGACGGGCAATGCAACCCCTTCGCAGACGACGCTTGAAGGGCAGCTGACGGTCAACACCGCGCAGCTGGAAAGCGCGATCCAGGCCAACCCGGCAGGCGTGGAAAAGATGCTGCAGAGCTTCTCGAAAGGTTTCGAAGGGCTGGTCAACGCAAACGCCGGCCCGGGCGGCTCGTTGGAAGCGCGCCTCACCGGCGACACCACCCAGACCTCGGAATTGAGCGCCAGGATCACGAACATGAACGAAATGCTGGCGATCCGCCAGAAAACGCTGGAGTCGGAATTCGCCGCGATGGAAAAAATCATGGCCCAGAGCCAGTCGCAGTCCGCGTGGCTGAGCGCGCAGCTCACCTCGATGCTGGCGAGCGACTCGAGCTCCTCCAGCAGCTCCAAATCCTCATCCTCCGGCGGCTAGACACGAGGTCACCCCGCCCGCCCGCCCGCCGCCGAGCAATCGAGAGCGGCGGGGACAGAGCAGACATCTCGGAGATCCAGGCTCAACTTCTGGCGGGCACGACCGATCACCCGGACAGCCACCGCCAAGTTGAGCGAAGGAGCGACCGAGGACCGCATGACCCCTCTGACGGCATCACCGCAGGCATACCGCGAGAACACCGTGCTGTGCGCAACCCCAGCGCAGCGGGTCGTGATGCTCTACGACAGCGCGCGCCGCTTCCTGCGCCAGGCGGCGGACGCAATGCGAGCCCGCGAAGTGGAGCGCGCCCACAACAAGCTGCGCCGAGCGGAAGAGATCATCGCGCACCTCGACGGGGTGTTGGACTACGAGCAGGGCGCCGCGATCTCCGAGCAGCTGCACGCGATCTACCACTTCTGCCTGACCCACCTCAACCGCGCGCGCATGGGCCTGGAGGCCGACATGCTCGAGGAGGTCTCGGAGATCCTGGGCGAGCTACGCGAATCCTGGGTGGAGATTGCACACCGGTGAGCGCGATGGACACCATGCCCAACAACACGGCGGCGGCCACCGACCTCGGGCCGTGGATCGGCCCCTCCCGCGACCCCTACCAGGCGATCCTCGAGCTCGCCGAGCACGAGCTGCAGCTCGCCAGAGACGGTCGGATCGAGGATCTGCGCTCGCTGGCGCCCCAGTGGGATGCGCTGACCGCGGACCTCCCCGAGCAGCCGCCCATCGCCGCGCGCGGCCCGCTGGAACGCGCGGCGGCCCTGCACGAGCGCACCAGCGCCACGCTGCAGTGCCTACGCGAGGGACTGCTGTGCGACCTGCGCACCACCGCACGCGCGAGCCGCGCCGCCCACGGCTACGCCACCCAGGGTCCCCGGCGCGTGCACCGCATGGACCGCAGCGCGTAGCGGCCTGCCGCGATCGGCTCTCAAGATCTCCGTCCCGCCGCCGATGACCGGAGCGACCGGGTCACTGCCCGGGGGCGGCTCACACGGATGAGAGTCGGGTTTGGCCCACGGAGGGCAATAGCTCGAAGTAGTCACTCTCCACACCGCCACCCGATGTCCCTCATCGACACCACCCAGCTTGCATTGGAAAGCGCGGCGCGCGGCGCGTGGGCGCGCCAAACGCTGCTCACCAACAACATCTCCAACGCCAACACACCCGGCTACCACCGCGAGGATCTCAACTTCCAGGGTGCGCTGCGCGAGGCGCTGGCCGAGGGGGAATCCCCCGCGCAGGTACAGTTCAAGCCCGAAGCCAGCTCCCAGGTGGTGGGGCCCGAAGGCAACGGGGTGGACATCGACCAGGAATCCGCGCTGCTCTCCGAGAACGGCCTCGAATACGAGGCGATCGTGCAGGTGATGGGCACCCGCAACGAAATCATGCGCTCCGCGATGGGGATCAGCTGATGGGTCCCTCAACCCAACCGGAGCGAGCGTTCACCGATGGACCCCTCCACCCAGCCGGGGCAGGTGTCCGCTGATGGGGCTCTTCGACGCGATCGAAATCGCCGGCAGCGGGCTCAGCGCCGAACGCGTGCGGATGGACGTCACCTCCGAGAACCTCGCCAACGCGCAGACGACCAAAGCTGCCAACGGGCAGCCCTACCAGCGCCAGGAGGTAGAGCTGCAGCAGACGGGCACCCCCTCCTCCAACTTCGAAGCGACACTCTCCGAAGCGCTCGGCTCCGGCGCCGCCGGCGCCGACGCCGGGCTCACGCATCCGCCCGCGGGCGGCGTGCAGGTCGCGGGGATCGTCGCCGACAAAACGCCCGACCAGGAGGTGTACGACCCCGGCAACCCCGAAGCCAACGCGCAGGGGTACGTGAAGATGCCGAACGTCAACACCGTCACCGAAATGGTGGACCTGATCTCCGAGTCGCGCTCCTACCAGTCGGACGTCACCGCGATGCAGACCTCTAAGTCGATGTTCACCGCGACGCTCGGGATCCTCAAGTGACGATCCCACCGATCGGCGCGATCGGCGCGGCGCTCCCGCAAAACTCTCTCGCCGGCCTCAGTCCAAGCGAAACGCCGGGGATTGGCGCTGGCCCAGAACAGACCTCTGGTACCGGTCCAAGCTCAGGTGTGGGCGGGGTCGGTGGGATCTCTGGATCGGAAAACCCGACCGCCACAAACGGCGTCGAAGGCACCAGCGGCACCGAATCCGGCGGCTTCGGAGGAGCGCTCACGCAGGCGATCTCCTCGCTCGACCAGACCCAGCAGAGCGCCGCCGGCGCCGCGCAGGCGCTCGCCACCGGCACCGCCTCCAACCCCGAGAGCGCCGTCGTGACCGTCGAGGACGCGCAACTCGCAATGCAGTTGGCCTCGCAGATTCGCACCAAGGCAGTCGAAGCCGCCCAGCAGATCTTCCAGACACAGGTGTAGAGCGGGAAGGGGGCAGGCCCCCCTCCCGACCTCCCCCCATCCACTCCGAACCCCACACTCACAACACCCGGCAGCAGCGCTTCACCACATAGACCGCACTCCAACCCGGCCTTCCCACCACCGCATCAACACAACCCCACCTGACCAATGCCCGTAAAACAGCTCGCCACCCGACTGACCCCGCGTGGATGGATCATCCTCGGCGCGGGCGCCATCGCCGGGATCCTGTTCATCTACCTGTTCGTGCACATGGTGTCCAAGCCCTCTTACTCCACGCTTGCCACCGGCCTCGAACCGGCGCAGACCGGGAAGATGACAAGCGCACTCGACCAGCAGGGGATCGGCTACGAACTGCAGAACAACGGCACGGCGCTCGCGGTGCAGTCCAACGAGACCGCCCAGGCCCGGGTCGCGCTCGCCGGCGCCGGGCTCCTAGGCAACGCCCAGCCCGGCTTCAAGCTGTTTGAAAAATCGAGCCTCGGCGAAAGCCAATTCCAGCAGCAGGTCACCTACCAGCGCGCGCTGCAGGGCCAGCTCGAACAGACGATCGACAACATCCAGGGGGTCTCCGGCGCGCAGGTCGAGCTCGTCATGCCCTCTACCCAGAACCAGCTGTTCGGCGAAAGCCAGAACGCATCCTCAGCCGCCGTCCTGTTGAGCGGTACCAGCTCGTTGAGCTCCACCTCCGTGCGCGGCATCGCCCAGCTGGTCGCCTCCTCCGTGCCAGGGCTGCAGTTGCAGAAGGTGACGATCACCGACGGCACCGGGCAGCTGCTGTGGCCCTCCCAGAACGGCGAAGCCGGCGGCGGCGCGAGTGGTAGGCAGGCCGCCGAGGAACGCTACAACGACGGGATGGAGGCCAGCCTCGATGAGATGCTCGCTCAAACGCTCGGCCCCGGCAAGGCGGTGGTGCAGGTGTACGCCAACCTCAACACCAACCAAACCACCCAGGAATCGCTCACCTACGGCAAGGCCGGCGTACCGCTTCAGCAGAGCAAGAACCTTGAAACCTTGACCGGCTCCGGCGGCGGGGCCGGCGCTACGGGCACCGCCAACATCCCCGCCTACGCCCAGACCGGGACCTCCGGCAAGTCCAACTACAAGCACGAAATCACCGGCTCCTCGCTCGGTGTGGACAAGACCGTCACCCACTCCACCGTCGCTCCCGGCGAAGTCGAAAGTGAGCACGTCTCGGTGCTGCTCGACCACTCCGTTCCCGCCGCCTCCGTCGGCGCGATCAAGGAAGCCGTCACCAACGCCGCCGGCCTGCAACCCAAGCGCGGGGACACGATCTCGATCGGGCAGATGGCCTTCGCTAAGTCCACCACCCCCGCCGCCGAAGGCGCCTCCAGCGGGATGCTCGGCTACGCCAAGTACGCCCTGATCGGCATCGCCTCGGCGATTTTCCTGTTCTTCACCACCCGCGCGCTGCGCCGCCGCGAGCAGGAAGGAGTCGACAACGATCCCCCGTGGCTGCGCGAGCTGGAGCTGCCCGTCAAGCTCTCCGAGCTCGAACGCGAAATCCCGCCACGGCCCGCCGCCGACTCACCCACGCTCGTTGCTGCCGCCGCCAACGGAGCGGGCGCTCCGATCCGCCGCCAGGTGGAGCAGCTCGCCGAGTCCAACCCCGATCGCGTCGCCCAGCAGCTGCGTAGCTGGATGCAGGAGGACTAGCCCGTGGCGATCCAGCTGCCCCCCGCGTCCGACGCGCCGAGCGCCGCGCTGCCCGAGCGCACTGTCGCTCGCCTCGGTGGCCGCCGCAAGGCCGCCGTGCTGATGGCCGCGCTCGGCCCCGAGCTCGCCGCGGAGGTCATTCAGCACCTCCGCCAAGAGGAGATCGAGAGCCTCTCGCTGGAAATGACCAAGCTCGGCGCGATCGAGGAGCACACCACCGAGGCGATCCTCGGCGAGCTCGCCGCCGCCGCCGGCACCGACGGCCCGGGCGACGTCGTCGGCGGGGTCGAGTTCGCCCGCGAAGTGCTCGAGCGCGCGCTCGGCCCCGAGCGCGCCGAGGAGCTGCTCGCGCGACTCGCAAGCGCCAACGAGGCGCGCTCGTTCGAGTTCCTGAGTCGCACCCCCCCTGAGCAGGTCGTCGGCTTCCTGCGCACCGAGGCTCCACAGACGATCGCGCTGGTGGTCGCCAACCTCCACACCGCGCTCGCCGCCCAGGTGCTCGCCCGCCTGCCCGACTCGATCCAGCCCGACATCGCGCTGCGGATCGCGCGCATGGGCGAGACCAGTCCCTCCGTGATTCAGCAGGTCGAAGAGGTGATCCGTCAGAAGCTCACCGCCGTCGTCGAGCAGGAGTACTCCACCGCGGGCGGCGCCAAGGCGCTCGCCGACATCCTCAACCACGCCGACCGCTCCACCGAGCGCGCCGTGCTCGACCACCTCGCCGCCACCGACCCCGAGCTCGCCGAGGAGGTTCGGCGGATGCTGTTTGTGTTCGAGGACATCGTCACGCTCGACGACCGCGCGATCCAGCAGGTGCTGCGCGAGGCTAACCAGAAGGACCTCGTGCTCGCGCTGCGGGGCGTGCCCGACGCCGTCAAAGAGAAGCTCCTCGCCAACATGTCCGAGCGCGGCGCCGCGATGCTGCAGGAGGAAATGGAGGTCCAGCAGCCCCAGCGCCGCCGCGACGTCGAGGCCGCCCAGGGCCGCATCGTCGCCGTCGTGCGCCGCCTCGAGGAGGCCGGCACGATCGTGCTCTCCACCGGCGATGGCGAGGGCGAAGAGGAAGCGGTGGTGTGAGGCCCTCGGGCTGAGCACGCCGCGCCACAGGGATGCCCGAGATCGCCACTCACGCCACGCCGCCCGGCACAGCCGGAGGTCTCGCTGCCACCGGCGGCTACCCCCTGGAGCAGCTGGAGCCATCGGCGCCACCGCCCCGAGGCACGCCAGCACGCATTCTCGCCGACGCTGCCGCCGAGGCCGAGCGCGTGCGCGAGCTCGCCCGTGCCGAGGGCCACGCCGAGGGTCTCGCCAGGGGCCGCGAGGATGGCCTCGCTGAGGCCCGCTCCGCTGCGAGCGCCCTGCACCAGGCGATCGCCGAGGCGCTGGCGCTGCGCGAGCAGCTCGCCGAGGAGACCGAGAACGACGCCGTCGCGCTCGCGCTCGCGCTCGCCGCCAAGATCCTCGCCGGCACGCTCGCGGTCGAGCCCGAGCGTGTGCTCGACACCGTCCGCGGCGCGCTGCGGCGCGTGACCGACCGCCGCCGCGTCACCGTGCTCGTCGACCCCGCCGACCTCGATACCGTCAGCACGGCGATCGCCGAAGTGGAGACCCAGGTCGGCGGCATCGAGCACTGCGACGTCCAAGCCGACCGCCGCGTCGGACGCGGCGGGGCGATCGTCTGCACGCTCGAGAGCGAGGTCGACGCCACCGTCGACACCCAGCTCGATCGCGCCCGCGAGGTCATCCAAGCCGAGCTCGCCGGCGCGGGGTCCTCCACATGAGTGGCGTGCTCCTCTCCCGCGCCGCCAGCGCGCTCGCCGGCGCTGACCTCGCCCGCTGCCACGGGCGTGTGAGCAACCTGATCGGGCTGATCATCGAGGCCACCGGGCTGCAGGCCGAGGTCGGCGAGGTGTGTCTCGTCGGGGCAGACCGGAACCGGGAGGCGGTGCCGGCCGAGGTCGTCGGCTTCCGCGAGGGTCGCACTCTGTTGATGCCGCTCGGCGAGCTTCAGGGCATCGGACCCGGCACCAAGGTCCTCCCCACCGGCGCCCCCTTCCGCGTGCCCGTCGGTGCCCACCTGCTTGGACGCGTCATTGACGGGCTGGGCGCTCCCCTCGACGGGCTCGGTCGCGTGACTGGGGAGGCCGACGCCGGCCATGCGAGCGAAGCCGGCCAGGAGGGCCAGGCAAGCCAAGCCGGCCAGGAGGGCCAGGGGCGCCAGGGGGGCCACACGGATCAGATCGGAGCCCGCCCGGGCTTTCGCTCGACGATCGCCGCTCCTCCCTCAGCGCTTGACCGACCCCGTATCCGCGAGCGGGTCGCACTCGGGGTGCGCGCCCTGGACAGCCTCGTACCGTGCGGGCGCGGGCAGCGGCTGGGGATCTTCGCCGGTTCCGGCGTCGGCAAGTCCTCGCTGCTCGGCATGATCGCCCGCTCCACCTCCGCGACTGTCAACGTGATCGCACTCGTCGGCGAGCGCGGACGCGAGGTGCGCGAGTTCGTCGAGCGCGACCTCGGCGAGGCGCTCGAGCGCTCCGTCGTCGTCGTCGCCACCTCCGATGAGCCGGCGCTCGTGCGCATCAAGGCCGCCTTCACCGCCACCACGATCGCCGAGCACTTCCGCGACCACGGCCACCACGTGATGCTGATGATGGACTCCGTCACCCGCTTCGCCACCGCCCAGCGCGAGGTCGGGCTGGCAATCGGCGAGCCGCCCGCCACCCGCGGCTACACCCCCTCTGTGTTCGCGCTGCTGCCACGCCTGTTGGAGCGAGCCGGCACCAGCCCCAAGGGCTCCATAACCGGTCTCTACACCGTGCTCGTCGACGGCGACGACATGAACGAGCCGATCGCCGACGCCGTCCGCTCGATCCTCGACGGGCACATCGTACTCACCCGCTCGCTCGCCCACGCCGGGCACTATCCCGCGATCGACGTCCTGCAGAGCGTCTCGCGCCTCACCAACGAGATCGTCGCGCCCGAGACCGCCTCCGCCGGGCAGCGCCTACGCGCAGCTCTGGCGGCTCTGCGGGAGAAGGAGGACCTGATCTCGATCGGCGCCTACCACTCTGGAAGCGATCCACTGCTCGACGCCGCGTTGGAGCACCGTCCGCGGATCGACGCCTTCCTGCGCCAAACCGTCACCGAGCCCAGCCGCCCCTCCGACTCTGATCGGACGCTGCTGGAACTCGCCGATTCGCTCGAGCGCTCCCTCGCCCAGCGCTCGGGTGAGATCCTCGACGCCGAGGAGGTCCTACCCGGTGACGCCGGCGGGGAGCGGGGTGGGCAGACACCCAGCGCGGACGGCGCGCAAGCGTACGATCCCGCAGACGGGACGGCACCCCGCCCCTTCGAGGCCTCCGCCATCCCTGTGCTTGGGCTTTAAGGGCTCACGTCCCAATATCTGCCGGCCTGGATGCGGCCGACCGATCGGAGATCGACGGGATCCCCGATCGGCCAGCGGCGGTCTGCGCCACCCGCGGTACTCGGCGTGCTACCAGCACGCCTGCGCTCGCGTGCGTCGCATCCCATCCACGGATCGACCGGGTGGGCGGGCCTTAATCCGGCATCTATTGTGACGAGAGCCCTGACCGACATCGCCGGCGTCCGCCGCGCCAGCGAGTCGGCGTGTGCTCACCGTTACGCCATCGCCACCGGACGGTACTCCCGCGTCTCGGGATTCTGCTCCAGCAGGCCCACCGCCCGCAGCGTCTTCACGTACCGGTGGGTCGTGGAGGGCGACATCCCTAGTTGTCCCGCCAGGTCGATGATCGCGCGCCACGGCCGATCTGGGCCGTACGACGCCAGGATCGCCAGCCCGCGCAGCAGCGACTGCGAAAGCTGAGGATCCTCGAGCGCGTCTTCTAGCGCCGCCCGCGTCGCCTTTTGCAGTGGCGAGGGCCTACCTTTGCCGTTCTTCTGGACCGGCTGGTAGGCGTGGTCGAGCGCAGCCAGCAGCAGGTTCGAGACAGTGCCGGTGCGGTTGCGGCCCGCTGAGCGCATCACCTGCTCCACTTGCAGCGGTGACAGCGTGATCGCTACGTCGTCCGACTTCTTCTTGCTCATGTCGTTCATCCCCAGGACTGTTTGTTGATTGAATTATCCCACTAGAATGATTTAATGCTGCGCGATGCCTCCATGCCAGCATGGTTTGGGTAGACATGTGTTATTACGAATAATTTTGTCGTTCGGATCACATTTAAATGAAATAAAATCCAACTGTCGGTCGGCTGAAATCATCGGATCTACCGAGAAGAGCGAGGCTCCCGCGCACGAAAGCCTCACCGCCGTGAACGCCCGCCTGCCGTTCCCAGCGCCCGAGGTCACAGCCGCCTCCACCGGTCCCGTACGCAGCCGTTTTGCCGCCATCGCCGGGGATGGCGCCCACACAGAGGCCCCTCCACTGTGGTTCATACACAAGAGCTTACATTAATTTCGCTCTTCGGGACGGCCCCCTGCCCGCTCGCCCGATGCCGGCTGCGACGCTCGGCTGACCCCCTCAAGAACCTCGCCACGCGTCCGATTACGCGGCTGTGAGCACCGCTCCCTCGTTCCGCTTCCGCCTTGAGCGCGTCCGTGCGCTGCGCCAGCGCAAGGAGCTCCTCGCGCGCGAGGAGCTCGCCCGCGCCATCTCGGAGCGCACCGGCAGCCAGGATCGCCTGCGATGCGTCGAGGAGCACCTCGAGCAGGCATTCACCCACCAGCGCCTAGCGACGGGGAACGGCGCGGGCGCGACGACCGTCAGCGCCGCGGAGCTTCTCGCACGCCAGGCGTTCGTCGAGAACATCGAGGCGCAGCGCACGATGGGCATGCGTGAGCTCGAGCGCCACGAGGCCGACGTCGCCTTCCGCGACACCCAGCTTGGCTGTGCCGCCCGCGAGCACGAGATCCTCGAGCGCCTTAAGGATCGCCAGCGCGCCGAACACGAGCGCGAGGCCGGGCGCCGCGAAAGCGAGCAGCTCGACGAGATCGCGCTCAATCGCTTCCGCCGGAGCGCCGCATGAGCACCGCCGTTCTCAGCGGATTGGAACCGATCGCCGCTACCGCCGCAAGCGGTGGGGAACCGATCGCCACCACCACCGCCGCCGCCCGCATCCAGCAGTTGCAGACCCTCCTCGCACAGGTCGAACACGGCCCGGTAGGCGACTCTTCCAACACCTTCGCCTCCGCGCTCGACGCAGCCCGAGCCGGGGGCGCAAGCTCCACGATGGCAAGCGCCTACGCCTCGTCCGCGCCGATCGCCGACGCCGCTTACGCCGCTGCCACCCCGACAGCCGACTCCGCCGCCACCGCCGGCTACACCGCCACGCTACCCACCCCGGTCGCCTACGACTCCGCCACACCCACGAGCGCGGGCACCGCCAGCGCAGGATCCGCGTATGCGCCGATGATCGAACAGGCCGCCGCCCGCTACGGGATCGACCCCTCGGTGCTCTACGGGCTGATCGAGCAGGAGTCCGGGTTCGACCCCTCCGCCAGCAGCAGCGCCGGGGCACAAGGGCTCACGCAGTCTGATGCCCTCCACCGCCGCCTCGCTGGGCGTCACCGAACCGCTCGACCCGGTCCAGTCGATCGAAGGCGGCGCGCGCTACCTCTCGCAGCTGCTCCACCAGTTCGCCGGCAACACCACTGACGCACTCGCCGCCTACAACGCCGGGCCGGGCGCCGTCGCGCAGTACGGCGGCGTCCCCCCCTACCCCGAAACCCAGCAGTACGTCGCCAAAGTGCTCGGCTATGCCGCGTCCTACAGCCAGAACGGGCAAGACACGGGCGCCGCCGCGCTCCCCTCCGCCAGCGCACCTGTCACCGCCGGCACCGCCACCGGAGAGATCGCATGAGCACGACCGCCCCGCAGCCGCTCCTCACCGCTCCGGGTGGGCGGGAACCGATCCCTTCGCCAACCGGTGGCGCTCCGCCGGGCGCCCCGCCTGAAGGGCCGCCCTTCCAGAGCGCGCTCGAAACCGAATCGGCCCGGACCGCCATTGCGGAAGGCCAACAGCAGAGTCACTCGCAAGCTCCCTCTCCCGCCGAGGGCGAAACAGGGGCGAGCACCGCCGACTCCCCCAATCACGGCCCGCGCGGTTCCGCGCAACCCACACGCCACGGTGGGCACCACGCCACCTCGATGCCCTCGGGCTCGACGGCAGCGACGAGCTTTGCGCTCCCCGCCTCCACGCCCACGGCGGCGGTGAGCCTCGCGCGCCCGGCGCCCGCATCCACATCCGCATCCACCGGCGACTCCACCGAAGCACTCCCCACAGCACTCCCTGGCCGCACCGCCGCCGCCTTGGCCAGCGACGATGCCCTCCTCGCACGCACCAGCCCCGTCGATGGTGCTCAAGCCAGCGCCCAGGACAGCGCCACTACGACGAGTGCCCTCGCTCTACAGCGGGCCGGCGCCCCCACGGCCGGCACGAGCGCGCAGCACCCGACGCCCGCGGCTCCGCCCAGCGGCGATCCCGCCATCCCCCACAGCCCATCGGCACCCCCGACAGACACGAGCGCCGGCGCGCTCGCCACCACCCTCGACGCCTCCACGTCCTCAGCCGGGGGCACGAGCGCCGGCGGGGACGGGAGCCCGACCCACACCGACGCAAACCGAGCCGCGGGGCAGGTGCGCCTGCGCAACACAAGCGACGCGGGCGCGCACGACAAGCTCTGGGTGGCCGACCCCGCCCAGGCATCCACTGCCAGCGCCGCCGGGGAGAGCGGCGGGGTGGGCGGGCTCGAAACAACCGCCTCCCCGCAGGTGTCCGCCACGCTGGACGGCAACCCCCAGGTCGCGCTGGCCGAACTCGGATCGGCCGCATATGGCGTAGGCCTGCAGGAGGCCATCGAGAGCCTCCACGGCACGATCCAGCTCGCCGCCCGCCAGGGCCTCTCCCAGGCGCGTATCTCGCTGCAGCCCGAGGAGCTCGGCGAGATCCACATCAACCTCACCCAAACCGCGCAGGGCCTGCTCGCTCGCGTGACCGCCGAGTCGCCGGCCGCCGCACAAGCGCTTGCCGCCGCCCACGCCGAGCTGCGCCAGTCGCTGAGCTCGCTTGGCATCAACCTCACGCGCCTGGACATCGGCCACCGCGAGTCCTCCACCCAGAGTGGGGGCACAGGCCCCAAAGGCGACGGCCAGGGCGGCACCGCACGCGGTGAAAGCTCGGCCGGGGGCCGCCCCAGCCGGTCGGGCCGGTCACCCGCGATCACGGGCCTCACCAACGCCGAACTCGCTTCCCCCTCGGCCGACGGGCCCGCGCCGTCCACGACCAACCCATCGCGCGGAGCTCTGATCGACGTGCTCGCGTGAGCGCCGCCACCAACCCCGAACGGACATACACCCCCAACCAAAACCACTCGAAGCGCACCCCTACACCAGCCTGGACCACCGAAAGCGCACGCCGTAACACCCAGCACGAGAGCGAGGCAAACCCAATGACCACCATCACCCCATCCACCACGGCGCTCCCCGCCGCCACCAAAACCGGCTCCACCACGAGCTCCGCCGAAACCGAACCCACGAATCCCAAGGGCGAACTCGGCAAGAACGCCTTCCTGCAGCTGATGGTCGCCCAACTGCAGGCTCAGAATCCCCTGGAACCGAGTAACGGCACCGAATACATCAGCGAGCTCGCGCAGTTCTCCCAGCTCGAGCAGACGACCAACCTCGCGCAGAGCAGCTCCCAGTCCGTCACCGCCCAGCGGGTCTCCCAGGCGGTTGGGCTGATCGGGCACACCGTCTCATACACCGATCCCTCCACCGGCACCACTCAGAGCGGCTCGGTGCAGAGTGTCGAGATCACCCCCGAAGGCGCCACCCTCACGGTCGAAGGCACGCCGGGGATCGAACTCGCCGGCGTATCGGAGGTCGCGTGAGCGTCGAATTCAACCCCGCGCTGCTTCCGGGTGGGCCGGGCGGGCGGGCATTAATCCCCGTCGGTAGCCCGCAGAGCGCTCCTGCGGCGGGCAAGCCGGCGACGGATGCCGGGAGCCCCTCCGGGCCGTCGTTCGCGGACGTGCTCAAGGAGACCAGCGGGCAGGAACCGCTGCACTTCTCCAAGCACGCCCTCGAGCGCGTGCAGCGTCGTGGGATCGCACTCGACTCGACGACGCTCGGCAGGCTGCACGATGGCGTGGGACGCGCCGCCGGCAAGGGCTCGCGCGACTCGCTCGTGCTCGTCGACGGCACCGCCTTCGTGGTGTCCGTTCCCAACCGCACTGTCGTCACCGCGGTCGGCTCCGAACACATGCGCGAGCACATCTTCACGAACATCGACAGCGCCGTGATCGCCTGAGGCGCCCCCTCGATCAGCCATCCATCACCCCTTTGAAGCCACAACCAGACAGGAGCTCACTCAAGCTAACCACCCCAGCCTCACCAACTTCATCGAAACGAAGCAACTCCGAGAACTCTGCAACTCAAACACGGCCGGACCTCTTAGAGGAGGCCGCGAAAGGAAGTGACGCAACCATGATGAGTGGAATGTATGCCGCGATCAGCGGCCTCGATGCCAACGAGACGATGCTCAACGTGACCGCCAACAACCTGGCGAACGTCAACACGATCGGCTACAAGTCCCAGCGTGTGACGTTCGCCGACTCGCTGGCGCAGATCGTGCGGGGAGCCTCTGGGCCCACCACCAGCAACGGCGGTACCAACCCCATGCAGGTGGGGCTCGGCGTCGTGGTCTCCTCGACCGACAACGAAATGACCGAGGGCTCCTTCCAGACCACCAACAACCCCCTCGACGTCGCCATCCAGGGCGAAGGGTTCCTGCGCGTCGGCAGCGGCACGCCGCCGACGGAACCTCCGTACACGGCCAAACTGCCGGCCGGTTTCCAGTACACCCGCGAGGGCGACCTCACGACCAACACCAAAGGCTTCCTGACCACACAGGCCGGGAACTACGTGATCGGCCGCGAAGCGGTTGCGAGCGGAAAAGGAGCCGAAACCACCTACGCGCCGGGCGCCAACGACACCTACATCGTGATCCCGCCCGGCTCTGCCAATGTGTCGATCGGCGAGGACGGGGCGGTCAGCTACACCGACGAGAACCCCAAATCCCCGAACTTCGAACAGCAGGTCACCGCCGGTTACCTCTCGCTGGCGCAATTCCCCAACCAGGACGGCCTGGAACGCCTCGGCGGATCGCTGTGGAGCCAGACCACCAACTCGGGCGCGCCGATCGTGGGCACCCCCGACACCGGCGGCTTCGGCCAGACCGTCGCCGGGGAGCTCGAGATGTCAAACGTCGACCTTGCCACCGAGATGACCAGCATGATCACTGCCGAGCGCGGCTACCAGGCCAACTCGAAGGTGATCACCACCGCCAACGAAATGCTGCAGACGGTGGTGAGCATGGTTCAGTAACAGGTCAGGGACGACCACGAGGCGCCCCGGTGAGGCGTGGCCGCGACAAGCGCGCCGCGCCCCACCCGAGGCGACACTCCAACCGAGAGAAGGCTTCACCATGATCACCCTCCACAGGCTCGGGCACACCGACGAGCCGTTCCAATTGAATCCCGATTTGATCGTCACCGTCGAGTCGACGCCCGACACCGTCGTGACGCTCGCCACCACCGCCAAGGTCGTCGTAGCTGAGAGCCCCGACGAGGTGGCGGCGATGGTGCGCGCGTGGCGCGTGGGGGTGCTCTCCGAGGCGATGCGCAACCGCCGCGGAGGCCCGGGCGCAGGAGATTCCCGGCCCACTCCGATCAAGACGCCGAGCAGGCGTCCAGAACCAGTTGAAGGATCGCGCCTCCCGGCCGATGAACGAGGGCGATGAAGGCCGCAACAGCCATCGGAATCGGGGTCGCCTTCGGCGCCCTGCTGCTCAGCTCGATGATGGACGGGACCAGTCCCGCCTCGTTCATCAACATCCCGGCGCTGATGATCATCCTCGGCGGCACCGGCGGGGTGACGCTGGCGAGCGTGGGGATGCAGTCGATGAAGCGCATCCCCTCCCTCTACAAGCTCACCTTCTCAGCCGAACCCCCCGACCTGCGCGGCCGCCTCGACCTGTTGGTATCGCTCGCCGACCAGGCCCGCCGCGAGGGTCTGCTCGCGCTCGACGCACAGCTCGGCGAGATTGACGACCCCTTCACCCGCAACGCGCTGCAGCTCGTCGTGGACGGCACCGACCCCGAGATGGTGCACGCGATCATGGAGGCCGAGGTGGACGGCATGGCGGCCCGGCACGCAGCCGGCGCGGCACCCTTCGAGAAGGCTGGCGGCTTCGCCCCCACGATGGGGATCATCGGCACCGTGCTGGGGCTGGTGCACGTGCTACAGAACCTCGCCGCCCCCTCCACACTCGGCCCCTCGATCTCCGCCGCCTTCCTCGCGACGCTGATGGGAGTCGGCGCGGCCAACGTGATCTTCCTGCCGATCGCCAACCGTCTGAAGGCGATCTCCGCCGAAGAGGCAGAGCTTCGGATGATGACGCTCGAGGGGATCCTCTCGCTGCAGGCCGGCGACAACCCGCGCCTGGTCGCCGACAAGCTGATGTCCTACCTGCCCCCCGCCGAGCGCGAGAGCGAGGATGGCGAGGGCGCCTCCCCGCAGGCCGCGAGCCTGCCGGCCGAAGCCGCCGAGGCCGCATAGCGATGGCGCGCGGACACGGGCGCCGGCGCCGCGGGCACGGCGCCGAGCACGACAACGACGAGCGCTGGCTACTCACCTACGCGGACATGATCACGCTGCTGATGGCGCTGTTCATGGTGTTGTTCTCGATCTCCTCGGTGAACATCTCCAAGTACCGCACCCTCCAGATGGCGCTCAAGGCAGCCTTCTCCGGGGACATCCTGCCGGGCGGCAAGTCGATCGAGCAGCCCGGCGCGAGCGCCAACTCCAGCCGCGCCCCCACCACGATCGACACGCCCGCGATCGTGCGACTCACCCCCAACGTCACCAGCGAACTCGAACACGTGTCCGGCGGGCAGTCGGGCAGCGCCCAGAGCGCCCAGGCGAGCGCGCAGAGCGCCGCCACGAGCGCCGCGAGCGTACAGGTGTCCGCGGCCCAACAGGAGCAGGCCAGCTTCGAAGCGCTGCAGCGCGAGCTCAACGCATATGCGGCCAAGCACGGGTTCGCGAAATCCGTCCACGTCGCGATCGAACAGCGCGGCCTGGCGATCCGCGTGCTCACCGACAGCCTCCTGTTCAGCTCCGGGAGTGCCACCCTGGAGAGCCAGGGCCAGCCCCTGCTCACCGAGATCGCGGCGCTGCTGAACGTCGACCACGTCCACCCGATCGCCGTCGAAGGCAACACCGACAACGTGCCGATCAGCGGCACGTTCCCGAGCAACTGGGAGCTCTCCACCGCCCGCGCCAGCAGCGTCGTGCGCTTCCTGATCGCCAAGGGCGTCGACTCCCAGCGACTGAGCGCCGTCGGGTACGCCGAACAGCACCCGATCGCCACCAACTCGACCGCCGCCGGGCGCGCGCTGAACCGGCGCGTAGAGATCGTCCTGCAGCGCCTCTACTGAAACGCCTCTGAAGAACCGAGCCCGGCACTACTGAAATACCGGTCTCCTCCCGATACAACCAGGAAACCCACCACCCATACCCGACGCCGACCCCACGACCCCACGACCATGTCCAAAAAGAAGCTCCTCATCCCCCTCGTGCTGCTGCTGGTGCTCGGCGTGGGCTACACCATGAGCAAGCCGAAGAAGACCGTCAAGCAGAAGATCCAGGGCACGATCTACCTGATGCCTCAGCCGTTCCTGCTGAACCTCGCCGAAGGCCACTACGCCAAGATCTCGGTCGCGCTGGAGCTCGCGCCGGGACAGAGCGACGGGGCCTCCGCCACAGGCGCCTCGAGCTCGGGGGAAGGCGCCGGGACGCTTCCCGAGGAACCCGCGGTCCGTGAAGTCGTGACCAACACCGTCACCGGCCAGAGCGGGGACATGCTCACCTCGAGTCAGGGTCGCACATCGATCAAGCACCGCATTCTTGCGAGCATCGACCGCCAGACCGACGTCAAGGTCGAAGCCGTGCTGTTCCCCGAATTGACGGTCCAGTAGGAGCAAGCCATGAGCGAAACCGTTGCCTACGAGCAGCTCGACCAGAGCCCTGAGCCGGCCGGGACGATTGGAATCCCCACCCCGGAGGCGGGTGCCGACCTGCGCCGCCTCAGCGACGTCCTGATGGAGCTGAGCGTGGAGATCGGCCGCACACGCATGACCGTCGGCGAGACGCTGCAGCTGCGCGCCGGCTCGATCGTCACACTCGAGCGGCTCGCCGGCGAACCCGTGGACCTGCTCGTCAACGGCACCCCGATCGCCCGCGGCGAGGTGGTGATCGTCGACGAGCAGTTCGGTTTGCGCGTCACCGAGATCGTCGAGGGCGACCCGCCGGCAGCGGACCCCGACGAGCCGGACGGTGGGGTGGCGGGTGGGGACCAGCTCAACGGCGGCTATCCCGCGCCGCCCCGGGCGGGCGGGGGGCGGGCGGGGATCCCATCAATGCCGACCCCACCGCGCAGGCATGACCGGGAGGCCGCGATGAGCGACGCCGCGCCGCACCACCAGCTCGAAGAGACCCCGCCCGGCGATGCACGCGACCCCGCCCGCAGCGAGGTGGGCTTCGACGCCGCAGATGTCCCCCCCGCGGACGGAGCGAGCGAGGCACGTCACGACGCCGCAGACATGCAGCCGGCGCAAGGAGCGAGCGAGGCGGGCCACGACACCGCCGACGTTCCCCCCGCGGAGCAAGTGGGCGAGGTCGGGGAAGTGGGCGCAGGAGGCGGGCACACGATCCGCACGGTGGACTTCTCCCAGCCCACCAAGTTCACGGCCGAGCTGCGCCGCAGGATCGTGCGCGCGCTGGGGTCCTTCTGCGAAGCGTTCGCGCTGCGACTCTCCACCGAGCTGCGCGCTCCGGTCGAGCTCGCCGTCGCTGACTCCCGCCAGCTCACGTGGGCGGCCGCCAAGGCGCCGCTGCCCGCGAACACGATCGCGGTGGCGCTCGGAGTGGAGCCCATCAACGGGCAGATGCTGCTCTGCATCGAGCCACCTCTGGTACTACAGGCGCTCGAGTGCCTGCTCGGGGGTCATCCCGCCCAAGCAGCCGCCGAGCGGCGTTTCAGCGAAGTCGACTGGGCGCTCACGCAGCGCCTGTTGCAGTCGATGATCGCCCAGCTCGGCCCCGCGTGGCGCGATCTCGGCGGCCTGGAGCTGAGTCTCGGCGAGGTCGATCTCGAGGGCGACGGCGGCGTGCTCGTTCCGATCGGAGAACCCACCTTCGCGCTCACGCTGGAGAGCCGGATCGACGACCTGCCCTCCGGCATGTCACTGCTGATCCCCTGGTCGGCGATCGGACCCGTCGCGGAGGAGATCCTCGGCTCCGGGCCGCGGTTGCAGGACATCGACTCGCGCGAGGCTCACGCGATGCGCCGCGGGCTCGCCGGCGCCCACGTCTGCCTGCGCGCCGAGGTCGGAGCCCGCGAGATGCCGGTCGAGCGGATGCTCGCGCTCACCCCCGGCACCCTGCTGGCGCTGCACGACCGCGCCGCGGAGGGGGTGAGGCTGTTCGCCGAGGGCGTCCCGATCGGCCGCGGCCGGCCCGGTTTGCGTGGCGCGCAGCGCGCGGTCAAGCTGACCGAGGGGATCGCGGGTGCGGGCGGGCTCCAGACCAGCCCGGTGCAGCCGCTGCTGGCGCAAACGCCGCCCGGAGCGCCGCATCCAGATCTCAACGCAGGCGACGAGCAGACCGTGCCCGCGCGCGAGAGCCTCGCGCGGATGATGGACGTCTCGGTGCGCGTGTGGGCCGAGCTGGGGCGTACGACGCTGCCGTTGGGCCAAGCGCTCGAGCTGCCGCCCGGCTCGGTCGTCGAGCTCGACCAGGGCGCCGAAGCTCCGATCGAGCTGTTCGTCAACGGCACCCGTTTCGCCCACGGCACGCTGCTCGACGCCGACGGCGAGTGGGCCGTGCAGATCGACGCGCTGGTCTGAGCCTCGCTGGGCGGGGCTGGGGATCGTCCGCGCGCGTCATTTGGGGCGCCGGCGTGGTGGGCGCGGGCCTCCATGCCCGCTCCCGGGCGCGGTGGGCAAACCTGACAGGGAGCCGGGTCTTCGTGCGTGCCTAAAGGCAATTGGGGCAACGCCGATAACCGGAGCGACTCTTCCTCGGAGTCGTCCCTCGATGACTAAGTTTACAACGCCTTCGCGCGCGACCTCATGGGTCGCCCTTCCCGCGCTGGGCATCGCCACCATTGGCCTTGCCCTGCTTGCTGGCGCCTGCCCGGCGCAGGCCTTCACGCCTGCCTCCAAGCACGGCGGCGAAGCGCTCCCGCTCAACCTCTCCACCTCCTCGACCGGCTCGCACACGAGCTCCGGGGGCGCGAGCATCGTGCGCACGATCGTCGGGCTGTTGATCGTGATCGCCGTGATCTGGGGGCTCACGTGGATCCTCAAGCAGGTCAAGACCGGGCGCGAGACTCGCAGCGCCGGCTCCGGCCTGACTAGCCTCGCCACGCTGGCGCTCGGGTCGGGCCGCACCCTGCACCTCGTGCGCGCCGGGCGCGACTACCTGCTGGTCGGCTCCGCCGAGCACGGCGTCGCGCCGATCCACCGCTACACCGAGGAGCAGGCGCGCGCCGCCGGCCTACTCGACCTCCCAGAGCCCACCACCAGCCCCGACGAAGGGGACGGCATCCCCGGAGCGCGCAGCCGTCCGATGCAGATCCCCGGCCAGGCACGCCCGGATTGGAGCCCCGCCCTCCCGAGCGTCGTCTCCGACGCGCTGGAGCGCATGCGCGAGTGGACGGTGCGCAGGTGAACGTCAGCTCCTCCAACGCCGTGCAGATCCTGCTACTGGTCGGCGGGCTCTCGCTGATCCCCGCAGTGCTGTTCACCGTCACCGGCTTCAGCCGCATCCTGATCGTGCTCGGCTTCATCCGCACAGCGGTGGGCACCAACAACGCACCCCCCAACCAGGTGCTCGTAGGGATCGCCCTGTTTCTCACGATCTTCGTGATGGCTCCCACGATCAGCGCGATCAAGCGCGACGCGATCGAACCGCTCAACGCCCATCACATCTCCACCACGACCGCGATCAAGCGGGCGGAGCAGCCGCTGCGCGAATTCATGTTTCACCAGACCAGCGTGCAGGACATCTCCCTGTTCGTCAAGCTCGCCCACGCCAAGGACCCCCACACTCGCGCCGAAGTTCCGACCGAGGTGCTGATCCCAGCGTTCATCGTCTCCGAGCTCAAGAGCGCCTTTCAGATCGGCTTTTTGATCTTCCTGCCGTTCCTGATCATCGACCTGATCGTCTCCTCGACGCTGATGAGCATGGGGATGATCATGCTCCCCCCCACCTTCATCTCGCTGCCTTTCAAGATCCTCCTGTTCGTGCTCGTCGACGGCTGGGACCTCGTGATCAAGGCGCTCGTGCAGAGCTTTCACGTTCACTAGCGGCGCGATCTCACCAAAACGCGTTTCACCCCGCAAGCCTCCCCTCCCCTCCCTCTCTCCCGAAAAAACTTTATGGACCAAGACACCGTCATCAACCTCGCCTCGCAGGCAATGAGCCTCGCCTTCAAGGTCGCCGGCCCGATGCTGCTCGGCGCGATGGTCGTCGGCCTGCTCGTCTCGATCTTTCAAGCCGTCACCCAAATCCAGGAGCAGAGCCTCACGCTGATCCCCAAGATCGCCGTGATCGCCGTGATCGTGGTGGTGCTCGGCCCGTGGATGCTCGACCAGATGGTCGCCTACACCACCAACCTCTACTCCTCGATCCCCACCCTGACGAACTGATGACTCAGGTCCTCAGCCTGCTCGTGGGCAACGAGCTCGCCGGTTTCATCCTCGTGCTCGCGCGGGTCGGGCCGCTGTTTCTGCTCGCCCCCCCCTTCTCCTCGCCGATGGTGCCCCCGCGCGTGCGCGGGATCATCGCCGTGGGAATCTCGATCGGCCTCGCCCCGATCGCCCTGCACGGGCAGCACATTCCCACCGACCCGTTCACCCTCGCCGCGCTGATCGTCGAGGGGATGCTGGTCGGGCTCGGCTTCGCCTTCTCCTTCGCCGTGCTGTTCGCCGCCGTCGAATCGGCCGGCTCGCTCGCCGACCTCGGCGCCGGCTTCTCCTACGGCAACCTGATCAACCCCGTCAGCGGCGATGAAAGCGGGCCGCTCACCCACATGTACTCGCTCGTGGGAATCGCCATCTTCCTCGTGATCGGCGGCGAAGCGTGGGTGCTGCGCGGACTCGCCCGCACCTTCCAGCTCGTCCCGCTCACCTCCGCCCCCCGCATCGCAACGCTCTTCGCCGGCGCCGAGCAGGTCTTCTCCACCGTCTTCACCTCCGCTGTGGAGATCGCCGCGCCGGTGCTGATCGCGCTGATGATCACTGACGTCGCCTTCGGCGTGGTTTCGCGCGTCGTGCCCCAGCTCAACGTGTTCGCCGTCGGTTTCCCCGCCAAGGTCGCCGTCGCGCTGCTGCTCGTCGGCGCCTCGATGCCGTTCGTCGGCGGCTGGATCGCCAACCAGATGTCCACCTCCGTCGGCGCCGCACTCGGCGCCCTGCACGTCGGGTGAGTCATGGCGCACGAGGACCGCACCGAGAAGGCCACCCCCAAGCATCGTGAGCGCGCGCGCAAGAAGGGGCAGATCGCGCGCTCCGCCGACGTCGGCGGCTCGCTCGTACTCGCCGGCGGTCTGTTCGCGATCACGCTGCTCGGCCCGACCGTGGTGGGCGCCGCGCAGGCCGCCTTCCGCGAGATCCTCGCCGAGATCGCCACGCCCACGAAGGCGATGACCGCCAACGGGCTGCACGCGCTGATGGAGGTCGGGATCACCACGCTCGCGCTCACCGTCGGGCCGATCTCCGCGATCTGCCTCGGCGCCGGCCTCTTCGCCGGGGCCGCCCAGGTCGGCTTTCGCCCGGCCCCCAAAGCGCTGGCGCTCGACTTCAAGCGGATCAACCCCGTGTCCGGGGCGCGCAACCTGTTCGGGCCCAACTTCCTCTTCGAGGCGCTCAAGGCCGTCACCAAGGTCGCCGTCGTCGCCGGCGTCGCGGCACTCGCGATCCTCCCCGGCCTTACCACGCTCGCCGCCGAAGTCGGCATCCCCCCCGCCGACCTCGGCCTCGTGCTGGGCCACCGCGGGATGGAAATCGCCCAGCGCGCCACGTTCGCCTACCTCGCGATCGCCGCGATCGATTACGCCTGGCAGCGCCGACGCAACGAGCACAAGCTGCGCATGACCAAGCAGGAGCTCAAGGACGAGCAGCGCCAGTACGGGCTCCCCGCCGAGGTCAAGGCCGCGCTGCGCCGCCGCCAGGCGCAGGCGGCCCGCAAGCGGATGATGGCCGCCGTCCCCGAGGCCGACGTGGTGATCGCCAACCCCACCCACTTCGCCGTCGCGCTGCGCTACGACGGCTCCCGCACCGCCCCCGAGGTCGTGGCCAAGGGCCAGGACCTGATCGCCCTGCAGATCCGCCGCATCGCCGAGGAGCACGACGTGCCGATCGTTTCCGAGCCGCCGCTCGCTCGTGCGCTGTACGCGTCGTGCGAGATTGGCCACGTGATCCCCGAGGAGCTGTACGCCGCCGTCGCGCGCGTGCTCGCCTTCGTCTACCGCCTCGCCCGGCAGAAGCGGTACGCGCTGTGAGCCACCTCGCCATCTTCCGCCCGCGCGATAGCCCACACGCGTGGTCGTGGGGCACGAGGCCCCACGCCCAGCCGCTCGGGGGCGAGCTCACTCGCGCGGATGCTCTCCCATGCCCACCCCTCGACGACCACTCGGCGGTGATCTGATGAACCTCGACTCCGTGCGCCGCCTGCTGCGCCACACCGACCTGCTCGCCGCGATTGCCGTGGTGATGGTCGTGACGATGCTCGTCGTGCCGCTGCCCTCCGCGCTGCTGGACCTGCTGATCACGCTCAACATCTCCGCCGCGCTCACGATCGTGGTCGCCACGATGTACCTCGGCAAGGCGCTGGACTTCGCCTCGTTCCCGTCGCTGCTGCTGCTGACCACGATGTTCCGCCTGGCGATCAACGTGTCGGTCACGCGGCTGATCCTCACCACGGGGGACGCCGGCTCCGTGGTGAAGGCGTTCGGGGAGTTCGTCGTCGGCGGCAACGTCGTCGTCGGCCTCGTGATCTTCCTGATCCTCGTGGTAATCCAGTTCGTGGTCGTCACCAACGGCGCCGGGCGCGTCGCCGAGGTCGGCGCGCGCTTCACCCTCGACGCGATGCCCGGCAAGCAGATGGCGATCGACGCCGACCTCAACGCCGGGCTGATCACCGACGAACAGGCCCGCGCGCGCCGCTCGGAGATCGCCCAGGAAGCCGACTTCTACGGCGCGATGGACGGCGCCTCGAAGTTCGTCAAAGGCGACGCGATGGCGGCGGTCATCATCACCGCGATCAACCTCATCGGGGGCATCGTTGTGGGCGTGGCGCAGCACGGCCTCTCCTTCACCGAAGCGACCCACCAGTTCTCACTGCTGACGGTCGGCGACGGCCTCGCCGCGCAGATCCCGGCGCTGCTGATCTCCGTGGCAACGGGCATCATCGTCACCCGCGCCACCTCCGACAAAGACCTCGGCTCCGACATCGCCTCACAGATCCTGCGCCAGCGCAAAGCGCCGCTCGTCGCCGCCACCGCGATCGGGCTGTTCGCGCTCGTCCCTGGTCTGCCGAAGCTCCCGTTCCTGGCGATCGCCGCGATCTTCGGCGCGATCGGCTGGAGCGTGCGCCACGGCCTCCCGGGCGATCAGGCCGAGGGTGGCGCGCTCGCGCTCGCGACCGCCGATGCTCCGCCTGGCGGGCCCGGTCAGCTCGGCGACGGCCAGGGCTCGGAGGAGGCGATGGAGCGGCTCTCCGTCGACGCCCTCGAGCTCGCCGTCGGCTTCGGCCTCGTCCCGCTCGTCGACGGCTCCTCCGGCGGCAACCTGCTGCGGCGGGTCTCCGCGATCCGCCGCCAAATCGCCGGCGAGCTGGGGATCGTGATCCCCGCGGTGCGTATCCACGACGAGCTCGGCATGGAGTCCCACGAGTACGTCTTCAAGGTGCGCGGCTCGGAGGTCGCCCGCGCGCGGATCATGCCCGGGCACCTGCTCGCGATGGACCCCGGCGACGCCGCCGGTGGCCTGCAGGGGATCCCCACCACCGAGCCCACCTACGGCCTGCCCGCGGTGTGGGTGCACTCCTCCGACCGCGCCGAGGCCGAAGCGCTCGGCTATACCGTCGTGGACGCCGAGTCGATGATCGTCACCCACCTGACCGAGACGATCCGCACGCACGCCTCGGAGCTGCTCACCCGCCAGGATGTCAAGACGCTGCTCGACCGGCTGAAGGAGACCAACGCAGCCGTCGTCGAGGAGATCGTGCCCGAGGCGCTCACGCTCGGGGAGATCCAGCGCGTGCTGCGCGCGCTGCTCGCCGAAGGCGTCCCCGTACGCGACCTCGGCACGATCATGGAGGCGATCGGCGACAAGGCACGAATAACACGAGACACCGGCCTGCTCACCGAGTATGCCCGCCAAGCGCTGGGTCGTGCAATCACGGCCCCCCACCTGGACGAGCGGCTCTGTCTGCAGGCGATCACCCTTGACCCCGCGATCGAGCAGGAGGTCGCGACCTCGATCACGCAGACCACAGACGGCGAGTACCTGGCGATCGACCCGCCCCGTGCGCAGGCGATCGTGGGCGCACTCCGCGCCCAAGTCGACCACGCGTCCGCGCGCGGCGCGCGTAATCCGGTGCTGCTCTGCTCCGCGCGCGTGCGCCGCCACCTGCGCCGGCTGATCGCCCAGGCTCAGCCTCATCTACCCGTCTGCTCCTACAACGAGATCGCACCCGGCGTCAACGTCGAGACGATTGGAGTAATCCACGCATGAGCACCGCCGCCTACGACACCGCCTCGCATCGCGCCGCTCACCCAAGGGCTATGCCCCGTCAGGCCGCGGCACGCGAGGGCTCCTGGCAGGGCTCCTGGGAGGCCGGCCGCGACCCCGGCCACCCCGACCCGCAGGGAAGCGTCCCCGGGTACTTCGCGCCTCGCATCTACCGCGGACGTTCCGTCGACGAGCTGATCCCCACGATTGTCGCCGAGCTCGGCGAGGACGCGGTCGTGATCCGCCACCACCGTGGGCTCACCGGCGGCTTCGCCGGTTTCTTCCAGAAGTCGTTCGTCGAAATCGAGGCCCGTCGCGGGGATCCCGGGGGTTCGCTGCTCGACCGCTACGACGAGGACGACGCGGCTCCGGCGCTGCCCGGCGATGTGGCGCCCGCGCTGCCCGGCGACTTCGAGGACAACCGTGCGCGGGTTGCACCGCCAACACCTCCTAACTGGGACGGGCCGACCGAAGTGTGGGCCACCAACCCGTTCGCCGCCGCGCTCGCCGAGGCCGAGGCCGCAGTGCGAGCCGCCGAGCCCACCGTCCCGCCCGACCTCGACGCCGCGCTTGCCGAAGCGCTTGCCGAAGCCGAAGACGCGGAAGCGCCCGAAGAGATCGTCGCCGCTGCGCCCTTGGAGCTTTACGCGGAGCCCGTGGCCGCCGCGCCTCCCGCCGCCGCGGCAGTGGTACTGCCCCCCGAGCCCACCGACGCTCTCGACCACTCCGTCACCCCCCCCGCCGCCGAGCCCACGGCGCGCGCTGAGATCGAGCACGCGCTGGGCGCCATCGGAATCGGCGAGGAGTTCATGCAGGAGCTGATCGAGGCGGCGATCGCCCACGTGCTGCCGTTGATGCCCCCCTCTACGAGCCTCGCCCAAGCGGTGCACACCGCGCTGGCGCAGAGGATCCCGGCCTCGACACCACTGCCCGCCGAGGGTGGGGCGATCGCCGTGATCGGCGCCGGCGGCAGCGGCAAGAGCGCCTGCTGCGCCGCCCTGGTGGAGGCATACCGCGAGCACAGCACGCTGCCCGCCACATGCCTCACGATCCTGCCCGGCGCGATGCCCATGGAGTCGGCGCTGAGCGAGGCGCGCACCGGGGGTGTGCTGCTGCTCGACACGCCCCCCGCCGCCGTTGCGGACCCCGGCTCGATCTCGGCGCTCGCGGAGCTGCTTGAGCGGTTGCGGCCCGAGCGCGTGGTGCTCGCGCTCCCCGCCACGCTCGGCGCCACACCCGCGGCCCAGCTGTTGGAGGCGCTCGGCCCGCTGCACCCAGACGCGCTGGCGATCACCCACGCCGACGAGACCGACCAGCTCGGGGTGGCGGTACAGACGGCGTGCACGTTCGGGCTGGCCCCGATCCACCTGCTGGCGCGCGCCGAGCATGGCCGCAGTGACGCGGGGCACGGGCCCCACATCCCGAGCTCCCCCAGAGCGTGGGCGCTCACCTGGATCGACTCCTTCCTGCTCGCCGACAGGCTGCTCGGGCCGCGATGCAGCTCGAGGCGCTCCGCAAAGGCGCAGGACCGCGGTGAGATCGAGCTCCCTGAGCGCGCCGATCCGGTCGCGATCGTGCGCCCAAGCGGCGAGCGCGTGCAGGCGCGGGTCGCCGAGCGCGACGGCGAAGGGCTGCTGGTGGCGCTGATGTTCCGCGCCGAGGTGCCCTTCAGCCCCGGATCGCTCGACGAGCTGGTGCTCGAGTTCACCAACCACCGCGGGCGCATCCGGCTGCAGGGCACGGTCACGCTCGAGGACCGCGAGCTGCTGCGCTTCCGCGAGCTGCACTCGGTTGAGCTGGTCCAGCAGCGCGAGTACGTACGCATCCAATCCACCCGGCCAGTGCTGATGCTCACCGGAGGCCACGGGGACACGGTCCAGACCTACTCCGTGGACCTCAGCGGCGGCGGCATGCTGCTGGCGGGCCCAAGCACACTGAAGGTCGGCGAGCAGGTCGAGTTCCGGCTGACGACCGTCAAGGGCAGCCCACCGATCAACGGCGTGGGCACGGTCGTGCGCGCCGACGACCAGGGTCGGCGCGCAATCTGCTTCGACGAGATTGGCGAGGGCGAGCATCGGCGTCTGGTGCGCTTCATCTTCGACTGCCAGCGCGCCGAACGGCGCCGGGGCTTAGAAGGTGGCGCGGGCGGCCAACGGCCGCCGAGCCGGGACGGGCGGGATCGAATCCCTCAGAATAAGAGCGGTGGCGGTCGTGGCCGGTAAGAGCGACAAGACTGCCAAGGCCGGGAAGGCCAAGGGCAAGCAGAAGGGCGCGGGCGCGGAGGGCACTGGCGGCCGCGGTCGTGGCTCCGGACTGGTCCTCGCCGAGCACCCCCGCGCGGCCCGCAGCGTCGCACGGTCGAAGGCTTGGGGCGGCCTTGGTGGGTTCCTGATCGGCGGATATCTTTCCCTGCCCACGCAGACGCTGGCGGGCGCCGGCCTGCGTGCGCTGGCGGCAGGCGTGGTGTGTTATGTGGCGGCGTGGGCCGCCGCCGTGTTCTTGTGGCGGCGCATGCTGGTCGCCGAGTTGCACCAGGCCAAGCACGATCTGCTAGCCGAGGAGCTCGCCAAGTTCGATCGAACCCGCGCGCCCGGGGCGGGCGGGCCCGTCAGCGGGCGCACGTCATAGCGGTGAATCTCAGGAGCACACGATGGATCCCATCCAACCGATCGGACCCCGCCCCCCGTGGATCGCCGAGCTGGCGGCTGAGCAGACGCGGAGCCTCTCGAAACGCCGCAAGCGCTCCGGTGTGGACGCGAAGCTGGGACCCCGCCGCGAGCGGCGGCGCGAGCCCGACGAACCCGACGACGACGCGCCCGACGGCCGGCACATCGACATCCGCGCGTGAGCGTTAAACGACGAGGTGGGCAGCCCGAAGACCGCCCACCTCGACCACCGTTCCCTCGATGAAGCGGCGGTATGTAGCTTCTGCCGGCCTTCCCTGACCGTCGGAAGCGTTATATGACCACCCCCGGGCGGGCGGACCCGCCCCGGGATGGCTTCGCTGCAGTGGTGGCACGCTAGGCGCCACCACTGAGGAAGATTGGGTTAGCGGGATCAGCCGCCGACCAGCTTCAGCACTGCCTGGGGCAGCGAGTTGGCCTGGGCGAGGATCGCCACGTCGGCCTGCTGCAGCACCTGGGCCTTGGTGAAGTTGCTCATTTCGGCCGCCATGTTGGCGTCAACGAGCGAGCTCTGGGCCGCGGAGAGGTTCTCCCCGTAGATCGCCTGGTTGCTCTGGGTGTACTGGAGGCGATCCTGCACCGAACCGAATTCGCCGGCAAGTGTGGCCACTTTTTCGATCGCGGTTTCAATCGTTTTGATTTCTTTGATTTTGACGCCTTCGGTGTCTTTCTTGAGTTCGGCAGTTTTCACTTCGATCGTTTCTTTTTCGTTGGCGCCGACCTGGAACTTGATTTCTTCCGCTTTGGCCAAGAGTTCGACGCCGTTGAACTTGGTCGTTGTACCGACTCGTTCGATCTCTTTTTCGAGCTGTTTCGACTCGTTTTCGATGGCTTCTTCGTCAGATTTCGAGTTGGTGCCGTTGGCCAGCTGCACCGCGAGCTCGCGCATGCGCTGGAGCATCTGCTCCACGTCGTTGAGCGCGCCCTGCGCCGTCTGCACCAGCGCAACCGCTTCCTGGGTGTTCTGTGCCGCCTGGTTGACGCCGTTGACCTGGCCCTGCAGGCGCTGGTTGGCGGCGTAGCCGGCGACGTCGTCGGCGGCCGAGTTGATCCGCAGACCCGAGGACAGGCGTTCCGTCGACTTGGTCAGCATGCCTTCGCTGGTGTTCAGGTTGCGCTGAACGATCAGTGAGTCGATGTTGGTGTTGATGCTGAGGGACATGCGTTCATCTCCTTGATGACGATTGTTTGGTCAGTCCCGGGCAGACTCCCTGTCAGCCCTTTGTCTCACGCCGGTTTATCGTCATCGGCGGGCGATACTTGAGGGCCGGCCAGACCACTGGACGGCTGCAAGCCAGTGTTCATATAAGCCGCGGCTTTGCGTGAACGACCGCGGCCACCGTCGCGTCGCGGCGTCCACTCGCCCTGCGTAACGCCGCCGGTGGCGAAGTCCGCCGGCGGCACGCCGAGTGCACCGGGCGCACCGCGCGCCGAAATCGGCCCGGCGAGCTTGGACTCATGGGCGTAGGACTCACGGCCGTAAGCCTCATGCACCAGCGTCTCGCCGGCCAGCGCCTCGTCAGCCAACGCCTCGTAAGCCAGCGCCTCGTCAGCCAGCCCCTCGGCGGGCTCGCCTTGGGAGGAACTGGCCCACACGCCAACCGCGTAGCGGAACTGCCCGCTCTCGTCGGTCACCCAAAAGGCTTCGCCGTCCTCCGCAGTCTCGTGCAGGATCGAGCGGTCGTAGTGCTCTGCGATCTGCGCGAGCGCCTCCATGTCCTCGACATCAATCACCGGGACCCCGGGCAGCTGCCACACGCGCGCGACCGGCACGATCATGCGGCCGTAGCGCGCGCGGATCGACGCCGACTCGTCTCGCGGTCCCGAGCGGCCGAGCGCGAGCGCCAGCCGTAGGCAGGCGAGCGCCGCCAGCACGGCGCAGACGATAATCGCGAGCGCGTCGCGCGCGAGTGACCGGGCACTCGCCACCGAGAGCTGGCCGAACCCGAGCGAGAGCGAGGCCGGCTCGGAGTGAGTGCCCGCCGCCGAGCCGGAGGCCGAGGGGGTAAACACGCTCAGCGCGGCATGTTCGCTGCTCGGCGAAGCGGTCGTGAGCGAGCCGCCGCCAGCGAGGGCCGGCTGGGCCTCGGTCGGAGTCAGCGAGAACTGGATCTTCGGCGCGAACGTGGTGTGCAGCGCCACGGTGTTCAGGCGCCCGTTGGCGCTCACGTGCGGGAGCAGGGTGAGCGTGTAGGAGCCGGTCGTCTTGGTCGCCGTTTCGACGCTGTGGATCAACGCGAGCAGCGAGGTCAGATCGAGTGTCCCCGCGACGAACGCGCGACTGCCGTGAAAGCGCGTCGGCGGCGCGAGCGGGAGCGTCGTGTGCCAGCCGTTCGTCGCAGTGACCGTCGCGGCGAGCGAGACCCTCCCCGCCAGCGAGTGCCGGCCGGCGGCGTGAAAGCCGTACCCGAAGCTGAAATCGACGGCGTTCAGAACGTGGGTGAAGAGCGGTTCGCCGGTAACGACCTGGCCGCTGGGGTAGGTCGGCCCGGGCGATGTTTCGGCCGTGTAGGAGAGCCTGCCGCTCTGCCTGTAGGGGACCGAGTAGGGGTGGCGCATAGTGGGCGAGCGGGTGAACGCGATCAGCGCGAGCGCGATCAACGGGAGCGCCAGCACGACGCCGGTCGACAGCACACCGGCCACGGGCACACCGCGGCCACGCAAGGGGCGCGGCGCGGAGGGAGAGGCGCCTTCGCCCGCGCGCCGCTCCCGGCCCCGGCGCCGCCGGCGCCCCGTGAACGCGACTCCGGAGAGGAGCAGGATCCCGGCGGCGAGGAGCAACCCGATCAGCAACGGCGAGCGCAGCGACTGCAGCGTGCCCCCAACGCCGGGAAGGTGCAGCCACAGCGAACCGACTAGCTGGCTGGCGACGGGACGTTCGGGGTCGAGGAAGCTGTTGTTGTCGCCCTTGAAGATGTACCGCGCGCCGTCGCGCCCGACGATCCGGTGCAGCACGATCGTGTGCAGCATGTTGTTCTGGTAGGCGACGATTTCGCCAACGTGGTAGCTGCTCTGGCTGCGCACGATCGCGAGGTCGCCGGTGTGGAAGCGGGGCTCCATGCTGATCCCTCGCGTAACGACGTAGGTGCTCGAGCCGCCGAGCGGAGCCGGGGCGAACCAGAACCACAGCGACCCCAGAACGATCAGTCCAAGGGCGAGGGAAAGAAGCTTCTTGATTCGAGGGATGCGCATGGTGGATCGGGAAGTGCGCACGGTGGAACTGGGCGCGGAGCGGCCGTGCGCCGGCCGCTCCGCATTGCCCAATGTCGGCTGCTATTTGATCTTGACTTCGCCTTCGCTGACTGCGGCGATCGTCAGGTGGTCTGCACTTGCGTTCGGAACTGGTTTTTCCAATTCACACTTGACTTCATATTCTTCCGCACCCGCCGCTTTGATGTTGGCTTCGGGGCAGTCTGACCATTCGGTTGTTGCCGCGGGGTGTTCTTCTTTGGTCACGGCGACCTTGACGTCCGACGGTTTCAGTTCCCCCTTGAGAACGAAGTCGACGGCCGTGTTTTCGGTCCCTTCCACGTTCCATTCGTAGTAGACGCCTTTGGTCTGTTCGTAGCCGCCGACCACGTGGGCACCAGCGCCGGCATCCTGCGCTTTGACCGTGTTGGCTGCGGTGAACGCGTACGCGCCCACCCCGATCACGCCTGCGAGCACGAATGCGCACAGGCCCGCTATCTTTCGCTTCCGGCTAGCGAAGCTTCGCTTGCCAATACGCATAGACACGTCTAGCCCCCTTGGGATTGAACAGTGATGTGGACACTTGCGTGTCCTTTGCCGGCGCTATCGACGAACTATTGGAAGCGCTTTAGACCGGATTTTGGGATGCAAGTATTTATGCGAGCGACCCCAACCCCTGCGCCGAGCCGGCCCCCGCCCGCCCCAAGCCCGCCGCTCAACCCCTGACGGGCGCTGCCGATCACCAGGCAGATGTCGGTCGAATCCGTCCTCGCGCGCGTGGCTACGCTCGAACAGGCGATCGCCAACCCCGCCACCCTGCTCGCCACCAACGCAGCCGGGACCGGCGGCACGGCGGCGCCCGCTGAGCCCGAACCGACGCAGGCAACCGGCAGCACCACCTTCGCGCAGGCGCTGCAGAGCGCGAACGCAAGTCAGGCAAGCCCAGCGACGCTCACCAGCACGGCGCCCACGAGCATCGGAGCCCTCACGAGCTCGCCCGGCGTCGGAGTTCCGACCGGTACCCCGGGCCAGCAGATCGTAAGGATCGCCGAAAGCCAGCTCGGCCAAACCGAGCAGCCGCCGGGAAGCAACGAATCGCCGACGATCGCGACCTACCGCACCGCCACTGCGGGGGCGATCCCCGGCGCCCCCTGGTGCGCCTACTTCGCCTCGTGGGCCGCGCGCCAGGCGGGCGAGCCGCTGGGCACAAACGGCGAAGGCCTCGGCTCGGTGGGGCAAGTCTGGTCGTGGGCGCAGAGCACCGGCCGCGCGATCCCTAACGGCCCCGGCGTAACCCCCCAGCCGGGCGATCTGATCGTGTTCGGCGACGAACACGTTGGGATCGTCAGGGACGTCCTACCCAACGGCGACATCCAGACGATCGAGGGCAACTACGAAAACAAGGTCGCGGCCAACGTGCGCACCCCGACGGAAGCCACTGGTTATGTGAACATGAACTGACGCATGACCGGCGCGCCCGAGCGCTCAATCCCCGTCGTGCCCTGCTGAGCCTCGCCCACGACCTCGCTCCCCGCCCCGCGCGCGCCCAAGCGCACCGTGCCACCCGGCGAGCAGGCATGCGCGCTCGCCCGCTGACATGCTCGGCTCAAAGCGGGTGCGCAGGCGCCAGCCGTCGCGCACGTCGGTGAGCGTCCACAGACCGGCGCCGACGCCCGCCAACAGGGCGGCACCCAGCGCGGTCGTCTCCGCGACCTCGGGCACCAACACCGGTACCCCGAGGATGTCGGCCTGGAACTGCATCAGCCAGCGGTTGGCCGTCGCCCCGCCGTCGGCGCGCAGCTCGCTCAACTCGACGTTCGCCCCGGCCTCCATCGCGCGCACGGCGTCCACGGTTTGGTAGGCGATCGCCTCGAGGGCCGCGCGCGCGAGGTGCGCCCGCGTGGAGCCGCGCGTGAGGCCGACGATCGTCCCCCGCGCGTGCGGGTCCCAGTGGGGCGAGCCCAGGCCGGTGAGCGCGGGCACGAAGTAGACCTGCTCGTTCGAGGGGAGCGAGGCCGCAAGCGCCTCGGACTCGGCCGCGTCGGCGATGATCCCGAGACCGTCGCGCAGCCACTGGACGGCCGCGCCGGTGACGAAGATCGAGGCCTCCAGGGCGTAGGTGCGTGCGTCGCCGACCCCCCACGCGACCGTGCTCAGCAGCCCGGGCGCCGGCGCAGGCGCGCGAAAACCGGCGTTGAGCAGCACGAACGAGCCAGTGCCGTAAGTGTTCTTGCCCATCCCCGGATCCAGGCACGCCTGGCCGAACAGCGCGGCCTGCTGGTCGCCGGCGACGCCCGCGACCGGGACCGCGTGGCCGTGCAGCGCACCGGGCAGCGTGACGCCGAACGGCCCGGCGCTCGGGCGTACCTCGGGCAGTGCGCGCAGAGGTACCCCGAACAGCTCCGCCAGCTCTGGGTCCCAGCGCCCGGAGGCGATGTCGAGGAGCATCGTGCGCGAAGCGCTGGAGGCATCGGTCAGATGCAGCCCCGTGAGCTTGAACAGCAGCCACGAATCGACAGTCCCAAACAGCGCCCGGCCCGCAAGCGCGCGCTCGCGCAGCCCCTCCACGTGCGCAAGCAGCCACTCGATCTTGGTCGCCGAGAAGTAGGGGTCGAGCACCAGGCCAGTGCGCACCCGAACCAGCTCCTGGAGGCCGGCATCGCGCAGCTGCGCGCAGCGCTCGGCTGTGCGCCGGTCCTGCCACACGATCGCGCGGTGCAGCGCCAGCCCCGTGGCCGGATCCCACACACAGACGGTCTCGCGCTGGCAGGTGATCCCCACGGCCGTGAGCTCGCCGGGCCGCACCCCGGCATCGGCCAGCGCCGCGCCCGCGACGGCCTGCGTCAACTCCCAGATCTCCCCCGCGTCGTGCTCGACCCAGCCAGGCGCGGGGAAGTGCTGCCCAAGCTCGCCATACGCGCGGCCGACCGGCTCGGCGCGCTCGTCGAAGACGATGCACGTACAGCCCGTGGTGCCCGAGTCGATCGCGAGAATCATGCTCGCGGGAGGGTACCGTCAGCATGCAGCGGGGATCATCCGCGCGCCGCCTCCTCCCAACGGCCGCACGGATGCTGGCCGATCGGGGATCCCGTCGATCTCCGATCAGTCCTCCCTGCCCCGCGACCGGGCCTCCCTGCGCCTCACGCTCTGATACACCCACAGTGATGGGCGATACCGTCTCGTCCCAACGACGTCCCTCCCGCCCGCGCCCGCGCAGGCGTGTGGTCGTGCCCATCCTGCTGCTGCTACTCGCCGCGATCCTCGCGTTTGCGCTCTCGCGCCTGGGGCTGCACCGCATCGGCAACGCGCTGACCTCCGCGCAACCGGGATGGATCTTGCTCGCGCTCGCGCTGATGGGGCTCTCGCTGGTGCTGCGCGCCGGCTCGTGGCATGAGGTGCTGCGGGCCGCGCTGCCCGATACCGAGGTCGCGTGGACGCCTGTGATCCGCGCGACGATGATCGGCGTGATGGGCTCGGCCGTGTTCCCCGGGCGCATCGGCGAGCCCGCGAAGATGCTCGTGCTCACCCGCCGCCTGCCCGGCTCCTCGCGCCGCCAGCTGCCGGTCGTCGCCGGCACCGTGTTCTCGCAGACGCTGATCAACCTGCTGGCGCTGACGATCCTTGCGACCGTCACCTTTACGAGCCTCGATCTCCTGCGCCAGCACGTCTCCGGCCTCGTGATCGCGCTCGCGGTGCCGCTCGCGATCTGCCTGCTGGTGTTGGCGGGCCCGTGGATGCTGGCACTCGCGCAGCGCTCGCGCTCGCTGCGCATCGCGCTCGCCGCCGCCACCCTTGCCCGCCTGCTGCGTCTCGGCAGGCAGGGGCTCGCCGTCTTCGCCAACCCCCGCCACGGGATCCCCGCCGTGCTGCTGCAGCTGCTCGCATGGACGCTGCAGTGGCTGTCCTGCTACGCGGTGCTGTGCGCGCTCGGCCTGCAGTCTGACGACGGCCTCACCGCCGCGGCCGCGGTGCTGCTCGCCGTCAACGTCTCCGCCGTGCTGCCCGCCACCCCGTCGAACGTCGGCGTCTTCCAGGCCGCCTGCCTGGTGGTGCTCGCCGCCTACGGCGTAGGCGCCGGCCCCGCGCTGGCCTACGGGATCATCCTCCAGGCCGTCGAGGTCCTCACCGCGCTCGGCCTCGGCATCCCGGCGCTGCTCGGCGAGGGCATGACCTGGCGCGACATCCGCGGCGCGGTCGCGCTCGAGGGTCAGGAATCCGCCGAGCCGGTCGCGGCGACGGACGAGATCGAGCAGCAGGCCGAGATCGGCTGACGGACGCCCGCGGCGAGCGTCCCGTCCCAAGCGATGCGTAGCTTCCGTGGCCGCCTGCGGCGCGGCTCGGCGGTGCGACTCGGCAGAGCGCCCGTGCCCGCCGGTCGTTTGGCAACCGACGTTGGCGTTGGGAGTTCGCAACAGAATGGTGTATCCTTGAAACCCAAGCATCCAAAGAAGCCGGTCGAGGCGGCGCTGAAGTGGGCCGAGAGCCAGGGGTTCCGAGTCGAGACAAACCGGGGCCACTGGGGAATCATCTACTGCCCGAGCGATGAGGCAGGCAGGTGTCCTCCGCTCTCGGTCAATGGCTCTCCGCGGAGCGCCGAGAACGAGGCGCGGCGAATCGGCCGCTTCCTCGCCCGCTGTCCCCATTCCAAGCCATGAACGACTACACCTTCACCCTCCGATTCCTCGCCCCCGGCAAGAGTGCCGAGGAGCTCTCGATTTCGATCTACGAGCGGATCGACGACGCCTCACTGATGGGGCCCGACGCAGACGGGTCGTTTCTGCTGGAGTGCGATCGACGCTCCAGCAGCCTTCCCCGCGCCCTTGGCTCAACGGTGGCCGAACTGCTCCAGACACTCCCCGACGCGACCATCCTGCGCGTCGAGGAGGACGACCTCGCCACGATGGCCGACATCGCCAAGCGCGCGGGCCGTACACCCGAGAGCATCAGGCTGCTGATCGGCGGCAAGCGCGGCCCGGGGGCCTTTCCGCCGGCGGCCGGACGTCTGGACGCCCGCACCAAGGTCTGGCGCTGGGCGGACGTCGCACAATGGTTTGAGCAGGCGCTCGGCGAGCCTCTCCCCGGCACCTCCGAGAGCGCCTTCCTGCAGGCGTTCAACAATGCCCTGGAGATCCGCCGGCTTGCACGCCACCTCGGCAAGTCGCAGCGCCGGGCCGTCGCCACCGCCCTGCCTGATGAGCTCGCCGCCGCCTGAGCGGATCGGACTACGTCAGCCGACCAGCGCGCGCAGCGACTGGCGCAGCGAGTGGGTGGTGCGCAGGACCGCCGTGGGCTCGTAGCCGCAGTGGGCCATGCAGTTCTCGCAGCGGGGGTCGCGGCCGCGACCGTACTTGCTCCAGTCGGTCGTTTCGATCAGCTCTTTGTAGGTGGAGGCGTAGCCGTCGGACATTAGGTAGCAGGGGCGCTGCCAGCCGAACAGCGAGTAGCTGGGGATCCCCCAGGCGGTGCAGTCGAACTCGGCGTTGCCTTCGAGGAAGTCGAGGAACAGCGGGCTGTGGTTCAGGCGCCAGCGCTTGCGCCGGCCACCCGCAAACGCCTCGCGGAACAGCTCGCGCGTCTGGCGCACGCCGAGGAAATGCTCCTGGTCGGGCGCTTTCTCGTAGGCATACGCCGGGGAGATCATCATCTCGTCGACCCCCAGCTCGTCGTTGAGGAAGTCGAGCACCTCGCGCACGGTCTTCGGAGAGTCGTGCGTGAAGAAGGTCGTGTTAGTGGTTACCCTGAACCCGCGCTCCTGCGCCGCGCGGATCGCCGACACCGCCTTGTCGAACACGCCCTCGCGTTCGACCGAGGCGTCGTGGCGCTCGCGCAGGCCGTCCATGTGGATCGCCCACGCGAAGTAGGGGCTGGGCTTGAAGTTCTCGAGCTTGCGCTCCAGCAGCAGCGCGTTGGTGCAGAGGTAGACGAACTTCTTGCGCTTGACGAGCTCCGCCGCGATCAGGTGGATCTCGGGATGGATCAGCGGCTCGCCGCCGGCGATCGACACCATCGGCGTGCCGCTCTCCTCGATCGCCCCCACCGCCTGCTCCACGGACATCCGCCGGCGCAGCACGTGGTCGGGGTGCTGGATCTTGCCGCAGCCCGCGCACTCCAGGTTGCACTGGAACAGCGGCTCCAGCTCGACGATCAGTGGGAACTTCTCGCGTTTGGCCAGGCGCTGGCGCATCAGGTACCACCCCATGCGCGTGCTCTGTCTCATCCGCGCTGCCATCTGGGCTACCTTAGCCCCTCCGGCGTCCATTCGTGCAGTGCGCCTGCCGCGCGGCGCAGCCCCGCCATCGCGCGCGCCACCCCCGCGACCGTCAGCAACGGGTTGGTCAACTCCCGGGCGGGGGTGTCGGTGATCACCCGCACAACCGCGAACGGGCGATCGCCCGCCCCGGGGGCGAGCCACACCGACTCCATGTCCACGGCGATCGCCCCCGCCGCGCGCAGCTGCACGCGCGTGTCGCCCATCGCCAGGCGCGCGACCGAGGCGACCGTCCCGCGGCGCACGCGCAGGCCACTGCGTTCGAGTGCCTGCGCTAGCTCGGGCGCGCCGGCGCAGGCGACCGGCCCGATCCCGTCGGGCCCCTGCACGGCGTCGGCGACCACCACGTCGCCCACGTCGCTGTGCTCGTCGAGCGCGCCGCCGAAGCCCATCACCAGCAGCGCCGACCCCGGGCGGCCACGCAACACCGGAGCCATCGCCTGCGCGCGGCGCGGGCCCATGCCGGTGCGGTGCACCCGCGCGCGGGTCGGGCGGGAACGGGTCCGGCGGGAGCGAATCCCCGCCGAGATCGCCCACGCCTCCAGGCGCAGCGGCGCGGCGATCAGCAGGTCGCCAGGAGGGTGACGCAGCCGGCGGTAGGCCGGCTGGCCGATGATTTGAACCCCACCCACCCGCTCGCCGGAGGCGAGTGTCCCCCGGCTTCGGTCGGGCCCCTCCTTTTTCAATCTCACCGCAGCGCCTCCAGCGCGCAGCGCGCAGCGGCGTGGCCGCTCAGCACCGCGCTCTCGAGTGTCGCCGGCCAGCCGGTGTCAGTCCACGCGCCCGCCAGCGCCAACCCGGCGACCGCTGTGCTCGGCCCGGGACGCAGCGCACCGGCGCCCGGCTCGGCCCGCAGCGTGGCGGCGTGCTCGCGCGTTGCCAGGAAGCGCTCGACCCGCGCCGTGCGGGCGCGCGGAAAGAGCGCTGCAAGGGCGGGCAGGTAGCGCTCGCGCAGCTCCTGCACGCTCATGCCCATCTCTTCGTCGGCCCCCGACAGCGAGACAGCCAGATACTGCATCCCCTCGCCCGCGCCGCCGGCGTCGCTGCGGTCGAAGACGTACTGCACCGGAGACTCCACCCCACCCACGAACGGGAACTCGCACACATTGCGGTCGTATACCACGTGCAGGTTGACGATCGGCGTGTCGTGCAGCTTCAGCGCGCGAGCCGCCGCCGATGGGTCCAGGGGCTCGAGCAGCGCTGCGGCGCGCGTGCGCGGCAGTGCGACGATCACCGCATCCGCGCTCACGCTGGGCTCGCCACCCTGCACCTCGAACCCTCCGCTGGCTGAAACGGGGATGCTCGCAGGAGGCGAGCGTCTCCCGGCTTCAGCTCTCACCACCCGCTCCGCCCGCCACCCCAGCCTCACACCCACGCCGGCCGCGCGCAGCGCGCGCTCCGCCGGCTCCCCCACGATCTCGCTCTGCGGGCGGCGGTGAAAGCCGATGTCGCCCGCGTCCGCGCGTTCGAGCAGACCGCGCTTGAAGACGAACGCCGCCAGCGCCAGCGACGCCTGGTCGGCGGGCAGGTTGAGCGCGGGCAGCGCGATCAGGTCCCACAGCGCCGCCGTCGCGCGTGGGCCCTGGCCGTGGGCGGCGAGCCACGCGCCGAGGGTCTGCCGGTCGAGCTCCGGCGCGCGCGGGTCGAGGCGGCCCAGCGCCACCGCCGCGCGCGCCGCGCCGAGTCGCTCGCGCAGGGAAAGGTTGCGATAACGCAGCAGCGTGCCCGCCAGGTGCAGCGGCGCTGGCAGCCCGGAGCGGCGCAGCACGCTCGCCTCCTCACCGGGGCGTACCAGCGGGATCTCCAGGCGCGGCTGCAGCGCCACCCCGCGCTCGCTGCCCAACCGCGTGAGCAGCGCGCGGTAGGCGTGAAAGCAGCGCAGGAACACGTGCTGGCCGTTGTCGATCCGCAGGCCGTCGCGCTCGAAGGAGTACACCGCCCCGCCCAGCCGCGGGCGCACCTCCAGCAGCGTCACCCGCGCGCCGGCGTCGGCGCAGTCGAGCGCCGCGGTGATCCCCGCCAGCCCGCCGCCGATCACCGCTACGCGCGGGCCAGGCGGTTCGGGGGCGCTCAAGAAGGGTCTTCCTCCTGAATCCGTTCGGCCGGATGGCGCTCGGGTATCCCCTTGCCCAGCAGCGCGCGCGCCGCCACCCACGCCTTCTCGCGTTTCTTCAGCCGCGCGCGCCGCGCGAGCGCGCGGTCGGGGCGCTCCTCGATGTGGCCCAGCAGGCGCCAGTAGATGCCCGCCATCGCCAGCACGCATGCGGCGCTGCGCCGGTCGAGCAGCGCTATCAACTCCATGCCTCGGTGAAACCAGTCGCGGGAGCGTAGGCAGTAGAAGCGCATCAGCGCGTACAGCTGGCCAACGTCGCCCCCTTCGAAGCCCGCGACCATCGCCGGTTCGGCCATGCTCGCCTCGCGCGTGAGCGCCTGTAACGCCGGCGCGTCGAGCGGGCCGTCGTCGTGCAGGTGGTAGCGCACCATGTCGCGCGCCGCCAGGTACACGCGCCCCCGTTCGGCGTCCTCGCGCAGGTCGCGCACGATGTTGGCGAGCTGCAGCGCCACTCCGAGGTCGTCCGCCATCGCGCTCGCCGGCCGAGGATCGGATTGCCCACCCGCCCGCCGGCGACGCGTCCCGAAGATCGCCAGGCACAACCGTCCGATCGAGCCGGCCACGCGCCGGCAGTAGAGCTCGAGCGCGTTGAAGTCCGCGTAGGAGGTCCCTCGCACGTCCATCCCCACCCCCTCGATCAGATCCGCCAGTGCGTCGGCGGGGAGCTGGAAGCGCGCGCTGGCGTCCGCGAGTGCCGCCATCACCGGGTCGGCGTCCTGCCGGTCCAGGCGCTCCAGCGCCTGCGCCGCCGCCGCCAGCCGGCGCAGCTTCTCCTCCGGCGCGAGCGTCCCATCGGCGATGTCGTCCACGCGCCGCGCGAACGCGTACACCGCGCACATCGCCCGGCGCTTGGGCGCGGGGAGCAGGCGGATGCCGTAGTAGAAGTTGCCCGCCGCCGCGCGCGTCAGCGACTCGCACTGCCGGTAGGCCGACTGGGTATGGGCCGACACCGCGCTCATCGGCACCTCCCCGTTGCGAGCGCCGCCTGCGCCGACCGTGCTCGCATCGCGCTCATCGGCGCCCTTTGGCGTCCGCAATTGTTCTCGTCTGTACCCACCAAGCTCATCGCCACCGCTCCGTCAGCGTTCTTGCCAAGGCCGCCGCGCGGCGCGCGCGGCCCGCCCGCGGGGGGCCGCCGAGCACGTCATAGCCGGCACGCTCGATCGCCCGCAGCGCCGCGTCGGCGCCGCTCACGAACGCCGCCACCGCCAGCCGCTCGCGCCCGTGCAGCGTGTCGATCAGCGGCGCCCCCTCCCGCAGCAGCTCGCGCGTGCGCGCCACCTCGAAGGCGATCAGCCCCCTCGCGCGCCAGTCGGCGACAGGCTGGGCGAGGTCGCGCTCGTCGCAGCCGAAGCGCGCAAGGTCCTCCGCGGGCAGGTAGATCCGGCTCGCGCGCAGATCCTCGGCGACGTCCTGCCAGTGCTCGGCTAGCTGCAGCGCAGTGCAGATGCGATCCGAGAGCGCGACCCGCTCGGGGGTGGCGGCGCCGAACACGCCCAGCACCAGCTCCCCCACGGGGTCGGCCGAGAGATGGCAGTAGCCCAGCAGCTGCTCCCAGGTGTCGTAGCGCGCCACGCGCTGGTCGACGCGGTTGGCCTCGATTAGCCGCAGGAAGGGCTCGCGTGGCAACGCGCATTCGCGCACAGTGCCCTGTAGGCGCACCAGCAGCGGGTGGCGCGCCACGCCGGCGTACACGCGCTCCAGTTCCTCCTCCAGCCAGTCGAGCGCCGCCAGCTTGTCTGGAGGCCCACCCGCCCCATCGGCCCCGCCGCCCACGGCGTCGCCCAGTTCGTCCACCAGCCGCGCGAAGCCGTACAGCGCGAGCAGCTGCTCCCTGACGCCGCGCGGCAGCACGCGGCTGGCGACGGGGAAGTTCTCGCCGCCCGCGCGCGCCATCACCGCCGCGGGGGTTGGCAGATCGGCCGGGGGTGAGTGGGGAGCGACGGACGGGGACTCGCCCATTGCGGCGATTCTCACCCCGAACCCTCAGCCCCCGCGGAGCGGCCCAGCGCCATGATCGGGAAGGTGAGGCGGTAGAGGTGGTAGTTGATGTAGTAGTCCGACGGAAACCCGGTGCCGGTGTACTGCGGCTCGTCCCACGTGCCGTCGGGGCGCTGCATGGAGATCAGCCACGCCACGCCGCGCTCCATCGCCGGGGAGCGCTCAATCGCCTCGCCTGCCGCGTGCAGCGCCAGCAGCGCCCACGCCGTCTGCGAGGCGGTCGAGTCGCCGCGGCCGATCCACGCGGGGTCGTCGTAGGAGCGCGGATCCTCGCCCCAGCCGCCGTCCTCGTTCTGGTGGGCGTGCAGCCACGCGACCGCCCGGCGGACTGGCGGCTCCTCCGGGCCGACACCCATCGCCGCCAGCGCCGGCAACGCCGCGCCGGTGCCGTAGACGTGGTTGATCCCCCAGCGCCCAAACCACGACCCGTCCGCCTCCTGCTGCCCCAGCAGCCAGTTCAGCCCCGCGCGCGCCTTTTCGCTGTCGGCACGGCCGAGCGCCGCGAGCATTTCCAGCGCATGCGCGGTGACGTCGGCGCTCGGCTCGTCGATCACCTCGCCGAAGTCCAGGAACGGGAGCGCCCGTACCAGCGCGCGTGTGTTGTCGGCGTCGAACGCCCCCCAACCGCCGCCCTCGCTCTGCATCCCCTCCACCCACTCCACCGCGCGGTCGATCGCGTCCTGGGCGCGCTCGCGCACCCCCTGCACGCCCGCCGCGAGCGGCGCTTCGCCGTTGCGGCGGCGATGGCGGTTGGCACGGCGCGTCCGCTCGGGTTCCAGCTCGATCGTGCGCAGCAGCGCCAACGCCACCTCCGCGGTGTCGTCGACGTCGGGGTAGTTGTCGTTCTCGAACTCAAACGCCCACCCCCCCGGCTGCAACTCCGGCCGCGCCGCCGCCCAATCGCCTCGTACGCGCACCTCCTCCTCCAGCAGCCACTGCGCCGCGCGCGCGAGCGCCGGGTGCTCGCGCGCCGCGCCGGCGTCGCTGAGCGCCACGATCGCCAGCGCCGTGTCCCACACCGGTGATTGGCAGGCCTCCAGGCGCCGGCTGGGTGGGCGGGGTTCGGATCCATCCGCGCCGGGCGGACGAGATGGCCGGGGGCGTGGCGGCAGAGGCGATTCGGGGTCGGGCATATAAGGGCCGCCGTCATCGCCGCGATCCTCGACCATGAAGCGCTCCAACCCTTCCAGGCCCCGATGCATCACCGGGTGATCCAGCGGGTAGCCCCCCAGGTGGAGCGCCATCAGCGAGTACACCCATGGCGGCTGGATGCCCCCCCACGAGCCGTCGGCCTCCTGGCGTCGCACGATCCACGCCTCCGCGCGCGCGATCGCCTGGCGGCGCAGCGGCGCCAGCGGGTGGCGCTCATACAGCCGCAGTGCGCTGTCCAGACGCCCCAGCCACGCGCCCGCGCTGGCCGAAACGGGGATGCGAGCAAATAGCGAGCGTCTACCGGCTTCGGCAGCGGCCTCGGGGGCGGAAGCGGAGAGGAGGGAGAAGCGCCCGCGCGTGGACGCAGCGGGACGGGGCGGGCGGGTGCCGGCGGGGGGCGCGGGCGCCGATCCGCTCGGGGTCCACGGCTGCGCGCCGTGCAGGTCACGCAGGTCGAACTCCAGCGCCTTTTTGGGGCGCCGCGCCATCACCAGCGACAGCGCCACGATCGTCTGGCGCGCCCAGCAGCCGAAGTCGTAGATGTTCAGCGGCGCCCACCGCGGCAGCATCGCGATCTCCGGCGCCAGCGCGGGGATCCGCTCCCACGGCCACAACCCAAACAGCGCCAACCACACGTGCGTGAACACCCGCGCCCGCTCGACGCCGCCCTGCTCGCGCACCCACTCGGCCGCCGTGCGCATGTGCGCCTCCGCGGCCGGGTCGCCCGCCAGGCGCAGCGCCCAGTAGGCCTCGACGGTCGTCGAGAGGTCGCCGGGCCCGCCGTGGAAGTTGGCCCACGTCCCATCCGCACGCTGCTGCGAGCGGATCCACGCCGCCGAGCGCTCGGTCTCGGCCGCGGTGCGGATCCCGAGGAACTCGCGCAGCAGCATGTCCTCGGCGTCCATCGTCACGTTCGTCTGCAGCTCACCCCGCCACCAGCCGGCCTCGTCCTGGAGTGCGAGCAGATGCTCGCAGGCGCGCTCCAGCGCGATGCGTGCCTCGCTGCGGGTCGTGGCGGTCGAGGTCGGCATGATCCAGCGAGCTAATCCTTTCGTATCCAACGACTGCGCGGGCGGTGATATCACGTTATGGGCTCGACCGGCGCACTGGGCGCGTCACGCAATCCCCGCACTCGGGCCGTGGAACGAGTGGGATCCCACCTCATCGCACCAGCACCTCGGGGCGGCCTTCGGCGATCACGTGTTCGCTCAGCTGCGCTTCTGACACCGTGCGCGGAGTCGGCGAGATGAACCTGTAGACGATCATGCCATTGACATTGTGCTGGGCGACCAGGCGAAAGCCCGTCGCCGGCGGTTCGCCCGCACCCGGGCGCAGCGGGGCGTAACCCGTCTCGTCGATTTCGCTCACCCTCACGGTGGCGCCACGACGCAGGTTGCGCAGCGGCGGCAGGTAGTACTCGAGCGGCGCCGCACCCAACTCCACAGTGGTGATCGCGCGCGCGCTGGCGGGTGGGTGTTCAACCCCGATCACCCGCGCAAGCCCACGCCAGTCGCCGCGCTGCAGGCGCGGGCTGAAGTCCACGTCAATCGTGAGCGCCGCGAACGTCACCGCGATCAAACCCACCAGCGCGAGCCCCGTGCGGCCGGTCCGCCGTGCTACGGCGATTACGGCGATCCCTGCCGTCAGCGGGATCATCGCCGCCACCACGTTGCGCGGCGCCAGGTAGTCGGCGCCAGCCACCGCCATCGCCACCGGGATCAGCACCCCACACGCCGCCACCCCCAGCGCCAGCAGCGCGCCTTCGCTCTCGCGCGGGGTGAGCATCCGCCACAGGCCGTAGCCGATCGCCGCGAGTATCTCCAGCGCCACCAGCAGCTCCAGGCCGTGGCCCAGCGGCGCACCCGAATAGCCCGTCAGGTAGTACTGGGGAATCGTTTCCAGGCGACCGGCGAGCGCCCACGCCCCGATCCACTGCGTGCCGTGCCCGCCCTGGGTGAGCGCCAGCGGCACGAGCGCCGCGCCGACCGCCACGATCGCCGCCACCGCCGGCAGTGCCACCCTCCAGCGCTCGCGGCGGCGCAGTAGCCACAGGCACATCGGCGCCAGCAGGAACACCGCGAAGTAGTGCGTCGCCAGCGCCCCCGCGCCGCTCGCCGCGAACGCCGCCAGCCTGCCCGGCGTCGGCTCGGCGTCGGCTCGCAGCCAGCACCACATCGCGAGCGCCGCCATGAACACGAACAGGCCGTACGCGCGCGCCTCTTGGGAGTACCACACGAACAGCGGGTTGGTCGCCACGAGCGCCGCGGTGGCGATAGAGGCGCGGCGGCCGGCCAGCTCTTGCCCGATCCCCCATGCCACCGGCACCGCCGCGATCCCTGCCAGCGCCGAGGGCAGCCGCAGCGCGAGCATCCCCGTGCCGAAAAGCCGCGACCAGCCCCAGATCAGCACGTACCACAGCGGCGGCGTGTTTTCGCGGTGCTCAACCGAGCGCAGCGTCGCCACGAGGCTGGCGTGCAGCGTGTGCACCGGCACGTACGCCTCGTCGTACCAGAAGCTCTGCAGGTCCAGCGTGCTCAGGCGCAGCAGTGCCGCGAGCACAACCAGCGCCGCCAGTGGCCACCACTGCCTCAGTGCTTCGCGGCCGGCGTCAGTCGCGCGATACGCAACCCCCCCCCGACCCTTGGATCGGGGCCCGCCCGCCCGGTCCCCCTCTTCCATCCCCCTCGGCGCACTAGACACGGCCGCGGACTCCGCCATCAGCCCCCCGTCAGCGGTTCGTCCGGCGCACCCGGCGGGGTCGGAAGGCCGCACAGGTGTTCCGACCCCGCCGTGCCGAAGCAGGCGTAGCGGTTGACGCGCTTGTCCTGGAAGTAGGGCGGCAGGTAGAAGCCGCCCCGCGCCGCGCGCAGCCCGTGCACGGTCGGGCCGGTCATGATCAGGCACGCCTGCGGCTGCGTCCCCGGGGGGCCCGCCCCGGTGTTGCCGCACAGCACGTCGCGCGTGGTGCGATGCGTCAGGTCCTGTTCGACGGAGATGTTGATGAGGTCGTTGCCGGTGATCGTCCGCCACGTGCGCAGGTCCGCGGTGACGCGTTCGTTGACGTGCACCTGGCGCACCACGTCGTTGACGACCGCCACCGCCAGCACTATGAACACCAGCACCAGCAACGTGCTCTCCACGCGGCGCTGCTCGCCCCGGCCGCGGCGCTCGTGCGTGCGCGGGCGCAAGCGCTCGGGCAGGCGCTCCCAGCGGCCGCCCGGCTCGATCTGCGTGCTCGCCCCGCTCATGACGACGCCGGCGAGAACAACGGAGCCGTTTGGTGGACGATGAACAGGCCCTGCACGGCGAAGATCGCGATCAGCAGCCGTCGGTCGCGCGCGACCATCGCCAGCGGCAGCGCCCACAGCGTGTACCACGCCAGTAGCCACGTGCTGGTGACGGCGATCGCCAGCAGCGTCCACCCCGACGCCGATACCCAGTCATACCCCCGCCACGTGCGCCACATCAAGTGCAGCACGATCACTACCAGCGCCGCCTTCAGCAGCGTGTGATCGGCCGGGAACACCCCCGGCTTGCCCAGCAAGTGTGCGATCTCGTTGGGGAAGCTGTCGGTCGACACCAGCGCGGCGTCGCGGTTGAGTGCCGAGATCACGTCGAGGCCGTGCAGACCGAACACCGGGTAGGAGACCACGGCGATCGCCACCAGAGCCCCGACCGCGCCCCACAGCGTCGAGCCCTTGCGACGCGAGAGCAGCATGAACGGCAGCAGCACCGCCCCTGTCGCCTTCACCATTCCGGCGGCCACCACCGACGCACCGGCGCGGGCTTCGCGCTCGGAGAACACGAACGCCACCGCCGCCATCATGAAAAAGGTCATGATCACGTCGTTGTGGGCTCCCCCCAGCCCGTACAGGACCCACAGCGGGTTGGCCCCCACCGCCACCAGCGCGACCGCCGGGTCGTACCCCCGCGCCCGCGCGCAGCGCCACGTCAGCGCCAGCGTGCCCGCGCACGCGGCGAGCGCCTCCACCTTCGCGCCCCACACCGCCCCCTTCAGGCCGAGCACCGCGAGCGGGTAGGAGAGCAGCGTGTACAACGGGCCGTACGCCGTCGCCACTTTGAGCCAGTCCTCGCCCACGTATTTGAAGATCGGGTCGCCTTCGATCCTGATCGGGCCGTGCAGGTAGGGGTCAAGCCCGTGCAGCACCCCCATGCGCGCGTAGGCGATGTAGCTGAACACGTCGGTCGAGAAGAGGACCGGGCCGGCGCACACGATCACCGCCAACGTCCCCACCAGGGCGATCGACCAGCGGGCGGCGCGGCGGTCGGCTGAGAGGCGACCGATCGAAGATCGGCCAGCCAGCACCAAGAGGAGGGCGTAGGCGCCGGTGAAGCACAGCAGCGCGATCAGGAACATCCGGAAACCCAGGCGCTCGCCGATCCCGATGAAGCCCAGCGGCTTGCCGATCGCCACCAGCCACCCCGCGATCTTCGGCGAGCCCGGGGTCAGCGGCGAGTGGCCAACGGCCGCATCGAGCACCACCTCGAGTGTCGCGGCCAGCAGCACCACCACGCACAGCCCCGCCAGCGCCAGCGTGGCGCGGCTGGGGGCGGCGCGCTCGGTTCCCGCGCGGTCGGTCGCGGCCACCTCACCCGCCCCGGCGAGCGAATGTGGCAGCACCGAGGACGAACTGGACAATGGCTTCTCGGCCGAGCCTCGGTCGGGTGCTAGGCCCGGGTGCCCGTCACAGCGCCGTCCACACGCTCTTGGTCTCCAGATAGGCGTCGAGGCCATCGTGACCATGCTCGCGGCCGATGCCCGATGCCTTGAAGCCGCCGAACGGCGCCGAGGGATCCACCGCGCCCCAGGTGTTGACGTACACCGAGCCCGCGCGCAGCAGCGCAGCGAGGCGGTGGGCGCTCGAGACATCGCGCGTCCACACGCCCGCGGCCAGCCCGTAGTCGCCGGCGTTGGCGCGCGCGGCGACCTCCTCGAGCGTGTCATAGGGGGAGGCGACCAGCACCGGCCCGAAGATCTCCTCGCGCGCGATCCGCAGCTCGTCGGCGCCGTCGCCGGTAGCGCTGAAGAGAGTCGGCGCGACGAAGTAGCCGCCGCTGTCCGCGAGCGCCGCCTCGCCGCCGGCCAGCACCTCGGCGCCTTCGGCGCGGCCGGCGTCGATGTAGCCGAGCACGCGCTCGTGCTGCTCGGCGGAGACGAGCGGGCCGAGCTGCGTACCCGGGTCGAGGCCCGGCCCGAGCTGCGCCTCGGCGGCCTGAGCCGCCAGCCCGCTCATCACCTCGTCGAAGCGCGCCGCCGGCACGAACAGGCGCGAGCCGGCGTTGCAGGCCTGGCCAGAGTTGAAGTAGATCGCCTGGTAGGAGCCCTTGACGGCGGCCTCGATGTCGGCGTCGGGGAGGATGATGTTGGGGGACTTGCCGCCCAGCTCAAGCGTCACCCGCTTGAGCGCGCGTCCGGCCTTCGCGCCGATCTCGCGCCCCACCGCCGTGGAGCCGGTGAACGCGATCTTGTCGACCCCGGGATGGTCCACCAGCGCCGCGCCGGTGGAGCCATCGCCGGTGAGCACGTTCAGCACGCCGGGCGGGAAGCCGACCTCCAGCGCCAGCTCGCCGAGGCGCAGCGCGCTCAGCGGCGTCTGCTCGGCTGGCTTCAGCACCACGGTGCAGCCCGCCGCTAGCGCCGGCCCGAGCTTCCAGGCAGCCATCAGCAGCGGGAAGTTCCACGGCACGATCTGCCCGCACACCCCCACCGGCTCGCGGCGGGTGTAGCAGAGCATGTTGGGCGCCGTCACCGGCAGCACCGCGCCCTCGATCTTCGTCGGCCAGCCGGCGAAGTAGCGCAGGTGGGCGACTGTCCCGGCCACATCCACGTACCGCGCGAGACCAACCGGCTTGCCGTTGTCGGCGGACTCGATCTGCGCAAACTCCTGCGCGCGCTCTTCGACCGCGCCCGCCAGCGCCAGCATCAGCCGCTCGCGCCCGGACGCCGGCATGCTCGCCCACGGGCCCTCGGCGAACGCCGCGCGCGCCGCCGCCACCGCGCGCCCCACGTCCTCGGGGCCGGCCTGCGGCACGCGCGCTAGCTCCCTCCCCGTAGAGGGGTCGAGCGTCGCGAAAGTACGCCCATCCGCGGCGGGTGGGCGCTCGTCGCCGATCAGCAGCCGGTGCTCGCCCGCGATGAAGGCGCGCGCCTCGGAGCCCAGCGCCTCGGGCAGCTCAATCGTGGATTGGGAGGGGGAGGAGGGGGATGGGTTGGTGGTCGCGGGGACCGAGGTGGCTGCGGTGTCGGTGGCGGCGGTCATGCGTGGCTCCTTGGGGATGGTCGCGAAGATGGTGGCGTCTGCGGCGGCGCACCACGTGGCTTCAAGGTGTGAGGACGATCTTTAGCGCCTCGCGGCGGTCATACAAAGCGTACGCCTCCGGCGCGTCGTCGAGGCTCATGTGGTGGGTGACCAGCGGCGTGGGGTCGAGCACCCCGGCCGACATCAGCGCGAGCACGCGGTCGATGTGCCCGATCACGTTGGCGTGGCCGGCGCACATGCGCAGCGACTTGATCCACAACAGTCCCATGTGCACCTCGGCGCGCTCCGCGTACACGCCGATCACCTGCACGGTGCCGCACTTGCGCGTGAGGCGCAGCGCGAGGTCAAGCGCGGAGGGGTGCCCGACCGCGTCGATGCACACGTCCACCCCACGCCCCGCAGTCGCCGCGCGCGCCGCCGCGCGGGGGTCGCCCTCCTGTAGGTGCACGGCTTGCGCGCCGAACGACTCCGCCATCGCCAGGCGCTCGGGCACCGTGTCCACGGCGATCACGTGCGCCGCGCCGGCCGCGCGGGCAGCTTGCACCGCGCACAACCCCACCGGCCCCAGGCCGAGCACCGCCGCCACGTCCCCGGGGCGCATGCCGCTGTCGACCACAGCGTGAAAGCCGGTGCCCATCACGTCGCCGGCGAACAGCGCCACGTCGTCGCTCATCCCCTCAGGGACCTTGCGTAGTACCAGGTCGGCGCTCGGCACCAGCGCGCGCTCGGCCTGCGTGCCTGGCAGCGAGCCGAGCGCCGCCCCGTGGCCGAAGGTGCGCGAGTGCTCGCACTTGTGAAAGGCACCCACGCGACAGAACCAGCAGCGTCCGCAAGCCGACTGAAAGCAGCCCAGCACACGGTCGCCGACCGCGACCTCGCGCACCGCATCGCCGACCGCGAGTACCGTGCCGACGTACTCGTGGCCGATCGTGAAGCCCGGTTCGATCTGCACGCGCCCGTGGTAGATGTGCAGGTCCGACCCGCACACCCCTGACGCCTCGATCCGCACGATCGCATCCTCCGGGCCCGTCAGCTCGGGCTCGGGAACCTCCTCGACCGCCACCCTGCCGGGTGCCTGGAACGTGACCGCGCGCATGAGGCACGAAACCCTAGAGGATCGCGCGCCTACTCGCCGCGGACCTCTGTAAACAACTTGACCAGCGGCCAAGCGGAGCACGCCCTCACCGCATCCGCCATCGCGTCGAAGTCGGGCTCGCCGTCCCTGTAGGGAACCCGCAGCTCGGTCCGTTCGATCCGCGTCTTACCGAACTTCCGAGCATACACGTAGCGCCAACGCTCTTGCGAGATCAGATACGACAGGAAATACAACGCGGCGTGAGGCATTGACACGCCCTGCTTTGGGAAGAGCAGTGCGACCTTATAGAAGGCATAGAAGGGCACCTCCTGGACGAAGCTCGATGCGATGCTCCCATCCGTCGCGACAGTGATCAACGGAGGGAGGTACGGCCTGTCGAACTCCTTCCATGCAGTCACCCCATTCATGTACTCGCTGGTCGTGACCATCGGAATTGGGCCTGGCTCCAAATCCTCGACCTCGTCCTTCCCGCCGAGCTCCACATCAAAGTAGGCCGAAAGGCTCAGCGGGCCGTATTCGTACTTATTTTTACCCACCCTCACACCAAACAGCCCAGAATCCAAAATGGCAGACGCCGCCTCGACTGCTCCAAGCCGCTGGCCGTGCATCACGTAGAATGCTGCGTGTTTGCGAATGTGTTTGTCGAGTCCGTCGATGAGATCAGCCGTAGAAGGCACCGGCGACTTGACGAACGCCTCGGGTGACCACTCCTTCGTGGACTCCCTCAGTGTCGCGTTCGCACACAGGCCTAGCTCGGCCGAACGGTCCTCAAAGCGCTTGAGGACCGCGGGCAAAACGCTCCCAGCCGCAGCGACACGCCGCTTCTTCTTGAGCTTGAACCCGTCGTTGTGGACACGACAGAAGAACACCTTGGCGTCGGCGTGCGGAACTCCCTTTTCCAACACCAGAATCGCTGTATTGAATTGCGCGTAAGGCAGAAACAGATCCGGCGGAAGTGTCGCGACCAGCCGCAACCGGTGCCGCTTGAGGATTTGCCTATGCCAGCCTGTCGGATTTACGAGCAGCGAGTAGGGAACAATACTCGCAAGCAGCCCACGGGTCCGCAGCGATGCCAGGCCCCTGTCAATGAAATCCGTTGTCGGAGTGTCCGTCTGCTTGTGCGGAAATGGTGGGTTCATCAGCACAAAGTCGACTTCCCGACCGGGGTACTTCTTATCCACGAAGCAATCCCGCTGCGTAATACCAGTCTTTCCGTCTCCGCGTAGGATCATGTTGGTGATGCACAGCGCCGCGGTGGCGGGCTCGGACTCCATGCCAAAGAGGTGGTCGTTTACGAGTGTGACGCCCTCCTCGTAGGGCACGCCGGCCTCGCGTGTCATACGGTTGAGCGCGCCAATCAGAAACCCACCGCTGCCACACGCCGGGTCAAACACGGTATCCGTCTGCCGGACTCCAACCACGTTGCATATGAACTCAATGATGTGCCGCGGTGTAAAGTACTGCCCGATCGTGTTCCCGCCCGTATACCGGAAGAATGTCTCATAAAGCTGGCCGATGTAGTCGTGCTCCCGTGACAAGGACTGAATGTTCAACTGCTGAAGGATCTGGACGACCTCCCAGGAGCGGCTCGCGAGAGCATTGTTCTTGTCATCGAGGCGGAGGCTCTTTGACAACTCGGGCTGCCCGCTCGCCCGGAGGGCCGCGGCGGCACTTCGATTGATCTCAACCAGGACTCGCGCCGGGTCAACCGAGACAGTCCGGTGCCACAGCGCGAGCATGAACGTGGCCGCATAGATTGGGCGAAGCGCGTCGTGGACGTTGCAGTCGCGAAGGATCTCGTTCAGTAGATCGGCCTGGCGTGCGAGCGCCTCTGCGTTGGGTGTCTCGGGCTCAACCGTGACCTTTCCCGCTCTGGCAAGGATCTTCGCAACCTGTTCGGGTGAAGGAATCCAGTCGATCGGCTTGCCGCCGATGGTCAGCTCCTGCCAGCCCTTGGAAGTCCTCCGCAGCACGGCAACCTCGCAGACTTCCCGATCGTCGCCGGACACAGCCGCCGCCAGGACGTTGAACCCGCCGCGCCACAGGGCATCTCCGTAGTGGGTGGCGTCGCCTCTGGCATCCTCGTGTTGCGCGGTCGAGGACTTTGTCTCGAGCACGACGACAGGTTTGCTGCTCCTCGCGCCGTCAACGAGGAGGAAGTCGGGGTAGGCGTCCCCGGAGCCGCTCTTTGACTGCCCGGCGAGACACCGGGCGATCTTCGGGTTGGACTTGTACTCGGCCTCCTCGAAAAGAGACCCTCCCTTCGGGACGGGCTCGAGCTTCCAACCACGTGAGTTCAGCAGGTCTCGAGCGACGTATCGCGCACGCGACTCAGAGACACGGAGACGTGCCAACCTAGATAGACCCTCCACTGGTCCGCCAGCATTCGTGTGCTTAGAGCCGCGAACGCTAACTCGCGTGCCGGACGGCGTACCACGGCCCTGGTTCGCCCGCCACTCTTTGGCCTCGGTGCCTCGGGGAGCTTGCGTGGTGGCGCCTCGAAACGCTTGAGCTCGGACGGCTCTCGCGGCGAATCCCGGGCGGCGGAGTGGTGCCGTGATGCCTCTTCCTGGCCGCGTGGTTTACCCTGGAGCACTCGATGGCAGCCAGAACAATCGTGACCTCCCACCCCGACGTGGAGTGCGACGTGTGTGGGAGACGACTATTGCGGGGGGAGCAGCCCGACGTCTTTCTCGGCGGGGGGCAGCGGCGGATGGTGTGCGAGCTGTGCACCACACGTGCCACCCACGAGGGCTGGCGCCGGGAGACCGAGACGCACCCCGGCAGGCCACGCGCCGATCGCTCCCAGCGGGGGCGCTCGCTGCTGCGCAAGCTGCGCCAGCTGCGTGAGCCCGTGCAGCCGGTACGCGCTGGCGGCATCGACGCCGACGACCCGACCGAGAGCAGGGGCGCGGGGGCGGGCATCGACGCGGAGTGGGCCGCGGTGGACGAGGAGTGGGGTGCGCCCGAGGAGGTGGTTGATGCAAGCGAGTATGCAGCCAGTCTCCCCGCCGCCGACCAGGATCCGCCTGTCGCCGACCAGACCGGCGCGAACGTGGAGCGGGCACTGGCGGTGTTCAACGTCGGCGAGCATCCCCGGCGGCTGGCGGGAGTCGCACGTGCGCTCGGCGCTCCCACCGTGCGGGCGACTCAACTCCAGAGCGCGAACGTGACGATCGTGGTCGCGTGGGAGCTGTGTTGGTACCGCTACGAGATCGACCCGGAAGACGAGCCGCGGGGCGCATGGTTGGCGGCGGAGGGCATGGAGCTGGAGGAACTCGCCGCAGAGGACCGCATCGCCAATGCCGTGGTTGACGAGCGTGGAGAGCTGTCGCTGGTCGAGTAGAATGGAGCACATGATCTACAGCGTGGTGCCAAGATCCCTTGCCGACGAGCTTTACCCGAAGCTAGTCGAGCACTACAAGAACACCGAGAACGTGACCGTGATCGTCGACCGCCGCAAGGCCGACCGGCGCGGGCGCAGTGGCGGCGCGGGCAGCATGGACGGCGACCCGGCCCGCCGGCAGCGCATCGTGCGCGATCGCCGTCGCGCACGGGTGCCCGGCGACCTGCCGCAGCTGGCGCAGCCCTGATCCGTCGCGTCGGCCCTGCTTCCTGGCCCGTCCATCGGCGCACCCGGCCGGTCGAACGGCTCGCGTCGCATCGCGCGGCGCATACCGTCCCCGCCGCGGGATAGGCTCGGCTCGATGAAGGTGATCGTTCACGTCGACGGCGGCGCTCGCGGCAACCCCGGCCCGGCGGCGGCCGCATCTGTGGTGGCCGACCCGGCCGGCGAGGTGCTCGACGAGCACGCGCGCCTGCTCGGCGAGGTGACCAACAACGTGGCGGAGTACCGCGCGCTGCTGCTCGGCCTGGAACGCGCCCGCGCGTTGGGGGCTACCGAGGTCGAGGTCGTCAACGACTCCGAGCTGATCGCCAAGCAGGTGCAGGGCTTCTACAAGGTCAAGCACGCCGCGATGCGGCCCCTGCACCTCGATGCGATGGCCGCGCTGAGGCAGTTCGAGCGCTGGTCGATCCGCTCGGTGCCCCGCGCCCAGAACGCCCACGCCGACGCGCTGGTCAACGCTGCGCTGGACGGGGCAAAGGTGGGATAGCTCAGCGCAGCGGCTGCGTGGAGTCGGCGATCGTGAGCATCTGCTGGTTGGTGAGTTCCTCAAGCAGCGTGTTGATGACCCAGTAGAGCGCGTGGTGTTCGTGCCACGCGATCATGTGGACGTGTTCGCCGTCGGCGAAGATCATGTAGGCGCGGCGGCCCACGTAGCGCGTTTCCTGGGGGTGCTCGATGATCGGGGGGTCGAGCCAGTCGGTACCCTCGACGTCGTAGTAGCCGCCGATCGTGTTCTGCTGAAAGACGATCGTGTACGCGTGGTCGAGGTGCCCTTGGGGATCGCGCAGTGCATAGGGGCGCACCTCTTCCTGCGTCGCCGGGCCGGTTTGCAGGCGCGGGTAGAGCAGCGGGAAGGGCACCTGCACAGCGGCGCTCACACCCTGCTGCTGGTCGCTCGAGGGCGTCGGGTAGAGGTCCTCGCTCGCGGGGCTGGGGGGGGCGTTGCGGTTGGAACCGTGCCCACGACCGCGCACACCGCCACGCCCGCGATCTCCGTGCGCGGCGCCGGCGCCCGCGCTCAGGGCCGAGCCCACTCTCAGCGGCCGCAGGCGCTCGTGGCCGTGCAGGAAGTCCTCAAGCGTCGCCTGCTCCAGGGCGGGAGAGGAGGTCACGTAGTCGCCCCCGTTCAGCACGTAGTCCACGTTTTCGGTCTGGAACTTCACCTGGCGCAGCGGCTTGCCCTGGGAGAAGCCGATCAGCTTCGCCAGCTCCAGCAGGATCGAGGCGGAGGGGGAGAAGTTGGTGCTGATCGCGTGGCTCACCGCCTTGGCGACCTTGTCGACTTCCCCGAGTTCGGGCGACACCTGCTCGCGCAGATCCCGTAGGAAATCCTGCTGGCGGGCGACGCGCACGAAGTCGGAGTCGGTGTGGCGGTAGCGCACGTAGTTGAGCGCGTTTTCGTAGCACAGCTTCTGGTAGCCGGGCTGCAGGTTGATGCTGGTGTAGTCGGTTTCGGGGGTGCCGATGTTTTCGTTGAAGTAGCGGTGGTCGACGTTGACGTACACGCACCCCAGCGAATCCACCACGCGGATGAAGCCGGCGAACGTGACGTCGATGATCCCGTTGAGCTGCAGCCCGGGCAGCACTTCTTTGACGGTCTCCGCCGCGAGGTTGGCGCCCTCGTCGTGCCCCGGCAGGGCGCTGCCGAGCGTGTAGGCGGCGTTGATCTTCTCCGGGTAGAGCTCTGCGCCGTCGGGCATTTTGATCGTCACGAGCAGGTCGCGCGGGACCGACAGCACCGAGGTCTGTTCCTGTTCGGGGTCGAAGCGCACCAGCAGGATCGTGTCGCTGTGGGGCCCCGCTTCGCGTTCGTCGATGTTCTTGGAGCCGTAGCGTTTGTCGGAGCCGAGGATCAGGAAGGTCTTCGGCCCGCCGGTGTAGATCGAGGAGATCAGGCCCTTGGGGGTGTGAATCTGGTTGAGCCGGGGGAAGACCTCGTTGGCGATCCGGTTGGCGGTGCTCACGGTCACCGCGGCCGTGGCCCCGCCGCACAGCAGCACGATCAGCACGCCCGCGATCGCGAAGCGCTTCCACATGCCCAGCCCCAGCCGCGGCGGGCGCTCGTCATCCATCGCCGCAGGGTACCGGCGCAATCGGCGTGTCACGCCGGGCTGGGGGGTCTGGCAGAAGAGGGGCCCAACCGAAGCCGGGAGACACCCGCCTCCCGGCGGGAATCCCCGTTTCGGCCAGCCGGCCTGCGGCCGACTGCGCCACCCTCTGGGGGCACGATCGGCGTGCAACGCCGGGTCTGAGGATACCCTCAGCGTGTGCTCAGCCCCCGCAACCGCGAGCTGCTCGGCCTGCTGCCCGCCGCCCTGCTTGTGACGGCGGGGTTCACCGCGATCTTCATCCAGGAGCAGGGCACCAGCGGGGCAGCGGCGGCGGATGTGACGCTCAACCACGCCTCCACCGTGTCACTGACCTACGGCGCGATCTTCCTCGGACTGTGCCTGGCGGGGCACCTCGTGATCCGCTTTGCGCTGCCCAACGCCGACCCCTACCTGTTCCCGCTGGGGGCGGTGCTGGCGAGCGTGGGGATCGTGATGGTGTACCGGATCAACCCCACGCTGGCGCGCCAGCAGGCGCAGTGGATGGTGCTGGGGCTGGTGCTGTTCGCGGCCACGATCCTCGCGCTGCGCCGCACGGGTGTGGGCGTGCTGGAGCGCTACCGCTACACGATCGTGGCCGTGGGGATCGGCATGACGGTGCTGCCGCGCGTACCCGGGATCGGCCAGGAAGTCAACGGGGCCTACCTCAACGTGCACGTGGGCAGCGTCTCCTTCCAGCCGGCGGAGCTGGCGAAGATCGCGCTGGTGATCTTCCTCGCCAGCTACCTGCGCGACAACCGCCAGATCCTCGTCACTGCCGGCCGGCGGGTGCTCGGAGTGACGCTGCCGCCAATGAAGCAGTTCGGGCCGATGCTCGTGGTGTGGGGGGCCGCGATGGCGACACTGCTGCTAACGCGCGAGCTCGGCACCTCGCTGATGTTCTTCGGCGCCTTCCTCGCGCTGCTGTACGTCGCCACGGGGCGCCTGTCGTTCCCGCTGATCGGCTTCGTGCTGTTCGCGCTCGGGGCGTGGCTGCTGGCGACCCACGTCAGCCACGTGCACGCGCGCGTGGTCGACTGGGAACACCCATTCAACGAAACCCTCTACAACCAGAAGCCCGGCGGCAGCTACCAGCTCGCGCAATCGCTGTTCGCGCAGGCCGACGGCGGTCTGCTGGGCACCGGCTTCGACCGCTCGCTCATCACGCTCCTGCCGGTCCCTGAAAGCGACATGATCTACGCGGTGATCGTCAACGAGCTCGGCCTCGCCGGCGCGGCGGCGCTACTGCTCACCTACCTGCTGTTCGTCGCAAGGGGCCTGAAGATCGCGATGCTCGCGCGCGACTCCTTCTCCAAGCTGCTGGCGACCGGCCTCGCCTTCATCGTGGCGCTGCAGGTGTTCGTGATCGTCGGCGGCGTCACCCGCGTAATCCCGCTCACCGGCGTCACCCTCCCGTTCGTCGCCTACGGCGGCTCCTCGGTGGTGATGAACTTCGTGCTGCTCGCGCTGCTACTGGTGATCTCCGACAAGGCGCGCCGGCCGGGGTAGCGACGGCCGCGGACGACCCAGGGCCGGCGGGCCGGGCGGCTTCCGGTCAACGAGCGGGCGCAACCCAGCCCCTCGACAGGCCAGCCGTCAGAGTCTGTCGGCGCCGACGGCCCGCAGCGCTCGTGACGCCGTGATCTGCGGAGCCGGATCCGAGGGTTCGCCGCCGTCGCCCAAGCCGGCCGTCACGCGCAGGTCATCCACCCGCTCGACTTGTTTGTCGAGCTGGCGCGTGCGCGTGGTCATCAGTTCAGCGTACGCCCTCTGCGAACTTTCGAGGGTACGCTCGACCTTGCTCATCTGCTCCTTGAACATGCCCCATTGCTTGTTGAAGTCTCCGAGCGCCCCGAGGATCTCGTTGGTCTGCCGCGCCAGCTTGAAGTTCTCGCTCGCCTGACGGATCACCGCGAGGATCGCGAACAGCGTCAGCGGCGAGCAGAGCACCACCTTGCGCCGAAGCGCCTCGTCGAGCAGGTGCGGATCGTTTTCGTGGATGAACCCGTACACCTGCTCGTTGGGGATGAAGATCAGCATGTAGTCGAGTGTGCCGCCCTGGGGGTCGATGTATTCGCGCGTCCCGACCTCCTTAATACGCATGCGAACGTCCCGCTTGAACGCCTTCGCCGCGTCTTCGCGCTCCCGCTCGGTGGCGCCCTCCAGGTAGCGTTGATACTCGACCATCGGCGTCTTGACGTCCATGTTCAGCCGCTGGTCCTGCACGAAGAACGTGAAGTCCGGCCGCGAGGCGCCGCCGGGGATCTGCTGCTGCTTGCGGTACTGGACGCCCTCGATGAACCCGGCCATCCGCAGGACGTCCTCGGCCATCCGCTCGCCCCACTGGCCACGCGTCTGCGAGCCCGAGAGAACCTCGTTCAGACGACCGGTCTGGGAGCGCAGCAGTTCGGTTTGCTGCTTGCTCTCGCGCGTGACCGCCTCCAGCTTGACGATGCTCTCGCCACGCTTTGTATCGACGGCGCGTACCCACTCGTGCAGCGTGAGGAGCTCTTTACGCACCTCCGCGAGGCCCTTGTCGATCTCGCCCTGACGAGCCTTGAGCTGCTCCTCGCCGCGGCCAGTCTCCTTCTCGAGCTCGGCCTTGTTGTGCGCGACCAGCTGCTCGACGCCCGCCTTCTGGATCTCGCCCTGCACACGCGCGAGGTTGGTGTGCAGCGCCGCGACGATCCGCTCGGTCTCGCCGGGGTCAAGCTGCGCGGGCGCCTCCCGCCCCTGGCGCTGAAGCAACACCACCACCAGGGCAATCAGGACAATCAAAAGCAGAGCGAGCACGTAAAGCATCGCTCACGATTATGCGTGGCCGTCCGGCGGGAAAAATGGGACCGTTACGCGTGCGCGGCGGCGCGCTCGCCGGTGGCCTGCTCGACCACCTTCTGTGCGAGGTGGGCGGGGACCTCCTCGTAGCGCAGGAACTCGAGCGTGTAGTCGCCCTGGCCCCCCGTGATGGAGCGCAGGTCGGGGGCGTAACTGAGCATCTCCGCCATCGGCACCTCGGCTTTGATCTCGGTCATCGCACCGACCGGCTCCATCCCCTGGGGGCGCCCGCGGCGGCCGTTGAGGTCGCCGATCACGTCACCCACGCTCGCCTCGGGCACCGACACCGTAACGAGCATGATCGGCTCCAGCAGCACCGGGTCGGCCTGCTCGAGCGCCTGTTTCATCGCCGCCGCCCCCGCCAGCTTGAAGGCGATCTCCGAGGAGTCCACCGCGTGGTAGGAGCCGTCGAACAGGCGCACCCGCACGCCCTTCACCGGGTAGCCCGCCAGCACCCCCTCACCCATCGCCTCGCGCACCCCTTTCTCGACGGCGGGGACGAACGAGGAGGGGATCACCCCGCCCTTGATATTGTTGACGAACTCGAAGTCGGGGTGGGTGGGGTCGGATCCCGTCCCGTCCACGAGCGGTTCGATCTCGATGTGGCAGTCCCCGAACTGGCCGCGTCCGCCCGACTGCTTCTTGTGGCGCCCGTGCGCCTTGGCGGAGCCGCGGATCGTCTCCTGGTAGGGCACCCGCGGGGGCTTCAGCGCGACCTCCACCCCGAAGCGCTGGCGCAGGCGATCGACGATCACCTCCACGTGCACCTGCGAGAGGCCCGCCACGATCTGCTCGCCGGTCTGCGGGTCGCGGTGCAGGTCGATCGTGGGGTCCTCCTCCTGTAGCCGCCGCAACGAGGAGAACATCTTGTCCTCGTCCCCCCTGCTCTCGGCCTCGATCGCGAACGCCATCACCGGCGCGGGCAGCTTCAAAGCCGGCAGCTCGATCGGCTCGTCGCGGGCAGCCAGCCAGTCGCCCGAGCGGGTCTCCTTGAGCTTCGCCACCGCACCGATGTCGCCCGGGCCGAACTCATCGACGTGCGCCACCTCCTTGCCCGCGAACGTCAGCAACTGACCGATCCGCTCCCGCGCGTGCGCCCGGGTGTTGAGCACCTGCGTGTCGTGGCGCATCACACCCTGGTAGACGCGCAGCAGGTTGATCCGCCCCGCGAACGGGTCGGCGCGGGTCTTGAAGACGTACGCGAACAGCTCTCGCTCCTCGGTGGGCTCGAGCGTGACCTCCCCGACCTCGAGCGCCCCGTGCTTCACCGGCGAGGGGAGGTCCTCGACGATCGCATCGAGCAGGCGCGTGGTGCCGAGGTTGGCGCTGGCCACGCCGCACACCACCGGGAAGATGCGCCCGTGGTTGGTGCCCTCCTTCAGCGCCCCCACGATCTCATCGTGGGAGATGGCCTCGCCCTCCAGGTAGCGCTCCATCAACGCATCCGACACCTCCGCGACCTCATCCATCAGCTTCTCGCGGTACTCCTGCGCCTGCGCGGCGTGCTCGTCGGGGATCGGGATCTCCGTCCAGCCCCGGCGCTGGCCGCCGCCCGCGGCGGCTGGGTGGGCGGGGTCCCAATCATTCTGGCGGAAGGCGCGCATGTCCACGAGGTCGATCACGCCCTCCAGCGCCTGTTCGGCGCCCATCGGGATCTCGGTGGCGACCACGTGGGGGCCGAACGCCGCCTTCAGCTGCTCCAGCGTGCGGAAGAAGTCGGCGCGCTCGCGGTCGAGCATGTTGACGAACAGCATCCGCGCAATGTCGAGCTCCGCGGCACGCGCCCACAAGCGCGCCGTGGAGACCTCAACCCCCATCACCGCGTTCACGACGAACACCGCCGACTCGCACACGCGCAGCGCACCCAGCGCGTCCGCGACGAAGCTCGGCTCTCCGGGGGTGTCGAGCAGGTTGATCTTGCGCTCGGCCCACTCGAAGGAGCTCAGCGCGGTGGAGATCGACATCTGCCGCGCCTGCTCGTCGGGGTCGGCGTCGGAGACCGTGTTGCCGTCGGTCACGGACCCCAACCGACTGGTCACCCCCGCCTCGAACAGCAGCGCCTCGTGCAGCGAGGTCTTCCCCGCCCCGCGGTGGCCGACGAGGGCGACGTTGCGAATCCGATCCGCTGCCGTATGCATTGCAAATCTCCTTCCCGGGGGTCGTTCCAACATACAACGCTGGACGCGACCGCGCCAGGGGGAGTCCCGAGCCCCCTGGACGATCAGTCGAAGGAGTCGCTCTGCATGCGCGAGCGCAGGCGCAGCACGGCCTTGGTGTGCAGCTGGGAGATGCGCGACTCGGTCACGCCCAGCACCTCGCCGATCTCGCGCAGCGTCAGGTTCTCGTAGTAGTACAGCGCGATCACGAGCTTCTCGCGCTCGGGCAGCCGCGCAATCGCGTCGGCGATGCGGTCCTTCATGTCGCCCACGTCCAGCGCCCGCGCCGGGTCGGGTGCGCCCGGGTCCTCCAGCGTGTCCATCAGTGACACCTGGTCGCCGCTGGAGTCCGACACGCTCCACAGCTCGTCGAGCGCCGCGATCGAGGAGTGCGAGATCGCCAGCAGCGACGTTTGTAGTTCGTCCTCGGAGATCCCCAGCTCCTGGGCTAGCTCGGCGTCGGTGGCCGCGCGCTGCAGGCGGTGCTCGAGCTTCGAGTTGGCGCGCTCGATTTCGCGTGCGCGCGCACGCACGCTGCGCGGCACCCAGTCCATCGAGCGCAGCTCGTCGATGATCGCGCCCTTGATGCGCGTGATCGCGTACGTTTCGAACTTGATCTCGCGCGAGGGGTCGAAGCGCTCGATCGCCGAGATCAGACCCACCAGGCCGTAGGAGATCAGGTCGGCCTCCTCGACGTGCGGGGGCAGCCCCGCGGCGGTGCGGCCGGCGACGTACTTGACCAGCGGCGAGTACGCGACCACGAGGCGCTCACGCGCGCGCCGATCGCCGTCGGACTTATAGCGCCGCCACAGATCGCGCAGCTCGACCGTCTTTACGTTGGTCTCCAGGGCTTTACTCCGACTGGTCAGGCTCGAGGATGGCTGCGTGCATAAGCGCTTTTCAGCCTGGCGGACTCTACCCGAGTGTATACCTGTGTCGTCGAGACGCTGGCATGACCGAGCAACTCCTGGATGCTGCGCAGGTCCGCGCCGCCGTCCAACAGGTGCGTCGCGAAGCTGTGACGCAGCGTGTGCGGCGAGGCCCCACCGGCGACCCCGGCCCGCGCGGTCCACTTGCGCAAGCGCCGGCGTACGTCGCTGGTGCTCAGACGCCTGTCAGACTTGCTCAGGAACAGCGGTCCCCCCTCCAGGTTCGCTCGGCCTCGGTCGCGGTAGTCACGCAGCGCCGCCAGCGCCAGCTCGCCCACCGGCACGTAGCGCGTCTTGCGACCCTTGCCTTCGACGCGCAGCTGCTCGCCATCCCAATCGACGTCGTCGACTCCCAACGACACCAACTCCTCCGCCCGCAGCCCGCACGCGTACGCCAGCTCGAACAGCGCTCGGTCGCGCAGCGCCAGCGGCGTGTCCGCCGGGACGCTCTCCAGCAGCCGCGCCATCTCGCTCGCCTTCAGCACGCGCGGCAGACGCGAGGGCTGGCGAGGGGTTGCCACCAGGTCCGCTGGGCTACCCGCGATCAGGCCGTGCTCGCGCTGGCTGGAGAACAGACCTCTGATGGCCGCGAGCTTGCGGGCCGTACTTGCCGGCGCCGCGGTCGCCTCCGAGAGCCCAGCGACGTAGCGGCGCACGTCGCGCACATCCACATCCGCGGGCGCCCTGCCTCGGGCCTGCGCCCAGCGCGCGAACTGACCGAGATCCACCGCATAGGCCCTGCGCGTGCGTTCCGCGGCGTCGCGACGACGCAGGTCCCCCTGCAGCAGCTCCAGTGCTGCGCTCCACTGCGCTGGCAGGTCCCTCCCCTCGCCGGCACTCCCATCCGCGGCCATGCCAGCTATTTCGCCGCGCAGCCGCCTATGACCTGCTCGAGCCCACCTTCTCCCCGGAGCCGACCGGCACGCCCACCACCGGCGCCAGCAACCGCGCGAGCTCGTGCCAGTCGCGCGCGCAGACCACGTCCTCTTCCTCGCACACCTCCTCATTCCAGGGGTGCACGATCGTCGCCGCGACGATGCCGCGCTCCAGCGCCCCCGCGATACTCAGCGGGCTGTCGTCGATCAGCAGCTCGATCCCCTCCCGCACACACATGGCAACCCGCTCGGTCGGGCATTGCAGATCGTCGAACGGCAGCCCGATCGCATCGAGCCAGGCGGCCGTCGCGCGGCGGCAGCACGTGGCGGGGTGGCTCAAAAGCTGCACGAAGTGGCCCTCAGCGTGCCACCGGCGGACAGTCTCCACCGCGCCTTCGTAAGGGACGCCCGCGAGGATGCGCTGGTCGGAGTGGCTCTCGTGCACACACACCTCCAACTGCTCCGGGCGCAAGCGCGTAAGGCCCCACGTCAGCTGCTCCTCATACGGCAACTTCACGCCGAAGCGCCGCATTGAGACGTCGGAGATGATGTCCCAGTGGTGGTGCAAAGTCGAGTCGATGTCCACCGCGATCCTCATAGCCGTACCCCGCTTCCGCTGCCTGCCCTGATTCGATTGCCGTTCCCCGTTTCGAGCCACCCCCACCGCAACCTCTCCCTTCTCTAACACAACGGATGGACGATCCGATTCGTGCTTGCTCGGCGCGCGTTCCGTGCGCTGCGCAATCACGCGGGAGATGGTCGGGCGATCACATTCTGCTCGACGGCCCTAAACTCATGCACATGGCGTCCGTGGCCTCACCTCCTCAGCCTGACTTGCGCCGCGTCTACGGGCCCCAGGGGCGCTCCCCCTGGCTGGACGTCGACTGGCGCTCCCACCAGCACTGGACAATTGTAAACGATACCCCGATTAATGTGATCGAGTTGGGGGAGGGACCGCCGCTGGTGTTCGTCCACGGGCTGTCCGGCTCCTGGCCCAACTGGCTGGAGCAGCTGCCGGTGTTCGCTGCGACCAACCGCGTGATCGCACTCGACCTCCCCGGCTTCGGGCGCTCGCCGATGCCCGCCGAACAGATCTCAATCTCCGGCTACGCCCGCACGCTCGACGCGCTGCTGGGCAAGCTCGGTGTCGACGCCGCCGCTGTGGTGGGCAACTCGATGGGCGGTTTCGTCTCCGCCGAGCTCGCCATCGCCTACCCCCAGCGCGTCGAGCGCCTCGTGCTCGTCTCCGCCGCGGGACTCAGTACGTACGGCGACCTCCGGGGTCTGCGCGCGCTGCGCCGGATGCGCCGGATCGAACGCATCGTCGCCACCTATGCCGGCTGGGTCGCCGCTCACTCCGACACCGTCACCAGGCGGCGGGCGCTGCGCAACGCTACCCTCGGACTCGTCACCGCCCACCCCGGCCGGCTGCCCGCGCCGCTCGCCGCCGAGCAGATCCGTGGGGCGGGCAAGCCAGGCTTCATCCAAGGGTTGGCCGCCAACCTCGACTACGACTTCAGCCACCGGCTCGGTGAGATCGTCTGCCCAACCCTGATCGTGTGGGGAGACCGCGACCGGGTCATCACCGTGCGCGACGCCGCGCGCTTCGCGGAGCTGATCCCCGGCTCGCGCAAGGTAGTCTTCGAGGACACCGGCCACGTGGCAATGCTCGAGCGCCCCGCCGAGTTCAACGCGCTGCTGGCCGAGTTCCTCGCAGAGTAGGGACGCATCCGCGCGCGTCGGCTTGCCTACCAGCCGGAGTGGGCGCGTAGCTTCCATGCCCCGCGACTGGCGGGGCGTCCCACACGAGCGCGAGGGCTGCGGCGAGAATCTCCGCTCAACGACTGACCGCGCCCTCGGCGCAGCCGATCGTTCAGAGCGCTGGAGCGGATCCGCGGCGGGCGAAGGCAGGTCTCAGCGGCTGACCGCGCCCTCAGCGGCGCTGCCGACCAGCTTGGCGTACTTGGCGATCACGACCTCTTCGCGGCCGATGCGCGCGGGCGGGGTGTAGGCACGCAGGCGCTCGGCGATCTGCTCGTCGCTCAGCGCCACGTCGATGCGCCGCGCGTCCACGTCGATCGTCAACTCGTCGCCGTCGCGCAGCGCCCCGATCGGGCCGCCTCGCACCGCCTCGGGGGCGATGTGCGCCGCCATGAACCCGTGTGTGGCGCCGGAGAAGCGCCCGTCGGTGATCAACACCACCGACTCGCCTAGCCCCTCCCCCACGATCGCCGCGGTGACCGCCAGCATCTCGCGCATCCCCGGGCCGCCCGCCGGGCCCTCGCTGCGGATCACCACCACGTCCCCCTCGCCGATCGCCTTCGCCAGCACTGCCGCCATCGCGGCCTCCTCGCCATCGAACACGCGCGCGGGCCCGGTGTGGCGACGGCGCTCGTGGCCGGCCAGCTTCACCACGCAGCCGTCCGGCGCCACGTTGCCGCGCAGGATCGCAAACCCGCCCGTCGGCTTCAGCGGGTTGGAGAGCGGGCGCACGACCTGCTGGCCGGGCGTCTCCCGCGCGGCGGCGGCCTCCTGCCCGATCGTGCGGCCGGTCACCGTGATCGCCTCCTCGTTCAGCACGCCCGCCTGCGCCATGCGCTTCAGCACCAGCGGGATGCCCCCCGCCTCGTACAGGTCGGTCGCCACATAACGCCCTCCGGGCTGCAGGTCGCACAGTAGCGGGGTGCGCTCGGAGATCTCATCGAACTCGTCGATCTGCAGCGGCACGCCTATTTCGCTGGCGACCGCCAGCAGGTGCAGCACCCCGTTGGTCGAACCCCCGCTGGTGGCGACCGCCGCGATCGCGTTCTCCAGCGCCGGGCGCGTGATCACTTCGCTGGGGCGCAGCCCGCGGCGCAGTACGTCCATCGCCAGTTCGCCGCACTGCACGGCGACCTCGAGCTTGCGCCCGTCCTCCGCCGGCACCATCGCCGAACCCGCCGGCGAGATGCCCAACACCTCGAACGCCATCGCCATCGTGTTGGCGGTGAACTGCCCGCCGCACGCCCCTGCTCCGGGGGAGGCAACCTCCTCGAGCTCGTGCAGTTCCTCCTCGGTGATCTTCCCGGCGGCGTACTGCCCCACCGCCTCGAACACCTGCTGGATGGTGACGTCCTCCCCGTGGAAGTGCCCGGGTCGGATCGAGCCGCCGTAGAGCATCAACCCAGGGATGTCGAGCCGCGCGAGCGCCATCACCGTGCCCGGGATCGTCTTGTCGCAGCCGGAGATGCACACGAGCGCGTCGAAGCAGTGCGCGCTCGCCACCAGCTCGATCGAGTCGGCGATCAGCTCGCGGGACACCAGCGAGGCGCGCATCCCCGCCGTGCCCATCGTGATCCCGTCGGAGATCGCGATCGTGTTCAGCTCCATCGGCGTGCCGCCCGCCGCGCGAATCCCCTCCTTCACCTTGGCCGCCAGCACGCGGTTGTTGAAGTTGCACGGCATCGTCTCGATCCACGAGTGCGCCACCCCCACGATCGGCTTCGCCAGGTCCTCCGCGGAGTAGCCGATCCCGTGCAAGTACGCGCGCGCCGCGGCCCGCTCGGGGCCCTCCGTCAGCGCACGGCTGCGGTGCTTTGGATCAAAGGCGCTCACGCGGGGCGCACACTACTCCGCACGGGCTCGGCGGGGGGCGGCCGATCGGCGGGGGCGGAAGCAGGGCGAGGGGGGTGCGCTCGAGGCGCTCCCGCTCCCAGCGCGCCAGCCGGGCGAGGTCCTCGCGCACCTGCCGCGGATCGACCTGGCGGCCGGGGAGGTGCATGTTGGCGTCGGCGATCAACCGCCGCTCGTCCGCCGTCAGCGCCATCCACTTCGCCAGCACGTCGTCAGCGTCGGGCAGCCGCGCGCTCCCGTAGGGGCGAGTCTCGTCGGGGAACGCCACGCAGTACTCGTTCAGCAGCGCCCCTGTCTGCGGGACGTACGCCACGATCGGCTTGTGCGGGTACATCAGGTAGGCGTACGGCGCCCCGTCGCGCTCTCCGTCCGCGCGCGGTGGAGGGTCTCCCGGCGTGTCGGCGGCCGCGGCGCAATCGCAGCCGCGACGAACGGCACAGGTCGGAGCCCACACGCGCAGGAAGCCCAGATCCCTGTACATCGCCCACTCTTCCTCGTTGACGCACGAGCGCAACAGCTCACGGGCGCGCTGCTCGGCGCGCAGCTCGCGGCCGGGATCGTAACCCTGCCGGCCGCAATGGGGATGCTCGCCGGGGGCGAGTGTCCCCCGGCTTCGGTCGGTAGCTCGGCTTGCTCGGCGGCGAGCGGCGAGCTCGTGGGCGAGCTGCGGCAGCGACACGCGCAGGTGTGGCAGCGCCAGCTCCCACAGCAGTACCGTTGCCATGATCGCGGCGGCACTCAGCGGGAGCAGCATGCCCCTCGCCTACCGACCGATCGGAGATCGGCCAGCCCCGCCGGCGGCCCGCGGGAAGAAGATCACCCGCTCCGCATCCCGCGGCACATCGTCGAAGCTCCTCACCATCTCCGCCTCGCGGCGGCCGTCGCGATGCTCGATCGGCACCGCCGCCCACATCCCCGCGTCCAGCTCCCGGCGGAACGCCTCGATCAGCTCCCGCTCCTGCTCGGGCACCTCCACGTCGCCCTCCGCTAGCACAATCTCCCCGTGGCCTGGCTTTAGACGCAAGATCCTCATCGACGACCGGGCTTCAGACGCAGGAGCTTCATCGTCCCTCGATTATGGCACTCCGACGGGCCTCCAACCCGACAATATCGACCGGGCCCGCGCCCGCGCCCACGTCGCGCAAGCCCTGCCTCACCGCCTCCCCCGCCAGCCGGCGGGCCGTGCGCGCAGCCTCCAGCGGGGTCAGGCCCAGGGCGAGCGCCGCCGCCAACACCGCTGAGTGGGTGCAGCCCGAGCCGTGCGCCGCGCCGTCAGAGTGGCGCTCACCGGGGATCTCCACCGCGGCGCCGTCGCCCACGTCGTTGCTGTCCACGAACAGGTCGACGGCGCGCGTGCGATGGCCGCCGGTAAGCACCACGATCCGCGAGCCCAGCGCCAGCACCGCGCGGGCTAGCGCCTCGGCCTCCGCCGGCCCGCCATCCGCGTTGGCCTGCCCGCGCTCAGCGACTCGATGCCAATCAAGATCATCCTTGTGGGCATGACTTTCATCGTCACGCTCGACATAGTCGGCCCCGTCGCCGCTGGGCGGCGCGGCGAGCACGCGTGCCTCGGGCAGGTTGGGTGTGAGCACCGTCGCGCGCGGCAGGATCTCCTCCACGAGCGCCCGCTGGGCATCGGGCTGCAGCAGCCGCGCACCCGACTCCGCCACCATCACCGGGTCCACGACCACGGGGGTGCCCGGCGGTAGCTCGTCGAGCGCCCGCGCCACCGCCAACGTCACCTCGACTGTTCCCAACATCCCCACCTTGACGGCATCCACGCCGATATCGGCTACCACCGCGCGCACCTGGGCGAGTACCATCTCCGCCGCCACCATCTCCACCGCCTGCACCCCCACCGTGCTCTGCGCCGTGATCGCCGTGATCGCCGTCATTCCATGAACCCCGCAGTGGGCGAACGCCTTCAGGTCGGCCTGGATGCCGGCGCCGGCGCCGGAGTCAGAGCCGGCGATCGACAGCGCCCGGGGGGTACGCGCAACGGAGGTCAAAGCCTCGCAACTGTAGTGAGGGACCGCGCCGGCGGCTCACCGCCCGACCCCGAGTCCCACCGACTTACGAGTCAGCGAACGCCCTAACCAACGCTCGCGGACGAGCGCCTCGCTCCGAGCAGACCGTCGGTGACGTGTCGTATGACGGTCGCGGCGGCGTTGAGCGCGTTGTCGGGCAGAGTCCGTGGATCGACGAGGACGCGGTCGTTGTTGATGCGGGTGAGCAGCGGTGGGTCGGCGGCCCGCAGCGCGCTCGCGAGGCGGGTGGGGTTGCCGTGGTAAGGCAGGGCGACTGCCGGCCCGGTGAGCTCGAGGAGAGGCAAGGCGCCACCGCCGACGCGGGCGGTCGTCTCGATCAGCTCGCCGTCGGTTTTATAGGCGAGCGTTTTGGCGCGGTGCCACAGGCGTACGGGGTCGATGTCGAGCATCGCGAGGACGGGTATCTCGCGCAGCGCACGCTCGGGGTCGCGGTACAGGCGCAGCGTCGCTTCCAGCGCGGCGAGGGGAAGCCGACCGATACGCAGTGCACGTGCGAGGGGGTGTTTGCGGCAGGCCGCGACGGCTGCCGCGGTGCCGAGGACGATGCCGGCCTGCGGTCCGCCGAGGAGCTTGTCGCCGCTGAAGCACACGAGTGCGGCGCCCGCCCGAACCGAGCGCCTGACGGATGGCTCCTCGGCGAGCAGGGTGAAGTTCTCGGCGAGCACACCGGAGCCGATGTCGTCGATCACGGGGGCGCCGAGGCCGCAGAGCGTCTCGATCTCGACCTCGGCGACGTACCCGAGGGTCTTGAAGTTGGAGGGGTGCACTCGCAGGATCACCTCCGCGCCCGTGCCCAACGCTTCGGTGTAGTCGGCAGTGCGGGTGCGGTTGGTCGTGCCGACCTCGATCATGCGCGCGCCGGCGTAAGCGATCACGTCGGGCATGCGAAAGCCCCCGCCGATCTCCACAAGGTGCCCGCGGGAGACGACGATCGAGTGGCCCGGCCCGGCGAGCGCGGTGACGGCGAGCAGCACGCCGCCGGCGCTGTTGTTCACCGCGATTGCGTCCTGCGCCCCGGTCAGTTCGCACAGCAGCTCCGTGAGGTGCTGGTCGCGGCTGGAGCGCTCCCCGGTGGCTAGGTCGAGCTCGAGGTTGGTGTAGCCGCGGGCGAGCGCGTTGACGGCTTCCGCGGCCGCGTTGGCGAGCGGCGCACGGCCGAGGTTGGTGTGGAGCACCACACCGGTGCCGTTCAGGACGCGCTGCAGCGAGGGCTCCAGCCACCGGCGGGCGCGCGCGAGGAGGTCGGCCTCACCCTCCTCCCCAACCCCCTCAGCCGCCTTGACCTCCTCAGCCGCCTCTGCCTGCAGCTCTCTGCGGCGCTCCTCCAGCACGGCGCGGGCCGCGATCGCCGCCTCGGCGGGTGTCGGCGCGCCACCCGGGTCGTATGTGTCGATCAGCTGCTGGGCGAGCTTGTTGACGGCGGGGAGGTTGCGCAGCAGCTCGCCCGGGGACTCCGGCTCATCGGCGCGCCCACCGTCGCGGGCGGCCGCGCTCCGCAGGAGCGGTTCAACGAGCTCGGGCTTGGGGCCGTGCTTGCGGGGGTGGGCGTTGAGGATCACACCGCCGCCGAGCGTGTCCGGGGGCGCGGGCCGGCGGATCACCAGCCGGTCGCCATCGGCCGCGAGCAGCGGACGCTCGAGGCGCACTTGCCAGAGATCGTCGCCGAGCGCGGCCAGCCGCCCAAGCGCCTGGCGTGTGCCGTGGTGGGCGATCACCGGCATGTTGTGCTTGGCGTCGGTGAGCTCCAGGCGGCAGTCGAGGATACTCGTGGCCTCCAACAGGTTCGGCTGCGCCAGCGCGTCCCCGCGGTGAACCTCGCCGAAGTGCACGCCGGTGAGGTTCACCGCGACGCGCTGCCCGGCGTCCGCGTAAGGCAGTTGCCGGTTGTGGACCTGGATGCCCCGCACCCGCACCGCACGTCCCGCGGGCATCAGCGTGAGTGCGTCGCCCTCGCCGACGCGCCCCGACCACAGCGTGCCCGTGACGACGGTGCCGCGGCCTTTGATGGTGAACGCGCGGTCGATGTGCAGCACTACGCCACCCTCCCCGGCGGCGCGGCTCCGAACCACGGCCGCGACACGCTCGATCGCCGCCCGCAGCTCATCCAGACCCTGCCCGGTGTGCGCCGAGCAGCCGATCCGCTCGGCATCCGGCAGCAGCCGCGCCGCTTCCTGCATCGCGGGCTGGGGCTCCAACAGGTCGCTCTTGGTGACGGCGACCACACCGCGACGCACACCCAACACCTCCAGGATCCGCGCGTGCTCGACGGTCTGGGGCATCACCCCGTCGTCGGCCGCGATCACCATCAGGAACATGTCGATCCCGGTCGCCCCGGCGACCATCGTGCGCACAAACCGCTCATGCCCCGGCACGTCGATCACCGACAGACTGCCAGCCCGAAGGGGTGGCAAGGGGGGCGTAGCCGAGCGCGATCGAGATCCCCCGCGTCTGCTCCTCCGGCAGCCTGTCGGTGTTCACCCCGGTGAGCGCGGCGATCAGCGCGGTCTTGCCGTGGTCGATGTGCCCCGCCGTGCCGAGGGTCAAAGGCCCCGGCACGGGTGCCGGGGGCCCCGCCTCGATGGGCGTGGACGGTGGACGGAGCGGCGAAGGAGTCGAACCTTCCCGGCGCGCATCAGGCGCCGCATCCCGGTGTTTAAAGCCGGTCGGGGCACCGGCCCCAGGCCACTCCACGAGATCGGCAGAGCCGAACGAACCGCCTCGGGTAGCCTGATCCGTTGCCGGCGCAGGGGACCCACGTGCTCTGGCTGAGTGGTGTGACGAGTGGAGCGGTGAAGGAGTCGAACCTTCCCGGCGCGCATCAGGCGCCGCATCCCGGCTTAAAAGGCCGGTTGGGGCACTGGCCCCGAGCCACTCCACGAGACCAGTGGAATGAACCTCCTCCTGTGCTCCCGGCTCGGACGTCTCTCCAGACACGGGCGGGTCATCCTCAACGTCGGGGGCGACGCTGTCCGCGCTTGTGCGTGCGGGGTCATCCATCGCGTCACCGCACCGCGATCATTCCCGGGGGGCCAGCGCACAGCCTGTCCGATCACGACCCCCAGGGCCTCATCTGCGAGCGCCTCGTCGGCCCGATCGGCCGGTACCGCCGCGAGGAGCCCACCCGACGTGGTGGCATCGGCCAGCAGGCGCGTGCGCCACTGCTCGACTCCGACGTCGATGTCGGCAAAGCCCGCCGCCCACTCCAGGTTGCCTCTCGTGCCGCTCGAGACGCCGACCCCATCGGCGAGCAACGGCTCGACCCCGGGGATCGCGGGCACGCGAGCGGCGTGTACCTCGGCGGCGAGGCCGCTCGCAAGGCAGAGGTTGTGCAGGTGGCCGAGCAGCCCGAAGCCGGTGACGTCGGTCATCGCGCGGACACCCATGGACAGCGCGGCATCAGCGGCGCGATCGTTCAGCGCGACCATCCTCTGCACCGCCTCTCGCAGCAGCTCATCCGAGCCGCGACCCTGCTTGCGTGCCGTGACGATCGCCCCCATCCCCAACAGCTTGCTCAACACCAGCACGTCCCCCTCCTGTCCGGCGGCGTTCGTCGTCATCCGCGCCGGGTTCACGACCCCGGTCACAGCGAGCCCGTACTTCGGCTCGCCGTCGTTGATCGTGTGACCCCCGACGACGACCGCACCGGCATCGGCGACGATGTCCGCTCCCCCTCGCAGGATCTCTGCCAGCACCTCGCCACCGAGATCGCGCAGCGGGAAGGCGACGATGTTCAGCGCCGTCAGCGGTGTGCCGCCCATCGCGTACACGTCCGACAGCGCGTTGGCCGCCGCGATGCGCCCGAAGTCGTACGGATCGTCGACGAGCGGGGTGAAAAAGTCGACCGTCTGCACGAGCGCCAGGTCTTCCCGCACGCGGAACACCGCCGCGTCGTCGCGGCTCGCCGAGCCAACCAGCAGCCGCTCGTCGATCTGGTCCGGGAGCCCCTGGACGAGCGGTAGCAGGTCGACAGCCGCCACCTTGCGCCCACACCCGCCGGCCAGAGCAAGCGCGGTCAAAGCCGGTGCATCAACGCGATCACTCACCCCCGAGACGGCCATAAGGCGAGTATTAGCACTCCCCACCCGCGCGTCAAGTATTCAGAAACATTTTAGACTACCTAATCCGCTCGGGTGGTAGTCGAAGTTTCGCTCCGTTGAGCGAGATGTCTTCATCTGGCGCGTCGGGAGGCAAACGGCGCGGTTGCGAGCGAGCGAGCGCGGAGTAGCGTCACCGCCTGCAGACCGCGGTGAGCAGCCGCGAGCAACATGACTTATGCACGTTGGGGGGCAGCAATGTCGGACAACATCGATCAGAACGCCAAGCCAGTAGGACCGCGCAACCGCAAGCGGCTGTACCTCCTCGTGGCGACGATCGCCCTGGTCACCGTCGTCCTGGTGCTGGTAATGAGCGCCGGCGGGAGCACCCCGCAGTCGCAGCCCGCCGGCCCAAGTGCAACCACCGACGTGCAGAGCATCGACGCGCTGCTCGCCGGGATCCCGCAGAGCGGCAACGCGCTGGGCTCGCCCACCGCGCCGGTGACGCTGCAGTTCTTCGGCGACCTGGAGTGCCCGACCTCGCGCGAGTTCACGGTCGGGGCGCTGCCGTCGCTGATCGACAGGTGGGTGCGGGGCGGGAAGCTGCGGATCGAATACCGCTCGCTGGAGACGGCCACGCGCGAACCGGAAGTCTTCACCACCCAGCAGGTGGCCGCGCTCGCCGCGGGCATGCAGGACAAGCTGTGGTACTACGCCGAGCTCTTCTACCACGAGCAGGGCCACGAGGACTCCGGGTACGTCGACGAAGGCTACCTGCAGAGCCTCGCGCACCAGACACAGGGGCTGAACATCACGCTCTGGGGCGAAGACCGCAAAGACCCCCAGCTGCAACTACAGGTCGAAGGCGACGGGCGGGCCGCCACCGGCAAGGATTTCCACAGCACGCCGTCGTTCTTGATCGGGCACACGGGGAGCGGGCGCACGAGCAAGGTGCTCAACTTCTCCGTGATCGAATCGGCGGCGTTCAACCAAGAAATCTCGCGGTTGCTTGCCGAAGCACCTGTGTTGCGAGCGCGGACCTCGTTCACGCCAGCGACGGCGGCTGACTCTAAAGGCCCTCAGCGGGCCGTCGTCGACTGGACAGGGGGCGCCAGTGGCGCCGGAAAGGATGATGCGTCGTGTTAGCAACGGGGAGGCGGTTGCGGGTGGTTGGCGTATCGCTGGCGGCGTTGCGCGCGCGGCCGCTGTTGGTGGGGTTGCTTGCGGTGTTGGCGGCATATGGGGCCGTTGTCGCGTATGCAGCGGCGTGTGGCTCGGGGGGTCCGCCGTCGGGGCCGACTGAAAAAGAAAAACTCGGGGGAAAAAAAGAAGCATCGGAAAAAATCGAAGAATGCTTTGTCGGTGATGCGGTCAACTGTGCGACGGGGAATCTTTCTGAGGAACAGACCGATATATCGATTGGCGGTCGTGGGCCCGGGTTGCGTGTGATGCGCTCCTATAACTCTCTGGCCGCTGCCGAAGCGACCGAAACCGGCCCGTGGGGGTATGGGTGGACCGGCCCATACAGCACGCACCTGGAAATCAACAGCGGTGCGGGAACGGCGACCGTGTTCCAAGCAAACGGCAGTGGGGTGGTGTTCTACAAAAGCGGCAGCGAATATGCGCCGGCGTCGTGGGTCGAAGCGACGTTCGCCGTGTCGGGCAGCAATTACATCTATACCATGCCGGACCAGGCCAAATTCGAATTCAACAGCGAAGACGAGCTGATCAAGGAAACCGAACACAACGGCAACTCGAATAGCTTTACCTACAGCGGCAAAAAACTGGAAAAAGTGACCGATGGCGACAGCCGGACGTTGACTTTCAAATATAGCGGCAGCCAGGTGGAAAGCGTCACCGATCCGATGGGCCATGTCGTCAAATACGCCTACGAATCGGGGAACCTCAAGAGCGTCACGATCGAAGGAAAAATCCGCTGGGAATTCGCCTACAACGGAGAACACGAGCTGACCACCCTGACCGACGGCCGCGGGCACTCGACCACCAACGAATACGACAGCTCGCACCGCATCATCAAACAGGTCATCGCCGGACACGAACGCAAATGGAAATACGGCTCGACGCCTGGCACCGAAGCGACGCTGACCGAACCGAACACCTCGGAAACGCTGGAGAAGTTCAACGCGGCCGGGGAGCCAACCGAAATCATCCGCGCGAAGGGGACCAGCATCGAAGCGACCACGCAGTACGAATACAACAGCTCCTACCAGCTGACCAAGCTGACCGACCCCGACAAACACGTCACCGAATACGGGTACGACTCCGAAGACAACCGCACCAGCGAAAAAGACCCCAACGGCGACGAAATGAAATGGAAATACAACAAAAAGCACGAAGTCGAAACCGAGACGACACCGGACAGCGAGACGACCACGATCACACGCAAAACCGACGGCGACCCGGAAAAGATCGAACGCACAATCAACGGCGAAACACAGAAGACCGAATACAAATACGACGGTGAAGGTGACCTCACCGAAGAAGTCAACCCGCTGAAAGGCACGACCGAATACGGCTACGACGCGGCCGGCGACAGGACGAGCGAAACGAACCCGGACGGCGACAAGCGGACCTGGGAATACAACAAAGACTCCCAGGTGACCGCCGAAGTCAGCCCCCGCGGCAACGAAAGCGGCGCCACGCCCTCGGAATTCACGACCACAACGGAAAGAGACGAACGGGGCCTGCCGGTCAAGATCACCGACCCGCTCGGCCACACCACTGAATGGGCCTACGACGGCAACAGGAACGTCGAAAGCGAAACGGACGGGCTCGCCAACGCCATCCACTACACCTACAACGAAGAAAACCTGCCGACCGAGGTCAAAGAAGCCAACGGCACGACCAGGGGCATGGCCTACGACAACGAAGGGAAGCTCATCAGCCGCACCGACGGCCGCGGGCACACCTGGAAATACGAACGCAACAAGCTCGAGGAGATCACCGAAGAAACAGACCCACTTGGCCACAAAACCACCAAGGAATGGGAAGCGGCGGGCAACCTCGCGAAGGTGACCGAACCCGGTACCCGCGCCGTCACCTACACCTACGACAAAAGCAACCGTCTCACCGGCATCGAATACTCCACCGAAACACGATCGGACGTGACGTTCGAATACAACAAAGACAGCCGGATCGTCAAGTTCACCGACGGCAGCGGCACCACCAACGAAACCAGAGACCTCCTCGACCGCGTCGTCGAAAGCAAGGGCGGTCATGGCGACGTCGTCAAATACAAATACAACCTCGACAACGAGCCGACCACGATCACCTACCCCAACGGCGAATCCGTGACGCGAGCCTACGACAAAGCCGGCCGCCTGGAAAAGGACACCGACTGGAAATCAAACGAAATCAAATTTGCCTACAACGCCGACTCCGAGCTCGAAAAGACCACCTTCCCCACGGGCACCGAAGAGGAAGACACCTACGCCTACAACGACGCCGACCGGATGACCGAAGTCAAAATGAAGGGCCCCAGCAGCAGCGACCTCGGGACGCTCACCTACACCCGCAACGCCGACGGCGAGGTCGAAAAGACGACCACCAAAGTGCTGCCCGGCGAAGAAACCGTCGAAGACACTTACGACAAAAACAGCCGCCTCATCAAAGCCTCAAACGAATACGAATACGACAAATCCAACGACCCCACCGAGATCGGCGCGGTCGACTACACCTACAACAACGACGACGAGCTCCAAACCGGCACCGCCCTTACCTACACCTACAACGAATACGAGCAGCGCACCCAAACCAAACCCTCAAGCGGCCCCGCAACCAGCTACGGCTACAGCCAGGCCGGAAACCTCACCAGCGTCGAACGCCCCGAAGAAGCGACAAAAGGAATCGCAGAAATCAGCGAAAGCTACACCTACAACGGAGACAACCTCCGCGTCTCCCAAACCAACAAAGGCACCACTCGCCACCTCACCTGGGACACCGCCGAAAAGGAATCCCAGCTACTTAGCGATGAAACCCGCAGCTACGTATACGGACCCGGAAACCTCCCCGTCGAGCAGATCACGAGCACGGGCACCATCCTTTATCTCCATCACGACCAGCAGGGCTCGACCCGCCTCGTCACCAACAGCAGCGGCAAAACCGAAGCGGCCTACACCTACGGTCCCTACGGCACCATCACCAGCGCCACGGGCAATACCGGAACCACCCCCCTCCTCTACGACGCCCAGTACACCACCAACCCCGACACCGGCGCCGAACTCATCTACCTCCGCGCGCGCACATACGACCCCGCGACCGCACAATTCCTGTCGATCGACCCAGCGCTCGAAACCACCGGCGAACCTTACGCCTACACCAAAGACAACCCACTAAACTACGGAGACCTCACCGGTGAGTGCGGAGGGCCAAACTCGTGGCACTGTGCTCTAGCGAAGGGGGCTGTGGCCGCCGCGACGCTCGCACTTGGCATTAGTGGCACCCTCCTCGCCGGTATGATCACCACCGCCGCCGGCCTCGCCGTGCTGCCACCGACGGTGGCGGTTACTGTTCCTTCTACCCTTGCTGTTGCTGGTGTTACTGCTGCGAGTTTCGGCGCCCTTGTAGCTGCAATTAGGTGGGAACTATGGGCTTGTGCAGCGTAACGAGGGTAACGGAACGGGCCTGATACATCCGAGCCCGAGTGGGCAGTCACCCGAGCTCCATCCTCTTTTCTGTTCCCCTCGGCGCATGCGCCGAGGGGAGAGGCCGTACATGTACGGCTCGATCCGCACAGTGTATACACTGTGCGGCCTGTCGGTACATGTGCCGACAGGAGCAGCGCCACATGTGGCGCTGCCCTCCACCTCCCTGCCTCAGCCCAGCAGCCACGCGAGGATGCCGGCGGGAATCGCCCATACTGGCTCATCGACGCCGGCCAGCAGCGGCGAGCGGGTGACCATCACGCCGCGGCCGTGGCGGGCCTTCATCGTGAGGGCCTGCTGGCGCCAGCGGCCGTCTGTGTCATTGCACATCAATGGTGCCACGGCCAGACGTCTACAGCTCACGCTGAGGCGTCCGCCTCGCGTTCGAGGCCGCCGGATCCACTGGGCGCGCAGCGCGGAACCTGCGCCGGTCCCTGCCTGTCTGGGGATCTTGTTCTTTCGGAGCGGACCATCGAGCGTGCGCGTATCAACCCTGTGACGATCCTGCCACACTCCTGACACAAAGCACGCTTTCAGGGCACATTCGCCGGCCTAGCCTTGCCGTTATGTGCCCCGCGGCCAGTCCTTCACCCGAGCAGCCCTCAGCGAGCGCAGCCGGCGAGGACGCTCGCATTGGTGACGATCCCGGCACAGGTGCGCCTCCCAAGGACGCCTGCATCAAGCACCGCCCCGGCGCAGTCACACCGCCCAAGGATCCCCGCCACGCACTCGGTCGTCTCGGCGAGCAGTTGGCCGCCACCCACCTCGAGCGCCTCGGATTCGCGATCCTCGCCCGCAACGCCCGCACCCGCTACGGCGAGATCGACCTGATTGCGTTCGACGGACACACCCTCGTCTTCGCCGAGGTCAAGACCCGCCGCGCGCGCAGGCGCTGGCAGTTGAGCGCCGAGGAGCAGCCATTGGCATGGCTGCGCACCAGTCAGCGCGCGCGTCTGCGACGCCTCGCCGCGGCGTGGCTGCACCGCGAGTCCCGCAACCGCCCCACCGCCCACACGATCCGTTTCGACGGCATCGGCGTGATCGTCGACGAAGCCAACCGGCTCGTGTGCCTCGATCACATCGAAGGCGCGTGGTGAGGAGTACATCGTGGTCGTGCACGCCTCTCACCGCTATCCAAAGCGATCCTCACCCGCCCGAGCGATCGCTTGTAGTGTGATTCGCGCTACGATCCTCCACATGGCATCAGCCCCGCCACCGCTTTCCATCCGGCTTGGCAGCGACGGGCTGACCGCACTCGACGAGATCGCGCGGCGACGTGGCATCGGCCGTGCCGAAGCCGTACGCCAGGCCATTGCTGAGACAGCCCAGCGCGATCGACGGCGCACCGGATTGGCCGAGGAGGCTCGGCGGCTGATGCAAGATCCGGCCTACCTTGACGAGGCACGAGAGATCACGAGCTTGATGGAGCAGCTGCGTGGTTCGTGGTGACGTACATGCGATCACGATGCCTCGCCGCAGAGGCCACGTGCAACACGGTCGTCGCTTTGCCGTCGTCCTCCAAGCCGACGATCTGCTCAACCTGTCAACGGTCGTCGTCTGCCCCACCTCGAACTCCGCACCCGCGGCGAGCTTTCATCCACAGGTCGACGTGGACGATGAGCGAACACTCGTCCTGTGCGAGATGGTTGGCGCCGTCGATGCGCGCGCTCTGGGAGCACACGTTGGTCACCTGACGTTCGATGAGATGCGGGCAGTGGACGACGCGATGCAGATGGTCCTGGACCTGGGCTAAGAACCGGTTTCAAAATAGGCGGTGCGTCCGTGGCGTTCCTGGACCAAGCTGGGCGACGGGGGCCGGTGCAGCCCGTGCTGGTAGCACGGGGCAAGACGGACCATGGCGATCCAGCGCAGTGTCCAGGGGCGCAGCCGGGCGTGCCGATCTTTTTGAAACCGGTTCTAAGCGACTCGCTTGACCGGCAAACGGCCTCACACCCCAACCACCCGGCGCAGACCCCTTCTCCTGGGTCGATTTGACTACAACGCCAGACTGCTGGTAAGCCAGCGACTGGAACGAGAGCCGGTGCAGCGGCGAGACCCCGAGACGCATGATCGCCTCGCGGTGCGCGGGCGTGGAGTAACCGACGTGCTCGGCGAAGCTCCAGCCGGGGTGGAGAGTGTCGGCGTGGCACATGTAGCGGTCGCGGGACACCTTCGCGACGATCGAGGCGGCGGCGATCGCGGCACTGGTTGCATCCCCGTCGACGATCGCGCGCTGAGGACGCCCGAAGTCCGGCACCGAGAAGCCATCCACGAGGCACGCGACCTCGCCCCGCACACCCTCGGTGACGCCCCGCAGCGCGTCGCGCAGAGCGGCGAGGTTGGTGTTGTGCAAGCCGCGGGAGTCGATTCCGCGCACGCAGCGCGAGACGACCGTGACCCGCGCCGCGCTGCGTAACACGAGCGGGTAGAGCTCCTCGCGCCCCTCGGCGGTGTGCTGCTTGGAGTCGTTCAGCGCCGCCAGCGCGCGGAGCTCGGGGGCAGATAGCGTGTCGTAATCGAACAGCACGCCGGCGGCCACCAGCGGACCCGCCAGGCAGCCGCGGCCGGCCTCGTCGGCGCCCGCGACCAGCCGCACGCCGAGGCGGCGGTCGAAGGCGAACAGCCGCCGCCCGCTCGAGGCCCTCCGTGCTCGGCGGCGCGTCCGCGAGGTCCCGGCGGCCGACGGCGTGCCGGAGATGGCGGCAGCGGCCGAGGTCCCGGCAGCCCGGGAGGCAGCTGAGGCCTTAGAGCGTCCCGATGCGGTCGGGGGGCCAGTAGGTGAAGAACGCTCCCCCGATGATCCACGAGGTGGGGACGGGTCCCCAGAACCTGCTGTCGTCAGATTCGCCACGGTTGTCCCCCATCATGAACCAATGACCGGCGGGAATCTTGATCGGAGTGAGGAAGTTGCACTCCCGCACCCCCCCGCAGGGTTTGATGTAGGGGTCGGACTCGCGCTTCCCGTTGACAATCGCGTGGCCTTCCTTGACGTAGATCGTGTCTCCCGGGCCGGCGACGATGCGCTTGATGAAGTTTTCGCCGGCCTCTTCGGGGTTGGTCTGGTCGCACGGCGCGCCGCCCGGGCTGACTTCGTAGTGTGTGGGCCCGCAGCGCTGTTCCTTGGCGCCCTTCGGTGGGTGGAACACCACGATCTCCCCGACGTGCGGGCCGTTCAGCGTCATCCCGAGGCGGTTGACCAGCACACGCTGGCCGATCGTGAGCGTCGGTTCCATCGACCCGCTCGGGATCTTGTAAGGCTTGACGAGGAACCGCTGGATGCCCAGCGCCAACAGCACCGCGATCACGACGATCGCCACAAGCTCGAACAGCGAGCTGGCGGTCGATTTCGACTTCTTGGCGCCGTTGCCCGAGTTCAGCGACGTTGCCGGCCCGCCAGGCGTGCCCGGGCGGGCCAAACTCGCGCCCTTCTTCGTGGAACGTGCGCTCACGCGAGCCCCTCAGAGATCGCTCACGCCGGAGCGTCGCCGGCGGGATGCCCGCCGGCATCGGGGGCATCGGCCTGATCCACTGCCGTCGCCGACGGCGCGTCGGAGCGCTCCGCCTCGTCCGAGCTAGCGGGCGGCACATCAGACTCCCCCCCGGCGGACACCTCCGCCGGCCTGTTCTCCACCGCGTCCTCCGGCTCCGTCGCCGGGCTTTCCGACTCGGGCTCGTGCAACAGCCCCGGCTGCACCGTCTCTTCCGGGCCGGTGTAGCGACGCTCACGCACACGCGCGCGCTTGCCGACGCGGTCACGCAAGTAGTAGAGCTTCGCGCGCCGCACATCCCCCCGCGCCGCGAGCTCGATGCGCTCGATCTTCGGGGAGTGCACCGGGAACATGCGCTCCACGCCGACACCGAAGGACTGCTTGCGCACCGTGAACGTCTCCCGCGCGCCGTGGCCCTGGCGCTTGATGACGACGCCCTCGAACACCTGGATGCGCCGGCGAGTGCCCTCGATCACCTGGAAGTGCACCTTGACGCGATCGCCCGGCGCGAAGTTGGGCACGCGGCGCAGCTGCGCGCGTTCGAGGGTGTCGATGACGCTGCTCATAACGTTCAGGGAGTGTCTCGCGCCCCAAGGAGCCGATTGTCGGCGCTCCGGCGCGGTCAGCATGGTAGCGGAAGGACGGTGTGCCCCGCGCAGGCCGTCGCGCATTCCCCGCACCGGGCCACGTCGAGGCGACCGTCACGGATTGGATTCCATGCACATGCGCCTCACGGCGTGGGCCCGTAACCGTCGCCCCCCGCCCGTTCGCGGCTGCGCTCCCGCCGCCAGCTTTCGATGCGCTCGTGGTGGCCGGAGAGCAGCACTTCGGGGACGCGCCACCCGCGGTACTCGGCGGGGCGCGTGTAGTGGGGGTACTCGGGGTCGCCCCCCAGCGCCTCGCTGAAGGACTCCTCGACGGCCGAGTGGACGTCTCCGAGTGCACCCGGTAGCTTGCGCAGCACCGCGTCGCACACGACCATCGCCGCCGGCTCGCCGCCAGAGAGCACGTAGCGTCCGATCGACAGCGTCTCGCTGGCGAAGTGCTCGACGATCCGCTCGTCGAAGCCCTCGTAGCGGCCACACAGCAGCGTCAGGGTACCCTCGGCCGCAAGCTCGGTGACGTAGCTGTCGTCGAGCAGCCGTCCCGCGGGTGTCAGCGCGATCACGCGCCGCTGCTCGCGCAGCTTCACCGGGTCAACCCCGTAGCGGGCGCGCAGCGCCGCGTCCATCACGTCCACGCGCAGCACCATCCCCGCCCCGCCCCCGAACGGGGTGTCGTCGACCTGGCCGCCTGTGAGCGGCGTGTGCTGGCGGATGTCCACGCACTCCACGCGACTGCCGGCGGCCTGCGCGTTACGGACGTGGCGCTGGGTGTGAAACCACTGGAACCATTCGGGGAACAGCGTGAAGATGTCGACCTCCACGCGCTACGCCTCGCCGAGGAAGTCGAGGCTCACTTCGATACGGCCCGCAGCGACGTCCACATGGCGCACGGCGTCTCCGACCATTGGCACGAGCAGCTCGCGGCCGTCCTCCCGCCGCACCTCCAGCACCTCGCAAGAGGGCAGCTCCAGCAGGCCAGTGACCGTGCCGAGCTGCCGTTCGCCGTCACACACGGCGCAGCCCTCCAGTTCGTGCGCCCACCACTCCCCCTCGCCGAGTGTGGGGGCCTGCGCCTGCGCCACCGTCAGCGGCTGACCGCGCAACGCCTCTGCGGCGGTGCGGTCGTCGACGCCGTCGAGACGCACGATCGGGCGCCGCTCGACGCCGGCAAGGCGCATGATCAGGCGGGCGCTGTCGGCGACCGTCACCTCGCCGCCCTCCGCGAGCAGCCGCGGCCGAGCGCCGGTCACGTAGAAGCTGCCGTCGAGCCCGTGCGCGCGACCCACGCGACCGGCTTCCAGCGCCGCGGAGGAGGTATCGTCCGACACCTCCCGATGGCGAGCCAATGCGGTCGCTTGGAGGGCCGATTCGCTCGTGTGGCCAGCCGGCACACCCGCGTCGTCCCCGGCTCGATCCTGTGGCGCCCCGTTCCCGGCGTCAGCCACCACGGGGCGGCTCAATCGACGATGTCGATGACCACACGGCGCTTGTCCTCCGACGCCGCGGCCCTCACCACGGTGCGCAGCGCCTGGGCGGTGCGTCCGCCGCGGCCGATCACCTTGCCGTAGTCCTCGCGCGCCACCGCGAGCTCCAGCACGACGGTGCCGTCGTCCTCCTCGAAGCGCTCGACCGACACCTCGTCAGGCTCGTCCACCAAGCCCTGGGCGAGGTAGATCAGCAGCTCCTGCACCCTCTGTGCCGCCATCGGGGGCTCCGCTAGGTGCCGATTCCCTGGGTGCGCAGCAGCTTGCGGACGGTGTCCGACGGCTGCGCCCCGCGGGCCAGCCAGACTGCGGGCGCGCTCCTCGTCGATCTTGATCGTCGAAGGGTTGGTTTGCGCGTTGTAGTGACCGATCGTCTCGATCACGCGACCGTCGCGCGGGGAGCGCTGGTCGGCGACGACCACTCGCCAGATCGGGTCCTTCTTGCCGCCCACTCGAGTGAGCCTGAGCCTTACCGACACTTGTTGCCTCTCGGTCTCTGTTTCTCTTTGTTATGTGTGGGACCGTCTGTGATTTGTTCTGTCCTGAACAAATCAGTTCTGCCCTGAACGGATTTGTTCAGTTCTGAACGAGATGAAGCTTAGCCGGTTCAGCGCCAGACAGCGCACGGCAAGCCTGACCTCTGTTTTTTGGGGAGGGGGCACTGGGGGAGGGCCTGCCCTCCCCCAGCCATTCAGCGCGCCTGGCGCATCAGCGCGCCGAGATCGGGCATCTTGCCGCGGCCGACCTGGCGCATCACCTTGCGCATCTGGCCGAACTGCTTGACGAGCTGGCTGACCTGCTGCACGTTGGTGCCCGAGCCGCGCGCGATCCGCAACCGGCGGGAGCCCTTGATCAGCTCGGGACGGCGGCGCTCCTCGGGGGTCATCGCGAGGATGATCGCCTGCAGGCGGTCGAGCTCGCGCTCGTCCATCTTCAGGTTGCGCAGCTGGGCGCCGCCGAGGCCGGGGATCATCCCCAACACGCTGCTCAGCGGTCCCATTTTCCGCACGGCCTTCAGCTGATCGAGGAAGTCGTCGAGGCCGAACTCGTTACGGCGCAGCTTGCGCTGCAACTCCACCGCGTCGCGCTCGTCGAACTGGCGCTCGGCCTGCTCGATCAGGCTCAGTACGTCGCCCATGCCAAGGATCCGCTGCGCCATGCGGTCGGGGTGGAAGCGCTCGAACTGCTCGAGGTGCTCGCCGGTGGAGGCGAACAGGATCGGCTGGCCAGTGACCGCCTTGACCGACAGCGCCGCGCCGCCGCGGGCGTCGCCGTCGAGCTTGCTCATCACCACCCCGTCGAACTGCACGGCGGCGGCGAACTGCTCGGCGACGTTGACGGCGTCCTGGCCGGTCATCGCGTCGACGACCAGCAGGGTGTCGCGGGGCGCAACGGCGGCGTGGATGCGCACCAGCTCCGCCATCAGCTCCTGATCGACGTGCAGCCGGCCGGAGGTGTCGACGATCAGCACGTCCTTGCCCTCCTCCCGCGCGCGCTGCAGTGCCCACTTCGCGATCTCGACGGGATCGGGCTCGGTGCCACGCTCATACACCGCCGCGCCGGCGCGAGCGCCCATCTTCACGAGCTGCTCGACCGCCGCCGGGCGGTAGGTGTCGCACGCGGCGAGCGCAACCGAGGAGTTGTGGTGCTCGTGCAGGTAGCGCGCGAGCTTGGCGGCGGCGGTGGTCTTGCCCGAGCCCTGCAGGCCGGCGAGCAGAATCACTGTGGGGGGACTGGAGGAGAAGCCGAGCTCCTCGGACTCCCCCCCCATCAGCTCGGTGAGCTGCTCGGCGACGATCTTCACGACCTGCTGGCCGGGGTTGAGCCTGCCGACGATCTCCGCCCCCAGGCAGCGCTCCTTTACGTCGGCGGTGAATTGGCGGACGACCTTGAAGTTGACGTCCGCCTCCAGCAGTGCGAGGCGGATCTCGCGCAGCGCGCGGTCGATGTCCTGCTCGGTGAGCGTCCCTCGCTGGCGTACGTCCGAGAGCGTGGCCTGGAGCTTCTCCGCGAGCGAGTCGAACATCGGTGACGCGTCAGCCTTCTCCGCCGGGCGAGCCCCCAGCGGAGGAGCCCGCGCCGAGCGAGCCAGCCCGGCGGGGACCATCGCCCGGGGAGGAACTGCCGCCGGAGGAGGGCTCATCGCCGCGACGGGCGAGGGCCTCGCCGATCCCGCCGAACATCTGCGCGAACTCAGAGGGCACCACGAACACCTTGTTGGCGTCGCCTTCGGCGAGCTGGGGAAGCATCTGCAGGTATTCGTAGCTGAGCAGGTCGCGCGTGGGATTGCCCTCGTGGATCGCTTTGAAGACGGTGTCGATCGCCTTCGCTTCGCCCTCGGCGCGCAGGATCGCGGCCTGACGCGCACCCTCCGCCGTTAGTACCGCCGCCTGCTGCTCGCCCTCCGCGGTGAGGATCTGAGCCTGCTTCTCGCCTTCGGCCGTCAGGATCGCTGCGCGGCGGTCGCGCTCGGCGCGCATCTGCTTCTCCATCGCCGAGCGGATGTCCGCGGGCGGGTCGACCGACTTGATCTCCACGCGGTTGATGCGGATGCCCCACTTGCCGGTGGCCTCGTCGAGCACCGTGCGCAGCTCGGTGTTGACGTTCTCGCGGGCGGTCAGCGTGGCCTCCAGCGTGAGCCCGCCGATCACGTTGCGCAACGTGGTGACCGTGAGCTGCTCGATCGCCTGTAGCGGGTTGGCGACTTCATAGGTCGCGGAGCGGGGGTCGGTGATCGTGAAGTACAGGACCGTCTCGATCGCCACGACCACGTTGTCCTCGGAGATGACCGACTGGGGCGCGAAGTTGACAACCTGCTCACGCAGGTCCACCAGCGGCTTCACGCGGTCGACGAAGGGCGTGACGATCGCGAGGCCGGGCTCCAGCGTGCGGCTGTAGCGGCCGAGGCGCTCGACCACGCCCGCGCGCGCCTGCGGGATGACGCGAATCGTGCGCGCCGCCGCAACCAGCGCGAACAGCACGACCACGGCGACGACGATGAGAGCGACCATATGGGGAGTTCCCTTGCCTTTCTACGTACCTGTTGGGGTTCAGTGCCTGCGCCTTCCCTGGTTCTAGTGCTTCCAGAGCCTCGGTTCCGTGGTTCTAGTGCCCGTCTAGAGCGTTCCGCTCAGTGCCTCAGGAGCATTGTGGCCTCAGTCAGTGCATCACAAGCGCGGTGGCCCCGCGGATCTCAACGACCTGCACGCGCTCCCCGGCGGGGATCACCTCGTCCTCCTCGTAGCTGCGCGCCGTCCACACCTCGCCACCGATCCGCACGCAGCCCACACCCTCCTGGTTGGCGATCCGCTCCAGCACGACCGCGTCGCATCCAATCAGCGCCGCCGCGCCCGTGCGGATCCGGGGCGGATGCTGCAGGTGGCGCCGGGCGACTGGGCGCAGGGTGAGCAGCACCAGCAGCGAGGCGACCAGGAACACGACCAGCGCCAGCGGGAGACCAAGGCCAGCCAGGCTCACGAGCGCCGCGACCAGCGCGCCGATCGCGAACGGCGCGAGGAAGAACCCGCCGGTGTGCATCTCTCCCGCACCCAGCGCGCAGGCCGCCACCGTCCACACGATCCACGCGTCCATAGTCCGATTATCGCACCGCGCAGGCGGTTTGCCGCGCGAGACGGGCTGGCCTGTGCCGGCGGACGGGGATATTGGCCGAACCGAACTACTCCGCGATCAACGCGCGCGCGAACTCCTCGGGGTCGAAGGGGCGGAGGTCCTCCAGCGACTCGCCGACGCCGATCAGCTTGACCGGAATGCCCAGCTCGCGAGCGATCGCCAGCGCGATGCCCCCGCGGGCGGTGCCGTCGAGCTTGGTGAGCACGATGCCGTCAACCTGCGCCGACTCGGCGAAGACGCGCGCCTGGCGCAGCCCGTTCTGACCAGTGGTCGCGTCGACGGTGAGCAGTGTCTCGTGCGGCGCCCCCTCCAACTGGCGCGCGATCACGCGGCGCACCTTGGCGAGCTCGGCCATCAGGTCGTCTTGGGTGTGCAAGCGCCCGGCGGTGTCCACAATCACGACGTCGAGGCCCTCGCCGCGGGCGCGCGCCACAGCCTCGAACGCGACGGCGCCAGGGTCGGAGCCTTCCGGACCGGTGACGATCTCGCAGCCGGCGCGCTGCGCCCACCCCTCCAGCTGCTCGGTGGCAGCGGCGCGGAAGGTGTCGGCCGCCGCCAGCAGCACGGTGCGCTGCAACTCCTGTTGCAGGTGCCAGGCGAGCTTGCCGATCGTCGTGGTCTTGCCGGTGCCGTTGACGCCCACCGCGAGGATCACGGTAGGGCGGGCGCGGATGTCGATCCGCCCCTCCCCCACCCGCGCGGTGTCAGCGAGCAGCCCGATCAGCCGCTCCGAGAGCGCCTCGCCCCCGCTGAGCCCGCCCTCCAAAGCTTCGGCTTCGAGCGTCTGCACTACCGCGGCGGTCGCAGAGGCGCCGACGTCGGCCATGATCAGCGCCTCCTCCAGGCGCTCCCAGGTGTGCTCGTCGAGGGTCTGGAAGAGCGTGGCGTGGATCTCGCCGCCGAGCGCCTGACGGGTCTTTGCGAGATTCTCGCGCAGCCGCCGGAAGAAACCGCGGCGCTCGGGGCTCTCACCACCGCTCCCGGCGCCAAGGGCGTCCTGCTCGCCGATGATGAATAGGTCGCTCCAGTCGCGTGGCACGGCTGCGCGACGATACCAGCGCACGACGAGCGCGCATCCTCGCACCTCCTGGTCGCTCCTCGCACACCCGGAGGCCCTACGCTCGCAGGCAACACGCCCACCCCGGGCGGCGTGACCCTCAGCGCCCGACGTACCGGACGTGGCCGTTACCGTCGACCTCGGTCACTGCGAACGGATACCTTCGGCCCGAGACCGTCGCGGTGCATGAGAAAACGATTCCGACCTTCTGAAGGACCTCTTCCGGGCAGCCCACCGTGGCGCTCAGGCGCCTCTGGGTGCGAATCGATTGCACTATCGATTGTTCGACTTTCGCGATGTCGAGGGTGGCCAGCGGATCCTGGTCCTGATAGCGGACGTGGCCGCGGCCGTTAGTCTCAGTCACCGTGACCAGGTATGTCCCGACGTCGAACTTGGCCGTGCACGTGAAAGTGAACCCCGCCTTCCGCGGGGGGTTGGAGGGACATTGTACCGCCGCATGTAGGTGATGCTGGGTCAGAATCGAGGCGGCGATGGCACGCTCCTCCGTGACGGTGTTCAACGTGGGCGTGCTCGACCCGCACGCAGAGAGCAGCGGAACCACCAGAACGGCGGCGGTCAGTCCAAACGGGCGAGCGCGTCGCGGCACCGCGGCAAGACTCATCCCACACCAAGTTCCGTTCTAAAGGTTTTCATGGTCCGCTCGATAACTCGGTGGTCTATTCGACAAAACACTCGCCAAAACCTCTTGTTCTAAAAGGACAACTTTCGCCCATGTGTTCCAAATAGAACAGGCCTTTGTCCAACCAGGCGCAAGGAACACCCCATTCGCCCCTCGATCGCCGATATGAAAGCCCTTGTACCGGCCATGCTATGGTCCCGCAAACGTAGTGTACGCAGGGGTGCGGACACGTAGAAGGCACAGGGGTACGGCATCTTGAAGGCAATCGTCCACCGCGCAATCGTGGTCATGCTCATATTCGTATTTTTTACGGATGGTGGAGCGCTGGCTGTAGGTAATCATTCGGTCGCGTCCAATAAATCGATCGGCCCGCAGACGCGCAGAGTGCCCGCGAGCAGCACGAAACCGAGTGGTGGGGGACCTTCGGGAATAACACACACGCGAACTCTCCAGGAACCCTGCGGGCTTACAGGCGTTACCGAAAATCGAAAAATAGCCCGGAATCGAAAAATTCACAAGGCTCAGCGGAAAACCAAGCGAGGCGAGCACCAGAAGCACACCGGGCACAGTGGGCACGCCGAGCAGCCAAAGGCCGTCGAGCATCGAAAAACCAAACCGACCGGGCAGCCACGAGCCGTCGAGCGTCCACACCCCAAGCGAACACCAACGCGCCGAACGTCAAAGACCCCACCGACCAAGCGGACACCAACACACCAGAGATCAAGGACCAAGCGAACACCGACGCGTCGGACATCGGTGACCAAGCAAGCCCCAAAGACGTCCAAGCCCCAGAGACCCCCCGCACAGATCGAGCACAGAGGGCACTTTCAGAGTCGCCGGCCGAGCGTACACCCAAGGCGCAAGGCCGCAGCCGGCCAGGAAGGTCCCCGGGGCATATGTGCAACAGGCCCCGCGGGCAAGGTGGGACCGAGAGGCGGGACAGGCCCCCGGGGCGCCAGGGGCGAAACCGGCCCACGAGGCCTTGACGGCAGGGAAGGTCCCAAAGGCGAACCGGGGCCGGCGGGCGTCAAAGGCGAAGCCGGCGCGGCGGGCACAGCCGGAGCTGAAGGCAGAGAAGGACCGGCAGGCGCCGCCGGCCCACAGGGCCTCGAGGGCGAAACCGGCCCCGCGGGCCCCCGGGGCGCCAAAGGCGAACCAGGCGCCGCGGGCTCCGAAGGCAAACCAGGCTCCCAAGGCCCGCAGGGCACCAAAGGCGAACCCGGCCCCACAGGCCCCAAAGGCACATCAGGCGAACACGGACCCGAAGGCAAAACGGGACCCCAAGGCCCACAGGGCATCACGGGGGAAACCGGCGCAACGGGCAAAACCGGCGCGGAAGGCAAAGAAGGGCCCACGGGCCCACAGGGTAAAGAAGGACTCCGGGGCGAAACAGGCGCAAAAGGCGTCATCGGCGAAACAGGTCCACAAGGCCCACAGGGACCGGTCGGCAAAGAAGGACCCACCGGCGCCACCGGCCCACAGGGACCCGAAGGCAAAACGGGACCCGAAGGGCCCCGGGGCCTACAGGGAATCAAAGGCGAAACCGGCGCCCAAGGTCCCAAAGGCACAACAGGCGAACGCGGACCCGAAGGCGAACGGGGGCCGGAAGGCCCGCAGGGCAAAGAAGGCGCCAAAGGGACCACGGGAGAACCAGGCCCTACAGGAGAAACCGGAGAAAAGGGCGAAAAAGGGCTCGAAGGCAAAGAAGGACCCCAAGGCCCACAGGGGGTCAAAGGGGAAACCGGCGCCGAAGGACCCAAAGGCACGACAGGCGAACGCGGACCCGAAGGCAGCCAAGGGCCCGAAGGCGCAGTCGGCCCCGCGGGCCCACAGGGACCAGAAGGCAAAACAGGACCCCAAGGCCCACAAGGCGTCAAAGGCGAAACCGGCCCAGAAGGCAAAGAAGGCGAAAAAGGGCTCGAAGGCAAAGAAGGATCCCAAGGCCCACAAGGCGTCAAAGGCGAAACCGGCGCACAGGGCTCGGAAGGCAAAGAAGGGCTCCCCGGCTCACAGGGCATCAAAGGCGAAACAGGTCCCACAGGCCCACAGGGACCCGAAGGGAAAGAAGGGAAAGAAGGCAAAACAGGCGCCGCCGGAGCAGCCGGAGCCAAAGGCGAAAAAGGCGAAGCCGGAGCAAAAGGCGCAGAAGGCAAAGAAGGCAAAACAGGCGCCGCCGGAGCAGCCGGAGCCAAAGGCGAAAAAGGCGAAGCCGGAGCAAAAGGCGCAGAAGGTAAAGAAGGCAAAGAAGGTAAAGAAGGGGCCAAAGGCACCACCGGCGAAAAAGGCGCCACCGGCGAAAAAGGCGCCACCGGAGCCGAAGGAAAAGAAGGCAAAACAGGCGCCGCCGGAGCAGCCGGAGCCAAAGGCGAAAAAGGCGAAGCCGGAGCAAAAGGCGCGGAAGGTAAAGAAGGCAAAGAAGGTAAAGAAGGGGCCAAAGGCACCACCGGCGAAAAAGGCGCCACCGGAGCCGAAGGAAAAGAAGGCAAAACGGGCGCCGCCGGAGCAGCCGGAGCCAAAGGCGAAAAAGGTGAAAAAGGCGAAAAAGGCGCGGGGTTCAACGCCGGGGAATACGGAGCGCTGACCGAACGCTCGCAGAACACCGAATACGAACCGTCCGCCGCCGAACCGGTGCAGGTCATCCTCACCGTGTCGTGTCAGACGGCGACGGAAACCACCATCCAGGTTGTCGTTGGCGCCACCGTCATCGCGGAAGACGTGGTCAGCAAAGCGGTCACGGGGACGACCAAGGTGCCGATCACGTTCATCGTGCCCGCCGGGAAGAAGTGGAAAGTCGCCACCAACGCGGGGATCGCCCTCATCAGGTCGACCTATCTAGCGCTGTAGGCGCTCGACGCTACGCGACGTCGGCCAGCTCGGGACGTGGCAGCTCTGGAGGAGCCGACTCCTGATCGTCGCCTGCGGCGGCGGCGCCCCTGACGTCCGCTCGCTCGGGCGCCGATCCATTCCGCTCCGAGGCCGACACCGGGGAGCCCTCCGCCGGCGGCAGCCGCCGCGAGAGCACCTTGGAGACGCCGTTGCCGGCCATCGACACCCCGTACAGCCAGTCGGCGGCCTCCATCGTGCGCTTCTGATGGGTGATCACGATGAACTGCGCGCGGTTGGCGTAGCGGCGCAGCAGCGAGAGAAAGCGCTCGAGGTTGAGGTCGTCAAGCGCCGCCTCGACCTCGTCGAGGATGTAGAAGGGGCAGGGGCGCGCAAGGAACACGGCGAACAGGAAGGCGAGCGCGGTCATCGACTTCTCGCCACCGGAGAGCAGCGAGAGGCGCTTGGTGGACTTGCCGGCGGGGGTGATCTCAATCTCGACCCCCAACAGCTCCTCGTCGGGCTCGGACGCCGAGCCGGCGTTATAAAGGGAATCCCCGCCCTCACCGTCTCCGCCTTCCCCACCCGCACCCTCCATGGCGGCGCGCCCGATCCCAGCCCGCTCCTCGCGCTCCGCGGCAGCCTCGCCGTCACGCTCCTCGCCCCCGCCCCCGCCCGCGGCGGTGGCGCCGGGCAGCGGCTGGCCGCCGAGCACCGGCCGGGGGGCTAGCGCATCCTTGACGAGCCTCAGCTGGCCGCCACCGCCAGGGAAGAGGTCGCGCGCGAGCTCCTCGAAGTTGCGCGCGGCGGCCTCGAAGGTGGCGCGGAAGGTCTCGTGGATCTGGCGGTCGGTGTCGCGAATCAAGGTGCGCAGCTCGCGCAGCGCCGTCTCCAGGTCGCTGCGGCGGGTCTCGAGCTCCTCGACGTGGGCAAGCGCCTCGGCGTACTCCTCTTTGGCGAGCGGGTTGACGGGGCCGAGCTGCTCACGTCGGCGGCGCAAGCGCTCCAGGCGGGCGGTGAGCGCCTGCACCTGCTCCGAGTCGAGCGGCTCGGGGTCTTCGTCGGACTCGTTCGCGTCCCCCACGCGCGCCACAAGCCCGGCTGGTTGGTCTTCCGGTGCGCCCTGTCCCGGCTCAGCCCCCCAAGGCTCCTCTGCCTCGCGCTCCCCAGCCGCATGCTCTCCAACCTCGTCGTCTCCCTCCACCACCACACCGGGCTGTGACTGACTCGCCCGCGCTACGCCCCCGTCTCGTGTGTCGCTCGCGGGCGTGGCTCGTTCCAAATCCGACTCCGCCTCCACCGACTCGCCCGCCGCCGCGGGCAACTCCAGCTGCCCGCGCACCGTGCGCAGCTCCAATGCGGCCTCCTCAGCGTGGTCACGCAGGCGCTGTGCGGCCACCTCCGCGGCGGTGACGGCCTCGCCCTGCGCGCGCAGGCGGGCCTGGATGTCGGCCTCCTGCGAGGCGCATGCCCGCAGCTCGGCGGCCATCTCCTCGCCGGCGGCGCGGTAGGTGTCGAGCTCCTGCTGCAACGCGCCGGCGCGTGCGGCGACCGCCTCCCCGGCGGTGTGCAGCGCCACTGCGAGTCGCTCGGCGAGCGGCACGAGCGTGGCGTCGGCGGCGTGCTGGGCACGCAGGCGCCCGAGACGCTCCAAACGCTCGGCGTGTTCGCGTGCGAGACGCTCGGCAGCGCGACGCTCGGCGGCGAGCTCGCCCTCCAGCTGCGCGCGGCGCACCGCGAGCGGCCCCTGCTCGGGGGTGGCGCGGCGCTGATCGATCAACCACGCAGAGTGGCGCTCCTGCTCGAGCGCACGGGCGTGGTCGCGTGCGACCTCGCGCAGCGCGCCGTCGGCCTCTTCGCGCGCCAGATCGGCGGTGGCGGCGTGCTCCTGCGCATGTTCGGCGCCACCGCGCGCGGCGTGCTCGGCGGCGGCGGCGACCTCGGAGGCGACGATCAGCTGCTCGCGCTCGTTGCGGCGGGCGAGCACCCGCTCGGAGCCACCCTCGGCTACCTGGCGCACTTCGCCCAAGACGGCAAACCACACACGCCCACGCGGAGTGACGGCGACGCCGGCGAAGTCGTCAGGGAGATCCTCCAAGCGCTCCAGCACCCATGCGTCGGCGAGCAGCCGTCGCGCGAGCGCGAGCACCGGCGCGGACCCGTCCACCAGCTCCACCAGCGCACGCGCGCCGGGAGCGGGGGGAGCAGACGCCTCGGCCAATGGCGGCTCCGCCAAGCACGGGTCAGCCAGCAGCGCAGTGGCGCCATCGGGCCCGGCGCGGTCGAGCAGCGCCGCAGCGCCGGCCAGGTCGGGCACAAGCGCGGCGTCGAGACGCCCACCGAGCGCTGCGGCGAGCGCGAGCTCGTAGCCCGGCTCCACCCGCAACGCCTCGCTCAGCGCACGCGGAGCCTCCTTCCCGGCGGAGTCGTCCGCAGGCGAGGCGACGGACAGCGGTGCGGAGTGGCGCAGGAACTGGTTGACGGCGGCCAGCTCGGAGCCCACCCGGGCGGCGTCGCGACGGGCGGCCTCGACCGCGCGCTCGGCCTCGCGCAGCCCGCCGCGGGCCTCCTCGGCGCGCTCATCGGCCTCCTCGCGCGCTTCGCGGGCCTCGGCGAGCGCGGCATCGAGCTCGGCGACCTCCGCGGTGGCCTCCTCGCGGGAACGCTCCAGCTCAGCGAGCTCGCGCTCCAGCTGCTGCTCGCGCTCGCGCTCCAGCTCGGCCAGCTCCCGCTCGATCGCGCCGATGCGCTGCTTACCGTCAGCGTCGAGGACACCGCCCTCGCTCTCCGCGGAGGCCTCCTGCAGCAGCTCGATCTCACGGATGCCGCGTAGGATCCGCTCGGCGAGGCCGGCGGCGGTGATGGTGGCCTGCTCACCACGCAACTGCAGCCGCTCGGCGGCGGCGCCGGCGTGCAGCGCGCGCCGCGAGAGCTCGTCGTAGCGCTCGGAGCGCTCGGCGAGCGCCCGCTCGGCGAGACTGCGCCGGGCGACGACCTCCTGCAGACCGCCTTCGACCTCCGCGCGCGCAGCGCGGGCCGCCTGCGCCTGAGCCTCGGCCTCGGCGAGCTCCAGGCGGCGTACCCGCAGCGCCTCACGCGCCAGCTGCAGGCGCGCTTCGAGCATCTGGCGCTCCAGGCGCTGATGCAGCTCGGCGGCCTCGGCCTGGCGCTTGAGCGGGCGCAGGCGCGAACGAGCCTCGCGCTCGACGTCCAACGCGCGGTCGAGGTTGTCCTGGGTGCGTTCGAGCTTCGAGCTGGGCGCGGCGGCGGCGCTTGCGGTGCTTGCCGAGGCCGGCAGCCTCCTCGATCAACAGCCGGCGGTCGCGGGGCTTGGAGGTGACGATCGCCTCGACGCGGCCCTGGGAGATGACCGAGTGAGTCTCCTTGCCGAGACCCGTGTCGGAGAGCACCTCGATCACGTCGACGAGCCGGCAGCGGGCGCCGTTGAGCCGGTACTCGCCCTCGCCGGAGCGGTGCAGGCGGCGCAGGATCGAGATCTCGCTGAGCGGCAGCGCGACGGTGCCGTCAGAGTTGTCGAGCACGAGCTCGACCTCGGCGGCGCTGCGGGCCTGCACGCCGCGGCCGCCGCCGAAGATCACGTCCTGCATCGACTGCCCGCGCACCGCCAGCGGGGACTGCTCGCCCATCGCCCACAGGACGGCGTCGGTGATGTTGGACTTGCCCGACCCGTTGGGTCCAACCACGACGGAGACGCCCGGGCCGAAGTCCAGGCGGGTGCGGTCGGGGAAGGACTTGAAGCCCTTCAGCGTGAGCGACTTCAGATACACGTGATCACGCCTGCAATCTCTCCACGGCCTCGCGGGCGGCCTGCTGCTCGGCGTGCTTCTTGCTGCGCCCGGAGCCGCTGCCGAGCGGGCGGCCGTCCACCGAAGCGGCCACCTCGAAGGTGCGCTCGTGCGGGGGGCCGTGCTCGGCGGTCACCTCGTAGGTGACGAGCTCTCCGCGCTGGGCCAGCAGCTCTTGCAGCGTGGACTTGAAGTCCACGGGGTTCTCCAGCGCCTGCTCGATCTCGGGGCGAAACGCCTCGACCACCGCTTCGGCGGTGCGCTCGTAGCCGAACTGCAGGTAGCAGGCACCGATCACCGCCTCGATCACGGAGGCCAACACCCGCTCGGTGGCACCGAGCAGCACCGCGTTCTCCTGCACCCCCGCGGGCGCCGCGGCGCGCAGCCGCTCCGGCACCTCCAGGCGCTCGGCAACCGCCCGGCAGGAGGGGCCGGAGACCGCTTGGGCGCGGATCTTCGTCAGTCGCCCGGCGCCGAAGCGCTCGGCCTCCAGGCGCGGGTAGAGGTGGGCGGTGACGGCCAACCCCAGCACAGAGTCGCCGAGGAAGGCGAGGCGCACGTAGGAGTCGCTGCTCCGCTCGCTCCACGAGGCGTGCGTGAAGACCTGTCGTGACAGCTCCTCGGGAAGCTCCTCCAAGAGCGCGTTCAGCAGCTTCATCCGCGCGCATCAAACCTCGGCGCCGCGGGCTTGCGCCAGCACGAAGTCCACCGCCTGCCCCACCGTCTTTATCTCGACGGCCTGCTCGTCGGAGATCTGCACACCGTAGGTGTCCTCGAGCTCCTGCACGAGCGTGTACAGGTCGAGGGAGTCGGCCTCGAGGTCCTCTTTGAAGCGACTCTCCTCGCGGATCTCATCGGGGTCGATCTCGAGCTCGTCGGCGAGGTGGTCGCGGATCAGCTCGTATACCTGCTCGCGGGTCATCTCTCGTGGAGGCTACCGCCCCGCGCGGATGACGGGGATCTCGTCCGCAGCGCCCCCGCCTGCTCGAGCGCCGCGTGGGTACGACCCACGAGATCCTCCTGCGCGCCACGAGCGGCGCGCAGGATCGCCTGCGCGAAACCGTGGCGGGTGAAGCTCCCGTGCGGCACGACGCCCAGCCGGCGCAGCCCCAGCAGGTAGGCACCGCCCTGGCCCTCGGGGTCGATCTGATCGCGGAAGGAGCGCAGCGCCGGGCGCAGGAGCGCGCCGCCGAGCTTCGCGCGGGATGATGAGAGCGCGGCGTCGCGGATCGCCCACAGCATCGTCTGCGAGACGCCCTCCATCACCTTCAGCGCGACGTTGCCGGTGAAGCCGTCGGTGACGATCACGTCGGCGACGCCGCTCGTCAGGTCGCCGCCCTCGACGTTGCCCACGAACTCGAAGAGAAGCGCGTCGCCGTGCTTGGCGTCCCCCACTGGCTCGAAGGGAGCCGCACCCCCGCCCGAGCCGTCCGCCGCGGCGGCAAGGCGCTCAGCGAGCTGCGCGCGCACGGCCACGACCAGGGGGCTGCCGCGTCCCTGCTCCTCGCCGTTGGAGAGCAGCCCCACGCGGGGGCGGCGCACGTCAAGCACCACCTGCGCGAGCGCCGCGCCCATGAACGCGAACTGCACGAGATGCTCCTCGCGCGCCTGCGCGTTGGCGCCGACGTCGAGCAGCGTCACCGGATGCCCGGGCACCGGCAGTGGCAGCGCCAGTGCGGGGCGGTGGATGCCGCGGGCGCGTTTGATGTTGAAGAGGCCCGCCGCCAGCGCCGCGCCGGTGCCGCCCGCGCACACCAGCGCCTGCGCACGGCCCTCCGCCACCGCGCGCGCGGCCTGCACGATCGAGGCGTGCGGGCTCGCGCGCGCCGCACGCGCGGGGTCGGGGCTCTTGGCGATTGACAGCGGCGCGTCCACCAGCTCCACGCCCGTGGGCAGTGGGTCCATCGCCACGAGTGTGTTCATCTCCGCGAGCGGGCCGAACAGCAGCACGCGCGCACCCTGCTGCGCGGCGAGCGCCGCGCCCGCCGCCACCTCCGCCGGTCCGAGGTCGGCGCCGTTGGCGTCGACCGCGACCACCGGCTCAGTGCTCGTGGTCGTGCTCCTCTGTGTGTTCCACCGGGACGGCGACCTCGCGGCCGGCGTAGGTGCCGCACACTCCGCACACTCGGTGTGGGCGGCGCGGGCTGTGGCAGCGCGGGCAGACACTCAACGCGGGCGCGGTGATCTTGTGCTGCGCTCGACGCTTGGCGGTGCGGCTGTGCGACTGCTTCTGCTTGGGGACAGCCATCGGTCTGGGAAGGCTAGCAGCCGCGGGACACGCTGGCAGACGCGCCGACGGGCTTGCCGAGCGGCGGCTACTCCAGCTTCAGCTCGCGCAGCTTCCCCCAGCGCGGGTCGGGCGCGCGCTCGTGGTGGTGCTCCGGGCGGGCGGGGTCCAAATCATTGAGGTTGGCCGCGCACACCGGGCACAGACCAGCGCAGTCGGCTCGGCACAGCACCTGCGTGGGGGCGCTCAGCGCGAACGCGTCGCGCGCCCACGCCGCGAGGTCGAGCGTCTCGCCGCGAATGTATGGGCTCGACAGCTCCTCCCCTCCTCCCGGGCGGTCCACCTCGCGCGCGTCCACCTCGACCTCCGTGGCCGCCCCCGCCAGGCAGCGCATGCACGGGCCCGCCAGCGCCGCCGTGAAGCGCAGCCGCAGCGCATACCCGTGGCCGACCATGCGCGAGACGTCGAGCGTCACCGCCGAGTGCGACGGTTGGGCGACATAACGCTCGCCCCCGAGCACCAACGGCTCGATCTCGACCGCCAGCTCCAGGCGCCGCCCCTCGCCCGGGCTGAGATGCAGGCTCCCCAGGTCGAGTCTGTCCGTCAGTGCGGGCATGCGTCCCAGGCTAGCGACGAGCACCGCAGATCCGCCGCGAGATATCGCCCAGTGGCCCTATCCAGCGGAGCGCGCCGGCTGATCCGCCTGCTCTCCCCAGCCACTGACCCCGCGGGCCGCCCTCCAGGCGGCCCCATCCCACGAGCTCAATCAGCGGTGGTGGCCAGCTCCCGCTTGAGCACCTTGCCGGTCGCGTTGCGGGGCAGCGTTTCCAGGAACACCACATCGCGCGGCACCTTGTAGCGGGCGAGGTTTTCCTTGACGTACTCCTTCACCGCCTCCTCGCTCAGCTCGGCGTCCTCGCGTACCACGATGAACGCCTTCAGCCGCTGGCCGAACTTCTCGTCATCCACGCCGATCACCGCCGCCTCTTCGATCTGCGGGTGCGTCGCTAGCAGGTCCTCGACCTCGCGCGGAAACACGTTCTCGCCGCCCGAGACGACCATCTCGTCGTCGCGGCCGTCCACGAACAGGCGTCCGCCGGCGTCGAAGTGGCCCATGTCGCCGGTGCTCATCAGCCCGCGCACGATCTCCTTGCCGCCGCCACCGGTGTAGCCGTCGAACACCATCTCGTTGGCGGCGAAGATTCGCCCCCGCTGCTCCTGTGGCAGCTCGCGGCCCTCCGCGTCGAGGACCTTCACCACCGTTCCCAGCGGCGGGCGCCCGGCGGTGCCCGGCGCCGCGCGCAGGTCCTGCGGGGTGGCGATCGTCGCCCACGCGACCTCGGTCGAGCCGTACAGGTTGTACAACACCTCCCCGAACGTGTCCATCGCCCTAGTCGCCAGCTCGCCGGGGAGCACCGAGCCCGAGGCCGAGATGATCCGCAGCGCCGAGGTGTCGTACCGTTCGAGCGTCTCCGCCGGCAGCTCCATGATCCGCTGCAGCATCACCGGCACCACCGCGAGCGCGCTCGCGCGGTGGCGCGCCACGTCCGCGAGCGTCTGCTCGGGGTCGAAGCGCCGCCGCAGCACCAGCGTCGAGGCCAGCGGCAGCGCCAGCGTGAAATGGCCATACCCCCACGAGTGGAACATCGGCGCCGCGATCACGGTCGTCTCGCGCGCCTTCAGCGGGATCTTCGAGAACAGGGCCGCCGCCGGCTCCAGCGAGTCGGGCTGCTTGCGTTTCGCTCCCTTCGGCGTGCCGGTGGTGCCCGAGGTGAGGATCACCACGCGGCCCGTCTCCACGGGCGGCTGCAGCGGCGTTTGGTCGGTGTGCGCGATCAGATCCTCCACCCACGGGTCCCCGCGACCGGCGCCGTCGCCTTGTGGCTCGCGCCAGCTCACGAAGCGCCGCATCCCCTCTGAGCCCTCGTGCACGAGACCCTCGAACTCCTCGTCGTAGATCAGCGCCACCGGCCCCTCCCGGCGCAGCACATCGGCGATCTGCGGGCCCGCGAATGCGGTATTCAGGTACAGCACGCTCGCGCCCAGCTTCGCGCACGCCACGGTCGCCTCGATGAAGCCACGGTGGTTGCGGCACATCAGCGCCACCCCGTCCTGCTCCCCCACACCCGCGGCCCGCAGCGCCCGCGCCAGCGCGTTCGTGCGCGCGTCCACCTCCGCAAACGTCAATGCGCCGCGCTCGTCCACGATCGCCAGGCGCTCCGGATAGCGGATCGCCGAGATCGTGTACGCCGCCGCCGAGCTCGAGCCCCAGCGGCGCAGCGTCGCCAGGGCGCGGACGGCCTTGTCGGGCCGTTCCATGCGCACCATGCGAGTGTCCAACAGCGCGCGCGCCACTTCCAGGCGGTGCTTCACCGGCATGCTCATACGTCGAGGCTACTAGCCAACCTCGGCCGGTTCGTCCTTGCCCTGCAACCGCTCGCGGCCGCGCCCCACGGCGCTGATGATCTTCGAGAGGTTGACCTCCAGCGTGCTGAGGATCTCATCCGCGTAGTCCTCGGCGCCGAGGCGGATCTCGCGCTCGCGGGCGCGGGCATCCTCGATGATGTCCTCGGCCGCGCGCTCAGCCTGCTTGGTGACCTCCTCGTCGCCGACCAGCCGCTCCTGGCGCTCGCGCGCCTCCTTGACGATTTTCTCGGCCTCACGCTTGGCCTCCGCCAGCATCTCCTGGCGCTCCTTGACGATCCACCGCGCCTGCTTGATCTCCTCGGGGATCGTCGCGCGCATCTGGTCGAGGATGTCGTAGATCTCCTCCTTGTCGACCCGCACCTGGTCGGTCATGGGCACCGTCTTGGCGTTGTGCACCAAGTCGTCCAGCTTGTCTATCAGTACCAGAACGTCCATAACGGGATTACCTCCGCGGGGCCTCCAGCCCCGCGGTCTGTATATCAAGGTTCGACGTCACGTCTCACATCCTGTTCGTCAGCGCCGCAACTCTTCCTGCAACCGCCTTGCCACCTCCGCCGGGACCAGATCATCGATCCGGCCCCCAAACGTGGCGAGCTCCTTGACGCCGCTCGATGACAGGAAACTGTACTGCGAGCTCGACATCAGGTACACCGACTCGATCTCCGGGTCCTGCCGGCGGTTGAGCTGATGCAGCTCGAGCTCGTACTCGAAGTCGGAGATCGCCCGCAGCCCCTTCACGATCGCCTTCGCCCCCACGCTGCGTGCGAACTCGACCACCAGGTTGCTGAACGGCTCCACCCGCACCCCCGGAAGCTCGACCGTCGCGCGCTCAATGAAACCCACCCGCTCCTCGATGTCGAACAGCGTCGCGTTCTTGCGCACCGAGCGCCTCACCACCGCCACGACCACCTGCTCGTACAGCCCAGCCGCACGCCGAATCACGTCGAGGTGGCCGTTGGTAATCGGGTCGTAAGAACCCGGACATACGGCTATTGACTTGTCGAGGCTCATCGTCGGCGTTGAATCATGATCACGGTGTCTCCGTAGCGCCGCTGTGCCTCCACCTCAATGAATGGAGATCGCAGTGGCAGCTCGGTGCGCCGATCGCTCTCCGTCACCACGCGTGCCCGCGGCGCAAGCAGGGGCGGCAGCGCCTCCCGCAGCTCACGCCCCAGCACACCCGCATGTCGGTAGGGCGGATCGACGAAGACCAGATCGTATGTCTCCGCGCGCTCGCGTGCGTTGCGCAGTGCCGCCAACGCGTCGGCGCGGCGCACCTCGGCCTCCTCCGGGCCGAGTCCAAGCTCCGCGAGATTCGCCCTGAGCACCTCAAGCGCCCGGGGGTCGCGCTCGACCAGCACAGCTCTTTCCGCGCCGCGTGAGAGCGCCTCGATCGCGAGCGCGCCGGTGCCTGCGAACAGGTCCAGGACGACCGCTCCGTCCACTTCCCCGAGCATCGAGAACAGCGCCTCCCTGACCCGATCGGAGGTCGGTCGGGTCGTCCGGCCCCGTGGCGCGCGCAGTCGCCTGCCGCCGTACTTGCCCGCGATCACCCGCACAGGGATCCGACAGCGCCGGCAGGGCGAACGGCGCGAGGGGCGATGGAGGGGTCGGCAGGTTGGAGCGGGCGGTGGTCGGGGTGGCGCATATAAATTTTGAGAGGCGTGCGCAATCGTTATACGCATTTTGAAAAGAACATATACGCCTACGCCCGCAGCGGCTCGCGCGCCTCCTCGCCCAGCGCGCGCTCGAGCGCCTCGCCCAGCGGCGCGTGCTCCGGGGCCGCGAGCGCGGGATCGACGGCGAGCAGCCGCTCGGCCCAGACGCGGGCGCGTTCCAGCAGCGCCGCGTCCTGCGGCAGGAGCGCCACGCGGGGCTCGGCCTGACCGTGCTGGCGGGTGCCGGCGAGCTCGCCCTCGCCGCGCAGCTGCAGGTCGATCTCGGCAAGCTCGAAGCCGTCGCCGTGCTCCGCCAGCGCGCGCAGCCGGCGCGCGCTGCGCGGGCCGAGCAGCAGGCACACCGAGGGATGCTCGCCGCGGCCGATCCGCCCGCGCAGCTGGTGCAGCTGGGAGATCCCGTAGCGCTCGGCGTTCTCCACCAGCATCACGGTCGCGTTCGGCACATCGATCCCCACCTCGATCACAGTCGTCGCGACCAGCACATCCGCCTCGCCCGCCGAAAACCGCGCCATCGCCGCGCGCTTCTCGCGGGGGCGCAGCTGGCCGTGCAGCAGCTCCAGGCGGAACTCGCGCAGCTCACCGGTGCGCAGGCGCTCGTACTCGGCGGTCGCGGCGCGCGCCGATCGTCGACCAGATGCGATCGACTGATCGGCCAGCTGGCCGAAACGGGGATGCTCGCTGGAGGCGAGCGTCCCCCGGCTTCGGTCCGCTGACTCCTCGACCAGCGGGCACACCACGTACGCCTGGCGCCCGGCGCGCAGCTCCTCGCGGATCCGCTCGTACGCCCGCGCCCGCTCCACCGCGCTTGCGGCCACGTGCGTGGCGATCGGCCGCCGGCCCTGCGGCAGCTCGCGCAGGCGCGTCACGTCGAGGTCGCCGTACTCGGTCAGCGCCAGTGTGCGCGGGATCGGCGTCGCGGTCATGTGCAGCACGTGGGGGGCGAGGCGGGTGGGGCGGGTGGGGCGGGTGGGGCGGGTGGGGCGGATGGGGCCCAGAACCTTGGACGGGGCGGATAGGCTCGGGTGGGTCGAGGCCGATGGGCTCTCATCGGTCAAGCCGGCTGGGGCGAGGGGGCCCTTGCGATCCAGCGCCGCGCGCTGGCGCACGCCGAAGCGGTGCTGCTCATCCACGACCGCCACCGCGAGGCGGTCGAAGACGACGTCGTCCTCGATCAGCGCGTGCGTGCCGACCACCAGCTTCAGCTCGCCTGTGGCGAGCTTGCCGAGCAGATCGGCGCGGCGACGCGTAGGGGTCGAGCCGCTCAGCAGCGCCGACGGCAGCAGCGCCTCGGGGACGAGCGCCTGCAGCGTGGCGAAGTGCTGCTCGGCGAGCGTCTCCGTGGGCGCCATCAGCGCCCCCTGCATGCCGTGCTCGACCGCGCGCAGCAGCGCATACAGCGCGACCACTGTCTTGCCCGAGCCGACCTCGCCCATCAGCAGGCGCTGCATCGGGCGCACGTGCGCGAGGTCGGCGTCGATCGCCGCAATCGCCGCGGTCTGGTCGGCGGTGAGGGTGAACGGCAGCCCCACCAGCCAGCGCGAGGTCAGCGAGCGCTCGCCGCCTGGAGAATCCCGGCCCCCATCGGGACCCTCGGCCGACGACGAGCGCCCGCCCGACGAGCGGCGCTCCCCGGTTCGCGATCGCTCGGGCGTGGACCGCCCGACGAGCGGGGTCGCGCGGCCCGACCCACGCAGCGCCCGGCGGCGCAGCAGCGCCAGCTGCATCAACAGCAGCTCCTCGAACGCCAGCCGCGCGCGCCCCGCCTCCGCCTCCTCCCCGCCACGCGGGAAGTGCACCGCGGCCAGCGCCGCCGCGCGGTCGGGCAGGCGCTCGGCGGCCCGCATCCTCGCCGGCAGCGGCTCGGCGACGTCCGCGAGTGCGCCTCGATGCTCGCGCACCAGCGCCGCGATCTGCGTCGAGCTGACCCCCACCGTGGCTGGGTAGTGGGCAATCTCTCCGGCCGCGTGCGCGCCCGCGAGCTCGCCGCCGAGCGCGTGGTGCACGACCGCGAAGCGCGCCCCGGGGCGCGCTTTGCCGTGCAGCAGCAGGCGCGTGCCCGGGCGGTAGCGATCAACCAGCCATGGCTGGTTAAAGAACGCGGCGCCCATCGACCCGGTCTCGTCGAACACGGTCGCCTCGACCAGCGGGCGCATCCCGCGGCGGCGCACCGGCCGCGCGGCGATCGACTCGACCTCGACCGCCACCGTCGCCTGCTCGCCGGGGCGCAGCTGCGCGATCGCGCGCGCCTCGCGGCGGTCGCGCGGCAGATGCTCCAGCAGCTGCCCCACCGTCTCGATCCCGAGCGTCCGCAGCCCGTCGGCGAGCCTGCCGGCGGGGCCCTCCAGCGCTCGCTCCAGGTGCGCCGGGCGCGGCCAGCGCACCAGCGCGGCCAGCAGCTCGGCGCAGGCCGGGGAGCGCGCGGAGGCGAATGCGCGCGGCTGCGCGATCCCTGCGCCAGTGAGCGCGCCCGGTCGCGCGGACACGGTCTCGACGGCAGCGGCCCCGCGCGGCGGCGCGGACGCGGGCTTCGCGGTGACGGTGGTCATCCACCGCCAATCATGCACCGCGCGGCGGACGGGCGGCGCCACCACAGCACACGCGGCGGCGTACAGGGAAGGGGGCTCGATGATGGGCGGCGCCACACGGCGGCGGGGGGCCGCGCCCCTGAGGACGCGGCCCCCGCTTGCTGCTGCATCCGACTACGCGGTGCTACCCGAGCAACGTGCCTATAACGCGCTCCAGTCCTGCCCGCTGACCAGTGACACCGAGGCCGCCCCGTTGAGGGTGGCCAGTTTTTTATCGGATTCCAGCCCAACTTTCACTTTTTCTTTTTTTTGGTTTTCTACTTCAGTGATTTCCGATTTTTCGTTCCAGACAAGCTTCCCTTCGACCGCTTCCGCCGTTTCGGGGATCAACGCGGCAGTGGTGCCTTCCACTTCTGCTTTCTGGCTGCCCAGGGCGCCGCATTCTTTCAGTTTGACTGTTGAGAACAGTTTTCCCGTGGTCGGAACGAACCGCGCCGCGAGCTGGCCTTTTAACGCTTCCGGCTTAACGACCGTGACTAGTTCATTGGTCGTCGACGCGTTCGAGACTTCCGCGGATTTACATGTGGCTTCTCCGAGGAGGCTTTTGATTCTGGCCGAGCATTCTTCGAATTCGATCACCTCTTTCGCGGACGTGCCCGGGACGCCGCCGATGATCTCCGGGTGTTCAGACGCCTTCAGTTTGAGTTTTTTACATTTGGTGACTGCTTCGGCTTCGAGCGCTCCTTTGCCTTTGAGGGTAAATTCTTCAGAGTCCTTCGCCGTGATTTCCTTTGTTTCGCCTGCTTTCAGTTCTTTGCCTGCAACCGAGTAGGTATGCGATAGTTCCGCCAGCGCCGACGTCGCCGCGACGGCAGTGATCGCGAACATGGCCACGAGGGCCAGCCCGAGTATCTTCATGCGATTCATCGTGAACTGCTCCTTTGTTTGATTTTTCTTACGCAGGCGCCAGTTCTCCGACCCTGAGAGTCAGAGACATTTTCCGGCGCCTGCCACACCGCTGCCTGAGATCCGGACAGCAGAGCTACGCGCTAGAACCTATCCGCTGCGGTAAGTGAAGTGTGAGTATGTCTCCGACCCGGCACCGCGGATCGCGGCCGGCGGCGCGAGAAATGCCACCAACGCTCGACATCAGGCGATCTGACGGGCCAAGGGGCCAGAATCGGTTAAAGCGCGAGCTGTCTCTCACTCCGCGGCGAGCAGCCACCAGTAGGCGCTCTGCCCGCCGTGGCGCTGCTCGAGCTCGGCCGCGCCGAGATCGCCGTCGAGCAGCGTGGCGACCGCGGCAGGGTCGAGTGGCGCCTCCTCGCCGGCGAGCACGCTGAGCAGCTCGGCGCCGTCGGCGAGCGCGACCAGCACGTGGCGCAGCGTGGCGGCCGGCTCGCCCCAGGCGACGACCTCCTCGCCGAGGAAGCCGACTGCCTCGCCGGGGCTGAAACGACCCGCGGGATCGGCACGGGCGGCCGGGGCCACGGCGCCGGTGCGCACCCGCACGAGCGCCTCGTTCAGCGCCTGCGCGTTCTGCTCCAACGGGCGGTCTGCGAGCAGCTCAACCGCCGCCGCGAGCGCGGCCTGCTGGCTGAGCGCGGGGACGACGACCACTTGCTTGTCCGAGAGCTCCGCGGCGCGCTCGGCGGCCATCACCACGTTCGCCGAGCACGGCAGCACCAGCACCTCCTCAGAGGGCACCTCGTGGATCGCGGCGAGCAGCTCGTAGGTCGAGGGGTTCAGCGTCGGGCCGCCGTCCAGCGTGTGCACGCCGAGCCCCGCGAACAGCCGTTTCATGCCCTCACCGCTGACGACGGCAACCGCGCCGCAGCGCGTGGGCAACGCGGCACCGGCGCCACCCCCGGCCGGCCCGCTCGCAGCCGATCCGCTCGCAGCCAAGCCGCCCGCTGCCGACCCGAAAGCCCCGCCTAGATTGTGCGCGCCATCGGCGGATTGGCCGAACGGCTGGACGAGCGCGCTGCCATTGCTCCCGAGCCGCCCTTCGCGCTCGGCAACCTGGGCGCGCATGTCGGCCACGTCGAGATGCGACACCTCACCGGCGCCGTCGAACACCGCGGTGGCGCGCTCGGGGTCGTCGGTGTGGATGTGCACCTTCAGCGTGGCGGCATCGCCCACCACCAACACGGAGTCGCCGAGCGCCTCCAGCCGCGGGAGGAAGCGCTCGGACTCAAGCGCCGTGCCGGTGACGGCGAAGTTGGTGCAGTAGCGGTAGGTGGAGGAGTGGTGCTCGGGGTGGTGGATACGCGCGGGGGCATAGTGGTCGAGCGGCGGCGGGTCCTCGCCGCGCAGCGCGGCGACGACGCCCGCGAAGATCACCACCAGGCCGTAGCCGCCGGCGTCGACGACGCCCGCGTCGCGCAGCGCGGCAAGTAGTTCGGGGCCGCGCTTGACCGACTCCTGCCCGGCGGCGACGGCCTGCTCGAGCGTGGTGGCGATCGCACGGTCCTGCAACTCGGGCGCGGCGGCGGGGTGCAGGCTGGTGCCCTCGGGATCGCGCTCGTTCTCGGCGGCGATCCGCTCGGCCATCTCGCGCGCGACGGTGAGGATCGTACCCTCCGCCGGGCTGCGCACCGAGGCGTAGGCGCGTTCGGCGGCGTTCTCCAGCGCCGCGGCGATCAACGCGGCGTCGATCAGCTCGCCGGGTCGCGAGACGAGCTCCTCGGCGGCACCACGAATCAGCTGCGAGAGGATCACGCCGGAGTTGCCGCGCGCGCCCAGCAGCGCGGCGCGCGCGACCGACTGCACGATCTCCTCGCGGCCGATCTCGTCGATCGTGCGGGTCTCGTCGGCCCCCTGCAGGCGGTCGAGCTCGCCCAGCACGGCGCGCAGCGTGAGCGCCATATTGTCGCCGGTGTCGCCGTCGGCGACGGGAAAGACGTTGAGGTCGTTGACCTCCTGGCGGCGGGACTCCAGATGCGCCAGCGCGCCAGCCACGGCGACCCGAAAGCGAAGCAGGTTGGTGTCGGTCACTGCGGTCTGCATCATCCTGTCCGCCCTGGCGCGCCGCGAGCCATGCAAGGAGCTACGCGGAACCCCCGCCAAGGTTACGCAACCCACCGGCGTGCGGCCCTCACGCCTTCCGGCCCTGGCATACGCACCCACCGCCGGGGACGGTAGTGGGCGGGGAAGATCCGAGCCGGTGGGGCTCCGAAACCCCTCAGAGCGCCTTGACGACCTTGCCGGCTTTCAAGCAGCGAGTGCAGACGTACACCCGCCGCGGCGCCTTGCCGACCAGAATCCTCACCTTCTGCAGGTTCGGCTCGAAGCGCCGCCGGGTGGCGACCATCGAATGGCTGCGACTGTTGCCGTACGCCGGACCCTTGCCGCAGCTGTGACATACCTTGGCCATTGCGGGACGCAGTTTAGCCGCTTGGCAGTTCGGCGCGCAGTTCGGCCATCCGCAGCACGGCCTCGGCGGCGTGGCGACCCTGATCGCGCTTGTCGCCGCCGGCGCGCGCGAGCGCCTGCTCCATCGTCGTGCAGGTCAGCACGCCGAAGGCGCACGGCACACCGGTGTCGAGCTGCACCTGCATGATCCCGCGCGCGGCCTCGGCGCAGACGAAGTCGTAGTGGTCGGTCTCGCCGCGGATCACCGCGCCGAGGCAGGCGACGCCACGGAAGCGGCCCGAATCGGCCGCGTAGCGAGCGGCTAGCGGCAGCTCGAAGGCGCCGGGGACCTCGAAGAGCGCGACGTCGGTGCAGCCGGCAGCAGAGAACGCCGCCTGGGCGCCCTGCACGAGCCGCTCGGCCAGATCTTCGTAGAAGCGGCCGACGGCGATCGCGAAGCGCTGCCCGCCTATAGCGGAGGACACGGGCAGATCCCCCAAATCGCTCAACACCTGCCTGGCCTGGCGCTCGATCCCGGAGTCGGCCGGCCCGTGTTCAGCCGCACTCACGCAGCCTCGCCCCGCTGCTCGCCGTGCTCCTGCTGGCGCTCGTGCGCCTGCTCACGGTCGTGAGCGCGCTCGGAGTGCAGCAGCTCCTCGTCGAGGTTCAAACCCTGGTGGTGGAGAATGTGGCCCATGCGGCGGGCCTTGGTGCGCAGATACGCCGTGTTGTGCTCGTTGGGCGCCTGCTCGATCGGGATCTGCGCGGAGACCGACAGCCCGTAGCCCTCCAAGCCGCGGATCTTCTTCGGGTTGTTGGTGAGGATGCGGATCGATGAGAGCCCCAAATCGGCGAGGATCTGCGCGCCGATTCCGTAGTCGCGCAGGTCGGCCGGCAGTCCCAGGCGCTCGTTGGCCTCGACCGTGTCGAGGCCGTCCTCCTGCAGACGGTAGGCGCGCAGCTTGTTGAGGAGGCCGATCCCGCGGCCCTCCTGGGAGAGGTAGAGCAGCACCCCCTCCCCCTCGCGCTCAATCATCGCCAGCGCCGCTTCCAGCTGCTCGCCGCAGTCGCAGCGCAGCGAGTGGAAGACGTCGCCCGTGAGGCACTCCGAGTGCACGCGCACGAGCACATCGGAGCGGCCGCCGACCTCGCCCTTGACGAGCGCCACGTGGTGCTTCTCGTCGACCAGCGAGCGGTAGCCGACCGCCTCGAAATCTCCGAACGCGGTCGGCAGCCGCGTCGAGACGACGCGTTCCACGAGCCGGTCGTTGCGCCGCCGGTAGGCGATCAGGTCGGCGATCGTCACCATCTTCAGCCTGTGCCGCTCGCAGTAGCCGGCGAGGTCGGGCACGCGCGCCATCGAGCCGTCCTCGTTCATGATCTCGCAGATCACCCCGGCCGGAATCAGCCCTGCCAGGCGCGCCAGGTCAACGCTCGCCTCGGTGTGCCCGGTGCGCTCCAGCACACCGCCGGCCTTCGCCTTCAGCGGGTTGACGTGCCCTGGCTGCACGAGATCCTCCGGGCGGGACCCCGGGTCCACGGCGACTTGCATCGTGTGTGCGCGATCGTGCGCGGAGACGCCCGTGGTGACGCCTTCGCGGGCCTCGATCGTGACCGTGAACGGAGTTTGCAGCGCGGACTCGTTCTTCGCGGTCATCAGCTCCAGCCCCAGCTCCTCGCAGCGCTCGGGGCTGAGCGCCAGGCAGATCCAGCCGCGCGCCTCCTTGGCCATGAAGTTGATCGCCTCGGGCGTCGCGAACTGCGCGGCCATCACGAGGTCGCCCTCGTTCTCGCGGTGCTCGTCGTCGCAGACGACGACCATCTTTCCGCGGCGGATCTCCTCGAGCGCCTCCTCGATCGTGGCAAATAGGGTGCTCGTCTTCGATGCGCTCATGCGCGGGCCTCCAGCAGTCGCTGTACGTGCTTGGCGAGGATGTCAGCCTCCAGGTTAACCGCCTGCCCTACCGCTGCCCGTCCGAGCGTGGTGCGGTGCAGCGTCTCTGGAATCAACGACACATCGAAGCCAGACTCGCGCAGCGCGCTGACGGTCAGCGAAACGCCGTCCACTGCGATCGAGCCCTTCTCGACCACATAGGGCAGCAGCGCGGTGGGGACATCGATCGCGATGACCCGGGAGAAGCCCTCCTCGCGCAGCTCGGCGACCACGCCGACGCCGTCGACGTGCCCCTGAACGATGTGTCCGCCGAGGCGCCCGTGGGCGCGCAGCGCGAGCTCAAGGTTGACATGGTCGCCGAGCGAGAGCGCGCCGAGCGTGGAGCGCTCCAGCGTCTCGCGGATCGCCTGCGCCTCGAAGCCCTCCGCGTCGACGCGCGTCGCGGTGAGGCAGACACCGCTGACGGCGATCGAATCCCCCTTCGCGATTTCGCCCGCCAGGAAGGTGTCGATCCGCAGCGTGGCGCCGTCGCCGCCGCGCTCGACGGCGAGCACCGTGCCCAGGTCGGCGATCAGTCCGGTAAACATCCAACCCCTTGTCGCCGTTGCGTTTGGACCGCTGGCTGGCACACGAGCGACCGCGCCGGCGCGACGCTCACCACTCGCGCAAACGCGCCGAGACGAGCAGGTCCTCGCCGACGCCCTCGCAGTCGAACGTGAGCGCGCGGACCGCGTCGGCGATGCGCTCCACGCCTTCCCCCTCCAGCGGGTCGCGCGCGGTGCGCCCGCCGAACAGCAGCGGCGCCAGGAAGAGGCGGATCTCGTCGATCTCGCCCGCGTCGAGGAAAGCACCCGCGAGGTGGGGGCCGCCCTCCAGCAGCAGCGAGGCGACGCCCAGCTGGCCGAGCTGATCCAGCGCCGAGCGCACGCGGGCCGGCTCGTTCTCGCCTGTCGCGACCACCACCTGCACCCCGGCCGCCTCGATGGCGTCGGTGTCCGCGCGGGCCGCGGCTCTGGAGACGACCACCGTCAGCGGGATCTCCGCGGCGGCGACAAGCAGGCGCGAGTCGGAGGGCAGGCGAGCGAGCGAGTCGAACACGACGCGACGGGGCTGCTCAGAAGGGCAAGCGGGGGTGCCGTCGGGGCGCGCCGTCAGCTGGGGGTCGTCGGCGAGCGCGGTGCCGATGCCCACGACGACCGCGTCGACCGATGCGCGCCAGCGGTGGGCGAGCTCGCGCGAGGCCTCGCCGCTGATCCACTGCGAGTCGCCGGCGCGCGTGGCGACCTTGCCGTCGAGCGTCATCGCGGACTTGAACAGCACCCACGGGCGCCCGGTGCGCGCGTGCTTGCGGAATGCCTGGTTGAGCAGGCGGGCGCGGGTGGCGAGCTCGCCGTCGGCGATCACCACCTCGATGCCCTCGTCGCGCATGATGCCGAGGCCACGGCCGGCGGCCTTCTCGGTCGGATCGTCCGAGCCGACGACGACGCGCCCGATCCCCGCCTGCACGATCGCCTCGGTGCAGGGGGGCGTCTTGCCCTCGTGGCAGCAGGGCTCCAGCGACACGTACAGCGTGGCGCCGGCGAGGTCGGCCATTCCGCAGGCCTCGATCGCGTTGACCTCGGCGTGAGCTGCGCCGAAGCGTTCGTGCCACCCCTCCCCCAGCACCTCGCCATCGCGCGCGATCACGGCGCCGACGACGGGGTTGGGCTTGACCGCTCCGACGCCGCGGCCCGCGAGCTCGATCGCGCGGGCGAGGTGCAGCCGGTCGGTGTCGGTGACAACGGTCATACCAACTGTCCAGGATAACCGGCGCGCGCGGGCCGAAGTGTCGAACGTGAAAGTTGACTCATGCGCGCAGGGGGCCGGGGCCGCGCCGCGACGGCGACTCACTCACCCCTGCGCGCAGCGCCCGCCGCGCAGCCGGTAGACGGTCACTTCGGGACCGGGGCGGGCGTAGGCGAGCGGGTAGTAGTCGAAGGACCAGTCGAAGTTAAACGCGGCCGGACGGGCCCCGGCGCGGTAGGGAGAGGCATGGTAGACGACTTCTCCCGCACGCGCGAGCGCGCGGTAGTAGGCGACGGCGAGCGGGGCGCGGGCAGGGTCGGCGAACGCGCGGCCGGACTCCGCGGAACCGCTCAGCACCCAACAGTAGCCTTCGCGCTCGTAGTAGGAGATCAGCGCAGGGGCGAGCGTGAGCTCGTAGTTTTCGAGGCTGACGACGTGGCCTTCGCTGGGCGACAGCGCGCCTGCGGGGGAGATCACCGAACGCAACGACTGGTACTTGACCCAGCGGTCACCGTCGGAAACCGAGAGCGTGGGGCGGCCGACGTCCTGCACCCACTCGTCGGGCACGACGGGCTCGACCACCACCTTCGCCCCGATGGGCACGTGCGCGACCATCCACGCCCGCGCGAGGCTGCGGGTGTCGGCGCGCGAGAGGATCAGACCCGAGTGGACGCTGTATACAAGCCCCTGCGCGCACAGCGCCCCAACGGCAATTGCCGCAAGCACAGGCCGCAAGCGTGGGACGCGGCGCGCCAGGGCGCGGGCGCACTGCAGCGCGGCGAAGGCGGCGAGCAGACAGAGGAGCGGGAAGATCGGCAGCAGCCAGCGCCCGAAGTAGCGACCCTCGGAGCCCATGAAGAGGAGGTAAAGCAGCGGCGCCGGCACGAGCGCCCAGCCGAGCTTGCGCTCGCGCCACCAGACCATCACCGCGCCGGCAAGCGCGGCCACAGCGGGCACCCAGCCGAGACCCCACGTGAGCGACCACAGGTAGTAGACGAGCCCGCTCTCACGCGGCGCGCCGAGCTTGCCCTGGGCTTCGCCTGAGAGCGAGGACTGGTGGGCGAGGCCCTGCTCGAAGGCGTGGAAGTCGAGCACCGAGTAAGGGTCGGCGACCAGGAAGGCGGCCAGCGCGGCGGCACCGGCGAGGACGAGGCCAACCACCACACGCCGCCCGCCCGATGGGGCCTCGAGGTACTGCCCCGCGGCCGCGGCGAGCAGCGGTAGCAGCACGATCCCGGCCGTGTACTTCGTCGCGCAGCCGAAGCCGAGACCGACCCCCGCGATCAGGTAGTCGCGCGCACGGCCTTTGCGCAGCACGCCCGCTGTGCCCAGTAGCGAGAGCGTCAGCGGCGCGAGCGTGGGGACGTCGTTGAGCGCGAGGTGGGCGTAGAAGACCGGCAGGAACGCGACCGCCTCCAGGGCGGCGGCGAGCAGCGCGACGCCACGGTCGAAGAGGCGCGCGCCGGCGAGGTACAACAGCCACACCGCCAGCGTGCCGAGCAGCGCGGCGCACACACGCGCGAGCGTGAAGACCGCCGTGGGGTTGGTCGCGAACGTGTGCGAGACCCCCGCACGGCCGCCGAACCAGGCGGCGAAGACCAACCGCAGCAGGTCGGTGTAGGCCGGCGGGTTGGCGAAGTAGTGGGGGTTCCAGCCGAGCGTGAGCATCCCGATCGCGCGCGGCACGAAGTGGGCGTCCTCGTCGGAGTTGTACGCGTAGGGCAACCCCTGGCGGATGCCCCACAGGCGCAGGCCGAGCGCGAGGAGCAGCACCAGCGCGAGGGCCGCCCACACCAGTCGCCGCGCGCCAGCGCCCCCTCCCCCCCGCTTTGCGCCTCGCGACCGGCTCGCGCCGCTTCCGCCGTCGGGCGACCCCCCCGCTGGGGGTGAGGCCGAAGAGGACCCGGGCACGGCGCTCCCCTCAGCAGTTGCCATAGACCGCGTAGTAGCGGCTCGTGTAGATCCGCCGGAAGCCGGGCAGCGCGACCTGGTCGAGCGGGTTGTCGCCGACGTCCACGATCGCCTCCTGGAAGACGGCGGCGCCGAGCGGGTACACCGCGACGCTCGCGCGGGCGATTCGGTTGGTGAGCGTGGGGTCGCCCGCTTCGGCGTCCGCACGCGCCTCGCTGCGGGCGACGATCTCGCGCTGGTTGGCAGCGCCGAGGATCCAGCGGGCGTCGGGGATCAGCTTGTTGTCGGGCAGCGACAACAGCGGGCAGCGGGCCAGTTCGGCACGGACCTTCTGGCTGTGCAGGGCGGCGGCGAGCCCTTCGTGGAAGTCGTCGTGGTAGGCGAGCGTGGTGCGCGCGTTGGAGAGGCTGGTAACCGACACCGCCGCGACCGCGCCGTACACCAGCAGCGCCGCGCCGGCCGCCATCCACACGCGGCGCAGCAACGAGCCCTTACGCAGCAGCGACCAGCCACCGATCGCCAGCGCGCAGAACGGCAGCAGCAGCGCCGCGGCGCCCATCATGTAGCGGTCGATCACCGACGCACCGGCGGCGCCCTCGGCGACGTACACCAACAGCAACAGCGCCAGCACCGCAAGCGGCACGCGCGCGCGGCGCGGGGTCAGCCAGATCCCGAGCACCGCCCCGGCGAGGCCGCCGAGCACGATCGGCAGCTTGTCGATCCGCACCAGGTAGCGCCAGGTGGCGGCCAGCACGGAGGTGAAGCCCTTGGTGCGTTCCAGTTCGGCGGCCAGCACCGCGGTGGAGTGCAGCGAGTAGAGCGGATCGCCGGTCACGAGCGTGTCGATCGCGACCCATACCAGCGGCGCGGCGCACACCAGCGCGAGGTACCCGAGCAGCACGCGCGGCGGTGGTCCGGTCTCCGCACCACGACGCGCCCGCGAAGACGGACCGCCCGCTCCCCCGCGACCTGCCCCCGGAAAGAGCGCGGCGCGCGCCGGCCACGCGCACCACAGCCAGTACACGCCGCTCAGCACCCACGCATCGGGGCGCAGCAGGCCGGCGAGCGCGAGCAGCGCGAGCACAGGGGTGCCGCGGCGGGGCCGCTCGACCTCCAGCGCCGTGGCCCACACGATCAGCGCGAGGTAGGTGAGGTCGAGGTAGCCCTGCGCGGCGAGGTTGGCGTCGTACAGGCGGGTAAGCGTCAACAGCACCGCGAGTACGGCCACGAACGGCCCGAAGCAGAGGCGCGTGAGGCGGAAGAGACCGACGGTGAGCGCGACGAACGAGGCGATCGAGCCGAGCACCATCAACCGCGCGCCGGCCTGCCCGAAGAGCGAGCAGAACATCCCGAAGGCGATTGCCAGCGGGTGCTCGGTGGGGGCGCGGTACACGTTGAAGTCGGGCAGCTGCAGGTGCAGCAGGTCGCGCCCCCACAGCAGCGCGTAGAAGGAGTCATAGGTGGGGTAGGTGGGGAAGGCGAAGTAGCCCACCAGCGCCCCCACGCATAGCGCGGCGAAGCCGAGCCGCGCCCAGGTGGCGCCCGGCACCGCGCGCAAGCGCGCAAGCAGTGAGTGGGGTGGACGGAACCTGATCCGCTGGGCGAGCGTTGCGCTCTGCATCGGAGTAGAGCTTATGGGGCCCACCCCCCGCCCCGACTCACCGCCGCACCGGCCCGGCGCGCCCGCGAGCCCGCCGGGTACGGCATCGTCGTTGCGGGGAGCACGGGCGCGACGGGGTACGCTTTGAACCCGTGGAAAGACCCTGCCCGCAATGAAGCTGATCATCCAGATCCCCTGCTGGGACGAGGCCCAGACGCTGCCCGTGACGCTGGCTGAGCTGCCGCGCGAGCTGGAGGGCTTCGACACGGTCGAGTGGTTGGTGATCGACGACGGCTCGCGCGATGAGACGATCGAGGTAGCGCGGCGCCACGGCGTCGACCACCTCGTGGCGCTGACCAACCACAAGGGCCTCGCCAGCGCCTTCCAGGCCGGCCTCGACACCTGTTTGAAGCTGGGCGCCGACGTGATCGTCAACACCGACGCCGACAACCAGTACTACGGCCCCGACATCGCACGGCTCGTCGCACCGATCCTCGAGGGCCGCGCCGACATGGTGGTAGGCGACCGCGAGGTGGACTCGATCGAGCACTTCTCGCCGCTGAAGAAGCTGCTGCAGCGGCTGGGCTCGTGGGTCGTGCGCCAGGCCTCCTCGACCTCGGTGCCGGACACGACCTCGGGCTTCCGCGCCTACAACCGCGAGGCGGCCCTGCAGGTGCAGGTCGTCTCGAAATTTACCTACACCCTGGAGACGATCATCCAGGCCGGCAAGCTGCTGGTGGCGGTCGAGCACGTGCCCGTGCGCACCAACCCCGCCACGCGCGAGTCGCGCTTGTTCCCCTCGATGGGGGCGTACGTGCGCCGCAACGCCGTGTCGATCTTCCGCATCTACGCCCAGTACGAGCCGCTGCGGATCTTCTGGAGCCTCGCCGCGGTGATCGGCGTGGCGGCGCTCGGCGTGTGGATCCGCTTTATCGTCGCCTACGCCGAAGGCAACGGCAAGGGCCACGTGCAGTCGCTGATCCTCGGCGCGGTGCTGTTCATCGCCGCCGTGGTGCTGTGGGCGCTCGGCGTGATCGGCGATCTGCTCGCCGCCCAGCGCGTGCTCTCACAGCGCACGTTCGAGCGGGTGAGGCGGATCGAGCTGCAGCTGGACGTGCCGCCCTCGCACTACGAGCCCGGCGGCGGCTCCCCGGGGCAGGCGGGTGTCGAATCCTCCGCGCCTGTGGGCGAAGGTGTCGACGGGAGCAGGCGGGCTCAGGAGCGCGAGGTGATTGGGGCTTGAAGGCCTGGCCCGCCCCTGGCGCGCGGCCGCTGGACAGGAGGTCCAGCGCCCACTACTTCCGTGCCCAACTTGCCCGCGCGGACGATCTCCCCCTATCACCCCCCCTCGTATGAGCGGCACCGGCGTCACCATCTCCCGCGACGGCATCGTCACTGGCAACACCTACGACAAGTACGGCTCGGCCAACCCGCTCGCGCGGCGGCTGATGGCGGGGTTCGAGCGCGACCTCGACGGGCTGCTCGCGCGCGCCGACCCCGCTTCGCTGCTAGACGTGGGCTGCGGCGAGGGGGTGCTCGTGCACCGCTGGGCGCAGCGGCTTGAGGGCCGGCGGATCGTCGGCATCGATCTGGAGGAGGAGTCGATCCAGGCCGGCTGGGCGCAGCGGCAGGCGCCCAACCTCGAGTACCGCGTGATGCCCGCCGAGAACCTGCCGTTCGCCGACGGCGAGTTCGATCTCGCGTCCGCGATCGAGGTGCTCGAGCACGTGCCCGACCCCGCCCACACGCTCGCCGAGATGGCGCGCTGCGCCTCGCGCCACCTGCTCGTCTCGGTGCCGCGCGAGCCGCTGTGGCGCGCGCTCAACATGGCCCGCGGCGCCTACCTGCGCGAGCTCGGCAACACCCCGGGGCACCTCAACCACTGGTCGCGGCGCTCGTTCGTGCGCCTGCTCGCACGCCACGGGACGGTCGCCGAGGTGCGCTCGCCCTTCCCGTGGACGATGCTGCTCGTGCGCCTTTGACCCGGGATGGTCCCCCTCAGCCTCCGATCGGGCGAGGAGCGTGGGTGTTGCAATGAAAAATCAAAAGGCCGATAGCCATCGCTATACACCGGTCGCAGAGCAACACTCACAACGCCCTGCCCGCTCGCCCACCGCCCCGCTCGATCAGCCATCCGCCCGTGACGACACGGGGACCTCACCCGGCCGCTCTTACGCCAGCGGCGCGCGGCTCCTCTCCGTGGGGATCGCCGCCACGGGGCTGCTGACGTTCGCCTATTTCTCGATCGCCTCCCACGTGTTGAGCGCCGAAGCCGCCCAGCGCCTGGACGTGCTGTGGTCGGTGATGTTCGTCGTGATCTCGGTGATCTACCGCCCCGTCGAACAACTGCTCTCGCGCACGATTGCCGAGCGCCGGGCGCACGGCCACGCCCGGCATCCGCTGCGCGTCCCGCTCGCGCTGCAGGCCGGCTTCGCGCTCGTCTTCCTCGTCGTCGCGCTGGCGCTGCACGAACAGCTGATTCACCAAGTCTTCGACGGCTATACAGCGCTCTACTGGGTGCTCGTCGTCGGCACGCTCGCCTATGCCGGCTCCTACTTCGCGCGCGGCTGGCTGGCCGGCCACCAGTACTTCGGCCTGTTCGGCGCGCTGGTGCTGATGGAGTCCACTTCGCGGATCTGCTTCGCGCTTGCGGTCGCGCTCGGCATCGCCTCCGGCCAAACCGCGGTCGCGCTCGGCATCGCCGCCGCGCCGTTGCTCTCGCTGGTCGTCGTGCCCGCCGCGTTCGCACGGGCAGCGAGGGAGCGCCGGGACGCCGGGGCACAAATCATTCCTTCAGCCCCAGACCAACCGGACGCCACCCCGTTCACCGTTGACGAGGCCGACGCGGCGCTCGCCGGGCCGGGGACGGAGGGAGTTCAGGAGGTGGCAGCCCACGACGAGCTTTCGCTCTCGCGCGGCGGGCGCTTCGCGCTGTGGGTCTCCGGGATCATGCTCTCCGAGCAGACGCTCCTGAACGCCTCGGTGCTGACAGTGGACGCGCTCTCCCCTGATAAGGCGCTGGCGGGGATCGTCTTCAACGTGATGCTGATCGCCCGCGCCCCCCTGCAGCTCTTCCAGGCGATCCAAACCTCGCTGCTGCCCCACCTCACCGGCCTGGAGGCCCGTGAGGGCCACACCGCCTTCGCCCGCGCGGTTCACCTCACCCTGCGAGCGATCGCCGCCTTCGCCGCCGCCGTGGCGCTCGGCCTGCTGGTCGTCGGCCCGTTCGCGATGAGCCACATCCTGTTCGGCCAGACCTATACCTACAGCCGCATCGGCCTCGCCTTGGTGGGTCTCGGCATGGGCATGCACCTCGCGTCGGGTACCCTCAACCAGGCCGCCCTGGCCCGCAACCGCGCCCGCGCCGCCGCGTTCTGCTGGCTTGCCGCAGCCGTCGTGTTCCTGGGTTGGATGTTCGTCCCGGCGGTCGGCGAACAGGTGCTTCGCGCGGAGATTGGATACCTGGGGGCGACCACCCTGCTGGCGGTGTTGCTGGGGGTGTTGTATCGGCGGGGGACGCCCGGCTGAGGACAGCTTCCGCCGTACCGTGTGCCATCACCCACTTACCCCTCATATTCGACCTCCTCAAGGGATCTCGCCACAGACGCCGATCGTGCGTGCGGTAGTCATATGTACAGCGCTCCACAACTCGTACCGCCAGAGGGTGTTCGTGGACGATACGAACAAACGGTTCGATCTGGGGGGAGCTGATGGGGGTTCGACCGAAGATCCCGCTACTTGTTGCGGCGTTGGCAGCGATGGCGTCCACGCTCCTCGGGCGTGCCTGCGTCGGTGCGTGCCGCGACTCCTCCTCACGATCGCCCTATCCGTGCTCGCAGTCGCGGCGCCCGTGGCCCGTGCGACACCCAACCTGGTCACCAACGCCCACCTCCTCGGCGGCCGCGAAGACGAGCTGGCACTCGCGGGCTCCACCGTGCTCGTGGGCACAGAAGAAAAAGAACCGCACACCAACGTCGTGCGCGCGTTTGCCCCCGGGCAGCCGCCGAAGACTGTCGCGTCACTCGGAGGTAAGTACAACTCAATCTCATTTGGCGCGTCCTCGAGCCGGATCGCGCTGCTCGCCCGTGGCGAAACACCCGGCACCCAGTACACACCTGGCTACGAGTACGAACGCCTGGCGTCGGGGCCGCTCGGCGCTCCTCTCACCACTCTGGTGGCTGGTTGTCAGCTCGCGCCAACCCTCGACGAAAGCGTCGGCGACGAAGATGGAAGCTTCAAAGCCCATTCAGCTATTGCGATCGACGGCGAAGTGGTCGCCTACGACAGCTTCGGCTGCCTGGTGATCCACGACTTCGCCTCGGGGCTGCAGCGAATCGTGCCACTCGCGGCGACGCTGGAGCCTGTGCATGAGCTGCACCTCAGAGAACTGCCGCAGGGGGCGCTGTTGCGGGTCGCGGGCAGGCTGGTCGCCTACCGCGCCAACCCGTCAGGTGGTGAAGGCCCCGCATCCGTGGTCGTCTATGACATCGACACTGGGAACAAGGTGTACAGCGTGCCGCTGCCGGCCGAAGATACCAACGAGCCTGGTCCCATTGTGGGCCCCACGTTCGACCTGCAGTCCGACGGGACGCTCGTGATCTCCGACCCATCGACGTGCAGCGCGACGGTGAGCACGATCGCCGCGCCCTTGCCCCGTCCGCTCGGCATCCCAGCGTGCTACGTGCGTCGCGTTCGTGACGGACGAGTGCTGGTCGTGGAGCCCGGCGCTGGAGATGAACGTCTGCTGGAGTGGTCGCCGATCGAAGCGCCGGTCGCTCACCCGATCGCCGACCTCGGCAGCGACGGCCACCTGGAAACGGTGCCACCCGATATGAACGAAACGACCGTCCTGTACGAGCTCAGCGGCTGCTACCCCAGGGTCTACAGCGCGCCACTCGCCGAACCGGGCACTCCACCGGCTTTACCTGCGAGCTGCCCCGTGAGCGTATCGTCGCCCCATGCCATACTCACGGCAAAGTCGCTGAGCGTGAGCCTCCGCTGCCCCCTCGGCTGTCGCGGGAACTTTACGGCGTGGCTGCGCACCGCCAAGCAGTTGAGTGCAGGCAGAGGCGGCCAACAGATCATCAGCAGTGAACTGTACACCGGCGAACCCTACTCCCTCGCCCCCAACCAGCCCCAGATCTTCAAGCTGCTGCCCAAAGACAACACCGAAGAATATCCCACGGTTCGCGGCCTGGCACGTGAGCTGCGGCGCCATCCACACCTGCGGCTGGAGCTCTTCTTCAAAACAGACACCCCGGACTCCGAAGGACTCTTCGAACAGGAAGCCAAGGAACTCAAAATCGCAGAATGGATATCTTCACGGGTCAGCCTCCCGATTGTCATGGCGCGGCGATGACCTGCCCGGTCAGCACAACAAGAGCTATCAGGCCGATCTGATACCGGGTTGACACATGCCGATGCCTCGAAGCGGGCCTCAGCTCAGATCGCGTCGATCGACTCCGCGATCGCCCGGTAGGCCGCCCCCGGCTCGGGGGCATGGAAGATCGCCGAGCCGGCCACGAAGAGAGTCGTGCCCGCCTTACGGCAGACGGGGGCGGTGCTCGGGTCGATGCCCCCGTCCACCTCCAGCGCCGCCGACCCTCCCTCCCCGTCCAGCAGCGCCCGCAGCCGCGCGATCTTCTGCGGCGAGCGTGCGATGAATGCCTGACCGCCCCAGCCCGGGCTGACCGTCATGCACAGCGCGAGGTCGATCGTGCCCGCCAGCTCCGCGATCGCCTCGGCAGGCGTGGCGGGGTTGATCGCGACGCCCACGCAGGCGCCGCCGGCGCGGATCTCGTTCGCGGCGTACTCCGCGTGCGGGGTGGCCTCCGCGTGGAAGGTGACCAAGTGCGCTCCGGCGCGCACGAACTCGCCCACCTGGCGCTCGGGCCGCTCGATCATCAGGTGCACGTCGAGCATCCCCCCCACCTCCTCGACCCGCTCGCGCAGCGCCGACACCACCACGGGACCGAGCGTGATCTGAGGGACGAAGTGACCGTCCATCACATCCACGTGGATCACGCGCGCGCCGGCGGCCAGGACCTCGCCCACCTGCTCGCGCAGCGCCCCGAAGTCGGCGGAGAGGATCGAGGGCGCCACCCTCACCCCCGCAAGCAGCTCCTTTGTCGCGGCGCTCATCGCGTGTGCCTCTGAAGATCCAACGCAGCCATGAGGAACTCAGATTGGTTGCAGCATCGAGTCGCCGCAGTTGTTGCACTTGAGAATTGCGGTCGAGGACATTCTCACGATCGTCGAGTGCTCACCGCAGTTGGGACACACCGAGGCGAGCTCGAAGCGGTGCAGGCAGTACACGCAGCGATAGCGCCCCGGCAGGTTGGTCGGGCGCAGCCACGGCTCCGAGCAGTGCGGGCACAGCGGGCCGAGGTCGGGCGGGGCAGTCTGGTCGCGCTCGCTGGCCATCACTCGCTCACTGGCGGCGCAACCGCGCGATAAAGAAGCCAGCCGTGTGGTCGCGGTGGGGCAGCGTCAGCACGCAGCGCCCCTCGATCGCATGGGCTCCGACTGACCCCACTCGCCCTCCCGGCCGCTCGGCCGTACCCGTCCGTCGGCCAATCGCCAACCGCAGGGCGGGCAGCTCCGCACCCAGGTCGTCGAGCGCAAAGTCGGGGTGGGATGCCAAAAAGGCGGATATCTGGTGCTCGTTCTCGGTTGCGGAGATCGTGCACGTAGAGTAGACCAGCACACCGCCCGGACGCACCGCTGCAGCGCCGGCTGCAAGGATCGCCGCCTGCGTTCGCGCGAGCTGCGCCTGATCCTCGGGCACGACCCGCCAGCGCAGGTCCGCGCGCGCCTGCAGCGTTCCGAGCCCCGAGCACGGCGGGTCCACCAGCACACGGTCAAACGGCGCCTCGCCCGGCAGCGGCTGCGCCGCGTCGCCGAGCACCACCCGCACACACTCCTGCGCGCACAGACGCTTGACCGTGCGCCGCAGCTCTGCGGCCCGACGCGGGTTGCGCTCCACCGCCACCACCTCGCCCGCGCCCTCCATCAGCGCCGCGAGGTGCGTGGTCTTACCGCCCGGCGCGGCGCACAGGTCGAGCACCCGCTCGCCTGGCTGGGGCGCCAGCGCCCGCGCCGGCAGCATCGCGCCACGCGACTGTCCCAGCACTGCGCCCCCGCGCCACTGCGGCGAGCCGTGCACGTCCCACGGGCCCTCCAGCACGAGCGCCTCCGGGATGTGCGGGTCGCCGTGGACGCCCACCGGCCGAGGGGCACCCTGCAGTTGCGCCGCCACGCTCGCCGGCTCTGCTACGAGCGTGTTAACGCGCAGCGCCAGCTCCGCCGGCTCGTTGTCGAACGCCAGCAGCGCGCGGGCATCCTCGGCGCCCAGCTGCTCCCACCACAGTCGTGCAACCCACTCGGGGTGGGAGTGCTTCAGCGCCGCCGCCTCGGGCGTGCCGTCGTCGAGCTCGGCCAGTTGCGCCTTGCCCTCGCGCGTGGCGCGACGCAGCACCGCATTGACCAGGCCGTGACCTCCGCGGCTGGACTTCGCCAGCTCGACCGCGTCCGCTACCACCGCGTGGTCGGGAGCCCCCCCGAGATACAGCAGCTCGTACAACCCCAGCCGCAAGGCCGCCAGCACGGGCGCGTCCAATCGCTTCAGCGGCCGCTCGGCAAGCCGTTCGATCAGATAGTCCAGAATGCCCTTGCGCTGCACCGCCCCGTACGCGAGACGCATCGCCAGCGCCCGGTCGCGCGCGTCGAGCTCGCGCGCCTCCGCGCGCAGCGCCAGATCGGCGTACGCGCCCTGCTCGAACACCCTGCGCAACACCGCGTACGCGCAGACGCGGGCCTTGGCCGGAGCAGCGGAGCCCACCCGCCCCGGCTCGCCGGCCTGGGGCCGGCTGCGTCGCCCGCTAGGAGAGGGCATGTCCTCGCAGATACGCCTCCGCGTCCATCGGCCGCCCGCCGGGAGGCTGAACCTCCAGCAGCTCCAGCGCCCCGTCGCTTGTCCCGTACAGCAGATGACCGCCGCTCGCCACCAACCTCCCAGCGGGGATACCCGCCAAGCCATGCTCCGCCGTCGCCGCGCGCGAGACGCCCAGCAGCGCCCCGTCCGCTCGCGCCAGGCGCGCGCCGATGTGGGGGTGCAGCGCGCGCACCTTGCGCTCCAGCTCCACCGCCGTGCGCTCCGGGTCGAGCAGGCGGTCGTCGGCGCCAATCTTCTCCGCGTAGGTCACCCCCTCCTCGGGCTGCTCCTCGAAGCGCGGCGGCCGCCCCCGCTCCCATTCGTCGAAGACCTCCACCAGCAGCTCACCCCCGAGCCGCTGCAGGCGCGCCGCCAGCGACCCGTACGTGTCGGCCGGGCCGATCGCCTCTCGCGCCACCGCGCACACCGGCCCGCTGTCGAGGCCGGCGGTGAGGCGCATGATCGACACGCCGGTGCACGCGTCGCCAGCCATGATCGTCCGCTCGACCGGGGCCGCCCCACGCCAGCGCGGTAGCAACGACGGATGCACGTTCAACAGCTCGAAGGCGCTCAGCAGCGGCTCCTTGATCAGCGCCCCGAAGGCGCACACCACCAGCACCGTCTCCTGCTCCACAACTGCGTCTGCCCTCCTCCCCACCCCAGCGTTGTCGCCCTCCGCCGAGGTCTCTCTGTCCCCGGAGGCAGCTTCAATCAGCGTGCGCACCCTGGGGTCGTCGATCCGCTCGGGCTGCTCGAGCGCGATCCCCAGCTCCCGCGCCTCGCGCGCGACCGGCGGCGCGGCCAGCCTGCGGCCCCTGCCCTGCGGGCGGTCGGGGCGCGTGAGCACCAGCACCGGGCGGTGATCGCTCGCGGACAGACGCGCCAGCACAGCCGCCGCGAAGTCGGAGGTGCCGAGGAAGACAGTGCGCAAGGCGTTGCGCGGCCTATGTGGACAGCGCCGACACCGGCGACCGATCCGCCGCCGCGTCCTCAGGTAACCCCGCGTGGACCGCGGCGTCCTCGGGTGAACCGGCCTGCGTCGCCTCCTCGCCCGGGCCGTCCTGCGCCGCCCCGGACGGAGCGTCCTGCGCCGTCGCCCGCTCGGCCGGACTGGCCTCCCGCGCCTCCCGCAGCGCCCGCATCGCGTCGCGGCGCGCCTCGCGCGAGATCCGATCGAGGATCAGCACCCCTTCCAGGTGATCCATCTCGTGCTGGATCACGCGCGCGGGCAGGCCCTCCTCCTCGACCAGCAGCTCCCTGCCGTGCAGGTCCTGTGCGCGCACCCGCACGCGCACGGCGCGCTCCACCTCGACGTGCACGCCGGGCAGGCTCAGACAGCCCTCCTCCTTGACCTCGCGCTCCTCGCTCTCCCACTCGAGCACCGGGTTTACGAGCGCGCTCACCGGGTCGTCCTCGTATGCCTTGTACACCAGCACGCGGTGCAGCACTCCGATCTGCGTCGCCGCCAATCCAACGCCGAGCGCGTCCTGCATCAGCTCGCCCATCCGCTGCACCTCGACGCGCAGGCGCTCGTCGAAGCGCTCGACCGCCACCGCACTCGCGCGCAGCACCGGGTCGCCCAGCTTGCGCACCTGGCCCAGCGCGGCGTCGCGGCGGGCGCGCACCTCCGGGTCGAGCTCCTCGGCGGGGGCGCGCTCGGGCTCCTCCGCCGGCGCGGCGGGCTCCTGCTCGGTTGCGATCTTGCTCTCGGTGTCGGTGCTCATCGGGCTCTGCACCGATTCTATTGCGCTCCGCCGCCGCGCCGACGCCGTCGCGTCCCGTGGGCCTACTTCTTCTGATGCCCCTTTCCCCTTCGCTGCCCACTTCCGTACTTCCTGCGCGCCTGCGCCTCACACTGGGCCCGCCTGTGCTTGGTGGGTTGCTTCCTGCATGCTTTGAGCGCTTTCGCCAGCAGCTGCGCGCGTGTCGGGGTTTGGGGCTTCGCGGTTTCTTTCGCTGCGAGGACGCCACCTTTGGCAACCGATTCTTCAGGATGAGGGTGGTTGGTGGTGGCTTCTTCTTCGTACTTCTTCCTCAACGCTTCCGCTTCCTGCTTGATGATGCGCGCTTCTTCGGCGAGTTTTTTGATTTCTTCCTGCGCCCTTTTGCTGTTTGCTTCTTCTTCCTGCTGCGTTTTGACGGCTTCTTCCTGTGCCTTCTTGCGGTTCGCTGCTTCTTCCTGCTGCTTTTTGGCGGTCGCTTCTTCTTCGGCGCGTTTGCGCTCGACGGCTTCTTCTTCTTCCTGGTGATTGGGCCTCACGGCGCTCAGCGCCGAGGTTCGTTCGACCCCTGTGCCGCCCGCGTTGGCCGCGAGCACCTCACAGAGGATCGAGCGTCCGATGTCGGCCACGGTCAACGCGTATGTGGAGGACGATCCTTCTTGGAGAACTGCACCATCACCGCCGTCGATGAATACGTAGGTGAACGTCGGCGAATTGCTCCAGACACCCGGTTCACAGCTCAGCGTCTGGCCAACCACCGGCACACCGCGCATCCCGGCGCCTCCACCGCGAGGCGCCCGCGGCGGGCTTTCGTCGCCTTCGAGGACGAAGTCCCTGATCTCCGGAGCCGCCAGGTTGACGAAGCCTCCGATCGCCCCCGGTAGACAGGGTTTGCCGTCGATCACCTGCACCGTGTCTGTGACACCCACCAAGGTGGCAGGCGTTCCGGGAAGCGTCAGACCACTGCCGCTGTCGCCAAAACAGAGGGAGCCATCGGGTGAGCGGGCGCACAGGAACAGGGCATTGCCTTCGCCGCCGCATTCTCTTCCGGACCCAAGCGTCATGCCGATCCCGTACAGCCTGCCGTTCAGTTCTTCTTCGGGATGCTGCCTGCCAAAGCCAGTCAAATGGACGGCCGTCCCTTCCGGCAACAGCGAGCCGGTCGCGATCGGGGCAATCGGCTGCACGTCCCGATCGAACACGAGCGATTCTTCGAGCCGCAGCACCGCCACGTCGTCGGGCTCGGGCAGCGCAGCATTGGGGTTGTAGTAGGGATGCACGCGCACCTCACTTGCAACCGTCACCTGTTCGGGTTTGATTTCAATGTTTTCGGCGCCGGCTCCGACCAGGATGTCTTCCGGCGGGATCCCTACCTTCGAGCTGGGGTTGACCACGCAGTGAGCCGCCGTCAAAACTTCGGTTTCGTCCAAGATCGAGCCGCCACAGAGCAGGGCTTCGGTTTCGGAGATGAAAGCGATCACAACGACTTGCCACGGCGCCTGTTCGATGGAGATCCGGCTGCCGCCGACGATCGCCGCGCGAGCATCGAGCAGACCGGCATGCAGACGCCTGGAGTGCCTCATCCACAAACGACCTTTGTGCAGGTGTATCCGCGTGAGAATCGGTTCCATCGAGCTGCGCGACCGTGCGTCGGCCGCCACCGTGAATATGCACGCGAGGACGGCGACGATCGCGAGCGCAACGAGCAGCGTCTGTGTGAATCGTCCTTTTTTCATACGCTCGCGCCGGCCGGCGGGCGTTCCTACAGTGGCCGCCTGCATGTTGATCCCTTCGGTGTGTGGCGTTTACGCCGAGGCGATTACACGCCGAGATCGTGGGACAGTATCAGATAGTCCAATCAACGGCGGAGCGGGCCATTTCTTTCCCTGTGGGCAGTGTAGCGTTTACGCCGAGGGCCTTCTCGCCGAGAGCGCAGGAAAATATCACATAGTCCAATCGATGGCGCGGCAGGCCGTCGCGCGCCCCTTGCGATCCCGTTATTGCGGGTCCACATCGACGCTGAAGCTCACCCCCGCGTGCTCCTTCGCGCACGCCACGCGCTGCACCGCCGCGCCGACGCCACTCACCGCCGCGCCCCGGTCAGTCGTCTTCACCAGCAGCATCCTGCGCTCCTTGCCACGCAGGCGGAACAGCGCAGCGGGACCCAGGACGGTGTGAGCAAGCGCGTCCAGATGTGCGCGCACGGCGCTGGCCGCCGCCTGCGCCCGCGCCGCCTCCGCAGCGGAGCACACGACCCGAATCAGGTGCGCGAACGGCGGGTAGCGCAGCACCGCCCGCCGCCGCAGCTCGCCCGCCAGGAAGCCCTCGCTGTCGTGCTGCGCGGCATGCGCGATCGCGCGCGCCTCGGGGGCGATCGCCTGTACCAACACCCTCCCCTCCCCGCCGCGCCCGACCCGACCCGCGAGCTGGGCGATCAGCGCGAAGGTTCGCTCCTCGGAGCGAAAATCGGGGAAGCGCAGCGTCGCGTCCGCGTCCAGCACCACCCCGAGGCTCACGTCCGGGAAGTCGTGGCCCTTGGCCACCATCTGCGTGCCGATCAGCACACCCGCCGGGGCGGCGCCGAAGCGACGCAGCAGTGCGCCCACACCATCCCCGCCCGCGCCGGCGGGGATCGTGTCCGCGTCCAGCCGGAAGATCGGGAAGCGCTCGCCTGCTCCCAGCGCGGCCTGCAGATCGTGCTGCAGCCGCTCGGTGCCAGCTCCGTGGCGCGCGACCGCCGTCGAGCCGCAGCCGCAGCGCTCCGGCACACGCTCGCTGTGATCGCAGTGATGGCAGCGCACCTGCCCCTCGCGGCGGTGAAACACAAGCGTCACGTCGCAGTCTGGGCAACTCCACACCTTCCCGCACGAGCGGCAGGAAAGGAAATTCGACCAACCCCTGCGGTTGAGCAGCACGATCGCCTTGCCCTCTGCGCGCCGAACATCCGCCAGCGCCTGTGCGGTTTCCGGGTGCAGGCCGTGGTTCTGCTCGCGCATGTCGAGCAGAACCACCGGCGGCAGCGGGCGGCCGTCCACCCGGCGCGGAAGGCGCACACGCTCGAGCGCATGGTGGCTCTCCGGCCGCGGCGTCGCGCTGCCCAGCAGCAGCAGCGCGCCCTGCAGCGCGGCGCGCTTGGCGGCGACCTCGCGCGCGTCGTAGCGGGGATCGCCTTCGTGCTTGTAGGAGGAGTCGTGCTCCTCGTCGATCACGATCAACCCCAGCGCCTCGATCGGCGCGAATACCGCCGAGCGCGGGCCCACGCACACGCGCGCCTCACCCGTCCGCAGTCGTCGCCACTCCTCCCGGCGCTGAGCCGCGGTCAGGCGCGAGTGCAGCACCGCCACCGTCTCCCCGAAGCGCCCCACGAAGCGGCCCACGATCTGCGGTGTTAGCGCGATCTCGGGCACTAGCACGATCGCGCCCCGGCCGCGTCGCAGCGCGCACGCGGCAGCGCCCAGATACACCTCGGTCTTGCCCGACCCGGTGATCCCGTGCAGCAGCAGCGCCTGCGCGCGGGCGGCTGACGCGGAGGCGTCGGCGAAGGACCGCGCGGGCGCGGTGGGAGGAGCTCCGATCCGCTGTTCGATCGCATCCAGCGCCCGCCGCTGGTCCGCGGTCAGCGGCGGCGGCTCGGCGTGCAGCACCCCGATCGGCTCGTGCCGTGGGCGCACGACCGCACGACCGCGGCGCTTGCGCACGCCGAGGCCGTTGGGGCCCTTGCCGGTCGCGCCAGCGGGCAGCACCAGCCGCAGCGCGCGCGCCACCGTCGAGCAGTACTCCGCCGCCAGCCACTCCGCCAACGCCACGAGGTCGACGGGGACCCCGAGCTCCAGCGCTCGCAACGGCTCGAGCAGCTTCTCCTCGGCCACCTCGCTGTGCGCGGAGAGGCCCGTCACCACCCCCAGCACCTCGCGGCGGCCGAACGGCACCACCAGCATCGAGCCCACTCCCACCACTCCACCCTTGAGCTCCGGCGGCAGCCTGTAGTCGAACGGACCGCGCAGCGCGCGGGCCGTCGTCAAGGGCTCTACCTGGGCGATCTCGCTCGACGGGGTGGGTGGGATCCGATCATCCTAGATGGGACGCCGGACCGGCTCACAACGTGCCCGCAACAGCCCCCAGGCCAGCTGCGGCGCGCAGCTCCTCCGCCTTGTCGGTGCGCTCCCACGTGAAGTCGTGGTCGTCGCGGCCGAAGTGGCCGTATGCCGCGGTCTTCTGATAGATCGGGCGGTGCAGCCGCAGCTCCTCGCGGAACGCGCCGGGGCGCAAGTCGAAGTGCTCTTTGACCAGCTCCGTGATCCGTCCGCGGCCGATCTTCTCGGTGCCGAACGTCTCGACCATCACCGACACCGGGTGCGCGACCCCGATCGCGTACGCCACCTGCACCTCCGTGCGGTCGGCGAGGCCGGCGGCGACGATGTTCTTCGCCACCCACCTGACCGCGTAGGCGGCCGAGCGGTCCACCTTCGAGGGGTCCTTGCCCGAGAACGCGCCCCCGCCGTGGCGCGCCATGCCGCCATAGGTGTCGACGATTATCTTGCGCCCCGTCAGCCCGCAGTCACCCATCGGACCGCCGATCACGAAGCGGCCGGTCGGGTTGACCAGGAAGTTGCGCAGCAGCTCCTTCTCCTCGTAGAGCTCCGCCGGCAGCACCGGGCGCAGCACATGCTCGAAGAGGTCGGGCTTGATCAGTGTCTCGCTGTCGATCCCGTCGGCGTGCTGGGTGGAGATCAGGATCTTCTCCACCCCCACCGGCCGCCCGTCGCGGTAGCGCACCGTCACCTGCGTCTTGCCGTCCGGGCGCAGGTAGGGCAGCACGTCCGCCTTGCGCACCTCCGCCAGGCGCTTGGAGAGCTTGTGCGCCAGCAGGATCGGCAGCGGCATCAGCTCCTCGGTCTCGCTGGTCGCATACCCGAACATCATCCCCTGGTCGCCCGCGCCCGCCAGGTCGAAGCGGTCGTCGTCGAGCGGGTCGTGGCGGGTCTCGTACGCCGCGTCCACGCCCTGCGCGATGTCCGGCGACTGCCGGTCGATCGCGTTGATCACCGCGCACGTGTCGCAGTCGAAGCCGAACGCGGCGTTGTCGTAGCCGATGCCCCGCACCGTCTCGCGCGCCACCTCGGGGATGTCCACGTATGTCTCTGTCGTGATCTCGCCCGACACCACGATCAGGCCAGTATTCACGAGCGTCTCGCACGCCACGCGGCCGTTCGGGTCCTCGCGCAGCACCGCATCCAGCACCCCGTCGGAGATCTGGTCGGCGATCTTGTCGGGATGCCCCTCCGTCACCGACTCGCTGGTGAACAGGTATTCGTTGTCTGAAAGCTCGCTCATGGGCGCAGTGTACCGGCACCCGTCTCGCGTTTCACGCGGCCGAGCGCGCGCCCCGGCGACGGCCGTCGCTGTGGGCCCGCTGCCCCCGTTCCACAAAGTCGATTATCAGCGGCACCCCGTCCATGCCATAGCGGGCGCGCAGGCGGTTCTCCAGGAAGTAGGCGTAGTCGCGCGTCACGCGCTCACGCGAGTTGACCTGGATCGCAAAGCGCGGCGGGCGCTCTCCCGTTTGGGTCATGTAGATCGGCTTCAGACGGTGCTGGCTGGAGCCCCGGCGCGTGCCGATAGGCGGCTGGCGCGCCTGCACCGCCTCCGCCAGGAAACGGTTGAGCTCCGGCGTGGGGATGCGCCCCGCCATCCGATCCCCCAGCACGAGCGCCTCGACCAGGAGGCGCGCGGTGTGGCGGCCGGTGATCGCGCTCGCCGTCAGCACGCGCGGGCGCAGCCGCAGCTTCTCGGCCACACGCGCGCGCTCGTGCGCAAGCGCCGCCTCGCGCGCCTTGTCATCCTGCACCTCGGGGTGGGATTCGGCGAACAGGTCCCACTTGTTGAGCACGACCGCCGTCGCACAGCCCGCCTTCATCGCCAGCTCCGCGATCCGCAGGTCCTGAGCGGTGACCCCTTCGGTGGCGTCGCATACCACCAGCGCCACGTCCGCCCGCTCGGCCGCACGGCGGGAGCGCAGCGCCGTGTAGTACTCGACCGAGTCCGCCACCTTCGATTGGCGGCGCATGCCCGCGGTGTCGATCAGTGTCACGCTGCGCCCTTCCACGCTCAGCGGCGTGTCGATCGCGTCACGGGTGGTGCCCGCCAGCTCGGAGACGATCACCCGCTCCTCGCCCAGGAAGCGGTTGACCAGCGAGGACTTGCCGACGTTCGGGCGGCCGATCAGCGCGAGGCGCAGCGTCTCGGGCGCCGGCGCCGCCTCCTCCGGGGGCAACAGCTGCACGATCCGGTCCAGCAGATCGCCCGAGCCGAGCCCCTGCGCGGCCGAGACCGCCAGCGGCTCGCCCAGCCCGAGGCGGTGCAGCTCCGCCGCCAGCGGCAGATCGGCGACCGTGTCGCACTTGTTGGCAACAACCACGCTCGGCAGCGGGGAGCGGCGCAGCAGATCGGCGAGCTCCTCGTCGCCCGGGCGCACGCCCGCCCGCCCGTCGACCACCAGTACCGCCACCTGCGCCTCGGCGAGAGCCGCCCGCGCCTGCTCGCGGATCGAGCCGGCCAGCGGATCCTCGTCGTGGAAGTCGACGCCGCCAGTGTCGATCAGCGTGAACGTGCGCCCATTCCACTCGCACTCGACCTCGTTGCGGTCGCGCGTCACCCCCGAGCGCTCGTGCACCACGGCAGTGCGCGTCCCGCTTAGGCGGTTGACCAGTGAGGACTTGCCCACGTTGGGATAGCCGATGATGGCGACCTTCAGCATTGAGCCAGTATGAGCTATGGGCGGCGCAGGGCCGTGCCAGAGCGGCTTTGGCGTGCGCTGGCTTTTTGGGAAGCCAGCGCTGCGATGCGCTCGACCACGTCGTTGACATCGAGCCCCGTGGTGTCGAGCGTCACCGCATCGGCAGCCGCGCGCAGCGGGCTGTGCTCGCGCTCGAGGTCGCGCTGGTCGCGGCGCCACAGTTCATCCAACACCGCCTCACGATCGAGGCCAAGCTCTGCGGCGCGCCGGCGAGCGCGCTCGGCGGGATCGGCGGTGAGGAAGACCTTCAGCGCCGCATCCGGAGCGACCACCGTGCCAATGTCCCGGCCCTCGGCCACCCAATCGCCGCTGGACAACAGCTCACGCTGCAATGCGACCAGCGCCTTGCGCACAGCCGGATCCGGAGCGACCTTCGACGCCTTCTCAGAGACCTCCAGCGTGCGGATCTCCTCGGTCACATCGCGGCCGTCCAGCAGCACGCGCTCCCCCAACTCGATGCGCGCGCCCTGCGCCAGCCGCGAGGGCGTCTGATCAGGCGATGAGAGCGCCAGCAGCGCCACGCAGCGATACATCGCGCCGCTGTCCATGTAGGTGAAGCCCAATCTGCTCGCCACTGCGCGCGCGACTGTGGACTTGCCGGCGCCCGCGGGGCCGTCAATCGCGATCACCATCGGCGCGCGCCCGCGGCGGTGGTGGGTACAGTGCGCGAGGTCAGAGTCTGGAGTCCCGCCGGTCGGGAACGCATCAGCCCGTCAACCGTTCGAGGTCCTCCACGAACCCCGGGTAGGAGACCGCGGCGGCCTCGATTCCGCGGACCTCCACGCCCTCGCGCGAGGCGAGGCCGGCGACCGCACCGAGCATCGCCAGGCGATGGTCGCCGTGGGCGTCGAGCACGCCGCCGCGCAGCCCACCGGCCCCGGTCACCGCGAAACCGTCGTCGGTCGCCTCGATGTCGGCACCGAGGCCACGCAGACCATCGACGACAGTCGCGATCCTGTCGGACTCCTTCAGGCGCAGCTCGTGCGCGCCGCGCACCACCGTCTCGCCTTCGGCGAAGCAGCCGAGCAGCGCGACAAGGGGCAGCTCGTCAATCGCCAGCGGCACCTCCTCTGGGCCCACGAAGGTTCCCTCCAGCCCGCCGGCGGCGACGTCGAGGTCGCTGACCGGCTCCTGTGCGATCAGCTCGCCCGCTTCGTCCTCCAGGTCGCCGAGCACGATTCCCTGCATCCGCATCAGGATCCGCAGGAAGCCGCTGCGCGTCCAGTTGACGCCGACGTTGCGGATCAACAGACGGGAGCCTCTCACCAACACTCCCGCGGCGATCATGAACGCGGCGGAGCTCGGATCGCCGGGCACCCGCACGCACTCGAGCACCAGCTCGTCGGTGTTGGTGACGGTGACGGAGCGGCCGTTGCGGTGGACTCTGGCGCCGGCGCTCAGCAGCATCCGCTCGGTGTGGTCGCGGCTGCGCTCGGGCTCGGTGACGGTACTCGCGCCATCCGCGGCCAGGGCGGCGAGCAGCACGCACGACTTCACCTGAGCGCTCGCCACCGGCAGCGTGTAGGAGATCGAGTGCAGCCGCGCACCGCGCACACTCAGCGGCGGATAGCGGCCCTCGCGCGCCCGCAGGCTGGCGCCCATCAGGTGCAGCGGCTCGATCACGCGGTCCACCGGGCGCCGGCGGATCGACTCGTCGCCATCGAGCGTGAACATGCGGCCCTCCTGTGCGGCCAGCCAGCCGGGCAGCAGACGCAGCAGCGTGCCGGCGTTGCCCACGTCGATCGGGCCATCCGGCTCGCGCGCCTCGCGTAGGCCGGTTCCCCGCACGACGACCTCCTCGGGACGCACCTCGACCAGCGCGCCCAGCGCTCGCACCGCGTTCAGCGTCGAAGTGGTGTCGGCCGCGTGTAGATAATTCTCGATCCGCATCGGGTACGACGCCATCGCCCCGAGCAGTGCCGCCCGGTGGGAGATCGCCTTGTCCGCGGGCGCGGTCAGCTCGCCCGTGAGTGGGCCGGAGGGCTCGAAGCGCAGGTTCATCCCGCCCGCAAGCCTATGGGGCAGCGTCTGCCGGAGGCGTGTCGCCGGCCGAAGCCGGGTGACACGCGCCTTCGGCGCGAGGGCGGGGGGGGTCCAAATCATCGCCCAACATCTGTATGCGAGCAGCGCGGGCGCGCTCGTTCCAGGCCGCCAGCGCACCGGCGTCCGCGCGCGTGAGCGTGGCGCGCACATCTTCGAGTCCCCCGATGGCGTGCTCGATCGCCTCGATCAGCGCCTCCCTGTTGGCGAGGTATATGTCGGTCCAGATCGCCGTGTTGGAGCCCGCCACGCGCGTGGCGTCGCGAAAGCTCGGCCCCACCCCGAACGTGCGCATCGACGCAGGCTGATCGTCGTCGCGGCTCGCCGCCGCAAGTTGCTCAACCAGCACGTTCGCCAGCACGTGCGGCAGCTGGGAGACGGTAGCCATCAGGCGGTCATGCGTGTTGGCGTCGACCGGAATCGGCTCCGCACCGAAGTGCACGATCAGATCATGCAGCCGCTCGTATAAGCGCTCGGTGACGTTGTCGGCCGGACAGAGGTACCAGGTGGCCCCTTCGAACATGTCCTCGTGGGCATGCTCGACGCCGGCCGTGTGCGACCCGGCGAGCGGGTGGCCGCCAACGAAGCGAGGGTCCTGCCGCGCCTCTTCCAGTGCGAGCTTGGTCGAGCCCACGTCGCTCACCACGCAATCATCCCCGGCGTGTTCGAGCGCCTCGCGCACGGTCGCCGCGAGCACCCCCACCGGCGCCGCGGCAAAGACGACCTCTGCACCAGCCACCGCGGCCGCGATGCCGGACGTCTGTTCGTCAATGGCCCCGAGCTCGAGCGCGGTGGCACATGCCCGCGGGTCGGGGTCGTAACCACAGACGCTTGCACCCGCACGCCGGCGAGCGGCGAGGCCGATCGACCCGCCGATCAAGCCGACGCCCAGGATCGCGATCTTCAACGCGCGCGCCCTCGGGGGGCCGACGGCGCTGGCCCTCGGCGTGAGAGCCGAACGTCTGAAAACAGCGCCCGGCCTCCCACCATCACGCGGCGCTGAGCGCCTTGCCCGCCAGCGCGGCGGCGCGCTCGACCGCGGCAGCGTACTCGGCGAACGTGTCGGTCGGCAGCGACTGCGGCCCATCGCAGAGCGCCTCGTCGGGGGCAGGATGCACCTCAACGATGATGCCGTCCGCCCCCGCCGCGGCAGCGGCCAGCGAGAGCGAGAGCACCAGGTCGCGCCGGCCCGCCGCGTGGGAGGGGTCGACGATCACCGGCAGGTGCGAGAGCTCCTTGAGGATCGGCACCGCCATCAGGTCGAGCGTGACCCGCCGGTAGGAGGTGTCGAACGTGCGGATACCCCGCTCGCAGAGCATCACGGCGGGGTTGCCCTCCTTGAGGATGTACTCGGCCGCCATCAGCAGCTCGTCTAGCGGCGCGGAGAGCCCCCGCTTGAGCAGTGCGGGACGCCCGGAGCGCCCGACCTCGGTGAGCAGCGAGTAGTTCTGCATGTTGCGCGCGCCGATCTGGATCACGTCGGCGACCTCGAGCACCGCGTCGATGTCGCGCACGTCCATCAGCTCAGTGACGACCGGCAGGCCTGTCTCGGCCTTCGCCTCGGCGAGCAGCCGCAGCCCCTCCGCCCCCAGGCCCTGGAAGGCGTAGGGCGAAGTACGCGGCTTGTAGGCACCACCGCGCAGCAGCGTGGCGCCACCGTCGCGTACCGCGCGCGCGGTCTGGAGCGTCTGCTCGCGCGATTCGACGGTGCAGGGGCCGGCGATCAGCGCGAAGTGATCGCCTCCGACCTTGCGCCCATCGATTTCCAGAACGGTGCGCTCGCCGTGGCGGAACTGCGCGGAGGCCAGCTTGTAGGGCTTGAGGATCGGCACCACTCTGTCCACCCCCGGCTGGCCCTCCAGCCCGAGGCTCTCCACGGAGGCGTCCTGCTCAACGTCGCCGATCGCGCCGATCACGGTCACGCGCGCGCCCTGGCTGCGGTGGGCCCGCGCGCCGGCTCGCTCGATCTTTTCTGCGACCGCCACGATCTCCTCGTCGGTGGCAGACTCCTTCATCACGATCATCATCTGTTGGTCCTTTCTGTGCCTGGAATCTTAGTGTTGTCTCCCGCCGCGGGCCGGCGGAAGGATCGTGAAGGGCGTGATGCACCCGGTGGGGTGGCGCTCGGTCGAGGAGACCCTGGGCGGCCGCGGTCCCGCTCACGGGCGGGCGCAGGCCGAAGCGCCTAGCTAAATCGCCAGGCGTAGGCGTAGGAGGACGACCAGTCGGAAGGCGCAGGGATGTGGCGATGCGATGCGATGGCGGATGCGGACATGGTCGTCTCAGTTGTTTGTAGCAGCTTCAGCGTCCCTCGGCAAGCACTTCGCGCAAGTCCTTCACAGAACCTCGGCAAGCGCATCCAGAAAGATCGCATTCTCCTCGGGCGTGCCGTAGGTGACGCGCAGCGCCCCCTCGCACCCGAGCGCGCCGCCGCCGCGTACGAGCACGCCGCGCTCGAGCAGGCCGCGCATCACCTCGGCTTCGTCTCTATCCTCGCCGAGCCCGAACCAGCAGAAGTTGGCCTGCGAGTCGGCGGGGTCAAGCCCCAGCGCGCGCAGCCGCTCGTCCATCGCGATCCGCTCGGCGATCGTGCGGGTGACGCGGTCGGTGACGGCATCCTGGTGGGCGAGCGCCTCGGTGGCAGCGGCCTGTGCCACCGCATTGCAGAAGAACGGCTGGCGCACCTGGTCGAGCGCACGCGGCAGCTCGGACGAGCCGCACAGCGCGAAGCCGACGCGCAGCCCGCAGAGGCCGTACACCTTCGAGAAGGTGCGCAGCAGAACGAGGTTGGGGTGTTCGCCCAGCAGCTCGACGGAGGCATCGGGGTCGTCGAGCAGGTTGAACTCGCAGTAAGCCTCATCGATCACCACGCACACTTGCGGGGGCACCTCCGCCACGAACTGGGCGATCTCGGCGAGCGGCAGCGCGGTGGAGGTGGGGTTGTTGGGGTTGCACACGACCACCAGCCGTGTGGCGACGGTGATCTCGCGCAGCATCGCGGGCAGGTCGTGGCGGTCGCGCTGGTCCAGCGGGACCGCCACCGCACGCGCGCCCGAGGCGGCGCTGAGATGGGGGTAGATCGAGAACGACGGCCACGCGTGGACGAACTCAGCACCCGGCTCCAGCAGCGCCTCGCCGGCGGCGAGCAGGATGTCGCAGGAGCCGTTGCCGACCGCGATGCGCTCGGCCGGCACTTCGTAGCGCTCGGAGAGTCGCCGGCGCAGCGCCGAGCTGGATGGGTCTGGGTAGCGGTTCAGCGTCACGAGCGTTTGCTCGATCGCTTCTTGAACCGCCGGCAACGGTGGCCACGGCGACTCGTTGCTGGCCAGCCGCACGCGCGGTGCGGCATCGGCGTAGCCGCCCGCCGCCGGGTAGCTCGGCAGGCGCCTGATCCGCTCGGAGAACTCGAAGGGCACCGGCCTATTGTGCCGAGGAGCTCACAGTGTGGCCCCTAGGTCGGGGGCCGAGGAGCTCACTGGGCGGACTCCAGGTCGGCGCGCAGCGCCTTGGCCTCGCCCAGGTAGACGTGCTGAGCGGAGTGGCCGTCCTCGGCGTAGTAGTGGATCAGCACCCGGATCACGCGCGGCAGCGCACGCGGCACGGGGATCTCCCTTGCGCACAGCAGCGGCACGCTCTCGAAGCCGAGCGCGCGCGCGGCGACAGCGGGAAACTCGGCGTTAAGATCGTTGGTGGCGGTGAAGATGCAGCTGACGACGTCCTCGGGTCGCAGTGCGTTGCGCTCCATGATCGCCGTCATCAGCTCGGTGGTTGCGTCAAGGATGTCCTTGGCGTCGTTGTGCGCGACGCTGGTCGCGCCGCGTAAGGCGTACAGTCGCATGGCGGGCGATTCTCTCAGAGTCCTCGGCCGTCCTCACCCGCCCTCGGATCGTTCGCCGCCTCGGAGCCACGGGCAGGGGACCCACCGGCCTCGCCCAACTTGCGCAACTCGGCCTCGCCGAGGCGGCGGTGGGCGCCGGGCTGCAGGGTGCCGAGCCGCAGCGGGCCGAGGGCGACTCGCCGCAGAGCACGCACGGGATGGCCGACCGCCTCGCACATGCGCCGCACCTGGCGGTTGCGGCCTTCGCGGATCGTGATTTCGAGCTCGTCCCCCCCGCTTCCCACGCGCCGCACCTGTGCAGGCGCGGTGGGGCCGTCCTCCAGAGTCACGCCGGCCCGCAAGGCGTGCAGCGCCTGCTCCCCAACCGGCCCCCCGGCGAGGCGCACGCGGTAGGTACGAGGCACTTCGTAGCGGGGATGAGTGAGCCGTTGTGCGAGCGCGCCGTCGTTGGTGAGCAGGATCAGGCCGCTGCTGTCGGCGTCGAGGCGCCCGACGGGGTAGAGGCGACGCTGCTCCTCGGAGATCAGCTCGACCACCGTGGGACGGCCGTAGGTGTCACGCGCAGTCGAAAGTACGCCGACGGGCTTGTGCACTGCGTAGACGACCCGCGGCTCGGGGCCGCCGAGCGGCTGCCCGTCGACTTCGACGCAGTGGCGCTCGTCCACATCGCGGGCGGGATCGCACACCACTTCCCCATCGACGCGTACACGCCCGGCGACAATCAGCGTCTCGGCGGCGCGCCGGGAGGCAACACCGGCGTGGGCGAGATACTTGGCGAGTCGCATGGCTGCCACCATAGGAGCCCAACCTCGACGCGACCCCGTCAACCCGAAAACATGGACCTGCAACTTCTCGACCAGACTCTCGCCGCAAACGGGCAGCCGAGCTTTCGCACCACCCAAGTGTGGCGATGGGCGGCGGCGGGCGCGACGGGGTATGAGGCGATGACCAACCTGCCGCTGGCGCTGCGCGAGGAGCTGGCGCGGGAGGTGCCGTTCTCGAGCCTGGAGGTGCGCCGCGAGCTGAGCGCCCGCGACGGCACGGTGAAGGCGCTGTTCGCCACCGCCGACGGGCGGCCGCTGGAGGCGGTGCTGATGCGGTATCGAAGCCCCCCGGGAGGCGGAAGCCCTCCGGGAGGTGGAGGCGGGCGGCGCTCGATCTGCCTCTCCTCACAGTCGGGCTGCCCGCTGACCTGCACGTTCTGCGCCACCGGCGCGATGAAGTTCGCGCGCAACCTCACCACCTCGGAGATCCTCGACCAGGCGCTGCACTTCCGCCGACTGGAGCGGGTGGACCACTGCGTGTTCATGGGGATGGGCGAGCCACTGTTGAACCTTGACGCGGTGCTGGCGGCCTGCGAGCGGCTGCCGGACCTCGGCATCGGCCATCGCCGAACAGCGATCTCGACCGTGGGGTGGATCCCCGGGATCGAACGCCTCACCGAGTGCGAACTGCCGCTGCGCCTCGCGCTCTCGCTGCACGCGGCCGACGAAGCGCTGCGCTCGGAGCTGATGCCGGTCAACGAGCGCTACCCGCTGCGCGAGGTGATCGAGGCGTGCCGTGCTCACTATGCGCGCAAGCGCCGGCGGATCTTCGTTGAGTACGTGATGTTGGCGGGCGTCAACGACCGCTACGAGCAAGCGGTGGCGCTGGCGAAGCTGCTCGCCCCGGTCGGCGCGGACGCGCCGCTGATGTTCAAGGTCAACCTGATCCCTTTCAATCCAACGAGCTCGCCGTTCAAGGGATCGAGCCGCGAGGCGATCGCTGCCTTCAAGGCGGCGCTGGAGGAGCACGGCGTGCAGGCCACGGTGCGCCTCACGCGCGGGCGCGACATCGACGCGGCGTGCGGCCAGCTGGCGACGAGGGCCGCCTGATGAGCGCTCAACGCTACGTATAACCATCGCACACGGGTCTTTCTTTTTATATACAACGCCGCCCCTCCACGTACATCGAACGCCACCCTTCCACGTACATCGCCACGTACATCCCGGGGGGGCAACAAATCACGCCACGGTGGGGCAGCAATTACGACTCAAGCGGCGACGGCCCACCCTCAGTGCGGGCCTCTCCGGCGCGCAACAACCGCTCGCGCAGCTCGGCCTGCTCCTCGGGAGTAGGGTCCCACTGAGCCACGTCGGGCAGCTCGTTCAGCGAGCGCAGGCCGAACAACTTCAGGAACTGGGTGCCGGTGCGGTAGAGGACGGCGCCGAACTGGGAGCGGCCGGCCTCCTCGATCAGGCCACGCTCGAGCAGCGTGGTGGTCGCCGAGTCGGCGCTGACACCGCGGATGCGCGTGATCTCAGGACGCGAGACCGGCTGCAGGTAGGCGACAATCGCGAGCGTCTCCGCCTGGGCGGGGGTGAGCGTGGCGGTGCGGGGCCGGCTGAACAGGCGCCGCGCAGCCTCCTCGCAGGCGGGATCGCTGGCGAGCGCGTAGCCGCCCGCCAGCTCGCGCAGTTGGATGCCGCGCTGCCCGGGCGCGTACTGCTCGGCGAGCAGCCCTACCGCCGCGGCGATCTCCAGCTCATCAGCCCGCGCGACGTCGGCCAGCTCACGCGTGGAGAGCGGGTCGGCCGACAGGAACAGCAGGGCCTCGACGACGCGGGCAAGCTCGGCAGATGCCAGACCGCCGGGGGCATCAGCCTTGGCGGGAAGATCATCGACGGGCTCACCCACAGCATCCGGCTCGGGGTTGGCCGGAGACTGCTCCACGAGCGCGAAAGGTGCGTCCGCGGCGTCGCTCACCCAGCGCCTCCGGCACCGGCGGCGGCCACCCCAGCGGGAACGGACGGCGCGAGCGCGTGGACGTGGATCTCGCCGAAGCACTCGCTCTGCTCCCAGGCCGCTTCGCCACGTTTGTAGAGCTCCAGCAGCGCGAACACGGTGATCGCGACGGTCATGCGATCGTCGGCGTCGCCGACGGCCTCCTCGAAGGTGAAGCGCCCCCGGCGCAGCAGCGCGCGCAGGTGCGAGAGGCGCTCGGCGAGCGACACGCGCGGAACGGTGATGTGGCGCAGGCTGATCGCCGGGGGCATCACCAGCAGCCGGCCGAGCGCCTGCCCGAGCGCTGCCGGGTCGAGCACGCCGCCGATCGGCTCGGGCACGGCGCGGAGCATGTGCGCGGGCGGCGGGGCCGAGCGGAAGCGCACGCCGTCCTGCTCGGCGAGCAGCTCGCGCAGGTGGGTGGCGGCAGAGCGGTAGCGACGGGCGTCGAGCATCCGCGTCAGCAGCTCTTCGGCGGCCTCGGAGGGCTCGATGTCGAGCAGCTGCTCGTCCTCCTCGCCGGTGAGCATCAGACGCGACTTCAGCTCCAACAGGGCGGCGAGGAGCACGATGAACTCCGTGGCGGTCTCCAGGTCGAGCTCACCCCGGGCCTCGAGGTGGTCGAGGTAGGCGAGCACGACCTCGGCAAGCTGCAGCTCGAGCAGGTCGATCTCTTCGCGCAGCACCAGCGTCAAGAGCAGGTCGAACGGCCCGCTGAACACGTCCAGGTCGAGGTCGAGCGTGGCGACGGAGCTCATGCTGCCACGGTACCGGTCATGAAGGATGGCCACCCTGCCCGCCTGCGCCCACGCCCATCCGCTCGCGCACGTCGGCGAGCGTGTGCGCGGCGATCGCGCTCGCGCGCGCCGCGCCGCCGGCCAGCACCGCCTCGAGCGCCGCCTCGTCGGCGCGCAGGGTCGCGTAGCGCTCGCGTACCGGCGCGAGATAGTCGATCACGGCGGCGGCGACCGCCGCCTTCAGGTCGCCGTAGCCGCGGGCGTCCGCCAGCTCCGATTCGACCGCCTCTGGCGTGAGGGCGCGCGCGGCCGCGAGAATCTCGATCAGGTTGGAGACTCCCGGCTTCTCGGGCGCCCGGCAGATCTCCGTGCCGGAGTCGGTGACGGCGCTCTTGATCTTCTTCTCGATCGCGCGCGGCTCGTCGAGCACGTACACCGTCCCCTGGGGGCTGCTCCCTGTGGTGGACATCTTGCGTGTGGGGTCCTGCAGATCCATGATCCGCGCGCCGAGCGCTGGGATGCGATGCTCGGGCACGACCAGCACCTCGCTGCCCCCGCCGAAGCGCGCGTTGAAACGCCGCGCGACGTCGCGCGTCAGCTCCAGGTGCTCGCGCTGGTCCTCGCCGACGGGCACCTCGTGCGCGCGGTAGGCGAGCACGTCGGCGGCCTGCAGCACCGGGTAGAAGAGCAGCCCCGCGCTCACCAGCTCGCGCTGGGAAAGCGACTTGTCGCGGAACTGGTGCATCCGCTGCAGGCGGCCGAGCTCCGTGAGCGAGCACAGCAGCCAGCACAGCTCGGTGTGCTCATGCACATCGCTCTGGCGAAACAGGACGCAGCGCTCAGGGTCAAGGCCGGCGGCGAGCAGCAGCGCGGTGAGGTCGTACAGGCTGCGCCGCAGCTCCGCGGGCTCATACGAGACGGTGATCGCGTGCAGGTCGACGATGCAGAACAGCGCCTCGCCGCGCTCCTGTCCCTCGACGTACTGGCGGATCGCGCCGATGTAGTTGCCGAGGTGCTTGCTGCCGGTTGGTTGGATGCCGGAAAAGATGCGCACAGCCACGGACCCTAACCGAGGTTGAAGGGGGGCGATCCGCAAGCACGCGACCCAGCCCCGAGGCTCGCGCTCATGACAGCGTCTGGCGAATAACGGGCCGCTTGGCGGCGGTGACCTCATCCAGACGCCTGACCGGCGTGGTGTGAGGGGCAGTGCGCGCTATCTCGGGATCACTGGCCGCCTCGCGTAGGATCGACGCGATCGCGTCGGCAAACGCGTCGAGCGTCTCGCGCGTCTCGGTCTCGGTCGGCTCCACCATCAGCGCCTCGTCCACCAGCAGCGGGAAGTACACAGTGGGTGGGTGAAAGCCGAAGTCCAGAAGCCGCTTGGCGAGGTCGAGCGTCTTGATCTGAAGCTCGCGCCGCATCGGCCCGCCGGAAAGCACGAACTCGTGCATGCAGAACTTGCCGTAGGCCAGCGGCAAATACTCGGCGACGCCGTGCTCGCGCAGCCGCGCCAGCAGGTAGTTGGCGTTCAGCACCGCCGTCTCGGAGGCATCCCGCAGGCCCTCGGCACCGAGCGAGCAGATGTAGGCGTAGGCTCGTACGAAGCAGCCGTAGTTGCCCTGGAAGCCGCGCAGGCGGCCGATCGACTTGGAACCCACAGATCCCTCGCCGTAGTCGAGGTCGAAAACCGCCGCGGGCCGGCCCTCGGCAACCGATGCCCTCCCGCCATTGGTCGCGCCATCGTCGCGATGGCCCGCAGCGGCGTCCTGGCGATCCTCGCGCCGGACGACGACGGGCACGGGCAGAAACGGCGCGATCCGCTCCGAGACGGCAATCGGCCCAGAGCCGGGGCCACCGCCGCCGTGGGGCTGGGTGAAGGACTTGTGGAGGTTGAAGTGGACGATGTCGAAGCCCATGTCGCCGGGCCGGGAGAGCCCCATCACGGCGTTGAGGTTGGCGCCGTCGTAGTAGAGCGTGGCCCCGACCCCGTGCACGATCCGCGCGATCTCCTCGATGTTGGGGTCGAATAGGCCGAGCGTGTTGGGGTTGGTGAGCATCAGGCAGGCGACGTCGGGACCGGCCTTGGCGCGCAGGTCATCGAGGTCGACGCCCCCGTCGGAGTTGGTTGCAAGCTTGACGACCTCGAGACCCGCCAGCGTGACAGTGGCGGGGTTGGTGCCGTGAGCGGTGTCGGGTGTGAGCACCTTGTGGCGAGCCTCGCCGCGATCCTCGTGGTAGGCGCGGGCGAGCAGCACGCCCGCGAGCTCGCCGTGTGAGCCCGCGGAGGGCTGCAGGCAGACGTGCGACAGACCGGCGATCTCGGCGAGCGACTGCTGGAGGTTCCACATCAACTCCAACGCCCCCTGCGCGCGCACAGGGTCCTGCAAAGGGTGCAGACGCGCATGCCCCGCAAGCGCGGCGACGCGCTCGTGCAGGCGTGGGTTGTGCTTCATCGTGCACGACCCCAGCGGGTAGAAGCCGGAGTCGAGGTCGAAGTTGCGCTTGGAGATACGCACGTAGTGGCGCACGATCTCGGGCTCGGAGAGCTCAGGTAGCCGCGCGGGCGCGGCGCGGCGGTGGCGCGCGGGCAGCAGCGTCTCGGCGTCCACCTCGGGCACATCGATCTCCGGGCACACGAACGCGCGGCGCCCCGGTGCGCCCTGCTCGAAGATCGTCCGCGCGCGGTCTCGCTGCTGCGGCGTTTCCGTGCCCACACTCATGTCATCACCGCCTGCTGGCTGCCGGCACTCACGCCATGACCGCCTGCCGGCTCTTGCCCACCCTCATGCCTGACCGTCTGCTGGCCGATTTGCGATCGCTCGGCTGCGACCGCCGCCCCCAGCACCTCGACGAGCCGGTCGATGTCGGACCGCGAGCGCCGCTCGGTGATGGCGACCAGCAGCCCGCCGCGGTCCCCCTCTTGGCCGGTGAGCGCATGCAGGTCAGCACCGGGGTTGATGCCCTGGGCGGCGCAGCGCTCACGGACCGCGGCCACGTCGGCGTCGAGGCGCACGGCGAACTCGCGCACCACCGGTTGCGAGTGCAGCTTCTCGACGCCCTCCCGCCCGGTGAGCGCCTCGCGGGCATAGTGGGTGCGGGCGAGCAGCAGCTCGCCGAGCTCGACGATCCCGCGGCGCCCCAGCCAGGTGAGGTAGACGACACCGCCGAGCGCGTTGAGTGCCTGGGCGGTGCAGATGTTGGAGGTGGCTTTCTCACGACGGATGTGCTGCTCGCGGGTCTGCAGGGTGAGCACGAAGCCGCGGCGGCCATCGACGTCCACAGTTTCGCCGGCGATCCGGCCGGGCATCCGCCGCAGGTAGGGCTCGCGCGCGGCGAAGAAGCCGAACGAGGGCCCGCCGAAGTCGAGGCGGTTGCCGAGCGACTGGCCCTCGCCGACGGCGACGTCCACGCCGCACTCGCCGGGCGGGGCGAGAATCCCGAGCGTGATCGGGTCTACCTGGCAGATCGTGACGAGCTGCTCACCCCCCGCGGCCTTCGCGGCGGCGCTCAGCGCGGAGGCGTCCTCGACGGCGCCGTAGAAGTTCGGCTGGGCGAAGATCGCGGCGGCGGTGTCGGCGTCGATCGCCGCGCTCCACGCGTCGAGCTTGGTCACGCCTTCGTGCAGCGGAACCTCGACCACCTCCGCGTCGAAGCCGTGCGCGTAGGTGCGCAGCGTCGCGAGCGTGTGCGGGTGCAGGCCCGCGGAGACCACAAAGCGGCGCCGGCCGTTGTGCAGCTTCGCCATGTACGCGGCAGAGGCGACCGCGGAGGGCCCCTCGTAAACCGAGGCGTTGGAGACCGGCAGACCGGTGAGCTCGCAGATCGCCGTCTGGTACTCGAACATCACCTGCAGCCCCCCCTGGGAGACCTCCGGCTGGTAGGGGGTGTAGGGAGTGAGGAACTCCGAGCGCTCCATCAGCATGTCGATCAGCGCGGGCACGTAGTGGTCGTACATCCCCGCCCCCAGGAAGCAGAGCTCGTCCTCGGCGCTGACGTTGCGCGCGGCCAGCTCGCGCAGGTGCGCATACACATCCTGCTCGGGCAGCCCCGGCGGCAGCTCGAGGGCGCGGCGCAGGCGCACAGCCGCGGGGATCTGGCGGTCGAACAGCTCCTGCACCGAGGACACGCCGATCGCCGCAAGCATCGCGGCGAGGTCCTCGGGGGTGGTGGAGGTGTAGCGGGTCATCCGCCTCTCAGACTAGTGGTTCGTCCTGGAAATTCGTTGATGGGCTGGCAAGCGAAAATCAAGCCCGCCCAGGACGCAGGAAGCCGCAATAGTGGTGCTATTGCTGCTTCCGAGGACGCCGGCGGGCGCAGATTTGCAGCCGCCAGACCGCAACGAATTTCCAGGAGGGGCCACCAGCCGGCGCCCCAGACCTCAGTTGGGAGCGCCCAGAAGCCGGCTGACTCAGCCGCGACACGCCGCTCGCCCTGAGGGAGAGCTACCCTCAGCCACCAAGGCTGGCCACGTAGGCCGCGGCATCCAGCAGCTCATCGCGCTCGGCGGGGTCGGCGAGCCGGATCCGCACCAGCCAGCCCTCGCCGTAGGGGTCGTCGTTGAGCTTCTCCGGTTCCTCGGCCAGCGTGTCGTTCACCGCGACGATCTCACCCGAGAGCGGCGCGATCACCTCGGAGACGGCCTTCACCGACTCGACCTCGGCGTAGGGGTCGCCCTGGCTCAGCAGCGTCCCGACCGCGGGCGGCTCACAGAACACGATCTCGCCAAGGCAGTCCTGGGCATACCAGGTGATCCCGAGCGTCGCCTCGAGATGGGCGGGGTCGGGGTGGGCGGGGTTTCCATCCCCCTCGACCCGCGCCCAGTCGTGCTCGGGGTGGTAGAGCAGATCCTCGGGGTAGTTGGCGTCGGACATCGGGTCAGTCGGCGTCTGGCGTTGGGTTCAGTTGGCGGGACATCGGGTTTGGTAGGCGTGGAGCACCCGGCTCAATCGGCACGACTCGGTTTCAGGAGGCCTTGCGATAGAGCGGCTTGGGCCGCACGATCGCGGGGCGGATCTTGCCACGAACGTCGATCTCCAGGCGCGTGCCCTCCGCCACCCGCGCGGCAGGCACGTAGGCGAGGCCGATCCCAACCCCAAGGCAGGGCGAGAGCGTGCCGCTCGTCACCTCTCCGCCACCGACGACGGGGTTGCCCTGGCGGGCGATTCCGGGCCCGTCGATCGCGAACGCGACCAGTTTTTCGGGCGGGCCGGCCGCGCGCACTGCGCGCACCGCGTCGGCGCCGATGAAGCCGGTCGCCTCCTTGCAGCACCATCCCAGCCCCGCTTCGATCGGCCCACGCTCCACCGACAGATCGTTGCCGTAGAGGTGAAAGCAGGCCTCCAGACGCAGCGTGTCGCGAGCCGCGAGACCCGCCGGCAGCGCGCCGCGGCGCACAAGTTCATCCCACAGCGGCGGGGCATCGGCGGGAGCGAGCAACAACTCTACGCCGTCCTCGCCGGTGTAGCCGGTGCCGCACACCAGCACCCGCGCGCCGCCCAGCATGCGCTCCGCGGCGCTCATCCGCGCGGGCAGCGGGGAATCGGAGATCGCCTGCACGATTTCGCGCGCGCGGGGGCCCTGCACGGCGAGCATCGCGTAGTCATCCAGACGGTCGTGCACCTGGGCCTCAAACCCGTCGGCGTGCGTGCGCCACCACTCCAGATCGCGCACGTGGTTGGCGGCGTTGGTCACCGTCAGGAAGCACTCCGCGCCGAGCCGATAGGTGAAGAGGTCGTCGAGCACCCCCCCACTCTCGCGGCAGAGCACGCTGTACTGCGCGCCGCCTACGGGAATCGCGCCGACATCGTTGGAGAGCAGTCGCTGCAGCAGCGCCTCCGCGCCGGGGCCGGCGGTTTCGATCTCGCCCATGTGCGAGACGTCGAAGATCCCGCAGCCCTCGCGCACCGCCATGTGCTCGGCGCGCACGCCGGTGTACTGCACGGGCATCTCCCAGCCGGCGAACTCGACGAGCTTCGCCCCGGCGGCGAGGTGCCGGTCGTACAGGGCGGTGCGGCGTGGAGGACTCGACACCGCCCGCAGGCTAGCGGGAGATCGGTGGGAGTCGGTTGCGCGGTGGGCGCATGCTGGCCGATCAGACGATCGCATCTGATAGGACACGCCGCATGCGGCGTGTCCTTCCGACGGCGCATGCGCCGTCGGCGGGTCCGCACATGTGCGGACCCGGGGCAGGGCCGCATGCGGCCCTGCCTGGAACGGCCACATGTGGCCGTTCCCTGGCCGATCGGAGATCGGCCAGCCCCCAGCACATGTCCGCCCTACTCCGCCGCTCGGCCTCCCACGTCGCCCGTCCCTGATAGCAATAGTAGCACGGGTAGGTGTTGTTATTAAAAATTTGAAAGCCGTGTGCAATTGCGCACGGCTCTTAAAAAGTTAAGCACACACCGCGCCCCTGCCACCACCCCACCCGCTCCACCGGCGCCCGCCAGCCGCCGGCCGGCTACCGCAAAAACGGCGGCACGTCGATGTCGTCGTCAGAGATCTCCAGCGACGAGCGCTCGCGGTCGCCGATGCGGGGGCCGCGGTCCACAGAGCCACCGGGACGCTCGCGGCGGGCGGCGCGGCTCGGACGGTGGTCGAAGCCGGTACCGATCACGGTGACCCGCACCTCCTCGCCGAGGTTCTCGTCGATCACCGCGCCGAAGATGATGTTGGCGTCGGGGTCAGCGGCGCCCTGGATGATCTCCGCGGCCTCGTTGACCTCGAACAGGCCGAGGTCCTTGCCGCCGGTGATGTTCAGCAGGATGCCCGTCGCGCCCTCCACCGACTCTTCCAGCAGCGGCGAGGAGATCGCAATCTTGGCGGCCTCCGCGCAGCGGTTCTCGCCGCCGGCTGAGCCGATGCCCATCAGCGCGGAGCCGGCGTCGTGCATGATCGTGCGCACGTCGGCGAAGTCGAGGTTGATCAGGCCGGGGATCGTGATTAGGTCGGTGATCCCCTGGATACCCTGGCGCAGCACGTCGTCGGCCTCCTTGAAGGCGTCGAGCATCGAAGTGCGCCGCTCGACCACCGCGAGCAGCTTCTCGTTGGGGATCACGATCAGCGTGTCCACGACCTCGCGCAGCTTCGCGATGCCCTCGTTCGCCGAGCGCGCGCGCTGGGTGCCCTCGAAGTCGAATGGGCGCGTGACCACGCCGACGGTGAGCGCCCCGATCTCGGTCTTGGCGATCTCCGCGATCACCGGCGCCGCGCCGGTGCCAGTTCCGCCCCCCTCACCTGCCGTGACGAACACCATGTCGGCGCCCTTCAACGCCTCCTTGATGTCGTCGCGCGACTCCGCGGCCGCGCCGGAGCCCACCTCGGGATTGGCGCCCGCGCCCAGGCCGTGAGTGGACTCGTGGCCGATGTTGAGCTTGATGTCGGCGTCGCACATGGCGAGCGCCTGCGCGTCGGTGTTGGCGGCGATGAACTCCACGCCGCGCAGCCCCGCGTCGACCATGCGGCTGACCGCGTTGGTGCCGCCGCCCCCAACGCCGACGACCTTGATGACCGCCAGGTAGCTGCCTACGCCGCTCTCCATGGTGTGCTCTTTCCGTCCTAAGACTTGAGTATTGGTTAAGGGTTCGGGAGCGGTGTGCTCGGGAACCCGGGTTTAGCACGTTATGCAGGGAACTTCGCCCTGTCAACAGGAGTGACCACTTTTGCAGGATCGCTTGCAGAACGGCCGACTCTCAACCGCCGCCCGAGGAATCGTTTTTCAGTTGCCTCAACCTGAGGCTGAGGGTGAGGATTCGGGGGTGGAGCTTTCACTGCTGCCCGTAGCGGCCCCGGAATTGGCGGTGTTCGCTTCGGTCGTGCCGGGTTCGGTCGTGCTCGGCGAGGCGACCCCCGACCCGGCGACGCCGAACGCTCCGGCCGGCGAGGCCGTGGCGCTGGACCCGGCCGCACTCGATGCCGCAGGCGTCGATCCGGCGGCGCTCGCGGTGCCAGACCCACCGGTGACCGCTTCCGCCAGGACGTTGGCGAGCGCGGCGGAGGTCGCATCGGTGGCGCTCACCTGTCCAGCGGTCTGATCCCCTTCCAGGCCGCCCGCTGCGGTGGTGCCCGCCGCGGGGCGTTCGGGGGCGCGCACATCGACGTAGGTCGCCCCCGTGGAGGAGGGGTCGGCGAGCACGCGGGCGGCCGACAGCCACTTGGCGTGCGGGCGCGTGGCGTCGCCAAAATAGATTGCCACACCGTTGCGCATCGTCACCGTCAGCCCTTCGGGCCCGACGAACACCTTGCTCACCCACCCCAACAGCACGCGCGGAGCGGCGCCCAGCACGCTCAGCTCGGCGCGGGCGGTGGCGTTTTCGACGTGTCCCCCGACCGATCGAAGATCGGCCAGCGCCCGTGAGCCGGCGGCGAGAGTGATCGTAGGCAGCGGCACACGCTCGCTCGCGAGCAGATCGGGGAGGGTGGGTCCCAAAACCACCCCGTCGGCGGCGACCGCGGTGTGAACCCCACCGATGCTCAGCTCCGCCACCGGGAGCTGCTCGACCACGTGGATACGCAGGCCATGGGGGAAGCTCGTGCTGACGCTCAGGTCCCTCACCACGCGGTAGGGCGCGACCGCGGCGCGCAGCGCGGCAACGTTCACGCTCAGGGTGCTCATACCGCGTGCGGCGCCCTGCAGTGCGGCGTCGATCGGGCCGGCGTCGACCCCCTGCACCCCGGCGATCTGCACGTGCTCGACGGACACCAACGGGGATTTGCGCAGCAACAGCCAGCCGCCGCCGAGCAGCGCGAGGACGGCGAGGGCGATGCAGAGCCTCCGCCCGATCGCGCCGCGCGGGAGAGCGAACGACAGGGGACGTGTGAGGCGGCCGACGGGAGCGCGGGCGGCGAAGGAGCGATCCACCCTGGAGTCTTCGACCTCGGTAGGCGAACCCCTACCTCCACGGCCAGCGCACCGGCCCGAGTGTCTGCACCTCCGGCTCCAGCGCCACGCCGAAGCGCTCCTGCACGCGGCGGCGGCCCTCGGCCATCAGCTCGACGATCTCCGCCGTGGTGGCCGTGCCGGTGTTCTCGATGAAGTTGGCGTGCTTGGTGGCGAAGCGGGCCGCCCCGACGCTCAGGCCGTTGCAGCCAGCCTCGGCGAGCAAAAGGCCCGCCGTGCGCCCCCCCGCCTCTGGGTCATCAGGGTTCTTGAAGGTGGAGCCGAACGTCTTGATGCCCTGCGGCTGGGCCTCGTGGCGGCGGGCGCGCAGCTCCGCGAGCGTCGCCTTGACCTGCTCGGGCAGCGCGGGGAGCAGCGCGAACGATGCGCGCGCGACGACCTCCCCGGCGCGCAGGTTGGAGCTGCGGTAGGCGAACCCCAGGTCGGGTGGCATGCGGCGGTCGATCCCCCGCGCGCTCGCGACCTCCACCCACTCGAGCGTGCGGGCGAGCTCGCCGCCGTAGGCGTTTGCGTTCATCCGCACCGCGCCACCGACGGTGCCGGGGATGTTGACGCCGAACTCGATCCCCGACAGGCCTGCCCGCGCCGAGTACGCGGCCACCGCGGGCAGGCGCGCGCCGCCACCGCACTCGAGAGCTCGCTCCCCCACTCGATCGATCGCTGCCAGCTCGCCCTCCAGCTTCAGCACCAGACCGGCGACGCCCTCGTCGGCGATCAGCAGGTTGGAGCCTGACCCGACCGCGGCAACCGGCGCGCGGGCGGTGTGCGCCCACGCGAGCAGCTCCAACAGTCGCGGGGCACCGCCCACGCGCGCGAACAGCTCCGCGGGGCCCCCCGTGCGCACGGTCGAGAGACGTGCCAGCGGGAAATCGCGCTGCACCGACGGAGGCGGCGGGGGCGGAGGCACGCTCACGGACCTGCGCCGCCCTCCGTCAGACCGTCTCTGGGCGCCTCGACATCGCCGCCAGCACCCTCCACCAGACGGCGCCCCAGCGCGTCGACGTCGCCGGCGCCCATCACCAGGCAGAGGTCGTCCTCGGCGAGCAGGCCGCGCAGCACCGGCTCGGCGTCGGCAAACGTCGGCAGCCACATCACCGGGCACCCGTGCGCGGCGTCGGCAGTGGCAAGCGCGATCGTCAGACCGCTTACTCCCGGGAAGTCCTCGGCGCGCTCGCGCGCAGGGTAGACGTCGAGCACAACCGCCACGTCGGCGAGCGCCAGCGCCTCGCCGAACTCCCGCGCGAGCAGCGTGGTGCGCGAGTAGAGGTGCGGCTGGAACACCGCCACCAGTCGCCGGGGAGCGAGCGTACGTGCCGCGCGCAGAGTCGCCGCGAGCTCGGTGGGGTGGTGGGCGTAGTCCTCATACACCACCCCACCGTCGGCGGTGGCGCCCACCCGCTGGAAGCGCCGGCCCGCGCCGGCGAAGCCCGCGAGACCCGCGATCGCACGCTCCGGCTCGGCCCCGGCGAGGGACGCAGCTTCCAGCGCAGCGGCGGCGTTGAGCGCGTTGTGGGCGCCCGGCACCTCGAGTCGAACCTGGCGGCCACTCCAGGCGAAGCGCGAGCCGCCTGCGGTGAGCGTCGGGGTGGGGACGTCGTAGGTGAGAACCCGAGCGCCGCGCTTCATCTCCACACCCTCGCCGGCCACTCCCTGCCCAATCCCCCCGGACACTCCCACCCCACCCTCCTCGGACACTCCCTGCCGCGCCAGCTCGACCAGCTCGGGACGATCCCACACCACGACGGCGCTGCGAGCGAGCGCGAGGAAGGCGCGGAAGGCCGCGCGCAGCTCCGCCAGCGAGGCGAAGCTCGCGTGGTGGTCGAGCTCCACGTTGGTGAGCACCGCGATCTCCACCGCGAGCGCGAGCATCGAGCGATCGGACTCGTCGGCCTCGACCACCAGCCACTGGCCCGCGCCCCAGTGCGCATTGGGCAGACCGCCGCCCACGGGAGCGCCCACCAGCCAGCCGGGGTCGGTGCCGGCGGCGCGCAGGATGTGCACCAGCATCGAGGCGGTGGTCGTCTTGCCGTGCGTGCCCGCCACCGCAATCGTGCGCCGCAGCGCGCTCAGCTCACCCAGCAGCTCTGCGCGCGGCCGCTCGCGCAACCCCCGCTCGCGCGCCGCAGCGCGCTCGGAGTTCTCGGGGGGCACGGCGCTGGAGTAGACGACCTCCACGTCCTCGCCGGCGGGCAGGTTGGCAGCGTCGTGGCCGATGCTCGCCTCCAGCACGCGATCCGCGTGCAGGCGCTCAAGGTACGGCGAGTCGGCGCGGTCGGAGCCGCTGATCTGCGCCCCCAGCGCATGCGCCGCACGCGCGTAGCCGCTCATCCCCGCTCCGCCGACGCCGACGAAGTGCAGGCGTCGCCCGCTCCACGGCGCACTCATCACAGGCATACCTCCGCTTGCTCACTCCATCCGCTCGCCGGCCCGCTCATCCTCGTGCGGCCTCCAGCAGCTCTTCCGCGACCGCCTCGGCGGCGTCGGGCCGCGCCAGCCGACGGGCGGCGGCCGCCATCGCGCGCATCCGCTGCGGGTCCGCCAGGAGGCTGGCCGTCTCACGCGCGAGGCGCGCGGCGCTCAGCTCGCCGTCGGGCACCACTACCGCGGCGCCGCCCTGCTCCATCCAGCGGGCGTTGGCCGCCTGGTGGTCGGCGGCCGCGTGCGGGTAGGGAATCAGGATCGCCGGGCGGCTGTGGGCGGCCACCTCGAACAGCGAGCCGCCCGCACGAGCGACCACCAGGTCGGCGGCGGCGAGCGCCTGCGCGAACTCGTCGAGGTCGAGGTACTCGCGCAGGTCATACCCCGACGGGCGCGGCAGCACCGCCAGCTCGGGGTGGTCGCGCCGCCCGCAGATGTGCAACACGTGGAAGGTGGCGCCCGCGTACGCCTCGACCGCGGCGAGGTTGATCGAGCGCGCGCCCAGCGAGCCGCCGAACACCAGCACGCAGGTCTCGCCAGGCTCGATCCCCAGCCGGGCGCGCGCGCCGGTTCGGTCCTCGTGGGGTGGTGGGATCGGGCGGCCGGTGACGCGGTAGCGGGGTCCCAAACCCCCACCGGTGGTCAGCCGCCGGGCGAGCGGGCACCTCCTCGACTTCCCGCCGCAGACCGCTCCTTCGCTGACTGCCCCCTCGCCGGCGGCCGCCTCGCCGGCGGCCGCCCTCGTCGCGGGAAACTCGGGGGCATCGGAGCGGGCGCCCGCGGGCGGGAACGCCAGGCAGACCCGTCGCGCGAACGGCGCGAGCGCGCGGTTGGCGAGGCCGAGGTGACTGTCGGCCTCGGTCAGCACCAGCGGGATGCGGCGCGTCAGTGCGGCCAGCCCCACCGGCGCCGAAACGTAGCCGCCGCCGCCCATCACCGCATCGGGGCGCAGCTGCCCGAGCAGCGCGCGAGCACGCACGAACGCCTTCACCGCGAGCGCCAGCGCCCGAGCCGCGCGCAGTCGGTTGGCGCGGTCGAGGCCGGCGACGGCGATCGTGTGCAGCGAGTAGCCCGCCGCCGGCACCAACTGCGCCTCGGCGCGCTCGCCGCCGATGAACGTCACCTCCGCGCCGCGCGCGCGCAGGGCGTCAGCCACCGCCAGCGCCGGCACCACGTGCCCGGCTGTCCCTCCGGCGGCGATCACGATTCTGGGCGGCGCTGCGCTCACCGGCCAATCCTGCCGGTTTGCTCCGCCGCGCGTCGCCCTCCGTCCGCCCCTCGCCCACCGCGCGCACGTGAGCGTTGGTGCCGGAGGCGACGTTGAGCAGCAGGCCCATCGCAGCGAGCGTCACAATCAGGCTGCTCGACCCGTAGGAGACGAACGGCAGGGGCACCCCGGTGAGTGGCGCGAGGCCGAGCACCGCGAACACGTTGAGCACCGCCTGGGAGAGGATCAGCGAGGTCATGCCGACCGCGATCAGCGCGCTGTAGAGGCTGCGCGCGCGCTTCGCCGCGCGCAGGCCGGCGTAGCCGATCAGGCCGTAGAGGAACAACAGCGCGTACACCCCGATCACGCCCAGCTCTTCAGCGATCACCGCGAAGATGAAGTCGGTCTGGGCCTCCGGCAGGTAGAAGGCCTTCTGGATCGACTGGCCCGGACCCACCCCGAAGAGGCCGCCCGAGCCGACCGCGATCTGGCCCTGCACCGCCTGGAAGCCGCTGCCGGACGCGTGCGCCCAGGGATCGATGAACGAGGTGAGCCGCTCGCGCGCGTACGGACGGGCAAGCGCGTACAGCGCGATCATCGCCAGCGCGCAGCCGGCGATGATCGCCAGGTTGCGCAGCGGAATCCCCGCGGCGACGAGCAGCGCGCAGGTCGTGAAAGCGATCACCATCGCGGTGCCGATGTCCGGCTCGGTGGCGACCAGCAGGCAGGCAGCGCCGACCACCGCCAGCAGCGGCCGACAGAGCGCGCGCAGGTCGTGCACACGCCGCGGCTTGCGCGCGAGCAACGTGGCGGAGTACAACACCAACGCGAACTTGAGCAGCTCGGCGGGCTCGAACTGGAAGAGGCTGGGCCCGATCCAGCGACGCGCGCCGTTGACGGCGACGCCCACATGCGGGATGTGCACCGCCAGCACCAGCGCGAACGACACCGCCAGCAGCGGCCCCACCACGTCCTGCACCTTCGCAATTCCGTGGCGCGCGAGGTGGTGCATCAGCGCCAGCCCCACCGCCCCGAAGATCACGAACTTCACGAGGTAGCTGCTGCCCGTGCCGCGCCCTTCCAGCAGCGCGGTCGCCGAGGAGGCGCTGTACACCATCACCGCCCCAAACGCCAACAGGCACAGCGTGGCTGTCAGCAGGATGCGGTGCTCGAGCGGCTGCTGGCGGGTGGACGCTGGCCGAAACGGGGACCGATTGGGGAGACGCTCGCTCCGCTCCCATCCCCAAATCGGCCAGCGCCGAAGGCGCGTGCCCCCCGGCTTCGGTCGGCCGGCCGGGCGCCGGGAGCGACGCGCACGAGCGTCCCGTCCCTGGGCTTTGGCCTTGGCGTTCGCGCCGCGCGCGGCTGGTGGCATCCAGAGCCACTTCGACGCGGGGGGGTGAAAGCCTCCCGCGTCGGACGGCTTGGCGAACGGATGAGCCCCTTCTACGCCGCCCACGGCGTCGAGGAGGTGCTGATCGTCGATCCACAGGAGCGCGCCGTCCATTGGCTCGGGCTCATCGGCGGCGAGTACCGCCCGCTCGAGCGCAGCGGCCTGATCGACCTCGGCGCCTCGGAGCTTGCGCAGCGGCTCGACTGGCCGCGCCCGAGCGCTTGATCGAGCTGGCCGGCTAGCGCTTCTGCTTTGTGCTCTTCGCCGGGTGCTTCGCGGCTTTGGTGCCGTGGTGCTTGCGCTTGTGGTGCTTGCCGCGTTTGGCCTTGGGCTTGCCGCCCGCCGTCCCCGTCCCTGTTTTCGCGGAGGTGCCGACAGTGCTCGACGTCCCGAGCGTCGTCGAGGGGGAGCCTCCCCCTGCCGGCTGACTGCCGTCATTGGAAATGATGGGCGTCGGGCCAATAGGCCCAGGCGTCACGGTGGCACCGCCGAGCGGTTCGACCACGCCCGAGGGCGGTTCGAACACTTCACCGCTCGCGCTTGTGTGGCCGCCCCCACTGGTCGCCGTGATCCCCCAGCCATACTCTGACCCGTATCTCAACGTCACCCCGGCGCTGTTGAGGTCGAGGCTGACGGTCTGGCTGACGAAGGAGCCGAGAAGCCTGCCTGATGGCAGAGGGATATTCGCGATGTATTCGCACTCTTCGTGCCCACATGAGGTCCACATATCGAACTGGTAGCTCGTCGCCAACCCCTCGGTGTCGATCTTCGCTTCGAGCGTCGCGTCGGTCGGGGTGAGGTGCGAGATCGACACTGATTCGATCATCGGGGCTTTGCCGGGCAGCGTCGTGAACGTCTTCTCTGCGCCATACCTCGTACCGGCGGAGTTGCTTGCAACAACCCGATAGCCGTAGATCGTGCCCGCCGAAAGGGTGTGCCCGACAGCCGCCAGGTCCACGCTCACAGATTGGCTTGTGGAGCCCGCCGGAATGGTTCCCTTGTCGATCGGCACGCCGCCCGACGCTTCGCAGTGGCCCCACCCAAACGAAAAGCATGAGGGAGATTCCAGATAGAATTCGTACGTTGTTTCGAGACCTTCGGGGTCGATCTGTGCTTCCAGCGTCGCGTCGGTCATCGTGATCTTCGTGGCGGACTCGCTTTCGATCGCGGGCGGTGTGCCCGGCGTGAGCGTGGTGAAGGTCTGATCGGGACCGACGACGGCGGGCGCTTCCCATGCGAGCGTGTCTTCGGTCTGCTTCGCCCTGGCAGCGAGCACCCGGTAGTGATAGGTGGTACCTGGTGTCAGCGTCATGCCCGCTTTGGCGAGGTCGACGCGCACGTAGCTGCCATAGGTGCCCCTTTCGATGAAGCCAATCGGAAGAGCTTCCGCGTGCGTGCCGATGCATCCATCGAGTCCAAGCGGCCAGATTTCCTGTACCGGGCAGACGATTTCCGGCGAGTATTCGCTCGTATTCGCGACCACCTCGAACTGGTAGTACGCACCACTTTCCCCAATGACACTCTCGGGATTGATCTTCGCTTCGAGCGTGGCGTCGGTCTCCGTGATCTGGTATGCCACGGTGCTTTCGATCGACGGCTGCGAGGCAGCCAGCACCGCGGCGGGCAGCACGGCGAAGGTCAGCGCGGCTCCTGCGGTCGCAATTACCCAACGCAGTGGACGTCGCATCAGTCGAGACTTCCGTCGGTGTACATCGTCATACGCATCAGCAGCCCATACCCGCAGTGCATTCTACTCGATCTCATGGACCAACTTCAAGAACCGCTCGCCCCGCGCCTCGAAGTCGGCGAACTGGTCGAAGCTGGCACAGGCCGGGGAGAGCAGCACCGTCTCGCCCGCGCTCGCCGCTGCGCTGGCCGCTGCCACGGCGTGCTCCAAGTCGCCGCATTCGTGCGATGGTACCTTCGCGCCTTCAAGCGCCACCTCGCCCCCCAGCGCCGCGGCAATCCGGGGGGCGTCTTCGCCGATCAGGTAGACCGCACGGCAGCTCGCTGCCACGGGCTTGCGCAGAGGGGCAAAGTCCTGGTTCTTGCCCTGGCCGCCGAGGATCAGGTGGACCCCGCCGTCGGGAAACGCCTGCAGCGCGACGAGCGTGCTTGCGACGTTGGTCGCCTTGGAGTCGTTGACGTACAGCACCCCCCCAAGACGCGCCACCTCCTGCAAGCGGTGGGGGACGCCCGGGAAGCTGCGCAGACCAGCGCGCACCGCGTCAGGATCGACCTCGCGCGCGAGGCAGACCGCGGCGGAGGCCATCGCGTTCTGGATGTTGTGGGCTCCGCGCAGGCTCAGCTCCGCGGTCTCCAGCAGTGGCTCGCCCTGCCACCACAGGCGCCCGTCGCGCAGCGCGCACTCGGCCTCCCCTCCTTCTCCGAAGCGCACCCGGCGCACACCCGAGCAAAGCGCAGTCTCAGGCGGCCCCGCCGGGATCACCGCAACGTCCCCATCCCCCTGGTGGGCGAAGATCCGCAGCTTCGCCTCGCGGTAGGCCGCCAGCGTCCCGTGGCGGTCGAGGTGGTCGGGGGTTATGTTGAGCAGCACCGCCACCTCCGGGGCGAACGCGAGCGTGTCCTCCAGCTGAAAAGAGGATGCCTCGCAGACGATCGTGGCGCGTTCGTCCAGCTTCCCCACCAGGCCGGACAGCGCCGTACCGACGTTGCCGGCCACCGCGACCGGCAGGTCGGCCTCGCGGTGGATGTGGCCAATCAGCTCCACCGTCGTGGTCTTGCCGTTCGTGCCGGTCACTGCGATGAGCTCGTTGGGCAGCAATCGCCACGCCAACTCCAGCTCACCGAGCACGGGCAGGCCGCGGGCACGGGCCGCGGTGATGACGGGGGCCTGAGCGGGCACACCCGGGCTCTTTACCACGGCGCCCGCGCGCTCCAAGCAAACGAGGCCGTCGTCGCGCAGGTGCAGCTCGACTCCTTGCTCGGCCAGCGCCTCCATTCCCGGCGGTGTACCCGCGTCAACGCCGATCACCTGCTCCCCGCGCTCGCGCAGCAGACGCGCCACCGCCTCCCCCGAGCGAGCCAGGCCCACGATCAGGTAGGGACCTGCGGGGATCGGTGGACGGGGATTCATCGCGCCACCCTCCCCGAGTTGGTGCTCGCGCTTGCGTCGAGGCCCGGGAGCGGAGACGATGACCTCATCGTGCCGGACCGCTCGACCTCACCCAAGGCTTTGGCGGTAGATCGTGAAGCCGATCGCGCAGCAGATCGCGGCGATGATCCAGAAGCGCAGGATGATCTTCGTCTCCGACCAGCCCCGCAGCTCGAAGTGGTGGTGGATTGGCGCCATCAGGAAGACGCGCTTGTGGCGCCACTGGAAGTACGCCACCTGGATCACGACCGACAGCGCCTCGAACACGAAGATCCCGCCGAGCAGGATCAGCAGCACCTCGGTCTTGGTCATCACCGCCAGGCCCGCGATCGCCCCGCCGAGGCCGAGCGCGCCGGTGTCGCCCATGAAGATCGTCGCCGGGAAGGCGTTGAACCAGAGAAAGCCGATGCAGCCTCCGACCAGGCAGGCCGCAAGCATCGAGAGGTCGTACTGGTTGGAGACGTTGTACTCGGAGGTGATGAACGTGATGCCGATGTACGCCAACAGCACGATCGCCGCGCAGCCAGCCGCCAGGCCGTCGAGGCCGTCGGTGAGGTTGACCGCACTGGTCGTGCCGGCGACGACGAGGTAGATCAGCAGCGGGTAGAACGGGCCGAGATCGACCGTGTAGTCGACGAACCGCAGACGCAGCGTTTCGGGCAGGTTGGCCTCGTGGGTCGCCACGAACCACAGCGCGAGCGAGATCGCGATCGTCACCGCCAGCTTGGTACGCGCCCGCAGGCCCAGCGAGCGGCGGCGCACGAGCTTGGTGTAGTCGTCGGCGAAGCCCAGCAGCGCGCACGCCAGCGCCGTGCCGAACACGCCCAGCGCGCGCCATTCGTAGCCGGTGAGGATCAGGAACGGGATCGCCACCGCGATGAAGATGATCACCCCGCCCATCGTCGGCGTCCCCGCCTTCTCGCGGTGCCCCTCCGGGCCCTCCTCGCGGATGTGCTGGCCGAACTCGCGCCGGCGCAGGAATTCGATGAACTTCGGGCTAAGGAAGATGCAGATCAGCAGCGCCGCCGTCCCCCCGATCAGGACGCGGCCCATTCAGCCTCTCCCGTCCTGTCCGAGCGCGTGCGGCGCCGTCGCGGCCCCAGCCCCCGGCGCATCCGTACCCGCCCGACCGATCCCCGGAGCATCCGCCCCCAGCGGATGACCGGACTCCGCGGCAAGCGCCTGGGCGACCCGCTCCAATGCCATGCCACGCGAGCCCTTGACGAGCACGACATCGCCAGCATGTAGGAGCCTCCCCAGCAGCTCCGCCGCCTCTGCGGCGCCGGGAACGGAGTAGACAGCCCCCTCCCCCCCCTCCTCCTTCCCCATCTCACTCGCGAGCGGGCCGACCGTGAGCAGTAGATCGACTCCGCGCGCGCGGGCGTACGCCCCGATCTCGCGGTGCAGCCAGCGCTCCTGCCCACCCAGCTCCAGCATGTCGCCTAGCACCGCCACCCGACGAGCGCCCTCGCTCGCGGCGAGATCGTCGAGCGCGGCCCGCATCGACATCGGGTTGGCGTTGTAGCAGTCGTTGATCAGCACGATTCCTTTTGCCAGCGCCACGCGTTCGCCGCGCAGCGCCGAGAACTCCACGTCCAGCCTCCCCTGCGGGGTGACGCCGAGCGCGCGCGCTGCCGCCGTCGCGGCCAGCAGATTGCGCAGGTTATGGGATTGCGCGAACGACGGCCGCACCGTGATGCGCTCGCCCCCGTGCGTGTGGTCCACGATCGTCACCTCTCCGTTCTTCGCGCGCCCGACCAATTCCAAGTCCCCGCCCTCGCCGAACGTCACCGTGTGCTGGTCGGCGCGCAGGTGGGACTCCAGCAGCGGCTCGCCCGCGGGCACTACAACCGTCGCCCCGGGCGCCATCCCGGCGATCAGCTCGGCCTTGGCCGCCGCCACGGCCTCGATCGTGCCCAGCTGCTTCAGGTGCACCGGGCCCACGTTCACGATCACTCCCACCTCCGGCTGCGCGATCGCCGTCAGCTCCGCGATCTGCCCCCTCCCGCGCATCGCCATCTCCAGCACCAGCGCCTTCGTGCCCGCTGGCGTCGCCAGCACCGTCAGCGGCAGCCCGATCTCGGTGTTGAGGTTCGCCTGGGTTGCTACGGCGGGGCCGCCCACCGAAGCCGGTAGACACCGGCCTTCGGCCGGCATCTCCGTTTCGGCCAGCGCTTCCGCGTCGCGCAGCAGCGCCGCGAGGATGTCCTTCGTTGAGGTCTTCCCCGTGGAGCCCGTGATCGCAACGACCCTGGCGCCTTCCTCCCCGAGCGCCTTGCGCCACGCGCGCGCCAGCGCCTGCAATCCGGCGAGTGGGTCGGGGTGCACCAGTATCGCGCCACCCGCCGGCGTCGTCGCGCGCTCCCGCGGCGCCGATGCCTCCCCGGCGAGCGCGTGCGTGCGCACGGAGGCGAGCGCATCCACGTGCTCGGGGACCACCAGCACTCCCCATGCGCCTGCGCGCAACGCCGGCTCCGCGTAGGCTCCGCCGTCCACGTGCTCTCCACGCAGCCCGACGAACAAGTCGCCGGGCTGGATTTCGCGCGAGTCGATCGAGCAGCGCCGCGGCCCGCCGGCCTGCGAGGCGCCGCGCAGCAGCTCGGCCCCGGCAGCGGCGGCGACCCGCTCGCCGTTCCAGCCGATCATTGGGTCCCGGTCCGCACGCCCTGCGTGCGCGCGGCAAGGGCCTCGCGTGCGACCGCCACGTCGTCGAAGGGGATCTTCCGCCCGCCGGCCAACTCCTGGCCCTGCTCGTGGCCCTTGCCGGCAATCACCACCACGTCCCCCGGCTGCCCGTCGTCGATCGCCGCGTGGATCGCAATTCGCCGGTCGGTGACCCCATTTGCGGTGTAGCCGCTCGTCGGCGCCACCCGCGGCTCGTGGATGCCAGCGAAGATCTCCTCGATGATCGCCTCGGGGTCCTCCGAGCGCGGGTTGTCGGAGGTGACCGTCACCAGGTCCGCGAGCCGGGCTGCGATTTCGCCCATCAACGGCCGCTTGCCGCGGTCCCGGTCCCCGCCCGCGCCGAACACGCAGATCAAGCGGCCATGCCCGTGGACCATCTCCCGGGCCGCACGGAGCACGTTCTCCAGCGAGTCAGGGGTGTGGGCATAGTCCACGACCACGGCGAACGCCTGTCCCTCGTCGACCGGCTCGAAGCGGCCCGGCACCCGCACCCCGGCTTCGAGCGCCTCGATCAGCGGATCGAGCGGGCAGCCGAGCAAATGCACGCCCGCCAGCGCCGCGAGCGCGTTGGCGACGTTGAAGCGCCCGGGCATCGGCAGCGTCAGCGGCTGCTCGCCGGCGGGCGTGCGCAGGATGAAGCGCGTCCCCTCCGGCCCGCAGCGCAGATCGCGGGCGGCGTAGTCGGCCGGGCCTTCGACGGCGTGTTCGGCCTCGCCTTCGACGGCGTAGGTGTGCGCCTCGGGCAGCTCCTCCGCCAGACGGCGCCCGTACTCGTCGCCGAGGTTGACGACGCTTGCCGCCGGGCCCTCCCCCCGCTCGGGCAGGAACAGCCTGCGCTTGGCGAGGAAGTACTCCTCCATCGTCGGGTGAAAGTCCAGATGGTCCTGTGTGAGGTTGGTGAACACGGCGGCCGCAAAGGGGATCGCGCCGGCACGCTCCAGCGCCAGGGCATGCGAGGAGACCTCCATCGCGCACGCCTCGTCCCCGGCCGCGAGCATCGCCCGCAGGTCGGCCTGCAGGTCGATCGCCTCGGACGTGGTGCGGGCGACCGGCCGGTCCTGCCCACCGATGACCGACTTGACCGTCCCCAGCAATCCGCATTGCACGCCGCTCGCCTCCAGCAGCGCCCGCATCAGATACGCCGTGGTGGTCTTGCCGTTCGTGCCCGTCACCCCGAGCACCCGCAGCTCCCGTGCCGGCTCGCCGTAGAAGCGCGCCGCCACCGGCGCCATCGCCGCGCGCGCCGACTCCACCACGACCTCCGGCACCCCTTCTCCCAACGGACGCTCGACCACCAGCGCAGCGGCTCCCGCCTGCACCGCCTGCGCGGCGTGGTCGTGGCCGTCGCTGTGCTCGCCGGGCACACAGAAGAACAGCGCGTCCGGCCCGACCCTGCGGCTGTCGTACGCGAGGCTCGCGATCTCCACCGCCGCGGCATCGCCCGACCACCGCCTTCGGCGGCGGTGCCCCCGATCTTCGATCGGTCCACTCGCGTTCAGCCCGGCCGGGATCAAATCCGCCAGCCTCATCGAGGGTCGATGCTCAGACCGCCACCCGCTCCGCGGATCTCACCGCCACCCCGACGCGGGAGAACTCCAACGCGCCATCCTCGATCGCGCCGCGCTTGAGGCTGAGGATGTCGAGCGCGTAGTTCTGGTAGAGGCGCCACGGCGCCTCAGCGCCCTGTTTCGGGAACTGGTCGATCGTGCGCAGGATGTATCCGGAGGAGAAGTCGAGGAACGGCAGCTCGGCGACCGCGGGGTCGCGGCGGGGCGTACACACGTCGTACCCGTTCGCCCCCATATGGTTGAGCAGCCGGCACACGTATTCGCAGGTGAGGTCGCACTTCAGCGTCCACGAGGCGTTGGTGTACCCCACGGTGAGCGCGAGGTTGGGCACGCCGCTGAGCAGCATGCCCTTGTAGCTCATCGTCTGCGCGAGCTCCACCTCGCGGCCGTCGACGGCGATCTCCATGCCGCCGAATATCACGAGGTTCAGCCCGGTGGCGGTGACGATCACGTCGGCCTCCAGTTCAGCCCCGGAGGCCAGCCGGATGCCCCGCTCAGTGAAGGTCTCGATGCGGTCGGTCACGACCGAGGCGCGGCCCGCGCCGATCGCCTTGAAGAGATCGCCGTCCGGCACCAGGCACAAGCGCTGGTCCCATGGGTCGTAGCGGGGTTTGAAGTGGGTGTCGATGTCGTACCCGGGCGGCAGCTGCTGTTCGAGCGCTTTGCGCAGCAGCGACTTCATCGCTGCCGGCCACCGCCGCGCGATCTGGAAGCTCGCCATCGTGCGCAGCACGTTCTTCCAGCGCACAATCTCGTATGCCGTCTGCGCCGGCAGCCTGCGGCGCAGAGCGTTCGCGATCCGGTCTTCCGCCGGCAGCGAGACGACGTAGCTGGGCGAGCGCTGCAGCATCGTGACGTGCGCCGCGCTGCCCGCCATCGCCGGGACGAGCGTGATCGCGGTCGCGCCGCTGCCGATCACCATCACGCGCTTGCCGGCGTACTCGATCTCATCGCTCCAGTGCTGGGGGTGCACGATCTGCCCGGCAAAGCGCTCGGCGCCGGGAAACTCGGGCGTGTAGCCTTCGTCGTAGCGGTAATAGCCGCTACACATCAGCAGGAAGCCGCAGGTGAGCTGGACGGCCTCCCCGGTGCTCCCGCGCTCGGCTTCCACCGTCCAGCGCGCATCCTCCGAGTTCCACTCGGAGCGCACTACGCGATGGTTGAAGCGAATCCGCTCGTCGATGCGGTGCTCGCGCGCGGCCTGTTCGACGTAGCTGAGGATCGACTCGCCGTCGGCGATCGCCTTGGCGTCCTTCCACGGCTTGAAGGAGTAACCCAGCGTGTACATGTCCGAGTCCGAGCGGATGCCCGGGTAGCGGAAGAGATCCCAGGTGCCCCCCAGCCGCTCGCGGGCCTCGAGGATCGCGTAGCTGCGCCCAGGGCAGTTGGTCTGTAGATGAACGCCGGCGCCGATCCCGGAGAGACCGGCCCCCACGATCAGCACGTCGAAGTGTTCGAGCGGCGTCTCCATCGGCTGCATCGGAGTTTATCCGCCGGCTTTCACGGGGCCTCTGAGATCACGAGGCGCAGGGCTCCGTCGAGGCTCTCCCGCTCGCGCAGGTGGCCGTGCTCGGCGTCCCATGCGCCGGAGCGAAGCGCGGCGTCGAGGCGCTCGACGATCCGCTGCTCCACGTCCGGCTCGAGCAGCGCCCACACCGACTGGGCGGCGCGCACCGCCGGGTCGAGCAGTGCCTCGGGACGGCGCCAGAAGGCCTCGAAGAAGCCGTCGACACAGTCCCCCGGCGTCGGGATCCGCTCCACCCGCGTGCGCCCCCCGAGCGCGGCGACGACGTCGTCAATCGCCGGATACCGCGGCAACTCTGCCGCCACTCCCTCGCGCAGGAACTCCAGCTGCCAGGCGGGCAGGGCCTGCAGCTCGAACGTGAACACGACCACCGGTCCGCGCGCCACCCGGCGCAGCTCCGCCAAACCGGCCTCGGGCGGTTGCCAGTGGTGGATCGTCACGCACGCCATCGCCGCGTCGAACGTTCCGTCGTCGAAGGGCAGCGCCTCCGCGCGCGCGGGGATCGCCGGCGCGGCGCCGGCAGGCCGCTGCGCTCGCATCGTCGCGCTCGGCTCCGCTGCCAGCACCCAGCGATCCTCCGGCTCGTACGACCCCGCCCCAGCGCCGACGTTGAGCACCGTGCGCGCGTCCCCCAGCGCCACATGGATCCGCGCCGCGATCCGGGGGTCGGTGCGCCGGTGGCTCACATACGTGCGCCCGTGCAGCTCGTAGTCGACCCGCGCCTTCACGCGCCGACCCTAGCACCGCCGTGGCCCTTGGAGCCTCCAACCAAATGAGACACAGTCTCATTCTCGTTGGGTGGGTGGGCCTCTTTTACGATGAGCGTGTGCACGACTCTGAAGCGGCGACCGACACCACCGAGCGGCTGCGCGCGCTGATTCGCGACATCCCCGACTTCCCGCGGCCTGGGATCCTCTTCAAGGACATCACGCCGCTGATGGCCGACCCGCACGCCCTCGCGCTGGCGGTGCGCGGTCTGGCGCAGTATGCGCGCCCGCTGCGCGCCGACTGCGTCGTCGCCGCCGAGGCCCGCGGCTTCCTGCTCGGGCCGGCGCTCGCGCTGGAGCTCGGCGCGGGGTTCGTGCTGGCGCGCAAGCCGGGCAAGCTGCCCTACGAGACGATCAGCGCCGAGTACCTGCTCGAGTACGGCACCAACCAGCTCGAGCTGCACACCGACGCGATCGGGCGCGGCACGCGCGTGCTCGTCCACGACGACCTGCTGGCGACCGGCGGCACCGCGGCGGCGCTGTGTGAGCTAGTGGAGCAGCTCGGCGGAAAGGTCGTCGGCTGCGGCTTCCTGGTCGAGCTCGCGTTCCTGCGGGGCCGCGAGCGGCTCGCTCCGCACGGGGCGCACGCGCTGTTGACGTACGAGGCGTGAGGCCGGCGCGCCGGCATCCCGACACGAATTGCGGGCGGAGCCGGCTGCCTGGCGCGTCAAGCGCCCGCCGCGGCGGAACCTGCGCCTGCGTCGGCGCTCCGCTCGCCGGAGGCGAAGCCCGAGATCAGCTGTGAGGTCTCCAACGGCACGTCCAGCTGCGGGCAGTGCCCGATGCCCTCCAGCTCGACCCAGTCGGCGTGCGGCAGCCACTCCTCGCGGAAGCGCGCCGCGGCCGAAGGCCAGTGCAGGATCTGGTCGCCGCTGCCCCACACGACCCGCACGGGACACTCGATCCGCTCGGCGTCGAGCCGCCAGCCGGCGCGCACCGATAGCGCGATCAGCACCTCGAGCCCCTTGCAGCCCGCGGCGCCGGCGATCTGGTGGGCGATCAGCTCCGCTGGGATGTGCTCATGGTTGGTGGTGATGTACTGGGTCGCCCGGCGACGGCCCTCGGGCGTAGCGGCGATCTGATCGGCGTACGGCGCCGCCTGTTTCAACAGCCCCTGCGCCGTCTCGAAGAACTCGAGCGTTCCCCCGAAGGAGGCGTCCTGCGCAGGCCAGCCCCCGGCCGGCGCGAGCGCCACCACGCTGCGCGCCCGCCCGCGCGCGGCCAACTGCAGCGCGACCCACCCCCCGAGCGAGTTGCCGACGATGTGCGCCGTCTCGAAGCCAGCCTCGTCCATCGCCCGCTCGACCGCGTCGGGCAGCGTTCCATCGTCGGGCTCCCCGGCGATCGGCGGCCCACCGGCGTGGCCCGCGAGCGTCGGCGCCAGCACGTCGTGCTCGCGTTCGAGCGCGGGCAGCACGAGCTCCCACGTGCGCCACGTGTCGGTGACGCCGTGCAGGCAGACCATCGGCGGGCCGGAGCCGCCGCGGTGGGATGGGGTGAAGGTCGGCATCCTGGCACCGTATCGCGCCACGGCTGATCAGGGTGTGCGCTGGGGATCGTCCGCGCGGGTGAGCGGCAGCACGGGCGCCGGGGGCTCGGCCTCCATGCCTCGCAACGGGCGCGATAGGCACGGGCCGTCCCGGCCGACTCGGGACTACCCCGGCGGGATGCCAAGGTAAGGCAGCGCGAAGTCCATGATCTGGCCGAATGCGGGGGCGGCGACCGTGCCGCCGTAGATCGAGCCGTCCTGCGGTTCGTCGACGATCACCGCGCACAGCAGCTTCGGATCGGATGCCGGCGCGAAGCCGATGAACGAGGCCACGAAGGCGGTTTCCGAGTATTCCCCGGTTTCCGGGTCCACCTTGCTGGCGGTGCCGGTCTTGCCCGCGAGCGTGTACCCGGGCACCGAGACCTCGCTCGCCGTACCCCCGGGTGCCAGCACCCCGCGCAGCATCTGGCGCACCTGCGCGGCGACGTTCGCCGACATGATGCGATGCCCCCGCGGCAGCTCGGTAGGGTGGCCGTTCACCGCCGCCACGATGTGCGGCGTGCGCAGGATGCCGCCGTTGGCGAGCGCGGCGTATGCGCTCGCCATCTGAATCGGTGTCACCAGCTCGCCCTGTCCGATCGGCAGGTTGCCCATCGAGGAGCCCGAGTATTCACTTGGATTCAGCACCTTCCCGACTTCCTCGCCGGGCAGATCCACTCCCGTCCGCGCCCCGAAGCCGAACCGGTGAACCCATTCGTTGAAGGTGGTCTCACCCTCCAGTTTGCCGATCGTGATCGCCCCCACGTTGCTCGATTGCGCAAGGATCTGCGCGGTGGTGAGCATCTCTTCGGGGTGTTCCTCCGCGTCGTGGATCGTGCGGTTGGCGACCTGAATCTGATCGGGAATGTCGAATTCGGTGCTGGGTGTGATCAACCCCCTCTGCAACGCCCCCGACACCGCCACCACCTTGAAGGTCGAGCCCGGTTCATAGTTGAAGCTCACAGCCCGGTTCTCCAGCGCCGCTTCGAGCGCCGCCTTGGATGTGGGAGGGCGTTCGAGGCTCAGCTGCGGCCAGCTCGCCATCGCGAGTACCGCGCCCGTATCCGGCTGCATCACGATCGCGGTTGCATCTTTGGGGTGAAACACCTTGCCCACCGCACTCAACACAGCTTCGGTGCGCTGCTGGATGTTCGCGTCCACCGTCAGCCTCAGTTGCGCTCCCGGCACCTCACGGTGAACGTCGGAGATCGAGATCGGCTGACCGTGTGCGTCGCTGACCACGCGCCGCTCGCCTGCCTTACCCTGCAAGATCGCGTTGTCGGCGTACTCCAAACCTGACAACCCGCCATTTTCGCCCATCATCCCTAGAACCTGCGCCGCCAGCGCGTCGCGTGGATACACCTCGCGCATCGTCGGCGTGCCATTCACGCCGGAGAGGTTCAACGCCATCACCGCCTTCGCTCGCACCGCCGGCAGTTCCTTTGCGAGGTACACGAAGCCTCTGCGCTCGCTCAGGTCTCTGAGCACCGTCGCCTGCGAGCGCCCCACTAGTGGGGCCAATTTTTCGGCCGCGCTGAGCGGTTCCTTCACCAGATACGGGTCGGCCGAGATGTCATCCACCGGTTCGGAGATCGCCAGCACCGTCCCGTGGCGATCGGTGATCGTCCCCCGCGGCGCCAGTACTGCTTCGAGCGTCACCTGCTGTGTGTTGGCGGCCCTGCGCAACGCCGCGCTGTGCAGTACGCCGAGGTATAGCGTGCGCCCCGCCGCGATCGTGAGCAGCCCGAAGAACACCGCGAACAGCACCCCGATGCGCTTCTGCACGCCCGCCACGGGTGCTCAGCCCCCCGGGGCCTGGGTACCTCCACCGGAGCCGAGCGACGCGCTCGCGGCTTCGGTGGAGCCGCCGGTCGCCCTCAGCGCGGCTTCCGCCGCCGGGGTGGGCGCTTGCGCAGCGGTCGTTTCAGGCGTGGTGGGCGCCTGCGCAGGCGTCGCTTCGGTGCCAGTCGCTTCGCCGCCGGTTGGGCTCGTGGAGGTCGGGTTCGCCGTCGCGCCACTTGCGGCGCTCGAGCTCGGTTCGGCGCCCGCGGAACCAGTGCTCGTTTCTGCGCTCGCTGGGCCACCAGCCGCGGGCGAGCTGGTCGTCTGTGTCTGGATCGGCTTCGCCAGCGCCGCCGCCGCCAGCCGCGCGTCGAGCGGGCCGCGTACCGTGTCGAAGTGCAGCGCCACCGGCGAGGCGGGCACCATGCCCTTGGCGAGCGCCAGCCGTTCGATGCGTTCGCCCGAGGAGAGCGCCGAGTCTTCGGCGGAGAGCACCGAGTTCTCCTGCTGCAGCAGACTGTGTGTGCTCGACCGCACGACCGATCCCCACACCCAGCTTCACCACCCACAGCTGCATTCCGACAATCCCGATCAGCGCGAACGCGATCACGGCGATCCATGCGCGACCGCCGATCAGCCGATCGAGTAGGCGATCGGGGAGATGCAGACCAGTCCGCGCTTGGGAAGGTAAGCCCGCCCACCCCACCGACCCCGCGCCCGTCGACCCGACGCGGACGGGGCCTGAGATTCGACGCGGTCGCGACACCGGACGCGATGGTCGGAGCGGACGACCATGACGAGCAGGGCGAGGACGAACAGCGGGCGCGGCAGCCGTGGGCGGGGTCATGTCGCTGCCCCCGAACCGCCCGCCAGCTTCCGCGCGGCCCGTAGCCGCGCCGAGGAGGCGCGTGGGTTGTGCGCGAGCTCGCCCGCGGAGGCGACGATCGCGCGGCGCGTCAGCAGCGCCGCCTGTGGCGTGCGCCCGCAGGCGCACACGGGCAGGTCGGGCGGGCAGATGCAACCCTGCGCGCGCGCGACCATGAAGCGCTTCACGCGCCGATCCTCGAGCGAATGGAAGGAGATGCCGGCGAGCACCCCTCCCTCGCGTAGCAGCTCCCACGCCAGCGGCAGCGCGCGATCGAGCTGCTCCAGCTCGTCGTTGACCGCGATCCGCAGCGCCTGGAAGACGCGCTTGGCGGGATGTCCCCCGGCGAAGCGCGCAGGGGCGGGGATCGCCGAGGTGACGATCTCCACCAGCTCCTGTGTGGTTTGAATCGCATCGGCGCCCTCCCGTTCGCGGCGACGCACGATCGCGCGGGCGATCGCGCCCGCGTGCCGCTCCTCGCCGAGCTCGCGCAGCATCCCCGCCAGCCGGCGCTGATCCCAGGTGGCGAGGATCTCGCGCGCGTCGAGCTCCTGGTCGGGGTCCATGCGCATGTCGAGAGGCGCGTCGTAGGAGTAGGAGAAGCCGCGCTCGCGCGTGTCCACCTGCATCGAGGACATGCCGAGGTCGAAGTACACGCTGTCCGCGCGCAGCCCCTCTCGCGCGAGCAGCTCCAGCGCCTCGGCGTAGTCGCCGCGGATGAAGCGCACCGTGCACGGCAGCTCCTCGGCGAGCTCGGCGAAGCGCTCCTCGGCGACGGGGTCGCGGTCGATCGCTACCAGCGTCCCACCCGCGCCCAGGCGCTGGGCGACCAGGCGCGCGTGGCCACCGCCGCCGAAGGTGCAGTCGATCGCGACCTGTCCGGGCTGCGGGTCGAGCACATCGATCAACTCCCCTGCGAGCACGGGGATGTGAACGGTCATGTCAAGCAGGATGGTCGACACGCGCGGTGATCTCCGCGACGCCGCCCAGCAGCGTCGGTCGGTGCTCGTTCCAACGGTCGCGGTCCCACAGCTCCAGCCGATCCCCGGCGCCGACGACCACGACGTCCTTGCTGAGCGCCGCGTGCTCGGCGAGGAAGCCGGGGAGCATGATCCGCCCGGCGGAGTCAAGCTCGGCGTCCTGGGAGCTGCCGTAGAAGAAGCGCTCCAGCTCGCTCAGGCGGGGCGAGAGCGGCGGCAGCTCGGCGAGCGCGCGCTCGGTGTAGCGCTCGTACTCCTGCGGGCGCCACACCCCCACGCACGGCTCGAGGTCCACGGGCATCGCCATCACCACACCCTCGGCCAACGTCGCCCGATAGCGGGCCGGCACCGTGAGGCGGTTCTTCGCGTCGAGCGTGTGGTCGTAGGTGCCACGGAAAGCCACTGTGCCTGTGCTCCAGATCGATCTGATTGCAACGAGGGCCGGTTGGCCAGCATCCAGCCGACTGCCGGTCTTTGGAGCCGAGGTGGAGAGGTGGGAGGAGCCTCTCCACCTCGGCTCGTTCCCGGCAACGTACCCCACTTTCCCCCACAACGCAACCCTGACTGCACATTTTTCCCCACTTTACCATCACCGCACCCGCCAGGTGGGCAAAAATGCCTGCAAACCGTCGGTTTTCAAGGTTCCGCCCAGAGACCCTCGGAAGCCCGAAAATCTGCAAACGGCTCTGCACCGCGACGTTTTGCCACGGAAGTTGCATGTGCGCGATGCGCCTTGCGCGGATGCCGCCGGTGGGCATAGGATCCCCACAGTGAGATCGGCCACACACAAAGGGGGTGGCCCCGACGGCTTCAGGCCGGCTGGCCTGGCCCCTCTTCTTCGATCAACCCTCTCGATGACGCTTGCCGGCGTGGTCGCGCTGCTCGCGGTGGCGCTTGGCGGCTGTGGCTCCAGCTCGAGTGGAACGAGCGCGAGCCCGGCGACGGTGACGCCCGCCTCAGCGCCGCTGTACCTCGACGCGGTGGTGCAACCCGAAGGCAGCTTGAAGACCAACGCCACCGCGGCGGCGCACAAGCTCACCGGCCGCCAGCACCCGTTCGAAGGTCTGCTGAAGCTGCTGGCGGGCCCCACCGGCAAGGCCCCCAACTACTCCCGAGAAGTCCAGCCGTGGCTGGGCCCCCACGCAGGGGCGTTCCTCAGCGCGATCGCCCTCTCACACGCACAGGGACTGCTGGGCAAGGAAACGCTCGAAAAGCTCCTCTCAGAAGGGTTTGGTGGCCTGGAAGCTGCTTTGCTCGGGCAGGGCGGCCTGCAGACGGTCCTCGGCGCGAGCTCCGCGCAGGGGGCGTTGGTGCTCGACACGACCGACGTCGCCAAGGCCAAATCGTTCCTGGAAGGACAGGCTCACAGCGCGGGCGCGCACACGACCAGCTATCGCGGCGTCACCTACCAGGTCTCACCCGACGGGGTGGCGGAGGGGATCGTGCACGAGTTCGCCGTGATCGGCAGCGAAGCGGGGATCAAGAGCGTGATCGAAACGGCCGCCGGCGGCCCCTCGCTGGCGCACGCGAGCGCCTACGCGAAGCTCGCCTCCACCGCCGAACACGGAGCCCTCGCCAACGCCTATCTGAGCCCCGAAGAACTCGCGCGCTCGCGCAAGAGCGCCGGCAGCAGTGGGAGCGCCGGCGGCGCGGAATCGATCCTGCCGTTGCTCGAAAGCCTGCTCGGGAACCCCGGCCAGTTGTATGTGTCGGTGGTCCCGAGCTCGAACGCCGTGGCGCTCGACCTCGACACGCTGCCCCCGACATCGTCCGTCGCCGGCAGCAGCTCGAGCGGAACGGCGTCGAGTTCCACCGAATCCGAAGCGCTCGGCGAAAGCGGAGCGCAGGTGCTGCGCGGGCTCCCCGGCAGCTCATGGTTGGCGGTGGGCATCGGCGACCTCGGCAGTACGCTGGGCCACGGTACGCAGAGCTTTGGCGCGCTCGCCTCGCTGGGCTCGACGTTGAACTTCGACGGCATCGACTTCGGCAAGCTACTGGCACCGCTGAGCGCGCGCTCGCTGAACGTGCAGCGCGACCTGCTCGAGCTGGGCGGGCGCCACCGGACTGTATGTGAGCGGCAGCAGCGTGCTCGAGCTGCAGGCGGCGGTCGTCATCACCTCCGAGGATCCAGCCCGCTCGTACGCGGCGGTAGCAAAGCTCGCGCAGGCATACCGCGAAGCGGGCGCCCAAACCTCGCCCACTTCCGTGCCCGGGACGGAAACCGCGATGACGGTGAGGCTGCCGGACTTCCCGCTGCAGCTGACGCTCGCGGCCGGGCACGGCAAGTTCGTGGCGGGATTGGGGAGCTCATCGATTGAGGAAGCGCTCAACCCCCAGAGCACGCTGGGGAGCGCACCCTCTTACAGCGCCGCGGCGAGCACCCTCGGCGGGGGGATCGAGCCGAGCGCGGTGATCGAAGTCCACACGCTCTCCGGGCTGCTCGAATCGCTCGGGCTCAACCAGGCCCCCGGCTTCTCGAGCCTCGCCTCGACGATCGCCCCACTCGCCACCATCACGGCCGGCGGCGGCGAGTCGCTAGCCGACGGGGTCAAGCGGACGCGCCTCGTGATCGGTCTGCAGTAGCCAGAGCCGGACGGCCCTCGGTCTCGATGATCACCCGGCAGGGGCGCCTGCTGAGCAGGTGCAGCGCGGTTGGGCCGATGTGCCGCTCGCCGGCGGGGGCATGGAGCGTGGACCAGTAGATCATGTCCGCCTCCAGCCTCCGGGCCTCGTCCACCAGCGCGGCGCCGGGGTTGCGGGTACGGATCACACCGGTGTGGATGCGGATGCCGGCACGACGCGCCTGGATGCGCGCGCTCTCGAGCACCGAGCGACCTTGAGCCTCCTCCTGCTCCAAGCCCTCCTGGAGCGGCAGTTGGGAAGGGACGGGAAGCACGAAGACGGCATGGATGACCCCACCCTTACCGATCAACTTGGCGGCGCGGCCGATCGCGGCGGCGCTGACGTCATCGCCGAAGATCGGCACCAGCGCGGTGCGGTAGCCGGGGCCGGCCGGCCGTTGCGGTCCGCCGGGGACCCCCTCCGACCGCCGCGATCCTTGCTCGGTGAGGCGCGCCATCGACTTGGAGGGTATACGTGTCCGTGCAATCTCCCATGCAGCACCCCCACGGGGGGAGGAACTCGGCTTATGATGCCGACGGCACGGAGCCTGACCCAGGGGTGGCGCAGCCGGCCGGAGGCCGGGGGCCGAACCCTCCTATCAATCCACTATCTCCGGCACTTACGTCATGGACAAGACACGCCGCGGAAATTACAACTCGGGAGAGGACTTCGTCCTCGAATACGGGGAGCTGCGCTTCACCTTCAACGAGGATGACTTCGCCGAGCGCTGCGAGCAGGCGGCCCTGAAGCTGGGCTTTGTCGGCGGCAGGCTGGGGGAGGACGAGCTGGAAGATCTCGTCAACCTCGCCGTCAACGGCGAGATCCTCGACCCGGCATCGGCGCTGGGAGAGCACGTCAACGAGTGTTGGCAGGATCTGGTGGGACCCGCGGAGCGCTCGCTGGTGCACTGGCTGCGACGTCTTGTGTTCCGTGGCGCGTGGCTCGACCAGCGCGTCAACGAGGGCGAGCTCGGGGTGGCGTTCGTCGAGGAGACGTGCAGCTTCGCCTACGTGCAGCCCAACGATCCGCGGTCGTCCCGCAGCGGCGAACCGATCGAGCTCTCGCCCGAGCCCTCGTGGGCGCGCGTCGCCTACCTGCGCTGAGCGAGACCACGCCGAGCGAGCGCCCGGGACGACAAATCGCGGCTACGGTGCCAGCGCCGAGGCGCGGGCCTTGGTGATCGCCGCGGCGCCGTCCTCGCCCACGAGCAGCTCGGGGCGTACAACGCCGCTGGCTGCCAGGTCGAGCGCGGGAATGCGCCCCGTGGCGGTGAGCGCAACGTCGAGCGCGATCACCGTGCTCTCACCGCCGAGCGGTCGGGTCGCGGTGGCGATCAACGTGAGCGAGCCGCCCTCGAGGAGGTTGCGGGCACCGGCGAGGATCCGCCGTGCGGCGTGCGGCGGGAGCCAGTCGAGTGTGTCGATCAGCACGACCACGTGCCCGCCGCGAGCGGCGACGCGCTTGGCCGTGTCCACCACGTGCTCCACGGTCTGGCCCTGAAGCTCGGCGGAGGCGCCGAGGTCCAATGCGGCCGCGGGCGCCACTGGCCCCTCGCGCCAGGCGGCGACCTCCTCGGGGCGGACGCCGCTGAGCACGAGCATCACCTCCAGGCCCTCGCGGCCACCGAGCGCGCCGAGCAGGCGCCGCAGCGTCTCGGTCTTGCCGGAGCGGGCCTCGCCGACGATACTCACGCGCGAGCCGCGGCCGATCGGGGTGAGCCATTCGATCGCCCCGAGCGTGGGATCCTGAGGATCGAGCTCCAGGCGCTCGGAGGGGTGGGCGACGGCAAGATCCTCGTAGCGGGTGCCCTCCGCGACCGACTCCGCGGGGGCGCCGTTGATGGTGTCCACGCGCGCCAGCGAGGGGTAGCGCTCGGATGCGCGCGGGGTGCGCACCGGGCCGGCCACCCGATCGCCGGAGACCAGTTCGCAGCGGCGCACCTGGGCGGCGGAGATGTAGACGTCCTCGTCGGATGCCTCCGGCGGCGAGACCCGCAGGAAGGCCGAGCCGTTGCCGAGCAGCTCGACGACACCCTCGACCGTGCGGCCCTCCACGGCACGCGGCGTGCCACCCTTTGCTCCCCCGGGCTCCTCCTCGCGCGCCGTCGCACCCTCTGACTCGCGCTCCTGATCGCCGGCGGCACCCCTGGAGCGGCGCGAGCGCGTCGGGCGTCGTCTGCGCGCGGTGCGGGTCTCGCGGTCCTCGCCTGCGGCCTCCTTGCTCGAGTCCTCCTCGCCCGCTCCCTCATCCTCGACGCCTCCCCGCCCACCGTCGCCGGTGCGCTCGCCGCCAGTGCGCCCTCCGCCAGCACGTCCGCCGAGCGCGCGCCGAGCGCTGCCGCCATCGCCCCCTCGATCGCCGGCGCCCTCCCCATCCCCTGCGCTGCCGCCGGAGCGCTCAAGGATCGCATCGATCAGGTCGGCCTTGCGCAGTCTGCGAAACCCGTCGAGGCCGATCTGGTCGGCGATCGCATGCAGGTCGGCCAGCGGGCTGGCGTCAAGCTCGGAGCGCTCGAGTACGGTCATTGTGGTCCCCTCTTCTTCGTACGTGTGGGTGGTTGGCGCCCGACCGCGTTGGACAGCGGCCGGCACCCCTGTTTGCGCCATGCAGCTTAGGACATCGGAGGCACCGACTCCGACTCCCTCAAACCGCGCGGCGCTCTGGCTGGTGTCTCAGTTCCTCGGGAAGCGCAAGATCCCTGCTCAGGGGCAGTTCCCCGGCCAGCGCGGCGCGCACCGTGAGGAAGTCGGCGGCGGCGGCGACGTCATGCACGCGGACGATGTGCGCGCCGGCGTCGACGCCGTGGGCCAAAGCCGCAAGCGTGCCGGCCAGCCGCTCGCGCGGTGGACGACCGGTGAGGGCACCGATGAAGTCCTTGCGCGAAATCGCCATCAACAGGGGCAGTTCGAGCTCGTGCAGCCGCTCGACATGAGCGAGCAGCGCGATCGTCTGGGCGGGCGTCTTGGCAAAATCCGGCCCCGGGTCGAGGATCAGCTGCTCGCGGGATACGCCGGCCTCGAGCGCGACGGCGACGCGCTCGCGCAGAAAGTCGAGCACCTCCCCCACCACATCGCCATAGAGGTCGGGGTCCTGCCTGCGCACGCGGGGGGCGGCGGCGGTGTGCATCAACACCAGTGCGGCCCCGCTCTCAGCGCACACGGCGGCAAGCTCGGGGTCGCGCAGACCGCTGACGTCGTTGACGATCCGCGCCCCGGCGGCGATCGCGGCGCGAGCGACGGGGGGCTTGTAGGTGTCGATCGAGACCACGGGTGGCGCCCCACCATCACCGGGGGAAAGCCGACGCCGCTCGTCGCTGGCGCCCCAGCCCTCGCCGGTGCGATGCGCAGCGCGATCGCGCTCCAGCTCGGCGACGACGCGCTCGATCAGCGGCGCGACACGCGCGATCTCCTCCTCCACCGACACGGGAGGACGCCCGGTGGTCGCCGACTCGCCGCCGATGTCGAGAATGTCGGCGCCAGCGGCGGCGTGAGCCAACGCCAACTCCACCCGCTCCTCCAGGCTCCCGTAGCGACCGCCGTCGCTGAAGGAGTCGGGCGAGGCGTTGACCACGCCCATGATGAGAGGCCCGCCCGCCCGCGTCCCGAGCTCCAGCACGCGACCGGCGGCACGCACGCGGTAGCGCGTCACCCGGCCTCGAATCCCTCCGCGCGAGCCTCCGCGGCGAAGCGCTCAATCTCCTCCGCGGTGCGCTGCGCGCTCCAGCCGAGCTCCCCCGCGAGCACGTCCGCGACGCGGCGCACCGGCAGCGGCGGCCCGTCCGGGGGCGAGCCGGGTGGTGTCCCCTCCGGCGGCGAGCCGGGCGGCGGCCCATCCGACGGCGAGCCATCGAGGTGATGCGCGGCCAGCAGCCACAGGCGGGTGCGGCGCAGCAGCACGTCGGCGATGCTGCGCGCCTGCTCGCGGCGGGCGGCGAGGACGGCCTCGGCGAGCAGGTCGGGGAGGCCGGGCACGATCGGCTGGGCCAACTCGCCCCGACCGAAGCCGGGAGACGCTCGCCCTTGGCGAGCATCCCCGTTTCGGCCAGCCGCGAGCCCGAGCACCTCGTGCGCGGCGTAGCCGTAGCGGGCCGCCAGCGCGGCGTAGGACTCCTCGGGCACGCCCTCCACCCGCGGCAGCTCCTCCACCGCAACCGGCTGGCCGAGCGGAATCTCGTGCGTGCGACAGGGCGCCTCGCGCGCATCGCGCTCCACGAGGCGGTCGACGGTGAGCTTGGCCATCCGCCGCCACGTGGTGAGCTTGCCCCCGGTGATCGTGATCATGCCGCTGGAGGTCTCGTACAGCTCGGCTTTGCGCGAGATGTCCACCGACTTCTTGGGGTCGCCGCTGGAGATCAGCGGCCGCACCCCGGCGTATGCGCCCGTCAGATCCGCCGGGCGCAGGTCGGTGGCGAAGAACGCGTTGACGGCATCCAGCAGGTAGTCGATGTCCTCCGCGGAGGGCCGCACGTGCTCCAGGTCGCCCTCGTAGTCGTTGTCGGTGGTGCCGACCAGCGTGCGCCCCAGCCACGGCAGCGCAAAGATCGAGCGGCCCTCGCCGGCGGGCACGATCGCGCCGCCAACCAGCGGCAGATCCTCGTGGGAGAGGGTGAGGTGGGTGCCGCGGCTGGGCCTGATGAATGGAGCCGACACCCGCTCGCCCCGGGGAGGGCCATCCAAATCCGCCGCTTCGTGGAGCTCCTGCGGGCGCAGCTCGTCAGCCCACACGCCGGTGGCGTTGACAACGTTGGCGGCACGCACCGCGAACTCCCCGCCTCCCTCCAGGTCGCGCGCGCGCACCCCGCACGCACGGCCGTGGCCGTCTTCGAGCAGGCCGACGGCGGCCACGCGGTTGGCGCACACCGCCCCGAAGCGCTCGGCCTCGCCGAGCACGGTCAGCACCAAGCGCACGTCGTCGGTTTGGCAGTCGTAGAAGAGATACCCCCCGGTGGGCTCGCGGGGGGCCAGGGCGGGCAGTAGCTCCAGCACCTCCTCCCCGGAGATCATGCGGTGGCGCGCGGGGCTCCAGCCGTGTTCGGTGGCCTCCTCCGCCTCCCCGCCCCGGGCGGCCGCGCGCTCGGAGCGTCCGCGACGAGGGCGCAGGCGCCCGCGATCGAACCGACATCACGTCATACAGGTTGAGCCCCACGCCCATCATCCGATCGGGACGCGCGCCGTCGAAGGCGGGCACGACCAGCGGCAGCGGGCGCACGAGGTGCGGGGCGAGCGCCACCAGCAGCTGACGCTCCAGCAGCGCCTCGCGCACCAGGCCGAGGTCGAAGTTCTGCAGGTAGCGCAACCCCCCGTGGACCAGCTTGCTGGAGCGGCTGGAGGTGCCCGAGGCGTAGTCGGCGCGCTCGATCAGCGCCACGCTGTAACCGCGCGTGGAGGCATCCAGGGCGACGCCCGCGCCGGTGATACCACCGCCGATCACAACCACGTCGAACTCGTTGCCCGCGAGCGCCTGCAGCGCCTGATTCCGCTCGATCACGTCCGCCAGTCTGGCAGAGGAGCATGCGGGCAGAGGATCGCCCAGGCTGCCGCTCAATCCCTATAGGCGCGACCGCGAGGCAAGACCCGCAGGACGTTGACTACACCCGTCTCTGCGTCACGTTCAAAGCGTACTCGCCAGTCGCCGACCCGCAAGCGCCATTCGTCGGTGTTGGCCAGCTTCACGATATCGCCGGCTGGAGAGTCTCCCGTGAGTCGATCGAGGGCACTGACGACCCGGCGCCGGATGGGCGGGTCGAGACGCTTGAAGTCGCGCCCCGCACGCGCAGAGAAGATCCAGTTGCCGCTGGGGCTCAAGCGGCCTGACGCCTGATCTCATCCGCCGAGAGCACGTCCCCGCGCGCGATCTCGGCTCGCGCTTCGCGGACTCCCTCGTCCTCCTCGGGCGTTGTCGGCTCGTCATCCAGGGAAGCGCGCTCGAGCATCTCCCCCAAAGCATCGTGCTGGCCGCGCCGACGGACGATGAAGCCGAGAGCGTCCTGCGCCTCAGCCTCCGACAAGTCTTCGACGGTCTGCCGGAGCTGCTCCTTCGCGGTCACGCGACATAGGGTAGTGCTTTGGCAAGGCCAGCACCCGTCGCCGAAGCTCAGCGCTTGCAGCGCCGCGAGCGGTGCGTGGCGTGCCCATGATGAGCGTGCCCCCCGCGCACCCTGGGACAGAGGCCGCGGTGGACTCCTCCGGCCGAGGCCACCGGGGAACTGGACCCGAGGAAGCGTGCCACCGCGGGGTCGGCAACCCTGACGTACACCCCGGGATAGCCCGCCTGGCCGCAGCCATTGCCGAAGTCAACCAGGCCCAGCAGCACGTCGCCGGCCGGCGAGGAGCTCTCGGGCGAACTGGGCGCCACCAGCGGGCCGCCGCTGTCGCCGTAGCAGGAGTCGGCGTGCCCCAGCCCTTCGCCGGGTGCGCCACCGGCGCACATCATCCGTGGCGTGATCGGCTGTTCGATCGTGGCGTACGCTTCTTCACAGAGCGTGGTAGAGACGAGCGGCACGTGCGTCTTGTGCAGGCGCAGCGGGTAGCTCGGCGAGCCGCCCGGCTGGGGCTTGAGATCGCCCCAGCCGCTGACGATCGCCTGCGCCGGAGCCGTCGCGGCCTGGGTGGTTGACGCCGCCGCGCTCTGCGCCGCGGCGGTGCGCGCCGCGGCCAGCGCGGTGTCGAGTTCCAGCGGGGCAATCGTGCTGTGGCCGTCGGTCGCCGGCGTCGGGCCACTCCACAACGGTCGCGCGAGCTGCAGCACGCCGACGTCGTAGTCGCTGGCGGCGGGGTTGTAGGCGGGGTCGGCGGTCGCCGACACCACCGGGTCCCTGACGCTCCCGGGGTCGGTCGGTTCGAGGTAGGTCGAGCCCGCGAGCACCTCAATTTCAGCCGGCGGGGTGTGCTGCCCGCGTTCGCCGAACAGGCAGTGCGCGGCGGTTGCCACGTGTGTGGCGTCGAGGATCACTCCTCCGCAGAAGAAGCCCTTCGCGGGCGATCCGGCACGCGGGTCGTAGAGCGCCACCTGGAAGGGGAGTTCGGTGATCGATGCGGTGCTGCCGTCCACGATGCTGGCATGTGCCACAGGATCGGTTTGATTGAAGAAGAGTGGCTCGACCGAAGCCGGTAGACGCTCGCCTGCGGCGAGCGGGCGGGTGGGGTCCAAATCATCGGCCAGCCGGCCTCCGGCCGACTGCGCCACCCTCTCGGCGCGCAGAGGGCTCCCCTGCGCGAGCGTCGAGCCGACCGCACCCACTCCCAAGACCCACAGCACGGCCGTCGCCGCCCCCACAGCGCCCACGCGCCGCGGTGCGGAACCAAGACCGTTCATCCCTCTCAGTTGAGAATAGAGTACGTTGCCTGAAGATGCAAGCCAAGCTACGGGGAAACACGTACATCCGCCCGCGGGTCCCGGCTGGAGGAGTTAGAGCTGCGCCAGCTCGGCGGTGATCTCGCTGACGGCGGACTTGGCGTCGCCGAACAGCATCGCCGTCTTGGGATCGAAGTACAGCTCGTTTTCGATCCCCGCAAAGCCGGGGTTCATCGAGCGCTTGATCACGATTACCGAGCGGCTGTCGGCCACTTCAAGGATCGGCATGCCGTAGATCGGTGAGGAGGGGGTGTTGTGGGCGGCCGGGTTGGTGACGTCGTTGGCGCCGATCACCAGCGACACGTCGGTGCGCTGGAACTCGGGGTTGATGTCGTCCATCTCCTTGAGCTGGTCGTAGGGGACGTCGGCCTCGGCGAGCAGCACGTTCATGTGTCCCGGCATCCGCCCGGCGACGGGGTGGATCGCGTATTTGACGTCCACCCCGCGCTGCTCGAGCTCGGAGGCCAGCTCGCGCACGGCGTGCTGGGCCTGGGCGACCGCCATGCCGTAGCCGGGGACGACGACCACGCGGGAGGCGTAGGCGAGCTGGATCGCGGCGTCGGCGGCGGTGGTGGAGCGCACCGTGCCTGCGTGCTCGCCCGCGCCCGAGGCGCCCTCGACCGCGCCGCCGCCACCGAAGCCGCCGGCGACGATCGCGGGGATCGAGCGGTTCATCGCCGTGGCCATCAGGTTCGTCGAGGATCGTCCCGGAGGCGCCCACGATCATCCCCGCGACGATCAGCGCAGGGTTGTCGAGCGCCATCCCCGTGGCCGCCGCGGAGAGGCCGGTGAAGGCGTTGAGCATCGAGATCACGACGGGCATGTCGGCGCCGCCGATCGGCAGCATCACGGCGTTGCCGAGCAGCGCGGCGACGATCAGCATGCCGATGAACAGCAGTTCGGAGTGCGCACCGGCCACCAGGTCGATGCCGGCGGCGAGCGCCAGGATCAGCAGCACGGCGTTTACGCCCTGCTGAGCGGAGCCGAAGGAGATCGGGCGCCCGGGAATGATTTCCTGGAGCTTGCCGAAGGCGATGTTGGAGCCCCAGAAGGAGATCGAGCCGACGATCGCGGCGAACACCGAGAAGATCGCCACGTACGTGGGGGGCCCGCCGGCGCTGATCGTGACGCTGCCCGTTTCGCCCAGCAGGTGGATCGTGTGCGAGCCGTAGGTGGAGCCGTAGTGGCGGAACTCCACCCACGCGATCAGCGCCACCGCGCCACCGCCGACGCCGTTGAAGAGCGCCACCATCTGCGGCATCGCGGTCATCTTCACGTTGCGCGCCGCGGGGATGCCGACGGCGACGCCGAGCGCAATGCCGAGCGCGATCAGGCCCCAGTTGCCCTCCCCCGGGTTGAGCAGCGTCGCAATGACCGCGATCGCCATGCCCACGGCGGCGGTGCGGTTGCCGCGCACCGCGCCCGTCGGGCCAGAGAGTCCGCGCAAACCCTGGATGAAGAGCGCGAAAGCGACGATGTACAGGACGTAGATGAAGCTTTCGCTCTGCAGGAAGGTGGTGGCGAGGGGGGCGCTCATTTGCCGGCCTCCTCATCGTCCTCTGCGTCCACCCTGGCAGGCGGCGGCTTCGGCTTGGACTTGAACATCTCCAGCATCCGATCGGTGACCAGGAAGCCGCCGACGACGTTGATCGTGCCGAACGCCACGGCGATCACCAGCAGCCCCTTGCTCAAGCCGTCGAGACCCGGGAGGCCGAGCAGCAGCAGGCCGCCGAGCAGCACGATCCCGTGGATCGCGTTGGTGCCCGACATCAGCGGCGTGTGCAGCGTGTTGGGCACCTTGGAGATGACCACGAAGCCGATGAAGCCGGCGAGCACGAGGATCGCGAGGTTGGTCGTGAGGACCGAGGCGAGGATCATTGGCGGGAGCCTCCTGTCGGCCTCGCCTGCCCGGAACTCGCCCCACGCTCGCTGCCGGGGGGCGTGCCCCCGGCGGCAGCCTCCACCGCGGCTTTAGCGCCCGCGTGGACGATCTCGCCCTCGCGCACGATGCAGGCGCCCTTGACGATCTCGTCCTCGAAGTCGACCTTCAGAGCGCCGTCCTCCCCCACGAGCAGCTCCAGCAGCGCGAGCACGTTGCGCGCGAACAGCGCCGAGGCGTGCTCGGGCAGCGTCGCGGGGAGGTTGAGCGGGGAGAGGATCGACACGTCGTGTCGCACCACTGTCTGTCCGGGCTCGGTCAGCTCACAGTTGCCCCCCGCTTCGCCGGCGAGGTCCACGACCACCGACCCCGGCTTCATCCCCTGGACCGCCTCCTCGGTCACCAGCTTGGGCGCGGGGCGGCCGGGCACGAGGGCGGTCGTGATGACCACGTCGAAGCTCTTGATCGCGTCCGTCAACGCCTGCTGCTGGCGGGCGCGCTCCTCCTCGGTGAGCTCGCGCGCGTAGCCCCCATCGCCGCTGGCCTCGAGGCCGAGGTCGAGCCACTGGGCGCCCAGCGAGCGCACCTGCTCGGCCACCTCGGGGCGCACGTCGTAGCCGGTGGTGCGCGCCCCCAGCCGTTTGGCGGTGGCGATCGCCTGCAGGCCCGCCACGCCGGCCCCCAGCACGAGCACCTTCGCCGGCGGGATCGTGCCCGCCGCGGTCATCAGCATCGGGTAGAAGCGCCCCATCCGCTCCGCCCCCAGCAGCGCCGCGCGGTAGCCCGCGACGTTGCTCTGCGAGGAGAGCGCGTCCATCGACTGCGCGCGGGAGATCCGCGGGATCGCCTCCATCGCCAGCGCCGTCGCCTTCGCGTCGGCGAGCGCGCTCGTGCACTCCGGGCTGGTCAGCGGCGCGAGGAAACCGATCAGCAGCGAGCCCTCCCCCAGCAAACCGATCTCCGCCGCGGTGGGCGGGGAGATCGTGACGACCACGTCGGCACGCCACACCGCGGCGGCGTCGTCGGTCAACTCCGCGCCGGCATCGGCGAAGGCGCTGTCGGGCAGCAGCGCGCCGGCCCCCGCGCCACGCTGCACGAGAACCTCCAGTCCTCTGGCCTTCAGCTTGCCGACCACCTCGGGCACGAGCGCCACCCGGTGCTCACCCGCCGCAGTCTCCTTCGGTACGCCAACCCGCATCTGAGGTGGGGCAACGTATCCGATTGCGCGGACGCGCGCCACCCCGGTGGACCATCTGCCAGACTGAGGTGGTTCCGGTGGGCGCATGCGCCCACCGGCGAGGCCGCGCATGCGCGGCCTCGGGAACGGCCGCATGCGGCCGTTCCGGGCAGGGCCGCATGCGGCCCTGCCGGCCACGCCACATGTGGCATGGCCCCAAAAGAGCCACGCCATGACCGTCAATCTCACCCGCATCTACACCAAGCTCGGGGACACTGGCGAGACCCACCTCGGGGACATGAGCCGTGTCTCCAAGCTGCACCCCCGTGTGGAGGCGTACGGCACCGTGGACGAGCTCAACTCGCTGTTGGGCGTGGCACTGCTGGCGCCCGGGCTGCCGGCCAACGTCGCGACGTGGTTGCGCCGCATGCAGAACGATCTGCTCGACCTCGGGGCCGACCTCTCGGTGCCCGCGGGCGGCGAACGCGAGCGGTTGCGGATCACCGCCGCGTACACCGAGTGGCTGGAGCAGGCGTGCGACGAGGTCAACGCCACGCTGCCGCCGCTGCGCTCGTTCGTGATCCCCGGAGGCACCCCCGCGGCGGCCCATCTGCATGTCTGCCGCACGGTGTGCCGGCGGGCGGAGCGGCGCGCGCTCGCGGTGGAGGACGCCAACCCGGAGACGGTGCGCTACCTCAACCGCCTTTCCGACCTGCTGTTCATCCTCGCCCGCGCGGTCAACGAGCAGGACGCGGAGTCCGAGCCGCTGTGGGATCCCGGCGCGCACGAGGCCGCCGCGGCACCCGAGCAGCCGTAGAACAGTCTCAGGTGGGGCGCCGCCGCAGCAACGGCCCTGGCCGATCCCAGGCCGGCCCCATCGCGGCGATCGTGAGCGACACGCACAGCGCCGCCAGCAGGTAGCCGCCGAGCACGTCGGAGGGCATGTGCCAGGCGAGGATCAGCAGCGAGCAGCCGACCGCCACAGCGAACGCGCCGCCGAGCGCGGCGACCAGCGGGCGCAGGCGGTGGGGGGTGATTAGCAGCGCGCACAGCACCAGCGTCATCGCCGCCGTGGCGTGGCCGCTCGGCCAGGAGGCCGGCCCGACCCACACCCAGCCGACGCTGTCGTGGGGGTGGGCGAGCAGCGGCTTGAGCAGCTCCGCCAGCCCGGGCGCGGCGGGCAACACGACCGCGACCGCGAGCGCCACCCGCGGGCGCCGGCGCAGCAGCGCGACGGCGACGATCAGCAGCGCCCAGACCGTGTACAGCAGTGGATCGAGCAGGTGCAGCAGGTGGTTGGCGAACGTGTCCACGCGGGGACGCTGGAGCTTGGTGAAGTCGTTGAGCAGCACCGCGTCGCGCAGGTGGATCGCGGGGACGAGCTCCGCGAGCGCCCACGTGGCGGCCATCGCCAGCGTGCACAGGAGAGCGGCCCACAGCGCCCAGGCGACGCTCGGCTGGGGTGCGCGGCCAACGCGGTCGCGCGTCGGCCCGCCCGCGTCGTGGCGGGCGGCGCGCGGGGACGCCGTCAGAGGTGCGCTCGACATCCTCCAGAGGGTAGACGCTCGCCGCGCCCCGAACGCTGGACTCACCCGATCGGGAAGGGGGCGCGCGCGAGCGCGGTGAGCGCCTCGGCGGTGACCCACACCGGCGTTTGGGTGCCGGTGCGCGAGTAGCGCACGCTGCCGTTGGGGGCGACGAGGCTCTGCAGGTAGCCGAGTGGCGAGCGGCTGCCGAAGCGGTGGATCGCTTCGACGTTGCGCCCCGTCGCGGTGAGGCCCTGCACGGCCCACGCGGTGGACTGCGCGTTGGATTCGCCCCGCGGCTGCTCGGGAAAGCCGCCGTCGAGGTTCTGCGCGCGCAGCAGGAACGCGACCGCGCGTTCGACGCCGGCGCCGGAGCGGATGCCGGCGTCCACCAGCGCCTGCAGCGCGGCGGCAGTGTCGTCCACGTCGCTGGAGGCGCCTCGCACGTCGAAGTTGAAGCCGCCGTCGCCGTCCTGCTGGCGCGCGATCCAGGCACCCGCGGCGCGCACCGCGGGATCGCTCGCGGAGCGCCCGGCAGCGCGCAACGCGAAGACGGCGAACGCGGTGAGGTTGACCTGGTGGGAGAAGGAGCCATCGCTCTCGCGGTGGCGCAGCAGCCCCGCCAGCAGGTTTTTGCCCGCCAGCGACGTCACGGGAGCGCCGCAGGCGCGCAGCGCGAGCATCGTGCGCTCGTAGTCGCCGACGCTTTCGAGCGTGCCCGCCTGCGCACGCAGCGCGTCGAGCACCGTGTGACCGTCGCGGCGCACGCTCTGCGGGTTGCGCCCGGCGGCGGCGAAGCCGATCGCCGCCCACGCAGAGTACAGCTCGCTGGAGGGCTGGCCCGCCGCGCTGCCCCATCCCCCGTCGGAGTTCTGCGCCGAGGCGAGGTAGGCGATCTCGCGGGAGACGCTCGCGCGGGCCGCGAAGGCCGGGGTGACGCTGGCCCGAGCCGACCCGCCGGGCAGCGCCAGCGCGCCCGCCAGGCTGAGCGCGAGCACGGCTAGCGGCACCACCCCGCCGGCGCCCCCGGTCGCAGTGGCCGCGGCAGGCGGGCGGGCGGGCTCCCAGTAAACGTCCATGCGGGAGCGCACGCGCGCCAGCACGCGCGCCAGCTCGGGGCCAAAGGCGAGGCCGAAGAAGAAGGAGGCGACGACGTCGGTGACGTCGAAGGGGAGCGCGCCACCCGCGATCAGCAGGAACGCCGCCGGGGTGTGGGTGGCGCCGAGGGTCCATGTGTACACGTTCATGATATCCTTTGCGAGCAGTGCGGTGAAGGCGCAGGCGAGTGCAAGCGGCACCCGCCCGAGGCGCCTGCCCGAGAGCCGCCCGAGCGCGGCGCCGATCAGGCCGACCAGCCCCCAGGCAGCCATCTGCCAGGGGGTGTAGGAGCCCTGACCGAGCATCACGTTGGAGGCGAGCATCCCCACCGCCCCGACGCTGAAGCCCGGCAGCGGGCCGAGCGCATAGCCGACGACCAGCGCGATCGCCGTGATCGGCTTGACGTCGGGCAGCGCCACGAAGGCGTCGCGGCCCAGCGCCGCGACCGCCGCCAGGGTCGCCACTACGGCCACCATCCGCGCGGATGGCCGCGCGCGCTCATACGCCAGCCAGCCGGCCGCCAGCACGAGCCCGACGAGCGTGAAGGAGGCGAGGGGCCAACTCATCGCGCGGCTTCCCCCAGACGCAGCCCCACCGCCGCAGCGGAGGCCACATTGGCCGCAGCGGAGGCCCTCCCACCCACGCGTGGCGGTGACGAAGAGGCCACGGCGCTCGTCGAGGTGGGATCGGCAGTGGCCCCGAGCGACGGATCGCCCGTGCGAGCGCGCTCGGCGAGCAGCGCGGCCCCCTGCTCGGGCGCGAGCGCGCCCCCGGCGCCGCCGAGGATGCGGGCGGTTTCCGTGGCGAAATACCAGCCGCCGGCGAGCAGCTCCGCGCACGGGCCGTCGGCGATCACGCGGCCGTCGGCGAGCAGCACCGCGCGCTCGGCGCAGGCGCAGGCGAACTCGGGGTCATGGGTGGCGACGATCACCGCCTGGCCGTGCGCCGCGCGGCGGCGCAGCTCCTCGGCGAGCTGCGCCTTCGCGAGGCGGTCCATGCCGCGCGTGGGCTCGTCGAGCGCCAGCACCGCCGGTGGCTCATCGCCGTCGGTGACGATCGCCAGCGCCAGGCGCTGGCGCTCCCCGCCGGAGAGGTCGCGGGGATTGCGCTCGGCCAGCTCGGCAAGGCCGGCAAGCGCGAGCGCGCGCGCAGAGGCCTCGCGCGATACGCACTCGTGCATGAAGTAGTCACCTGGGTTCTGCAGCAGCAGCGCGACGCGCCCGGCGCGCTCGATCCGCCCGCGGGTGGGCTCCAGCAGCCCGGCGGCGTGACGCAGCAGCGTGGACTTGCCGGCGCCGTTGCGTCCCATCAGCGCGACGCTTTCGCCGGGCTCCAACCGCAACTCGGCGCCGCGCAGGATCGCAGGGCCACGGTGGAGCTCGTGCCACACACCCCGCATTCGCAGCGCCGGAGCGGCGCGGGCGGGCAGACTGGGGGAGGAAGGTGCCCCCTGCCTGCGGTTGCCCATGTTTATATGACGGACGACAGGGGGCGCGGGGGAGGATACAGAGTCCGATGACAACAGGCGTCGCGCCCGCAGGCTTGCACGGGCCTGCTTGACGCCGACCGGCGGCGGGGCGAAGCCCGCCAGCGCGAACAGTCGCGCGCCGGGGGTCTGCAGCGCGGGCTCCTCGCGAATCGCCCACTCCAGGAACGAGTCCGGAGAGCCGTCGTGCGCGAGGCGCCCGTCGCACAGCGCGAGCACGCGGTCGGCGGAGGGCAGGCAACGCTCCAGACGGTGCTCGGCGAGCAGGATCGTGACGTCCCACTCCTGGTTGAGGCGGCGCAGCAGCCCGATCAACTCGTCGCCGACGACCGGGTCGAGCTGCGACGTGGGCTCGTCGAGCAGCAGCACGGGCGGCCGCCCGGAGAGCGCGGCGCCGAGCGCGACCCGCTGGGCCTCGCCGCCGGAGAGCGTGCGGGTGGGGCGGTCGAGCAGGTGGTCGATGCCGAGCGCGAGCGCGACCTCCTCGACCCCGCGCGCGACCGCGGCGGCGGAGTGCCCGCGGCTCTCGAGCGCCAGCGCGAGCTCGGCGCGCACCGAGCTCATCACGAGCTGGCTCTCGGGATCCTGGAAGAGCGCGCCGGCGAGCGTTCCCAGACGCGCAGGCCCGTGCTCGCGGGTGTCGAGGCCGGCGAGCTGCACCCGCCCCGCGAAGCTGCCCCCGTGGAAGTGCGGCACGAGGCCGCACGCCGCGCGCAGCAGCGTGGACTTGCCGTGCCCGGAGAGCCCGGCGAGCAGGCAGAACTCGCCTGCGGCGACCTCGAAGCTGACGTCGTCGAGCGCGGGGCGGCCGACGTCGGGGTAGTGGTATGTGACGTCGTGGAAGGAGAGGGCGCTCATGGCTCGATCCCCCGACGATCACAGAACGGCAAGAGGATTGCGAGCACAAGCGCTAGGCAGAGCGCGAACAGACCGAAGCTGATCGGGGCGTGCACCAGCGGGTAGGCGGTAAAGGATGCAACCCCACCGAGCCGCGCGAGCAGCACGAGCGCGAAAATCGCCACAGCGGAGGCGGAGAAGGCGAGGTCGTGTCGCGACCATGGCCGCGACAGCCGGGGAGCGCGGGGAGCGGCGGCGAAGCCGCGCAGCTCGAGCGTGGCGGCGACGTCCATCGCGCGGTCGAGCGAGCCGGTGAGCATCGCGCCGATCAACGCGACCCGCGCGCGGGCGCCGCCGGCCCATCTACTGTCGGTATGACTGTCCGGCCGGGTGCGCTGCGCCTCAGCGATGCGCTGGGCGTCGGCGGCGAGCACAGGGATCATGCGCACCGCGAGCGAGGCGGTGAGCGCGGAGCGGAACGAGAGGCGGCGGCAGATCCGCAGCAGCGCGTCGGGGTCGATGCAGAGGCTGCAGAGCGCGGTGGTGAGGATCAGGACCGTGACCTTAAGCGCGATCACGGCGCCGTACACGAGCGCCTCGACGGTCAGATCGCCCTGGCCAAAGGGGCCGAGATCGCCGAGGCGGGCGAAGACCGTGAGGCCCTCGCGCGAGACGAGCACGTTGATGAGCACGATTGGTATGGCCACGATCGCCGCGGTTCGTAGCGCCGGCAGCAACGCCCGGCCCACCCCCGCCCCCCAACCGCCGGCGAGCACCGCCAACGCGAGCGCGGCCAGCGCGACGGGGTGGTAGAGCAGCAGCGAGGCGGCGATCAGCGCCAGCCCCCACAGCGCGGCGACCCCCGCGCGCGTGGCGTGCAGTGGGCTGGCCAGCGGGCGGTACAGGAGCAGGTCGACGCGATTCATGGGCTGGGCTGGGGCAGCGCCAGCAGGCCGGTTGCGATGATGGCGACGGCGAAGCGGTCGTGCAGCGCCGCTTCGTCGAGGTGGCTCGCGGCGAGCTGCACACCGGCGGCATCGGTGCCGGTGATCAGCCACTCGGGTTCCTGTTCGGTGTAGCGGGTGGCGGCGATCAGCCCGGCACTGCCGGTGAGCGTGCGCACGGTGGCGCCCTGCGCGTCGAGCAGCGCGATGCTCCGCCCGGAGGCGGACGGACGCGCGTACACCCCGCTCGCTGAGGGGCCGCGTTCGAGCGTTCGCGCGCCGGGGTCGCCACTCACCTGCGACCACGTGCCGACGAGCAGCCGCAGCGTGTCGGGCTCCTCCCCGGCGGGCCCCAGCGCGGCGAGCGCCGAAGTGACGCCGGCCGCACGCAAGTGTGCGGTGACGGTGCGGCAGGTGTTGCCGGCCGGTGCGGCGCATTCCACGCGCACCGGCAGCCGCAGCCCTTCGACTCCGCTAAGGAAAGGCTCGGGGAAAGAGCCGACGACGGCGGGCACTTCCTCAGTCTGGCTCCAGTCGTGCAGGTCCCACCACACGCGGTCGCCCGTGTGCACGTCGACGTCCGCCGCCCCCTTGGCGGCCTGCACGCCGTTGACGTAGTAGAACCAGTCGATCGGCTGCCCCCCTTCGTGCCCACCAGAGTGGCCATCGATGCTCTCCACGAAGCCGCCCCCGTAGCGGGTGGTGACGGTCGCGTTGCGCAGCAGCAGGCTCATCACCGTCTCTTCGCCGTGATTGCGGGGAGCACGCAGGGAGAGCAGTGGATCGGCCCCGAAGCCGCGCGTCACGTCCAGCCGCAGGCCCGTTGGCGTCGTCCCGGCGCCGAGGCCGCAGCCGGCGAGGGGTAGGGCGGCGAGCGCAAGGACAAAGAGCGCGATGCGCCACCGCCCGCCGCGCCAGTGAGTCCTACTTGACATAAAAGACAACCCGCGAGCTCCCACGGTCGAGCGGGGCATGATCCCCCGCCGAGTCGCTCGCCGCGATGTCGAGCACATAGCGCCCGGGGGGCAGACGCGAGGGCAGCAGGTAGGAGAAGGAGTCCCCACCCGAGGCCACTCCGAAGAAGCTGCCCCGCCCGCAGCGGACGTGCCCAAAGCGCTCACGAGAGCCGTCGTAAGCCCAGCAGCGCCCCCGATAGGAGCGGCGCAACCGCAGCGAGATCGAAGTGACGGACGCGTGCGCGCTCACCGTCCCGGCCAGCACCCGGGGGGCCTTCCCACGGCTGTAGACGTTGCCTTCGTGGATGCCGGTCAGAGCCGCGACCACCGCGTAGGGTCCGGTGTAGGGGGCGCTCTCGGCAACGACACCGCCGCCCGAGCTGCTGCTGGAAACCGGGAGCGAGCTGCCGGGCAGGCGCGAGGTGCCGCATTCGCCGTCATCGCCGGTGTGCGCACAGACCAGCGCTTCCCCGGGGACTGCGAGCGGACTTTCGCCAGTGGCGCCGGTCGCCCGCAGCGTGTAGGTCTCGTCGCCGGGGAAGGTCACCGTCGCCTTGCCTTCGAGGTTCGTTTCGGTGCTCGAGCCCCAGCCACCCAGGTTCACGCCAGCGGCGGGAGAGCGTTCGCCTTTGGCGTTGTACGAGACCACGGTGACACTCGTGGGCTTGCCGACTTCAGCCGTAGATGGCACTTCGATACCCAAAACATGCGATGGGCTCGGACATTCAGCTTCGGAAAAGCACTCTGGGAAGAACAGAACCTGCTCGCCCGCTTCCAACTCGACCGCACAAATGCCTTCTTCCTCGTATTTGTTGTTTAGCCAGAAGCTCCAGTAAGGCAAGCCTTCCATGAATGGGTAGGGGTGTCCATCGATGGAAATCACTTCATAGTCGCTGTACTTGCTGCTCCAGTTGCCTTCCCAATCCCCTTTGGTCGCCAGTTCCAAGGCACCACCCACGCTGGTGCCAGAGCAGGAGCCGCCGTTCTTGGTCACGGTCGTAGTCGTGGTGGTGACCTGGGTGGGCGGAGTCAGGGCTTCGTAGTTGGGCGCAGGACCAAGCACCCTGACGGTGACCGTTGCGGGCGTGCCGGCCAACGCCACAGGCGCAGCGAAAGCGCCGCCGCCGGCAACCAGCGAAAGCAACGAACCTACGAGCACCGGCAAGACACGACGAGAGACGATGGGCATGGAGCCAACCCCTTTCCACGAGGGCTTGTGGGCTTGCGGCCGGAGGCAGGTCTCCTGGCTTCCGGGCCTACCCTTCGCGCCTTCCCGATGGCCGGCGGCCGATCAGTGGCTCACGCTCAGACGCGCATAGCGGGGGCATCCCCGGTCACAGTGGCGGGTCCGCACCGGATTCTCACCGGCTTCCCTTAACCACCGACCGTATGAACGCATTGGATACTACCGCTCGCCGGGGCGGTACGCCAGGGGTCGTCGGGCCGCACGGGACGCTGCTTTCGACGGCGACGTGCTTACCCCCCGACCGCCCCCAGCTCGCTGTCCACATCGGCCAACGCCGCGCGCGCGGCAGCGTCGAGCGTGGGGCTCTCGACGAGCATCCGCCGCGCGTGGTCGAGGTCGTCCGAGCGCCCGAAGGTGAGCGCCGCGACGAGTCGCCCATCGCGCAGGTACCACGTGGTAAAGCTGCCCTCATCCAGCGACCCCCGCACGATCTCCTCGTCCCATTCCCTGGCCGGGCCGACGTACTCGAGCTCACCCCAGTCGCCGAGCACCGAGTAGAAGTAGGGCACGGTCTCGTGCGGCACGTCGCGCCCAAGCATGTTCAGGGCGGCGGTCTTGCCGTGGTTGAAGGCGACGTCCCAGTGCTCGATCCGCAGCGGCCTCCCGTGCACGGGAGAGTCGTACTCGCAGATGTCGCCCCCCGCGAACACTCCGGGGGCTGAGGTCGCAAGGCGCGAGCTGCAGCGCACGCCGCCTCCCTCCCCCATCTCCAACCCCGCTCCGCGCGCGAGCTGCAGGTCGGGCGCGACGCCCGCCCCGATCACGACCAGCTCCGCGGGCAATTCCAGGCCGTTCTTGGTGACGACCTTCGCCACACGGCCGTCGCCCTCGAATCGCTCCAGCTCATCCTCCCCGTGGACGGTGACGCCGTGCGCTTCCAGCAGCTCCTGAAAGAAGCGCCCGGCCGCGGGGCCGAAGCCGCGTTCGAGCGTGATCTGCTCCTGCATCACGATCGTGCAGCGCTTGCCCGTCAGCGTCAGCGAGGCAGCGACCTCGCAGCCGATGTAGGAGCCGCCGATCAGCACCACCTGCTCGGCGTCGGCCGCATCCGTGCGGATCGCGTCGGCGTTGCCGAGCGTGCGCAGGTAGTGGATGCCGTCGAGCTCGCAGCCCGGCACGTTCAGCCGCCGCACGTTCGCCCCGGTCGCGAGCAGCGCCTGGTCGAACTCGAGCTCCTCCTTAGTCGAGAGCTTTGCGATGCGCGCCCCCGGGTCGAGCGCGGTGACGCTCGTGCGCGTGAGCAGCTCGATCCCCTGCTCCCCCCACCACGCCTGCGGGCGGAAGAACGCCTCGCTGCGCTCCTCCTTGCCGCGCAGGTAGCCCTTCGAGCAGTTGGGGCGGTTGTACGGGGGGTCGGGCTCGCGGCCCACGACCAGCACCGACCCCTCGGCGCCTTCCTCGCGCAGCCAACGCGCGCAGTTCGCGCTCGCGAGCCCGCCGCCGATCAGCAGATAGTCGACCTTGCGGGCAGCCATCACTGTGCAATTTGACAGAAAATGAGCGGCCCAGCCCGCCGAGGCCGCACAACCCGACCCAGCCCTCAGGCTGTGTGCCCGCCGGGCCGGTCGTCCTCGTCAATCCACGGACCCCCGCGGCACCACCCACTCCACTTCCTGCCCCGTCACGGTGGCGATCAGGTCGAAGTCGGCGTCGTAGTGCAGCACCGTGAGCCCCGCCCGCTCAGCCGCCGCGGCGACGATCAAATCGGGGATGTCCGCGCCGCGGTGCTGCCCGCGGTCGGCGAGCAGACCCTGAACCTCGACGGCGCGGTCCAGGGTCCGCTGATCGGTCGGAAGGTGCTCGAAGCGCAAGGCGATGTCGGTGCGCCGCATGCGGTGATCGTCCCCCGAGCGAGCGCTGAAGAGCAGCTCGATGTCGGTCACCGAGCAGGTCGCGAGCAGGCCGCCCGCGATCATCGGCTCCACCCTTGCCGCCACCGGAGCCTTCGTCGTGCGAGTGAGAACGCTGTTGTCTACGAGATGGGTGGTCGCGGCCACGCGCGTTCCATGATCTCGGGGTTGTGCAGGTCCTCGTTCTCTTTGAACCACTTGATCAGGCGCTTGCCGGCCTCTATGCGCACGATCTCGCGCAGAGCCTCGTCGACGGTGTCCTTGATCCCACTCGTGCCGAGTATCTCTCGTGCTTTGGCGAGCATATCCTCATCGATGTCCAGTGTGGTCCTTCTCATGGTAGAAATATAGCCTAACTCAGTCACTGAATGCATCAGATATCTCCAGTTTAACCCATCACAACCCCACCGGGTGGCGCACCGACCAGTGCGCCCAGGTGGGGAGGTGGTCGAGGATCCGCCAGCGCGGGCCGTCTTCGTTGTGGTTGGGGCCGACGTCGGTGCCGTTGTGACTCGTGTCGAGGCGCAGGCCTGCGATCACGATGAAGACGTGCGGGGTCGGGGTGTCTGTCGCGTAGATCGTCACCCACCGCCCCGGCCCGGGGGCTCCCCAGCTCACGTAGTCCTGGGCGAGCGGGTTCTCGCGCACGATTTCTGCGAGTGGCCTTACGCCCGCGCGATAGAGCTCGTAGTTGACGGTGCTCGAGCAGTCCTCCTCAGGCGCCCCCAGCGGGTTGGGGTGGCCGTCGGGCCCATAGGGGAGGTCCTGCAACTCGTTGCCAGCGACCACCATCGCCTGCACCGCCGCCGGCACGCCCGCGGGCACCAGCGCCACGTGGCCGTCACCCGGGTCGAGCACCGCGCGTTCACCCGGGATGAAGCGCACCGGTGTCGTGGTCTCGCTCGCCAGGCGCGTGTCGGCGCCTTCGAGAGCACCTTCCGTGTCAGCGCCTTCAAGCGCCAGGGCTGCCCTTTCCGCGTTTTTGTCCGCCACACCGTCGCTCTTCGCACCGCCACCGCCCGGGGTTCCCCTGCTCTCATCGTCGTCCCCACCCTCCGCTGACACCGGCGACGCCGACGGTGCGCTGTACCTCACCGCCCAGCTCTCGACCTCTTCCACGTACCAGCCGGCGTGGTTGTACGCGTAGATCGCCTGGCGGTAGTTGCTCGGAGCGCCCGAGGCGCGGAGGTAGTTGGCGGCCCCGAAGATCGCATCCGCCGGGTTCCAACGATCCAGCGGGCCTTCGCCTTCGGCGTCCACCCCGTACTCTGCCCAGGTCGATGCGAGGAACTGCATCGGCCCGCCCGCGCCCGCCGAATTGACCGCTCCCTCCTGCGTGCATGAGGGAGCGGGGTCGCGCCCGTGGTCGCACTCGACCCTGCCAATTCCCGCGAGGATCGCCCAATCGAGGCCGTAGCGAGCAGCCGCTCGCAGGTAGAGACGCAGGTATTCGGGTGGGATTTCCGCCCGCGCCAGCGCCGAGACGCCGTAGCCGCCGGCCTCATCTTCAGCCGCGCTCGGTTCGCCGGCGAACGCCGTGGACCGCCCACCGAGCGTCGCGGTCACGACGCCGAGCATGAGCACCACCGCCAGCGCGGCCATGCCCGCCAACACGATCAACGCCGGACGGGGGATTCTGTGGGCTGCGACCATCAGCCCCCCAACTGGCGTTTGCGCCGCCGCGCGACCTCGTGGGCATCGCGCAGCACCGGAGACTCGAAGCCGCCGCCGGGGCGCCGGGGTGGATCGGGCCGCGGCGAGCGGTGGGGTGGCACGTCGCGGGGACGCTCGCGGCGCGGGGGGCGATCTCGGGAGCGTGACGCGGCGTAGCCGTCCTGGCGCAGGCGCTCATCGAGCGCGCCCTCGAAATCCTGCTCGGCGCGGCGGCGCTCGCGGCGCCCCGGTGCGCGCGGGCGGGCGGGCTCGAATCCCACAACGGCGCCGGCCGCACCCCGCAACTGGTGGCGCAACGCGAGCTCGCGATCGATCTCCAGGCGCGCTTCGCGCTGGGCGCGGGGGTGCAACTGCTCGTACCGCTCGCGGCTGTAACCCACCAAGCCGGCGAGCGCCGCGTAGTCGCGCCGTGCTCCGGGGCACACAGCCTGGATGGCTGGGTCGGCGGTGTCCCCCCTCTGCGTGCCGCCCCCGACGCCGCCAGCCGTGCCGCTCTGCGCTCCCCCGGCGCCCCCTCGCGCTCCGCCGCCCGCGCGGGCGGGCGGCAGCTCGGCTTGGGCATCCAGCCACTCACTGCGTTCGCGCAACTGCTCGGCTGTGTGGGTACGGCCGGTGTGCAGCTGCGCGCGATCGCCCTCGGCGGCTGTGCGTCGAGCCTCGTTGAGCGCGAGCTGCCCGCGCTCGACTTCGCTTTCGACGCGCCGTGCCCGGTCATCGAGGCGAGCGGCGTGGCGGGTGTCCCCGGCGGCCGCCGCCTGCAACTGCTTGCCGCGTATCCGCTGCAGCTGGGTGCGCTTGGCGGAGAGCTCGCTCTGGGCCTCCCCGCCCGGTGTCGCGTGGGCGCTGGCCGCCGCGTGCTCGCGCTCGAGCATGCGCGTCACCTGCTCGTCCGCGGTCGCCCGCGCGCGCTCGCGGCCGATGCGCTCGCGCGCGCGCCGGCGCTCTGCAATCGGAGCCCGCCCCCCCGGACCGGAGAGCTTCTTGCGCATCCAACTTGCTCCCTGCAGGACGGTGCGCGGCCCCTCCAGCTGCTGTTTGGAGCGCTGCAGCAGTGAGCGATGGCGCTCGCTCGTGGCGCGGTGCTCGCCGGCGATCAGGCCGAGCACCTGGTGGCGCTGGCCGTAGGCGCCCCACCACAGCACCGCCACGAGTAGCCAACGCGTCCACCAGCCGAGCGCTTCGAGGCCGATCAACGTACGCGTCAACAGCAGCACAACGCCGAGCAGGAAGGAGAAGATCAGCTTCGAGCACACGGCGCCGAGCAGGCGCGTCGCCCACGTGCGGAACGCGGCGCGGCCGCCGTCGCCGAGCGCCGGCGCGAGCACCGCCGCCGGGGCCAGCAGCAGGTAGAGCAGGCTGAGGATCTCTGCGCCGAGCAGGTGCAGCGCGATGAAGCCGAGCAGCCTGATCATCCCCACCGCGCCGATCGCGATCAGCAGTAGCCCGGCGATACGGGGCGTCGTGGCGCCCTGCGTGCGGAACTCCGCCTCCGCCGCGGCCGGCCCGCGGCATTCGGTGGCGCTTTCGGAGCCCCCGCACAGCACGCGTAGCAGCGAGCCGGGCATGTCGATCGAGTTGCGCGGCGCCTCGTTGGCGGGCAGCGCGAGGAACACTTCGCCGTTGGTGCGCGCCGCGCGCATCAGCGCCGCGCTGCGCGAGTGCGCCGGCACCGCAGCACGCGACGCTTCACGTTCAAGCGGTTCGCAATACTGCGCCGCCCGTTCGCCGCCTTCGCACTGCGGGACGTGAGGACGCGTGAGCAGAGCGATACCGGCAGCGCGCAGCCGCGGTTCCAGGCGCGCAGGGTCCTCGCACCAGCTGACGTTGCCGAACTCCAGGTAGCACCACGGCGAGCCCACGGCCGCCCCGAACAGCCCGCTCATGCTCTGCGCGAGCGTCCGCGAGGCGTGCGCGGGGCTGCCCTGCACGACCGCCCCCAGCGTGCCCGCGCTGGCATCGTCCACCCACCGCCCGAGCGCGCCGACGGTGCCGGCGGGATCGGCGATCACCCACAGCCCGCCCGCCATCATCGCCAACATCAGCGCGCTCTGACCGAGCGTCTCAGCGACGCGGCGGCGCACCAGCCCGTTGTAGGCAGCGGCCAGCGCGGCGAGCGCGAGTGCCAACACCAGCCACGGGCCGGTGAACGAGGACTGCGTCGCCCGCAGCGAGCGCTCCAGGTCGCCGAGCACGGAGCTATCCAGCAAGTCGAGCGCGAAGCACCACTCCAGCGCCACTATGAGCACTAAAATGGACCTATAACCGGAAGGCGACGACGCGGCTAGCGCCGCAGGAAGGTCGGGCCAAGATGAAGCTAGACGAATACCGGCGTGTCTCTCAGGTTGCCGGGCGCGAAGGCGACAGGTTCGTGAGCCCGGAACTACAGGGGAAGGGGATCGCGGACTACGCGCGTACTCACGGGCACACCGTGAGTCCCAATCCCGAGGAGCTTGATGTATCGGGCGGCAAGCTACGTCGCCCGATCCTCGACACGATCATGGAGCGCATTCGCAGCGGCGAATCGGACGGGATCATCGTCTTCGACCTTGACCGCTACTCGCGCGACGTGCTCGGAGGCAATCTGCTCTTGCTCGAAATCAAGGAAGCGGGGGGAACGCTCGTCAGCGTCCACGAGAACATCGATATCAGCACCCCGGACGGCAAGATGATGTTCGACTTCCGCATGGCGATTGCGGAGAACTATCTGTCTCGCTCGCGGGAGCGGTGGGCCGAAGTGCAGCGGAACGCTGTCGAGAAGGGCATCTACACGGAGCACTACATCCCGGCGGGGCTGGAAAAGCGCGAGGATCGGCGTCTGTATCTGAGCGCTGACGCTCCGATCATCAAGCAGGCATTTGGGATGCGAGCTGCACGCCAACCGACTGTACGCATTGTGGACTTTCTCAACGAGAAGCTGCCGCTGCCAGAAGGCCGGTTGTGGATCGCCCCGACCGTGGAGCGCATTTTCGAGAAGCGCATCTACAGGGGCGAGTTGAGCCGTCGCGGGGTCACAAACACCGAGGCGTGCGAGCCGCTTGTCACGGAGACCGAATGGCAGGCTGCGCAGCTCACGCGCAAAAAATCGTCTCCGCGAACGAAATCCGATCACTTGTTGGTGGGGATCATCCGCTGCGCAGGTTGCCGCTACGTGATGACCCCGAACGCCGGACGGGTCAAGAAGGCAGGCAAGACGTACCGCATCCCTCAGTACCGATGCAGGCGCGCGCACGGCGCCGGCCCTTGTCCCTCGCCGAGCTACATCACGCGCAAAAGCATTGATGCGTACGTCGAAGCTGCGTTTCGGTCAGAGATGGCAGGAACGAGCTTCGCCGCTGCGCAGACGGACACCAACATAGAGCACGCGCAAGATCAGCTCGCGCGCCTCGAAGCGGAGCTGGCGACGTTCGCGGCGGACACGACGGTTCGGGAGGCGTTGGGCGAAGCCGCGTACCACGCGGCCGTCAAGAGCCGAGCGGACGGCGTAGCCGCTGCCAGAGAGACGCTGCGGTCGCTCTCAACGAGCACGGCGACCCTGGCGGGGGTCGAGACTTGGGACAGTTTGTCAGTCGATGAGCGGCGACGGATTCTCGGCGGCGCTATTGACGCCGTGTTTATCCGCCGTGGCTCGGGCGCCGATGACCGAAGCCTCATCGTTTGGGCGGGTGATCTCAAAGGAGACTTGCCGACCGGGGGGCGAGGCAACGGACCGATCGCGTCCTACGCCTGGTAGCGGCGTGAACTTGTAGGTCGGGTGACGAGCGCTGAGCACCTGGGACAGCGTTCCAACTGCCTTGTCCTTAGCGCGCTGCGACATTCTTCCGTATGTGCCTGCGGAGAACATGGAATCCCACATAGCAACACAGCAAGGTAGCAGGTTTGCACACCTTTCTAAGCTAGTTCGACGGCGCTCGTTGATGGATTCCCTCTTGACGATGCGTAGGGGATACAGTAAGGTTGACAGTACGGTAAACCGATAGGAGTACGGCATGGAGCGAACGATGGGAGTGGACAAGGCGCGAAGCAAGCTCGGCCAGCTCGCGGAAGAGGTCGCGGCCGATGATGAAGCCGTGGTCCTCACTCGCCGGGGGCAGGCCGTGGCCGTCCTCGTAAGCCCGGCCGAGTACGACCGGCTGACCGAGACCAGGCGCCGGACGGCTCAGGAGGAACTGCGGGCGCGTTTGGCTGAGGTTCGCCAGAGCGTCGCCGACGCGGGCCTCGACGTGTCGGTTGTAGATGAGGCGATCACGGCAGCACGGGCTACTGAGTGACGCCGAGGGCCGTCCTCGACACGAACGTCATCGTGTCCGGTCTCGGCTGGAGTGGGGCGCCCGCCGCGATCCTTGATGCTGTGAGCGATGATCGGCTCGTGCTCGTGACCAGCGCGCCGCTGCTGGCGGAGCTGCGCCGGGTGCTGGAGTATCCGAGGCTCGCCAAGGCTATTCACGGGGGCGCGCAGCTCGCCGACCTCGTTGCGGCCAGTGGCGTTGTGGTCGTGCCCAACCGCGTGCTTACCGTCGTCCGCGACGACGACGACAATCGCGTTCTGGAGGCGGCGATCGCGGGCGCCGCCGACTACATCGTTTCCGGCGACACGGATTTGCTCGACCTTGGCTCCTTTCAAGGTATCCCGATCATCGCGCCTGGGGAGTTCGCGGCGACGGTGTTGGGCTGGGGCTCCGGCGAGCTGTAGATGCGCCACGAGCTTTAGGGAGTGCGTGCTATGGGGAGCGAAAGCGAGGTCGGGTCAAGGCACTTTGCCGACAGTCGCTCTCGCCTGCGGGAGTGGAACCGCCAACCACCGGCCGAGTGCTCACCGCTGTAGGCCACCGACCACTGCACACTCACCCCTCGGTGCTGCTGTTGGCGTCGGCGCCCACTGGACGGGAGCCGAAGGGCGGGGAAGGAACGCCAATTCCCCACCACTACATGCGCGCCTGCGGTAGCGCGGGCAGGTCGGGCTCGGCGCCTAGATCGTCCACCAACGATCAGGGTGGTCATCTGCTAGGGTCCGCCGCCACCACAACTATCAGGGTGATCGTTTTGGTAGCGAACCTGGGAGGTCCGCCGTGCAGTTCTCATCGCGCACGCTTGTCTGTCGGGCCTGTGTGGTCGTCGCGCTCGCTGTCTCGTCGTTGGTCGTGCTCGCGCCGGTCGGCGCTGGCGCGCGGTCCAGCTCGATCGCAGGCAGCATCCCTACTGCTGCGCTCCGCGCCGGGGTCGTGGCCCGCAAGCGGCATCCCCGCGCTTCTATCGCGCAGCTCCGCAGCGCCTTTGATCTCGTCTATACGGCGACGCACATGCAATCTCATCTCACCGCATCATCCGTTTGTTCTCAGGCGACGGCAAGAGGACAGTACGCGCTCATCGAAACCATCAGGGGCCAGATGGGCTACCTCCCGTCAGAAACATGCGAAAGCGCTTTGGTCGGTCTCGCAACAACGGCGTGTGAAAGCGCTTATTTCGCTCCTTACGTCGAGAGCGCCGTCCGAACCGCGCGCATTCAGACCAAGGGTAGGCACGCGACGGTCCAGCTTGTCGAAGATATCGTCTGCGTTAACGGTCACGGCCCTGCTAGTGGCGCTAGTGGCTCTGTAGCGGAGCAGATAGACAAAATGGGTGTTACCCATTGGGTCGAACGGCGAGGCCGCTGGCTGTTCGATGACGAACCTACGGGCACCTACACACCGGCCGGAAGGAAGGCGGATGCCCTGCTGCGCGCTGCACTGAGCGGTAGCAAAATCACCGAAAGCTACGAACAATGGCCGGGGCATGTCGTCACCGACGGCGCCGACTTCTGCGCTAATGGTACTACCCACACGATCTTCATAGGTATTCTCATCCCCGAAGCAACGCCCTGGTATGTCCAAGCCGGGTATTCGGTTTTCACGCACACGCTTGTACCGCCATTCGACACTCAAGGAAACCCTGTGGGTGCGGTTTACGTCACGTCCCCCGTGTCCCTCGAATATGGCGTGCAACTCGTGGACGGCAAGATCATCCCGACACCACCTACCGGGACCCCATCACTAGGGCCGCTGACATACGAACCGGGCACTGCCGGGTGTTGAGCCTGCTGGCGTAGCGCCTCAAAGCTGCCAGCCTGTTTGCCACGGCTTTTTCCGCCGGTGGATTCGATCCGTCCCGTTGTGCCAGTGCTCCCGTTGAGCTGCGGTCCTAAATGCACTCGCTCTGCTCGGGACACTCCGCGCCGGTTATCTCTGGCGTGTCGGTGGCGTCGAATCCACCACGGAGGAAAACCAATGGCAACCAGGGCTCATCAACACTCGCAGCGCTCCCGCCACCTGCGTCGCGTCCGCAACGCGGTCTGCGGCCAATGGTTACTTGCGCTGATCGCGCGCACGCTTTCGACCGTTCTCCTAATGGTCGTTGCGCGCTGGCTGCATCTGCCGATGCCTGGCGGGGAGTGATCCCCCGCCTTTACGCGATGCCGGAAGTGGTGTGGGAGATGGAGTCGAGTTCTGACACGAGCGCCGCTACACGCTGAGGGCATCCACAGATACACGAGACCCACCGCGTACATGAACACGCCGGGTCAGCCATCATTCGCGCCCGCAAGCCTCTCCCCTAGCTCCGTCCGACAGGCCATTGAGCGTCTTTGGGCGTGCAATGTCCGTGCTGCGCATACACACTGTCCACATGGGCGCTCCCCACATGCGTGCTTCGGCCATTGCGAGACAAGCCTCGTCCACATTGCTGAGCGCTGGCAGGTTCTTTACCCGTCACTCTTACGCCGTAGGTGCTGTTCTGACCGGCGCTAGCTTTATTGCTGGTGTCGGAGAAGTAGGCGCGACTTACGCTTTGGCGAACGCCGGTGCCGCCACCGCTGCCACCCATGCTGACCTCACGCGCGCTGCGGCGATAACGGCTACTGTATTGGTGACTGGCGTGGGTTGCTGCTGGCACTCTTCCGCACGCGAGGTTACTGAACTCAAACGGCAGCAGTCCGAACGCGCTCTCGGCCAGTAGCGGTTAGTTAATCTCCCCTAGCTCAATCCGCATATCATCGGCGCACGATGACTGGCGGCAAGGCTTTCGTGTGGCAGCACTGCCACACTTGCGGGTGCGGGGTCGAAAAGCCTTTGCAGGGGCCATCGGGCCGCGCTGGTGTTTATTGGTCGTACTGTGCGGACTGTTTTGCGAAGCTCTCCGACGCGGACCAAAGCGGTAGCTAACGCGCGGGCGAAGCGTCCACCGTATTGACGTTGCGCAACTGTATGTTGCACAATGCGCGGTGAAATGACACGGCCGTTACTTGCAAAGCACGCGCTGAAATGCAGCGGGTCTTTGGACTGAAGCGCTCGGGTCAAACTCAAAATCTCAAGGTGACTGGTCGGACGGCGAAACGACTTCATGGACATGATTGCGACGACTACTCGCCAAGGAGAGCGTCCACGCCCTCTAGCGGCGGCGTGGCATTGAGTGCGGCCTCCCGGCCAGCAAATCGCAAGGCTCCATGTTGAGCGCCGAAGCCAAAATGCCCATGTCAGCGCTTGATGATATAGCGCCGCTTAACTCAGCAACGTGCGAATGTCCTGCTCGAACGCCTTGCATATCGCCTCCGGTCCAACTTGCGTTTTACCGGCAAGGCAAATCATGTAGACGAGTGCGTCTATAGGCTCGCCATCCCGAAACACAAGAACGCTTACCTCTGAGTCGTAACCACTTGCACCGATAGTCCGCTCTATCCGAGCGTCTGCGCGCGATTCGCGCAACTGATGGGTGACTTGAGTTTCGAGAGAAGCGCTAAGGCGAGAGCCTCAGCGGCGGTGATCGCGCGCGGTAAGAGCGTTAGTCATTGAGATATAGGCATCATCTTCATTTAGGTGCTGGTAGTGATCCATGATGACCTTGAGTGACGTGCCCGCGATGATCGAAAGCTGTATCGGGTCCATACCTTGCCTGAGCATTTCAGTTATCCATGAATGCTTCAGGAGGTGCGGATTGACTGAGCGACGGAAGCCGATTCGCAAACCAGCAACCTCAATGAGCTGACCGACGCCAGATTCCGTTAGGGGCTCGTACTCGCCCAACGGGCCTCGCCGCAGGCCGAGAAATATCTGATCGGACTGCGAGTTCTGTGGCCTGCCGTCGATGTATCGCTCGATGCGGCGTAACAGTCGTGGCATGACCGGCACGCGCCGCTCCCGGCTACCTTTGCCTCGCACATGGAGTTGCCCTCGATTGTCGGGGCGCAGAACGTCGCCGACGCGCAGACGCACTAGCTCACCTTCGCGCAGTCCGCAGTCGCCAAGAATGCGGATGATGATTCTGTCGCGCTCGGTTGGGGCACCTGCTTCGAGGGCGTCGATCTCTCGCGCGGTCAGAACGTCCTTGTGCAGCTTCGGCAGTTTGGGGAGCTGCGGCTTCGCGGCCACGGGCTCGCCTTCGCGCTGCGCCCAGGTCAAGAACTGGCGCACCCCGCGAATGTACGTATGGACGCTGGCGCGCGACAGCGGAGCGCCGCGCGAGCTGATCCGGGTAAGTAGGTCGGACGAGAGGCGATCGACGGCACGGCCGTCCAACTGCTCGACGCGCTCGATGCCTTCCCCGGCGCACCACGGCAAGAGGACCACTTGCAGAGCTGAGTGATAGGCGACATCGGTCTTGGGCGAAAGGCCGCGCGCCCGACAATGAGCGAGGTAGTCGCTAACTAGGTGGCTCAGAGGTGAACCGGTTGCTTTGTGGACGAGGCGGACGACTGACATCAGTTGAGCCCTCCTGTGGGCCGCCCCGATGGCTTCATGGTAGGCGTTTGCCTGCAAAAGTCACTGCTTAGCAGGCTTTGCCTCGTTAACAAAAGGTGTGGTTTTGCACAGGTTGTCCGAACTCTGTCGTGCGCGAAATCCCTTGTAATTACTTGAACTTTCGTGGGACAGCGGGAGACCGGGCTCGAACCGGCGACCGTTTGCTTGGGAAGCACAGCTTTTATCGCTCGTCTGGCTGAGCATACTTTTTGAGTTTGATAGGAGGCGTTTGCCTTCCGGTTTATGTCGCACAGCAGGCGTTGCCAGATTATCCACAGGCTTTGCCTCATTACGCTTTTGCTACTTCTAAGCTCTCTCGCATTCACCGCATTTATCGTCGCGCTCACGCGGCCCATTGTCGTCTTTTCATGGTCGCGGTTGCAACCCTTGGCGTTGCTTAAAAACCAGTAATCGCCAGCGTAAAGCCGCGACAAGGCACAATCAACGCGCGTAATCGCATCCCCGCGTAACGATGTCGTCACGAGGCGTCGAGTGCGCGCACGCAATGCGTTTGCGGAGCACAACGTTTTCTTATACGGGGCACGGAATCTTGCTAGGAGGCCGTGCAATGAGCGTAACCCTCAACAGCGAGCGGCTACGGCGCGAACTGGTGCGGCGCGGGTGGAACGCCAACGAACTTGCTCACGCAGCGCGGCTAAGCAATGCCACCGTCTCGGCTGCTTGCCGTGGAATAGCCATCTCCCCGACGAGTGTGCGCCTCATTGTCAAGGCGCTAATGTCGCAGCCTCCCCTCCCCGACATTGACCTTTTTTTGTCCTAACGACCGTCCGACACACTCGTTGATTTATCTTCGCGTTCGCGCGCTTCTGTACCACAACGGTTAACTGTTGCTCACGACGAGACCACAATGTTAGAGATAGCGTCTGTGTAACAAAACATCTGCGCCGCAAAAATCCTTGTCGTAAAGAGCTAACACTAGAAATGACGGGCGTCGCACAGCCCCGTCGCGGCGCTCGTCTCTTTTAATTTGGAGCCGATGCGATGGCCGCTAGAACAAGTTTGTTAAGCAAGAGACGCCCGCACACGCGCGCAATGTCGTCCGATCTTTATGGCGTGTGGCTCCGACTTGTGGTGACAGCAGCATCCCGGCGCACACGCGCCCGTTTGGGAATGCTCGGCGTCCCCCTAGCTATTACTGCGAGCTTGATAGCGGGGTTATGGTGGACCGTCTTACCGCTAGCCCTGTGTGCCTGGTGGTGGTCGCCGCTTTACACGGGATGGGAATGGGTCGGCGCTGTTGGACGCGGTTTGGTCGGAGCGGCGTGGGCACTCCTTGGTTCAAGTGCATTCGTGAGCTTCCCTGGCAATGCCCCAGAGGTCGGCGTATTTTGGTTGCTTGGCGCGGGCCTGCTCGTCGGCCCTCATGCGCTCCGTCATTGGGTCTTTCAGACCGGGAAGCGCCAGGGCGCCGGTGTTCACATGAGGCTAAATCGTGTGCCCTCGGTGCGTAGGCGCTTTGCGATGCACCTGACCATCCAGAGAATGCCCGCGACCCGAAAGCGCCGTGACTGACCCCCGGAATGTCCGTGTAATGTCCTCGCTTCCGCCGCAGACTTATGGGCTATGCAATCGAGGCTCGGGAATGTGGCGTTGAGGTGACGGGGTCCCCATGAAGTGATCCATGTTGGATGCGTGGTCGTGTTTCCCGTGATGGGATGGAAGGATGGACACGATCATGAAGCGGCATAGGCATACGCCGGAGCAGGCGGTCAGGAAGATCAGGGAGGGCGAACGGCTCTTGAACGAGGGCGGCGAGCTTGTGGAGGTTCTCCGCCAGCTGGAGGTCAGCGAAGCGACGTGGAATCGTTGGCGGGCGCAGTACGGCGGGATGAAGGCCGATGAAGCGAAGCGCTTGAAGCAGCTTGAGGGCGAGAACCAGCGGTTGAAGAAGCTCGTTGCTGAGCAGGCGCTGGATATCGACATGCTCAAGGAGCTGGCTGAGGGAAACTTTTGACCCCGGGGCGCCGGCGTAGGGCCGTCGGCACCCTGCAGGAGCGCTTCGGGGTCTCAGAGCGCCGCGCGTGCCGTGTGACGGGCCAACACCGCTCCACACAACGCAAGCGGCTACAGCCGCCACGCGACGATGACCAGCGTCTGGCATCACGGTTGCGGGAGATCGCCAAAGAGCACCCGCGGTGGGGGTGGAAGACAGCACAGGAGATCCTGCTGCGGGAGGGCTGGACGGTCAACCGCAAGCGCACCAGAAGGGTCTGGCGCCAGGAGGGCCTCAGAAGGCCTGTGAGGACCCGCAAGCGCCGCCGCCTGGCGACCGGGCAGGCAGCGCGTTTGAGAGCGGGCAAACCGAACGAGGTGTGGGCCGTGGACTTCCAGTTCGATGAGACCTCCGACCGCCGCCGCATCAAGCTCTGCAACATCGTCGATGAGTACACCCGCGAGGCACTCGCGATCCGCGTCGACCGGACCTGCACCGCCGAGAACGTCATCACCGTCATCGAGCAACTCGTCCAACAGCGAGGTACCCCAAAGTATCTCCGGGCTGATAATGGCCCGGAGATGATCGCGTGGACGCTGAGGGACTACTGTCGCCTAGCGGGCACTCAGACCGCGTACATCGAGCCCGGCAGCCCGTGGGAGAACCCATTCGTTGAGTCCTTCAACGGCCGCCTCCGCGACGAGCTGCTGAACATCGAAGAGTTCGCCTGCCTCACCGAGGCGAAGATCATCATCGAGGACTGGCGCATCCAATACAACACCTACAGACCACACTCAGCCCTCGGCGGGCTCACACCAGCCGAGTACGCACAGAAAGAGAACAACCAACACCAACCAGACCACGCATAAACCCTGGACCACCTACAGGGACCCCTTCAGAGGTGCCTAAAGATTGGCGGGGCGGGATATTTTCTCTCGATACCCGTCGGGCACGTCAGCCTTGCAGCGGGCGAGGCCACATATGCCGGGAGCCTTGCGACCATGCTTATCGCAGGAGCCGTGGCGAGAGCGGCCGACAAGCGCGATATGGCGCGGTTGACGGCATCGGCTAAGCAAGCATTGGCACGTGTGAAAGTGACCGGCCGACAAGCGGCTGCGGAAACTATGGTAGTCAACCTTGGTAGCGGGATAATGCTGCATATGGGCTCCGTTGCGACGTTCAACGGCAGCAGCTCTGCCAATAGCGAACTCAACTAGGGACTATTCGGAGCTTGTCGCGCCAGACTGAGGGTACGGAACCTGTGAGTACGTGCCCTCTGGCTGTTGATAATTGTGCACTACGTTAGCGCCCGTTTGATCCCACGTCGATAGTGCCCGTTCCAGGTTCGCAGCGTACGCTTCAATTTCCGCGTGACTGTTGGTAATGGGGATGGGCTGGCCTTGCGCGAGCGCGTGGCAGAGCTTACGGAGCCACGCATGGATTGCAACTATCTCGTCGCGTGCGAGCGCTGCGGTTCGCTGCTCGTTTCCTTCGGCTGCTGCTTGCCCTTGTTGGGTTACGATCTCAAGAACGGCCGGGTCGGAAACATATAGGTCGCCGAGGCCCGTTGCCGTAATCAAAACTGGGGGATTGCTGGGAGGGCGATACTCAAGTTGCTGTAGGCGGTGCTCGATTGACGGATGCGTCGCCTGTAGTACGTCCTCCCATCCGGTACGCGGTCTCTCCCAATCTTCTTGGAACTCTCCGAGTGCAGTTCGTAGTCCGACCCGGTATTCGTCTCCGAGGCTTGCCGTGCGCGCGTCTGCTTCATACTCGGATGTCCGCATCGCTGAGGCCAGTGTGAATATCATCAACTTTATCGAAACCCATGCAGGCCAAAACAGAATCCAGCCGAGCGTTGTGAACTTGCGATTCGGACTCCTGCCCAGGATGCACGCAAAGTTATAGACGGCCACGATTGGCCAGCAACACGCCCATACTGCACGTATTCCGACGCCATCCGCCCGTGCCCAATGACTGATCTCGTGTGCGACGACAGCGGCGAACGCGTTGTGCGGCATATCCGGCATTGGTGGGTTCTCAGAATCGTCGTATACGCCAAGTAGTCCTTTAGCAAGGACGATTGAGTTTGCGTGTGTCCATGCCCCAGGTTCCTTACTGTCGCTCACGTAGAAAATGGGTCGGGGACCGGCGATGCTCATGCGTTGGAGAATGTCATCGACTATGGGGTCGATGAGCTGTTTCTCACGCCTACTAAGTTCGCGGTAGCCGCGCAACCGAAGCAGTTGATCCTCGAAATGGACAATAAGCCAAAGACTAAACAACGAGACTATTAGCCCACTGATAAGCCCGACGATAATCGTGAGCAAGTTGTTAAAGAACTCCGTATAGATGAACGCCAGACCGTACAATGCGCCAACAAACACACCGACCACAGCCCCGCCAATCCCGACGCTTTGACTGATGTGCAAGGTTTGTGCAATCCCGCTAGTTGCGCCACCGAGACCACCAACGATCAAACCGAAAAGACCACCAACGACCGCGCCCCAAAGTGCCAGGGGTGCGTAGGACCAGCCGACAAGAAGTCCGCCGAGAATGCCATATACCCACTTGTCGAACGCTGGACTGCTCAGGGAACGCCATGTGAGACCCGGTGTGTCACGCACTGCCGGAAGAGTTGTGTTCACCTTTCACCCCATATCTCGATAGACGTTGACAATCGTGTGGCGTTCGCGCTCAGCAGACCTAAGCGCCAAACAGCCTTTCCTGAGCGTCCGCAGAATGTTGGGGTTGACGTTGTATGCGTCTACCCGCCTTATGCTCCCCTTCTCCGCAAATCCTGTGTCAAAGTCAACTTGATGTGTTAGTTCATTTCGCTTGCGCGTACCGAACTGGTCGGCAATATCTTGGGCATCGACAGACTCGACGCGATGCGCGAGTATCAAGCCAGCGCTAAGCGCCGCCTTGCGCAACTCTATTGTATTGGGAATATATTGGGTCGAAATTACTAGAGACATGAGAGCCTGCCGAGCTTGAAACGCTAGGTCTGCAAGCTGGTCTGCCTCGCGCAGTGCTGCGAACTCGTCAAAGAGCGCCAACACCGGGGATACATAGTCGCCTCGGCGGATTGCTTTGATGCGACGCGCGCACACTTGCTTTAGGTCTTGGGCGATGACGCGACCGAACGCCTCAACATCCTCACTGCTCGCAAGTGCGCTTAGCGCAACGTAGGTGACAGATGGTTGTGCGAGCGCTTTGTCCCAATCGAGAACGGCGTCGGCCCTGAACAGCTCGCCAAACTTGCCCTCCAACAGCGCGCCAAGCCTGCGCTGCAATCCTGCCTGGCCGCTCCTGCTCACCCGGTCCGTTTCGAGAGAGCTTAGGTCTAGGAGGCGCTTTCTCAGGCGGTCATTGTGTGGGTCGGATGGGTCGAGGTTCTGCGCGAGCTTTGCGAAGCCGCGCGTGCCGAACGCGGCACGGAGTGTTTCTAGAGTTACTTCCGCCCCTGTTGCAATAAGGCCACGCACGACAAGAGGCACAGCCTCCATAGCGATGTTCTTGTAAATCTCCGCCGCAGGGGCGTATGTGAATGCACCGACGAGCTTGTTAGCGACAGACGACGCATCACCGGAGCACGGGTCATACCCGAGCGAATCCGGCTCGTCGGGATCGACTAGATAGAAGGGCAGGCGATAGCGTTCGGCGAGCTTGCGAGCTGTCGTGCCTAGATCGCCGCCCTTGCAGTCAATGAAGATCGCGCCATACCCGTTAGCGATAGCGCCATCCGCCAGGCGCGCGAGCGTCGTGGTCTTTCCCGTGCCAGAGATGCCGGGGATAAAGACGTGCGCGGCAAGCTCGTCCGGCAATCTGAGGTCGAGCGGTCGGTTGATCTCGGCGTCAACGCCAAGCCGCACGAAACCCCACGGGTGATGGGTCGTCGTTGCGCCGCTGGAGGGTTGGGGATCGGGCAGCATGGCTTGAAGCCTGTCGATTGGCCCCCGATGCCCACTAATCGCTCGCCATCGCTGCTTGTCGAGGCGGTGGTCCCGGCGAACCTGTCCGCGAAGTGTACGGCTTGCGAGCATGGTTGCTACTCCGAACAGTTCCAAAGTGATTGGTCCTGCGAGAGCTTCAACCGGCAAGCTGCGCCAGACCAGTGCGCCGTCTACTCCTTTGATGACCGAGGGAAGCGCGTTGGACAGCATGTCGCGCCAGAGCCAGGCGGTTGCGACGAGCGATCGGAGCGCGAGAAGCGGAACGAGCGGAGCAACGGCAACGACGATGCGCAGGTACGTCGGAGGGCGTTTGAGCCAGCGCCAAGCGGCGGCGGCTGCTACGCCGATGAGGATTCCGGGGCAGACGGCGATGGCTACCCCGATCGCGGCCATAAGCAGTCCGGCGACGAGCTGTATGTGGTTCTCGACGGTCCCTTGGACCGCTGGCGCGGCCGTCGATTCTATGTTGGGCCGCGCCACTGCCTAACCTCAAAGCGATCCTCGGCGTTGAGGTCGCTCACAAGCGCGCGGGTTCGTTCGATGCGTCCCGGCATGACATACCACCAAACCTTGTCTATGTCACTCTCGTGGTCGTACTGGCGGATCATGCGGTCCATCGCACGACGGTCCTTGCGCGACAGGTCCAGCTCGACCGCCACGGTCATCACACCCTGCGGGCTCGCGTCGTTCGTCGGGACACGCAAGAGCGCATCCGGGGCGCGGCCTTCTTCCACCTCGCGCGCTCCGTCGCGCAGCTCGCGGTATCGCTGCGCGCGCAGCTCGCGCTCGGTGGTCAGCTCGGCGCCGGCGTTCTCTGCAAGCAGGTACTCCGTCAGCCACACGATTGCGAGCGAGTGGCGCAGCTCCGAGAGGACAAGCGGCGCAGGCCGCAGGCCAACGTCGGCGATCGTCGCGCCCTCGCGCGTCACGCGCAGGACTGCGGGACGATCCGCGAATGGCTTGTTGCTGAGGACCAACCCAAGGTCGCGCAATGCGCGAAGGCGGCGGTATGCCGCCCACTTGCCGTAGTCGTTCTCGTGCGGTCGCCAGAAGAAACGGCGCCCCACCAGCTCGGCCGTGACGACACCGTGCCGAGCCATCCATCGGAGGATTTCGCGGTCGCGCTCGGTGAGCTGCGGGCCGCGAACGCGCCGACCCGTGGGTCGATGACCAGCGGGTGGTCGAGCCCCATCAGGCTTGTCGTCGGGTGGCGTGTTCACGGCTCTACCGCTCAAGCTATCGCGCTAGCTGAATGCGGCCCCGTCGCCTCTACCCTACTCCGGCGTATGCGCGGCAATCCGACGTTTCTGAAACAGAGTGTTGGCTATGCGACTACGGCGCCGCGGACCACGCACGCCTAAGCGCCTCGCTGTGCTCGGCGATCCCCGACACGATGGCTGAGATTCGCTCGAACGTCTCCCACTCGCTCAAATGCAAGGCGCCAAAGCCCTCGTAGTCGTGAATGGCCCACTCCTCCGCGCCCGGCGGTGTCTCGAACGACCTAACGAGGCGGGCGTGAGGACGCTCGATCCGAGTTCACCAAATCTTCACATTTCTAATGGCCGCAACTTGTATAGCTCTATGTCTTCTACGCGCGATGGAGCGTGTGCTTTTAGAAAGGTCCGAGCATGAGACTACCGAGCATGAGGCGATTGAGCATCGTCACCTTGATCGTGAGCATCCTGATCCTAGCCTCGTCACCTGTAGCACTGGCTGGCTCCGACGGCCAGCAGTTGGCGTTCTCGCCAGGTTGTTGGAGTAACTGGGCGCACATTCGAGGTCTGAATCAGCACAACCACTATGTATCGCAGTGGTTTCAAGTCCCCGCAGCGCCTCCCGAGTATTTCTGTATCGCTGAAGAAGTCTATGACGTTGGGTGGTGGTGGAAGGGGGAAGTGGAGATCGAAGCCTATTGGGAACACCCCTCTAAAGGGCGTGGCACTCGACTTGCAGGCAAGGAAACTGTTGAAGTTCCTGAAGAACAGCCTGAAGACGATTGGACTTACGTCAGTATGCCAGGCGGTTGAGCTGTACCTGCATCGTGATGGCGGTGTTTGTGCCCGTGGCGTTGACGGTATCTGCCATAGCATGATGCAGCCGCCCATACGACGAAGGGAATAATTGCGATCGGTAGCGCCAGTTTCCCGAGCGTCTGCGCTGGAGGGATATGCAAGAGGACAGCAACGGCAATCGACCAAGCGAGCGTGAGTACCGCGATACCAACTACCAAGAGTTTCGATTGCATCTAGGCTCCTATCATACATGCGCCATAGCCCGACAGGCAGGCGCGCTCGCGCACCGCAGCTCACTGAGCGCGACATGGAAATCCTGAGTTGGATCGCGTGGGACCGCCGGTTTGGTCAACAAGACCCAGCGGCTCATGCGTTCGGATCAAACACGTAGATCGTGTGGTGGTCGCTATCGACTGTGTAAAGCTCGACGTTGAGGTCGCGCGTCAGGGAAAGAAACTCAGTCTTGCTGCGACTGCTCTCGCTGCTTCGCTCGGTAGTTTCGGAAAGCTCTCAACACGAACCATCCAGAGTTTCCCACCATAACCGTCCACGTTATCAAGAAGAGAGTTCCAGACCTGTACGAGCTGCCGTCGTCAAAGTAACCATCTGGATCAATGAGCGCATAGACGATCCCGCTAAGCGCAACCGCGAAGAGAACCCCATGCCCTACTAGAACGATCTTATTAGCCCGAGAGCCCGAGCGCTTCCCCATGCGAGACATCCTAATATGGAGAAGCCGCTCGCGCGCTCCGTAGCGTCACTACTAATGTGTTAGAAGATAACGAAGGTCAACACGATGCGGTCGGCCTGGCGGCGTTCAGCACTTCGTCAATACGACGCTTAAGTTCCACTGTGCCACTAACGATCCCGTTTTTTATGAGCCAGTGGATATACGCTGTCGGCATCCCCTTGAGCCGACACAATGGGCATAAACTTGAGGCCACTGACAAGAGTAAGAGTGAAAGTGGGAGCCACAGACCAACATAGGTCATGGCGTGCAAGGCAGCCCTGAGCACGTCTATAGGTTCACCGCTTGCCGCAGTAGTCGGGTTTCTCTGGCTCCGCGTAACGTCATGCTCCACAGAACCCCAGGCCCCAATCGGATTGGTTGGGATTGCCTGCGCCACCATTGCGGTAGCTACGGGCGGTCTCATAACACCGGCTATAGGATGGGGCGAGCGAGTTCATCCAGCAGTCTTTTCTTTGGCACTCTCGGTGCATTGTCAGGCTGCGCTCTGTTTCTTGGATCTCTGTTCGCCTGCGTTACCCTAGCAAGAGACCGTTTGCGGCTAAAATTAAGCTTGCGTGCTGCAAACTCAACTCCTTGTCTAACAAACCCCGAATTGCCATAGCTAGTGTGTACGTGTCTCTTGCCCGCGCAGGCGTCGGTTATCTCCGCTCGTCTGCCAAAGGATAGCATCTGGTGCTAGTGCGATCCTGGGCGCGACACAAGGCCAGTCGCGCTCGTCGGGCGGGGGTATGCTCTAGAAATGCATAGCTGGGCTCGTCTGATGTTAAGGGGACCGGCGTGGATACGTTTCTTTAGCGCCGGGATCTGCGCGATGACCGCGCTCTTGTACCTGGTGTCGGTGGACCTCCCTCACTGGGGGGCAATACCCTGGTTTACGGTCGCTCTGGCTAACGCCAGCATCGGCTGTGTCAAGATCGGTCGAAATAAGTAGGTGTGACCGCGATACCGTGACCGGCGGCTGAGCAGGGTCAGGCGGACGGCGGTTTGGCGATCTGAGCCGCGTAGTCACCTAGCTCGTTTGCAAGGTTAACCAGTTTTGCGAGCCGTGAGGGGTTCGTAAGCTGACTAAAAGCCCGGCCCGCGAGCCGCTGCGCGGGTGTGGCAATGACGACCGCGCGTAGGCTCGCCAAGTCGGCGGTGGTAGCGCCGTCAGCGCGCAAGACACGCTTAAGGGCGAGTGGAAAGCCTTGCCGCTTGACTAGGCGTTGCGCCCGCCGTGCTTGCCGTGCGGAAAGCACTGGGTTCCAACGCGGTGTGTGCGCGAGTGCAGTCCGCAGCCGGGAGAGTAGCGTGGCCTCATCTCGGAGTGCGGTCGCGGCACTCGAAGCAAAACCCGCTGCCGCAGTCTGCTGCCGAAGCGTCCATTCTCCATCTCCTGCCGCCGCCGCGCCCTGTGCTCGTTCGAGAGAGACAAGCAGCGCCTTGAACAGGGCAGTCTCTTGGCGACCGTTGTCAAGCCAGGCTTGCAGAAGCCGCCGTAGCTTGGCGGGCACTGCCCGTGCGACCGCGATCCGCTTCGCTAGTACCGGGGACACAATCGCGCGGAAGTTCGGGTCCGGCGGATCAGCGGCTAGCGCGCTGAGTTGGTCTGCTTGCTGCCCCTTCGTGTAGCTGTCGGCGGACAGCACCCCTCCCACGACGCTGGTGATCTTACCGACCTCGGGACCGGCGAAAAAGCCGAGCACAGAGGCTAGGCTAAACATCGTCTCGGTGTTGGCGTTACTGCGAACCAGGTTCGCCCAGTACTCAAGGGCCTGCTTGTTCTGGACGCTCAGCAACTGGGTAACGACAATCGTTACCGGAATGGCAAGGGTCGAACCGCCGCCGTCGTTTCGGCCACGGTTATCCCGGACGTGGGCTGTCGCCGTGAACGTCCCTGTGCTCAAGTACGCGTGGCTGCCGACGACCACGAAGAAGCAGCTCTGGCCGAGGCAGGTCTGGGACACCCCGACGGCTGATGTGGTTCCGTCGCCCCAATCGATCGAGGCGGAGAAATCGGTCGGCAGGGCTCCCGGATCAGCGTCGGTGAACTCCCACGCTTCTTGCACGAGAGCCACCCCTGTACGGGGGTTGAAAATTGCGCCAGATGGCGCCAACGCCGAGCCAGTCAAGGGCTGATCGGGTGTGGGCGGCGGCACCGGCACCGTCGCCGCCGCATAATGTGCCGCCACCTGCGCAGCCGAGAGTGCATAGTTATACACAGCGACCTGGGCGATATTGCCCTCAAAGCTTGGAACAACCCCATCACACGCGTCAGCGTCGCGCCCAATAGCGACCTGGGGGCCTTCATAGTACGGGCTGCCTGAAGCAGACGTAGATGCCGCCAGCGCTCCGTCAACATAGAAGTCGATGTTCGACCCATCGTATGTCGCCACAACGTAATGCCAAGCGCCATCGCCTAGGGGCGTCGTAGAGATTCCGGTACCGACACTGCTTCCATTCGGGTAAAGACTGAAGCCAGTCGGATCGAGACCATAGCCGAAATGCCGCCACCGAAAGATGATGCCGTCGCTGCCAGACATAGTTTGAGCCCATGCCTCAACAGACATATTTGGCTGTGCGAGAGAGGCGGCACCACTATCCAGGTTGATTCCACTACATGGTGCGCCATCAAAGGAAAAGGCAGTAGTGCCCGCGATCGGGCCAGGGACAGCCGCTGGCGTCACACCTCCTTCCACTCTTCCCTGAGTGACCCCTTGAAGATCCTGCACTGTCGATGAGCCAGCGGGATCAGTGAGGGGCCAGTACGAGATGGGGTGGTCAGCGAGGACCGTCGCTTCGTAATCGGCGGACGCCGAGGACACCGATGGACCGACCATCAACGCGCACAACCCGAGCACGAGCGCCAGCGTGACCACGACGACCCGCGACCGCGCGGACTCTCGCCGCAACCGCGATCGTCTCGCAAGACTTGCGTCTTGCGCCCTATGGGTGGCCGCAGGCCGCGTCCTCGCCCCCTATGTACCGCGTCGTCCGCATCGGTGCCGGGCACCGTACCAACTTTCAGGGTGGTGTGCGTGCAGCCATGTACGCGGTAAGGCAGACCGATGTTTGCGCGGAATATCTATGCGTTCGGGTCGAAGATGTAGAGCGTGTGGTGGTCGCTATCGACCGTGTAAAGCTCGACGTTGAGGTCGCGCGTCAGCATGTCAATGTCCACGACCACGTAGCGAGATCCCGACTTCTCGGCGGCGTCGTACATGCCCGTCGACTCCGCGTAGTCCTCGGCGTAGGCGCGCAGCGAATCCCACTCGCCACGGTATGCGTCCTCGAACGACTGCGCGTCGGTCACGTCCTGCGATTCGTCGTAGGAAAGCCATGCGCTGAAAGCGTCGCCATGCTTAGCGATGCCCGCCGCGATGGCTGCGACGCGCTCAAGCGATTCGTACTCGCCGAGACGTAGTGAGCCAAAGCCCTCGCAGTCGTGGATCGCCCACTCCTCCGCGCCCGGCTGCGGTGACGCAGCGAGCATCCGCGTAACCGCTTCGTGCAGCTCGTCGGCGGACTGATCCGCGTCGATCCATTCGCCGTGCAGCCGGCCGTTGTTGTATGCCGCCAGGCAGGCGACGTAGATGCGAGGTTCGGTGCTCATCACGCCGCCCCCCCGTCCACGGCCGGGGATGCACCCCGACCGAGGAACTGCACGCGGTTGGCGACGATCTCGACGCTGCGGCGCTCACTGCCGTCCTTGGCGGTCCAGCTCCGATGCTGGATGCGACCTTCGACGTGGATGAGACGACCCTTGCGCATGTACTGGCAGACGACCTCGGCCGTGCGACCCCACACGACAACATCGTGGAATGTCGGCTCGGGGCCGTCATTGACGGCGACGCGCAGAGTGGAGACGGCGCGTCCGCTCTTGGTGTGGCGGAGCTGCGGGTCGCGGGTCAGGCGACAGATGAGGGTGGCGCGGTTGAGCGCCGGTCCTCGGCTCGTGCTGGGAGTGGGGCTGCTCTCAGGTGCGGGTGTTGCTGCGGGTTTCCTGCGGGGCATGTCGGTATGACCTCCTGTGAGTGGTTCGATACCGAGCGCCAAGCGGGCGGCTCGCAGGCTGTCCACCCCGTAGGCCGGAGGGTCGGCCGGTATGGAGGGAGGCCGAAGGGGTTGACGGGCAAGGGCCGTCCGCTCAGCTACAGGGAGCGAAACGTGCTCAGGTGGTCACGACGAATCCGCCGGATGACGCAGCGCGTGTATCCGAGAATGCGCCACAACGCACGTACGCCTGGGGCGTACATCCCGCGCTGATGCTCTGCCGCAAGAGCCCACGGCAAGCTACGCCCCTGCCATCGCGGGGCCGTCGTCGTCTACCCCTAACTGCGCTCTACGGCTTCGATCTGATTGCCAAGGTCTCCGAGCTTGATCTCCAGCGCCCGCGCAATCGCCCGGACGGTCGCCCATTCGGGGCGAGTTTCCCCAAGCTCGATGCGGCTGACGGTCCCGGCGGTTAGCCCGGCCCTGTATCCGACCTCTTCCTGGCTTTCGCCGCGCGCCTTGCGATGCGCTCGCAGTACCTCTCCCAACGCGCTATCGCCTCGCTCGGCCATAGCAATAAACATTCCAGAGCATCAATAGCCAAGTCTAGGGTCTGTAGCGTTGACGGCCTAGCGTCGATGCCGTAGCGATAGGTCTGCTAGGCTCCCGGTCGCGCTCCAAGGTGGATGCACGACCCTGGCGTGTATCGCAACCTCCCGTTACGGCGGTATCCTCCGGCCGAGCGGGAGGTTGTTTTATGGCCTCAGCGCTTGCCTTCGGCTTCTTCGATGGCGGTCGCCAGCTCGACCAGCGATACGCCCAGCGCGTCGGCGATGGCTCGGACGGTGCCCCACTCGGGCTTCGACACGCCCAGCTCCATGCGTCCGATCGTCGCCGCCGTCACGCCCGCGTTGAAGCCGACGTGTTCCTGTGAGCGCTTGGGCTCGCGCTCGCGGATCGCGCGCAGGACTTGGCCGAGCGTCGGATCGGGCGAGTAGGACGGCGTGGACACCGCCCTACAGACTGCTTGGCGTCAACGTCCAAGACAAGGGCTTAGAGAGTCAACGTAGGAGCGTCAACGCTAGAGAATGGAATCCGTGCTACGGTTCGCCGCGCGTTCTGCTCATCCCCACAGGTTGATCCGAGCGTAGGTTGTCCAAGGGCATCCGAGGCAAGGCAAGAAGATCGGCGGGTTGGGAGGGGTTCCACGCCCTCCCAACCTGTCCAGACGGGAAGCGCCGAGACTGAATGCGTGTGCTCCGATGCGTCAAGACCCCCAAGGCGACCTCATCTTTGTTCTGTCCATCGTGGTCGTCATGGTTGCGTCTGGGTTTGGAGCGTACCTCTACGCCATCTGGCTCATCGGCCCATGTTGACCGCGTACACGGATGACCTCAACCCCTATAAGCAGTGGCACATGCAGCGGGCGTTCCGCTTGGGATGGGAAGCCGCAGAGAAGGGCTTGGATCGCCAGCAAGCGCAGAAGCTCGTGGATCGTGCGAAGCTCAACCGGGTCACGATCGCCGGTTGGTGGCGGGGCTTCGATTCGCAGCGGGGCGAATACTAGTCGCGCATGGAACAGCTCGAAGCCATGTCGATCAGCAACCCCGGCGAGCCAATCAAGGCGGCGCTCCGCAAGGGTCCGGTCGTAGTGGTCGCCCAGCGTCTCGGTCCTGGCGAATGGGAGCCGCTGTATGCGATCTACGGCCGCAAGCGTGTAGCCCTGCCCCGATGCTTCTGCTGGACCATCGAAGCCATCGGCACCCTGGAGATGGCGATTCAAGCGGCATAAAGCGGGACGCTCGACATGGGTGCTTGCACCCTGATGGTTGGTGGACGAACAGGGTGCCTTGGGCAAGGGTGCAGGGGTGCCACCGCTCAGCCCACGCCACCGCGCCCTGGGCGACGCGCTGCGCGAGCTGCGAAAGGCGCGCGACCTGACGCAAGAAACGCTCGGGGACCGCTCGGGCCTGACCACCAACTACGTCGGCGACACCGAGCGCGGCGAGCGCAACATCAGCGTGCGCGCACTCTGGCAGCTCGCGGACGGGCTCGGCGTCCCGGCCTCGGAGCTTCTGCGCGAGGCCGAGCGTCGAGCAAACGCCGGTTCCGTCTCCTGACGGAGTAGTCGAGCCTTTGTGACCACTCCTTTTAATACCGCGACGGTTCGGCTACTCCGTCCGTAACTTCCTTCCTTTCCTTCTTCTTCTCAATGGTTCTTCAACATCTGCCCGCCACCCACCCCGCCCGATCCTCTACCTACTACGCCTTATGCCCCTGATCTGCTCCCGCATCCCAGTGTCACAACTATGTTGGGGCGGTGGGATGCGGGAGCGAAAGGGCGTCCAAAGGACAACCGTAAAGATCAGGGGCGTGAGGCGTTCTCCCCTTGCAAATCGGGCGGGGTGGGTGGCGGGCCAGCCGCGCGAAGCGCGGCTGCGTACCTGTCCAATCGTCTGCGATACCCGGCTGGACACCCGATTGAAGCGCGAGCTAAACTCGCTGACGGGCGGACCTAGCGGGCTCGTTACCCGTCACTGGCCTACCGCCACCCTCGGAGCGCATCCGTCAATGCTGAGGCACACGAAAGGGCGCGACAGGTGGTTAGGGAGGCTACACGAAGGGACGGACCGATAGGCAGACCGGCTCCAAACGAAGTGCAGCAAGAAGGCCAAACCCAATCACCGGATGGTCACTGGCCTGAGCTGGAACCGTCACTGAACAAACATCCTCCACGCACGCGCATGGAGATGGAGGTTCGGTGTGTCCAAAAAGACATCACGGTCCCGCCCAAGGCATTCGACAACACCAGATGTTGCGGTTCGCATCGGCGCCGCTGCTGTGCTTGCCCAACTTGCAGCTTCAGCCAACCCCATGTGGCTCAGGGAGCTTGCTTACTGGCTAGCTCTCGGCTCCTTGGCTCTAGGGGCGCCCGCTCGCCGTGTGCTGAGACGCGCACGGAAGCGGTTGCGCCGCATACGCCGAGGCATTGGGAGACGATGCAGCCGATGAGTAGGCGCTCGGCCAGGCAGAAAAAAAGTTATAGGTTCATCTTGACACTGATAACGATCAGCGCGTGCACGACCCACACCAGGCCCATCCACACGGGCTCGACCAAGTAGTCCTGCAACAGCGTCTGACTGGTGAGGCCGAGCAGCCCGGTGTCGATGTGGACGTCCAGTCCGTAGTTGCCGGTGGGCGCCCCCGCCGCCTCGAAGCCCGAGGTTTCGCAGTTGCGCCTACCGGCCGCCGGCAGTTCCGCGGGCGCCCCGCACAGCGGGCTGCCGAGGCCGTTTTCCACAAGCGGATCGCCGCTGCTCGGGGGCGCCGAGGCCGAGGCGTCGCTGCCCGCGACGACGCCATCGCCAAAGCCAGCGCCGGACGCGCCCGACCCGCTCAGCAGTGGTGGCGCGCTGGGCGCGTGCGGGGCATGGGCTGGCGCGGGGGCGGGCGCGGGAGCGGCGGCGTGGGCAGCCGAGTCGGAGGCTCCCGACTTGTGGGCGCTCGCCGCGGGTGCGGCGGGTGCGATTCCCGCCAACACCGTCACCAACGCCACCGGCAATGCTCCCGCAAGTCTGCGCGTCCTGCACGACCCACAGCGGCACGAGATGCGAACGACGCCGTTCAACGTGTGGGCGCCCGCCCGGGCGTGGTCGAGAAGGCGCGCAGCAGCGAGGGCACGACCACGTCGACCTGGATCGCCTCGATGCGCCCGTGGTGGTCGCGCAGCAGGCAGCGGCCGGCGTCGAGCTCCAGCAGCGTCTGGCGCATCCGCCGGTCGTCGGGATCGAGGCCGAGCAGCTGCAGTGCGCGGCGCGCCTCCGCGTCGGAGCGCATCCCGAACACGAACGTCGCCCCGAGCAGGTTCTCGATCGACTCGCGCTCGCCGAGCAGCGTGTCGCTGACGAGTTGCGTGGAGATGATCGGCACCGCCAGCTCGGAGCGGCCCATGCGTTGCAGCGACACCAGCAGCGTGCGGCCGATCGGGTCGCCCAGCAACCTCCACCCCTCGTCAAATGACAATGCGATAATGCATACCACCATGCCCCGCAACAGCCTCAGCCTCGACGCCTACGTCCGCGTATCGAAGGTCCGCGGACGTAGCGGCGCGAGCTTCATCTCCCCGGAGGTGCAGCGCGAGCAGATCGAGCGCTGGGCCAAGGCCCACGGGCACACGCTCACCTGGCACGAGCCGGAGCTCGACGTTTCCGGCGGCAGCATGAGCCGTCCGATCTTCGACCAGATCATGGAGCGGGTCAGGACCGGCCAGAGCGACGGGGTGATCGTCGCCAAGCTCGATCGCTTCGCTCGCACGCTCGTCGGCGCGCTGGGCACCCTCGAAGAGTTCGAGCGCCACGGCGCCGTGCTCGTCAGCGTTGCCGAGAACCTCGACCTCTCGACGCCGATGGGCAAGGCGTTCCTGCGCATCCTGCTCGTCTTCGCCGAGCTCGAGCGCGACCGCATCTCAGAGAGCTGGGACACCGCCACCGACAACGCGGTCGCCCGCGGCATCCACATCGCGAAGTTCACGCCCGTTGGCTACGAGAAGGGGGCCGACAAGCGGCTCGCCCCAAGCGCTGAGGCCCCCGCGATCCGCGAGGCGTTCCTGATGCGTGGCGCCCACATGACTCGCACCGAGATCGCCCGCCGGCTCGATGAGATAGCGCCGCGCCCCAATGGCGGACGGTGGACGACCGCCAAAGTGGAGCGCGTCATCAAAAACCGCGTCTACATGGGCGAGGCATACCGCGGCAAGGCGGTCAACCCCGAGGCCCACCCGGCGATCGTGACCACCGCGGAGTGGCAGGCCGCCAACCTCGCGCCCGTGCGAGCATCACATCGCAGCAGCAAACCGAACCTCCTCGGCGGGATCGCCCGCTGCGCCGGCTGCCGCTACGTGCTCGCGCCTCAGGTATACGGCTGGGGAAAGACCAACCCGACGCAGGCGTACCGTTGCCGCGAGGTTCACGGAGCAGGCGCCTGCCCGGAGCCCGCCAGCATCCCCCGGGGCACGCTGGACCGCTATGTCGAGACCGTCTGGCGCGAGCAGATGACCCACCAAGCCCTCGCTGTCAGGCAGGACACTGACGCGCTCCAGGCGGCGACAGCGGCGCTTACGGCGGCCGAAGAGGAGCTCGCGACGTTCGCGTCGGACCTTACCGCGCGCCGCGTGCTCGGCGACACCTATCACGCCGCCCTCGAAGCGCGCGCCGCGGCGGTCAATCACGCTCGGGCCGATCTGCAGCGAGCCGCCGTGTCGGCGCCGAGCGCTGAGGCGGTGGAGCGCTATGCGGACCTACCGATCGAGGAGCGCAAGCGTATCCTCGGCAGCTCGATCGACGCCGTGATCGTCAAGCGCGGCAGTATCCGAGACCCGATCGAGGATCGCGTCACGATTCTCTGGCGGGGCGAAGGGCCGGACGACCTCCCCCGCCGCGGCCGCGACAACGGCCCCATCAGACCGTACGTCCCCTAGCGGCACAAGCGCCACACCGGGGTGGCGCTCTCGCGTGACCTGCGCGAACGTCTCAAGCGCCGCGAGCACCGCGGCGCGCGGCATCGGGGGAACCTTCGGCGTTGTGGTCGTCGCACTCGCCATCTCCCTCTACTCCGACGTCCTCCTTAGGAGGGGACGCGCGTAGAGGCAATCAATCAGCCGCGCAGGGCGAGCAGCTAGAATCGCGGCATGGCGACACGTGAAGAATTGCATCAAGCGCTAGATGCGCTTCCCGACAGGCAGGTCCCGAAGGCGCGAATCGTCGTGGAGGAGACCGAGCCAGACATGGTCGGGCTGCCCAAGGGCTGGGGTGAGACGTTGACCGGCGAGCCGATGCCCAACGTCGTCGCCGCCGTGCACCGCGTGCGCGACGAGCACTGAGTGTGCTCGTCGTCGACGCGAGCCTCGTAGTAGAGGTCCTGCTGGAGCGGCTCGGCGTGCAGGCGCTGGCAACGCTGGGGGATGAGCAGCTGGTGGCCCCATGGCTGCTGTGGAGCGAGGTCCCCGCGGCGCTCAGCGCGATGGTGTTCCGCCGCGATATATCCCGCGAGCTCGGGGAGGCGGCAATCGGGCGCCTGGATGACATCGACGTCGGTCCACGCCATCCCGACGACCTGGTCGATCGAGCGTGGCAGATCGCCAAGAAAAACGGGTGGGCCAAGACCTACGACGCGGAGTACCTCGCTCTCGCCGAGCTTCTCGGCTGCCGACTGGTGACCATCGATGGCCCGCTCTGGCGCCGCAGCCGGCATCTCAGCTTTGTGGTCACCCCAAGCGAACTGCTGCCCAACGCCAACGATCCCGGGAGGAACCCCGAGGCTTGAGCTCCTCACCGGTCGTCGGTCGCCGCTCTGTAATGAGCCTCGCTGGTGCAGAGCTTCCACTGCAGAGCCAGCGCCTCGAGCCGCCATCACGGACCTGTCGATCCGGCCGGCGCCGGCAGGGCGCTCGTGCAATCGCCGCCAAGGAGCAGCTGCCTGCCCTTCCGGGAGGGGTTGGCAGCCCTGGATTCGCCAGCGGAGAGCATCCCGGAGACAAGATCCGCTGGCGCGGCCCGTCCCACCTGCCCCTGTGGGCTGGCGCGCTTCTTGACCTCGCACCCCCAACGTCGGGTGCACGAGGTCAAGAAGCAACCAGGGATGGGACGGGAGAGTAAGAGGAAGGAAGGAAGAGAAAGGGACGAATCCAGGGTGGAAGTAAGAGAGGAAGGGCAGAGGAGAGGAGAGGGGAGGAGAGGAGGCGAGAAGGAAGAGAAGCAAGAAGCGCGGGGGCGGACCGACAACAGCAAATAGGAGAACGAAGACGACGGGCACAGGCGACCGAGCAGGAGAATGTGTGAGAGCAGACAACGCGGGTGATCTGCAACGCACGTTCGGGGGTTATCCGCGTGTGTCGGTCACCCAGCCGCGCGGTCGCGGGGCCTCCATGCGCCGTGACGAGGCGTGAGCGCATCACCCAGCGCAAAAGGCAAAGTTACGGTCGATCGGGTCAGGAGGGCCAAACCCGAACCGGGGTTTTCGATCCGCAAGCACCTCTAACCTGGGGCGCAGCAAGAGCCTGGTCGTGGGTACGCTAAATCACCACGTCCAAACTGAAGACCTTCAAGCGCTCACGCTCGGCGCCCATCAGGTGCATCGCGAACATCGCGATCAGCCGCACGATCTGCTCCCCCACCCGCTCGGCTTGGGACTGCTCGGAGCGCGCGGTGCCCGGCTCGGGTGCGGGGAGATCGCGGATCGGCAAGTAGGTGACCTGGCGGTGGCCGACGGGCGGCAGCTTGACGTCGGGGTCGGCAAAGCCGAGCTGGGTAAGGCCGGAGCGCGCGTACACCGCAAGCGTCTTGGCGACCTGCGCGTCGGTCTCGTCGCCCTCGCGCAGCGCGCGTACCACCTCCAGGCAGGTGGCGGTACGCGCACGCCGCAGCACGCGATCGACGGCCCCCACCACCGCTGTCTCCCAGGCGGGCTCGGCGCGGCCGGGCAAAAGGTCGCGCAGGAACGACACGGCGGTGTCCTGGCGCAGGTGCTCGGGCGCGACGCGCAGCGGGTCGAGCACCCCGCGCAGCGCCGGGTCGGGGCGCAGCGTGATGCACTCCACGTGCGGGGCGACCTGCTCCAGCAGGTGGAAGCGGTGGTCGCCCTTCGGGTCGCAGTCGATCACGCGGGCCCCTTGCAGGAATGCCTCGTACTTGAGCTTCTGGTCGAGCGTGGTCTTGCCCGAGCCGAGCGCGCCGACGCTGAGGATCGTGGTGTTGCGGTCGCTGTCGGAGCCCTCGCGCAGGTTGAGGCGCACCGGCCGCGCCGAGCCGCTGAGCGTGTGGCCGAGGTAAAAGCCGCCGGGCGAGCCCGCCTCGTGTGTGGCGGTGGGCATCATCGCCGCGACCTGTTCGGCGGTGAGCGTGTCGTCGTAGCCCGCCACGCGCGTGCGCTGCCCGGGGAGGTGCTGGCAGAAGAGCGCCAGTTGATCGCCCAGCGGGCGGTGCAGGCGAATCTCCCCGTACGCACGCCGGCACATCTCCACGCGCTCCTCCAACTCACCCTCCGCGCGCGCGGCCAGTGCGATCGCGAGCGTAGCGCGCAGCAGCGGCGGGCGGCTGGAGGACTGCAGGTGGGCAAGCAGGTCGCGCGCCTCCTGCGTGCGCCGGTAGCCGAGGTCGGTGGCACCCTGCTCGCCGTCGGACTCGGCGCGCAGGATCTGGTCGGCGTCCTGGATACGCCGCCGCGCGATCCGCAGCGCCAGCTCGTTGGGCAGGAAGCGGGCGTTGAGCGAGAGGTCCACGCCGAACGGGAGCGACTCCACCGGCGCGAACATCAGCTCCGCACGGGCCCCCGGGAAGTGCACCAGCTCGGGCAGCGCCCCGACCACGAGCTGTGCCTGCCAGCACACCCCGAGCTCGGACTCGATCCGCAACACCCGCGGGCGGTGCTCCACCCAGCCGTCCATCCAGCGCAGCACGTCGCCCTCCAGCGGCGCCAGCACGGCCTCGCCGTTGCGCTCGAACACCAGCGCGCGCGGCTCGTGCAGGCCGTCCACGAGCGGCTCGCCCAGCTCGCGGCAGAAGGCGCGGCGCACCAGCCACTGCAGCTCCGCCCCCGTGGCGGGGCGAGCGTCGAGATAGTCACCAAGGCGCGCGTGCGCCTGGTCGGCCCTCACCCGCGCGCGCTCCAGCTCGGTGGCGCGCAGCAGGCGGCGGTCGCGCGGGAGTAGGCCGCGGCGCAGCGCCCCGAGCCACTCGCGCGGGTGGCGCTCCGCGGCGCGCGAGACGTAGGAGGCGACGTCGCGCTCGGGGTCGCGCAGGCTGACGAGCAGGAACAGCGCCGGCCGCTGCGCGTCGAGTTCCTCCAAGCGCTGCACGTGCGCGGCCACGTAGCGCGTGAGGGCGCGCGAATCCCCGGCCATCTCCCCCGCGTAGCTGCCGACCTCCCAACGGCGGCTGACACGCACGATCTGGATGTCAGCGGCGAGCGCCTCCAACGCGCCGAGCAGCGCGAGGAAGCGCTCGCGCTTGCCGTTTTCGGAGAGCCACTCGTACGAGCTCATCCGCACCGCGAACGCAGCCCAGCCGTCGTCGAGACCGGCGCCAAACACGAGATTGCCGTACACCAGGCTGATCGGGGGGCGCACGTCTCGCTACCGCGCCCTCACCCGCAGCTCGGCGCCGCGCTCCAACACGAGCACCTGCCTGTTGGCCGTCATGCGCACGGCGCCGGGGCCGCTGTAGCGCAGGCGACGCGGGCGTTGGTCGGAGCCGTCGGGGAGCACCAGCAGCTCCTCGGGATGCCACACCCCTCCCGAGGGCGCAGGGCGCAGGCTCGCAAGACGGCGGGGTCCGAAAAGGTGGCGCAACAGGGCGGCGGCGGCGAGATGAAACGGTCTGCCCTCAACGCGAATCATCGTGAGCAGCACCGCGAGCCCCGCCGGCATAAGCAGGTCGCGCACGTACCACGACAGCGTCCGCACGGCCGTACCCAGCAGCGGCAGCGTGCCGGCGAGCGCGAGGCAGGCCAGGATCGCCAGGCAGTACACAACCCCGCGCACCGGCACCCCGCCGGGGTTGAGCCGCAGGCGGTCCACGCGGTAGATGCGCCGCTCCAAGTCGAATACGGCGCGGTAGGAGCGGACCTCGATGCTCACGCCCCGAACTCCGCAGTCATGCCGGGGATCGCCGCGACCACGCTTGGATCTCCAAGCTCAGGAGCCGAACAGCGAGTTGACGGTGTCCTGCAGCAGATTGATGCCAGCGGGCGTGGCGAGCAGCACCGCCACGATCCCCACGGCGAACACGCCCGCGGCCTCCTTGAAGTCGCGGCGAAACGCCAGCACGATCCCCGCCACTGCGAACGCGAGCCCGATCAGGCTCATCGCCACCTTGCGCCCCGTGCTGCCCGCCTTGCTGGCCGCCGCTTCGAGGGTGCTGCCTTCGGAGGAGCCGCTCCCGTTGGTGGCGCCAGATCCGGACCCGGCGCCGGGCACGGAGGAGGAGGCAACCGCGGCGCGCGCCGCGATCGGCGCCAACCCAAGGAGGGCGCAAGCGAGCGCAGTGGCGAGCAGCAGAGCTGTGCCGGCGCCGCGGCGGACGGTGAGCAAGCGAGGGACGCGGATGGTTTTCATGTGACTGCTCCTTGTCGTGGTTCAGGTGTCGGCGTCAGGGTCCATCTGGATCGCGGAGACCTCCCAGCGGCCTTGGGCGCGCAGGACGTCGAGTTCGTAGGCGAGCGTGTACGTGGCGCCGCGCTGGTCTTGGGCCTGCACGAGCGCGAGCACAGCGCCAGCGCCGGGAGCCCACTGGAGGGACTGCAGCGACTGCAGCTCGAGCTCGATGCCGGGCAGTGAGACGCGCGCTCCGGGGGCGAGATCGGCGGCCAGCTCGGAGGGTGAGCCCGCGAGGTAGTTGCGCAGCACGCGTTCCACCACCGTGCTCAGTTCTGGGTCGCTCACTTCGCGCAGGCGCCCGTCGGCGTCGGTGTGCGCGGGGCTGGAGGCGGGAGGCCCGACGAACGCGGGGTAGTCCGCCAGCGCGAGCTCGCCCCCGGGCTTGCGCAGGACGCTGACTGTGAGGTAGAGGAGCCCGGCCGTGTCGGTTTGCGCGGCGACCGTGTAAACGATCTCCCCCGCCAACGGGAAACGCTGCTGAACGACCTGCGTCCACTGCACCCGCTGCTCCCCGCCGGCCGGGGGTTGCAGCCCGGCGTCGGCATCCATCCCCGGCCCCACGAACGGCGCGAGCGCGTGTTCGCGAGCTTCCGGGTGCTGCGTTTCCCAGGTGAGATAGGCTCGCGCGAACAGCGTCGCGAAGCCTTCCGCCGCGAGATCCTCGGCCGCCGGGCGCCGCAACAGCGCCGCCACCGTGGCGCGTGGGGGGTCGAGCGCGAAGCGGGCGCTCGCCAGCGCCCCCGCCACCGCGAGCACATAGAGCACATACCGGGGCAGCCCCTGCGCGAGCCGGATCCGCCACAGCGGCCGCCGGGCGATCGTCACGCGAGGGTGGTCGTCCGCGGGTCGGGGGCGTGCAGGCGCGCCGCTCATCGCCGCTCGAACCCGAATTCCGAGCGTGCTCCGCCGGCGGCTGCCGTCGCCGTTGTCGCGGTTCTCACCGTTGCCTTGGCGCTCACTTTTACAGCGCTTGCCAGCACTGGGACCGGCGTTTGCACAGGAGGCGGTGGCTGTGGGGGGAGATATGGGTGTGCCGGGATCGGCGACCGACCGACAGGGCGAGGACGGCGCTCGGCAAGGCGCCTGACCGACACATAGGCCCGTCGGGTGTGCTTACGAGAACGTGCGTCAAGCGGCCGGACGCTCGACCGATCGGCGACGATCTCCTGCGGCGATCCTGCGCGAGTGGGTGGGAGGGCGATTCCTCCATCGGCGAATCTGCGATCGCTCTCCGGCCTGGATCGGGTCGCATGCAACGCGACCACGCCGACGACCGCCCCAACAACGGAGGTGAGCGCCGCAAGTGTCGCGAGACGTCCCCATTGGGTCGGCCGGCGCTGCTGGCCGACCCGGCCGAGCAGAGCAAACTCAGGTTCGGGCTCGACCTGCCAATCCTCGGCGGCGAGGAACTCCTCCTCGGAGTAGATGCGGTACGCCTGCCGCGGTGCGGAGCGCGACAGTGTCATACGCAAGGCCCCCGCCTTGAGGCCCGCCCTCGCGACCCCACGATCGGTGCATGCCGGCTCTGTCGTGCGGCCACGCGGGCGGCCGAGGGCCAAGGTGGGGAGATACCCGGCCCCCGGCCGCATGCGCGCGGATGGGCATCGCCGCGAGGTCGTGCCTGCGACCGACCTGTGGCGTCCCAGGGGACGCGCCTATGGGGGTAGTGAGGGATGTTCATAGGTGGGTCCCTATTTCCCTGTTCCGACCCTGGCCGCGGGGTGGGACATCGAGTCACGACTCACGCCGTCCCACGGCTCGGCCTCCGCCAGCCGCCGTAGGTGCGCGCGGGCGCGCTGGGCGACCTTGCGGTACTTCTCGAAGGACCAGCCGAAGCGCTGGCAGAACTCGGCGCGGTCCATCCCGAGCGCGACCTGGCAGGCGAGCACCAGCCGCTGGTCGTGGGTGAGCAGCGGCGCAAGTCGGGCGACCTGGCGCAGTTGGTAGCGGTGGGCGACGAGCGGGTGGACCTCGGCGCGCGGGTCGGCGAGCTCGAGTTCCCGCTCGCCCGAGCCGCTCCACGGGAGCGCGCTCTCCAGGTGGGCCTGCAGCGGGCTGCGGCCGCGTACCGCGCGGCGGCGGTCTTGAACGCGCGAGAGGAAGCGCTGCTCGAGCGCATTGGCGACGTGCTCGCGGTTGGCGAAGCGCTGGCCACGCGCGCCGCGCGCGAGCAGCTCGCAGACCGCCTGGCTCAGGCAGTCCTCCAGGTCCTCGCGCCGCAGCATGTTGCGGTAGGCGCGCAGCATCGCCTCGCGCCTTGCGCGCGCGATGAGCGCGATCTCCTCGGCCGCCGCGCGTCCCCCCAACCCCGGTGCGATCGGTCCAGCCGCAACTCGTTTCGCAACCACCTGTCCAGCCGCAACTCCTCCCGCGGCGACCCGATCGCGAGGGTCGGCGACGGTGCAACCGGAGCGCGGGCGGCTCCCCGGAGACGACGGGGATGGCGTTCGGTGGGCGTATGGAGTAGACACACAGGCATGTCGCACCCTGCCGCCGGGAGACCCCCCTCCCGCTTTGCGCCGTTCCGAGCACGACCGGCGATAGGGCCAAGCCGCCCGTTTGCCCGAGAGATCGATCCCCCCCTCCCAAATCCCCCAAAACATGACCTTCAATGAGCGCCTGCAGGCGATCGACGGCTTTCAACAACGCCACCGCGGGCTGAGCTTTCTCGCGGCGGTCGTAAAGAAGTTCGGCGACGACGGCGCCGGTCGGCTGGCGGCGCTGATCGCCTACTACGGCTTCTTCGCGTTGTTCCCGCTGCTACTGGTGTTCGTGACGGTGCTGGGCTTCGTGCTGGAGGGCAACCGCAGCGCCCAGGAGAGCGTGTTGCACTCCACGCTCAGCCAGTTCCCGATCATCGGGAATCAGCTGGAGCAGAACGTCCATTCGCTCACCGGCAGCGGCGTCGGGCTGGCGATCGGCGTGATCGGCTCGCTGCTGGCGGGCCTCGGCATCACCGGCGCGGCACGGACCGCGTTCGACGAAGTGTGGCACGTGCCCCGCAAGCGGCGCCCCAACTTCCTCGCCTGGCGGCTGCGCGGGCTCGGTCTACTCGTCGTGCTGGGCACGCTCACGATCGTCTCCACGGTCGTCGCGGGCTACGTCACGGCCGCCGCCCCCAGCGCGCTGACGGCGCTCGCGGGCGTTGTGCTCGCGCTGGCCGCCAACCTGCTGCTGTTCTTCTGCGCCTTCAGGCTGCTCACCACGAGAGACGTGCCCACCCGCGACCTGCTCCCCGGCGTGCTCGTCGCCGCGGTGCTGTGGCAGATCCTGCAGCACATCGGCGGCTACTACGTCGAGCACGTGGTGCGTCACGCCAAGGAGACCTCCGGCCTGTTCGCGTTCGTGCTGGGGCTGCTTTCATGGCTGTACCTGGGCAGCCAGGTGACGCTGTTCGCGATGGAGATCAACGTCGTGCGCGCGCAGCGGCTGTGGCCGCGCAGCTTCTTCTCGGCGCCGCTGCTGGACGCCGACCGGCGCGCGCTCACGTCGCTCGCGGAGGTGGAGGAGCGCGTCGAGGAGGAGAACGTCGAGGTCAGCTTCGAGAACGACGGGTAGCGCCCCCTTGCGCACCCTCCGATCCTTTGTTATAGTAGCTATCAATTCGTAAGCTCATATGGAGCGTATACCAATGCCTACAAGCTCAGATAACGGCAAGTCCTCCCCCAACCCCCACGCAGATGCCGGCTCCCAGACGGAGCCCCGCAAGCTGCTGCGGCTGATCCCGCTCGACGACACCGTCGTGTTCCCCAACATGGGGATCACGCTCACCGTGGACGTCGGCGACGACGAGCGCGTCGTGCTCGTCCCCCGCCACGAGAACGAGTTCCTCGAGGTCGGCACCGTTGCCGAGGTCGAGGACCACATCCGCCTGCCCGGCGGTGGGCGCGCCGTGGCGGTCTCCGGCCAGCACCGCGCGCAGATCGGCGCCGCCCAGACCGGACCCGACGGAGACCTGCGCGTGGAGGTGCAGGAGGCCCCCGACGGGGTGCCGACAGACGGGCGCACCCGCAACCTGGAGCGCGAGTACCGCGCGATCGTCGAGGAGATCCTCGAGCTGCGCGGCGACGACGGGCGGATCGCGGCGTTCCTGCGCGCGATCGTCGAGCCCGGCCCGCTGGCCGACTCCGCCGGCTACTCCCCCAATCTGTCCTATGCGCAGAAGGTCGAGCTGCTGCGCACGCTCGACGTCGCCGACCGCCTGGAGCTGGCGGTGAAGCTGCAGCGCGAGTCGCTCGCCGAGCTGCAGGTGCGCAAGCGCATCCGCGAGGACGTGCAGGACGGCGCGGAGAAGCAGCAGCGCGACTACTTCCTGCGCAAGCAGATGGAGTCGATCCGCAAGGAGCTGGGCGAGGACGAGGGCTCGATCGTCGATGAGTACCGCACCAAGATCGAGGCTGCGGAGATGCCCGAGGAAGTCGAGAAGCAGGCCCTGAAGGAGCTCGGCCGCTTGGAGCGCATGGGCGAGCAGACCGGCGAGTCTTCGATGATCCGCACCTACCTCGACTGGCTGATCGCGCTGCCGTGGGCGAAGCGCTCGGAGGAGCACCTCGACCCCACCGCGGCACGTGCGGTGCTGGACGCCGACCACGCCGGCCTGGAGGACGTCAAGGACCGCATCGTCGAGTACCTCGCAGTGCGCAAGCTGCGCCAGGACCGCGGCATCGAGGTCGACCCGAAGTCCGGGGCGATCCTCACGCTGATCGGCCCCCCCGGCACCGGCAAGACTTCGATCGGTGAGTCGATCGCCCGTGCGCTCGGCCGCGAGTTCGTGCGCATGTCGCTCGGCGGTGTGCGCGACGAGGCCGAGATCCGCGGGCACCGGCGCACCTACATCGGCGCTCTGCCGGGACGGCTGGTACGCGCGCTGCGCGACGCCGGCACGATGAACCCGGTGATCCTGCTCGACGAGGTCGACAAGGTCGGCGCCGACTGGCGCGGTGACCCCTCGGCCGCGTTGTTGGAGGTGCTGGACCCTGCTCAGAACCACTCCTTCCGCGACCACTACCTGGACGTGGAGCTGGATCTGAGCCAGGTGATGTTCATCGCCACCGCCAACGTCGCCGACACGATCCCCGGCCCGCTGCTCGACCGCATGGAGGTGATCCGCTTCGACGGCTACACCTCCGAGGAGAAGCTGGCGATCGCCAAGGGCTACCTGTGGCCGCGCCAGCGCGACCGCAACGGCCTGCTGGAGGGCGAGGTGGAGATCAGCGACGAGCTGCTGCGCACCGTGATCGCCGAGTACACCCGCGAGGCGGGCGTACGCTCGCTCGAGCGCGAGCTCGGCACGCTGCTGCGCAAGACCGCCACGAAGATCGCCTCGAGCCTGCCGGCCGCAGAGCCCGATGGAGCCGAGCCGGCCGCGGAGGAGACCACGCCGAAAACCCCGGTGGAGATCGACCTGGAGACCGTGCGCGAGGCGCTGGGCCGCCAGAAGTTCTTCCAGGAGTCGGCGTCGCGCACAGCGACCCCGGGCGTCGCGACCGGCCTGGCCGTGACCGGCACCGGTGGAGACGTGCTGTTCGTGGAGGCCACCGCGATGAAGAGCTCCGGCTCGGGCGGCGGCGGCGGGCTGGTGTTGACCGGCCAGCTGGGCGACGTGATGAAGGAGTCGGCGCGGATCGCGCTCTCCTACGTGCGCGGCCACGCCGAGGAGATCGGGATCGACGAGGCTAGCGCGTTCGAGGGGCAGGAGTTCCACGTGCACGTGCCGGCCGGGGCGATCCCCAAGGACGGCCCCTCCGCGGGCGTGACGATGGTGACCGCCCTGGCGTCGCTGCTGAGCGGCCGACCGGTGAAGCACACGGTGGGGATGACCGGCGAGGTCACCCTGCAGGGCCGCGTGCTGCCGATCGGCGGGCTCAAGCAGAAGGTGCTGGCGGCCCACGCGGCCGGTCTCACCGACGTGATCCTGCCGGAGCGCAACCGCGGCGACCTGGACGACATCCCCAAGGAGGTGCGCGAGCAGATGAGCTTCCACCCGGTGATGACCGTCCAGGAGGTGCTCGACCGGGCGCTGGAGCCCACGCGCGATGTCGCCCACCAGCTCCCGTAGGTGTCAGCCTGTTCCCGTGGAGGTCCGCCGTGCGGCGGACCTCCTGGAGCGGCGCTGGCAGCTGTCGATCATCTACGCCGCGCTGACAGGCGCGCTGCGCTTCAGCGAGTTCGCCGAGGCCGTCGCAGGGATCTCACCCCGGATGCTCTCCGAGCGCCTGCGCGACCTGGAGGCGGCGGGACTGGTCGAGCGCACCGTGATTCCCTCCAGCCCCCCCACCGTCGAGTACCGCCTCACCGCGCGCGGCCGGCGCCTGGCGCCGGTCGTCGAAGCGATGCGCGCTTACGCCGAGGGGTAGACCTCCAACTCCGCCAGCCGCCGCTCCAAGAAGCGCCGCTCGGGCCCGGAGTGAGCGAGCTCGAGCGCCCGCTCATACGCTGCCCGCGCCTCGGCGGGACGCCGCAGACGGCGCAGGAGATCGGCGCGCACTGCGTGCAGATAGCGGTAGTCGTCGATACCGTCGAGCCCTTCGAGTGCCCGCAACCCGGCCTCGGGGCCAGCGGCTTCGGCGAGCGCGACGGCGCGGTTGAGCTCGACCACGGGGGAGCCTGTCAGCCGGGCAAGCTCGCCGTAGAGCGCGGCGATCTGCGGCCAGTCGCGGGGAGGATCCTCGGTGTGCAGGTAGGCGACCGCCGCCTGCAGGGTGTAGATCCCGGCCGCCCCGCCGTGGTGCAGCGCACGCGCATGTTCGAACGCAGCGCGGCCGGCGTCGATCTGCTCGCGGTTCCACAGCAACCGGTCCTGGTCGTCCAGCAGCACGAGCTCGCCGTCGCGCAAACGGGCGGAGCGGCGCGAGTCGTGCAGCAGCATCAGCGCACTCAGACCCCACACCTCGGGCTCCTCGGGCATCAGCTCCGTCAGCGCCCCTCCGAGGTGGAGTGCCTCAGCGGATAGCTCCACACGCGAGGGTGGCGCCGAGTAGCCCTCGTTGAAGATCAGGTACACGACCGCCAGCACCGCGGCAAGACGGTCTGCCAGCAGGTGCTCGGGTGGGACCCGGAAGGGGATCGCGGCATCCCTGATCTTGCGCTTGGCGCGTACCAGCCGCTGCGCCATCGTCGCCTCGGGCACAAGGAAGGCGCGCGCGATCTCATCAGTGGAGAGGCCTCCGAGCGCGCGCAGCGTCAACGCCACCTGCGCGTCGCCGGCGAGCGCCGGGTGGCAGCACGTGAAGATCAGCTCCAGCCGTTCGTCGGGAAACACGGTCTCCTCCACGTCGGGCTCCTGCACAATCGCCTCGGTCCGCCCCAGCAGCTTCGACTTGGCGGCTAGCGTGCGGTCGCGGCGGATGCGGTCAATCGCGCGGTTGCGCGCGGTCGCGGTCAACCACGCGCCGGGGCGCTCCGGCAGGCCGTCGCGGGGCCAGCGCTCCGCCGCCGCCGCAAACGCCTCCTGCGCCGCTTCCTCGGCAAGGTCGAAGTCGCCGAGGAAGCCAATCAGCGCAGCGAGGACGCGCCCCCACTCCTCGTGGAAGACCCGGTCGATCACCCGGGCTTTGCCACCGTCAGGACCGGGGGCGACCGTACTGGCCGGTGGATCGACATCACCGAACGAGCGTCGCGGGAGACTCATGGCCAGGATCATTGTGACGGTGCCCGGGCCTTTGCGCGCGCGACTCCTGCTTGCTGTCACAGACGTGCTCAGCCCGGCAGCTCCGGTTTGACCTGGGCCCAGCAGGGCGAACCGCTCGTCGGAAATGCTTGACCCACGCGGAGAGTCCGCCCATTAGGACTGAGCGGTAGACCGAGAAGAAGTTCGTCCGTTTCGGTGATTAGGCTTCGTGCCAAGCACGGGACTCAACCGACGCTGAACTATGACGGCCACCACCGCGACTGCGCTCAACCTCGGCTGGACGATGGCCGAGCTGTACGACCACAATTGGCGCCCCAAAGTGGGCCCACCCCCGCCAGCTGGCGATCTCCCCGGGATCGGCGCATTCAGTGCGTCGCAGCAAACCGAGATGCGCCTAGATGCGATCGACGCGTGTCTTGCGGCGCTGCACGACACGCTCACCGAGGTCAGTCAGAACTCGCTGCCGAGCACGTCCGATGTGCGCACCCTCTACCAGGATCCCAATTCGCAGGCCGAGCCGGCGAGGGTGTCGATCAACAAGCTGCACTTCGACATCGCTCGCACGCTTGCCGCGAGCGATCCAAATCTAGGTAAGGCCTACGGTCTCGGCCGCGCGCTCAGCGACACCGTGCGGTCGCCTGCGGATCAGGGCGACCTGGGGGAGCGTTTCAAGCATTTTCGGCTCGAGACCCTACGCCACTGGCTCAACGACCTCGCCTCCGAACTACCCGCTCATGCAGCCAAGGGTGTTCTTCTGTCGCTATCGCGCTGGGAGGGCTGGGCAGCGAACGTCGCCATAGTAAGCGGCAATGACTGGGCCGCTGCGAGCGAGACCGTCCGTCGCACACTGCGGAAGCAAGGCGAGCTGTGGCGCGCGGTGCTTTGCGGCGAGAAGAACCCGCGCGACGCCCTTACGGCGGATGCCTATGCGGACGCCGCCAATGATGCTGCACGACGCGGCCTAGCGATTGCGGCTCGCGTGCTCGCTCGTTTCGGCGTCGCAATTGCGCTCGCTGTAGCAGTCGTTGTCGTACTTGCGATTTTTGTTGTCACGAATCCGACCTCGCAGCTGGTCACGGGCATTGGCGCCGTGGCCGCGGCGCTCGGAATCACCTGGAAGGGAGTCGGCTCAATCAGCGAGCAGCTTGCGCTTGCGCTCGGGAAGCCGCTCTGGGGCGCAGAGCTCGACACGGCTGTAGCGGAGGGTCTCACGGTACTTCCGGTTCGCCCTGCCCGCGAGCCAGTACCCGACGTGCTGCTGCGAACGCCGCAGTACCTGCGTGCGTGTGCGATCGCCGCTGCCGCCGGCCCTCTTTCACCGGACAGCCTCTCGCGCGTCGTTGGACGGCGCCCGCTCCCCGGTGCCCATAGATCGCTTAGCTTGGGCGATTTTCTGTCCACGCGCGCCTTCGGGCGGGGCTGGCGCGGTCCGGACCGCGCGGAGATCCACTACTGGTTTGCCTGGGCCGAAGCCGCAGACCTGCTCAAGCGCGGCGGCGACGGAACCCCTTCGCTAACTCCCGCCGGAGAGACGGTGGCGCGCATTCCACCACGCCAGCGTGGGACCATCCGCGCTGCGCTGACCGCTAGCTGAGACGTGCGCAGCGCCGAGTTCGTGGGCCCGTCGAGCGCCGCGCCCGCCTGAGCCGCCGTGCGGACAGATCATGCGCCACCATGCCGGCCATGGCACAACAGCGCGGCAAGGACACACGTGAGCAGGCGATCCTCGCGCGCGTACGCGCGATCCCGTGCGGCTGGGTGCGCACCTACGGCGACATCTCGCCCGGCGCGCCGCGCGTGGCGGGCCTGGTGCTGAGCCATACCGACGCGCGCGAGGTGCCGTGGCACCGCGTGGTGCGCGCGGATGGCTCGCTCGCCAAGGGCGAGCGCCAGCGCCGCCTGCTGGAGGCCGAGGGCGTGCCGTTCAACGGCGCGCGAGTGATGATGTCGAAGGCGCGTCTGCACGACCTCGACGCGGGATGATGCTGTTGTTCGATCCCGCACATGTGCGGACCGAAGCCGGGAGACACGCCCCTGCGGGGCGAGTCCCCGTTTCGGCCAGCGCAGGGCCGCATGCGGCCCTGCGGGGGACGGCCACATGTGGCCGTCCCGCCTCCGCACATGTGCGGAGGCGCACGGTGGCGCAGCGCCACCGTGAACATACGGCGGCGACATTGATAGCTTGTTGTGAGTGCTCATCTCCACGATGAACGACCTCCCCGGCTATGAGATCGAGGAGGTGCTGGGCGAGGTGTTCGGGCTGACGGTGCGCTCGCGCAACCTCGGCTCGCAGATCGGCGCGAGCCTGAAGTCGCTGGTGGGGGGCGAGCTGAAGGGCATGACGAAGATGCTCGCCGCCGGCCGCGAGCACGCCACCGAGCGGCTGGTGGAAGAGGCGCAGTCCAAAGGCGCCAACGCGGTCCTCGCGTTCCGCTTCGACACCTCCGAGCTCGGCTCCATCTGGACGGAGATCTGCGCCTACGGCACCGCCGTGCGCACCCGCAAGCTCTGAGAGTCCCAACCGGTAAGGAGCAGCGCAATGGATATGAAGCTCGAGCTGATCGCCCTCCCCGTCTCCGACGTGGACCGCGCGAAGGCGTTCTACGTGGAGCAACTCGGGTTCATCGCCGAACACGACCACGACATGGGGGATATCCGCTTCGTGCAGCTCACCCCTCCCGGCTCCGCGTGCTCGATCGCGATCGGCAGAGGGATCGTCGACACCGAGCCCGGCTCGGTCGCCGGCCTCGGGCTGGTGATCGCCAACGCTGACGAGGCCCGCGCGGAGCTGCTCGCCAAAGACGCGCAGGTGAGCGAGGTTCAGGAGTTCCCCTGGGGGCGGTTCGTGTTCCTCAGCGACCCCGACGGCAACCGCTGGTCGCTGCAGGAGCTGCCACCGCGGGGGTAATCCGGTGCTCTGTTCCCCGCCAACCTCCCAGCAGAGCGCTGTCCAAAGTGAGCCAAATACGGCTCTTGGCCTATAAGCGGCGGACGAGGTTCGAACTCGCGACCTCAAGCTTGGGAAGGTTGCAGCCATATCACGGATATGGCCTGCAAATCACGCATATTTTGCTCTGGGGTAGAAGCTCGGTACCGCACTGGTACAGCAAACTCGTGTCGTCCGGCTCGGAGGGACCGTGTACGCGGCCGACCTTGCCTGGCCGGCCGGTTCGAGCAGCGTATGGCTGGAGAGCCGACCGGAAGGACGACGCGCAACTCGTTGGCCGCTTGGCTGGCTTGGCGGTCTGTGATGGCAGGCGACCCCTACAAAGACGCCTCCTCCATGCAGACACCATCGAACTCACCCCACCCTACCGCAGAGATCAGCAGCGAACGGCGCCGGGGCAACTCCGTCTCAAAGGGTGCCGACGCTCGCCGTGGCGGACTCCTGACCACGGCCCAAGCGGCGGCTGCGCTCGGGGTCAGCGAGCGCACCGTGCGGCGCTATCTGTCCTCGGGGCTATTGACCTGTCGCAGGCTGCCAGGTGGCCACTACCGGATTCCGGCCGAGGCGCTCGCCGAGTTCTGGCACGCAAACGACCCTGACTGGCGGCATCACCGGCTCCCACGGTCCGGTCGGACGCCCAATTCGCCACGACCCGATCGTCAGCGGCGCGACCCCTCGCGCTCTGCTCGTAGGCAGCTTCGGTTGGGCGAAGAGGCCCCACGCGATTACGACCTTTCGACGGCGACCCTACGTGCCTTGCGAGCCCGACTGTCGTGATGCCTCCCCCCTCCCCCATACCGTCTACCGCCGGTCCTCAGAGCAATGGCTAAGCCCTGGAAGAAGCAGTGGCCGTACGTCACCAAGAGCCGCGAGAAGTCCTATCGAGTCGGCTTCCGCGACCACGACGGAGTCGGGAGGACCAAGGCATTCCCGTCGGCGAAGATCGCTAACGAATGGATGCAGGAGTACGTGTCGGCCGAGCGGCGGGGAAGCCACAGCCTGCGGCGCTTCCTGCTCGATCTGGACGCCAGGGACGCCAGCGGCGATAACACGGGCCAGACGATCGGCGAGGTCATCCAGCTCTACTTCGCCTTCAATGCGCCGGAAACCGCCGACGGGCTGTCGGCGTCCACCTTCCGCACCTACCGCCACTCGGCCAACCGCCACCTGCTCGGGATGCCGGGCATGGACAAAGGCAAGACACGTCCGCCAGCCGACTATGCGGTGCGCTTCGCCGCGCAACCAGCCACGGCGTTCAACGAGCCCGACGCGCCCCGCGCCCTGCGAGAGGCGATGAAGCACGCCAAGGTGGGACCGTCCGCCCGCGCGCACGCCTGGCGCGTCCTATCGGCGGTGCTCTCATGGGCCGCGAACTCCGAGCTCGTGCCGGAGATCAAATCCAACGGCTGCCTGTTCGCCAACGAGAAGATCAGCAACAGGCGGAAGTCGATGCGAGGCGCTCATGGCCGCGCCACTGTTCGGCGTCACGGCGATGAGGTTCGCAGCTGGGCACTCTCGCCGATGGCCGTCGAGCTGATCCGAGCTGAGATGCTCAGAAGCACGATCCATGCTGCCAGGCCGATTCTGACTCACCGCGACCCCATCATCATCTCGCTGCAGTTCGGCCTCGCGCTGCGCAACCAGGAGGTCTATGGCGTGCGCTGGTTTTCCTTCGCAGACAGAGAGCGCGCCCACATCACCGAGGTATTGAGCTGGAACGAACTGGACGATCGGGCCAAGACCGAGCGCGCAACCGAACGCACCGTGAGAGTGCCATCGCTACTCACCGCCGATCTGAACATATGGCGCGCACTGCTGCGCCAGCACGGCTACCCCGCTCACGACACCGATTTCGTCATCCCGGGGGATCTGACCGGGCCACACAACGGTATCTGTGATCCTGCCACCGGCGCCCGCCACATGAGCTCGAACCAGGCGAAAAAGTGGGGGCCGAGATACATGAAGCCATCCGTCGACGCGGTGGCCAAGGGCAGCCCGGCGTTTGCGAAAGTGAAGGGAGCTACTCCGTATGGCCTGCGCCGCGGCGGTATCTCTGCCCGCCTCCGAAGCGAAAACGCCCAGTCTGTCGCCGCCCAGTGCGGGACGAGCCTGGAAATGCTCTCACAGCACTACAGCTACGAGATCGACGACTTCGGACACGTCGGGTCCCAACGGCTGGATCAGCAGTGGCGGAACGCCCGGGCAGCCGTACTTGCCAAGCTCTCAGACACTTGTTTACAGAGCTACGCGGCGTAATCACTGGATCATAAATCCGCGCTACGGGGTTCAGACCTCGCCTCCGGCATCCGCGCGGGGCTCTCTCTCGGCTGCGCCTGCCTCTGTGCTATGGGCGATATTGGGGCTCGAACCAATGACCTCCGCCTTGTCGAATCGTCTCGGGCCTCTCGTCGGGCTTGACTACCTCCACCCATCCGGCTAAACTGCATCTCACCAGGAGCGATTTATGCCGAAGACTGCCGCCAACCCTATGCTCACACGCCGCGAGGCCGTCGAGATCGCACACGTTCCGCTCGGCGCACTCGACAAGGCGATCGAGCAGAAGATCGTGACCGTCCACAGACGCCACGAGCGCAGCTGGCTGGCAAGCGAGGACGTGGGCGTGATCGCGCTCCTGCAGAAGATGGCGCTCCCGCTGCCCGTGACGGTCAAGCGGAAGATCAGGCGGTGGGTCCGCGAGACCGAGCCCTACCGCGCCGAGCACGGCGCTGAGCTGCAGATCAGCGATGCGCTCGTCGTGCGCTGGTCCCCCGAGGTCAGCGCCACCGTCCATGCAGCCGAGAGCTATGCGAGGCTGCGCGAGCAGTGGATCGAGACAGACCCCAACATCAAGGGCGGCGAGCCCGTGATCCGCGGCACCCGCATCGGTGCGCGCGCCGTCGCGCAGCGCATCGAGCATGGCGACACTCTCCAGACGCTCATCGAGGACTACCCTCACGTTCCCGTCGAGGCGTTCCAGACCGCGTGCACTTACGCCAAGGCTCACCCGCGCCGCGGAAGGCCCACCCGACCCTGGCGGGACGGCGATGAAGCTCTGGATCGACGAGGACCTCTCCCCGTCACTGGTTGACGTCGCGCACCGCCACGGCCTCGACGCGACCTGCAACCGCGACAGATCACTTCTCGGCCGCTCCGACGTGGAGGTCTTGCGGCACTGCATCGACGAGGACCGAACTCTCGTAACCAACAACCTCGGGGATTTCCGCCAGCTCTGCGAGAGGCACACCGTCCACCCCGGCCTCATCGTCCTTCCAACACCCTCCCGAGAAAAGCAGCAGCAGCTTCTCGGCATTGCGCTGACGTACATCCAGGAGCAGACGACGCTACACACTGCCGCAGACCAAGGCGAGTTCATGATCAATCGCGTCGTCGAGGTCAGCGTGACGGGCGGCTGCGCTGACTGCCAATTGCCGGTGACGCCATAGCTCGCCGGTGGGCGATTCTCTCTCGCCTGTGCCTGCTTCTGTGCAAAGGGCGATATTGGGCTCCAAGTCGCCCCCGGGCCTCAGCTCAGGTGATATGAGGCTTGCTTGCTGCTCTCAGGTGCTCTGAGATCGGCCCAGATTTGCTCACTGAAGTACCACGGGGAGTACCACGGGCTGAGGGTCGCTACTCATTCGTTTGATGGCTTTTCCGGAGTCGCACCAGCCCTGCGCCGTGGCGAGTCCTACAGTTCGGGCGTGCACTTCTTTCCCGGTTACCCCGACTACGGACAGCACGCGGGCTTTGACTGGACCGCGCTCGCTGCGCTCGCTGCGATCACCCTGGCGATAGTCACCGGCTGGCTGGCATTCTCGACCCGCAAGCTCGCCAGAGCTAGCACCGCCGATCAGCGCGCACAGTGGCGGCCCATCCTGACCGTCGACCCCGAGGGCCACGTGGACTACGACGACGCCACAGGCGAGCTGTCCTTCGAGCTGCGCAACGTCGGCCGCGGCCCGGCGTTTGGCGTCCGTGCTGACCTACGGAGCGGAACTGAGCCTTTCGGGGCGTCGACACCGGGGCTCGGTGCAACTGCGCTCGCACCGGGCGAGTCCTTTCGACTACACGCACGCGTCACCGACCCCAGCAAGAACATTCGCGGGCGCACAGTGAACATCGAAGTCACCTACTACGACGTGACCGAGTTCTGGCACAAGTCACATCTCACAATGATCGGCCGCCGGCCACCCGACAGGCTTGGCGACACGTCGGTTCCACTCGAGCTTGAAATCGCGAAGGTGTTCTTTGAGCAGACGAACAAGCGACTGCTTCCCGTCACCGGCTCGCCACGCGCGCACGAGGAGGCGCGTCTCGCGAACGAGCCACCGGCCAAGCGCCTGCTTCGGCGGATTCGATCACACGGCTGTAGCTGACCTCGCTTCACTGTGCTGGTAATCCCACATTGGTACCTCGACATCCTGCCCGCGCTTGCACACCGTCACCGTGCCCGTCTGCACCTCGAACCCGACATCACGCAGCACAGGGCGTGGCACGCGGTCGTAGACGTTCGCGTAGTTGAGCGTCGCCGTGCCGGACGGATAGCGGCGCTAAGGTCGTGGGCGTGAGCAGCGAATACCGATCCGCCGCCGTGTGCCGGCGGGGACACGTCGCGTCCGCCGACCTAACCGCGAGCGAGTACGGGCCGAAGTGCTCGCAGTGCGGCGCAGACGTCCTGATCCAGTGCTCCGCGTGTGGACGGCGCATCCGCGGCGAGACGGTGGTCGCCGGTGCCTATCACGTCGGCGGCGAGACGCCGCCCGACTTCTACGACAACTGCGGCGCGGCGTTCCCGTGCATCGGTCGGCAGGCGCTCATCTACGAGCTGCAGAACCGCCTCGACGGTCAGCAGCTCGACCCCGCGGACGCGCTCACCGTGCGCGAACAGCTCGACGCGCTGCTCAGCCCAGAGCTCGACGTGGCCGAGCAGCGCGAGCGCTGGGGACGCGTGAAGAAGCTCGCGCCCGCTCTGTGGCGGACATCGCAGCCGCTCATCGAAACGCTTGCGACGGCCGCAGTCAGGGCAGCGATCTAGGTAGCCGAGTAGCCAGATGCCCACCTACACCTTCAGCATCGGCGACGCTTTCCCTGAGAGCGATCCTATCGCCCGATTTGTGACGGTGTTGGCGATGGTCGTTAACGACTCGCACCGCGCGATGGCCGCGATGGCAGCTATCGCCGAGGAGGACCCGGAAGGGGCGAACCCGGAGGCTAGGGGCATCAAACTGATGCTCGCGCGGCAGGTGGCGGCCACGTGCTTCGAGGCAATGAAGTTCATCGACGAGTCCCGAACCCGTTTCCATGAGATCGAGACGTTCGTGAAAGGTCTGGGTCCGGAGGCGCAGGAGTACATCGCGGCTGTTGAGGCTGGGGTTGACAAGCGTTCGCCCGAGTATCTGGCCTGGCTCGAGGGTCATCGCAACGTGACGTCGCACTATCCCGAGCTGCACCGTGAGAAGTGCGCCGCGGGGCAAGAGGAGATCGCCAACGCGATGAAGCGGACCGCTGCCGATGGTGTCCACGGGATGGTCACCATGATGGGGGACACGGACAACACGCTCAGGTTCTACTTCGCCGACGAGGTCGCTGTTCAGCTCTTGCCGCCCGTGGCGGACAATCCGGGCCTCCTCGCGAAGCTCGCAGACGCACGTCGCGCCATCGGAAGGTTTGCCGGTCTGGCGTTCGCCGCGTATCGCGCCGTCCACGCAGATGCGTTCACATACGAGCCCTGAACAGCCTCCCGGTCGTTATGCGCAGCTCAGCCGCCGGAGCGTCTGTGCGCCCTTCTGCGCCGACACGACGATCTGTGCCGCCTCGCTGCCAATTTCGCGGCTTCCTTCACAACCACGGCTGGGTTGCGGCGTCGCTCGCGGAGCGCCCACAGGATGACCGCCGGGTACACGTACCGAACAAAGACGATCGTCATCTTGGAGACGCGCAAATCGGCGATGCGCTTGGAGCGTCTGCACGCTCGCCTTCCTGTAGCCGAACCGCTGCGCGATCTCCCCAGCCGAGAGTTCCTCCACGAGCAAGTAGTCCCCGATCTCATAGTGCGGAGCGTGCGAGGGTCTTACTTGATCGGCCTTTGGCCGTTCTCGACCTTTCAACGATTTTGAGTTGCGGCCTGGTGGATCTGTGATGACTGCCAGGCTCCGCCAAAAGTCGGCGTCTTCGCGCTCGTCGGTCCAGTAGATGCGCTTCAGCCACCAAGCCATGTGCACCTACAGCAGGTCTTTCGGACTGAGAAAGGTTGAGATGTCCGAACTGGGCGTACATGGCTCTGCTAGGCGCCGTGTGCGCTCCTCCTCGCTGATGGACGGGCGAGTGGGTGGTTCGTATGTAGGATCGAGCCATCCGCAGTGCTCGCATCTGCCGGCCACCAAGCGATATGAGCCGCAATCATCGCAGCGGGCGTTGATGGCGTTCAGGCGTAGCCGTGCGGCTGTGAACATTCCCAGCATGTGCTCCACGGCCTTGAGTCCGATCTCGGCGTCCATCCGGACAGCGTTCTTGGCGTGAGTGAGCCAATTCACGTATTCCCAGGTTTCGATCGCCAGTTTCTTCAGATAGGACCGTAGCCTGTACGCGCTCTCACCTTCCGCGAGGCGGTTGGTCAGCAAATCTGCCCAGCCCTTGAAGTCGGCGCTCTTGGGCGGCACCCGACCATCAGGTATGAGATCATCGCTGCACGTCTCACCGACGAACGACACCATGCACTCGCGCAGGCGGACGCCGACAGCTTGGAAGTTCTCCGCCTCGTCGCCGCTATCGTATGCCTCAAATGCCTGCTGCCACCGCCGCCATGAGCCCGGCAGAAGGCTCGCCGGCTCAGGGGCGACGGGTACGTCTCGCTCTCGAAGGTACTCCATGCGCAGGGCCAGGCCAATGTGGAAGGTCAACACCACGTCGCGGCTCTTGAAGTCCGCCTGGCTGTAGAGATTTGTGGGGTTCGTGACGACCCACCAGCGACTTTCGGGACAGTGCACGTCCCAAATATCGTGGCGCACCGGCCCTACGAGCTCAGAAGCGGCCTTCTCCAGGTGAACCACCGACTCGTGGCCCTGTCCTTCAACGTAGGCGCGGATCGTCTCTTCCTCGTGGTGGCTGGCTTTCATTTCGATCAAGCGACCAATCGGTCGTGGGCCCGTGGTAGTTCGCTGAGCACGAACCATACCGGCGGGTCAGCCGATCCCCAGCAGCGCCGGCAGCTCCCCCAGCGAACGCAGTACCTCCGCGCCGGCCTCGCGCAGGGCCGCCTCGTCGCTGTCGGCTACGTATCCCAGCGCCCGCATCCCGGCCGATACCGCCGCGGTGATCCCGGAGGCGGTGTCCTCCACGACTGCGCAGCGGGAGGGCTTGGCTTCCATCGCCGCCGCGGCGTGTAGGAAAAGGTCCGGTGCCGGCTTGCCCCGTGGCACGGAATAGGCCGAGAACAGCGCGTCGCCGCGGAAGAGATGACGAAGGCCGGTCACCCCAAGCGAGAGCCGAGTCTTCTCGGCCTTGCCCTGCGAGGCGACGCATGCCACCCCCGCGGCGCTGATGCGCTCCACCGCCTCGGCCGCGCCGGGCACGGGCTGGAGTTCGCGGTGAAACGCCTCGGCGCGATCACGCTCGTATCGCTGGAGCCAATCCTCGGGCAGCGCGCGGCCGAGCTTCGCCTGCGCACGCAGGACGACATCGGCCAGCAGCAAGCCCTGGTAGTCGCGGCGGGCTTCGGCGAGCGTGGTCGGCAGACCCTCCGCGGTCAGTGCGCGGGCGAGCACATCGTTGGAGATGACCTCGCTGTCGACCAGGACGCCGTCGCAGTCGAAGATGACCAGCTGCAGATCGCGCGTAGGACGCCGTGAGGTTGTCTGTGCCATGCCGTCGGTGGTCGTGTTGGTCAGGCGGTGGCAGCTACGCGCGGCGCCACGACAGATTGCGTCGGGACCTCAGCGGGTCGCAGGACGGTGAGCGTGACTCTGTTCGGCCGCACGGCCGGCGACGATACCGGAGGGCGAGGCTCACGAGCGGATGCGCACCGCCGCTGCGCGTTCGCGTCCCGGCATGGTTCATCCCGCGGTCATTCCTGGCGCCTCGCGGCGCTTCGCATCGTGCAGTTCGTCGCGGAAGACCGTCGGTGGCACTCCGTAGAGGCACCGGAAAGCACGTGCGAAGTGGGATGGCTGGCGGTAGCCGACCAGTCGCGCTACGTCGCTCACCTGGATCGCGGGCTCGGATAGCAGCTCGGCGGCGGCGGCCATCCGTCGCGCCCGCAGATCCTCACGGAAGGTGTTACTGCCGAACTGAGTGAAGGCGCGCTGCAGCTGGCGAGGAGAGCTCGCAAGCGACTTGGCGACCGCCTCGATCGTCAGGGACGTGCGGTAGTCGCGCATGATGACAACGCGCGCGAGCAGATACAGCCGACGGCGCTCCCTGAAGGTCTGAGGCCGCATCGCGTCCAGTGAGAGGTCGCTCTGCTGCCTCGCTCGCGGCCGGGGCGCTTTCGCGGCGGGTGGCACTCCATCCAGGCGGAAGTGCAGGTGGAGAAGCTGCCGCACCCGCTCGGGTTTGACGCCGAACCGTTCGCCGATCTCGTCCAGGGTCAGTCCCTCGACTGCTCGCAGGCGGAACATCTCGCGCTCGCGGGCGGTCTGGATGTGCCCGCCGTGCCCGGAGAACGGCGTCAGGCCGTGGCGGTGGAACTCGCAGATGAGCTCGTACAACTCCACCCCGCTGCTGAGCTCGGGACAGCGGAGCAGCTCGCCGGTTGTGTGCGCGGCGAGCTGCTCCACTTCATGTATGCCGGCCCTGGCCAGGCTGGGGGAGGCAGCCTGGCTCAAGGCCAGTTCGGTGACGCGCACGGTCGACCCCCGCGCGTCAAAGCGTCATCAGTTCATCGAGGCGCCGCGCGACCTCCGAGGGGATCGCGCGCCCGCCGCGACGCTCGATCAGACAGGCTCCGTCCAGCCGGTTCAGCGCGTCGGTGATCGCGAGCTGCTGCTTGCGCTTTTTCGCGCCGAACGCCTCGTAGATCTGTTCCTCGGAGCGCGGGCCTTCACTGTCTGCGCTGCGCACGAGCAGACCTTCGAGGACGGCTTTGTCGTCGTGGCGCTCCTTGGCGGAGTTCGAGTCGCCGCCCTGGGTGATCTCGTAGAAGCGCACCGCGGGATGCGAGGCGACCGCGAGATCGTTCCAGCGGTGGATGAGCTTGCAGGCGCGCAGACGCCTGAGACTGTCGCGGACATCGCCGGGGGTGCTGATAGCGCGGGCGATCTCATCTTCAGACCACGGCCGCTGCCTGTCGATGTCGAGCATGAGGTTGAGGACCGCCTGGTCGATGCAGGCGTGCTCCTCCAACCCGTCTGGGGTACGGTGTGTAAGCATGGGAGGTAGTAGCTCCTGTGTCACGGCGCCGGGGCAGTGACAGCTGTCGCCGGCGCCATCTGGTTTTCAGATTGGAAATCGACCGTACATGGTCTCTGGAGCGCTGTGGGCGCGTGACACGAAGTTGACACAGAGACAGCGCAACGTGTAACGATCAGGCTGGCGTGACGGGCAGCTCTACTCCCCCGTGTAGCCGCTCACGCCAGTCCCCATTCGAAGCGCAGTTGGACCCCGCTGGTTGCGGTTGAACCGCACGGCTGCTGCTTCGAGGCCAGAGGGAGAGCGCCCCAAGCGGCGGCACACACGTCCGCTGGTCGTCGTGGGTGTCGCGCAAACCGGGTGTCCGTCCGGGGGGTTGAGGACCATTCTGGGTATGCCCCAGAACTTTCTTGAGTGTGATCGTGAGCAGGTGTTTTTGATGCCGCCGGACCCGCGGGATTGGCTGCCGGAGAGTCATTTGGCGTGGTTCGTGTTGGCGTCGGTGGAGGAGGTGGATCTTTCGGTGTTCTACGGCTCCTACCGGGCGGATGGTTGGGGTCGGGCGGCGTTTGAGCCCTCGATGATGGTCTCGCTGCTGTTGTACTCCTATGCGATGGGTGAGCGCTCATCGCGCGGGATCGAGCGCAAGTGTGTGGAGGATGTCGCCTACCGGGTGGTCGCCGCGCAGCAGAAGCCTGATCACGCGACCATCGCGAGGTTCCGTGTCCGCCATGAGTATGCGTTGGCGGAGCTGTTTGGCTCGGTGCTGGGGCTGTGCTGGGAGGCGGGGTTGGTGAAGGTCGGGGTGGTCGCGATCGACGGCACGAAGGTGCACGCGAATGCTTCGCATCACTCCAACGTTGACTATGAGCAGCTCGCGCGGGAGATTCTGAAGGAGGCTGGCGAGATCGACGCGGCCGAGGACAAGCTCTACGGGGAGGATCGTGGCGATGAGCTGCCCGAGCACCTGCGCACCCGCGAGGGGCGTCGCGCCGCGTTGGCAGAGGCGAAGCGAAAGCTCGAGCAGGAGCGCGAGAGCGGGTGCGCGCAGGGCGAGGCTGCTGGTGAGGCCGCAGTGAAGATCGAGCTTGATCCGGATGTCATCGTGGCTCGCACTCAGGGTCGTGAGGGATGGCTGCGTGAGGCCCGCCACCAGCTCGATGAGCACCGTCGTCGGGAAGCGAGACCGATCGTACGCTCGCGTGCGCAGCGGCTGTTGGAGGCGGAGCGGCGGATGGTGCAAGACCTCGAAGTCGAGCGTGCGGCGAACGAGGCGTATGAGCATTACCGCGCGCATGGACGAGACACGCAAGGCCGACGACTCAGTCGCCCGCCGACTCCATATGAGCCACCCGACATCCCGGCGGGGAAGATCAACACGACCGACTTGGACTCGCGCAACGTGAAGACTCCGCGCAGCTACACCCAGGGCTATAACGTCCAGGCCGTCGTTACCGAGGAGCAGATCGTGCTCGCGGCCGAGGTGAGCGCGAGCTCACCGGACTTCGGTCACCTCGCGCCAATGGTCAAGGCGACCAAGAGGGAACTCCAGGCGATCGGTGTCACTGATATTCCTGCGGTCGCGGTCGCCGATAGCGGTTACTGGAACGAGCAGCAGATGGACGATGTTGTGGCCAACGAGCATGTCCAGGTATTGATTCCCCCGGACGCTGGCAAGCGCCAGACCCCGCGGCCGGGATGGCAAGGCGGGAGGTATACGGCGATGCGCCACGCGCTGGCGAGCGACTACGGCGGCCGGCTCTACCGGCGACGAAAGGCGATAGTCGAGCCGGTGTTCGCACAGACCAAGCACAACCGGCGGATTAACCAGTTCCAGCGACGAGGACGATCGGCCGCGCTCTCGGAATGGCGGCTGATTACCGCCACCCACAACCTTCTCAAGCTCCACAAGCACCAAATAGCCGCTGCAGCAGCCTGACGCTCGCCTGTCGACTGCACACGCCCACCCAACGTCCACGAGGACACGACAGCCAAGCCCAGCAATCACCGCCACGAACGGCCCGACCCCCACCCACCGCGACCCTTTACGCGACACCCACCGTCCTTTGCGAGCGTGAGTGTGGCCCACGCTCAGACGCTCGTCTGCTCGCGAGAGCGACATTGCGGTGGGTGGGATGCCGCAAACGTCGTAAGCAAGGAGACAGCCGACGCCCATCGTAGCTGAGCCACGACGCAATGTCATCAGCTATCGATTCGTCAGGGCGAAGGGCTGCGTAGCGGGTCGAGACGTGCTCGCAACTCGCTCTCAGTCCACCCACGCTCGGCGGCGAGGCGCTGGCGAAGGCAGTCGAATGCACCGGTGTGGCCGATCTCGCGCACGACTTCAGCCAGTCGGCGGTCGGTCCAGCGCGGATACCAGGGGTAGCCGTGGCAAGGGTCTGTCTGGGCTGCCGTGAGCCGCTGGCCCGTCTGCTGACGCACGAGGGTGCTTCGCACGCGAGAACGCAGGCCACGAGGTGGCATGAAGCCCAGCGGCCATCCGTCATCGTCGTACTCCTGCGGCAATGCGTCCACGACCGGCGCGACGCGCGCGATCCGCACGCTATGACCCTGTGCGTCATGCATGACGATCCAGCTAACGGAGGTGATGGCGATGGCGCCAACTCCTCGGCGCGGCCGTATGCCTTTCCCGCCCTCGAGCAGGCTTGCCCACGCCCGCGGCCACCGAGCGATCAGGTCAAGCGCGCGCCACATCCCACCCGTTAGGAAGAGGTCCGCGCCTTCGACCTCCTCACGCCAAGTGCGCGCCGTGCCGGCGTAGATGAGGTACGCCGTCGTGAGGTCTTCCGCGTTGAGGATGTCGCAGAGCTTCAGCGCGTCCCATAGAGCCTCGTGGGGCTTGTCGACCTTCATCTCGATGAGCACCCGACCGGCGGCCACTCCGTCGAGGGCAAGATCGACCCCTCCAGGCTGGCGCGTCCAGCCGGATAGTTTCTGGTAGCGAACCTCGCGCGCGACCGACGCGCGTCGCCTGCGCAGCGAGTCCGCGTCCGCGATGGCGCCGACAAGCGCGGCCTCGGGCCTGCGCCCTGACAGATCCATAGGCGCCCCGATCGCGTCGTGTACAGCGTTGGCGATCACGTTGTCGACCGCATGGGCCGGCAGTGGTAAGAGGCTCTCAAACCGCTTGAACAGTGAGTAGGTGATGTAGTGCTCCAGGCGAAAGAGCGCGTTTGTTGTCACTTCGAGCTCCGTAAATCGAACCTCGCGGGGATCGCCCTCGCCGACGATCACCACTGGATGCACGAACCGATGCTTGTCGATGTTTGACAGATCACGGAGCACGGCGAGGTAGTGGGAGGCGGCGTCATCTTCGAGGTGGTAGGGCTGGAATGTCTCGATCAGCGCCCTGTGATCGGCGGCGACGCCGCGTAGATAGCGGCCGGCTTTCTTCTTGTAGGCGTCAGGTGTATCGAAGATCGGGAACTGGTTGTGGTCGCCCGGCTCTTGTCCGTTCAGCACCACGAGCTGCCAGACGAGATGGTCAAGCACACAGCGCAGGTTGTGCAGGAAGTCCCCCACGATCACCCCGAGATGCAACGGAGAGGGCTCTGGATCGGCCCGCTCCAAGAACATTTGGAGCTCCTCGCCGAGCGTCTGTCGGTGTCGCCACGCACCTTGTAGCTTCAGCCGGCAGCCGAGCAGCGGATCATCAGTCATCAGCCGCACGATAGGGATCCGCTAGGTTTGAGCCGCCCTTCGCGGGCTGGTAGGTTTCGGCGATGATTCAGCTCGACACACACCGCACCGCGATATTGGCTCTGCTCCTCCTCGTGGCCCCAGCACTAATGACTGGCTGCGGCAACGGCCAAAACGCCACAACCGCTCGGACGGCAGCGACGACGACCAGCGACGCATCCACGACGGCCGGGATATCTTCCGCCCCGTTCAGGCCCTCGCCAGCGGCACCCACAGCTTCCGCGACAGACACCATGTCGAGCGATCCCTGCAAGATATTAACCGCGCAGGACGCTGCTGCGCTTCTCGGGATCTCAACAAGCGTCGTCTCAGGGCCGACTGAGAAAGGGTCATCGGCGCTGACGCTGTGTGTCTACGAAGCACGAACGCGCAACGCGAACGTAGGACTAACCATCGAGCCGGCAGCGCCTAGCGTTAAGAATCTAGCCGCCTTGCTTCGCAGAACAATCTCGGAAACCAACGTTCCCGGCACTCGTAGCGAACCAATCGGCGGACTAGGCGAAGCGGCATATCTTGACTACGGCACCGCGGCAGCGAACTCGGGGATAGAGGCGAGTGGTCCACAGATAGGCGTTTCTTTTGCCCGTGGCCGCAAGCTCTACTTGGTCGGGGCCCAGAACACGAACATTGCCCCTTCCGCAGGCGTGAGCATCGTAAGGCGGATGCTCGAAACGGCTGGCGGCTAGAGCGCGCTCGGAATCGCAGGCTGCTGCGCGCTCCGAAGCACTCTGCCGGTCACGGGTGCTGTAGATGACCTAGAGCGTTTGAGGGTGAAGCTGCCTTCGGTGGGGGCGAGCAGGCCGCCGACCGAGGTTGCAGAGATGCTTTCAGCAGTGGGAGGGCTGAGAGCGCGCACCAGCCCTCCAGTGCTGTCGAGCCATTCGATTCTTGTCGGGTAGGTGCCGGTAAACGCATTGTTGTACTCAATCGTGATCCTGCGCCGTTCAGCCCCGCTGATGTGCTTGCCCCGCTGCCTATGGAGCAACTGCTTCAGTTCGGTGTCCAGAGGTGTGTTCGGTGTCGGCGGCGGTGTGAGCAGGAATGCGTTTTCGCTGACGTGCGCGATGATCGGCGCGGTTGCCTGGTAGGTGATACGCACCGAAGCGACGCCGTCGGGTACGAGCTCGATCGTCGGTTCCCCGCCAAGGAAGTCGCTTACCTGGAAGGCCCGATAGCTTTCGTTGACCTGGGCGAAGGGCTCGCATCCCGGGACGGGCGCTTGTCTGGGGCTGCCTGCTTCGATGATGCAGTAGACCGGCTCGACCGAGCGGCGGTGCTCCTGTTCGACCAACTCGTGTCGTACCCCGGCCCGAAAACAATGAGCCGGTGGCACCACTTCGGGCTGTCCGAAGGCAGGGATCACGAAATAGCGCCGGCCGGTGAGCCCGGTCAGCTGACGCACATAGGCGGGGTAGTAGCTCGAGAGCTCATAGTCTTTGTAGAGTTCGCGACGCAATCCGCCAGGAGACAATCCCGGAGGCTCATCGCCGGGTAGCGCGGGCCTGCGGAAGATGGCGAAGCTGGACAGGATCGTTGCTTCAAGCGGGGTCGAAAGTTCCTTGGGAACCGGCCGTTGTGGCCCCGTGAACCTGAATGCGGGCGGGGTGCAGGATGGCGGCACGCGCACGATGCCCACCGCCGCGATCCCTGCGGAGGAACCGCAGGCGGCGAAGATGAGGCCGAGCCCTGCAATCAGCGCGACCAGGCCACTCATGCAGGCAGCCCGTCGCCAGGCGCGATCCCCGCAAAGCAGGCGGTCACTCACCGACAGCGCTCTGAGCGGCGAGAACCAACCCCTTGCCGAGTGTCCATGACACACATAGAACCTACCATGACCGGGGCACAGAGCGAGCCGGTGTACGCGCGAGCGCGCTGTTCTTTGACGACGGGTGGCTAGCGCTTTTGGGTGGGCTACGAACGTCTCATCATCGCCCCGCTCCACTTTTCCATCGTACGAGCCGCGGGCGTGTGTGCGGCGGCTAGGGGCGCTCTCCCTCCTGGCTCGAAGCAGCCGCCGTGCGGTTCAACCGCAACCAGCGGGGTCCAACTGCGCTTCAAAATGGGAAGCCAGCGTGGGCAGCTACTCCCTCGCCCACTCCGCGGGCGGCGCCCCTGGTTTCCATGCCTTCGTGACGCCGCCGCTCTGCTGGCGCAGGACGTGGGCGTAGTCGGCGAGCTGGTTCTGGAAAGCAAGCTCCTCTCGCGGGTCTATACCGGCGTCGTCGAGCTCTGCTCGCCACACGGCCAGCGCGCAGAGCGTCTCGGTCTGCGATTCGTCGGTCCACCACTTGTCCTTGAGCGCCTGAAGCTGCACGGGATAGCGGCCGTGCAGCGCGACGACCGCGCCCCACATCTGCTGGCGCCATTCGGGGTCTCCGCCGTAGGGCTCAAGCCACGGCGCGCGCTCACTGCCCTTGCCGCCGACGAGCACGGGCGCGGGCCTGAGCGGGCGGACCTTGCCGTCCTTGGCGGCAAGCGCCACGCAGTTGCGGACCATCTGCCCGGCGAGCGTAGAGGGTGGCGTATCGGCGCCTGCCGCGAGCTCGTGAAGCTGAGTGGCCACGGGGTCGGGGAGGACGATCTGCAGTCGTTGGCTCATCGTGTTCGCTCCTGTACTGGTGGTTGGACAATGCGTCTGATAGTGCGGACGATCCCTGGTATCCGGCTGGAGCGGCTGGGCGTAATCGAGTGGTGAAAGCGCGGCCCGTAGTCGCGGTCGGGCAGCTCGGGGTGCGCAAGCGATGGCGTCTGCGCGTGGCTGCGGCGCATGTTCTGAGCGAGCCGCTGGATGCGGTCGGTGTCGTGTCCTTCGACGCCGATGTCCTCGCGTGAGACGAACCAGTCGGTGCCTTGGCGGGCGCGGGACGCCTCGACGTAAGCGGACTCCTTGCTCGCCTGCCAGCCCCCCGAGACGACGAGGGTGCGGGTGACGGTCGCGCCCTGCGCACGGTGGATGTGCTGCGCGTATCCCAGGCGAACACGGGCGAGGTCCTCGCCGGCGAGTGTGCGCTGCCGGCCGGTCACGTCGAACTCGATCAGCACCTCCCCGGCGGGGGTCACGTCGAGGACTTCACCGCGGCTACCGTTCTCGATGCGCTCCACGCCGGGCTCGTGGTGCTGGTCGATCATCGCCACCCGGTCGCCCTGGCGGACGCCGTAGTGGACGCCGGGCACCTGGACCTCCAGATCCCCGAGTTCCCCGCGCTCGGCGCGGTAGTGCTGTGCGCGGGCGTTCAGGCGAGCGATCTCCTTGTTGGAGGCGTCGGAGATCAGCGCCACCTCGCTTGGGTCGTGGGTCTCGGTGAGTGCAGCCCAGTTCTCCACGGCCTGCTCGACGGCCTCATCGCGGGTGTCCGCCATGTGCAACTGCCCGCGGGAGTGGTAGTGCGCCATCGCCCGATCGGAGCGCCCGGCGCGCAGATCCGCCCACGCGCGCTGTTCCTCGGGGTCCAGGGTCCGACGGATGTTTGAGAGCTCGGCGCTCGGCGCGATGTCGGTGAGCCGGTCGAACATCCCGCCGGCGCCGATCGAGGGGAGCTGCGCACCGTCGCCTATGAGTACGAGCTTCGCGCCGGTCTTCTCGATCGTTTCGGTCAAGCGGCTGAAGCGGTCGGTGTCGCCCATGCCTGCCTCGTCGAAGAACACGGTTGTGTGCTCGCCGATGTCCACTCGTCCGTGCTCGACGCGGCTTATGAGCGCGTCTACGCTGTAGCTGCCATCGAGCGTGGGACTATCTCGGGCAAGCCGCTCAGCAGTGGACCACGACACCGCGACCCCAACGGCCTCGCAGCCCTTCAACTGCTCGGCGCGGGCGGCGGCGTCGATCACCACGCCCTTGCCGGTCCCCGCGGGCCCAACGAGGATCGCGCCGCGCCCGGGGCCCGTGATGACCTCCAGCGCGTGGGCCTGCTCGTCGCTGAGGCGACCACCGATCCGCTCGGCCACCTGATCCCCCGCCGCTGTCCGCGCCCTCTCCCCCACATCGCGGCCAGCATCGCCGGCGAGCCCGGCGAACCGGCGCTCGATCGCCTGCTCGCGAGCGCGCACCGCGAGCGTCGTCATCAACCCGCCCTCCAGGGGAAGCACGCGGCGTTCGGCGATCATCGCCCGCGAGAAATTAAGCGCCTCGCGCGGGGAGAGCTCCCCGACGGACTGCTCAAGCAGGACCGCCCGGAACTCGCCGGCCTGGAACGTCGCAGCGCGCTCGGTCAGGCGCTCCTCGACGCGATCCACAAGGGCACCATCCGGCCGTGGTCCGGGTTCCGCGCCGAGCAGCCGCGCGGGCTTATCTCCAGCAAAGTCAAAGCGCGCCGCCGTCTCGTTCCAGACCACCTGCAGGTCGGCGCGCGTGACGAGCATCTTCGCCTTGCGGTTCTCGAGCTTGAGCTGGCGTAGCTCCCCGCGCTCGGGCGCCCGACCCCATTGCGCACGGAAGCGCTCCGCCGCCCTGGCAACCTCGCGGCTGCGCGCCGAGAAGGCGTCCAGCAGCCCGCGGGGCACACCGGCGATCTCGAAGTAGCGCCCGTGTCTGCCGGTGCCCTGCTCGATCGCATACCCCCGCTGCTGGAGTTGGTGCGCGAGCGCCGAGCGGTAGTACGCGCCGACCTCCCGCGCGGAGCGGAAGATCGGCCTTGAGGCGACTGCGACGATCCGCCCGTCCTCCCGGATCGCGCTGGTGATGACGACATGGCTGTGCAGCTGCGGGTCCGGCGCGTCCCCTTCAAGGACACCCCGAGAAGTGGTGTGGCGGTACTCGGCGGCAACCACCTCCCGTGCGTGCTCCTCGACCTGCTGCCCGCCGTAGCGGCGGCGCACGGTCGGCACCGTCTCGGTCAGATGCGCCATCGCTTCGCTCACCGCCGCTGCGTGCGCGGCCTCCATCTCGCGACGCTGGGCTGGGTCCCCGAGCGCCCACACCGCGGACACCGACTTCGGCGCGCTGAAGGTCAGGTCGATCCCGCCGCCACGGCCGCCGTTGGAGCCCGCCCGCCGCAGTGATCGCCCCGACCGCGGGTGCTTGCCCTCCATCAGCGCGATGAAGTCTCGGCCCTCGACAGTAACGCCCTCGATCCCCAGCCGCGCGAGCGTGTCAGGGGTCGCAAGCCACCGGCCGGGGGCCTGGGTGGGCTCGCCCTCGGGGCTCAAATAATAATCGCCGCGCTCTGGCTGGATGGTCTTTGACTCCAGGTAACGCGCGTACCCGCCGCCCTTGGCGGCGCCGATGCTGGCTGCGGTCATCACACCCGATACAGACCACGACCCCCCGCGACCGGCCAACGAGTTTGCACAGCGCGTACACAGTGCTTGCTCAGGTGAGCATCTAGTCTGTCTGAGTGCGAAGGTGCAGATGCCGGGTGGCGGCGTCGTGCACTGGCGCTCAGATTGGTGTCGTCTCAGCTTGCTGAGACCGTGCTTTCTGGGCCGTGGTGTTGGCGTCCGATCGGCCGGGTTAGGTCCGGGCCGGCGGTGGGCTGACTCATAGTCTGTTTGTCGGCGAAGTGCCTGACCTCAATGCCGTTGTGTCGCCCACCGCCAGCCTGGGATCACCGGCGTGACCTAATAGGAGCGTGGCAACCGCCCCAACTCAGAACTGTCCGCCGGAGGTCCACATTCATCACCTCCAACGAAGGGACCGAACAGGATGATCGTGATCGGAGCGGACACGCACAAGAGCACCCACGCACTCGCCGCCGTCGACGCTGGAACCGGCCAAGTCGTAGGCGAGCGCGAGATCGCCGCGGACGACGGCGGGCACCGCCAAGCGCTTCAATGGGCGCGGCAACTCGACTCGGATGTGGTGTGGGCACTGGAGGACTGCCGGCATGTATCCCACCACCTCGAGCGCGCGCTCGTGACCTCCGGTGAGCGCGTTGTGAGGGTTCCGCCGAAGCTGATGGGCGTCTCGCGCCGCGGGGAGCGCGAGGCCGGGAAGTCCGACCAGATCGACGCACGCTCAGTCGCCCGGGCCGTCCTGCGAGAGGGCATCGACAGGTTCCCTGGTGCGTTCCTGGACGAGGCCGCGATGGAGATCCGGCTGCTGTGCGACCACCGCGAAGGGCACGTCCACGAGATCACACGCCTGACCAACCAGCTGCGCTGGCACCTTGTGATCCTCGACCCCGCACTGGAGGCAAGCATCCCCCCACGCAAGATGGACTACCCCGGACAGCTCGAAAAGGTCGCCAGGCGCCTGCGCAGCATGGACGCCTCCGCGAGGGTTAGGATCGCCAAGGAGCACGTCCGGCGTATCCGTGAGCTCTCACGCGAGGCGACACGCCTCAAGCGCGAGCTGCACACCCTCGTAGCCGCGCACCGCCCCGACCTACTCGCTGAGACCGGGTGCAGCACCATTACCGCCGCGATCCTCATCGGCCAGACCGCCGGCGCCGAGCGATTTCCCACCGACTCGCACTTCGCCCGCATGGCCGGCGTCGCCCCGATCCCGGTGTCCTCGGGCAGAACCGACCGCCACCGCCTACACCGCGGCGGCAACCGCCGCATCAACCGCGCGCTGCACGTCATCGCGATCACCCGCGGACGCTGGGACCCCGCCACACGCGCCTACCTCCAACGCAAGGAAGCCGAAGGCAAGAACCGCATGGAGGCCCTCAGATGCCTCAAGCGCCTCCTCGCCCGCCACTTCCACACCCTTCTCCTACAGCCACCAGCAACCCAGGCCGGCGCTGCCCCAGGGCAGTAGTCGCGCCTGTGGTCATGTGGGCAACCCGCGGGGTTGTCCAAGCCCTGGCGGCGCAGCCGTCAGGGCGCCATGTCCACAGGCGAACCAGACCACCAACAAATCCTCGCAACGAGCGACAATCCCTTGACATAGGAGCAACGGCTTGGTGCTGTGCGCCGGGCGCGCGAGCCGCGGGCGCAGCCGTCAGGCAAGCCGGCGGGTCATGCGCGCAGGCCGAAGGGCTGTGTCGGCAGCCGCGAAGCGGCGAGCCGCGCTGGCTGCGGGCGTAAGCCGGCAGCCAGCGAGCAGGCCGTAGGCCGTGAGGCGCGCGGCGCCGGGGTCGGAAAGAGAGCCGACGCAGGAGGCTCGGTCACAGCGGGCGAAGCCCGCGTCCGCTATCTGGTCCTGTGCCGCTTGGTCGGGGCGGGGGCCACGTCGCGCACGGTCGACAGGTGAGTCGGAGGGCCCGTTGGCCGGGCGCAAGCCCACGGGAGGGCCATCAGCTCGCCGTGCGCTCGCCGCCTCGACGCGCCTCGAACTGATCAGCCGGTCTTCAACGTCAACTGCTCGTGTCCGCGGCTGCAGCCGCTTGTCTCAAGGATTGCGCCGGCGCCTATCTCGATCGGGTCGAGGCTGCCGATGTGGAACGCCACGTCGGCGAGCCAGTCGATCGCCTCGCGCGATTTGAGGTCTTGGCCGCAGTCGAGACCCGTCCGCATGAGACGACTCGCAGCCTTCCGAGCGGCGTTGCGGCGTTCAGCGAGGGTGCTCAAAGTTCCACCTCGTGAGGACAGGCGCCGAGTCCAGTGCGGACGATGAGCGCCAGCACATCGCTCTGAACCCACGGTGTCGGCTTGTCCTCGCCTGCCTCGGGGAGCCGGCCAATACGACGTGCCAGCCAACTGGTCTCGCCGCTGAAGTTGCCGCGCCCGTCGCGCTTGAACCGTCCGCAGCGCATCGCGATCTCGCTCATGCTCACCTCGCCACGCGCGACGACGCGCTGGACGACTTCACGTAGGCCGCGGTTGAGCACGATGCTGCTAACGGTCAGGCGCTCAAACTCCAAGCGCAGCCGGCGGGTGGACGGGCGGCCGTCATGGCGATGAACGGCAAGCACGTCGGTGGTGATGGTTCGCGCTGGCTCGTAGTCCTCCAGGCGGGCGACGACATCGCGCAGCGTCAAGGCCTCGAACGGTTCTCCTTGGCCGGGGTGGCATGAGCGTGTCCAGCGCAGCTCGGGCACCGACCCGTCGCCCGTGACCTCTCGTATGCGGTAGAGATGAGCCCTGGCGTCGCGCAACGGCGTGGCCGGCAATGCCGTGCCGCCGGTGTTCGGAGGCGCAGGCGTCGTGTGGCGGGTCAGCTCGAGGTCTTGCGCTGTCAGCGGGCGGCAGTGGCCCCTTGTGTCGTCGGCGAGGTACATCGCCGTGACGATGCGGTCGTTCTCGGGTGGCTCGTCGGCCGCGAGGTGCGCGACCACGCGCCCATCGCCGAGGGTGCTCGCGAGATAATCCACGACGAAGGTGCTCCCGTCGGGTCGTGGGAGGCTGATGATCTCGCGCGTCTGCCAGGTGTCGGGCGCGACGTACCTGCCGAGGCTCAGGTCGCGTTGCGCGCTTGCGTCTGCGGGTCGCGCGACTGCTTGGCAGGTGTGGGGATCGGGTGCTGTGGTGGTGCTCATAGCTCTCCTTGAGGGGCGAGCCCGCCGGGTGCGGGCCGTTGCCCCACTCCCGCGCACGCGCAGCGTGCGATCATCGGGAGGGGCGAGGCCCAGCAGCCGCCGCTCGGGTACTTCGTCCACCGGCCAGCACGCGCAGCTCGCCGTGCCCTTCGGGTGCGAGGCGGTATCCGACGCCGCGGGTGGCGGTCACCCAGCCCTCGGCGCCGGCGTGGGCGAGCTTGCATCGCAGCCGCGAGGCGTGCGAGTCCAGGGTCCTCGTCACGATTCCCGAGCCGATGCCCCACACTGCCTGCAGCAGTTCGTCCTTGGTGTAGACGCGACCCGGGTCATGCGCGAGATGAACCAGCAGCGCGTATTCCAGGCGTCGTAGCTGAAGCGGCGTCGAGGCGAATGTCGTCTGGCGAGCAGTCGTGTCGATCCGCAGCGCCCCGAACTGGATCACGCCCGGGAGGTCGAGCATGTTGCGGCGCAGCAGCGCCCGCACGCGGGCGAGCAGCTCCGCGTAGACGATTGGCGATCGGATCACGTCGTCGGCGCCGGCCTCGAACGCGCGCAGCACCTCGGCTACCTCGCCGGTCTCGTTAACCCATAGGACGCGCGCGCCCGGATTGACCTCGGGGCCGAGCTCGCCCGCGCGCAGCGCGCGCAGGGCATGGAGTCTCTCGCCCTGGTGGGGCGCGGGACCCATGATGATGAGGTCAACATCGCCGGGTGTGGAACGCGCTCGGAGTTCCGGTGAGTCGCCGGCGCGACGTGGCTGGTAGCCATCGAGCGCGAGCTCCTCGGCAAGCGAGTCGTTCTCGTGCCCCTCGCCAACGACTAGAAGCACTGCGGGGATGCGTCTCATTGCAGGGTCTCCAATCAGGAGTCGGGCCCGCCCGGTGCGGGGCCGCTGAGCGCCGCCCGACGCACGCCCCCTGGGGGCGTGCCACACTCGGGCAGGCCAGCGACCCCGACTCAGGGCACCAGCGGGCTATATCGACAGCAGTTCCAGCTCGTCCAGGCAACGAGCAGCATCCGACGCGCGCAGCGTCTTGCCGTCGCGCTCGGCGACACCACGCTTCACCAGTACGTCGATCGCGTCGCTCAGCAGTTGCGCATCGACGTCGCGTATCTCGCTCTTGAGCCCTGCGCGCGACCACTCCGGGGAGTGGTCATTTCGCAACAGCTGCAACACGACCGCGCGCTTGGCAGTCCAGCTGCTGTGATCTGACTTACTATGGTCGGGCATGGGAAGAAATCACCTTCTTTCCGTGTAGGGCCTCGGCGCGGATACAGCCGCGTCGAGGCCAATTGACGTGTTGCCAGGCACACCGACGGTGTGCCTGGCAGGCAACCGCGTGAGCTACCGACACGGCTCCCTCCCGCGACGCTCGGATCAACGGTCTCCGTTCCTCGCGGGCTCTACCCGACCGACCCCGCACGCGCAGCGTGCGATCATCGGGAGGGGTCAGCCCGCACGGCGACTGGCGGCTCGTCGCCCGCACGCATCGATCTCAAGGTGTCATCGCCAGCTCGCTCCTCGCACCCACGGTCCAAGTCAGGCAATAGGCGCTCTATCGCATCCCCTATCGCCTGATAGTGCTTATAGCCTTCGCGGTCGCTACGAAAGACTCGTTTTGGGCCATCACCATGAGCCTTCACATCGAGGTCGAACAGTCCCCTGGCACCGGCCGTGTCGATCGTCACCATTTCGGCGCCGTCGTCGGCTGCATCGAGCGCGGCCAGGAGTGACGGAACTTTGTCGTGGAGTTCCATGCCGCCGAATGTGTTGCGCCGCGCCCAATAGCTGATATGGCGCAGCGCAGCACCGGCAATGTCGCTTGTGTCGGAGGCCATCATCGTTTCCTTTGGTGAGGGTCCCGCCCTGTGCGGGGCCGCGGAGCCCGATCCCCGGCACGCCCAGAGGGCGTGCCACAATACGGAGGGCGACGCCCCCGGCCAGGCCCCCGCGGATAGAGCACCCGCGGGGGTACAGCCAGCGCCTCGGATGCGCTAGGCATCCACGGCAACCCGCTCACGCTCGTGGCGAGGGGTCTTTGCCATCGGGATGCGCCCGAGCTGCTCGGCCTCCGCGATGTAGTTCGCGACGAGCCCGTTGACTTCGCCGGCGCCGCCCTTTTCGCACAGGTCCTCCTCGACTGTGTAGATACGCCCCCGGCCCTCGGCCGCCGCGTCGATGATCCGCGGCTCGCCCTCGATGCGGATGCCGTAGAGCGCCCGCTTTTCCCCGGCGCTGGTCTCATAGCGCCCGAGCTCCAACGGCTCGCCTTCCACTCGCCGCTGCGCCGCCGCCGCGCGCTGTGGGGCTGGGTTCCCACGCCTCGCGCTTGACCCGTAGCCTGAGACCTCGCCAGGCTTCTGCTCGGTCGCGTAGGGTTGCTCGGCTGGGTCAAGCTGCTGCAGGGGGGCTTCCAAGTACGTGCCCTGACTTGCCTTCAGTCCCTTCAACCGCTCGATTTCGCAGCTGGCCTGGCGTCGTATCTTGGGAGGGGTAAACGTGGTGCCAGTCTGCAGAGCGAGTTGCCTGATGTATGAAAGCTGCCTGGGGGTTGCTGTGCTGGGTGCTGATACGTGAGGGCTCATGGTGTGTTGTGCCTTTCTGCGGTTGTGAGCTTGCGAACTTGCCCCCTGTTCATCACGCCCCGGAAGGAGAGTCAAGCAATTGATAATGTGAAATCAGTGCTCCCCCGCCAGGGGGAGATTCTCAATTGCTTGAAGGCGTAAGCCGATCTCTCAGGGAGGGGTGTGATAGGACCCTCGTGCTAGACGTCGAAAGAGTGGCCAGGCAACGAGAGACCGGCCGACCTGTGACCTCCTGACTTGTCCTCTTTCGCTCCTCGCTCGCGATCGTGAGATCGTCTCCGCGTCTCACCCCCTGCGTGTTGGTGCCATGTCCAAAACGTCCCGTGAGAGTTGCCCTGCGTCGGTGTCGTCGTCGTGGAGAAAGTAACCGTGAGCAGAGAACGATTCGCGGCAGTTCTCGCAGCGTGAAGGCATCTGGTCACGCTGGATGGGCTGTATGTGCCCGCAGCACATACAAACGAGGTTCGTGTGATCGCACATGTGCCTAGCCTTTCTGTAGTGGCGCTCGCCCGTGTGCGGGTGCCGGTGGAGCCGTTTCCCGTACCCGCTAGGGGTGCGATCTTTGAGGCTGCCGGCACCCTTGTGTCCTGTGGGGGCCGATCGCCGTCGCCTGCCCCCGAGTCACCCGCCTTGGCTTATTCTGCGGCCCAGGGTCCTTCTTCGCGTTCACGTTCACGTTCGCCTTGCGGAGAGTCATACGGGGGCGGGTCGTTCCACCTGGCTGCCCGCCGCGCTGCGCGGTCTGTACGCTCGCGCTCCGCCCGCTCCTCGTCGCCGTCGCGGTGTTTGGTCAACAGCACGCGCCCGAAGACTTCTTGTCCGTCGCGTGAGCGAACGGCGGCGCACACGATGCGCCCGTAGAGCGCGGTATCGATCACCCGTCGGGCGAAGTCCTCGCCGAGATCGAACTTGATCGCGGCGAGTGCAGTAAACGGCCGCAAGAGTTGCCCAGCAGTCCAGCCCATGTCATTCACCCTCGCTGGCGTCCGGATGAACGGCGATAGTCACTTCGGCTGGACTCACGATCTCGGCCCTTTCGGGCAGTGGGAGGCGTAGCCAGCGTCGGACCTCGAGTAGCAGCGCCTCAGTCTGTGCCGTAGTGCTCGAAGGCGTCGAGGTCTCGAGCAACGAGCACCGGCTCACCGCCAGCCAAAACGGTGAACTCCCGCTCTACGGCATCGCGGGGATGAAAGGAGCGCCCGACCCCGGCGAGCTCGCCCTTCTTGGTGTCCCAGGCCACGTAGGCAACGCCAGCGAGCCGCAGGGTCGCGAGAACCCCCTCGAGATCGGTGATCCCGTGCCGGGAGTCCGGGAACGTGAGTTGCAGCGCTATCTCGCCGTCGCTCGTGCGATAGAGAACGTCCTTTGCGCCCAGACGCGACAGGTCCACGCCGGCTTGCAGCAGCGCACGTGACACGCTCGCGGTAAGCGTCGTCGCAGGCCAGAGGGTCAGCGCGGCCTCGTAGGATTCACTCATCACCAGTTCCTTTCTGTGATGGCGGCCCGCTTCGGTGCGGGTGCCGGTGGCAGCCCGTCCCGCACCCCGGAGGGGTGCGATCCTTGACGGCTGCCGGCACCACGCAGACACTTCGCGGCACAGTGCCGCATGTGCTCTGCGCTCACACTGCGAGAGCCAGCCAGTCCTGCCGCTGGGACCGGGTCGCGTTCGCCAACCACAACAACAAATCGCCGTGGCAAGCGCGCGGCGCGCACCAGCACCCGAGCACCAACCCGCGCAGCTCTTCTAGCGAAGCCATCAGCTTCGCGTCTTCGCGCAGCCTTTCACGCAAATCAACTTCGTGAAGCGCGATGCACTCGCCGCGAGCGCCGTGCACGCCGACCACGAACTTGTTGCCCCACTTTGAGGGGGGCATCCCTCTCGGGTTACGCCCGATGTAAGCGTGGTGGCGCTCGCGCATGCAGTGCACCACGCGCGGCGCCCCGAGGTTCACATGCGCGGGGACGAGCAGATCGCGTCGGGATTGCCGTGAGCTTGTATTCATCGAGTCCTCCTGTTGGTCGGGGTTGAGCACGCCCCGGCCTGAGCGGGCCGGCGAGGCGGGTCAAGCTCTGTCCCGCCAGGGATCGCCGCAGGCGACGCGAAGCGCAGGGCTTTACGCGCCGTGAGAGCCGGTCTGCTGGCCTTAAGGGGTGCGCTCAAACCCGACCGGAGGAACGGGAAGCGCTCGGTTCATCGGCAAGCCCGTTCGCTTCGTCATCGGTGATGGTTGGAGCGCGCGGTGGCTGCGGCACGGGAGGCGGTCCCACGCCGCAGCCCGAGAGGGACCTCGCGCTATGCCGCGACCGCGACCTGCTCGTCGCTGGGCTGCTCGGTGTGCTCCTCGCCCGTGTCCGGGGACGTGCGCCGCTCGCGCACGGCGTCGACCTCCCTGCGGAGCTGGTGCGTCTTGAGGCTGTGAGTGCCCCATGCGAGCTCGGCATCGCTGATCGCCTGGTCGAGCTCGTTGTCCTTGAGCTGATCCAGCTGTCCGTTCACGCCATCCAGACGAACGCGAGCCTGCGCGACCTCGGCCTCCTGGCGGACGTCCTCATCGTCCTTGGCGATCCGCTTGGCGAGGATGTCGTCAAGCGCGGGGAGCTGTCCCTCCGTAATGCGCTCCCTGACGATCGCGTGCAGGTCGCGCCTGGCCTGCGCCGCCCACGGCCCACGGAAGTCGAGCGTGTAGCAGCTCTGGCGGGTGCGGGCGATTGCGTCCTCCTCGGCCAGTGACGCGAGCGCGATCAACGTGAGCGTCCTGCCGGCAATGTCACCGGCGCTCTCTGCGCCCCGCAGGAACCCGACCGCCCTGGTCTCGGCCTCTCCCGGCTCCAGGTAGACCGTCTTGGTCTTGCCGTTGCGCTGCTGGGTCTGCGTCACCCAACCCGGAAGGGCAAGCCGGGCTCCGCGTGCAGCGATGCCCCGCAGCGACCCACCGACGTCCACCGAGGCGAGGATGCGCAACACGCGCTCCTCGACCTTGATCTTCGGCAGATGCTTGAACGCGAGCACCCCGAGGTCGAGGTTGAAGCGGATCGCACCCTCACGCTGCTCCTGCTCGGCCTGGCGCTGGGCCTTGACCTCTTCCTCGCGGCGCTGCTCGCTCTCCCACGGCGTCTGCGGCTCGGCGGGTTCGCCGCCTGAGTTCGCCGCCGCCCCCGGACCTTCGGCGGCCTGACGTGCCTGCTCGGCCTCGCGCTGGCGGCGCACCTGGGCTCGTACCTCCTTCAGCGTCGATGCGATGTAGTCCTCCGCAAGACGAGCGCCGACATCCTGACCGGAGATCAGCGTGCCCCACCCGAAGTGGTGCGCCGCACCGAGCAGACGGGCCTGCTCGACATGATCGGAGGTGAAGCGCACCGCGGCGATGTCCCGCCCGGTCAGCTTCTTATACGCGGCCAGATCCTTCTTGGCCTTCTCGCCGAGGGCGAACGTCTCCAGCGGGTAGCTCTGGTTGGCCTGAAACAGCCCTGCCGGCAGCGCGTCGCAGTTGCCGACCGCGACAGCGAGCGGCTGGTCGGCCACTTCCCCCCAGGTATAGGGTTCGGTGTGCTCGTCGGCATCGAGCACCGCTGAGACCGCGCAGCGCGCGAGATCCTCGTGGATCTTGGCGAGCTCCGCCAGCGCCTTGACCGCCAGCAGCGGGATCTTCTCCGCGGCCACCAACACGCGCAGGCCCTCGGGCAGCGCGAGGATCGCCAGGTGATCCTTGATGCGCTTTTCACGGGAACTACGCTTGGCCTTCCCGCCCAGGCGCTCAGCGACACCGCGGACGTTCAGCCCGCAGTCGATCATCGCCTGGTAGCCCTGCGCGCGCTGGAGCGGGTTCAGGTCGCTGCGTACCTCGTTCTCGATCATCGCGTCGCTCAGCAGATCGAGGTGTTCGGCTTCGTCGCCCGCACCGGCGGGGAGCACGGTCGCAGGAACCTCGGTCAGCGCAGCCTTCGCGGCGGCGCAGTAGCGCCGTCCCCCGGCGACGAGCTCGTACTCGCCCGCCTCGGTCGCCCGCACCCGGATCGGCTGGAGGCATCCGCGCTGGCGCATCGTCTCCGCCATCGCCTCCAACTCCGCGTCATCGACGATCTCGCCTCGAGGGTTGAACCCATCGGGGACGACGATCCGCGACAGCGGGATGTCGCGCAGCTCCACGCGGCCGTTCGCCGCATGGCCATTTGTGTTGTGGGTTGTGGTGGTGGTGGTGGCCATCAGGCCCTCTCTTTCACAAGGGCTCCCACCGGGTGTGGGAGCCGACCCCGACCAACCCGCACGCGGAGCGTGCGAAAATCGGGAGGGGAGGTCCCGCGCCGGCCACCCCGCCGCGTGCCCACGAGAGTTCTACCGCGGCTGGCCCGACGCGCAGCCCAGCCCTCGATCGCCAGCGCAGCACCGCGATACGCGCTGGCCGACGCGGCGGTCAGCGCTCGACGCGCTCCAGCTCCTCGAAGGCGTCGTCGGGCACATCGATCCCGACCTCGCAGCCCAGGCGCTTCAGAGTCTCGAGCACGACCCCTGCGTGCTCGTAGGCGCACTCTCGCGCCCTGATCGTCGGGTCGAGGTTCGCGCGCTCGTGCTCGACGGGGACGATCACCGGGCTGTGCCCAACGGGTCCCAGCGTGAGGTGGGTCGCGCAGGTCAGGACGCCCTCATGGCCGACGAAGGTGGAGTGAACCTCGAACGCAAGCCCGGCTTCGGGCAGCACGGTGGCGATCACCAGGACATAGGGTCCTGCCCACATGCAGGTCGTCTCGCTGTCGGCCCGGCGGCCGTCGAGGGTGACATCGAGTGCGATCGTCCGCAGGTCGCTCACGGACTCTCACGGTAGCGCGCCTGCGTGAGCGTCTATCCGCCGGGCGGGTAGACGCGCAGAACACGCTCGCCGCCGGCGGCGCGGTAGAGCCGGGTCCAGTCCGTGGCCATCTCGTGCTGCAGGCGGCCCAGGGGTATGCGATGGGCGCAGGCCATCCGTGCGGCCCACGTCTCGAGATGGTCCTTCTGCAGCGCGTTGTAGGAGCCGCTGCGCGGCTCGGGCCAGAGGTTCGCGGGGTTCCTCGGTGCGCCGCCGATCGACAGGGGCACGAGGTGATCCTCCTCGTAGGCGCTTGGGGAGCCTGGCAGGTTGTAGGTACGCATCTGCTTGAGCTTCAAGGGCTCGGTGTAGCTCTCGGGCGGTCGCACCGAGCGGCTGTAGCCGAAGGCACAGACCGCGGCCAGCGACACCCCTGGACGGATCGCTCCCGGCGTGCAGCGGGAATCGGGCAGCCCGTCATGCTCGACGCAGCGGACGTGCGCTGCACGCCGTCCAGCATTGAACGACTGTTCTTCGCTGGCCGCAGGCGAGGCACAGCCAGCGAGGATGAAGAGCATCCCGGCGAGTGGAAAGAAGCCCGCACACGTCGTCATCCGCAGGCTCCGTTCTCCCGTTCGATCGTGTCTATCAGCTGCTGAGGGTCGAGATGTAGGTCGAGCACGAGCGCGCGGACGAGTGCACGATACGCGCGCATCAGCTTCTCGGTCGCGTAGTTGGACTCGGGGCCATTGTTCAACACGCATTGCGTCATCAGCTTCGCGGTGGCCGCCTCGGCCAACATGCTCGCCTCCTCGATTGTCCTCGGTCCGGTTGGCACTAGGGTCCTCCTTTGGGTCGTGGTGTGATTGCGAACGTCGCTGCCAGACGCCGGCGGAGCTCAAGGAAGTCCCCGTTGCGGGTGCCGATGCCCCACCTGGCGGCGGCGAAATCGAAGATCGTGCCGCCCCGTCTGCACCCCGAGCCGAAGCAGTAGAAGCTCCCGTCGGGGTAGATCTGCAGACTGGGATCGGTCTCTGGGTGGAAGGGGCAGAGCACCTTGCCGGCCCGGTTTGGCTCCCGGCCCGCCAGGACGCGAACGTACTCGGCGGCCGGGATCGCCAGCAGCTCGCGATCAAGCGCGGTGCGCCCGGCCCGCTTGGGCACCGCGGCCGCGTCGAGGGCGCGGCCGCGGTGCGAATCTTCGGGAAGGCCGCCGGTCAGCTCGCGCAGGCCGTAGCGGGCGCCGGTGTTGTACTGCAGGAGCCTGACCGCGAGCGGCGGGCTGTGCTTGTGATTCATGCTGGCGGGGGGTCTCAGCACCCGTGTGATGTCCACGCAGGCCGGGTCTCCTTGCAGGGCGAGCGCGAGACGGCGGTTGGCGCTCTCGACCTGGGTGCTGCTCGCGCGCTCGTGCAGGCACCAGTAGATGTGCAGATGCCCGGGTGAGCCCGAGGCAACGATCATCGACGGCGAGTAGGCAAAGTCATGCAGGCGCTCGCCGGCGTCCGGGTCGTCGCACTCGATGTAGAGCAGGTGCGAGCCGCTGATCGCGCTCTTGCCGCCGTAAGCACGGTCGCGCAGCGTAACGCCGACATACACGTCCGTCCGGCGGGCCAAGCGGGCGATTCGCCGGGCGGTCTCGTGGATGCGCAGCGCGGAGAGGAAGCGCTGGCGCATCCCACCGTTCGGCGTGACATAACGCACGTCGAAGAACTGGCGCCGCTGCGGGTCGCCCGCCAGCATCCGCAGGTAGACGAGCAGATCCCTGGCGGGATGCTCGGGCTTGGTGCTCACTCGCATACCTCGGGTGTGAGCGCGGCGATGTACTCGAACTCGCCATTGAGCAGCGGCACTTGCTCGGGGTGGCGTGCGGCCCACGCTGAGCACTGCTCCAAGGTCAGCTCCCTGCGGCGCATCGCCGCGACGCGCTCGGCCGGGGTCATCTGCCACAGAGCGCGAAGCCGCGCGTCCCGCGCGCTCAGGTCTTGGAGGATCCGGTCGATGAGGAGGTTCTGGCTCATGGTCTCGCTCCGTCCGTGGGCTTGTGGCCCGCGCCCCAGCTGGGGCGCGGGCCACTTGAGCCCTAGAACTGGATGTCCTCCTCGGCGCCGACGCCCACCGCCACGGTCTCGGAGTCGCCGTCCTCGCTGGATGCGCCGCCTCTGTCTCCGAGGAACTGGACCGAGTCGGCGATGATGTCCACCGCCTGGCGCTTGCCCCCGTCCTGGGACTCCCACTCGCGCCACTCCAGACGCCCGTCAATCGCCACCGGACGGCCCCTTGTCAGGAAGCGGGCGGCGTTCTCGCCCTGCGCGCCGAAGACGGTGACGTTGAAGAAGTTGGGCTTGTCGATCCACTCGCCGTCGCTGGTCTTGCGGCGGGTATTGCACGCGACCCGCAGGTCGCAAACCGAGGTGCCGCTCGGCAGCTCGCGCAGCTCGGGGTCCCTGGTCAGGTTCCCGGTGATGACTACTCGGTTGATGTTGACCTTGCTCATTGCTGTCTCCTTTGGTGGTTGGTGGTGCTAGTGACGCAGCCCAAAAAAGACGCCGACCGGCGCGCGGAGCCGGAGCCCGTAAGGGCGCAGGGGAGCCCCCCGCAGGGGGGCCGAAGCGCCAGTCCGGCGGTGTCCAAAATGGGGCAAGACACGACGCGCCGCCAACCACGGGGACTGCTTGAACAGCCAGTCAGCTCACCTTCTCTGGTCCGGCCTCGACCCGTTCCCGGTCGCTGTATGTGGAGCATCGTCTGCGTCTCCTTGCATGTCCTGGCCACGGTTCTTCCGCGGCTTTCCTGGGTTACTGACCACCACCGCTCCACAGCGGCCAACGAATTCGCGCAAGGGCTCACGACGGCTCCCGGGGCAGCCGAGATCCGCGGGGCGGATCAGGCAGTGAGCGCTCGCGCGTGTAACCCGAGGACCGAGGGCCGACAAGTCGTTGGCCGGTCTGAGTCGCTGGTGGTCAGGATCAGCGATGAAAGGCACAGCACCACCGATCGCTCGGGCGCCCTGCTCCCGGCGCACCCCGCCGGCGACCGGGGGGACCCCATGAGGGTTCACGCCGTCGGGCGCCGTCCCGCCACGAGGCTGCTCCTCTGCGCGCTGGGCGTACTCGCTCTCGCAGGACTCGTCAGCGGTGCCCTGGCGTGGTGCTGGACGCAGGCAGCGTGCCTGCTCTCCCTGCACGCGCCGATGCGCCTGCCGGCCGGCGACGCCGCGCACGCGATGTGGCAGCTGCTCGTGCGCGGCGGCTGGAGCACGCCCTACCGAGCGTTCCCGACAGCGGCCGAGCGGGCCGAGGCCGCGGGAGCGCCGGCGTATGTGATCGTCGCGGTCTGCTCGCTCGCGCTCCTGGGCCGGGGGGGATGGCGTCTTCACCGGCTGGTGCGCGTGTGGCGGGCCGGGTCCCCTTTGGGCAAGGATCAGCGCACCGTTGGCCGTCGGGCGGTGGACCGGGGCTGGGTGCACCAACGCACCTGGGCGCTACCGGCAGACCTGCGGCGCCTGTGGGTGCCAGGCCCCGTCTCAGGCCGCCCGTACCTGGGCGTGATCGGCAGGGTGCCGGCGCGCACGCTGGCGGCCGAGCCCGAGGTACAGCCGATGGTGGTCGCTCCGCCACGCTCCGGGAAGTCCAGCGGGTTCGTCGTGCCGTGGCTACTCGACCACGATGGGCCGGCGCTGGTTCTCTCGACCAAGCGCGACATCTACGACGCGACCGCGCCGTACCGGCGGGGCATCGGGCGCGTGTGGGTATATGACCCGTTCGGCGATCGCAGGAGCGCCGGGTTCACGCCGCTGGTGCCGGCACGCACCTGGCCGGGCGCGATCCGCGCCGGCGAAGCCTTGGCCTCAGCGGCGCACCCCGATAGCAGCAACGCCGCGAACGAGTTTTGGGACAAGGAGGCGGCGAGCATGTTGGCGCCCCTGCTTCACGCAGCTGCCATCGCTCAGGAGAGCATGAGCGAGCTCGTGCGCTGGCTCGACGCGCGTGACTTCACTGGCGCGATCGGCGTCCTGAAGGGCGCGGGCGCCACGGCTGCCGCGGATCAGCTTGAGGGCGTCAGTCGTCGCGATGAGCGCAACCGTGAGACGACGGTGATGAGCGCGCTGAACCTCCTGCGCGCATACCGCTACCCCCAGGTGGCCGCCTGCGCAACCGGAGACCTCACGCCCGAGAGATTCCTTGATGGGCAGGCGAACACGATCTACGTCGTGGCCGCAGGGCACGACCAGGAGGCGCTTCGGCCCGTGATCCTCGCGCTGGTCGCCGCGATGTATGAGGCGGCGATCGTCAAGGCGCGCAAGCACGGCGCCCTGGACCCCCGCCTGTTCATCCTGATGGATGAGGCGGCGAACATCGCGCCGGTGCGCAACCTCGCGCCGTGGCTCTCCCAATGCGGAGATCACGGCATCCTGATCGCGACGATCTGGCAGTCGATCGCCCAGATCGACCAGCGCTATGGCCGCGCCGCGCGCGACGCGATCTGCGCGGCGTCCACCGCACAGGTGTTCATCCCGCCGCTGGCCGAGCCGACGAGCGCCGGGTATCTGACCGAGCTGCTCGGCGAGGAGCCGGTCGCGAACGCTTCGAGCTCGACCGGGCTTTCGCGGCACACCCTGAGCGTCGGCCATCAGAAGGCCGGGCCCTCGCCGTGGCTGAGGCAGATCGGCCGCGGACGCGCGATCCTCGTCTACCGCGACCTGCCACCGGCGATCGTCCGCGCCCCCGGGTGGTTCGAGGACCCCCGATTCGCGCACCTATGGGGAGGTCCCCATAGGCGCGCTTAGGCCGACCACGCGACTATGCCTACACTGCGTGGGATCGGGGCCGCGAAGGGCCTGTATCGCTGTTGCTTCTCGCCCTCGTCGTGGGCGGAGCCGTCGGCATAGTTAGCAGGCGCGGCCCCCGGCGCCGGCATATGATGAGGCCATGCAGCGCCAGCTACTCCCGGGCGAGGCGGATGAGAATGCCAGGACCGCTCTTGCCGCAGCGGGCTTCACTGGGCTCGCCATCAACAGTCAGCGGAACGGGGACTACGTGACAACCACGGTCCGCGTGAGCGTCGGTGACGCCGACCGCGTGCTCGCTATCCTGCGCGACCTGTCATACCTGAGCGGCTCGGGCACGCAGAGGAGCGGCAAGGCCTACGAGGTATGGATTCGCCGCCGGGTCGGCATGGCGGGCGGTTAGAGCCGGCCTCATCGGCCCGCCTCCGCTTTATCCGGGGCAAGTAGTTAGCCCAATGCCGTTTACTTAGGGCTGGAGCCGGCTTCTGCTCTTGGTGGAAAGGAGCGGCCAACCAAGCCGCCGCCCCGGGCTTTCGCAGCTCGTCGTGGGTGTCGCGTAAAGGGTCGCGGTGGGTGGGGGTCGGGCCGTTCGTGGCGGTGATTGCTGGGCTTGGCTGTCGTGTCCTCGTGGACGTTGGGTGGGCGTGTGCAGTCGACAGGCGAGCGTCAGGCTGCTGCAGCGGCTATTTGGTGCTTGTGGAGCTTGAGAAGGTTGTGGGTGGCGGTAATCAGCCGCCATTCCGAGAGCGCGGCCGATCGTCCTCGTCGCTGGAACTGGTTAATCCGCCGGTTGTGCTTGGTCTGTGCGAACACCGGCTCGACTATCGCCTTTCGTCGCCGGTAGAGCCGGCCGCCGTAGTCGCTCGCCAGCGCGTGGCGCATCGCCGTATACCTCCCGCCTTGCCATCCCGGCCGCGGGGTCTGGCGCTTGCCAGCGTCCGGGGGAATCAATACCTGGACATGCTCGTTGGCCACAACATCGTCCATCTGCTGCTCGTTCCAGTAACCGCTATCGGCGACCGCGACCGCAGGAATATCAGTGACACCGATCGCCTGGAGTTCCCTCTTGGTCGCCTTGACCATTGGCGCGAGGTGACCGAAGTCCGGTGAGCTCGCGCTCACCTCGGCCGCGAGCACGATCTGCTCCTCGGTAACGACGGCCTGGACGTTATAGCCCTGGGTGTAGCTGCGCGGAGTCTTCACGTTGCGCGAGTCCAAGTCGGTCGTGTTGATCTTCCCCGCCGGGATGTCGGGTGGCTCATATGGAGTCGGCGGGCGACTGAGTCGTCGGCCTTGCGTGTCTCGTCCATGCGCGCGGTAATGCTCATACGCCTCGTTCGCCGCACGCTCGACTTCGAGGTCTTGCACCATCCGCCGCTCCGCCTCCAACAGCCGCTGCGCACGCGAGCGTACGATCGGTCTCGCTTCCCGACGACGGTGCTCATCGAGCTGGTGGCGGGCCTCACGCAGCCATCCCTCACGACCCTGAGTGCGAGCCACGATGACATCCGGATCAAGCTCGATCTTCACTGCGGCCTCACCAGCAGCCTCGCCCTGCGCGCACCCGCTCTCGCGCTCCTGCTCGAGCTTTCGCTTCGCCTCTGCCAACGCGGCGCGACGCCCCTCGCGGGTGCGCAGGTGCTCGGGCAGCTCATCGCCACGATCCTCCCCGTAGAGCTTGTCCTCGGCCGCGTCGATCTCGCCAGCCTCCTTCAGAATCTCCCGCGCGAGCTGCTCATAGTCAACGTTGGAGTGATGCGAAGCATTCGCGTGCACCTTCGTGCCGTCGATCGCGACCACCCCGACCTTCACCAACCCCGCCTCCCAGCACAGCCCCAGCACCGAGCCAAACAGCTCCGCCAACGCATACTCATGGCGGACACGGAACCTCGCGATGGTCGCGTGATCAGGCTTCTGCTGCGCGGCGACCACCCGGTAGGCGACATCCTCCACACACTTGCGCTCGATCCCGCGCGATGAGCGCTCACCCATCGCATAGGAGTACAACAGCAGCGAGACCATCATCGAGGGCTCAAACGCCGCCCGACCCCAACCATCCGCCCGGTAGGAGCCGTAGAACACCGAAAGATCCACCTCCTCCACCGACGCCAACACGAACCACGCCAAATGACTCTCCGGCAGCCAATCCCGCGGGTCCGGCGGCATCAAAAACACCTGCTCACGATCACACTCAAGAAAGTTCTGGGGCATACCCAGAATGGTCCTCAACCCCCCGGACGGACACCCGGTTTGCGCGACACCCACCGTCCGTTGCGGTCGTCTGCTCGGCATCGGACGGCGCGACTGCATGACGCGAAAGCGCAACGCAGACACGCGTCCTATCGGGTCAGGGTCTCGCGAAGGCGCCACCTGTGCCATATGCCGGCGTGCGATTTATGGCAAGCTCTCCGACCGTGCGTGAGGCTGTGATCTGCGAGCCGCTCCGAACCGCCGTCGGAGGTTTCGGCGGCGTTTTCCGCGACGTGGCGCCCACGACGCTTGCAGCGACGGTCATCCGCGAGCTTCTCCAGCGCACCTCACTGCCGCCCGAGGAGATCGACGATGTCCTCCTCGGTCAGTGCTATCCGAACGGCGAGGCGCCGGCGATCGGCCGGGTGGCTGCCCTCGACGCCGGCCTGCCGATCGAGGTTCCGGGGCTTCAGCTCGACCGGCGCTGCGGCTCTGGCCTGCAGGCGATCATGCTCGGCTGCATGGAGGTCCAAACCGGGGTGGCAGACCTCGTTCTCGCGGGCGGCGCCGAGAGCATGAGTCAAGCCGAGTTCTATGCGATGGGCATGCGCTGGGGTGTCAAAGGTGGCGGCGTGAGGCTGGAGGATCGGCTCGCGCGCCCGCGAGTGACTGCAGGCGGCATCAACCATCCGGTGCCCGGAGGCATGATCGAAACCGCCGAGAACGTACGCCGGCACTACGCGATCTCGCGCGAGGAGCAGGACGAGCTGGCGCTGCGCTCGCACGAGCGCGCGGTCGCAGCTCACGAGGGTGGCACGTTCGTGCAGGAGATCGTCCCCGTGGCCGTAGCGAACCGCGGAGAGGAGCGGCTGATCGACCGCGACGAGCACCCGCGTGCGGACACAACGCTCGAGCGACTCAGCACGCTACGGCCGCTGATGCTTCAGGCCGACCCCGAGGCGACGGTGACCGCGGGCAACGCGAGCGGCCAGAATGACGGCGCGGCGGTTTGCGTCGTCACACACCCGGACAAGGCAGCCGAGCTCGGCTTGCAGCCGTTCGCGCGCCTCGTGACGTGGGCGGTCGCGGGCGTGGCACCGGAGATGATGGGCATCGGCCCAATCCCATCGACGCGGCGGGCGCTGCAAAGAGCCGGGCTGAGGATTGACGACATGGACCTGATCGAGCTCAACGAGGCGTTCGCGGCGCAGGCGCTGGCCGTCCTGCACGAGTGGGACCTGCCGGACGGCCTCGAGCGCGTCAACGTGCACGGCTCGGGCATCTCGCTGGGCCATCCCGTCGGAGCGACGGGGGCGAGGATCCTGGCCACCCTGCTGCATGAGTTGCGCCGTCGCGGTGGACGCTACGGACTGGAGACGATGTGCATCGGGGGTGGTCAGGGGATGACCGCCATCTTCGAGAATATTGCAACGGCGGGCGTGTAGGGCGCTTCGCTGGGAGATGAACGATGGAGCACGACGATTTGCAGGACATGGTGCGCGCGGTAAGGCAATTCGTGCGCTCCGAGGTAGTCCCCGCAGAGACGACGATCGAGGAGAACGACGCGATCCCCGATCACATCCGTCAGCAGGCCATCGACATGGGCCTCTATGGGTTCGCGCTTCCCATCGAGCACGGCGGGCTTGGCATGACGATGACCGAGGAGGTGCAGCTCGTGTTCGAGCTGGGCTACACGACACCGGCGTTCCGGTCGATGTTCGGGACCAACAACGGCATCGCCGGCCATGTGCTGATCGAGGGCGGCACGGACGAGCAGAAGCGCACCCTGCTGCCCGGACTTGCCTCCGGGGCGGTGACGGCCGCGTTCGCGCTGACCGAGGCGGAGGCCGGGTCTGACCCGGCCGGGCTCGTGACGCGCGCTCGGCGCGACGGCGTCGACTGGGTGATCGACGGCGCCAAGCGCTACATCACGAACGCGCCCATCGCCGACGTGTTCATGGTCTTCGCCCGCACCAGCAAGGCCGAGAAGCCAAGCCAGGGGATCTCCGTATTCATGGTCCCGCGCGACGCCGCCGGACTCAGCGTCGCTCCCAAAGACAGGAAGATGGGTCAGGCCGGTGCCTGGACCGCCGACGTATACCTCGACGAGGTCCGCGTGCCCGAGTCCGCGCTCGTGGGCGCCAGCGAGGGCACCGGATATGAAACCGCGATGCGGTGCCTCGCGCACGGGCGGCTGCACATCGCGGCCCTGTGCGTAGGGCTGTCCGAGCGGCTCGTCGACGAGTCACTGAACTTTGCTGTCGAGCGCAGGCAGGGCGGCAAGCCGATCGCAGAGCACCAGCTCATCCAGGGGATGCTCGCCGATTCGCAAACCGAATACCTGGCCGCCCGCGCGCTCGTGCTGGAGAGTGCCCGCGCCTACGACAGCGGCGCGGATCGGCGCATGGCACCCGCCGCCAGCAAGTACTTCGCCAGCGAGGCGGTCGGGCGCATCGCCGATCGCGCCGTACAGATACACGGCGGCGCAGGCTACATGCGGGGCGTCCCCGTCGAGCGCCTCTATCGCGACGCGCGCCTGTTTCGCATCTACGAGGGAACCAGCCAGATCCAGCAACTCGTCATCGCCGGGCAAATGATGCGCAACGCGGCTCAGCGCACGGGCACATCGCCCTGACCGCAGCTCAACCCGCGACGAACAAGAAACCAGCCGCCACAGCATCGCGAAGTGGCACAGAGTATCCGGATGCAGTCGCTCCGTCACCTCGAAGTCGCTCCTGCTTCCGCGCAACAAGCGAGAACGTCCCCGCCGCTATTGCCCGCTCTCGCTCAGGACGAGCAGTGAAAGCCCGGGTCGTGCCTTGGTTGGCTGCTCCTTTGCGCCAGGAGCAGAAGCCCGATTCAGCCTTAGATTGTGTTGTAGTTAGCCCAGACTCTCGAGGAATGCGAGCACGGAATCGGGTGGCTTGTAGCGGCCGGGTGTTACCGACGCGGGCGTGACGAGCGCGAGGGCTCGTTCCTTGATCGTCATGTCGGCGTGGATGTAGGGGGTGGTCGAACGGACATCAGCGTGGCCGAGCCACAGCGCGATGACGGTGGAGTCGACGCCGGCCTGCAGTAGCGACATCGCGCAGCTGTGTCGGAGCACGTGCGGGTGCAGACGCTTGCCCTTCAGCGACGCGCAGTGTTGTGTCGCGGCGGCGGCGTGAATTGTCACGCGGCGTTCAACGGCGTCACGGCTCAAGCGGCGTCCTGTGCGGGTTGGGAACAGCGGGTCCTCGCGCTGTTCCTCGCGCTCGGCAAGCCAGACGGCGAGGACTGCTTGGGCCTGTCTCGTGAGCGGCACCGAGCGCTGCTTGCGTCCCTTGCCTTCGACGCGTACGTGACTGCCGGTGCCGAGCGCGACATCGCCGCAGCTGAGCCCGACGAGCTCGGAGACTCGTAGGCCCGCCTGGATCGTGAGGATCAGCATCGCGCGGTCACGGCGGCCCTCCCAGCGCGACTGGTCTGGCGCATGGATGAGTGCTTGGGACTCCTCGGCGGTGAGGAAGGTCACTGTGCGTCGCTCAAAGCGCTTCGGTGGGATCGACAACACGCGCTGAATCACGGCCGCGTGCTCGGGATGACGGAGCGCCGCGTAATTGAATAGCGACCTGATGGCGGTGAGCCGCAGGTTGCGTGTCCGAGCGCTGTTGTGGCGCTCGACCTCCAAATGCTCCAGGAACGCAGCGATCACCGGCTCGTCCAGTTCATCCCACTCCAGAGCTGACGGTGCTCGTCCGGCCCTTTCCTGCACGAAACAGAGGAGCAGCCGTAGCGTATCGCGGTAGGAGGCGATCGTGCGGGGGCTGGCCTGGAGTTGCATCATCAGGCGGTCTGAGAAATACGCCTGCAGTGTTGGGGCGACCAAAGTCATGGTGTCACCGCCTGTGCGGCGTCCAGCAGGCCAGCGGCATAGGCCAAGAGCTCGGGTGCGGCCGATAGGTAGAGGTAGGTAGAGCGCGGCTGGCGGTGCCCCATGTACGTGGAGAGGGAATGCAACCGGGCCTGGACATCGGCGCCGCCGCGATACCAGCCGAGCAGAGTTTTCACGGCAAAGGTATGCCTGAGATCATGCACCCGTGGAGGCAGGGGTGCCTCCACGCCCACGCCCGAAGATTCACAGAGCACGCGGAATACCTTCTCGACGGACGAGCGCAACAGCCGCGTACCGCGCAGGGAGATAAAGAAGCTCGCCTCACGTGCGTTTGGACAGAGCTCATCGCGTCGGCGTGCGTAGCGCCGGAGTGCCTGGAGGGTGCTTTCGTGCAGCGGCACATGGCGGGACTTCATGAACTTCGATTCGCGCACGAGCAGCACGCCTTCCGACCAATCGATGTCGCTGCGGTCGAGCTTGATTGCCTCGCCGATCCGCAGGCCGGTGGAGGCGAACAGTCCAATCAGGGTCTCGAATGTCGCTGCTCGCAGCGGCTCGGGAATCGCACGGCGGGCGTGTCTCATCAACGCCACAACCTCGGCCTCGCTGTAGATGAACGGTGCTCGCCAACGCTGGCGGAACGGGATCAAACCGGCGGGCGGGATCTCGGTGCGCGGGTCGATGCCGGCCATGTAGCGGGCGAAGCCCCGCACGACCAGCATCCGCATCGGCCGCACGACGCTGCCCTGTGGCACGTCGGGCTCAAGCGCCCACGCGAGCGCCGCATCGACGGTTACGAACTCGGTGCCGTTGTCTCCAAGTGCGCGGCGAAGCGCGGCAGAGTCCGGCCGGGCTCAACCAGCTTGTAGCCGAGGGCGCGGCGCACACGCAGGTAATCCTCGACGTATTCAGGAAACGTGGTCATCGTCCCACCCCCGGCCACGGCTGGGCGACCTCGCGTAGACGCGCGAAATCGACCTTGGCGTAGATCGCGGTAGTGGTCAGGTCCTTGTGGCGAAGCACCTGGCCGATATCGAGCAGCGACGCATCTTGGCGCAGCATCTCGCTCGCCAAGGCATGGCGCAGGCGGTGAGCCCCGACTGGCTGAAGACCCGCGCGCCTGGACGCTTCCCGCACGACGGTCCTGACCCCAGTAGGTTCGATCGGCCGGATCGGAGCGTGAAGGGTGAGGAACACCCGGCCCGTATCGCGGCGCTCGCGCAGCGACAGATAGTCCACCAGAGCCTCGCCCACGTCGCTTGGCAACGGCAGGCGGTCGCGGCGATGGGCCTTGCCGTCGACTTCGATCTCTCCGGCCCGCCAGTGCAGATCGGCGAGCTGAAGCCTGGACACCTCGACAGTCCGGAGGCCGAGCCGTGAGAGCAAACTCAGGATCGCGAAATCGCGTGCTCCGGAAAGACTCGATCGCTCACAGGACTGAAGCAGCCGGTCGATGTCGACGCGGGGGAACACCTTTGGGATGCCGGCGTCGCGCCAGCTTGCCACGGATGGCACGCAATCCGCCAGCGCGTGAGGGGTGTAGCCGCGCACGTGCAGGAAGCGCAACAGCGAGCGCAGCCCGTTGGCATAACACTCGACCGAGCTGAGCTTCAGGCGCTCGCACTCGCGCAGCAAGAACGCGATGACGGCCGCGCTGGTCAGGTTCTTGACCCCGAGGTCGTCCTCCGGTGTCATCCGCTCCGCCAGGAAACGTCGGGCGAACCGCTGGCGGTGTCCCACCGTTGCTGGTGCCAGCGCGCGATCAACGATCATCCACTCTCGGTACTCACCAATCAGCCCACCCAGCGGCGCCAGCGCCCTCGCAGGCTCTGGCGGCGTGACGCCCTCGTCTCGCAGGTAGTCCAGCAGCGGCGCAAGGCTGGCGGTCGCCGCGGGCCTGTGATCCTTGGTGTGGCGCGTGGCCAGGAACGCCTTAATCGCGCGGCCGTCGAGCTGCTGGACATCCAGATCCTCGCTTGCCATCCACCGGCCCAGCTGGCCGAGTGCCACTAGCGAGTACGTGTTCACGCTCAACGGCGTATAGCCAAGCTCCAACAACCTGTCGCGGTAGCCCTCCACATACAGACCAAGCCGCCCTGGCTTTCTTTCGCTTCCCGACATCGTCCTACCTCCTGTCGGAGCACGAGCCTCCGACGATCAGAATGGCTAATCGGGCCATGAAACTATGCCGACGACTGCGCCAACAACGAGGCGGAGAACTACAGCAACACAAGCCATCGACGGCCGGTCCGACCGAAGTATCGGCATAGTCGCGGGGTCGGCCTAGGCACGCTACGCGCGCCTCCTGGCAGCGCGCGGGCTGGGCGCAACGCCGCCGCCGTGCCCGTGGAGGCCACGCAAGACGCCGTGTACCGGCCGATCCGGCAAACCGACGATGTGAACGCTCAGGAGCCGCACGAGGCCGCTCTCGTGCCCACTGGTGCAGGGCGCGACCACGCAGGCACCGCCGATACCAGCAGCAACACGCAGCCACACGCCATGCCGATCAAGGCACGACCTCGCATCACGGGCGTGCCTCAGCGAATATCTCGCCCAGTTCGTGGCTATCTGCTGGGTCCCACGCGTCGGCGATGTATACGCATTCTTCTTCTCCGGGACATGACAGCATTACTCCGCCGTTTGGTTCAAGTGAACTGGATGGCCAGGGCATAGTCGTCACCGAGTCCGTTCCACTGCGATCTTCGAGAAACGCGGGCCGCGTTTGGCCACCTTCGTCGTAGATCCCGGCCGCAGCGCACCAGTTAGCTTGGGGGCACGTCGGCGCTTCAAAGATCAGCGAGCCGGTCGTCGCGGTGCTTGGAGCCGTGACTAGCGTCGGCGGAGCGAGGGAGCCATCGTCGTCTGCCACCGTGAACTGCTCTCGTTCGTACCCGCCTCCTGCAGCCGGCACAAACGCGCTACCCAACAGCATGCACGTTGCTGTCGCACTACAGCCAAGCTTCACCTGTCCCTCTGTGGCACCGGCTGGCAGCGGCACATTTTGAGCGGTCCAGGCACCGTTCCCTTCTGTGAGCAGCGTCGGTTTAGGTTCTTCTGTAGAGCCGAATGGGTCGCGTGCCTGCCCGACGGCGGAGCACGATTCGTTCTCCGGACAAACGACCTGGTTCACTTCAACGGTTTCAAGCCCATCATATGAATCGCCTGCAGGTGTTGGTGCACTGGTCGCCAACCACGTTCCATCCACATAGCGCCAAATCGCGCCACGAAGGCTTTCTTCATCGCCATTGATACCTGTGACGGTTACACTGTAATAGCCGACCGCAGTGCAGTTCTCCGCTGCGGGGCACGCCAGACTGGTGAGATGTGCCCCCGGTTCGATACTCCCCACAGGCACGGGTAGCCAAGAGGACGTCCATGTACCTTGCGAGAGTACGAAGGCCACATCGGTCACTGGGCCGCACTCGTAGGGGGCTGTGCAATCTTCGGAGTCCACATATGTAGCGATCGCCACGCACTGACCCGCCGCTGGGCACACGGCTCCGAGCCAGTCATCGAACACGAGGTGAGGATAAGGCGCGCCCATGGCGGGCAGGCTAGGAGGAGGGCTCGCTGCCCACACACCCGATGTCTCCGTCGCGATCATGGCCGCCGGTATTCCTGAGTGATCATCTTCAGCTTGGTTCCAGTAGCTTCCAACTGCTACACATTCTGATATGAGCGGACAGGCACCGTAGTAATACACGGGCTGGGACGTATACGGCGGAGTCGCACCAGACGGCAGCGGCAGTTCACGTTGCGCCCAACTGCCCGCTTCCTCGGTCATGACATCAGGACCTAGCCCGCCTGCGGTGATCACGTTGGGATTCGGGGCCAACGCCATGCAATCGCTTAGCGCGAGGCACGTCAGGCTTGTAGCCGCAGCAAAAGGGTTATTTCCTGGAGGTGATACGAGATTCCAGACGGCCCCGCCGGTGCCTCCGCCGCCACTCGAGCCTCCGCCACCTGCTCCGCCGCCGCCCGGCCCGCCGCCCCCGGAGCCACCGCCGCCGCCCGATCCGCCACCGCCCCCTGACCCGCCACTCCCATCGCCGCCCGTCGAGCCGGACGTGTTGTTACAGCCTTGGTAGATCTGTGTGGTGGTAGACGCGAACTGGCCGATCGTGAACGTGTAGCTGCCAAAGAAGGCTTTGGCGTCGGCGCCGAGGTTGCCCGTGATGTCACCGTCAACTTTCAGGCAGGTCTGCGCCGGCGCGGCTTGCGTGGTGACGGTTCCGGTTAGTTCCGGCCCTAGCGAGCCGTACACGCCCACAGCATTGTCCAGAGAGAGGCCGACTTCGAGCGCGAACGAGAGCGACAGGTTGGCGTTGCCGCTGAAGTTTGTTTTGCCGCCGTTTTTCAGGCTGTCGAAGTTGTTAGCTGGCGTTCCGTAAAACCGTGTAAATCCGTAGAAGATCGTTGGTGCCCATTCGAGATTCACCCCGACTGCGCCGCTCGCGTGCAGTGTAAAATCCGGCCCGATGTCGAGAGACAATGGGGTGTCGGGGATCGGGATGGCGGCGGATGCTTTCGCCTCGCATGTCGTCTGGCCGGAAAACTGGACGCCCAGATCGAACTTCGGGTAGCCGCCGACCCAGAACGCGACGCCTGGTCCCTCGTAGCCGTTGCTCTTACTCGGGATCGTGACTTCCGCGTGGACTTCGACTTCCCGGAAGTTGATGCTGTGGGTGATGCTTGGCTGCGCGGAACCATCGCAGTCTGAAGTCCGCGGTGAAGGGGCCGAGACTGACATCTGCGGCACGTGCCGCAGAGCTCATTGGGGAGCCTCGGTCCGTGAGTTCTTCGAGGTTCCCATCCACGTGCGCGTCGAAGGAGCTGTAGGCATCTTCAAGCGTACCCGGCTTCGTCGTCACGGTCGTCGAGCCGTCCGACGAGCGTGCAATGGCGGTCACCACGCCGAGGAATCCCTTCGGAGCCTTCGCTGAGGGGTCGATGACCAGCGCCGCCCCAATGGTTGGCACACGAGCACCCTTGCCAAGGACGACCACCGTAGAGCTGCTCGGGTTCCCAGTGACACCGACAATCTGGCTCGTGGACGGCTGCACCGTCGAGTTGCGAAGGGTGCTCTGGACCGAGACTGGAGACGTGGACGCGACGGAGCCAGTAGCGCTCTTGGCGACGACGTGTCGGCCGGAGATGATCTCAACACGCACCGTCTCCCGGTGGCCCGGAGCGGCTCCAGACCACGCCAACGAGAACCCGCTCACGCGCCCGTGTGCGTGGACATTGCCGGTGACGCGCGTCAGCCAGCGTGAGCCAACGCGCTCCTGTAGGACAGCCTTCCAACGGGACCGGGAGCCCTCGCCGTGTGGCGTCCCAGCTTCGACGGTGCCCCCAGCGTCGACTTCGCTGCCGACAGCCACGAAGGAGACAGACACACGCACGCCGCCCTTACGCGCCCAGGCGGAACTAGCCGTGAGCATTGTGAGCACGACAAAGACGAATGCCATACCGGACAGCGCGCGTACCCAAAAAGCACGACTGGCCTGGCGGTAAGCGGTCTTACCGATGCGCGTCAATGCTCTCAGCCGACACATCGAAGAACTCCCTGTGCTCCGGTACGTCATTCGATCCCGCTTACCGCGACCGGCACGTCACTGTCAGTTGTTGTGCGGTCCCCCAAGGCCCCGTTCTCGTTGTAGCCCCAGCAGTCGACGGCGCCTTCGGACAGCAGCGTGCAGGTCTGATCATTGCCAGTGGTGATCTGCCTCGCGTCGGTGATCCCGCTCACCGTCACTGGCGTCGTACTACAGAAAAGGGTGTAACAAGATTCCGGACCGGTATTTGTGCCGTTGCCCAGCTCCCCGTACTCGTTTTGGCCCCAGCAGTCAATACTGCCACCCGACAGAAGCGCGCAGGTGTGCTCGGCACCCGAGCTGATCTGGGTCGCATCGGTGATCCCGCTTACCGCGACCGGCGTCTTGCTGCAGGGCTCGACTTCGTTCTCGCACGTTTCCGGGCCGGTAGTCGTTCCAATCCCGAGCTCCCCATATGCGTTATCACCCCAGCAGTCGACCACACCGCCGGACAACAGCGCGCATGTCTGAAAGCCACCGGCAGTGATTTGGGTCGCATCGGTGATCCCGCTCACGGCCACTGGCACTTCGGCGCTGCGTGTTGTTCCGTCCCCTAGTTCGCCGTCCACGTTATAGCCCCAGCAGTCAACGTGGCCGTTAGACAGCAACGCGCAAGTCTGATCGCCGGCCGTGCTGATCTGCGTCGCGTCGGCGATCCCGCTCACTGCCTTGGGTATGGTGCTGCACTCTTCACTATCTACCGTAGGACAGCTTTCCGAGCCGATATCACCGTCTCCGAGCCACTCGCTTACCCCCCAGCATGCGACCTCGCCGCCGGACAGCAATGCGCAGGTATGTTGGCTGCCGGCGCTGACGAAGGTTGCATCGGTGATGCCCTGCACCGCCACAGGCGTTGTACTACAGACTTCGCCCCCCGCACAGTTATCAGGGCCCGTGTTCGTGCCGTCACCCAACTCGCCCTCACTAGCGCGCCCCCAACAGGCCACGCTGCCGCTAGACAGCAGCGCGCACGCCGTGCCGGTTGGGCCCGCACTAACCTGAGTCGCCCCAGAGATACCGCTAACCGCCACCGGAGTAGTGCTGCAGGAACCGCCCCCTTCGTTGCAGGAGTGGGTTTCCCTGCCTGGGTTGGTACCATCGCCGAGCTCGCCGAATTCGTTGTTTCCCCAGCAGTCGAGGCTGCCGCCAGACAGGAGCGCGCATGTGTTGTAGCCGGCGGTGACCGCGGCGACATGGATGCTGCCACCACCAGGCGGTGTGGGTCCGCCACCTCCGGGTGGGTTCGATCCACCACCGGGCGGCATGGATCCGGCACCACCAGGCGGAGTCGAGCCGCCACCGCCCGAGCCACCACCACCGGAGCCACTCGATGCGCAGAAGTTGCCTCCGAGTTGCTGAGTAAAGAGCGCGGGCGTATGGGGCGAGGTCAGGTGCCAGGCAAGCAGCTCGCCCTCGACGGAGAACTGCCCAAACCTCGCGGCCCAGGAGCAGGACGCCGGCTGGGCGGTGAAGTCGAGGCTGGAACCGACGTTCATCGTGAGGCTGCCGACGCCACCAACTCCGACCCCCGCCTTTACTGTGATCCCAATACCCGCTGTGGCTTGCGCGAATTGCTTTGTGGTCATCGTGAAGTGGGGGTCGCCGAACGAGACGTCGGGGATCACGACCATCGCGGGCGGGAAGCCGACGGTGTGGCCCCCGGCGCTGACTTCGATGGAGCCGCCCGAGTCGAGCGCCCCGCCCACGCCCGCGGACCCAGACAGTTCGCCTTCGATGCCCGCCGTCATCGGGATCGGCCCCGCCATGCCGCTGGCGTAGAAGGATGAGCTGAGGGAGCACGAGACGCCGGCGCCAGCGGTCACTTCGAGACCCGCTTCGACGGTGAAGTGGACGGTGGCCCTGACGCCGTCCGTGATGTGCTCCCCGAGGACATCCACCGTGGACCACCCGCCAACGAACGAGACGCCCTTGATCCGCCGGTAGGGCTCAAGGCCGGAGGGCAGGCCGGACGACAGGACGCAGCCGCCGGAGAAGCCCGCCGCAGTCGCCAGCGCCGCTGGCGACGCCTGCAGTGGGATGTCGAACTGGAAGTTCGGGGCGACTTCGTAGATGCTCGCGGAAGTGAGCGCGAGCACCGTGCCCCCGCTGCGGTACGAGGACGCGACGACGTGGGAGAGCAGCCCGCGGGGCAGCTGAGCGCTGGGCGCCATCGAGACGATCGCGCGTGGCGCAAAAGTCTGATGTCCGCTCAACACAACCGACGTAGGATCTTCTGGAGGCCCCGTGATCGAGACGACCCCGCCCTGGAGCGTCTTGATCCCCGGGTTGATGATGGACGCGTAGGTCCCCACTAGGCTCGCCCGGTGCCCGGCGCGGACGCGGACGGTCGTGGTTGCGGGCATCGGACGGGCGCCGGCGCCCTTCTCGATGAGCCCGCGAGTGCGGCTGATCGTCACCGGGCGCAGCGTGAGCCGGTACACCCCAGGCCGGGCCTTCGAGATCGTCAGCGTGGCGGTCGATACAGACCGCTTGAGCCCGTCAGGACCACGCAAGACGCCGTGTATGGACTGGCCGGGTGGCAACCCGACAACACGGACGATCAACGAGCCGGACGCAGTCGCGCTGGCACCAGCCAGCATGGACCGTGCCCAAGCCGGAGCCGCCCACGCCAGCAGCAGTACGCAGCCGCAAGCAAGTGCGATCGAGACACGCTTCATAGAGCCGCCGTCAGCTCGCACCCACTGCTCATCTTGTGGCCCGCAGACTCCCGTAAGCGCACATTGCGCCCGGCGTCGACCGGCTTCCTTGCACCCCTTTGTCTTCCCTTCTGCCAAGAGCGGGACCCTACAGCACAGCTGACTGTTCCGGTTGTTAGCAGGGGTCCGACTCAACAGCCGCGCGAATACCGCCCGCCGGGGCAGCCATCTGGGAGAGTGGCCGCCAAGCGGCGCTTCCGCAAGGAGAGAGGTGCTGAGCTGGGTACGATTCTTCGAGAGCTATGGCGAAACGAAACCCCTACCCTGGCCACTGCAGCGTCTGCAAAGCGGAGGTACGTGCCCAAGAAGGCGTAGTCGAGGCGTGCGACTCGCCGCCCTGGTATCAGATCCTTTGCCCCGAGCACATCCCGGCTGGTGTCCTCGATCCACCGCCTCCGCTCGAGACTTCGAAACTGCCGTCCATCCACCTCGGGGATGCACGCTACGAGCGGTGAAGTGGGGGTCGCGCCCATGCAGCAACCGTAGATAGACGTGATCGGGCCTTCCCGGCCTGTCGCTGAGCACGTGGTGGTCTGAGCGCTCGCGGGCGCGTTGGTCGGGTGCTTTTGGGTCACGGTAGGCAGCCAGAAAAATTTGTTGGCCGGTCTGGGCTGGTCGTGGTCAGCAACCACGATGAGCGACAGAACCGCAACGCCAGCGCGCGGGACCCAGCGCGCGAAAACCGCCCGCCGGGGCGGGCCTTCAGGCCGCCTGGTCGTGGGCGAATACGTGGGCCAGGTGGCGGGAGACGCCGCCCAGGCCGTCCGTCGTGCCGGGCTTCGCCCTGGCCTGGATCGTTCGTTCGGCTGCGAGGCCGAGCTGATCGGGCTTGTCGTTGCTCAGGAGCCGCCGGCGGGCAGCGACCTGGCGCGCAACGGGATGGTGACGCTGTACGTCGCGGCGCCCGGGAACGCGCCGACCGACGAGGACACCGACGCACCCGAGGCCCTGGGCGGCGTTGCCACGTTGGCGCCGGCCGCGCCGGCGCAGGCTGAAGGAGCACAGGCTGAGACTCTGAGTGCCCCGGCGAGAACGCGCCGACGGCGCAAGCCGGGTCTTGCCGGGCGCGCGGCGCAGGTCTTTGATCCTCCGCCGGCCCCTGTCCTCCCTGGCCAAGGACCGGCAGACGAGGCGCCTGCGGCCCCGGTCGCACAGGTTCCTCCTGGGGAGACGTATGGCTCGTCGGAGGAGACCTACGCGCCGGATGTCGAGGAGCTCGACGAGGGAGTCCTTGACGAGCGAGGCGACGATGAGTTCTCGCACGACGAGTTCGTGGTGCATATGGGCGACGTGCTCGCTGGGCGGGCCGGCTGGCCGCGTGCGTGGCGCAAGGTCTATCCCCGCCGGCGCACCCCCGGGGCACTCGGCGGCGACCGCGGTGTTCGTGTGTGGCTGTCTGAGCATCCGCGGCTGGTCAAGGCCGTGGGCGCAGCGCTCGCCGTGTGGGCCGTCGTCGGGCTCGCGGCGGCGCTCGACGGCCACCACGGGCGCACCCCGACCATGAGTGTGATCTCGGGCGACGGACGACGTGCCGGGACGCGCACGTCCGGGGTGCACGAGCGGGCGCCTGCGCCGCGCGTGAGGACTATCCGCCCGGCGACCCGACCGCCACGGCCTCACCCCTATCCCCAGCACCGCGGGACGCCGCCTCGCCGTCCAGCACCGGCGCCATCGAGCGAGGCTGCCGCGCGCCCCGAAGGGGCGAGCGTGCAGGCGACCCCGGCACCGTCGTCGCCGCCGTCTCCTCCTCCTGCCCCGGCTGCGGCGAGCGCGCCGCCTCCGCCGGCACCGGAACAGACGCAAGGGGGGCCGTTCTCGCCGTGAGCTTGCAAATCAACACAAAGGAGGTGAGGCCAGTGGTGGCGCTCACATTCAGACGGGCAGGCGCCTGTCAAGGAAGAAGGAACGGGCAGGTCGTAGTCGCCGTTGGTGCTCTGATTGGGCTGCTCATCGGGGTCGCGGTCGTGGGGATGTTCCCCGACGCGCACGCGCACGCCCTGGACGCGGCTGGCGCATTCAAAGGGACGCCGATCGGCGGGGTGCAGAACTTCGTTGAAAAGCTGGAGGGCAGTCTCGTCTGGCTGGGCAGCACGGCGATGGGCCTGGTCATCGCGGTTGTGGCGATCATGTTCATGGCCGGTCACAGCCGAGCGCATGACGTTGCGATCAAGACGATCGTGGGCCTCGCGATCCTGGCGTCGATCAGCGGGATCGTGGCGTAGGGGTCGTGGTGTTGCGCCTGCGCACCGTGTGGATGCTGCCAGCCGCGACGGCGGGGGTGCTCGCGTGGGGGCTCGTTCTCGCGCCGGCGGCGTCAGCGGCGTCCAGTTCGGGGTCGATCGTGCCGTTCGCGTTCCTCGGCATCGAACTCCCGTCGTTGCACAGCATCATCGACGCGATCGCCGAAGGGTTCTTTGGGGCGTTGGCGGGCGCGCTGGTCCCCGGGTTTCTCAAGCACGGCACAGTCGCCACGATCCAGCATCTCGTCGCGCTGCCCGACCCTGCCAGCTGGAGTCACGTCGGCCAGCTGCAGGAAGACATGACCTACCTTGGGGCGTCGCTGCTGCCCGTCACTCTGGCGGTCGCCACGTTGCGCTACTGGATGATGGGCCTGACCGGCTCGGCGCATCCGGCGGGCGCGATCGGGCGCTGCGTCGGTGCGACCGGCGTGCTCGTCGCCTACCGCTGGATCGTGGAGGAGATCGCCGCCGCGACGAACACCCTCACCCACGCGATCCTCGGCTTCCCCGTTGTCGCGAACGGTCTGGCGAGCATCATCAGCGTGCTGTTCGGCGGGGCGCTGCTGGTAGGCGCGGGCGGCGTCTTCGGGGCGTTCCTCGTGATCGTCGGTGTCCTGTTCGCGGCGGGCCTGTTCGCGTTGCAGGTCCTGTTGACCGTCGTGTTGGCGTTGTTGATAGTGGCGGGTCCGCCGCTGATCGCGCTCTCGGCGATCCCCGAGCTCTCCCACCTCGCCCGCGCGTGGGCGCACGCGCTCATGGTGATTGTGCTCATCCCGCTCGGCTGGACGGTGCTGTTCGCGACCGCGGGCGCGCTGACGTTGGACGCGACGAGCTTTACAGGCGGCGCGGGCGGCCTGCCGGGTCATATCGCGGCGGCGTTCGCCGGGCTCATCACCTTCGTCCTCGCGGTGAAGCTGCCGCTGATGCTGCTCGGCGAGATGCGCCAACTCTTCAGCGCAGCGAGCTTGCGAGGAGGAGGCGGGGGAAGCGCTCAGGGACAGAGCACGATGCCGGGCGCTCAGCGGATGCAAGCGGCGCACGCCCGGCTACGTAGCGCGGCGTTCGTTGGGGGCCCGTCGCTTGGACGCAGCGCTGGGCGCGCTGCTGGCGCGATGGGTGCCCCCGCTGGGGGGCCTGTCGGTGCTGCCCGCCGGGGCCTGGCCGGCGCGGCACGCCGTAGCAGCGTCCTGCCCGGCGCGGCAGCGGGCGCCGCGGGAGGCTCATTCGCACGCGCGGCGGCAGCCAGGCGCGGCGCGGGCACGGTCAAGCGTGGGCGTGGTGGCCTGCGCGAACGGATGTCCCGCGCCGGGACGATCCTTGCGAGCGCCCCGCGTGACGCGCGTGCGGCGATGGCGGCCAGCTCTCGCAGGGGGCAAGGGCCTGCGCGCAGCGCCGCAGCGCGAGGGGCAGCGCGCGGGGCGAGGAGCAACGCCACCGGCAAGACGCCCGCGAGCGTGGGCGCCGCAGGAGCACGGGGCGGGCGTGCTGGTGGGCGAGCGCCGCGAGCGCCGGCAGGCAGCCCGCAATCCACGGGAGGTCCTTCCGCACGAATGGGGCCGAAGGTGGCGCCCAAGCCGCGTACCGGGCCGCCACCGGGCGGGCAGGCGCGAGCCGCCAAGGCGACGCCGGGTCCAACGAGTGGCGCGCACCCTGGGCGAAAGGTCACGACGAACGCGCACCCCGCCAAGCCAGCGAACACGAACCCCAAGGCTCCCGGCGGGCGCCAAGCCCGCCCCCAGCAGCGCTCCAAGCCCGCCGGGCCTGCTACCCCGCCGCCGGTGAAGAAGCGTAGGCCGCGTCCTCGGAGCGGGCCGTGATCCACCGCACCTTCAGGTCACTGGACCAGGCGCCGAAGCTGGTCGGGTTCACCATCAAGCAGTGGGCGGCGCTGATCGTGGGCGCGAGCGCGGTCCTCGGCGTGGTCTACGTCACGCACCTGCCGACGAAGCCCGCGATCACGCTCTGCGTGTTCATCATCGGCCTGCCTGCCGCGCTGACGTATGTGTCTGAGAGCGGCGGCCTGCAGCTCGGCGTACTGCTGGGAAATATGTGGCGCTGGCGCTGGAGCGCACACACACTCCCGGCCGCCTCGCCGCGAGAGCGTCGTGCGCGAGGGCTGCTCGTCCTCGCGGCTGCCGGGGGGTCTCTTGAGGAGCATCCCGGTCAGGGGCAGGAGGCGGAGGTAGAGGACATGGCCCTGTGGGAGCGCTGGGGCTGATGGCACGCAAGCGCTGTGTCGCGGACCTGTTGGGTGTCGCCGCGATCGACCCGGACGGGCTGCTGATCGCCGAGGACGGCACGTACGTCCGCTACCTGGAGGTCGGCGCCGTGAACCCGCTCGTCCTCGACCAGGCCGAGGGTGAGCGGATCTCCGCCGCGTTTGGACAGATCGCCGCGCGATTGCCCGACCGCCAGTCGATCCAGCTCTACGTGCAGGGCACGCCGCTGGAGCTCGATGAGATCCTCGCGGACGAGACGCACCGTTGCGAGCAGGCAGCCGGGGCAGCGCAGGACATCGGCGAGCACGAGCGCGCCACGGCGATCCGCAGGCTGGGGATCGCCCAAGAGCAGTCGATCCGCAACACCGCGCAGACGGTCGCCCCGCTACAGGTGCGCTACCTCGTGGTGTGCCCCTGGCAACCCGCGGGCCGCAGCGCACTGTTCGCGGCGCGGCGCTCGCGTGGAGCGCTGCGGGTCAAGGCCGAGGTTCACGAGCGGGCGCAACGCGACTGTCTGCGCCACCTCGAAGGAGTCCGCGCGGACATCGAGGCGATGGGTCTCCCGGCCCGGCCGTTGGAGGGCTGTGAGGTGCTCGACCTACTGCACGGCCGGTTTGACCCCGACGCGCAGGCGGCGGGCGGGCTGCCCGCCAGCTTCATGCGCCCGGAGGTCGTGGCGCCGCTGATCCCCGGTGAGCCCGCCCAGCACGCCGACGAGCGCGCGCAGGCGCTCGCAGAGGCGATCTGCACCGCGCCGGTGAGCCTCGCCGACCGTGGCCGCCTACAGGTCGGGGAGTGCCTGGAGGAGGTCTTCTACGTTTCGCTTGCGCCGGAGCAGACGTGGCTCGGATGGCTGCTTCACATGATGGGAGCCCCGCGCCCGTTCGCCGTGAGCGTGCATGTCCAGGCGACCGAGCGCTACCGCGAGCGGATGGCGCAGAAGCGCCGCTACAAGCGCCTCTACGGCGTCAACCGCGGTATCGAGCAGCGCGGACGCCCACTGGACCCCGACGCCAGGGTGCAGGAGGAGGAGGCAGCCGAGCTCGTCGAGGAGCTCGCCACCAGCGCAGGCGCCGGGATCTACCGCGTGAGCATCTACGCCGCACTCCGCGAGCCCGGTGGCGACCCGGACCCGGAGGCCCTGCACGAGCAATGCCAGGCCACCGCTCGGGAGGTCACGATGGCCTGCGACGCTCGCATCCAGCACGGCCTGTTCGCCCAGCGCCCGCTCTGGCAATCAACGCTGCCGCTCGGGCGCGATGTCGCACGCCGGCGGCGCAAGTACGTCAGCCGCAACGTCGGGGACACCTTCCCACTGTGCGGCACGAGCTGCGGGAGCCCGCAGGGAATCCCGCTCGGTTACGCGCTGCCCGGCCGCACCCTGGAGCGCCTGGACCCGTTCGACGCGGCGCACCCCAACCACCTGCTGCTCATCAACGGCATGTCAGGCGCGGGCAAGACGATGGCCGCGATCATCCTCTTGATCCGGGCGCTCGCACAGGGCGCGAGCGGGTTCATCATCGACCGCGCCGGGCACTTCGCGTTCCTCGCCTCGCTGATCCCCGGCGCCGCGTCGGTTGAGATCGGCGGCTCTGAGCACGCGATCAACTCGTGGGATGTCGAGGACCCCGCGAGGGTGGGCGCGGAGAAGATCGACTACCTGCTCGCGCTGCACGCGCTGCTGCTGGGCGAGCACCACGCCGCACAGGACTCCTACGGGCTCACCGACCTCGAGAGCAACCTGCTGGGTCTGGCGATAGCCGAGGTGTATGAGCGCTGCGCGCTGACCGGCGAGGAACCCCGCGAGCTGCTCTTGCAGGAGGAGCTCGAGCGCCGCTACCACCAGGAGCGCGCCGAGGGGTCCGTCGGGATCGCCGAGGCACTGCGGAACCTCTCGATGCGCCTGAACAACTATGTCCTCGACGGCCCCTACGCCTACCTCACCGACCGGCCGACCACGATCCCCCAGGACGCCCCGCTGGTCGTCTTCGACACTCGCTTGATCCCTGATGCGAAGGCCGCGGCGGCGCTGTTCGTGATCTGCGAGCACGTTCGCTGCCGGATCGCACGCACCCGCCGCGAGCACCTCTCCGGCGAGGGACCGAAGCACACCTGGGCAGGCCGCACGTTCCTCGTGATCGACGAGGCATGGAAGCTGATCGAGCGTCCCGCGACGGGCCGCTGGTTCAACGAGTTCGTCCGCCGATCACGCCACTACGCATTGTGGCTCATCGCGATCAGCCAGCAGCTCTCAGACTTCGACAACGAGTACGGCAAGGCGCTCTTGGCGAACGCCGCGATGCGGCTGTTCCTGCGCCAAGAGGCCCGCGAGCTCGGCTAAGTCAAGGGAACGCTGGCGCTCACCGACGAGGCGATCGACGCGATCTCCTCGCTGAAGACCGTCCGCGGGCAGTTCTCCACGGCGTACCTGATGAACGGCTCGCGCGGGCAGGGAACGCTTCAGATCGGTGTCGGGCCGCTTGAGTATTGGATCGCGAGCTCCGACCCGGCCCGCGACGAGCACATCCGCCGCCGCGCGCTGCGCGAGACAGACGAGCAGGGCTGGCCAGCGCTCCAACTGCTCATCGACGACGACTGGCAGCAAGCAGCCGCACTGGAGGTAGTCGCGTGATGCAGGCCAAGATCGCCCTGGAGCTCCTGCGCAACCGCCACGTCCGCAACGCGCTGGTGATAGCCGCCCTCCTCATTGTCCTGATGCCCGTGATCGTCGCGGCCGGTGTCGTCGGCCTGTTCGCCCAGCAGGCAGAAGCCTCCTGCGAAGACGCGAGCGTCGGCACGCTCAACCAGCCCGCCGGCGGTGGGCCGCTCGCGCAGGGCATGTACGCCGTGCCGCTCCAGCTCCAGGCAGGCCGCTGGTATCAGGTCGGTGCGACCGAGTACGGCGGGCCAGGCAACCCAGGCGCCGGGGACTACGGGTCGATCCCGGACCCCAGCGAGTCCTACCTCCCCGCGCACCCCGACACGTTCGCCGAGCTGTCCGTCCTCGACAGCAACCCGGCGAACGGCGGGACGTTCACCTTCCAGGACGCCAACGCGCTGAGCAACCTCCCCTATCTCACCGCACTGCGGGTCGCGCACGACGGGCGCCAGGCGATCTTGGCAAAGCGCGACGTCGGCTACGGCCTGGGTCCCGGCCAGTTCATCGAAAACGGGCAGCCCTACCGGCTGGATGTCTGGTGGCAGGCTGCCCAGCCGCTCGGAATCACGAAGAGCGCGGTGCAGGTGCAGCTCGCACCGGCCACCGGAGCTGCCGGGACTCTTGGAGCGCTCGCCGGCTCAAGCGAAACCGGGCCCGGTGGCACCCCGATCGCCTCAAGCGGCTGTCCCGGCCCCGAAGCCGCCGGCGACATTCCGCTGCCGCTCACACCGGGCACACAGACGAAGATCCTGCCGAGCGGCCTGGCTGCCGCCGGGCAGGAAGCCCCCGCGGCGGTCAAGCGGATGGTCGCCGCGGGCAACCGCCTGTTCGGCGCCAGCTACCTGTACGGCGGGGCGCACGGCACATCCCTTGACACGCTGCAGCCGGCGTATGACTGCTCATCGGCGGTGTCCTACGTGCTGCACGCCAGCGGCGTGTTCGGGGAAGACGCCGAGGACTCGACCGAACTTGAGTCCTACGGCGACCCCGGCCCCGGACGCTACGTCTCGATCTACGCCAACACAGCGCACGCCTTCATGTACGTCGGCGGACTGCGCTTCGACACCGTGGAAGACCCCGCGTATGACAGCGGCCCGAACTCGGGCAAGCCCGGCCCGAAGTGGCGCGTCTCCCCCACGGTCCCCGGCTGGGCCTCCTGGACCGTCCGCCACCCACCCGGCCTATGAGCAGACACGCCTTGAAAGGACTCATCCCCACCTGCCTGCTGCTCGCCGCCGTGGCGCTCGCGGGCTGCACCAACCCCGACGCGCCCAGCGCCGCGCAGGGCACGACCTCAACCGCCTCGCCGCAGAACTCCGGCGAGCCGCCCGCTCCCGCGCCCCCATCACCCGCAGCGCAGGCGCCGGCCGGAGTGCAGCCGACGCCCTCCAAGGCCCTCGCGGCGTTCGCCGAGCTCTACGTCAACTGGAGCTACCGCACGCTGAGCGCCGACCAGCGGACGCTCGCCACGATATCCGTCGCAGCGGCGCGGCTCGCTGAGCAGCAGGCCGCCGCGTCAAGCCAAGCGGACACGACGATCACCCGCGGGCAGATTTGGAATAGCGGCCAGATCGTCAGCATCGCCCCCAACCTCGCGCGGCCGGATACGTGGGCGATCGTCACCCGCGAGCAGACCGGCGGCGACGGGCAGTACGAAGGGCTTCCGGCCGCCTACCACGTCACCCTCGCGCAACTCGCCCGTGTCCCCGACGGCTACGCCGTAAGCCAATGGCTGCCACAGAGCTGAGCAAAGCCACGGTTGTCACGGCGGATGCGAGTCGCCGATGGCTCCCGGCGGGTCTCCCCCTGGCATGGCTGTACGCCTATGCCACGATCTGGACGGCCACGCTGGTTCCCGCCGCCCTCGTTGCGCTCGCCGGGCGACCACTGGCGCTCCCCGTCCGGCACCTGCTTGGGCTGGCGCTCACGGCGCACCGCAATCCACCGCCCCGGGTCGGGCACATCCTGGCCTTGGCAGCTCACAACATCCCGATCGCCGCGTGGCCCTTGCTGCTCGGTCTCGCGGGAGCCCACCGCCACCGCCTCGCCACGCATGTCGCGGACGGCGTTCTGCTGGCGTGCATCATCCTCAACACCCTGCCCGTCGGCGCAGCGGTGGGCGCCTACGGCGCATCGCTGCTGCCCTACATCCCCCAACTGCCGCTGGAGTGGGCAGGGCTCTCACTCGGCGCGAGCGCCTGGCTCGTGCAGCGACGCCAGGTGCTCACCGTCTCCACAGGGCTCAGGCTGCTCGCGCTGACCGCCGGGGCGCTGTTGTCCGCGGCTGTAGTGGAGACCGTCGGGGTGCCGTACCGATGAGCCTGGGCGTCATCAGGCCGGTGCTGCCACGGGATGAGCGCTGTGTACGCAAGGCTGGGGGAGTTGCAACCCGCCGAACCTATCTGCAAAAAGAGTGGGCATCTGGAACGTTCCATATAGCGGCGGCGTTTTGCTGAGGTCAGGGTTGACCGGAGATAACGATATGGATATTCGGTTGCGACGATCAGAGGCCAAACGGCTAGGTGGAGTACCAGGGACAACGGCCACTCTTGCGCCGAGCTCGACGCAGCAGGGATTCAGCCCGCAGCGGATCGGTCAGATCCTCGGGGAATGGCAGTCCCACGAGCTGCGAGTCGCCCGCGGCTTTACGGAGTGCAGGGGACTGAGCACCGAGCAGCTCGAGGACATCTACCAAGAGACGGCGCTGGCTCTCTATAGCCGGTCGTATGACAGTGAGGAGCACCTTCGCAACGCTTTACGGACGGGACTGAAGCACCGTGCGCTGAACATGCACCGCGACGAACGCCGACGCGGACAGATCCTTGCCCGCAGCGCTCCCGGCCTGCGCCTGATGGCCCAGGCGAGCGAGGTTCAGAGCGCCCCCGAGCCCGCCGCGCTCGCCCACGAGGACCGCCTGATCATCTCGGAGTTCCTGACCGAACTGAACCCGGTCGAGCAGCGCGTCTTCTGGCTGCTCTCGGAGAACATGCAGTACCGCGCCATCGCCACGGCGCTCGGAATCCCGGTCAACCAGGCACGCAACACCGCCCGCTCATGCGCCCGCAAGCGCGAGCATTTCCAGCTGCTCTACGACACCGGCCGGCTGTGCGGCTACAGGGCGCGGACAATCCAGGCGCTGCAAAACGGCGAGGTGACCAGCGAGGAGCTGGCCGAGCGCGCCTTCGCGCACCTTGACGAGCTGCGCGCACTGCCGCGCCGAGCACAAGACGAACGCCAACCGGCTGCGGCGCAGCTTCCGCGACCAGGCCGCGGCACTGCTGCCACCTGTGTTCGTCGGCCATCTCGGCTGGCTGGCGAGGCTCGGCGTGCGAGCGAGGACGCTCCAGTACCGCCTCGGGGCGGATGGCTTGTCGCTCGGGCAGGGCGGAGTGCGCGAACGCGCCGCTGCACTGCTGGCGGGCGGTGGCATCGGCGCCAAGGTCGCCGCCGGAGTCTTGACCGTCGCGGTGATCGCGGGAGGCGCAGTCGCCACGCATGTGCTCGACCATCCGCCGGCGCATCACCCCCACCACATCACACCCAGCGCAGCCGCGACACCCAGCGCGACATCGGCTCCGGCGAAGCTGGTCGGAGCGTCGCCCGCGCCGTCGCTGGGCGCGAGCGTCCACCGAACCGTGCATATCCCCTCGCGCCCCCGCCCCCACTCGCGCCGTTCCAGCCCCGGCAGTGTGCTCTCCGCCTCCCACGCGACGAGCAGGCCGAGCGCTGCCGGGCAGCGCGAACCGGGCGGCTTCGCCTACCTCGGGGTGCCCACGGGGACGAGCGCTCCCGCGAGCGCCCCTGAACAGGCGCATACGGCCGCTCACGGCAGCGGGGGTCCGTTCAGCCCATGAGCTTCCGAAAAATTTGTTGGCCGGTGTGTGGCCGTCGCGGTCATAGATCCCGGAAGCCCCCACCAGAAGGGGGCCTGAACAGGGAGATAGACGCGACGATGACCAGGCACCTCACCACACCCCACAACACCAAAACTCAGGCAGCGAGCCATAGACGCCGCCTGCTGCGCAACGCGATCACGCTCGCCTGCGCAGTCCTGTCAGCGGCGACCTCGACGATGCTACTTGGCGGCACCCCCGCCTACGCAGGCGACTGGTTCGATGATTCCTGCGAGAACCCAAACCTCTCAGTGGCATCTAGCGAAAACTGGACGAGCTTCACCACCGGCAGCGTCGGGTTCGGGTCCAACAACGATACCGTCTGCGGGCCGGGCGACCCGATGAGCGCCGAACTCAGCAGCGACGCCGCCGAGCCAGTCGGGGCGGGAGAGAACCTCCAGTACACGCCGCCCCCAGGGTCAACCCTGGCGGGTGGCTCAGTCTATGTCGGCCTGTACGGCAACGGGTACGGGTACGGCGCCTCCGGCACAGCAATCGCATACAGCCCCGAATTCGCGTACAACGGGTCGAACGTCATCCTCCAGTGCAGCTCCGGGCAGCCCGCGTGCTCAACGGGCAGCACACCCTATGACTACCTCGGCGTGCTTGCCCTACCCATCAATCGCGGCGGGAACTTCTACCTCGGCGCAGGCTGCGGAGGCCAACCCGATGCCGGTCGCGTATGCAACGAAGGAGCAATCGAAGGCGCCTGGTCGCTCGTAAGACTTTGGTGGGCCAACTTCCTGCTCTCCAACAGCTCGACGCCAGCCGCCAGCAGCTTCGGCGGCGCACTGCTTGCCCCCGGCGCCCGCGGCACCCAAGAACTCGCGTTCACCGCGAGCGATCCTGGCGGTCCTGGTGTCTATACCGTGACCGCGCAGGTCGATGGCAAAGCGCTTTACTCGGGCATTCCGAATAGCAACGGTGGGAAGTGCAGCGCGGTCGGCGAAAGCGGCGGCGCCCTGATGTTCGCCTTCAGTCAGCCGTGCCGGCCAAGCGAGTCGGTGGACATCCCAATCAACACCGCGCAGGTCGCCGACGGCCAGCACACGTTGAAGGTCACGGTCGAGGACGCCGCCCAGAACTCAAGCGTCGTCTACGACAGCACGATCACGACCAAGAACGCACCGGCTGCCAGTTCCTCGCCGACGATCCTCGCACCAAGCCAGATCTTCACCGGAGTTGCACTCTCCACGCACCCCGGCACATGGGAAGCACCGGCAGGCGCTGGCTCGATCGCCTACGGCTACCAGTGGGAGGACTGCGACGCCCAGGGCAACAACTGCACGGCTATCGCAGGCGCACAGGGAGCCACCTACACGCCCGCGCCCAGCGACGTAGGCCACACCCTACGTCTCGTGGTGAATGCAAGTGACACCGACGGGCTGGCGTCGGCCACCAGCGCCGCGACCGGCGCGGTACTTGCCTCCCAGGGCTCCCTTGGTGCGCAGCCTGGCCCGGGCACGGGCGGCACGAGCTCGGGCCTGTCCGTGGGAGTTGGGTCCCCGAACGGGACGGCCGCAAGCGAGAGCGCGCAACTGCGCCTCGGTGTGCGGCGGACGATCACGCGCACGTTCGCGCACCGCGCGTTCCGGCTCACCGGGCGACTGCTCGACGCCCAGGGAAACCCGATCGGCGGGGCCACCCTGGATGTGTTGCAGCAGATCGTCGGCACCACAACGCTCAAAGTCATCAGAAACGCAAAGACCCGCACCAACGGCGACTTCGCGGTCGGCGTGCCGGCGGGACCATCGCGGCTGGTCGAGGTCGCCTACCGCGCGTTCTCCGCCGACACGGGCTACGCCGCGCAGGCGACTGTGCGCGAGACCGTAAGCGCCGGGATCGCGCTGCATATCACCCCCACCAGGACGAATTCAACCGGGACGATCATCGTGTCCGGTCGTGTGCTGGGGTCCCTCCCCTCCCAACGCACGATCGTCGAGCTGCTCGTGCATTACCGCGGCCACTGGGAGCCGATCCGCACACCGCACAGCGAACCAGGCGGGTACTTCCAGATCGAATACCAGTTCCAAGGCGCCCTCGGGCGCTACCCGTTCCGCGTCGTCGTTCCGGGCGGCCAGGCAGGATTCCCGTTCGCTACCGGATACAGCAGACCAGTCGATGTCTACACCGACTGAGCAACACACGAGCACCTTGCCGGCACGATCACCACCACGGCGAACCAGCCACAGACGGCGGTCGATGTGCTTTACCGCGGCAGTGGCTCTCCTACTCACCATGACGTGCGCCGCAGCGCATGGCGAGACACCGATCACCGCCCAGGCGGTGGCCGACGACGGTGCGTTCCTTCCCTACGCCCCTCCGCCGGCGCAGCTCGGCGGCCTCTGCTTGGTTGATACAGGCGTGAACGTCAATCCCGACACCGAAGGCCTCGTGGTCGATCGGACTGCGATCGACGGCGGCTCGGGCGATGACGTATCTCCCACCCTGCACGGCACAGTGCTCGCGATGATGGCCGGAGCGCCCGCGAACGGCTGGGGGATGGTCGGGACCGCACCGAGGTCCATCCAGATCGTCTCGGTGCGAATCCTCGAGCCGGAGCAGACGACATTTCCCTTCAGCTCCTACGCAGCAGGCATCACCGAATGCGTGCAGCTCCGCCAGCGATACGACATCAAGGTCATCAACCTCTCGCTTGGTGCTTCCGAAGTACCTTCGGGCAAGAACTACGAAGCGCTCGTTAATGCCGTTGAAAAGGCCAACAACCGCGGCGTTGCGGTCGTAGCCGCGGCGGGCAACGATGACGGTGGCCCGGTGGAGTACCCGGCGGCGTACCCAGACTGTGCTGTCGGTCGGTGCCAGCAACACCCAGGGCGGTGCGTTCTGCTCATTCTCCAACCGGGGAGAAGGCTTGCGACTGATCGCTCCGGGATGCGATCTTGACGGAGCCGACCCCACCAGCGGCGAACCCGACTACGACTACTGGCAGGGCACCAGCGAGTCCTCGGTCATCGCGGCGTCTGCGCTCACCGCCCTGGAGTCCTACCGGCCAGAACTCTCACCCCAGGCCGCCGAGGAAGAGCTGACCGGGGCTGACGGTGGCGTGCTGGACATCGCGCAGGCGTTTCGCAACGCGGGCCTTGGAGCAATCGTGGCTGCGGGCGAAGCCGCAGAGCCCGGCGTGCAGCCTGCCGGGAACTCCAATCCAGCGATACCTCCGCAGAGCGTGACACCATCAGGCTCGATGACGCTCACTGCCCCATTCCAGCGGCCGAGGGCACGGCTTAAGCGGCTCAAAGGACGGCTCGTGCTCGTGCTGACGGGTCGCCCAAGCGAAGCCCAAGCCCAAGTGCGCTACCTCGGACATCGAGGCCGTTCCCGACATCTGGGTGTCCTACGCACGCTTCATGGCGCGTTCACGGATCTCACCCTGCCGGCGTCGGGTGTCATCGAGGTCTCCGTGCGCTACACCGACCCGTATGACATACAGCGCGCGAGCCCGTGGACAACGCTGAAGCTGCCACCGACAGCGGCCAAGACCGCAAAGGGGAGGCACAGCCGATGAGGCGTCGAGGCGTCGTGCTCGCGTTCGTTCTTGGGAGCCTCGCGAGCCTGTCGCCATCGAGCGCGCTGGCGGCGACGGGCAGCTACGAAGTGAGCGCCTGCAACTACGCGCCCGCAGCGGTCAACAACTCATGGACCTGGGCAACGACCGATCCATCGCAGCCCTCGCACTTCGCCGAGCACTCCAACTGTCCCTATGAACACGGGAGCACCGGCGGTAGCGTCGACCAAGAAGGTGGCCTGTCCACGACCGACGCGCTCGGACTCTCAAGTGGCGCCCCGCCGGGAACAAGCGCCGGCTGGACTTTCACGGCGCCAACCGGGACGACGATCACCGGCATCACCTACGAACGCTACATCGGCCATCAGTCGGACCCTGACAATTACTGGTCCCCGGCACTCCGTGCCGACGGGACCACCGTGCCCGGTGAAACCTGCTTGGACTCCGTGCAAAACGGCGAGTCCTGCTTCGTGGGCGGGCCACCCGGCGAGGGAGGCGAACCAGCGAGTATCACCGGCCTCTCAGCACACCAACTCTCCCTCGGCATCGTATGCCAGGCGCCTACGGGGGAGGAATGCGTCACTGGCGCCACATTGCATGAAGTGTGGGCGGCGATGTATGGCGCGAGGGTGATGCTTTCCGACCCAACGCCGCCAACTCTCAGCCCACCCTCGGGCGCCTTGTGGGGACCGGGCGAAGCCGGCGGCTTTCACAAGGGCACAGAGAGCGTCACGACCTCGGCGCAGGATGTCGGCGGCGGCGTGCAGAGCATCGTCTTGGCCGCCGACGGGCAGTCCGTCGAGACATACGACGCCTCGTGCAACTTCACGCTGGCCCAACCCTGCCCCACGTCCACCGGAGCACAGACGTTGACGCTGCCGACCACCGAGCTTTCCGACGGCACGCACACGCTCACGCTCGTCGCCACCGACGCGGCGGGCAATCAGTCAACGATCGCCTCCGAGCAGATCACGGTCGACAACGACCCGCCACCGCCGCCCATTGGCCTCGCGGCGACGGCCACGCAGGCCGGCGGCTCCACGTTTACCGCGACCTGGACCGATCCATCCGGGCAGGTCGCACCGATCACGGCAGCGACCTATCAGGTCTGCCCAGCAAGCGGCTCGGGGCCTTGTAGCGCGCCCGCGACGGCACCCGCGGGCGGACCGGCGACGGTTACGGTGCCCGGCCCTGGCAGCTGGAGCCTCGCAGTGTGGCTGACCAACGCGGCGGGCAACGCCACGGCCGCCGACGCGGCGCACACGACCCTCACGGTCCCGGCTGGCAGCTCGGGCGGCGGCGGATCGGGTGGCTCAGGCGGTGGCGGCTCTGGCGGTAGCGGCGGCTCCTCGGCTCCGAAGGCGACGATCCACGTCGGCGAGACGCTGCGCGGGCGCGAGCTCGTCGTGCATGTGAGCGGACCCGAGACCGGAGAGGTCCGCGTGGGCTTCACCGGTCTCCTTGGAGGCCGGACGGTCGCCTGGGGCGCAAAGACCGTAGCGCTCAAGCAAGGGCGGCTGACGGCGACCTTCAAGCTCGGTCCCCGCACTGCTGCGCACGCCACGATCCACGTCAGCGCGAGGCTCGATCACCAGCTCGCGGTCACGAGCACGCTTCACCGCCACGCATCGCATCACGCAGGCAGCACGCGCAAGCCCAAGTCGAAGCGGTAGTTCGCTGCGGTGCCCCGTCCGACACGCTCTTACGTCGTCTACGTCGATGACTCGGGCAACGAGAACGTCGGGTGGATGTGGACGGCGTTGGCGCTGCCGTTCGATCTTTGGAGCGAGTACCTGCGTCGCTGGCTGGCGTTTCGCCACTGGCTGTATCGCCAACACGGCGTGCCGGCCAACTTCGAGCTTCACTCCCAGGTGTGGCTCGCGGTCGAGCCAGCCAAGCACACCAGCGCAACCGGGCAACTCGCTCTCGTGCAAGATGACGACGGTGAGCTCATCGACATTCTCGGACGAGGTAGAACACGGCGCCGAGCGCGCTTTGAGGTATTCGAGAAGGGCCTGAAGACGATCGGGACGTTCACCGACGCCCGCCTGTTCACCGTCGGGAGCCCGAGCACGAGCGGCGCGGCGAAGCTCGCGCTCTACGACGAACTGCTGTGCTTCGTGGAGGGTTTCCTCTTCAGCGAAGGCAGCCATGCGACATTCATCGTCGACGGAGCGCACGACAGTGGAGGCCATCTGCGCTCAGCCCACCGTGCCCTGCTCATCAAGCACCGCCGGATCGTGGAGGATGCCGGGCTGCGCCGGTCATCCGACAGCCAGCTTTTGCAAGCCGCCGACTGCTGCGCGCACGCCGCCTTCCAGAGCGTCCAGAACAAGGCCAGTCTGGACGAGAAGTTCAGACGCCAGTACGAGACCACGATGTCGCGATTGATCGCCCGGCCGTTCGGCGTCGAGGACGGGCGGTGCATCCGGGGGCTCGACTACACCGGCGACACGACCAACTGCCCGAGCGAGCGAATCAGGACCCGCCTTTAAGAACACAAGCCCCGGTCTCCCAGGGCTTGTCTCAAGACGGACCGTAGGCTCACCAGAATAGGTGTACGGCCCACAAGGAATGTAGCACCGTCCGGGACCATCTTCAATCCCTTTGTCTTATAGGCCACAATGCCGTTGAGTTAGCGATATGAGCCCTCAACTCCTGCTCCCTCGGCTCCTAGTCGGCTCCCACAGGCGCCGCGACGGTCGAGGGCCCGATGAGTTTGAACGCGGGAGACTTGGTCGCCTGCCGACGTGGGCCCGACGTAGGGTAGACCAGCGAGCCGACATCTCCACGTGGCGTCGCGATCCGCGATCCTTGCAGGCGTGTCGGAGCCTGAGCCCGGACCACTCCTCGAGGACCTCAAGCGTGCACTGCGGCTGCACATGCTGCGAGAGCTTCCCGTCGACAGGTCCTGTACGCTTCGCGACCTGAACTTCCGGTCGCTGCACAGCGTCTATGCGACTTGGCGCGGACGCCTGCCGGCAACCATGCCGCAGACGCTGCATCTCTCGACCGAACTCCTCGCCAGCCCAGATCGCAACGCCTACTCCGACGGCCTTGCGGCCATAGTACGGGAGATCGCCGAGGGCGCCGACCTTCGGCCCCGGATGAGCACGGCAGTTGGGCATGCTTACCAGCTGGAGGCGCCACCGCTCCTTGCTCGTCGCCGCGGCGCCCGACACCGCGACCGCCTACTTGCGGACTGGGGTGTCCACCACCTCCATCTTTCTAACGAGCCCCATCCTCGCCTGCGAGGGTTTCTGCGGCGGACGTCGCACGTTTTGCTCGCGGCGTTTCTCGGCGCCGACGCCTACCTGGTGGACCTGAGGCCCCACGAGTCAGACGGAGCGAACTGGTCGGAGCTCGCGATCCTCGAGACGATCGTCCGGAATTGGCCAGACTCTGGGCTCATGCTCGCGTCAAATTTCGTCATCGGGCTGGAGGGCGGAAATCGTTCTGACGAGGAACGACGCAAGTTCCGGTCGGCCGGCCTCGCGGGCGGCATGGTCGAGATCGATGGGCGTGTGTGGATGGCGCGGGGCGGCGGCCAGACACTTGGCGGCACCCCGATGGCGGTCGAGAGGCATTGCATGGCGGTGAGCTGGTTTCTCATGGGCTACCAGCCGACAGGAGATGAGCTGCGCGCCAAGCTGACCGCTGCGGCCAGCCAGCGCGGCGCGCCCGATGAGCATTGGCGCCCGTTTGTCTCCGGCGAGGACTACGGCTTCCTCAGCGATGGTTTATTCGTTCGTTACGGCTCACTCATTCCGTAGCGGGTATCCAGCGGGGGCTTGCGCGTGGAGCCAGCAGACGGTGGCCTCTCCAGCTGCCGCCCGAGGCGAAGCTGTAGGTTCAACTGCCGGCTGGCAGGGGGAAGTTGTACTCCGCCGCCACGTAGTAGTCGCTGAGCGGGCGATCCCACTCGGTCTCTCCACTGGCGTTGAGCGGCGTGTAAACCCCGTTGGGGGCCCTCATGATGCGACCGGCCCTCCATGCCTGCCGGAGGATTGTCTCTAGAATGAGAGCGTCCGCCGGAACCTCAATGCTGCGCTCGACCATGAACTTGTAGAGCGACGTGGGACCGACTGCGGTTCCGCCCAACGCGTTCGAGGCCAGTGCGAGTGCCTGGACCGCCTGATCCTGGTCCGCCGTCGTTGAGCTACCGACGACCGGCACGTCCCGGATGGACGATTCGAGGCTTTCCTCCACACTGCTCCACAGTTGCTGACTGTTCAGTGCGTGTCGCAACGCGCGGGCGAGCCGCGCCGGGTTGCGCTCGCCCGGGAGCGCCTCGCGGAACTCGGCGAGGCGCCGGTTTATCGTCGCTACCGACTGAGCCGTGGCCGACGCTAGCTCGGGGATCGTCGGCTCGCGGCCGAGTTCGTGGGCCACGCGACCGTACTCTTCGATGAAGATGAGCACTCGATGGGTTCGCTCGTAGTCGAGGCCGAGCTCGTCGGCGAGCCAGTCACCAAACGGCATGCCGCCCTCGATGACCTCGATCGGGAGGTCCGGGGTCGACGAGGCAAGCTGCTGGTCGATCAATCTCCGCGCGCGGAGGAGATCGGCCCTCGGGGATCCCCGAAGCTTTTCGGCGACTTCGGAGGGTGAACGGTCCGCCGCAAGGCCGACCAGGATCTCGTCGAGGATCTTCTGCGCTCCGCTGAGTAGTCCTTGATATGTCATGATACGAATCATAGCATGTCGAGGCAATGCTGAGCGGCAATCTGAACACGGCCGCGCTGACCCACTTCCTCGCCCTTTCACCAGCGATGGGTTGGTCTACCCCCGTTTTCGTGGACTCGGTTGCGAGCTATTTGCCACAGATGGCAAAGGACAAAGGGTCGCTTCGCTCCTGCTTTCGCGGGGATCCGAGCGCATCGACAGGTAATCGCCAGCGCTCCCGCATGGGACGATTCTCGATCACGCCCGAGGAGGCTCGTCAGACGATCGCTTCCGCCTGGGCGAAGCAGAAGTCTGGCCTCCGTTGGCGCCGGCAGCTCGCCGATCGTCCAACTTAGGCGTCTCGCTGGCTACGCGGGGGGCGCCTGCTTTTCGCGCGAACCAGAAGCGGGGCCGCGAGTGCGTTGACTCGCTCCCGATAGGCCGGAGGCATGGCGGTGCAGAGTTCACCGCGACGGTGACGCGAACAGCACGATCCATGCGGCGCCGCTCCCGTAGGCGGCTCTTTACCCTTTTGGCAGGTGCAGTCCGGTGATCCTGTCGATCATGCTCACGAGAGGCGGTTCTACGCTCAGTTCGAGCGAAGGATCTCCTGGCACGGAGATGATGGGTAGGAAGCTGTCGCCGCATGCGTAAGGTCGGCCTTCGAGCCTCGCAAGTGCAGGCGCGCCTGGTTGTTCACCGAACGCTACTGCGAAGGTTCCCGAGGTTTCTCCTGGCTTCTCCGATGGGCAGCTGAACTCTGCGCCTTTGTCTTCAAAGATCGGTATCGCGTTGACGAGTGCGACGAGTTCTTGCATGAGCGAGGGATTGGAGACGACCGTGGGGCTTGGGCCGACGTGGCGGGAACTCGGAAACGTGTTTGTGATCGTGAGCACATGAACTTCTGTGCCGAGGAGCGAGTAGCTGGGCCGGACTCCCTCCCAAACGGCGGCGCCTTCCAAGCGGATCACGAATCGGCCGTGCGTCGCCAGCGCGATGTGCACCGTGAGGGCCTGGCGACGTAGCACGTCGTCGACCGGAGGGACCGTGAATTCCTCCCTCCAGAGGTCGGGTTTGTAGTGGCGTTCGATTTCCGTGCTCGTGTGCGGCCCGATCGGGCCGGGCGGCGCAGACGAGGTGCCGGAGCTTGATTCCCCCTGCGCTGTCGCGTCCCGGGGCAGGCTGAGAGCGGACGTAGGTCAGGATCGTTCGCGGTGTCGCCTTGGTGACCCAAATCGTCGCGCGCGACTGGAGCTTCGCGCGTTCTTCGCGACTAATGTCGATTTCCGTCGCAGTCGCGCCGATCAGCCGCCGCTCACGGGCAGGGACACTCGCCAGACGAGTCCAGCTTCGCGCGGGCTTTATCAGCCGCAGCGTCGATTCGGCTGCCTTCAGAGCGATCCCGGCGCGCACGCCTGCCGGCTGTCCCGGCGTTTCCGCGGCGGTGCGTGCAACGGTCGCTCCGCCCGGTAGGACCACCACGGTGGCGAGCACGACGAGCGCCTTGATTCCCCGCACGCGATTCATGGTGGCAGAGGTCACGTGGTCAGGCGCCACACGCCGGGTCCTGATCGTCGTTGCGAGGGGGTAGCTATGCCGCCTGCGCGGCGCCGATCAGATGAGGGACGAGCTCTTTCAGGTCTCGTAGAACGACGGTGCCGAATCGCTGTTGCAACCTAGTGCGGCCAACGATATCGGTCCACAGACGCTCCGTCACCACCACGTCGCAATAGACAATCGCGGTCGAGAGGGACGCTATGTCCGCGAGGTCACCCTGATCCCACGGCTTCTGCGACGCCTCGTGGCGCAGCCGGCGAAGCTCGCGGTTGACCAAGACGATCGGGATCGCTTCGAGCAGCGCTTCCATGCCCTCGCGCTCAAGCTGGTAGACATGGCCCCAGTGCAGTCCAGCAAGTTCAAGCGCCTTGCTGATCGGCTCCTGGTATTCGTCGTAAGCGTCCACGCTGGCGGCCCTGAGACCCAGCTCGCCCCGGTGGAAGCCGCGCGGACGCCGGATGCTTCTGAGCCGCTCCTGCTCGGCGGCGAACTCGACGGCGACTGGCCGGTCAGCGCTGGGCTCATACCCCGGCGCTTCAAACTCTGGCGGCGCTCCGACGAGCGCGGCCATCTGAAGAACATCGTGCTTGAGCTGCTGGATTTCGAGACGAAGCTCATCCGGAATCGCCAGCTCGGGCGGCAGGGGCCGGTTGGTCAACTGCCTGCCATACATGTGGTTCACGCCGACCCCGAACGGCTGCACCTTCCGTGGGAACGCCGGCCGGCCGAATATGTCGTGGAGCGCCTGGTCAATCTCGGCGGCGACGATGTCTTTCTGCGCGCGGACGGTGTGCCACCGAGACAACTCGACCATCGTCTCAGCGAGCTCCCAGCGCGACTTGTAGTCGCGCCGGTGCTGAAGCTCCATGGCGTGCTCGATCGACAGCGGAACGGACACCCAGCCACGCTCGCCCGCCTCGCACAGAAGTGTCAGGACGTCAGTGAATTCCGCGCCGTCTTCTCGCCCGACGCGAGCCTTGGTCAGCGAGACCCAGTGGTTCTGATCGAGGTAGACGCGTACCATTCGATCCAGCGTATCGGCGTTTTGCGCTCCTCTGACGGCGATTCTGGAACCGCCCGACAATCGAGCCGGGGCCCTCGGTCCTTCAGCACAGCTACACGCCTGCTTCCGGGCAAACGGGAAAGAGCGTGACGAACCTGACAGAGGTGCTCCTCGTCGTCCAACCCAGGAGTGACGACGGCCATCGCCGACTCGCCCGCTCTGCCAGCAAAGCGCTAGCGATGCTCGCGAACACGGGCCAGCCATGTTGCGGCGCTCCGAAGCACTCTGACGGTCACGGGGGCGATCACCTAGAGCGTTTGAGGGTGATGCTGCCTTCGAGGGGAGCCTTGAGGTTGCCGACCGAGGTCACGGAGCTGCTCGGGGTGGTCGTCCCGTGGCCGCCTCGGCGAGGATGCAGCGGTCTGTCGCGCATTCGATGACGTGGCCCTCCCAAGCGCGGTTGGCTCAGTCCGAGGACCAAGGGGACATGCCAAGCTCACGGATATGACAAGCATCGACGTGCTGATGTTCGACACATGCGAGGCGCTCGACGCGCTTGGTCCCTATGAGGTGCTCGCCTGCGGAAGGCTGCGGGTGACTGCGCGTACGTCGAGTTGAGCGCTGTTGGGTGAGTGTTAGGAGTCGCCATTGGCGAGGTAGAGGCCGATCCAGACGATCGCCAGCGAGAGCAGGAACACCGCTGCCTCGAGGACATGCCGGTTCGGCCGCCGGATGTGCCAAACGAGTAGCGCGCAGACGATCAAGACGAGTGCGAGCTTGACGTGAAAGGTGGGATTGCTCCACAAGTGGAGATGAAACGCCAGCGCCGTGCCGGTCGCGATCAGCACCCCGAGCGCCACGAGTGTGCCTTGGCCGAAGCGACGGGCGATGGCACGCAGACCCTCACGATCACCCGAGCGCCTCGCGACAGGCACGACGACGGCGGCGAGCATCATCTGTCCGCCCACGAAGAACGCCATCGCGAGCAGGTGTAGCCAGCGGATGAGGAACCAGGCGTGACTCACGACTAGCGGGCGACCCCGGGTGCCTGTAGGACGTGGTCGAGGATCCCGGCGAGCGCTTTGATGCGGGGCAGGTGTGCCCTGGTGAGGGTCTCTAGCTGGTGGCGTCCGTGGTTGGTGAGCTCGAGGTGCACCCGGCGGTGGTCGACGGTGTCACGGGCACGGCAAATCAAGCCTGCGGTCTCTGCGCGCTGGGCGAGCTCGACCGCGCTGTGATGGCGTATGTGCAGCTCCTCCGCGGCCTGACCTATCGTCGGTCCCGGTGTAGTGGGGTGTCCGCGTATGACGAGCAGCAGTTGGTGAAGCGAGGGCGTCAGACCGCTGTCGTTGGCGCTCTGCTCGCTCCAGCGTAGGAAGTCGCGTAGCTCGCTGCGGAACGCGAGCAGCCGCTTATAGTCCTCGTCGAGTAGCGGTCGAGCGGTGGGGGCGCGGGTCATGTTGGCTCGTGGATGGGGAGCAGCTTGCCGGGCTCTGAGATCTTCCGGCGCGGCCCGAGTGGGCGCTCGCGATGGCGCTCCTCGATCAGCACACGCTCGTGGGCCTTGAGCAGATCGAACTGGCTGATCAGTCCCACCAGCCGCCGAGGGTTCTCCCGGTCTGTGACGGGTAGCACGCCGTGGCCGCTTGAGACCATCTTGTCGGCGACCTCACGCAGCGTCTCATCGGCAAAGGCGACCATCGGTTGGAGTGCGAGCTCGCCGGCCTCAATTGGGCTAGTGGACTGGTACGCGGCGATCACATCGGAGAATGCCAGCACACCGACGAGGCGCTCGTCGCTGTCGATCATCGGGTACAGCCGTTGGCGGCGCTCGGTGCTGCCCTCGGGTAGGCGCTCGTACAGCTCCTGGGTAGGCGTCTGTGGCCGCACGGTGAGTACCTCCGTCGCCATCACATCGCGCACGAGGAGGGCGTGCAGCGGGTCGATCTCGTACTCGCGGGTGACGTGATAACCACGACGGGCGATCTTCTCGGTCAGGATCGAGCGCTTCAGCGTCAGAACGCTCACGAGGTGCGCGATCGTGCACGCGATCAGCAGCGCCAACAATGCGTTGACGTCATGCGTGAGCTCGAGCGCGAACACGATGCTCGTGAACGGCGAGCGCATCACACCGGCCATCGCGGCGGCCATCCCGATCAGCGCCCATGTGCCCTCCCCGGCGCCTGGGAGTATCGCGCCGAGTAGCCCGCCCAGAGCGGCGCCGAGCATCAGCAGCGGGGCGAGGATCCCGCCGCTCGTATTCGATCCGAGTGCGATCGACCAGACCGCCAGCTTGACAACGAGCAGCACCGCCAGCGCGCTGAGCGCGAGTTCTCCAGCGAGCTCCGCTCCGATCGTGGCGTAGCCCACACCGAGGACCCTTGGGTCGATCAGACCGCCGACACCGACGAACACGCCGCCGATCGCCGGCCACCACGACCAGTGAAACGGCAGCCGCCCGAACAGGTCCTCCGCCCCGTAGACACAGCGAGTCATCCCCCACGCGAGCCCTCCACACGCAACACCCACCACCAGTACCGCTCCGAGCGTCACCGACACCCCCAGAGAGCCATGAGCGCTCATCGCGAACAGGGGAGCCGCGCGCAACAGACCAGCGTGCGCGAGGGCTTCCCGCACAGCCTCGGCCGAGCACGCTGCGAGCGCGACCGGGATCATCGAGCGCGGACGCCACTCGAACAACAACAGCTCCACCGCAAGCAGCACGGCCGCGACCGGCGTGGCGAACACCGCCGTCATGCCGCCTGCCGCGCCGGCCACGAGCAGCGTTCGCCGCTGCGCGGCGGTCAGATGCAGGAGCTGCCCGGCGATGCTCCCGAGCGCCCCGCCGGTCACGATGATCGGCCCCTCCGCACCGAACGGACCACCGGTGCCGATGCTCACCGCGCTTGAGATCGGCTTCAGCACCGCCAGGCGGGGCTCCATACGGCTGCCACGCAACAGGATCGTTTCCATCGCCTCGGGGATCCCATGACCACGAATGCGCTCAGAGCCCACCCGCGCCATCACACCCACGATCAACCCCCCGACCACCGGCACCAAGACACTCCACACCCCCAACACATGGATATCCGGAGCCGTGAGACTGGTACTGACCGTCCCCGTGTAGACGAGATGCGTGATCAGGCCAATCAGGTCCAGGAGCACCAAAGCGAGGAGGGCGACGGCCGCTCCAACGAGCAGCGCCGTCGCGGCCAGCCCTAGAACCGACCGAGGTGTGGTGAAGTCCCCCAACTCACGCTCACGGGCACCCGATGGTCCTGAGCCTGGGGGAACGACCGCGTGAACGGGCAACCGCTCGGCATGACTAGTGGTCGCCACCACGACAACCATATCGGGTGACGATACTTTATGAATAGTGCGCAGCGCACCCGAGTGAGCCACACCAGCCGACCTCGCGCGGTCCTCGACACCGACATCATCTCCTCGCGCGTCCTGCACCACCTGTTGGGGCGCGTAGCACAGGCGGCCCGCGAGGATTCGCCACTCGCCAAGGAGACGCCTGATGCGCTTCGAGTCCGCAGGCGGCCCGGTGCAGCTCAGGCTAAGATTCAGTGGCGTTTCGCCCGACGGCACCTCTGTCCGCGATGAACCCTCCCAACAACACGAGCATCTCGAGCTCGCGTAGCGATGTGCTCACGGCGATCTCCGACGGGATGGTCGCTTTGTTGAAGGAGTTTTACGGGCGGGGCCCGACTCGTGCGAAGTCTTATTACGAGGACGACCTGGTCGTGTGCGTGCTACGCGGCGGCTTCTCGCGAGTGGAGCAGACCCTGCTCGATGGTGGGCGCGGCCACGCTGTCATTCAGCAGCGCATGGAGTTTCAGGAGGTAATGCGCGATCGCTTCACCGGGGTGATCGAACAGGCGACCGGCCGGGCGGTGATCGGGTTCATGAGTGGCAATCAGCAGCACCCCGATCTGATGTGCGAGGTGTTCATCCTCGGTCCCACCGATCTCCTCGACGAGCACGAGTGGGGCGACGCGTCCGGTGGATCGAGCCTTACCGCCTGACTGCGCCTGGCTACCGACAAGGTCGCTCTACATCTAGCTCCCCAGCCTGCGCGCCCGATTGTAAGCGCAGGCAGAGCCCAGGGGATAGCTTGTGCGGCTACATGGCCGACACGGCAATCGAGATCGAGGATCTGCATGTCGTGCGCGGTGGACGGTCCGTGATCGACGGCCTGGACCTGCATGTAGCCGCGGGGTCGGTGACGGGCCTGCTGGGTCCCAGCGGGTGCGGGAAGTCAACGCTCATGCGCGCGATCGTAGGTGTGCAGATCACCGCTCTCCAGGCAGTCGTCGTGTGCCTCGTCGGGTTTCTCGCGCTCGGCCTGCACGCGCCGCACGGCGCGTGGCTTGTGGGGCTGCTCGCCGTCGGCAACGCCGTGCTTGGGATGGCGCTCGGCCTGTTCGTCAGCGCGTTCGCAAGGACTGAGTTTCAGGCGGTGCAGTTCATGCCCGCGATCATCTTTCCCCAGCTGCTGTTGTGCGGACTGTTCGTGGACCGTCACGAGATGGCCAGCGCGCTGTACGGGGTTTCGTGGGTGTTGCCACTGACCTACGCATACGACGCCCTCGCGCGCGCAACCCGCTCCGGCGCGCTCGGGGGCCGGATGGCGATCGATATCTGTGTGATCCTCGGCGCGACGCTTGTCGCGCTCGCGCTTGGGGCGCTTACCTTGCGCCGCCGGACTGCATGAGCGCGGGCCCGGAAAGCTCCGCGCCGCAGTTGGGCACGGCGGATCTGACGGCTTCGACGGTCGCGAATATCGGGCCGGGGATCGACTTCTATTTCGCGTTCGGGGTGATCGCGGTTACCGCGGGTGTCGCGGCTCCGCTTACGATCCTCGCGGCGGGTGTGGCGGTCGTCCTGCTCGCGTTCACGGTGGCGGAGTTCACCAAGGTCGAGCCCTCGGCGGGGAGCTTCATCACCTATGTGGAGACCTCGCTGGGAGCGAGGGCCGGTGTCGTGGTCGCTCTGTTGGTCGGGGTGGGGTACACGGTCGCGATGGCGGGAGTGTTCACGATGTCGGGTGGCATGGTGGCGTTGACGCTGGCGCACTACACCTCGTGGCATCCGGCGTGGGAGCCGTTGACGCTCGTTCTGACGGGGGCGGCTATCTGGCTGGCCGTGCGCGGCGTCAGCCTGTCAACCACCGCTGTCGCATTGGCTGTGCTCGCGCAGGTGGCGGTCATGTTGCTTGTCTGCGTCGTCGTGCTGATCGACGAGCGTGGCCATCTCTCGGGGATACCGTTCTCCTGGGCGCACCTCACGGGGGGCCTGACAGGCTTGTCCGCGGGTTTCCCGCTCGCTCTCTACATGTTCATTGGATGGGAGAACGGCCCGGCGCTCGCCGAGGAGTGCCGCGACCCGAGGCGAACCGTGCCCAGGGCACTGTTCATGTCGATCGCCCTCGCAACTTTCCTGTTTGTCTTCTTCACCTACTCCACCGTCACCGGCTTTCACTACGACGTCTCCTCCATCGGCCGCTCATCGGTCCCGTTCCTGACCGTTTCTGACCACTACCTCGGCGGGCTGGCCATCCTCGCCTGGGTGGCCGGGATCGTCTCGGTGCTCGCTACCCTCGTCGCTGGAGCGAACTCTCAAGCACGAATGCTCTATGACGGCGGGCGAAGCGGCCTTTTGCCGGCATGGCTCGGTCGCGCCCGGACGCGAGACAACACGCCCGTGCACGCACTGCTCGGGATGGCCAGCGTCGGGCTCGCGATCATTGCACTGTGGTGGATATCCCACCTGGTTGGCTTCAACGGAGGGTCGACGGACCCTGTCGGGCTGTATGCTGAGTGCTCCACGATGGGAACGATCGTGATCCTGTTCGTCTACTTCCTGACGACGCTGTCGCTGCCGATCTTCATGTGGCGCCGCCACCGGCAATCGTTCTCCGCGCTGCGCCACGTGGCCCTCCCAATCATGGGAGCGCTGACCCTGGTCGTCCCGTTCATCGAGCTGTGTAAGCCGGGGCAGCCAGCCCCATACAGCGAGTTCCCCTACATCGCCTTGGCGATCGTCGCGGTCGCTGCCCTGGTCGCCTACCTGACGGTGCGCCGCCACCCGTCCACCGGCTCGGGCGAGGGGACGACATTCTCGGAATCGATCGCATCCGGTAGATGATCGCGCCAGTTGACCTTCTGGGTTTGGGTGCGGCCCCCTCGGACGCGCGGTGCCGCTTGACATGCTGGGAAAGCTGGCCGTGCGCCAGCACCCCGGATAGAAGGTGACGAGGCGTTACCGGGCGCGCTTGGCTGCGTGACGCCTCGTATAGAGCTTCTGCTGGATCGTCATCGCACCGGGGTGTCCGCTGCCGGGCCAGGGTGTCAAGAGCAGCAGCAGCCGTGTAGCTGAGGATGCGATGACCTCGTGGCGCTCTCCTGGAGCTAGCTCGACCAGTAGCCCAGCCTCGCCACTCGCGCGCTCGCCCGCGGCCGTGGTTAGCTCGATCGCGCCATCGATCACGAGGAGCCACGCGCGCTCGTGGACCTCATGTTCGGATAGGCTCTCGCCCGCCGCGAGGTCGAGCACGATCGCGCGTGCCTCCTCGCTGGAGGAGAGGATCTCCGGCAACCGCGCCTCCAGGTCAAGCGCCTTGAGCTCCCAGCTGTTCACCACGCCTCCTTCGTCCGAGCGCTGCTACGCGGTTTTCTGTGCGTGGTAGTGCTCTTGCCAGATCAGCTTGTAGATCGGGATGCGGCGGGGCAGGTCGCGCACGCCCGGGATGAACGGTGGGTGTCGCGTAAAGGGTCGCGGTGGGTGGGGGTCGGGCCGTTCGTGGCGGTGATTGCTGGGCTTGGCTGTCGTGTCCTCGTGGACGTTGGGTGGGCGTGTGCAGTCGACAGGCGAGCGTCAGGCTGCTGCAGCGGCTATTTGGTGCTTGTGGAGCTTGAGAAGGTTGTGGGTGGCGGTAATCAGCCGCCATTCCGAGAGCGCGGCCGATCGTCCTCGTCGCTGGAACTGGTTAATCCGCCGGTTGTGCTTGGTCTGTGCGAACACCGGCTCGACTATCGCCTTTCGTCGCCGGTAGAGCCGGCCGCCGTAGTCGCTCGCCAGCGCGTGGCGCATCGCCGTATACCTCCCGCCTTGCCATCCCGGCCGCGGGGTCTGGCGCTTGCCAGCGTCCGGGGGAATCAATACCTGGACATGCTCGTTGGCCACAACATCGTCCATCTGCTGCTCGTTCCAGTAACCGCTATCGGCGACCGCGACCGCAGGAATATCAGTGACACCGATCGCCTGGAGTTCCCTCTTGGTCGCCTTGACCATTGGCGCGAGGTGACCGAAGTCCGGTGAGCTCGCGCTCACCTCGGCCGCGAGCACGATCTGCTCCTCGGTAACGACGGCCTGGACGTTATAGCCCTGGGTGTAGCTGCGCGGAGTCTTCACGTTGCGCGAGTCCAAGTCGGTCGTGTTGATCTTCCCCGCCGGGATGTCGGGTGGCTCATATGGAGTCGGCGGGCGACTGAGTCGTCGGCCTTGCGTGTCTCGTCCATGCGCGCGGTAATGCTCATACGCCTCGTTCGCCGCACGCTCGACTTCGAGGTCTTGCACCATCCGCCGCTCCGCCTCCAACAGCCGCTGCGCACGCGAGCGTACGATCGGTCTCGCTTCCCGACGACGGTGCTCATCGAGCTGGTGGCGGGCCTCACGCAGCCATCCCTCACGACCCTGAGTGCGAGCCACGATGACATCCGGATCAAGCTCGATCTTCACTGCGGCCTCACCAGCAGCCTCGCCCTGCGCGCACCCGCTCTCGCGCTCCTGCTCGAGCTTTCGCTTCGCCTCTGCCAACGCGGCGCGACGCCCCTCGCGGGTGCGCAGGTGCTCGGGCAGCTCATCGCCACGATCCTCCCCGTAGAGCTTGTCCTCGGCCGCGTCGATCTCGCCAGCCTCCTTCAGAATCTCCCGCGCGAGCTGCTCATAGTCAACGTTGGAGTGATGCGAAGCATTCGCGTGCACCTTCGTGCCGTCGATCGCGACCACCCCGACCTTCACCAACCCCGCCTCCCAGCACAGCCCCAGCACCGAGCCAAACAGCTCCGCCAACGCATACTCATGGCGGACACGGAACCTCGCGATGGTCGCGTGATCAGGCTTCTGCTGCGCGGCGACCACCCGGTAGGCGACATCCTCCACACACTTGCGCTCGATCCCGCGCGATGAGCGCTCACCCATCGCATAGGAGTACAACAGCAGCGAGACCATCATCGAGGGCTCAAACGCCGCCCGACCCCAACCATCCGCCCGGTAGGAGCCGTAGAACACCGAAAGATCCACCTCCTCCACCGACGCCAACACGAACCACGCCAAATGACTCTCCGGCAGCCAATCCCGCGGGTCCGGCGGCATCAAAAACACCTGCTCACGATCACACTCAAGAAAGTTCTGGGGCATACCCAGAATGGTCCTCAACCCCCCGGACGGACACCCGGTTTGCGCGACACCCACAACGGTATGCAGACGAGCGCCAGGCTGAGCAGGCCCATGATGAGCATCACCTGGATATCGGCGTTGGAGGAGGACTTGATCGGTTCCACCTGGTACCAGAGGGTGTATAGCCACAGCCACACCTGGCCCGGGTAGCTGCCGGTCTCGTTCATCATGCCCCACTGCTCGCCGAGCAGGTGGTCGCCTTCGGCGCGTTCGCCAAGCAGGCCGCCGTCGGCCATGAACAGCAGTGGCTTGGTGTAGTCGGTCTGGAAGAACTGGTTGCTGGTCAGCAGGGCGCCGTCGAGTCCGCCGCTCTGGGCGAGGCTCAGCAGCCCTCCCATCAGCGCCGGAACCGGTCCGGCTCCGCTCGCCTGCACCGTCACCGCGCCGGTGGACGCGTCGAGGGCGACGGTCTTTGGCGGCGTCTTCTTTTCTTCGGTAGCCGTTTCGTATTCTTCCAGCGGCTTGGCATACGCTTCGCCCCACGCCTTCTGCGTCTTTTCCGGAGCAGCCCGGTATGCAGCCAGGGCGCTCCGCAGGACCGGGTCTCCGGGGACCGTCTCGAGCGGGCCGATCACGTAGTCCTGGGCCGTGTCGATCGGATGGCTCACACCGAGCCAGCGCTGCGGGTGTAGGAACAGGAAATGCTGCACGCTGCCCGAGTTGTGGTTGTACGGCGGGCCGTATTCGGCGGTGTCGCTGGTGCCGTAGAGCTCCTTGGCGGCAGTCGCGACGAAGTTGATCGGCATTTGGCGTGACCACTGCGCGACCGTGCTCGGCTTCTCATCAGGCGATGAGAACAGCACGGTCAACAGGATCGCCAGCAGCGCGACGACACCGACTGCTATGCACAGCTCTTTGACGAGGTCGTAGGAGGCGTAGGCGCCCTGCCACGGCCCGGTGTCGTCCTTGGAGCGAAGGAAGCTCACGACCCCACTCCCGGTGTAGCCGGCGGGGGCTCGCCGACGGGGACCGCGGGCGGCGTGCCGCCGGCCTGCGGCAGGCGCGTGACGGGGGCGGGCCTGTCGAGCTCGAACGGCGGCACGACGCCGTGGCGGCGCACGAGCAGCACGTGAGCGGCGACCAGTCCGACAACAGCGAGCGGCAGCAGAAACACGTGGTAGCTGTACATCTGCCCGAAGTTCGTGACGTTGAAGAACGCACCGACGCCGACCGAGTTCAGACCATCCTTCGCCTGCGTCGCGATCCACTGCGCGTCGAAGTTCTGCTGGGACACGTAACCCGTCAATGCGGTCGGGACCGCGACCAGGAACGTGATCGCTCCGGTGATCCACACGCGCGTGCGTCCGCCGCGCCAGGCGGCCATCCAGTACTTGCCCCACAGGTGGACAACCATCGCGAAGAAGAACAGCTCGACCGCCCACAGGTGGATGCTGTTGAAGAAATGCCCGATGCCCGTGTCATGCCACCAGGCAGGGCCCTTCAGCGCCAGGATCGTGCCGGAGCCGATGATCACCACGAGCGCGGCGATGCTGGCGACGCCGAAGATGTAGATCCACGAGGCGACATAAGTCGGCTGCCCGTCGGGGAGCAGCTTCTCGGGAGGCAGCGCCTCCACGGCGGCTTCCCGCACGCGGCCCGTCCACGTGGGCTTGGGGGTCTGATGGGTGCTCACTCTGGTTCGCCCCCAGTCTGGCGAGCGATCGCGCGAGCGCGCGCGCCGGGGAACGGCAGCGTGATCGCGAGGGCGAAGACCACGAGCATCAGCGCGATCACGATCAGGTTCGCGACGGACAGCTGGATGAAATGCCATTCCACGACATGCGCGGGATGATTCAAGTTGAAGACGGCCGCAAGCACGATCATCACGTGGCGACGCTCCGGCGCGAATCTGGCAGAGATGTGTGCGGCTGGGGCACTGTGACCTCCGGATCGCTCTACATGGCAGCGAAACCTCGGAAGTCACGTCATGTTGCCGGTCCCGCAAGGACCGACCGCACACCGATGCCCTCTGCCAAGAAGTCTACTACGTGCGGTGATCATCTAACGGCCGCCACAGCGAGCTCCTTTCCGGCAGGTGCCTGCTCGCTACCCATAGGGGCGTTCGACCTCGGCAGGTAGAGCAGGCTGAGGAGGACGCCGATCAGGGCGATCCCGGCTGAGACGAGCAGCGCGTTGTCCATGCCTTGCACGAAGGCGGTTCGCACCGACGTCAGTAGCAGAGGCAAATGAAGCTTCTGTGCGACCGCGACGCCACCAAATACGCTTTGGCGAACAGCGCTGGCGGCTCGCCCCGATAGGCCCGAAAGGCTGAGGTGGGAGACGTAGCCGGCGGTCACAACGCTGCCGAGGATCGCGATGCCGAATGGTCCACCGACCTCATCGATCGCCTCCAACACTCCCGAGCCAACCCCGCTGCGATCCGGAGACAGCTCTACGAGCGCCGCGGAGGTCGAGGTAGCCAGGGCGAGACCCATCCCGGCCCCGACAACCACCATCCACACCGCCACAAACAAGCCACTCGAATCAACGCTCGTGCTGGCTCCCAGGAGCAGCCCCACCACAAGTAGGCCGAACCCGGCCGCAACGGCAATCTTGGCGCCAACGAGCTTGGCGACCTCAGAAGCCGGAACGGCCCCGACCAGGACCCCACCGACCAGCGGCAAGAGCCTCAGACCCGAACCCATCGCCGTCGTGCCGAGCACTCCCTGGAAGTACTGCGGCATCGTGAACAGCACCCCGATCAGAGCCAGGAACGACATCGCGGCGAAAATCGAGCCCCATGTGAACGAAGCCGAGCTGAACAGCGTCATGTCCAGCAGCGGCTGACCGCCGGGACGGCGAGTCAACCGACGCTCCCAGGCAAGGAAACAGGCCAGGATCGCGATCCCGACGAAGATCATGAGCAGGGCACCCGGATTGCTCCAGCCGTCCTCGCCCGCCCTGATCAATCCGTAGGTAACCGCCACCAGCCCAAGGACAGAAGCGACTACGCCGATCAAGTCCCAACCCGGCCGCCGCGAAGCCCGAAACTCCGGCAACAGAACGACGGCAGCCGCGAACCCGATCAGGGCGACCGGCACGTTGACGAGGAACACCCAACCCCACCAGAAGTTAGTCAGAATCCATCCGCCCAGGATCGGACCAATCGGCATCGCCAGGAAGTTCCCAGCAGCCAAGATCCCGACCGCCTTTGGTCGCTCCTCCCGGCTGAACAACACCGTGAGCGAGGAGATCGCCATCACGATCACTCCCGCGCCGGCGAGCCCGAGAAGCACCCGGGCAGCCATGAACTCAGCCACCGACGTCGAGAACGCGCATGCCGCCGAACCGACTGCAAAGAGCCCCAGCGAGCAGAGGAAGACCTTCTTGTGGCCGTAACGGTCGCCGAGCAGGCCGGCCGGGAGCATCGCCGCAGCGAGTACGAGGAAGTACCCCGAGGAGAACCACTGCAAGTCCGGCTCCGACGCATGCAGCGACTTCGCCAGCGTCGGCAGGGCCACGCTGAGAACGGTGCTGTCGATGCCCACACACAGGACCGTCAGGAACACCGCGCCGAGCACCCACCACCGTCGCGAACCAACACCCCGAGGGTCAAACACCGTGGGACTCATGGCCTGAGCTCATTGCAGCCTGGTGAGGGTTTTGGGCGCATCGGTCGCACGTGAGGGCATCTCCTTCGCTCATTGGGCTGCGTGAACATTTCGGAAGTCCGCCACGCTGCCGCCCTGCATGTGGCCGAGCTCGCTGGCAAGGTGGCCCGAGAGCGCTAAGTCCTTCCTGGGCGATGCTGACTAGCTACCGGGTTGACCATCGGCAGCAGGCCGTCAGGGCGCTGCTCTGGGTTCTCGCGAGTGACTGGCAGGGCATGAAAGTGGAAGTCACAGCAGCTTGCGCCTGCCACAAGGGTGCTGGATCGCTCGAGGCGTGCTCCCCACATCTCCGCGAGGGCATAGTCGAGATTGCACCACGAACCGGCGCAGAGGTCGGCCGCGCCACGCTGGCCGAGGTAGTCAGCCACCGGGCAGCGCACCATGTTCAGAGAGCGTCCATCTTCCTCGGGCACGTCGTTGAACTTGTAGCCGGGGCGACCGAACGGGTAGGTCAGGAAGGCGTTGACGCTCAGGCGCAGCCGACGCGTCGGGTCGCGGGAGATGAGACTGGTGAGCGTCTTGGTGGCCCTGCCCCAGTGGCGGTAAAAACGCCAGCAGGTGTCTCCGGTTAGCTCGATCGCGTAGTCGCGCTCTATGCCGGCCTGCTCGAGGACGTCAAGGATCGACAGTGTGAGCGCCGCGAGCATGACGTTCTGGCGACTTCCGAGCGTCAGCTCGCCCGGAAGACCCGGAACCTGGCGCTCGAAGCGATCAAAGGCATCGTTGACGAAGCCCGCGACCTCGCGGCGTGTGAAGCGTCCCGCGGTTGGGTCGGTACGTGATCGACTGCGCCCAACGATCGCCCTGCTGGCGGCTACGCGTCCGAACGGCTTGCCACGGCGCACGAGGGTCAAAGCCCACCAGCTGGGAACGGGATCAGCGCGGTCGGGCATCGGATCAGGAAACTGAGAGATAACAACGGTCCTGCCCTTGGGCTGCCATCCTCAAATCGCCGGTGAACCCGGTGCGGAACGCAGGCTCCCACTTCAACGCCGCGTCGATCACCCAGATCAGCCCGAAACCAATTCGGAACGCATCCTTTGGGCGGCAGTTAGCCCGGACGTGCTGTACGAACCCAACGCCGCCTTCGGTCTTGGAGTGCTGCGATCGAACACTTGCATCGATAGCGCTCATGGGGTCGCCGCCGCCAGAGCGAGGACATCTGAGTTGTGGTTACTCTCGCTTCCATCGAGCACCACCTTCAGTGCGTTGGTGTTTGCTGCGTCGGCGAATGTGTCGTAGGCGCTCATCGTGTCCTCGAGCGCGAAGCGGTGTGTAGCGAACACGGTCGGGTCAAGGCGGCCGTCGGCGACCAGTCTCATCAGCTGGGGGATCGTTCTGGTGTCGACCAGTCCCGTCGTGATCGTGACATCGCGGGTCCACAGCTTCTCGAGATGAAGGGTGGCGGGGTGGCCGTGCACGCCGATATTCGCCACACGCCCTCCTGGACGGATCAGCTGGCATGCCAGCTCGAACGTGTCGGGTACGCCCACTGCCTCGAGCGCGACATCAACGCCGAGTCCGTCGGTGAGCTCCATGATCTGTGCGAGGGCATCCTCGTGTCCGTTATTGATTGCTGTGTCCGCTCCGAACCGCACCGCGCTCTCTAGGCGGCTGTCAGCGAGGTCGATTGCCACGATTCGCCCGGGTGTGTAGAGGCGTGCGGTGAGTATTGCCGCGAGACCGATCGGGCCAGCGCCGACGATCGCCACTACATCGCCCGGCGAGACCTTGCCGTTGAGCACGCCTACCTCGTAGGCCGTGGGCAGAATGTCGGCGAGGAACAAGACCTGCTCGTCTGAGAGCTGCTCGGGCACCTTGAAGACGGAGTTATCGGCGAACGGCACGCGCGCGTACTCGGCCTGCAGCCCGTTTATCAGGTGCCCGAAGATCCAGCCGCCGCCGCCGAGGCACTGCCCGTAGCGGGCCTCCTTGCAGTAGCGGCAGCGCCCGCAGGAGCTGATGCATGAAAGGAGGACACGGTCTCCGGCCGCCACCGTGCTCACCCCGGCGCCGATCTCCTGCACGGTGCCGACGGCCTCATGGCCGAGCACCGTGCCGGGAGTCGTCTCGGGCACGTCGCCCTTGAGGATGTGCAGATCTGACCCGCAGATCGTGGAGGTGTCAATCCGCACGACCGCATCGGTAGGGTCGATGATCGTCGGGTCGGGCACGTCATCCCAGCCACGCTTGCCTGGGCCGTGATAAACGAGCGCTTTCATGTTGATCTCCAATCTCTGGTGGTGAGCATTTGGCTGGTAATGCAGCGTGGTGGTATCAGCGCCGTGTCAGTGGTCCGCTCCCTGCGGGTGCGCCGGGCGTCATCGGCTAGCCGGCGCGGCCCTAACTCGAGATGGCAACCGTAGAGGAGGCCATCATGAGGGTGCTCCCGCGAGGGCCGGGCTGTCGGGGGACTGGCTGTCGAGGGCGTCACTGCGCTTGGGTACGAGCAGTTCCTCCTCGGTCGGGGTGCGCTGTGCGTGGCGGAACCCGAGGGCGACGAACCCGAGCAGGATCAGAGCCAGGATGAACGAGGCGATCGAGCCGACGAGCATGATCGTGCCGATCTTCGAGAAGCCATACGCCTCCAACAGCAGTCCGCGCAGCGTCGTTCCCTGGAACGAGGTCGTCTCGAGTGTCGCGAGCTTGGTGTTTGTCGGTTCGGCGCGCGCGGCGGTACTGATCTTGGAGTAGACCCCTCCGTAGGGCATCTCGGAGAGGTGAATCGCGATGAAGTGATCGGCGTACGCCTCGGCCTGCGGACCAGTGAGCAACTGCTGTCCTGCGTACTGCGAGACGGACGGGATCATCGCCGGCGTGATCTCGGTACCGGCCTTCGGGTGGGCGAACGCCGCCTTCGACGGGAAGAAGATGTCCTGTGAGGCGAGCTGGTTGTGGACGTTGTTGTGGTCGTAGCTGTAGCCCCACATCAACAGTCCTCCCGCTACGAGCAGAACGACTACTAGGACCAGCCCGACAGCACTGGTGAGAACGTCAAAGACTCTGCGACGCATGACACGGCTCCTCTGAGTGGGATGTGAGTGATGAGAACTTTGTGGTCGCGCGCCGCCGACCGAATGTTGGAGCCGGCGTCCTGCCCGCCCTGCGAGAAGGCAGGCCGGGCAGGTGACCAGTCGCGGCCGCGCTAGGGGGAAACGCGGCTCGCTCGTCGACGGCGGCCGGTGAGATGGCCATCGGACGTGTGACGACGAGCGCAAGAGTCTGCGCTTGCCTGAAGTTCTCGCTCACCTGTGCGGGCTGGCGTCGCTTTCCCAAGCTCGGTGTACTAGCTGGCGCCAGCTCGTCATCAGCCCGAGGCAGCGAACCCTCCTCGTACAGCACATCGGCGGGCAGAGTCGAGCTGAACAACTCAACGACCACACGGGCGCGCGCGACACACCGCGGACAGTGCCTAATCGCCGCCCGGTATGGACGCACTGCAACGCTCAGACCACATCGAGGACAGTTCAGATGCCCACAGTGAACGGTCGCGTCAACCTGCGTGCTGGTGCTCATTCGGTGGCCGCCGAGCCGTTAGAGGGCGCTGGCGCTGCTACAGGCGCCGCAGGAATGTCACCCGCGGCCAGCGTCTCGCGTTTGAGGAAAGCACCGAGCTCCTGGATCGTGCTCATCAGCGGGGCAGGGAAGACGACCGTTGAGTTCTTATCCACCGCGATCTCGACGAGGGTCTGCAGGTTTCGCAGCTGCAGGGCGAGCGGGTGCTCCATCATCACGTCGGAGGCCCGCGCGAGCTCGCCAGCGGCTAGTGCCTCTCCCTCGGCAGCGATGATCTTGGCACGCTTCTCGCGCTCAGCTTCGGCCTGGCGTGCCATCGCGCGCTTCATCGAGTCCGGAAGCTGAATGTCCTTCAGCTCCACGGTCGTGACCTTGATTCCCCACTCCTCGGTCTGCACATCGAGGATCTCCCGGATGTTCTTGTTGATCGTGTCCGTCTCAGACAATGTTTCATCGAGCGTGTGACGGCCCACCACAGCACGAAGCGTGGTCTGGGCGATCTGGTTGATCGCCTCTTCGACGTTTTCGATCGCCACTACCGAGCGGATCGGATCATCGACGCGGTAATAGGCGACTGCGGAGACGTCGATGCTGACGTTGTCGCGGGTGATGATGCCCTGCGACTGGATCGGCATCGTGACGATCCGCAGCGACACGCGGTGAACCTGGTTTACGAGCGGAGCAAAGATGATCAGGCCCGGACCCCGCGCGCCGTCGCGGACCTTGCCCAAGTGGAACATCACGGCCCGCTCATACTGCTTGAGGATCCGAACCGACAGTGCCAATCCGACGAGCGCCACAAGCAGGATGGCGACGATAATGTAGCCAATCATTTTTGTCTCTCTGTAGATGTGTTCATGCGCTGGCGCCCGAGACGGTTAGTGCAGGCTGGGCGTCGGTTTGGTCGGTGATCGGTCCCTCGCTAGTGAGAGTTGTCTCGCTCCGGTTCCTCTCGTGATCCAGACCGTCTAGGTATGGCGCCAGGTATCGCGCGACGATCTTGCTCGGCGGTGACCATGTGGGTGTGTCGCTGATCTGAGAGCTGAAGCCGTGACCGCCGCTGATTTGGGCGGTTAGGTATCGCGGTTTGCCGTAGGTGAGCAGCATGCCGTGGATCACTGGGTCGAACGCCTCTGCTGTCAGCGCCGCACCGGCCTGCGCCGCGATCGACTGCGCGGCGACATCTGCCTGCTGGGCAGCGAGGCCGCCGTGCTTGATCGGGAAGTCGATGGCGTCACCGGCCGCGTAGATGTCCGCTACGCCAGGCACTCGACCGTGGGGATCGACGCGGATGAAGCCGTGCTCGCTCAGTGGGATGCCTCGCACGGGGGGCCCGTAGAGCTCGGGCAGCGCGATCACACGGTCCACTTGCAGACGGCGGTCCCCGGGGCATATCGCCACCTCCCCCGGGCGTGGTATTTCGCAGTAGGCGGAGTTGACCGTCTCGATCTTGGCGCTCGTCAGTAGCTCGGCGACAGCGCTGCTCGCCGCGGAGCCAAAGATCGCAAGGGGGCTGTCCTCTGGGGTGATGATCGTCGCCTGCAGCTCGATGCCCATGTCATACGCGCGCCCGGCGCTCATCAGTGCAAGCTCATACAGCGGCAGGGGCCAGGCGATCTGTCCAGGCGCCACGAACGCGACGCTGTGGATGTAGTTGGCCTCGATGTCCTGGATCAGGCCGTGCAGCGCGTCATCCAGGCGGCGGTCGTCGATCGTGATCGCATGCTGGTAGCGCGCGTGGGCGTGGGCACCGAGTGCCAGCAGCAGCGCGTCGTACTCGATCGCCTTCCCGGTCTCTGTGTGAAGGGTGTGCTTCTCGGGGTCGATCCAGCTCAGCTGCTCTTCCAGTAGTCTCGCGCCCGCGTCCTCGGCGATTCGCTTCAGGGGATAGCGGCTTGCCGAACCGTAGGCGAATGGCTCACGGACAACCATCGGACGGTAGACGAACTCGAGGTTGGGTGCGATGAGCGTCACATCAGTGAGCTCAGGCGCTAGCTGGGAGAGCGCGAGCGCGCACTCCAGGGCGGCCACCCCTCCGCCGGCGATGACCACGCGAAAGTTCCCGGTCGGGGTCCTCATGAGATGCCCGCCTCGAGAGAGCTGGCACCGAGCTGAGCGGGCGCTTTGATGAGGTTTGCGATGACGGGCTCCTGACGCGTGCGTTGGGACGTTTGACCGTTTAGGTCAATACGAGAAACGCCAGCCGAGTGTCGGAGCCGGAAGATCGGAGCCCACCGAGATTTGAGGCGAGCTAACATTTAGCCTAGCACTGCTGCCCGGCCGCGAGTGGCCGGTTGAACCTTGATGAGCTACCGAGAGACCAAGCATCTGCGTGTCCTGATCGCCAACGAGCGCAAGGACCGCTTGGCGCTCGTCGCTCCGATCGTCGTCGGACTGGGACACGAAGTGATCGCGCGCGAGATCGACGTCGAGGACGTAGGCCCGGCGACCGCGAGAGAGCGTCCCGACGTTGCGCTCGTAGGACTCGGAGACAACTCAGAGCACGCACTCGGACTGATCGACAAGATCGTGCAGGAAGCCGCCTGCCCGGTCATCGTCCTACTCCACGCCCGCGACCCCGAGTTCATCAACGAGGCGTCCAAGCGAGGCGTCTTCGCTCACATCAGCGACACTGACGTCGAGGACTGGCAGAGCGCGATCGACATCGTGCTCCGCCGCTTCGCCGAGTACCAGGACCTCCAAGGCGCATTCGGACGCCGCGCGCTGACTGAGCGTGCCAAGGGCATCCTCATGGAGCGCCACGCCATCGATGAGGCGAGCGCCTTCGAGATGCTACGCGAGCAGTCGCGTGTCGATAACCGCAAGCTCATCGACCTCGCTACAGCAGTCGTCGACGGCCACCGCCTCCTACCTCGAGAGCCCCAAGCTCCATCTCAAGCGTGACGCTCAACCACAGCGTCGTCGCTGACGCGCGTCAGCGACTAACCCGGGCCGGAGTTATCGCGGTGCAAGCGTTTCTGCTTCGTCCGGCGCGAGCGGGCGCGTGCCAGTCACGCCAGATTCGGCACGCCTGCTCTTTGCGTGCCGCTCTCTGCAGGGTCGCGTCCCAGGTTCCGGGGGAATTGGCTGGGTGAGTCCCCGCTGGGGTGGGATGTTATGCGGCGATCACCTCCTGGGTGCTCTCGGCCGGTGGATGTGTGGGTGTGGTGCGCAGTTCCCGGCGTAGGCGCTCGATCTCGGCGACGGTCTTGGGGTTCATCTTCACGCCGCGCCAGCCGCGGCTTGTGAGCTCCAACACCGCCCAGATGAGTGACAGTGCCGAGGTCTCGCCGGGGAACCGTCCGATGACCTTGGTGCGCCGGCGGACCTCCACGAACGTCCTCTCCAGGAGATTCGTGGTGCGGATCCGCTTGCGGTGCTGGGAGGGGAACCGTAGGTGGGTGATCAACGCGGGCAGGTCGTGTTCGATGACGGCCATCGCGGAGGGGTACGCAGCCCGGTAGTCCTCGATGATGCCCTGCAGCTCCTGGCGGGCCTCCCCCGGGGAGCAGGCCTCGTCGAAGGTCTTCCACCAGCGTGTCTTGATCTCCTGGTGATGACGCCCGGGCAGCTTCGCGGTGACGTTCCTCAACGCGTGAACTGTGCAGCGCTGCTCAAGAGCGTCGGGCCAGATCTCCCGCACTGCCTTCCAGATCCCAGGTGCTCCATCAGCGATCACGAGCGCTGGTGAGCGCAGGCCCCTGGCGATCATGTCCCTGGCGAACGCGAGCCAACTGTCGTAGCTCTCACGGCTCCCGAGCGCCAGCCCCAGCAGAACCTTGCGGCCCTCCAGGGTGATACCCCAGCACACCAGGACGCCCTCCGCGGGCTGATCCTCGGGGCGCATCTTCAGGTAGATCGCGTCGAGGAACAGGTACACGATGTCGTGCTCCTCAAGGCGCCGCCCGCACCAGCGACGGTACCGCTCCCGGGTATCCTCACAGATCCGCGAGACCGTGCTCTTGGACGCGATTGGCTCCTCGAAGACCTCCTCCAACGCCGCCTCCACGTCGCGCGTGGAGAGTCCTCGCAGGAAGCTGCTGATCACCAGCGACTCCAGGGCGTGCGTGCGGGTCACGCCCTTGCCGAGAACCCGACTCTCGAACCCCAGCTTGCCCGCGTCGCGGACCCGCGGGCGTTCCAGATCCATCGAGCCGCTCGTCGTCTTGATCGTCCTCGGTTCATGCCCGTTGCGATGGCTGACCGTCTCCTCGGCACGCTGATAGCGCCGACGACCAAGGAACTCCGTGACCTCGTCCTCCAGCGCCTGCTGCAAGATCAAACGGGCTCCCAGACGGCCGACCACCTCCACCGGGTCCTGCTCCTGGCCAACACCGGCCAGCACCTCATCCAGCTCTTGGCGAAACCTCTCGCTCGGGGCTACCTTCTCCATGCGGGCGTACCTCCATCTTCGACTTGTTCAGGGTCAAAGCGGAGGCTACGCCCGCAACCTCAATTCCCCCGGCTCACGGGACGCGACCCTCTGCAGCCTCAGACGACTGTGGACTGTCGCGCTGCTCCCGGTAGACGGTTGCTCATTTGGCGGTCTTGGCCAGCAGCGTGATCACCAGCAGCACGATCGCCAGAGCGCCGTAGGCGATACGCGCCCGGAGCCGGTCGCTCGTGCGTAGCGCGACGACGCATTGCAGGGCGTAGTAGGCGGCGAACGCTCGAGACGCGACGACGATGATCACGTTCGTTCCGAGCGTGGCGGCAAGCCCCGCGGCAACCAATCCGACGATCAAGTATCGCCGCCGGCCCATGAGTGGGCGCCAGGCGAGCACGGCAAGGTTGCCGACGCCGGCCTCGGTATCCGCAGTCGCGGCGCTGAACTGGCTGAGGACGGCGCACAGGACCAGTGGTAGGACGAGCAATGGCGCCGCGCGTTCGACGAGCTCCAGCAGTTCGCGGTCGGGGCCGGACGGGGTACCGAGACCCATGAGTGGAGTCGCGAGCGCGACGAGCAGCACGTAGACGATGGATGAGACGATCTGGGAGAGGCGGCAGCCAGCGATCCGTGCGCGGCGGTCGATGTGCTGGAGGTAGCGAACCGTTTCAAATCCCTGCACCGTAATCACGATGCCCCCGAGCACGAGCAGCACCGAGCCGAAGCCGGCGCCTGGGACCGGCGGCAGGTAAAGCGAGCCGCCGGCGATCCTCGAGGCGTCCTTGCCGGCGAAAGCTGTGCCGATCGCGAAGACCAGTATCAGCACCGTGCCCAGAGCCACCCGCTCGAGCAGCTCCAGGCCGGAAAGGCCACGGATGAGCCCGACGAGCGTGATCAGCGCGATTACGCTCACGGCCAGCAGACGCTCGGCCTCACCGGACCCCGACGCGACGTACCCCACCACGAACTGCGCCATGATCCGCACGTAAAGCGCCACCGAGATCAGGTACGCAACCACGATCACCAGGTCTGAGGCGCGCTCCAGGCGCGCGGTAGTGCTGTCCAGCCGACCCTCGTTGCTCAACGGCTCGACGACCGCGACGTTGTGACGTATCGCGATGCCGACCATCCAAGCGAGCAGGCATACCCCCGCCATCCCAACCGCTGCGAGCGAGCCCAGCTCACGCTCCAAGATCGGGATGATGATGAGAAACCCGGAGCCAAAGATCGACGCCAATGGGGTGACCGTCGCGAGCACGACCGCACGTCTCCCAGGTCCCGCAGCCACCCCACGCGTCAAGACCTCGCGCCCGCCCACGGTCACAACTGAGAGCTACGGGGAGATTGCGCCCGCGCGTAGCATCCGCTCATCCGCTCTAGCGAAGCCGGACTGGGGGCACTATGAACCGGTGTCGAGCGGCGCGGCACCCAAGCCCAGTTAATGTAGGCTCGCCCAGCAATCGCTCTTAGGAACGGTCGGGCCGCTTGGAAGTTAGACACGCGCAGACCAGCGAAGTGGTGCAACGACATCGCCTGCGAGTCTAGGTCACGCGACGGCTGAGACGGTGTCGCTTTCGCGCGATTGCAGGCGTCCGCCTGAGGCTCGCCGAGGCTTCCGGATTGGACGGTGGGTGTCGCGTAAAGGGTCGCGGTGGGTGGGGGTCGGGCCGTTCGTGGCGGTGATTGCTGGGCTTGGCTGTCGTGTCCTCGTGGACGTTGGGTGGGCGTGTGCAGTCGACAGGCGAGCGTCAGGCTGCTGCAGCGGCTATTTGGTGCTTGTGGAGCTTGAGAAGGTTGTGGGTGGCGGTAATCAGCCGCCATTCCGAGAGCGCGGCCGATCGTCCTCGTCGCTGGAACTGGTTAATCCGCCGGTTGTGCTTGGTCTGTGCGAACACCGGCTCGACTATCGCCTTTCGTCGCCGGTAGAGCCGGCCGCCGTAGTCGCTCGCCAGCGCGTGGCGCATCGCCGTATACCTCCCGCCTTGCCATCCCGGCCGCGGGGTCTGGCGCTTGCCAGCGTCCGGGGGAATCAATACCTGGACATGCTCGTTGGCCACAACATCGTCCATCTGCTGCTCGTTCCAGTAACCGCTATCGGCGACCGCGACCGCAGGAATATCAGTGACACCGATCGCCTGGAGTTCCCTCTTGGTCGCCTTGACCATTGGCGCGAGGTGACCGAAGTCCGGTGAGCTCGCGCTCACCTCGGCCGCGAGCACGATCTGCTCCTCGGTAACGACGGCCTGGACGTTATAGCCCTGGGTGTAGCTGCGCGGAGTCTTCACGTTGCGCGAGTCCAAGTCGGTCGTGTTGATCTTCCCCGCCGGGATGTCGGGTGGCTCATATGGAGTCGGCGGGCGACTGAGTCGTCGGCCTTGCGTGTCTCGTCCATGCGCGCGGTAATGCTCATACGCCTCGTTCGCCGCACGCTCGACTTCGAGGTCTTGCACCATCCGCCGCTCCGCCTCCAACAGCCGCTGCGCACGCGAGCGTACGATCGGTCTCGCTTCCCGACGACGGTGCTCATCGAGCTGGTGGCGGGCCTCACGCAGCCATCCCTCACGACCCTGAGTGCGAGCCACGATGACATCCGGATCAAGCTCGATCTTCACTGCGGCCTCACCAGCAGCCTCGCCCTGCGCGCACCCGCTCTCGCGCTCCTGCTCGAGCTTTCGCTTCGCCTCTGCCAACGCGGCGCGACGCCCCTCGCGGGTGCGCAGGTGCTCGGGCAGCTCATCGCCACGATCCTCCCCGTAGAGCTTGTCCTCGGCCGCGTCGATCTCGCCAGCCTCCTTCAGAATCTCCCGCGCGAGCTGCTCATAGTCAACGTTGGAGTGATGCGAAGCATTCGCGTGCACCTTCGTGCCGTCGATCGCGACCACCCCGACCTTCACCAACCCCGCCTCCCAGCACAGCCCCAGCACCGAGCCAAACAGCTCCGCCAACGCATACTCATGGCGGACACGGAACCTCGCGATGGTCGCGTGATCAGGCTTCTGCTGCGCGGCGACCACCCGGTAGGCGACATCCTCCACACACTTGCGCTCGATCCCGCGCGATGAGCGCTCACCCATCGCATAGGAGTACAACAGCAGCGAGACCATCATCGAGGGCTCAAACGCCGCCCGACCCCAACCATCCGCCCGGTAGGAGCCGTAGAACACCGAAAGATCCACCTCCTCCACCGACGCCAACACGAACCACGCCAAATGACTCTCCGGCAGCCAATCCCGCGGGTCCGGCGGCATCAAAAACACCTGCTCACGATCACACTCAAGAAAGTTCTGGGGCATACCCAGAATGGTCCTCAACCCCCCGGACGGACACCCGGTTTGCGCGACACCCACGACGAGGAGCAGCACCCGAGCTGACACCGGCCGCGTGCTCGCTCCGCACGTCAAGCAGTAGGCCGTCTGGCCTGTGTTCGCCCCTTACGTCGACGGTATTGGGCTAGGAGGAAGACGGCCCCAAGTCCGCAGCCCCTCGTCGACCCCTAATTCTGGCCACACAGATATCCGCATTTCGCCAGTTACCACGCGGATCGGGGTCGTAGCGGCGATCACGGCCGTTGAGCCATCGTGGCTATTCATCAGCAGCACGTACGGCCGCACGGGATCGCCGCCGACTTCGACGTGATCGGGCAGCGTGGCGAGCACCCATACGCGACGGCCACCGTGCAGGCTGCCGGCCGTCTCGAAGTGGATGTCGCTGCCGAGCAACTGGTCGACGAACGCGAACGCCTCGTCGTTCTGCACGATCCGGTAGCGCTCCCCGACGATCCCGAGCACCTCGCGGGTGTCCTGACGCACGGTCGCGAAATAGCCGGGGATCGCGTCCGAGGCAGGACGCGCCCAATCCGGCGGGGTGCCGCCACGGTGAATCGCGATGGGCTCCTTCGCCACCCGCCAGCCAAGGCCGGATGCCTCGATCGCCTCGCCGACGCTCGCCGGCGGCCAATCGAGCACGGCACCGAGACCGTGCCAGGGTGTGACGCGCGCGGAGAACATCGAGTCTGAGTCTGTGAGTCCAGCGGGCATTTCGCCCTCCTTTGGGGTGGATGGCCCCGCCCTGTGCGGGGCCGGTCGCAGCCCCGGCCGCATCCCCGGAGGGGATGCAAAAATGGCCGGGCAAGCTGGCTCCCGTACATTGCATCTCGGCGGATCGCCTGGGGCGAGGAGCCGGAACTCGACCAATCTCGATACCGCACCGGTACCGCAGATTCCTGTCCGTTTCGCCCGCTATTGTCCGTGTATGGCCGCACCCTTCCCGGCGCAGCCTGGAGCGATATACCGCTTCACAGAGCCAAATACGGCTCCTGGCCTATAAGCGGCGGACGAGGTTCGAACTCGCGGCCTCAAGCTTGGGAAGCTTGCGCTCTACCAACTGAGCTACCACCGCGCACAAGGTCATAATACGCCCTCCCGGCGGTCGAGCTGGCTCGTTGGCGGCGCCACCCCCACCCCGCCGACCCCGCGGCCACCAGCCCTCCGCCCCGCACCCTCCACCCTGCCGCCAGGCCCCGCGGCCCCACCACCCCTCCGCCGCGCCACATCCACCGCGCCGGCCCGCAGCACCCCACCAACTCCTCCCATGCCAACATCGTGCCGGCCCACAGCCCCGGCCGGCCCTCTACCCTTCTGCTCGTGAAACGACTGCTGCTACCCGCCCTCGCCTCGCTCCTCGGCGCCGCCTTCTTGGGGCTGCTGATCTATGGGGTCACCCACGAGGCGCCCAACCGCAGCATCGATCAGACGCTCGCCGACGGCCAGCAGCCGCTCGCGCCGCAAGCCCGCGAGACCCTGCCCGTCCTGACCGGGCGCGGCGAGAGCTCGCTCGCCGCCTACCGCGGCCGGGTCGTGGTACTCAACTTCTGGGCCTCCTGGTGCCCCCCCTGCAAGGCCGAGGCCCCCGCGATGGAGCGGCTGCAGCGCCAGCTCGAACGCAACCACGCAACCGTGCTCGGGATCACCGATAACGACGTGGCCTCCGAAGCGCTCGAATTCATTCATGAACACCACCTCACCTACCCCAACTTGCGCGACGCCGGCGGGGAATATGCAAGCTTCTACGGCACCGTCGAGTTGCCCGAGAGCTTCCTGATCGACCCCTCCGGACACATCACCGCCGATTCGCGCGGGGAGATCGAAGCGCAATTCGTTCAGAAAGCTCTACACCTCGCGGAGAGCGCATGAAGGCAATCCTGCTCCTCGTGGCACTCCACGCTGCCGTCGCAGCGCCCGCCGCGCCTTCCACCGGAGCCAAGACAACGCTGCCCGCCGTGGAAAGCCAGGCGATGTGCGTCACCTGCAAAATCCCGCTGACCGTCGCCCAGTCGCCGCAGGCCAATCGCGAGCGCGCCTTCATTCAGCGCCTGATCGCGGCGGGGCTGACCGAGGCGCAGATCAAGCGGGCACTGGTGCGCGAATACGGGCCGGCGGTGCTCGCCCTACCCAGCACTCACGGGTTCGACCTCGCGGTGTACCTCGTCCCTCCCTGCGTCGTGCTCGCGCTGCTCGGCCTGCTCGCGCTGCTGCTGCCCCGCTGGCGCCGCCGCGCCCGCGCCGCCGCCGCCAGAGGGGCATCCCCCGCTTCCCCCGCGCTCAACCCCTCCGACGAAGCCCGGCTGGACGCCGACATCGCGCGCTTCGATTGACGCGCCTACATCTCCCGCGGCGCCCCGACGCCCAGGAGGTCCTCCAGGCAGCGTGCGATCGTGCCGCGGGCGGCGACGCTCAACGCGATCCGCTGGCGCTCGAGCGCCTCCGGCTCGGCGCCCACGACGCGGCAGTCGCGGTAGAACGCTGTAAAATCCTGGGCAACCTGCAGCGCGTATGCTGCGATTCGGTGCGGCGCGCGGCGCTGCGCCGCCTCCGCCACTTCGCCGGGAAACTCCAGCAGCCGCTTGATCAGGGCGCGCTCGGAGGGGTGCAGGGGGCCCTCGCCCGCGCCCGCCGCTTCCGCCTGCCTCCCGTTCGCCGCTCCTCCAATCGCCACCACTCGCAGCGACTCGCCCGCGATCGCCTCCTCCAGCGCCGTCGCCACCCGCTCGATGCCTGCCTTCGTCAGCATCGATGCGATCCGCGCGTGCGCGTACTGCACGTAGTACACCGGGTTCTCGCTGCTCTGCGCGCGTGCGAGGTCGAGGTCGAGGTCGATCGTGGTGTCGTGCGAGCGCGACAGCAAGTACCAGCGGGCGGCGTCCACCCCGATCTCCCCCACGAGATCGTCCAACGTCACGAACTCACCCGCGCGCTTTGACATCTGCGCGCGCTCTCCGCGGCGCACGAGGTGCACCAGCTGCATGATCAGCATCTCCAGATGCCCTTGGTCGCCTCCCAGCGCGACGTACGCCGCCTTCATCCGCGCCACATACCCGTGGTGGTCGGCGCCCCACACGTCGATCTGGCGCTCATACCCGCGCTCGCGCTTGTCCAGGTGGTAGGCGATGTCCGAGGCGAAGTAGGTGTGCTCCCCGTTTGAGCGCACCAACACCCGGTCCTTGTCGTCCCCGTACGCTGTCGTGCGCAGCCACAGCGCCCCCTCGCTGTGGTAGGTGTGACCCAGGGTATCCAGCAGCGCGAGCGCGTGCTCCACCCGACTCGGGCTACCTTCGTGCAGCTCGCTCTCGAATTGCCAGCAGTCGAAATCCCCCACTCCGAAGGCCCCCAGCGAGGTGCGCATCCGCTCGACCATCAGGTCCACAGCCGCTTTTCCCAACTGCGCCGGCTCCATCGCGGATGCTCCCTCCGCCGCGGACTCCTCCATCGTGGAGACTCCCTCTGCCGGGGAAACCCCCTCCATCGTGGCAGCCCGGGCACCGCCGCCGGAGGAGGTACTCAGGCGCTCGGCGAGCTCCTTGACGTACTCCCCCTTGTACCCGTCCTCGGGCACCTGCCGCCCCTGCGCCAGCGCGAGGATCGACTCGCCCAGCTTGCCCACCTGCGAGCCTGCGTCGTTGACGTAGAACTCGCGCGTCACCCCGTGCCCGTGCAGCGCCAGCAGCCGCGCCAGCGCATCCCCGTACGCCGCGTTGCGTGCGTGGCCCACGTGCATCGGACCCGTCGGGTTGGCGCTCACGAACTCGACCAGCACCCGTTCGCCGCGCCTCGCGCCGCCCGCGCCATAGCTCTCGCCCGCCTGCAGCATCGCCCCCAGCGCCCGCCGCAGCCAGCGATCGGCGAGGAACATGTTCACAAAGCCCGGCCCCGCCACCTCGAAGCGCTCGAGGTCCTCACCCACCAGCTCCCGCAGCTCCGCCCCCAGGCGCTCCGCCGCCTCGCGCGGCGGGAGACCCAACCTCGGGGCCAGCAGCAGCGCGGCGTTGGTCGAGTAGTCACCGAAACTCGCCTTCGGGGGGCGTTCGAGCGTCACCCCGTCGGGCTCGCGGCCATCCTCACCGCCAGCCAGCCCTGCCGCCGCCGCGAGCACCGCCTCGCGTAGGTCGTCCAGCGGCGTGCGCGAGGCGCTCACGATCGGGGGCTCTCTGGGCAGGTCGGTCATCTCACGGGAATGTCGCTCGTCACGAGGCACACCATCTCATGCGAGGGTCGCGGTTGCAGGGAGGTCGAGGAGGGGGCAGTGGTCCGGCATCTCAATAGTGGTAGGGCTCGCCCGCAAGGATCTTATGTGCGCGGTAGAGCTGCTCGAGCAGCACCACCCATGCGAGCTGGTGGGGCAGCGTCATCGCGCCCAGCGACAGGCGGTGGTCCACCCGCTCAAGCGGCGGCGCGCCGAAGGGCCCCCCGATCACGAACGCCACGCCCACACCCGCCTGGCGGCGTTCCTCCAGGAAGGCGCTGAAGGCGACGCTGTCGTACGGGACACCCTCAGCGGCCAGCAGCGACACGAACGCCCCCTGCGGGATCCGCCGCGCCACCGCCTCCACTGGCCGAAACGGGGAGGCTGGTCGAACGGGGGATGCTGACCGGAGGCGCGTGTCTCCCGGCTTCGGTCGGGGGCGAGCATCCCCGGGCTTCGGTCGCACCTCCACCAGCTCCAGCTTCACGTAACGGGAGAGCAGGCGGCTGTAGTGGGCCACGTCGTCGGCGAAGGGAGGCCGCATCCGCGCCTCCCCCACGACGGTCACGAGCACCCGCGACCCACCGCCCTCAACGCCGGCCGCCCACGGTGCCCGAGGCCCGCTGCCGCGACCGCCAACGCCCGCTGTCCGCACTCGCCCGCACGGGTTGCGATACTAGCCCTGTGAACGACGATGACCCAGGCGCCGAGCGCCACATAAACATCCACCTCTCCCCCGAGATCATGGGGGGCGTATACGCCAACTTCGCCAACGTCAGTCACTCTGACTACGAGTTCACGGTGACCTTCGCCCGCGTCGACCACGAGGTCGAGGCCGAAGAGGTCCCCGGCGTGGTCGTCTCCCGCGTCAACCTCTCCCCGCGCTTCATGCGTGAGCTGATCGACGCAATGGAGGACAACTACTCCAAGTGGCGCACCCGCGAGGGCATCAAGAACCTGCCCGAGTACGGGGGCGGGGAAGCGGGAGACGGCGAGGAAGCCTGATCGCCGGACATACGCGTACTGCCCTGTTTCTCTGGCTGGAGACTTGGCTTCGAGTATAGCGATAGTATGTATAGGTTGGTTGGGGTTGTTATAAAAAATCCAGAACCCGATAGCAATTGCGCACGGCTTTTGAATTTTTTGCCTAACACCCCGCCCTCTTGCAGTGGCTATACGGCCCTCTCTCTACTCCAAGCCGACCCACCACCCCGGAACCCACCGCCCGTCGGCCTCCCCGGTCACGTCGTGGTGTTCCCTACCCTGCAACGATGAAGGTCGCGATCGTCTCTGACATCCACGGCAACCGGCACGCCTTCGAGGCGGTGCTCGAGGCCGTCGCCGCGAGCGACGCCGCCGAGCTGTGGTGCCTCGGCGACCTCGTCGGCTACGGCGGCGACCCGGACGCCTGCGTGGCGCTCGCCCGCGAGCACGCCGCGGTGTGCCTTGCCGGCAACCACGACCTAGCCGCAATCGGTCAGCTGCCACTGTCGGACTTCTCGCGCGGCGCCAGCCTCTCGTTGCAGTGGACACAGGAGGTACTCGACCCCGACAGCCGCTCGTTCCTCGCCGGCCTGCGCTCCGAGGGTCACGAGGGCCCCGTCGGGCTCTACCACGCCAGCCCCCGCGATCCGGTGTGGGAGTACGTGCTCTCCACGCTACTCGCCGAACTCTGCCTCGACCGCTTGCGCGAGCGGGTCGGGGTGATCGGACACTCGCACGTCGCGCTCTCGTTCGGGCGCGTCCCCGGCCAGCTCGCCTCCGGCGGGCCGCACCGCGGTGGAACCGAGCTCGACCTCGGCGACGGCGAGTGGCTGCTCAACCCCGGCAGCGTCGGCCAACCCCGCGACGGCGACCCACGCGCTGCGTGGCTGTTGCTTGATACCGCCGGCTGGACCGCCTCCTACCGGCGCACCCCCTACGACGTCGCCGGCGCCTCGGCGGCGATCCGCGCCGCGCGCCTACCCGACTCGCTCGCCGAGCGGCTGGAGTACGGTCAGTGACGGCGCGCCGACCCGAGTCCAGCCCAGCCACCCAACGACCAGGGGACGCCCGTCGAGGGGAACCCCGCGACTCACTCCTGCGCACGGCCATGCGTCTTCTGCCCGCCGGCCTGCTCGGGGCGGGCGCGGCCGTGCTCGTCTCCTGCGGGAGCTCCGGCGCAGGGCTGATCCCCTCGGCGAACGCAGGGCCGCTGGTGGCTGACTTCCAGGAGGTTGAACGAGCGGCGCTGAAGGGCGGCGGCAACTGCGCGCCCACCGAAGCGGCGCTGCGCACCACCGAACGGGACTTCGCGGCGCTGCCGGCGAGCGTCGACGCCGGCCTGCGCGCGAAGCTGCGGCAGGGGATCTCGCATCTACATGATCAGGCGCTCGAACTCTGCACCCAACCGCTGACCACCACCACTGGCTCGAGCTCCACCACCCCCACCACCACACCCCCCTCCACCCAGACGAAAACCGAATCCACGAGCACCACTCCGCCGAGCTCCACTACGGGCACCGGTCCCGCGCCAAGCAGCACAACCCCAACCTCGGGGGCCGAAGGCGGCACCGCACCGGAAGTCGGCAGCGAAAGCCCGGGTGGTGAAGGCAACGGGGAAGAAGCAGGAGCAGGAGGACATGAAGACTCAGGCGTTGGGAACTCGGGCGTGAGCGGCAACGGAGGCACCGGCAGTGCAGGACGCGGGAGCGAACGATGAGCGCTACCGAGATCGCGGGCCGCTACCGCCTGGAGAGCCGACTGGGCTACGGGGGCATGTCCACCGTGCACCTCGCCTTCGACCTACGCCTGGAGCGCCGCGTCGCGGTGAAGCTGCTCGCCGAGCACCTCGCCGAGGATCCCACGTTCGTTTCGCGCTTCCAACGCGAGGCGCAGGCGGCCGCGCGGCTGGTGCACCCCAACATCGTGCAGGTGTTCGACTCCGGCCTGGACGAGCGCGCCCACCAGCACTTCATCGTGATGGAGTACATCGAGGGCCAATCGTGCGCGGAGATTCTGCGCGACCAGGGGTGGGTCGAGGTGGAGCAGGCCGCCTCGATCATCGAGCAGGCGTGCGAGGGCCTGTACTACGCCCACCGCCACGGGGTAGTCCATCGCGACGTCAAGCCCGGCAACCTGCTGCGCTCGCTGGAGGGCGAGATCAAGCTCGCCGACTTCGGGATCGCCAAGGCGACCGAGCAGTCAAGCATCACCCAGGTCGGCTCGGTGCTGGGCACCGCCGCGTATCTGGCGCCCGAGCAGGCGCGCGGCGAGGAAGCCGGCCCCCCAGCGGACCTCTATGCACTCGGCGTGGTCGCCTACCAGCTGATCTCGGGACGCCTCCCCTACGAGGCGACCTCGCTGACCGAGCTGGCGCTCAAGCAACAGCAGGAGGAGCCGCCGCTGCTCGACACGGTGGTCGCCGCCGCCAGCCCCGAGCTCGCGGAGGCGGTCGCGATCGCGCTCGCGCTCGACCCCCGCGATCGCTACCGCGACGCGCGCGAGATGGGCCGTGCGATGAGCGATGCCCAGCACGGCACTGCGCCGGTGGAGCCTGGCGCGGGCGGTGCGGGCAGGGCGAGCGGGGCACGCCCGCGTCACGCCACCGCGGCCACCAGCCTGCTCGCCGCCGGAGCGGCCGGCGCCGGTGCGGCGGGGGCCACCGGCCGCACACGCGCGCTGACTCGCGGGGACAATGTGACCCCCCGCCAACCGCGGCCGGGACCGGCGCCGCGCCGGCCCGAGCCGGTCGCGCCGGCGGGCGCGGGACGCGGCTCCTCGCATGGGCGGCGCCTGTTTATGACGCTCTTCGCCTTGCTGCTGCTGGTGGTCGTGATCGTCGCGATCATCGTTGCCACCGCGCCCCCCGCCACCAAGGTCACGCTGCGCGAAGTCTCCTACCACGACGTCGAAGAAACCTCCGCCGCGCTGCAGCAGCTGGTCAACCAAAACATCAAGTAGCCGGCGCCGCCCCCGCGCGCAGCGCGGCGGCCACCTCGGGGAGACGCCCAGCGAGGATCGCGCCGCGCAGGTCGGCCATCAGGCGCGCCATAAAGGCGAGATTGTGCAGCGTCAGCAGCCGCATCCCGGTGAGCTCGCCGGCGCGGGCGAGGTAGGAGAGGTAGGCGCGCGAGAGGCCGCGAGCGCAGGCCGGGCAGGGGCAGCCGTCGAGCAGCGGCTCCTGCGAGTCGCGCCAGCGGCCCTTGTGGAGATCGAGGCGCCAGCGGTTGGCGGGGTCGGGCACGAGCGCGGTGCCGTGGCGGCCGAGGCGGGTCGGCATCGCGCAGTCGAAGGTGTCGATCCCGAGCTCCACGCCAGCAATCAGGTCGTCGACCTCACCGATCCCCAGCAGGTGGCGGGGCAGCGCCTCGTGCTCGCCGCCGAGCTCACCAGTGGCGTAGCCGACCACCTCGTACATTTGCTCCTTGCTCGCCCCCAGCGAGCCACCGATCGCCACGCCGTCGCAGCCGCTCGCGGCGACCGTGCGCGCGGAGGCGCGGCGCAGGTCCTCGTGGACGCCACCCTGCACGATCCCGTACACCAGCTGCTCGGGGGAGCCGTGCTCGGCGTGCCAGCTCAGGCAGCGATCCAGCCAGCGGTGGGTGCGCTCGGTCGAGCGTTCGGTGTACGCGCGATCCACGTGGAACGGGGTGCACTCGTCGAACACCAGCGCAATGTCTGAGCGCAGCGCGGCCTGCACCACCATCGAACCCTCGGGCGAGAGGAAGCGCTCACGGCCGTCCACGTAGGAGCGAAAGCGCACCCCCTCCTCCTCGATCGACAGAATCGCGCCAGTACGCTCGTGAGACCTCCCCTTTCCCCTACCACCACGGCCTCCTGTCTCGGGCGTCGCATCGTCGCGGCCCGGCTCCCCCTCGAATCCCCCCCCGGTCCCACCGCCACCTCGCCCACCGCGGGATGGGCGGGCCTTGATCTCATCCGCGACCGTGCCATGACCCATCGAGAAGACCTGGAAGCCGCCCGAGTCGGTGATGACGGGCCCCTCCCACCCCATGAAGGCGCCGACACCGCCGAAGCGCTCGATCAGCTCGGGGCCCGGGTTGAGCAGCAGGTGGAAGGTGTTGCCGAGCACCATCTCGTAGCCCAGCGCCGCCACCTCCTCGGGTAGCAGGCCTTTGACGGTGGCCTTCGTCGCGAGTGGCACGAATGCCGGCGTGCGCACGTCGCCGCGGTGGGTGTGCAGCGTCGCGGCGCGGGCTCTCGACGCGGGATCGCGGGCTTCGATGCTGAGAGCGGCCACCGCGGCATCCTAGGGGTCTCGGCGAGGCCCTATCGTGAGGCAATGCCCGTCCCGTTGATCCCACCCGCCCCCTTGGCCGGCACCAGGCGATGCTCGCCTCGCTGATTGACGTCAACCACCTCGTCGAAGTCTCGGGCTACCCGATCCTGTTCCTGTTGGTGATGGCCGAGTCGGGCGGGGTGCCGCTGCCGGGCGAGACGGCGGTGATCGTCGGTGGCGTGCTGGCGAGCCGGGGCAAAATGCAGATCGAGCTGGTGATCGCGGTGGCCGCGCTGGCGGCGATCGTGGGGGACAACATCGGCTACCAGATCGGGCGCAAGGGGGGGCGGTGGCTGCTGGAACGCCCCGGCCCCTTCCACCGCCACCGCCTGATGGTGCTCGAGACGGGCGAGCCGTTCTTCGAGCGCCACGGGCCGAAGGCGGTGTTCTTCGGCCGCTTCATCCTCGGTTTGCGCACGTGGGCATCGTGGCTGGCGGGCGCCAACCACATGCGCTGGCGCACGTTCTTCCTGTGGAACGCGCTCGGGGGGATCTGCTGGGCAACCGGTGTGGGTTTGGTCGCCTACTTCGTTGGGCAGTCGGCGAGCAACGCGATCACGACGTTCGGGATCTACGGCCTGGTAGCGGTTGTGCTGGCGCTTGGAGGAGCGTTCATCCTGCACCGCCGCCACCGTCGCCATCAGCGGGCACAGGAGGAGATGCGCCACCAGCTGGCGACCGAAGCGGAGGAGTCCAAACGCCGTCCGTCGGCCGTCGAGACAGCCGAAGAGGGGACCTGATCGGCGCGGCGCTCAGGGTGCAACCGTCGAGCGACGAGGCACGCCGCAACCGCCGCCACACGGGGCGATTCGGTCCCACAGCTCCGCAAGCGCGCCGAGCTCTTCCTCGGTGAAGCGCGAGAGGAACTGCTCGCGCACGACCGCCAGATGCGTGCCGCGCGCCGCGCTGAGCCGCGCGCGGCCGAGCTCGGTGAGACAGGCGTAGGCGCCGCGGGCGTCGTGTTCGCATGAGCAGCGCTCCAGCAGCCCCTCCTTTTCGAGCCGGTCGGCCAGGCGTGTGAGCCCACTGCGCGAGAGCTGGGCCTGTTCGGCGAGGTCGCACATGCGCATCCTGCCGCCGGGGGACTCGACCAGATGGTGGAGCACCTCGTAGGAGGAGAGGGGCAGCCCGTGAGTGCGCTCAAGCTCGGCGTCGACGCGTTTGGCAAGCGAGGCGTGCGCCCGCTTGAGCCCGCGCCAGGCGCGGAGCTCGCCTTCGCTCAGCGTCTTTCCGCCGGTGCCTTCGCTCAGCGCCTGCGCCCCCGCGGCAAGCATGCTCGGCACTGGCGATTCGGTATTGATGGCTGTCGCGGTTGCCATTGCACTCGGTGCGGACACGATCCGGACCCTCCCTGCTCAACCGAACATAGCAGCAGTGGGGCGCTCAATCTCGGCGTGTGGCGCGCCACGCCCACCACATCGCCAGCGGCTGAAGCGGCAGCCGCGCATACAACGCCCAGCGGGGGATGCGGCGGAACTCCTCGGGATTGAGCGCCATGTGGAGGTTGGCGGGGAACACCGCGGCGAGCAGCGCGATCAGCCACAGGCCAGAGACGCGCCGGGTCGAGGGCACCAGCACCCCCAGCCCGCCGGCGACCTCGGCGACGCCGCTGACGGTGACGATCGTCTCAGCGCCGGCCCAGCGGGCCGTCCATGGCGGCACGATCTGGCGGTAGGGGCGGGGTATGACGAAGTGGTTGATGCCGGCGGCGACGAACACGAGGCCGAGCAGCCGCGATCCACGCCGGCGTCTACGCATTGCGGTGGGGGTCATTAGCTCACCAGGTCGATCGTCGGTGGTAGGGGTAGAAAAAGAATGCTCATCCGTTGAGGACTCGGGTGGAGAGGTGCCGATCATAGGATCAGCGAGCGCCCCGACATCTCCTCGGGCTGGGGGATGCCGAGCAGCGCGAGCACCGACGGGGCCACGTCGGCGAGGATACCCTCGTCCTGCAGCAGCCGCAGGCCGTGAAGCGTGACGATCAGCGGCACCAGGTTGGAGGTGTGGGCGGTGTTGGGGGAGCCGTCGGGCTGGAGCATGTGCTCGGCGTTGCCATGGTCGGCGGTGATCAGGCAGGCGCCGCCCGCGGCGAGCACCTCTTCAACGACCTCGCGCAGGCAGGCGTCGACGGTCTCAATCGCGCGCACCGCGGCGGGGATCACGCCAGTGTGGCCAACCATGTCGGGGTTGGCGAAGTTGATCACCGCGAACCGAAACCCGCCCTCCGGGTGCTCACGCCAGGCGGCCAGGAAGCGGTCGGTGACCGCGCGGGCACTCATCTCGGGCGAGAGGTCGTAGGTGGGAACGTCCCGCACGGAGGGGGCAAGCTCGCGCCGTTCCCCGTCGTAGGGCGCCTCGTCGCCGCCGTTGAAGAAGTAGGTGACGTGGGCGTACTTCTCGGTCTCCGCGACGTGCAACTGCGAGGCGCGCGCGGTGGCGAGCACCCCGGCAAGCGTGACGGCGGGGCGCTGTGGGGGGAACGCGACCGGGTAGTCCCACTCTTCCTCGTACTCGGTGAGTGTGGTGAGCTGGTCGACCGGCTCGATTCCCCGGCGCCCCTCCCAGCCGGGCAGTTGCTCCTCGGCTCCGCCAAACCCGGGCTCGGCCAGCGCGCGCACGATCTCGCGCATCCGGTCGGGGCGGAAGTTGAAGCAGAGCACGGAGTCCCACGGGCGGATCAGCGCCTCGTCGCCGACCGTGGTCGGGGCGATGAACTCGTCGGTCTCCCCCCGGTCGTAGGCGTGCTGCACGGCCTGCACGCCGGTCTCCTCGTGGTGGGGGGCACGGCCGTGGACGAGCAGGTCGTAGGCGGCCTGGACGCGCTCCCAGCGACGGTCGCGGTCCATCGCGTACCAGCGGCCGACGACCGAGCCGACGCGCACCCGGCTGCGTTGGCCGAAACGGGGATGCTCGCCGAAGGCGAGTGTCCCCCGGCTTCGGCCGGGAGGCCACAGCTCCAGGCACCACCGTTCGAGCAGCGCGACGTGCTCGATGCCCGATTCGGGCGGGGTGTCGCGGCCGTCGGTGAAGCAGTGGATCACGAGGTCACGCACCGCAAGACGCCCGGCGAGCTCCAGCAGCGCCTGCAGGTGGCCGAGGCTGGAGTGCACGCCGCCGTCGGAGACCAACCCGATCAGGTGCACACGCTCCGAGCAGGTGAGCGCGTGCACGATCGCGGGGTTCTCGCTCAACACCCCGTCGAGCACGGCGTCGTTGATACGCGTGAGGTCCTGGCGGATCACGGCGCCGGCGCCGAGGTTGAGGTGGCCGACCTCGGAGTTGCCCATCTGCCCCTCGGGCAGCCCCACGGCACGCCCGCTGGCCGTCAGCGTGGTGTGCGGGTATGTGCCCCACAGCTCGTCGAAAACCGGCGTGCGCGCCAGCGAGACAGCGTTGCCGGGGCTCGGGTCGGCGAGGCCCCAGCCATCCAGCACGACCAGGCAGGCGCAGGGCAGGGGCCTGGTCGTCAAGAGGCCGCCTGCACGATCGAGGCGAAGGTGTCGGCCTGCAGCGAGGCCCCGCCGACAAGCGCCCCGTCCACGTCGGGGAGCGCCAGCAGCGCGGAGGCGTTGTCGGGGTTGACCGAGCCGCCGTAGAGGATCCGCACGCGCTCGCTGAGCTCGGCGCCGGCGCGGTCGGCGATCAACGCGCGGACGAAGGCGACGGCCTCCTGCGCCTGCTCGGGCGTGGCGGTCTGGCCGGTGCCGATCGCCCAGATCGGCTCGTATGCGATCGCCACCTCGGGGAGCTGCTCGTCGGCGAGCCCCGCCAGGTCCTCGCGAACCTGCTGGCGCAGCTTGCGCTCGGTGTCGCCCGCGGCGCGCTCGGCCTCGCTCTCCCCCACGCACAGGATCGGTTGCAGCCCGGCACTCAGCGCGGCGGGCAGCTTCAGCGCGAGCGCGCGGTCGGTCTCGCCGAACAGCGCCCGGCGCTCGGAGTGGCCGAGCACGACGCCCCGGGCGCCGGTCTCGGCGAGCATCGGCGGGGATATCTCGCCCGTGTATGCGCCCTCCGGCTCGGCGTGCATGTTCTGCGCATACACCTCCACGCGCGAGCCACGCGCGGAGTCGACCATCGCGCGCAGGTCGGTGAAGGGCACGCAGATGCCGACATCGACGCCGCTCACCGCGGCCAACAAAGGCAGCAACGCCTGGACGTACAGCTCCGCCTCGGCCTCGGTCTTGTACATCTTCCAGTTGCCGGCAATGAAGGGGGTGCGAGCGCTCACGAAACGCAGGCGCCTTCCAGGGCTTGAACGCCGGGCAGCGTGCGGCCCTCCACCAGCTCGAGTGTCGCGCCGCCCCCGGTGGAAAGGTGATCGACGGCTTCCTCCAGGCCGTAGTGGGCAAGCGCGGAGGCCGAGTCGCCGCCGCCGACGACCGTCAGGCCGGACGCCTTCGCCACCGCCTCGGCGACCGCGCGCGTGCCGGAGGCGAACGGCGCGTACTCGAATGCGCCCATCGGGCCGTTCCAGAAGACGGTGCCTGCGCTCTCGATCTCGCGCCCGTAGCGCTCCGCGGTGGCGGGGCCGATGTCGAGGCCCATCCACCCGGGGGGGACCTCCACGCCGTCGAGTGCGCGGTGCTGTGCGTCATCGGCGAGGCGGTCGCCGAGCACGAGGTCGTGCGGCACGAGCAGGCGCGCGCGGCCGGGCTGGGATGCGTGCGTGTCGCTGGCCCGCTTGAGCAGCCGGCGCGCATGCTCGACGTCCTCCTCGCAACATAATGACTCCCCCACCGAGTGCCCCTGCGCGCACAGGAACGGGAAGCACATCGCACCGCCGATCATCACCACGTCGGCGACCTGCAGGAAGCGGTCGATCACGGCGATCTTGTCCGCCACCTTCGAGCCGCCCACGATCGCGACGAGCGGCCGCGCCGGATGATCGAGAATCCCGGTGAGCGTCTTCACCTCGCCTTCGAGCAGCCGCCCGGCGGCACTCGGCAGCAGGTGAGCGACGCCCTCGGTGCTGGCATGGGCGCGGTGGGCGACGCCGAAGGCGTCGTTGACATACACCTCGGCGAGCTCCGCCAGCGCCCGCGCGAAGGCCGGGTCGTTGCCGATCTCGCCCTCCTCGAAGCGGACGTTCTCCAGCAGCAGCATCTCGCCGTCATGGAGCTGTTCGGTTAACGCCTTGACCTCGTCGCCGACCACCGCCGGCGCCAGCGCCACGTCCGCGCCGGTCAGCTCACTCAGGCGCGCCGCGACCGGCGCCATCGACAGCCCCGCGACGTGCCCGTGCGGGCGGCCGAGATGGGATACCAGCACCAGGCGCGCGCCCTTGCCGCGCAGCTCTTCGATCGTAGGGAGCGCCGCACGGATACGGGTGTCGTCGGCGAGCCCGACCTCCCCGCCGGGGCCGGTGGCGAGCGGGACGTTGAGGTCCACGCGCACCAGCACGCGCCGCCCGTGAACGTCGAGGTCGTCAAGGCTTCTCACGCGATCCCCCCCCGGACCTCTCCCTACAGGACCCTCTGCACGAGGTCCACGAGCCGGTTGGAGTAGCCCCACTCGTTGTCGTACCAGGCCACGACCTTCAGCATCGTAGCGTCCACCACCGCGGTGAGCTGGGAGTCGACGATCGAGGAGTACGGCGAGCCGACGATGTCGCTGGAGACGATCGAGTCCTCGGTGTAGGCCATGATCCCCTGCAGCGGCGCGCTTTCCGAGGCCGCTTTGAGCGCCGCGTTGACCTCCTCGACGGTGGTGGCGCGCTCGCACTCGACCGTGAGGTCCACGACCGAGCCGGTCGGCACGGGGGCACGCACCGCGAAGCCGTGCAGCTTGCCCTGCAGCGCCGGGATCACGAGACCGATCGCCTTGGCGGCGCCGGTCGAGGCCGGGATCAGGTTGATCGCCGCGGCGCGCGCGCGGCGCAGGTCTTTGTGGGGGAGGTCCTGCAGGCGCTGGTCGGCGGTGTAGGCGTGGATCGTGGTCATCAGCCCGTGTTTGATGCCAACCGTGTCGTTGACCACCTTCGCCACCGGCGCCAGGCAGTTGGTCGTGCAGGAGGCGTTGGAGATCACGTGGTGCACGGCGGGGTCGTAGGCGGTCTCGAAGTTGACCCCGGGCACGACGGTCACATCGGGGTCGGTCGCCGGCGCGGAGATGATCACCTTCTTCGCCCCGCGCTCCAGGTGGATCGCGGCGTGCTCGCGGTCGGTGAAGCGCCCGGTGGACTCGATCACCACGTCGACCCCGAGCTCCTGCCAGGGCAGCTTCGCGGGGTCGGTCTCGGCGAGTACCTTCAGCTCGTGACCATCCACCTCGATCGCACCATCGAGCGCCCGCACCTCGCCCGGGTAGGGACCCTTGATCGAGTCGTACTTCAAGAGGTGCGCGAGCGTGCGCGCGTCGGTGAGGTCGTTGACGGCTACCCACTCGATCGCATCATCAACAACGAGGGGCCCAGCTCGCCGGCCTTCGGCCGCCTGCGCCACCCTCGTGGCATCGTCTCGCACTTTGGCGGCGCGCAGCACATTGCGGCCGATGCGGCCAAATCCGTTGATTCCGACACGTACGGGCATTTTTCCTCTGGAGCCTCCTCAGGCGCACACCAATAACGGGCGATGAGGGCAGAAACGAACGATGCCGGACCGTGGGAGCGTTACCCCGACGACCCGGCTACCAGCCCAAGGCTATCGGACCGGGGGCGCGCGGCGGCTTCGCCTGGCCAGCGCCTCAAGGATCGTATAGCTATTGTATATATCAGCCCCGAGAGAGGCCAGGTGCATATATAAAAATCCAAAGCCCGATAGCAATTGCGCACGGCCTTTAAAAGGTTAATACGCATACCCGCACCCTGCCCGCCGCCAGCTCACCGCCCGGCACATGCCACCGCCGGCAGCGGGGGGGCGGGGGGCGAGCCCTCAACGGGAGTTGGCGACAATCTCCACGCGCAGGCCGTCCGGATCGAGCAGATAGGCGGCGTAGTAGAGCGGCCCGTAGCGCGTCCTCGGCCCCGGCTCGCCGTCGCCCCGCCCCCCGGCGGCAAGGCCAGCCTCGTAGGCGTGATCAACCGCCACGCGCCCGGCGGCGCGGAAGGCGACGTGGCCGTAGCCGGGGGCGGGCGGGCGCCCGCGGGTGACGATCCAGAAGACCGGGGCCGTCACCCCATAGGCAATTGCGTGCTCGCTCTCGTGCATACGGCGCACTCCGATCGCGAAGAACACCGCATCGTAGAAGGCCGCTGAGCGCGCGAGGTCGGCGACCTCGACTCCAAGGTGGTCGATCATCGGGAGCGGTTGATGGAGCGGGCCCGGGCGCCGAGGTGCAGGGCCGAGCTCGATCCAGTCGCGCCCGGGCGCGTAAGCGAACCGCTCATGCGTCGCGCGAGCGCTTGTCGATGTCGCGGTGGGTGACCGCCACCGTGAGGGTGTCCTGCTCGCGGTAGCGCGCCGCGAGGCCCTCGGCGATCGCCACCGAGCGGTGCCGGCCGCCGGTGCAGCCGATCGCCACCACGAGGTGGGCGCGCCCCTCGGCGACGTACTGCGGCAGCAGGAAGTCGAGCAGCCCGTACAACCGCTCGTACAACTCCTCCAGGCGCCCGTCGCGGGCGACGTACTCGACCACGCGGGGGTCGATGCCGGTCAGCTCACGCAGCTCGGGCACGTAGTGGGGGTTGGGCAGGAAGCGCACGTCGAAGGCGAGGTCCTCCTCGCGCGGGGGGCCGTGCTTGAAACCGAAGCTCATGAACGTCAGCGCAAGGCGGCCCGTGGCACGGCGCGGCACCAGCTCGTCGGCGATCTTGCCGCGCAGCATCGCCGCGGACATGCCGGTCGTGTCGATCACCACGTCGGCGCGATTGCGCAGCGGCTCCAGCAGCGCCCGCTCGGCCGCGACACCGGCCGTAACCGAGCCGTCGGGCGCCAGCGGGTGGCGACGGCGGGTCTCCTTGTAGCGGTTGACGAGCGTCTGCTCGGCGGCCTCCAGGAACAGCACGTGGTGGTCGAGGCCGACCGACTCCAGTTCGTCCACCACCGCCTGCAGCGCCTCGAAGTAGACGCCGCCGCGCACGTCGGAGACGACCGCGGCGCGCTCGACCTTGGAGCCCTCGTGCATGAACAGCTCGGTCAGCGAGCGGATCATCTCCGGGGGGAGGTTGTCCACGCAGAAGTAGCCAGCGTCCTCGAACACGTTCATCGCGGTCGACTTGCCGGCGCCGGAGAAGCCGGTGATAACCACGAGCTCCTTGAGGCTCGACTTCACGACCGGCTTGCTCTGGAAGCGGAGCGGGCCTCGAAGCGGTCGGAAGACGGACACCTCTTGATTGTGCCGAGTCGCGCGGACATCGGCGACGCCAGCCTGTTACCCGTGGGCCCGTCTCACCCAGTCCGGTTCAAATGCGCATGCAGCTCCCGTGCCACCTTCGCCGGCAGCCCCGGCACCGCCTGCAGCTCCTCCCGCGAGGCTCCCACCACCGCCTCGGGCGAGCCGAAGTGGGCGAGCAGAGCGCGCTTGCGCGCGGGGCCGACCCCCGGCAGCTCGTCCAGCAGCGAGCTGGTGAGCGCGCGGTCGCGGCGGCTGCGGTGGTGGGTGATCGCGAAGCGGTGGGCCTCGTCGCGGGCGCGCTGCAGCAGCTGCAGCTCGGGCGTGGAGTGGTCGAGCACGAGCGGCGTACGGCGGCCGGGCATGAACACCTCCTCGATCCGCTTGGCGAGCGAGATCACCGCCACGCCGCGCTCGCGAAAGCCGCGCAGGGGCTCGATCCCGGCGGCGAGCTGACCCCTGCCACCGTCGATCACGACGACGTTGGGCAGCGCCGCGAAGCTCGAGTCGTACTCGGGGTCGTGCGGGGAGAGGTCGGCCTGGCGCTCCCACTGGGCAAAGCGACGGCCGAGCACCTCGGCCATCGCCGCGTAGTCGTCGGATTCCCCCTCACCCAGCGTGCGGATCTTGAAGCGACGGTAGTCGGACTTCTTCGGTGCGCCGCCCTCCAACACGACCATCGAGGCGACGGTGTGGGTGCCGCCGAGGTTGGAGATGTCGAAGCACTCGATCCGCACCGGCGGTACGTCGAGGCCGAGCGCGCGCTGCAGTCCCTCCAGCGCCTCGACGCGGCTCTGGCGACGGCGCTCGGCGCGTAGGTGCTCCTGGTCGAGCGCCAGGCGCGCGTTGCGCTCGGCGAGCTCGAGGATGCGGCGCTTGTCGCCGCGCTCGGCCGCGCGCAGCTCGACGGGGCCGCCGCGGCGGCTGGCAAGGGCCTCGGCGAGGGCGTCGCGATCCTCCTGCAGGATCTCCCGCTGCACGACGATCTGCGCCGGGATCGCGCTGTGGCCGGCGTAGTACTGGAGCATGAACTCCTCTGCCACCTCGGGCAGGGCACGCTCGGCCTCGTTTGACAAATAGAACGACTGGCGATCGGAGAGCACCCCGTCGCGCACCTGGAAGACCTGCGCGTTGGCCTCGGTGCCGTCGAGCGCCACGGCCACGGCGTCGAGCGTGCCGATCGACTCGCTGGCCACGCGCTGGCGCTCCAACAGCGAGCGCACAGCGCGCAGACGGTTGCGCTCCAGCGTGGCCTGCTCGTACTCCTGCGCCTCTGACGCCACCTTCATCCGCGCCTGCAGGTCGCGCTCGATCGTGCGGTAGCGCCCGGAGAGGAAGTCCACCACACCGTCGATGCTCCTGCGGTACTCCTCCTTGGTGACATAACCGACGCACGGGGCCTCGCAGCGCTTGATGTAATAGTCCAAGCAGGGGCTGCCGCTGCGTCGCCCCGGCTCGGGGCCGGTGCAGGAGCGGAACATGAAGATCTTCGTCAGCAGGTCGAGCGTGCCGCGCACGCGCTTGGCGTTGGAGTAGGGGCCGAAGTAGGCGCGGCCGGGGCGGTGGCGCTCGCGCGTGAAGTACACGCGCGGGAACTCCTCGTCGAGCGAGATCGCGATGAACGGGTAGGACTTGTCATCGCGCAGGCGGATGTTGAAGCGGGGGCGGTACTGCTTGATGAAGCTCTGCTCCGCCAGCAGCGCCTCGGCCTCGGAGCCGACGACGACGAACTCGATCTGCTCGACCGCGGCGACCATCTCCGCGTGGCCGGGACTGCTTGGCACCTGCGCCTTGGCGAAGTGCGAGGCGACGCGTTTGCGGATCGACTTCGCCTTGCCGACGTACACCACGCGGCCTTTGGCGTCGCGGAAGAGGTACACCCCCGGCTGGTCGGGGAGCCCACGGCGCTGGTCCAAAAGGGGATGCTCGCTCAAGCTAGCGTCCCCCTGCTTCGGCCGGCGCGCGAGGCGGTCATCGGCGGCGGCGGTCGGGGCGGGGCACCGGTGCGGACGTGCTCGGCAACGGGCGCGTGGTCAATAGCTGCGCGAGTAGCGGTAGAGCGCGAACAGCGTGTACACGACGAGCCCGATCAGCACAAACCAGGCGAACTCGCCGAAGCTCGTTTCCCACATCCGCGGTTTGGCCGCCACGGTCACCACGGCCACGCCGATCGACCCGTACAACAGCGCGCGGCGGCGGTCGCCGAGGCTGTGGATGGCGACGTGGTGCTGGCGGTAGAACCACAGGCCGGCGAAGCCGATGCCAATCATGAAGGCGACGCCGAGGATCGTCTGGAAGGTCGCCGCTGCGCGGCCGCCGCCGGGCAGGTAGGCAACCGCCGCGGCGAGCAGCAACAGAATCGCCACGTTGCGCACGGTCTTCTTGCGGTCGTCCATCGTGCGCTCAGTGTAGGTCTCAGCGGCTGCCAGCCGGGGGCTGCACCCCAAGCTGTTTGCATATCGTCCTAGCTACCCCGGTGCCGAGCTCGCGGTGCCGTGGAATGGCTGAACGCTCTCCCGCTGGACCGCACCATCGCGTGTGACGGCCCCCCTCATCTACGGGACAGCAACCTTGGCTGCGAAGGTGCCGTTCGAGGTCGATCCGCTTCACGAGACCGACGATGACAGATCGCTACGACAGCAGCTATCCGATGCTCAACGGAAGCAGTTCGCTGTCGGTGGCAGCGTCCGGCTTGGGCTCGGGGCTGAGCATAAGCCGGAGCGCGTCGATGACGTTCTCGCGCGCTTCGGCACGCGTGCGGCCCTGGCTGATGGCGCCGGGAACCTCGCGAATCGTTGCCATGACCCACCCCTCGCCACCATCCTCGTAGCGGATCGTGAAGTAATTCAGCGAGTCACTCACACGATCGAGATTAGCGCAGCTTGAAGACTGTGGGCCAAGACGCCTACAGCGTGTCAGCTTCACCCCACCAGCGCTTCGAGACGCGCGTACGCCGCCTCAACCGCGCGGCGTGCGGCGGTGTGACGGGCCTCGGACTTGGCCGACTCGTACTTGGTCGCCCATGCCGCCGGATCGGCCAGGGCGTCCTCGACCTCGCGCAGCGCGGCCTCTGCCGCTTCGATCTCCAGCTCCGCCTTCTGCTGGTCGTTGAGGCGGTTCTTGGAGGGGCCCTTGGGCTTGGCTTTGGGCTTCGCCGTAGCCGCCTTTGGCTTCGCGCCGGCCACGGCGTCCACTGGGGGAGCGGCGCCGTTTGAGGAAGAGCCAACGGCATGCGGCTCGCGCGCCGCGCCGTTGGTAAAGCCCGACCCGTCCAGCGCCGCGGGCGAGCGGGTCTCGATACCACGGCGCTCTTCGCGCACGCGCACGTACTCCGGCCAGCCGCCCTCGTAGCTGCGCAGCGTGCGGCCCTCCACCGCGATCGTGCGGGTGCCGACGGCGTCCAGCAGCGCGCGGTCATGGGAGACGAGCAGCACCGCGCCCTGGAACGCCCGCAGCGCGTCCTCCAGCGCCTCGCGGCTCTCGATGTCGAGGTGGTTGGTGGGCTCGTCGAGGATCAGCACGTTCGCGCCGGAGTGGACGAGCACCGCGAGCGACAATCTGCGGCGCTCCCCGCCGGAGAGGCCCGCGAGCGGTTTTTCGGCCTCCTCGCCAGAGAACAGGAACTGGCCGAGCAGGGCGCGCGCCTTGTTCGGTGTCAGGCCCGTCGCGCGCTGCGCCGCGTCGAGCACGCTCTGGGTGGGCGGCCCGCCGGCGCCCAGCTCATCCGCGTGCTGGGAGAGGTAGCCGACCTTCACGTTGTGCCCGGTGCCCAGCTTTCCCGCCGCCAGCGGCCGCTGCCCCGCGAGCGTCTCGATCAGGGTGGTCTTGCCGCTGCCGTTGGGACCCACCAGCGAGACGTGCTCGCCGCGCTCCAGCCACAGCTCGGCGTGCTCCAACAGCACGATCGGCGACCCTCCCGCGCGGGCCCCCTTGGCACGAGCCCCGGCAGCGCCGGCTTCGACCGATCGGAGATCGGCCAGCGCTACCCCCGCGGCGGAGCCGCCATCAAAATCCTCTCCCCCGACCTCCACGCGCGCGCCGGTCAGCTCGAAGATCACCTTCCCGGAGCGCTCCGGCGCCTTGAACGCAAACTCCAGGCCCTGCGCGTCGCGTGGGTCGCGCTCGATCCGCTCGATCTTCGCCAGCTTCTTCACGCGCGACTGCGCCTGTTTGGCCTTCGTCGCCTTGTAGCGGAAGCGCTCGATGAAACGCTCCATGCGCGCGATCTCCGCCTGCTGCTTGTCGATCGCCTTGCCCTGCGCGATCTCGCGGGCGGCCTGCTCGCGGCGCCAGTTGTGCCAGCTGCCGGCGAAGAAGCGCGAGCGGCCGGCCTCGAGCTCCAGCACGGCGGTGCCGACCGCCTCCAGGAACCAGCGGTCGTGGGCGACGAGCACGATCGCCGCGTCGAGGCCCGTCAACGTCTGCTCCAGCCACTCCAGCGACTCGATGTCGAGGTGGTTGGTGGGCTCGTCCAGCAGCAGCACGTCCGCGTTCGTCGCCAGCGCGCGGGCGAGCGAGGCGCGCGTCGAGCTGCCCGCCGGAGAAGGTGTCCAGCGGGCGCTCCAAGTCCTGCTCGGCGAAGCCCAGCCCGCGCGTCATCACCGTGGCGCGGTCGCGCCACAGGTAGCCGCCCAGCGCCTCCAGCCGCGCCTGCGCGCGGGCATAGCGGTCGAGGGTGGTCTCGTACTCCTGCTCCCGCTTGCGACCGTTCGCCTGCTCCGGGCCCTCCGTGCCGCCTTCGAACCCCTCCCCCATCTTCCGCTCCAGCTCGGCTAGCTCGCGCTCGGCCGCCAGCTCCTGCGCGCAGCCGGAGAGCACGTACTCGCGCAGCGCCACCCCGCGCTCCCGCGGTGGGCGCTGGTCGTGGAGCGCCACGCGCGCGCTCTTCTGCAGGCTCAGCTCGCCTTTGTCGATCGACTCCTCCCCCGACAGCATCCGCAGCAGCGTGGTCTTGCCCGCGCCGTTGCGCCCGGCGATCGTCATCCGCTCCCGCCGCTCCAGCTTGAACGACACCCCGCGCAGCAGCGGTTTGCCGGCGATCTCCTTGTGGAGGTCCGATGCGATCAGCACAGCCATCGCTCGCATGGTAGGCGGGTAGCCCCACCGGCTTGGCCGGCCCGTCGCGCTCGGCGGCCGCGGGCGAGAACACCTCGCATTGGCCGAACGTGCCGCATGGCCCAGCTCGCCGCCCGGCCGAGCGCTCCGATACCATTGCCCCGTCATGCGCCGCCTACTCTGGAGCCTCCCCACCGGTATCGCCCTGCTGCTGCTGTCCGCTCCCGCGGCGCTGGCGATGAACGACGGGCGCGGCTTCTACGGGGCGACCGACGACAAGGTCGTGACCGAGGCCGGGTTCATCCTGATCGTCTTCTTCCCGACCTTCATCCTGCTCGCCAGCCTGCTGCAGAAACATCTCGAAAAGCGCAAAGACGCGCGCGTCGCCGCGGCGCGCTCGCACGCCAACGGGGACCGCTTCCGCGGGGGCTGGTAGTTGGGTGGTCTGGCTCCGGTCACATACGAGCGCCGCGGCTCCGCGGCGCTCCTAACGATCGACCGCCAGGAGCGGCGCAACGCCGTCGACGGCCCCACCGCGGTCGCGCTGCACGAGGCCTACCTGCGCTTCGAGGCCGACGACGGCGCGCGCGTGCTGGTGCTCACCGGCGCGGGCGGCGTCTCCTTCTGCGCCGGCGCCGACCTGAAGGCGCTCGAGTCCTTCGGCGGGCGCCTCACCGCGCCTGAGGGGCCGATGGGCTTCACCCGCCTCACGCCCTCCAAGCCGACCGTCGCCGCGATCTCCGGCTTCGCGCTCGCCGGCGGGCTGGAGCTGGCGCTGTGGTGCGACCTGCGGATCGCCACCGCCGACTCGCGCCTCGGCTTCCCCGAGCGCCGCTGGGGCGTGCCGCTGATCGACGGCGGCACCCAACGCCTGCCGCGCATCGTGGGCCTCGGCCGGGCCCTGGACATCATCCTCACCGGGCGCATCATGGACGCCACCGAGGCTCTTTCGATTGGGCTTGTGAATGAGATGGTCCCGCCCGGTCGCCACCTCGACCGCGCGCTGGAGCTGGCCGAGGGCCTCGCCCGTTTCCCTCAGCGCACGATGCTCGCGGACCGCGCCGCCGCGATCCACGGCCTCGGGCTGCCACTCCCCGAGGCCCTCGCGCTGGAGTCCCGGGCCGGCCCGGACGTGTTCGAGGACGCGATCCGCGGGGCTTCGCGCTTCGCGGGGGGCGAGGGGCGCGGCGGGGCCGGGGCTGGGGCGTAGCCACCGGACTTCGGGCCGTCCCACTCGCGCGTACGAGGCGGATGAAGAAGAGATGGCCCTTGCACGAACTCGAGCATCGCGCGAAAGCATCCCGCCCTCGATGCTAGAATCATGCATCGTGAATCAAACTCGCAGAACGACCGTCGCCGCCAGGCGCTCCTCCCTCGACACCCTGGAAGCCGAGGCTCACAGGCGCGGCGTGGCGCTCACCGTGGTGCTGGCGGAGGCCGTCGACGAGAAGGCGGCATCGCTACACCGCGCTCGCCGGCCGCGATTGGGCGTCGGGCGCTCGACCGACGGGCTCTCCGCCGCACAGGTGGCTGCCGGACCAGTCGCCGAGTCGCCGTCGTAGGTGCCGCTCGTACTCGACACCGGTCCCTTGCTGGCCGCGCTCGACGCGGCGGACCCCGACCACGCCCGCTGCGCCGAGCTTCTGAGCGAGGCGAGCGAGGACCTCGTCGTTCCCACCCTCGTGCTCGCGGAGCTCGACTACTGGTGTCACCGGCGCCTCGGCGTCGACGTCTGGCTCACCTTCCTCGACGACCTCCTCGCGGGCGTCTACCGGCCCGAGCCCCCTACCACCGGCGACCTGAAGCGCTGCCATGAGCTTCAATCCCAGTACGAAGACCAGCCGCTCGGCGTCGTTGACGCGAGTGTGCTCGCTCTCGTCGAGCGGCTTGGCGAGGAGAGGCTCGCAACCCTCGACCACCGCCACTTCGCAATGGTCCGCCCCGCGCATGTCGAGGGGCTCGAGCTCTTGCCATGACGGAGCCAGCGGCGGCTATGCTCGACCCACCATGACCTACTTCATAACCGGCGCCACCGGCTTCATCGGGCGCAACCTGATGGAGTGCCTGCTGGGGAACCGCAACGGCAAGATCCACGTCCTCGTGCGCGAGGGCTCCACGGCCCGCCTCGACGACCTGATCGACCGTTGGTCGACGGCAACCGACGAGCCCGCCGCGAAACGGATCATCCCCGTCGTGGGCGACCTGCGCCGCCCGCTGCTGGGGCTCGACGAGGAGCAGATCACGGAGCTGCGGGGCAAGATCGACCACTTCGTGCACCTCGCGGCGATCTACGACATGACCGCGCCCGCGGAGCAGAACTCGGCCGCGAACGTCGGCGGGACCACGCACGCGGTCGAGCTGGCGCGCTCGCTGGAGGTGGGGTGTCTGCACCACGTCTCCTCGATCGCCGTGGCGGGCGCGTACCGGGGCACGTTCAGCGAGGAGATGTTCGACGAGGGTCAGCGGCTGCCCTCGCCCTACCACCGCACGAAGTGGGAGGCCGAGCGGATCGTGCGCGAGCAGCCGTTCGTGCCGTGGCGGGTGTACCGGCCGGCGATCGTCGTCGGCGACTCGCGCACCGGCGAGATGGACAAGGTCGATGGGCCGTACTACTTCTTCAAGGCGATCCAGCGCGCGCGGGGGCTGTTGCCGGAATGGCTGCCGCTGGTCGGCGTGGACCTCGGGCGCACGAACGTCGTGCCGGTCGATTGGGTGGCAGGCGCGATCGACCACCTGATCCACCAGCCCGACCTCGACGGCAAGGCCTTCCACCTCACCGACCCGCGCGGGCAGCGCGTGGACGAGCTGGTCAACGAGCTGGCCACCGCCGCGCACGCCCCCCGCTTCGCGGTCAGCCTCGACAAGCGCATCACGCGCGTGGTCCCGAAGTGGCCGCTGACGCTGACGATGGCGCTGCCCCCGTGGCGCCAGCTGCGCGGCCTCGCGCTGCGCGAGCTGGGGATCCCCGAGGAGGTGATCGCCCACATGGAGCTGGTGCCCCGCTTCGACAGCCGCTCCACGCAGCTGGCGCTCGCCGGCTCGGGCCTCGAGCAGCCGCCGGAGCTGCACACCTACGCGCAGCGGCTGTGGGACTACTGGGAGCGCGAGATGGACCCGAATCTCAGCCGCGACCGCACGCTGCAGGAGGCGGTGGAGGGCCGGCGCGTGCTGATCACCGGCGCCTCCTCCGGGATCGGGCGCGCCGCCGCGCTGCAGGTCGCCGCCGCCGGCGGGATCCCGCTGCTCGTCGCGCGCAACGTCGAGAAGCTCGAGGAGCTGCGCGCGGAGATCGTCGCCGCCGGGGGCACCGCGTTCGTGTACGCCGCCGACATGTCGGACATGGACTCCGTGGACGACCTCGTCGCGCGGGTGCTCACCGATCACCGCCACGTCGACATGGTCGTCAACAACGCCGGTCGCTCGATCCGCCGCTCGATCGCGCTCTCATACAACCGCTTTCACGACTTCGAACGGACGATGCAGCTCAACTACTTCGGCGCGATCCGCCTGATCATCCGCCTGCTCCCCGACATGCGCGAGCGGGGCAGCGGCCACATCGTGAACATCTCCTCGATCGGCGTGCAGACCAACCCGCCCCGCTTCTCCGCGTACGTGGCCTCGAAGGCCGCGCTGGACGCCTTCACCCGCGTCGTCGCCTCGGAGACGATCGGCGACGGCGTCACCTTCACCACGATTCACATGCCGCTCGTGCGCACGCCGATGATCGCCCCGACGAAGATGTACGACGCCTTCCCCGCGATCACCCCCGAGCAGGCCGCGGACATGATCTGCGAGGCGCTGCGCACCCACCCCAAGCACATGGGCACCCGCCTCGGCACCGCGGGCGAGGTCCTCTACGCCCTCTCCCCCAAGGCGGTAGACCGCATCCTCCACCTCGCCTACCGCGTCTTCCCCGACTCGGCCGCCTCGCGCGGCCAGCAGGACGCCGAGGAGCGGGCCTCCTTCGAGCAGATCGCGATGGCCACCCTCACGCGCGGGGTTCACTGGTAGGGCAGGGTTGGCGCGCGTCCGCGCGGGGCACTTGCATCCCAGGCTGCTGGGGGCTGGCCCTCCATGGCCAGCCACCGGGCGCCCCTGCGATGATTGGGCCGTGAACGGCGGCGGCCCCGCAATCGAGGTGCGCGACCTGCGCAAGCGCTACGGCGAGTATGAAGCCGTGCGGGGGATCGACATCGCCGTGCAGCGCGGCGAGGTGTTCGGGCTGCTCGGGCCCAACGGGGCCGGCAAGACCACCACGGTGGAGATCCTCGAGGGGTACCGCGCGCGCGACGGGGGCGAGGTGTCGGTGCTCGGGTATGACCCCGCCCGTCGCTCGATCGACCTGCGCCGGCGGATCGGGATCGTGCTGCAGGCGGGCGGCATCTACAGCCACGTCACCCCGCGCGAGGCGCTGCGCCACTGGGCTAGCTTCTACCCGCACCCGCGCGACGTCGAGGAGGTGCTGCAGCTGGCGGGCCTCGTGGAGAAGGCCGACGTGCGCAGCCGCCGGCTCTCCGGCGGGCAACTGCGGCGGCTGGACTTCGCGCTGGCGCTCGTCGGCGACCCCGAGCTGATCTTCCTCGACGAGCCGACCACGGGCTTCGACCCCGAGGCGCGGCGGGCCGCCTGGGAGACGATCCGCTCGCTGCGCGCCCTGGGCAAGACGATCCTGCTGACCACGCACTACCTCGACGAGGCGCAAGCGCTGGCGGACCGCGTGGCGATCGTCAAGGAGGGGCGCGTGCTCGCGATCGGGCCGCCGCGGGAGCTCGGCGTGGGCGCGTCCCACCATCGGGTCGCCTACCGCGGCCCCGATGGCGCGGTGGTCGAGCGCCAGACCGACGACCCCACTGCGCTCCTGCACGAGCTGACCGCGGCAGCGCTCGCGCGGGGGGAGCGACTGGAGGAGCTGTCCGTCGGGCGCCCGTCGCTGGAGGACGTGTACCTGGAGCTGACCGCGGATGTCGAGGCGCCGCCACCTCCCCACTCCGGAAGCTCACCGTCGCGCGCCTCCAACAGCGACCCCGCCGACCTCGCCGCCACGGCGCCAGCATCACGCCGGAGCAGCCGATGAGCGAGACCCTAGCCCTCTCCTGGCGCCAGTACCGCCTGGAGCGGCGCATGTTCTGGCGCAACCCCTCGGCCGCCTTCTTCAACTTCGTGCTGCCGCTGGTAGTCCTCGCCGGCGCCGGCGCGGCGCTCAGCGGCAACCAGCACCAGCTCGACCGGCTGGTGCCGATGATCGCGGGGATGAGCGTGATGTCCACCACGTTCACCGCCCTGGCGTACAACATCGTGTTTCTGCGCGAGCGCGGCGTGCTCAAGCGGATCCGCGGCACGCCGCTGCCGACGATCTCCTACTTCGGCGGGGTCGCCGCCAACGCCGTCACCAACACGGCGATGCAGATTGCGATCGTGGTGCTCGCCGGACGGGCGTTCTTCGGGGTCGGCTGGCCGCAGCAGTGGGGCACGCTCGTGGTGTTCGTGCTCGCGGGGGTCGTGTGCTTCGCCGCCCTCGGCGTCGCGTTCGCGCACGCGATCCCCAACTTCGAGTCCACAGCCGCGTACGTCAACGCGGTGTTCCTGCCCGTGGTCGCCGTGTCGTTCTACGCCTTCGACTCCTCCAGCGTCCCCGGCTTCGTGCGCACGATCGCCGACGCGCTGCCGCTGAAGCCGCTGATCGACGGCCTCTCCGGCGCGATGGTAACCGGGGCGAGCCTCGCGAGCAACCTCGACGCGCTCGCGGTGATCGCGCTGTGGGGCGCGTTCGGACTGTGCTTCGCGGTGCGGGGCTTTTCGTGGGAGTCGCGAGGTTGAGGAGGGGCTGGTGGTGTTATAAAAAATCTAAAGCCCGATAGCAATTGCGCACGCCCCTTGAATTTTTTGTTCAACGCCACACCCCGATTGCAATGGCTATATAGCCCCTCGGTGGCAAGTCAAGCGGCCCACGATAGGATCGACCCGTGAAGCAGCTCACCGAGGGCCTCTACCAGCTGGACGGACGGCCGCGCAACGCGATCAACGTGTACCTCGCGGGCGACGTGCTGATCGACGCCGGCACCCGCCAGGCGGAGGGCCGCATCCTGCGCCAGCTGCAGGGTCATACCGTGACCGCCCACGCGCTCACCCACGCCCACCCAGACCACCAGGGCTCAAGCCACGCCGTATGCGAGCGGCTCGGCATCCCGCTGTGGTGCGGCGAGGGCGACGTGCCTGCGATGGAGACGCCCGGAGCGATCAAAAACCCTAAAGCCCCCGGCTGGCTGAACTGGACACAGGAGCGCTTCTGGATGGGCCCGCCCCACCCCGTGGCGCGCGCGCTGCACGAGGGCGACGAGGTCGCGGGCTTCACGGTGCTGGAGACGCCCGGACACTCCGTCGGGCACGTCTCCTTCTGGCGCGAGTCCGACCGCGTGCTGATCGTCGGCGACGTGCTCGGCAACATGAACTTCATCACCGGCATCCCCGGGCTGAACACGCCCCCGGACCTGTTCACCCCCAACCCCGCCCGCAACCACGAGTCGGCGCGGCGCCTCGCGGCGCTGGAGCCGGCGCTCGCCTGCTTCGGCCACGGCGCCCCGCTGCGCGACCCCCACAAGCTCTCCGAGTTCGTCGCGCGGTTGCCGCAGTGAGCGACTCGCCCACGGCGGCGGATAGCATCCCGCGGCGATGAGCGAGAGCACGGTGGCAGCGGACGACGAGCCGGCCAAGGCCAGCACGGGGACGGATGCCGAGAGTGTGTTCATCCCCGAAGGCGAAGGCCGCTACGCGCCGACCGAGTACGCGCGCGGGCCGTGGGACCCACGGGCGCAGCACGGCGGGGCGCCGGCGACGCTGATCGCGGGGGCGTTCGAGCGCATGCAGCCCGGCGCCGAGCTGCCGTTCGCGCGCCTCTCGTTCTCCTTCCTGCGGCCGGTGCCGCTCGCCCCACTGAAGTTGACCACGCGCATCGTGCGCCCCGGCCGCCGCGTGCAGGAGCTCGAAGCGGAGCTGCACGCGGACGACGAGCTCGTGTGTCGCGCCCACGCGCTACGAATCGTGCCGGCGCCGGAGGAGCTGCCCGCGCTCGCGCTGCGCGTCGTGGAGGAGAGCGAGCCCCCGTCCCTGCCGGGGCACGAGGAGGGGCACTCGGTGCAGTTTGCGCCAGACGGCGGCGAGTACCGGAGCTTCGCGGCGAGCGCGATGGAGATGCGCTTCCTGCACGGCCGCCCGTTGAAAGGCCAACTCCCCGAGGTGGGGGTCACGAGCGCCCACACCCCCGTCGGCACGGCCGGCGTGTGGATGCGCCTGCGGCGCCCAGTGCTCCCGGGCGAGGCCCCCACCCCGCTCGTGTACGCGATGGCGGCGGCCGACTTCGGCAACGGCATCGCGGCGGTGCTGCCGTTCGACCAGTACCTGTTCATCAACGCGGATCTGGCGATCACGCTTAACCGCCGCCCCGAGGGCGAGTGGATCGGCCTCGACGCCCGCACCCTGCTGCACCCCGGCGGGATCGCGTGGGCGGAGAGCGTCATGCACGACGAGCGCGGCCCGTTCGGGCTGGCAACGCAAGCGCTGGTCGTGCAGCGGCGGTGACGAAGTAGTTGCGCACGCACGTACCCTGATAAGGTTGTGCAGGCAACTACCTGTAGTTACCCATTCCCAGTGGGTATTACCCCTCTGCCACCCCCCTAAAAAGGAGCTCTCAGATGTCCACACAAACCACCACCCCAGCCGCCGCGACACTCTCCGTCCCCGCGGGCACATGGAAGGTAGACCCCGTCCACTCGAGCGTCGAGTTCCAGGTCAAACACCTCGGCATCGCGACCGTCAAGGGCCAGTTCAAGGAGTTCGAGGGGACGCTCGATGTGGGCCCCGACGGCGCCGTCGCCTACGGCACCGTCAAAACCACGAGCGTCGACACACGCGAGCCTCAGCGCGACGACCACCTGCGCTCCGCCGACTTCTTCGAGGTCGAGAAGTACCCCGAGATCGGCTTCCGCTCGACCGCGATCCGCGCCACCGGCGAGGACGAGTTCGAGATCGACGCCGACCTGAGCATCCACGGAGTCACACGCCCGGTCACGCTGAAGGCGACGCTGGAGGGCTACGAGCCGGAGGACCACCAGGGCAAGACGCGCGTGGGCATCTCCGCCAGTACCCAGATCAACCGCTCGGACTTCGAGATGCGCTTCAACGCCGCACTCGGCTCCGGCAACATGGTCGTCAGCGACAAGGTGAAGATCGTCGTCGACGTCTCCGCCGTCAAGGCCGACTGAGGGCTCCGCCCGACCAGTGCACGACGGCGCCCAGATCTCGTCACGGCGGCGAGGATCTGGGCGCCGAGCCTTCTACCTGACCACGACATCCCCCATAGCCTCGTCGATCGCGGCGAGGATTTGGGAGTCGAGGGCGACACCGGAGGCGCCAGCATTCGCGTGCACCTGCTCGGGCCGGCTGGCGCCGACGATCGCCGAAGCGACGTTCGGCTCGCGCAGCACCCACGCGAGCGCGAGCTGCGTCATCGTGAGCCCCGCTCCCTCTGCGATCGGCGCGAGGCGCTGCACGGCCTCCAGCACGCGGTCATCGAGCAGGCGGTCCATAAAGACGCTCATGCTCTCGCTCGCCGCGCGCGAGTCCGCGGGAGGCGGCGACCCCGGCGGGTACTTACCGGTGAGCACTCCCTGCGCGAGCGGCGACCACACGATCTGCGAGATCCCCTCGCGCTCGCACAGCGGGATCACCTCGGCCTCGGGCGCGCGCCAGATCATCGAGTACTGCGGCTGGCTGGAGACCCACCGCTCCACCGCGGGCAGCTCCAGTGACTCAGCGATCTTCGGGGCGGGCCACTCGCTGAAGCCGATGTGGCGAGCCTTGCCTGCCCGCACCACTTCGGTGAGTGCCCCCATCGTCTCCTCCAGGGGCGTCTGCTCGTCATAGCGGTGGCACTGGTAGAGATCCACGTAATCGGTGCGCAGCCGCGCCAGCGAGGCGTCGATCTGCTTGTGGATCTGCGCCGCGGAGAGCCCGCGGTCGGTGTCGGACATCTGGAAGTACACCTTCGTGGCGAGCACGTATGAGGAGCGCTCATACCCCGAGAGCACCTCCCCCAGTAGCGTCTCCGCCGCCCCCCGCCCGTAGACGTTGGCGGTGTCGAAGAAGTTGATCCCCGCCTCGAACGCCGCCTTCACGCACGCCTCGGACTGCGCGCGCTCCACCCCACCCGAGTACGTCAGCCACGAGCCAAGACTAATCTCCGAGACCTCAAGGTCGCTGGTGCCGAGCTTGCGGTAGTTCATGGTCTCGCTCAGTCCATCCCCAGCGGACCTTCGGCAGAGCCGCTGAGGAACTGGCGCACGAAGGGATTCTCCGAGGAGAACATCTTGGCGGCGTCGCCCGCCTCCACGATCCGCCCGCGCCATAGCAGCGCGATGTATTCGCCAATCCGACGCGCCGAGGCGATGTCGTGGGTGACGACGATGTAGGTGCCCCCGTGCAGGCCGTGCATCTCCTGGATCAGCTCGCACAGCAGCGCGGTGCGCACCGGGTCGAGGCCCGAGTCGGGCTCGTCGAAGATCACGATCTCCGGTTCCATCACCAGCGCCCGGGCGAACCCGGCGCGCTTGCGCATCCCCCCCGAGAGCTGGTTGGGGAAGTAGTCGATCGCGTCGGACAGCCCCACGTCGCTGACGCGTTCGCGCACCCGCGCGGAGATCTGCGCCTCCGACATGTCGGTGTGCTGGCGCAGCGGGAAGGCGACGTTGTCATACAGCGACATCGACCCGAACAGCGCGCCGTCCTGGAACAGCACCCCGATCCTGCGGCGCAGCTTGAGCAGCTCCTGCATCGGCAGGCTGGGCACCGACAGGCCCTTCACGATGACGTCCCCGGAGTCGGGGAACATCAGGCCGATCAGATGTTTGATCAGCACGCTCTTGCCCGTCCCCGAGGGGCCGAGCACGGTCGTGATCGTGTGGTCGGGGATCGCCACGTTGAGCCCATCCAGGACGGGCACCCCGCCGAGGCGCTTGTGCACGTCGTAGCAGCGGATCGACCACTCCTCGTCGCCGTGCTCGCTGTCCCAGTCGAACTCCGTGTGGTACTCGAACTGGGCGGCCGCGTCGAGCGTCGCGCTCTCCTGCGCGCTCACGCCCGCGCCGGCGGGCTGCGCCTCGCCGCCGACAGCGGCCTCAGACGAACCCTGCTGGCTGAAACGGGGACCGATTGGGGGGACGCTCGCTTCGCTCGCATCCCCAAATCGGCCAGCGCCGGTGGCGCGTGCCTCTCGGCTTCGGTCCTGCTCCTCTTCCATGCCGGGGATACTAGTGCTCGCCGCCGACCACATCAACCATGTCGTCCGGGCCATGCTCGCCGCCGACCACATCCGCCATGCCACCGGGCCATGCCGACCGCCACGCCAGCGCCGCGAATGAGCGCACGGCGCCTTCCGCTTGACTGAGCATCCACCACTATCGGCCATGAGCGGCCGCAGGAGCTCGCCCACGCCCGAACCGCCTCTCGCATCACCCGCACCGGCCGACTCACACCCGCTCGGAAGCGCCACGACCAGCCCCCGTGCCGCCGTCCACGTAGTATCGCGCCCATGGCCCTCACGATCGCGGTCCTCTCGCAGAAGGGAGGCACGGGCAAGACGACCACCGTGCGCACGCTCGCGGACGCGCTGCGCCGCGCGGGAGTGCGCACGCTGGCGGTTGATCTCGACCCGCAGGGCAACCTGTCCGACTACTTCGACGTGCCCCCTGACGCGCAGCCGACGATCGGCGACGTGCTGAGCGGGCGGGCGCCGGCCGTGGAGGCGATCCACGCGGACGTGATCCCCGCCAACCTCAATCTCGCCGAGACCGAGCTCGCGCTCGGCGGGCGCCTGGGGCGCGAGCTGACGCTGCGGCGGGCGCTGGCGAAGCTGCCCGACGACGCCTACGAGCTCGTGCTGATCGACTGCCCCCCCTCGCTCGGCCTGCTCACCGTCAACGCGCTGGTCGCCGCCGACTTCGCGCTGATCACCGCCGAGGCCCAGTACTTCGCGCTGCAGGGCGTCCAGCAGGCGCTCGATGTGATCGAGCTGGCGCGCGACACGCTCAACCCCGAGTTGGAGCTCTTGGGAGTGCTGCTCAACCTCGCCGACATGCGCACCGTGCACTCGCGCGAGGCGCTCGCCTCGCTGCGCGAGCAACTCGGTGCGAGGGTGCTCGACACGGTCGTGCGCTCCTCGATCGCCTACGCCGAATCGGCCGAGCGCGCCACCTCGATCCTCGACCACCGCCCCGACCTCGGCGCCGACTACGTCTCAGTGGCGGGCGAGCTGCTCGCGCGGATGCCGGGGTTCGAGGAGGCTCGGGGGCGCTTGGCGGGGCTGGGGTAGGCGTCGCGAGTCGAGACCCCGGAGATACGGGAGAGAAATCGAATTCTTCTGATCCGGCGGGGCGGTTCTGCTCAGGGTCACGGTTCCCGGCGCCGTGACCGCTACAACTCCCTGACGTAGGCCCCCTGCGGCTCGAAGGTGACTCGCAGCAGTGTTGCCCAGCCCTCGATCTCCTCTTGCAGCGCCGCCACCACCGCGCCGGTCTGCTCATAGAAGCACCACACCAGCACCGTCGGGCCGGCGCCCGAGATCGTAGCCCCGAGTGCTCCCAGCTCGCTCGCACGCCGCGCCAGCTCGAAGGAGCGGGGGAAGAGGCGGGCTCGGTGGGGCTGATGCAGGCGGTCCTGCAGCCCGCGCGCCACGAGGTCCCAGTCGCCGCGGGCCAGGCCGAGCGTCAGCAGGGAGCCGTGGGCTACGTTGAACACCGCGTCGGCGAGCGGCACCTCGGTGGGGAGGACCGCGCGTGCGTCCCGGGTGCGGACAGGGTCGTGCGGCACCACCGCCAGCGCCTCCAGCCCGGTGGGTGGGTCGAAGCGGGCGGTTTGGCCGTCGGCGCATACGACGAAGCCGCCGTGCAGCGCTGCCGCGACATTGTCGGGGTGGCCCTCCAGCTCGGCGGCAAGGTTGAGCAGCGGGGCATCCAGCTCGAAGATGTGGTCGGCCGCCATTAGGCCCGCGACGATCGCCGCCGCGCTCGAGCCCATGCCGCCGACGAGTGGGATGTCGGAGTTGATGCGGAACGTGAAGCCGTCCGCGGGGTGCAGGCGCTCGAAGGCTCGCACGCAGAGGTTGTCCCTGCCCCGCGGCAGCGGCAGCTCGGTATCCACGCCGAAGCTCCCGGTCTCCTCTACCTCCAGCGTCACGTGCAGCGCCAGCGCCGCCGCCATGCAGTCGAAACCGGGGCCGAGGTTGGCCGAGGAGGCCGGCGCTCGCACAACGCGGCGGCGGATCACCCGGCACCGCCTCCGACCAAGGCCCGCTCGCGGGAGGTGGCAGGACGGCCCGGCCGCCTACGGATCACCCAGAACCGCCTCTTCCAGCGCGACCGTTTCCGCTGCGCAAGGGATCACGCGGCCGTTGGAGTTGTCGAGCGCCGTCTGCTGATCCTTGAGACCTCTGCCGGTCATCACGCACACCACGCGCTCGGCGCCGTCGGCGCCGTACTTGAGCAGGCCCGCCACGGAGGCGGCGGAGGCCGGCTCGCAGAAGAGGCCTTCCTTGGCGGCCAGCAGGCGGTAGGCAGCGAGGATCTCGCCGTCGGCCACAGCGCGGATCGCACCGCGCGAGTCGGTCATCGCGGCCATCGCGTCCTCCCAGCGCACCGGGTTGCCGATCCGGATCGCGCTTGCGACCGTCTCGGGATGCTCGACGGGGTGGCCGAGCACCAGCGGCGCGGCGCCCTCCGCCTGGAAGCCGAACAGCCGTGGGGCAGCGCCCATCTCGGTGAAGCCGCGCCAGTAGGAGGTGACGTTGCCGGCGTTGCCCACAGGGATGCACAACAGGTCGGGGCCGCCCTCGAGCGCTTCCACCAGCTCGAACGCCGCGGTCTTCTGGCCTTCGATGCGGAATTCGTTGACGGAGTTGACCAGCGTGATCGGGTGGCGTTCGACCAGCTCGCGCACGAGCTCGAGGCCGCGGTCGAAGTTGCCCGACAGCGCGATCACCCGCCCCCCGTGGATCAGCGTCTGCGCCAGCTTGCCCATCGCGATCTTGCCGTCCGGCACGATCACTGCGCAGGTGAGGCCGGCGCGGGCGGCGTACGCGGCGGCGCTCGCCGCGGTGTTGCCCGTCGAGGCGCAGATCACCGCCTTCGAGCCTTCACGCACCGCCGCGGATACCGCGCAGGTCATGCCGCGATCCTTGAAGCTGCCGGTCGGGTTGCCGCCCTCCAGCTTCATATACACCTCCGCTCTCACCATCTCCGAGATCACCGGCGAGTGCACCAGCGGCGTATCCCCCTCGCTGAGGCTCACCACGGGGTCATCGGGCGCGAACGGGAGGTGCTCGCGCCAGCGCTCGATCAGGGCCGGTCTCATCTCAGCTCCCTATGGGGTCGCAACCACGCAACCCATCCCCGGCTCCTTGATTTGATGCCCGCCCACCCATCCTCCTTAAAAATCCCCTTCCCATTACGCCCGGCGCGCTCATCCGAACTCCTCTTCTATCACCCTGATCGCGCGCGGGGCCGAGCGCACCAACTCCAGCTCGGCTATCTGCGCCAGCGCCTCGCGCAAACGCGACTCCAGCAGCGGGTGCAACACCATCGTCAGCGGCACCACATCGCCGCCCACGCGCCGCTGCATCACGGACTTGATCGAGGCGCCGTGCTCGCCCAGCACCTGCGCGATCGCGCCGAGCACTCCCGGGCGGTCGGCGACGTCGAAGTGCAGGTAGAAGGCGCTCTCGACGTCCTGCAGCAGCGGGAGCGGGAGCGGCGGGGCCGGCGGTTGGGCGCCGCCGGTCATCACGCTGACGACGTCGCCCAGCACCGCGCTCGCGGTCTGCCGGCCGCCGGCGCCGGGGCCGGAGAGCGTGATCTCGGTGACCGTCTCCGATTCGACCGTGACCGCGTTGAACGGGCCCGACACGGAGGAGAGCGGGTGGCCGGCGTACAGGAACACGGGGTGCACCCGCACCGACAGCCCGCCCCCCAGCCGCTCGGCCGTGCCGATCAGCTTCAGGCCGAGGCCCATTTCGCGCGCCGAGCGCAGGTCCTCGGGCTGCAGCTGCTCGATCCCCTCGTAGCGCACGTCGTCGAGGTGCACCGGCGCGCCGAACGCCAGGCGCGCGAGGATCGCCATCTTCGCCGCCGCGTCTCTGCCGCTGACGTCGTCGCTCGGGTCGGCCTCGGCGTAGCCGCGGCGCTGAGCCTCGGCAAGCGCCTGCGCGTAGGTGCCGCCGCGGTCCATCTCGCCGAGGATGTAGTTGGTGGTGCCGTTGACGATCCCGTGGATGCGCTCGATCGGGGTCGCCGACAGCGACTCCTCGAGCACCCGCACCACCGGGACGGCGCCGGCGACGGCCGCCTCGAAGCGCAGCCGCACGCCGTGCTCGCGCGCGGTCTCGAACAGCTCCTCTCCGTGCTGGGAGAGCAGCTGCTTGTTCGCCGTGACGACGTCGATGCCGGCGCGCATCACCGCCAGCAGGTGCTCGCGGGCGGGATCGATTCCGCCCATAACCTCGACGACGATGTCCGCCTCGGGCAGGATCTCGGCGAAGTTCCCGCGCGTGCGCGTCAACACGCCGGCGATGATCGGACGGCGGCCGTTAAAGCGCTCGATCTCATCGGCGCGCTCCTGTAGCAGCGTCGCAAACGCGCCGCCGACCGTGCCGTGGCCGAGCAGGCCGATGCGAAAGGGCTCAGCCGACATCGCGGGCGATCAGATCCTCGTAGGACTCGCGCCGAACCACCACGCGCGCGTCGCCGTCCTTGCAGAAGATGACCGGCGGACGGGGAACGCCGTTGTAGTTGCTGGCCATCGCATACCCGTACGCCCCGGTCGCGGGCGTCACGATCACATCGCCCGAGCGGGGGTCGTGAAGCAGCGCCTCGCGCACGATCACGTCGCCCGACTCGCAGTGCTTGCCCGCCAGCACACACGGGGTGCCGCCGCCGGGGCGGTCGGCGACGTGCGCTTCGTACACGGCCCCGTACAGCATCGGGCGCAGGTTGTCGGACATGCCGCCGTCCACCGCCACCCACGTGGAGACGTTGCGCTTGACGCTCTGCACGGTGTACAGCGTCACCGCGGCGTTTGCGGTCAGCGCGCGGCCGGGCTCGATCAGCAGGCGGCGGTAGTTGCCGAGGCGCTCGCGTGCAGCCTGCACCAGCGCGCCCACGTACTCCTCGATCGCGGGAGGGCGTTGACCGGCTGTGTACGCCACGCCGAGGCCGCCGCCGAGGTCCCACGTGGGGAAGCCTCTGGGGGCGGCGAGCTCGCGCAGGCCGGCGAGCTGAGCGACCTTGCGGCGGAAGGGCTCCAGGTCGAACAGCTGCGAGCCGATGTGCGCGTGCACGCCCTCGAGCGCCAGGCCGGGGATGCCGCGGATGCGCTCGACCGCGGCCGGCACCTGGTCCATTGCGAAGCCGAACTTCGAGTCGGCCTGGCCGGTGGAGATCTTCTCGTGCGTATCGCCCCTGACGTTGGGCGTCGCCCGTACCAGCACCGGCTGGGGAGACATGTCGGCGAGCTCGCCCTCCGCCAACAGCCGCTCCAGGCGGTCGATCTCGTCGAGGTTGTCGATCACGATCAGCCCCACGCGGTGGCGCAGCGCCATGCGCAGCTCGGCCTCGGACTTGGCGTTGCCGTGCAGCACCAGCCGCTCGGGGGCGAAGCCGGCCTGTAGCGCGAGGTGCATCTCCCCGCCCGATGCCACGTCGCACCACAGCCCCTCCTGCGCGAGCGTGCGCAGCACGGCGGTGCACGGGAACGCCTTGGAGGCGAACAGCACGTGCAGCCCCTCGCCGTGGCCGGATGCTCCGCCCGTCCCCGAGCAGGCGGCGCGGCCCGCCTCGACGAAGGCCCGCGCACGCGCCCGCAGGTCGTCCTCGGCGACGACGTACGCCGGGGTGCCGAACTCGCGCGCCAACTCGATCGTGTCGCATCCCCCCACCTCCAGGCGCCCCCGCTCGTTGATGCGGCTGCCCAGCGGGAACACCCGCGCAAGGCTCTCCGCGATGCCGGTTGTGGTCTCCGTCGTAGCCATTGGATTGAAAAGGAGGGGCCCGGCCGAAGCCGGGAGACACTGCCTCCGGCAAGTATCCCCGTTTCGGCCAGCCGGCCTTTTGGCCGGCTGCGCCACCCTCCAGTGTGGATTATCGCGTGTGAGGCCGAGGAGCAGGGCTCGGGGCCGGGGGTGAAGATATATGTATTCTTTTTTAAAGGTGTGTGCTATTGCGCACGGGCTTTAAAAAGTTCAATACAAATCTCCCCCGCCCCCGCACACCGCACACAACGCGCCGCCATCGCACAGGAGGCTACGCCGCGTGCCGCCGGCGGCACAGCAGACATCAGACCGCAGCCGGACGAGCGCCACCCGCTCCGATCGCGTCCGAGGGCCCCTCCGTCCGCAGGCCAGAGAGGCCCCGCCCGCCGCGCATCATCAGCGACAGCCACACCGCGCCGACGATCATCAGCACGATGCTCTCCAGCTGCGGCGCGGTGAGGCCGAAGAGCACCTCTTTGTTGCGGCGGATGAACTCGACGAGGAAACGCTCGAAGCCGGAGAGCAGGCAGTAGAGCGCGAACACGACCCCGGGGCGCACCCGGTCGCGCAGGTGCCACAGCAGGTAGGCGACAAGGCCCATCGTGACGGTCTCGTAGATCGGGGTGGGCTGCACGGTGACCCCCGGCAGAGTGGGGACGGTGCCGTGCGGGTAACCCATGGCCCACGGCAGCGAGGAGCGGATCCCGTAGTCGCCGTCGCCGGATACCTGGCAGCCGATGCGCCCGATCGCGTACCCCAGTGCGAGCGCGGTGGCGCACATGTCGAGCATGATCAGCCGCATCTGATCGCGCCAGCGCATCCAGGCGATCACCCCGATCGCGCCGCCGATCGCGCCGCCATACCAGACGAGCCCGGATCCCGAGAAGATGCTGCTGGCAAGATGGTGCTTGACTTCGCCGTAGTTCTGGATCACGAAGTACCCGCGCGCCCCCACGAGCCCGCCGACGAGCGCGGCGAAGACGATCTCATACGCCCAGTCGACCGGCCGGTCGAGCTCGCGCAGGCGGCGCGCCACGAGCAGCCCGCAGGCGAGGAAGCCGAGCGCGAAGACCATGCCGAAGCTCTTGATCGAGAGGCCGAAGACGTCGAAGGAGGGTTTCATTGCGGGAGGGGGCCAGAGCAGAGGCGCATCGTCGGGAGGACTTTAGAACGGCTTTCAAAAGGATCGGCACGCCCGGATGCGCCCCTGGACGCTGCGCTGGATCGCCACAGTCCGTCTTGCCCGTGCTACCAGCACGGGCTGCGCCGGCTCGCGTCGCCCAGCTTGGTCCAGGAACGCCCCGGACGCACCGCCTATTTTGAAAGACGTTCTTAGGGAATCGCAATCCCCGTCTGCGACAATCCCATCAAATGGCTGCCACCACCCACCGGCAGGGCCGCAAGGCATTTGGCAAAGACACCGGCCTGCAGGCCAGGATGGTGCTGACGCTGTTCTTGCTGGGACTCGTCTACGCGGTGCTGGTCGGGGTGCTGATCGCGGTGGGGGCCGGCGGCGTGACGATCCTCGTGGTCGCGCTGGCGCTGCTGGGCCTGCAGTTGTTCACCTCGGACAAGATCGCGATGGGAATGATGGGCGTCAAGGAGGTCTCGCCCCAGGAAGAGCCCGAGCTGCACGGGATCATCGAGCGGCTGTGCGTGCAGGCCGACCTGCCCAAGCCACGGGTGTGCGTGATGGAGAACCAGATGCCCAACGCGTTCGCGATGGGCCGCTCGCAGAAGCGCGCAACCGTATGCGCGACCAGGGGCATCCTCGAACTGCTCTCCCCCGCGGAGCTCGAAGGAGTGATGGCGCACGAGCTGACGCACGTGATCAACCGCGACGTGATGGTGATGACGCTGGCGAGCTTCTTCGCGACCGTCGCCTCGATCATCGTGCAGTTCGGCTTCTTCTTCGGCGGCGGCTTCGGAGGAGGGTATGGCCGCGGCAACAACGAAGGCGAGGAGGACGTGATCATCGTGATCATGGTGGCGATGGCGGTGTACGCGATCTCGTTCCTGCTGCTGCGCGCGCTCTCGCGCTACCGCGAGTTCGCCGCCGATCGCGGCAGCGCGGTGCTAACCGGACGCCCCTCGGCGCTGGCCTCGGCGCTGTTGAAGATCAGCGGCTCGATGGAACGGATCCCCAGCCGCGACCTGCGCACCGCGGAAGGGATGAGCGCCTTCTTCATCGTGCCCGCGCGCGCGAAGAAGTCGCTGATGAACATCTTCGCCGACCACCCGCCGCTGGAGCAGCGGCTGGCGGCGCTGGAGCGGTTGGAGTCCCAGCTGCAGGGCACGGCGTAGTGGCCTATTCCGTAAGGCCCTTGCCTCACGAGGGACCGCTAGCCATGAGCCCGCTCGACGCCCCGACCAGCCGCCGCCAGGTCATGGGCTAGCCGTGGGCCTGCTCGACGCCCTCACCGGCCGCCACCAGGTCAAGGGTCCCGCGCCCGACCGGCTGTTCGCGATCGCCACGGCGTACGTCACGCTGCAGAGCGAGCACCAGATCGACCCGGCGGGCGCGGCGGCGATCGTCTTCCAGAAACTGGAAAACAGCGAGTTCGAGGCGACGATGCGCGAAATGGAAGAAGTCGTCACCGCCACCGGCGGCGAGAGCGGCACGCAGGTGAAGAGCAAAGACGACGAGTACGGCTACCGCTGGATGGTGCTGCGCAACCCTGACGGTGCCCCCAGCGTCGAAGACCTCGCGGTGGGCATCAACGCCGTCTCCAGCTCGATCGAGATGGGCGGCCACGGCGAGCGGCTGCTATGTGCTGTCTTCGCCTTCCGCGACGCGCAGAAACGCAAGCTGTACTTCATCTACAACTACAAGCGCGGCTTCTGGTACCCGTTCGTCCCCGCGGGTGGATCGCAGGAACGCTCGACCGAGCGCGAGCTACAGCTGAAGGCGCAGATGTCGGCCGAACTGCCGATGGAGCCCGAACTGGAGCGGTGGTTCCCTCTCTGGGGGATCCCGATTTAGTCTGGGATAAGACCCACGCCCGTGAACTCGCTCTGGGCCTCGGCGAGCGAGATGTCGGAAGGCGGCAGGATCAGATCGGAGCCCTCCAGCTCGTCCTCGGCGAGCGCCGTGCCGTGGCTGCGCACGAACGAGAGCAGCTCGTCGTAAGCAGCGTGGAAGCGCTGCTCGTCGCCGGCCTCGACCGCGGCGACGACCGCGTTGTCGAGCTCGTTGACCTGCCCGTCAACGCCGTCGAGGCGGTACTGGTTGTCCCCAGAGATGCGAACGATCATCCCTGGCCACCCTCAGCCGGGGCCTGCGATGCGGCCTCCTCGGGGGCGGATGACCCGCCCGCCGCGGGGATCTCGCCCGCCGCGGCTGGGCCGGCCCCGACTTCCGCCTTCAGCTTGGCGAGGTCGTCGTCCACCGCGGAGGTGGAGGAGAGCTGCTTGAGCTGGCGGTCGATGTCGTCTTCGCCGGAGCCCAACTGGGTGATGTCGTCGAAGGTGCCCGCCGCTTCCAGCTCGGTGACGGCGTTGGCGCGAGCCTTCATGTTTTCGGTCTTGTCCACGGCGCGCTGCATCGCGAGGCCGACGTCGGCCATCTGCTCGCCCACGCCGGTGGCCGCTTCGGAGATCCGCACCTGCGCGTCGGCGGCGGAGTACTGCGCCTTGATGACCTCCTTCTTGGTGCGGAACGCTTCGATCTTGGCGCGCAGCTTCTGCTCGGAGTCGACCAGTTTGGTCTGCTGGTCCTCCAGTTCGGCAACCTGGGTGTCGAGCGACTGCAGCTCGGTCTGCACGACGTTCTTGCGCTCGAGCGCCTGGCGGGCCAGGTCCTCCTGGCCACCGGAGAGCGCCTGGCGGGCCTGGGTGTCGAGCTTGACGACCTGCTGCTGGAGCGTGGCCTCCTGCATCTGCAGGCGCTTCTTGGCGGTCACCACGTCGGCGATCCCCTTCTTCACGTTCTGCAGCTGTTCGACCTGCTTCTGGTAGCTGTAGTCGAGAGTCTCCGCGGGGTCTTCGGCTTTGTCCAGCAGCTTGGACACCTTCGCCTTCACCACGGTTGACATGCGCCCGGTCAAGCCGGCCATTGCGTTCCTCCTGAGATCTTCTGAGCAGTACGGGGCAGGCTCAAGCGTAGCCTACGTGGGGCGGTCGAACCCGCGGTGCGGCGAGGTCGCGGACGCCGCCCGTCAAAACCAGCCCGCGGGGCGACCTGCCCCTACTACAGCCCAACCGGGTGGCGCTTGACGAAACCGCTGTTTTCGGGACGCAGCGGGCGCCAGCGCGGGCCCTCCCGATCGGAGGGGTCGTCGGCCGGGCTGGTGTCCAGGCGCAAGCCGGCGACGGTCATGTAGGCGTGTTCGGGGTTGGAGAAGACGGTGACCCACTGCCCCACTCCGTGTTCGCCCCAGCCCATGAATTCCGAGGAGTCCATCGGCGCGGATAGGAGGTCGGCGCCGTGCAGCGCGAAGGAGACGGTGCCGGAGCAGTCGTAGCCAGGGGAGATGAAGGAGCCGTGGCCGCCGCCGTAGATGTAAGGCAGCCCGATTAGCTGGTTGCCGGCCCAGATGATTTCCTGCACCGCGGGGGGCGCCGACGTCGGCGCGGCGGCAAGTCCTTTGACGTAGCGCGCGGTCACGCCGGGCACGAGCAGCTCGGGCTTGGTGTTGGCCGCCAGATCCACCGAGCTGCCGCCGGTGACGCCGTTGGTGGTGCCGGCGGTCGGCGGGGGCGTGTAGGGAACGATCTGCCCGGTGGCGGTTTTTTCGTAGATCGGGCCCTTGTAGACGAGGCTCGCGCTGCGCGCGGTGATCGGCGCGGTGTGGACGTGCTGCTTGGGCTGCGCACCGCCCGCGGTGGTGGTGCCTTCCGTAGTGGAGCCCCCGGTGGTGGCCGGGCTCCTCGGCGCAGTGGAGGTGGACGTCGAGGAGGCCGAGTTCGAGCTGGTGGAGGTCCCACCGGAGACTTTGGCGGTCCCATCAGCCCACACCGCCGCAGGGGACACGATGAGCAGAACCGCCAAGCCAACTAGCATTGAGCCAAAGGCTCGTACCCGCAAAATGCATCCTCTTTCGTTGGCCTGCGGGGTTAGCTGACGGGCTAGCGCTAAAAGAGCCTGCGCTTCCCACGGCTTCTGCGTGGGATTCGCCCCAACAACTTGGTTCCCCCGTTCCACGGCACCTGGCCATGGATTCGGCGTTCGCGGCGGAACCCTAGCAAAGCGCAAGGACGCTTGCACGACATGCACCGCATTTCCCACGTTTGCCCGCAAATTGCGGGGACTTTCGGACCTGAAGCCGGTTGGGGCGGGGGGATCGTCCGCGTGGGTGGTCGCTTCGCCCGGCGCGCTGGGGGTGAGGCCTCCATGCCCCACCGCGGAGCGTGCCTCGATACCCCATGCGCATGTCAACTCCCACAGCGGAGCCCGCCGCCTGCCCCGCGGATAGTGTCTGGACATGCCTCGTCCCCCGCTCCGACCCGCCGCCGCGCTGCTGCTCGGGGCGGTGCTACTGGCGGGCTGCGGCAAGTCACTACCCTCCGAAGGCCGCGGCCGCGGGGCATCGGTCACCACAGTGGCTGGCACCTCCCAGCTGGCGGCGAGCGGGCTGACGACCAAGAACACCACGCGGCTGGGAGGCGCAAACCCCGTCGCGGACGCGGCGGCGGTGGCGCTCGCGACCTATCCGGGGCTGACCCCGGCGACGCGCCCGCAGGCGGTGGTACTGGTCGATGATCGCGACTGGCCTGCCGCGCTGGCGGCGGCAGCGCTGGCGAGCGCCCCCCTGCGCGCCCCGATTCTCTACAGCGAAGGCAGCACGTTGCCGGCGCTCTCCACGCAGGCACTGGCGGCGCTGAAGCCCACGGGCTCCGCGCTGCTGGGCGGAGCGCAGGTGATCGCGGTCGGCGCGGCCGTGGCCCCCGCCGGCTACCGCACGGACACGCTGAGCGGCAGATCGACGTCATCGGCGGGCGCCGCGCCGGGGGGCAAGCCGAGCGGGACGACGGGCAGCACGAGCACGTCGGGCGAAGGCTCGCCCGGGACGGAAGCGGGGGCCAGCGGGCCGGCGGCCGTGGCGGCGCAGGTGGAGCGGCTGGTGGCGATCCTCCACGGCGGCCGTCCCCACCGCGTGATCGTGGTCGGCGCGGACGGACCACCGGCGCTGGCGATGCCCGCCGCCGGCCTCGCCGCGGAGTCGGGCGCCCCGATCCTGCCGGTCGATACCGCGGGCATCCCGCGCGCCACGAGGAGGGTGCTGGCACGCCTGCGCCGCCCGGTCATCTACGCGGTGGGCCCTCCGGCGGCGGTGAGCCACGTTGTGCTCGCCAAGCTCGCGCGCTTCGGCTCGGTGCGGCCGATCTACCCCACGCCGGGCGCGAACGGAGCCACCGGCCCGGGCACGAGCGGGGCAGATCCGGTCGACAACGCGATCGCCGTGGCGCGCTACTCGGACGGGCCATTCGGCTGGGGCGTGGAACAGCCAGGGCACGGCCTGGTGTTCGCCAGCGCCTCCCGCCCGCTGGACGCCCCCGCCGCGGCGCCGCTGTCGGCCAACGGCGACTACGCGCCGTTGCTGCTACTGGAAGCACCCAACCAGGTGCCCAAAGCGCTGCGGGAATACCTGAGCGACATCCAACCGGCCTACACGGACGCGCCCGAATACCAGCCGGTGCACGGTGCGTACAATCACGGCTGGTTGATCGGGGACGAAGCAGCGATCACCGCGACAGTGCAGGCCGAACTGGACGCAATGCTCGAGATCGCTCCCCAGGGCGCCGCGAGCTCCACCACCCCCGCAGCGCCCTCGAGCACCGAATCATCGACCCCCACCGAACGCACGACTTCGACGCCCTCCTCCTCCTCCTCCTCCTCCACCACCACCACCACCACCACACCATGACCCACCGGACACCTACCACCACACCCCCCTCCCCCACACCATGAGCCAAGCCGAGGACCCCAACCGCCTGCAGCGCGTGAGCGCGCGCGAGGTGACCGTCGAGGACGTGCGCCAGCTGATGGGCGCCTCCACCCCCCACTTCGCGCTGCAGCTGCGCGAGCGAATCGCACGCCTGATCGCGGGCCTCCCGGAGGACCACCCGGCGCGGGTGGAAGGCGAGCGCGAGATCGCGCGCCTGGAGCAGCTTGGATTCGATGGGGAGACGCGCGGGGAGGCCGGAGAAAAAGACTGGAAGATGCACGTTCTGCCCTCCGTGACGCCGGAGCGCTTGCTTGACTAGAGGTCGATGCGCGCCTCCCGCTCCCGCTCCTCCGACGCCCCCCCGCGCTGCCCGCTCGAGATCTGCGACGGCAGCGGCTTCGAGATCGACGAGCAGACCAACACCGCGCGGGACTGCGCCTGCCGCCCACAGCGGGTGGCAAACGCGCGGGCGCGCCACCTGCGCGACCGGGTGCCGCGCCGCTACATGGACCTCTCCTGGGACCGCCACCCACTCACCCAGCTGGCCCGGGACCCACTGAACGCCGACTCAGTCCGCATCGTCAAGCGCTACTGCGCCGACATCGGCGCCAACCTTACAGAGGGCCGGGGCTTGTGGCTGATGGGGCACACGGGCACGGGCAAGACCACCCTCGGCTACATGATCGCCGCGACCGCCACCCGGGCCCGGCACTCCGTGCTCAGCTTCAACGCCGTCGCGCTCCTAAACCGCATCAGGGCGACGATCGACCGCGACAGCCGCGAGCGCAGCGGCGACGTGATCAGGACGCTTGCCGAAGTCGACCTGCTGCACATCGAGGACCTGAGTGTGGCGCAACCGACGGAGTGGGTGCTGGAGCAGCTCTACCTGATCGTCAACATGCGCTACGAGGAACGTCGCTCGATCGTGTTCACGTCCGACATCGGCTCGGACGAGGACGGGCCGCTGGAACCGAACCCCCGGGACCTCGCCGAGCACGTGGGCGCGCGCACGTACTCACGGCTCCTGGGGATGTCCGGCAACCCCGTGGTGATCATGGGCACCGACAAACGGGTCGACTCCGATGTTCCGGGTGCCAACCCCATCCCCGAGAAGCGGCCCCGGGCACTCGATGATGACCCCCCACTCGCCACGGAGCAACCGCAAACCCCAGGCGAGCGACCCCGGGCTCCTGGCGAGCGCGCGTGGGATGGCCAGCCCTCCCCCGCTCTCACCCTTCTCTGATCACCCGTGCGTGGCGCGCGTCGAGGAAGCGCGCGCGCAGCAGTTTGAAGAGGAACGCGAACAGCGCAAAGTCGAGCGCGATCAGACCGACGCTGAACAGCCGCGGCAGCATCGTGATCGAGGTGAGCACGAGCACGAGGATGGAGTCGAACACGAGCACGAGCAGCCCGGCGAGCAGCACCGTGTGCGAGCGGTAGCCGCTGCGGTGCTCGCGGAGGGTGACCTCGATCGTGCCGATCCCCACCGCGCCAAGGCCGGCGAGCAGCAACCGCCCTCCGCCCGTGCTGTCGTGGCCCGAGCGGGCCAGCCCCAGCGCGGCGGCGATCGCGCCGACGAGGATCAAGAGCTCGGAGAGCGGCAGGGGGTGCCAGGGCGCGTTGGGGCGCTCTCCATAGGTGGGAGCGGCGGGCGAGCGCGATCTCCTGGCGACGCCAGCGGAACCGGCGCGATCGCGGGCCTTGGCAGGTGGGTCCGACTTTTGAGCGGTGCTCCCCGACGCCCGCTTGGCGCCGGTGGGACGACGCTTGCGGGAGCGGGCACGTGCCACGGACAATCGATCCTATCGGCAATTGACCGAAGAACGAGGGGCCCGACCGAAGCCGGGTGACACGCGCCTTCGGCGCTGGCCGATTGGGGGATGCAAGCGAAGCGAGTGAGTGTCTCCCCAATCGGTCCCCGTTTCGGCCAGCCGGCCTTCGGCCGTCTGCGCCACCCTCTAGGCTCACCGGAGAGATGTCCGGCAACGACACGCTTACGCCGGCCCCCACTACGCGCGCGGGTATTCCGGGGAGCGCGCTGGCGGGCCCGTTCGGGGTTGGAGATTACGCGGCGAAGCTGCGCGCGCAGTTGCGGGCGTTCACACGCGTGCAACTCGTCGGCGAGCTCGCCGATCTGCGGCCCTCGCGAGCACGTGTGTACTTCGAGCTGCGCGACGCCCAGGGCGCGATCCCGTGCGCCGCGTGGAAGGCGGATTGGGAGGCGATGGTGCACCGCGCCGGCGCCATCAGGGAGGGGATGCAGGTGGTGGTCGCCGGCGGATGCGACTACTACCCCGGCAGCGCCAGCGCCTCGCCCAGCTTCAGCTTCGCGGTGAGCGACCTGCGCGTGGCGGGCGAGGGAGATCTGCTCGCGCGGATCGAACGCCTGCGCAAGACGCTCGCGGCAGAGGGCCTGCTGGAGCGCCAGCGGCGCCTGCCGCGGCCGCTGCTGCCGCACACGATCGGCGTGGTGACGGGTGAGGGGGGCAAGGCGCGCGACGACATCCTCGCGGGTCTGCGACGCCGCGGCTGGGCGGGCACGATCGTGTGGGGCTTCGCCCCTGTGCAGGACCGCCACGCCGCCCCGGCAATTACGCGCGCGCTGCAGGACCTCGCGGCCGTGGGCGCGGTGGACGTGGCGATCGTGGCGCGCGGCGGGGGCTCGCTGGTGGATCTGCTGTGCTTCTGCGACGAGACCCTGTGCCGCACCGTGGCGCTGCTGCGGATGCCGGTGATCGCCTCAGTGGGCCACCACACCGACCGCACGCTGCTTGACGACGTGGCAGCGGTGAGCTGCTCTACGCCCACGCACGCCGCGGAGGAGGCGGTGGGAGTGGACTGCACACGCGAGCGCATCGCTCTGGGCAGAGCGGCGCAGCGCCTGCATCACCACGGCCACCGCGCGGTGCTGGTGCGGGCACGCACTCTGGCAGCGCTCTCGCGCGCCCCCACCGAACAGCTGGAGCGCCAGCGCGCGCGGCTGCACCAGCAGTCTGCGTGAGATCCGGGCCGCCGGACGGCGGCGGGTGGAGGGCGAGCACGCGCTGACGCGGCGGCGCGCGGTGGCGTTGGAGCGCAAGACGCAGGCGGCCGTCGGCGACTGCCGCCGGCGCCGTCCAAAGGAGCTGGAGCGTCTCGCGCTGGCGCTGGCGGCGCATGACCCGCAGCGGACGCTGGAGCGTGGGTATGCCTTGGTGCAGAGCTCCGCGGGCGAGCCGCTGTCGAGTGCGGCGCGCGCCGGCGAGCAGGCGCGCGTGCGGCTGCGCTTCGCCGATGGCGAGCTCGGCGCGCGGATCGAGGAGGGGTCGTGAGGGACTCGGCGCCGCGCACCAGAGAGGTAGTCGCGTGAGCGAGGGATCGTCGATCGAGCAGACGCCCGGCGTGCAGAGCTACGAGGCGAACGTGGCGCGCGTGGAGGAGATCATCCGCCGGCTGGACTCCGGCGAGGCCAGCCTCACCGATACCCTGGGCCTCGTGAAGGAGGGCAAGGAGCTGATCGAGCGCTGCGCCGTCGAGCTGGAGGCTGTTGGCGGCGCGCTCGAGGAGCTGCGTCTGGAGGAGCTGGTCGCAAAGTTGGAGCGCGAGAGCGCCAACGGGGCCGGGACCGGGGAGAGCTCCCGGTGAGCCCACACAGATCGGTGCGCGGCGCGCCGACGCGAGGCACGATGACCGTAGCCGGGAGACACTCGCCTTCGGCTCGCATCCCGCGTTCGGCCAGCATCCCCGTTTCGGCCAGCGCCCACGCGCCCCAGGCGCAGCGGACCCACGCGGATGATCGCCTATGAGCACCTGGGAGCTCCTCGCGGAGCTGCCGGTGAGGATCGAGGACTACACGCTGGAGCCACTCAGCGCGAAGGTGTCGAGCGAGTTCGAGCGCCTCTCCACGGTGATCCGGCTGCGAGGCGAGGGTGAGGAGGGGCAGGGTGAGGACGTCACCTACGACGCGGTCGACCACGAGATCCTCCAGGCGGGCGGACCCACGCTGCCACTTGCTGGGAGCTTCACGATCGCCTCCTTCGCCGAGCGCCTGCGCGAGCTGGAGCTCTTCCCGGAGCCCCCCCAGCGGGAGGTCTCGCAGCGCTACCGCCTGTGGGCGTACGAGTCGGCAGTGCTCGACCTGGGGCTGCGCCAGGCGGGCACGACCCTGCACGCGCTGCTCGGCCGGGAGCCGGCGCCGGTGCGCTTCGTGGTGTCGCTGCGCCTGGGCGAGCCCCCCACGCTTCGGCCGCTGCAACGGCGCCGGGAGCTGTACCCGGGGCTGCGCTTCAAGCTCGACCCGACCAGCTCCTGGGATGAGCGACTGATCGCCGAGCTGGCGGGCACCGGCGCGGTCGAGTCGGTCGACTTCAAGGCCTATTACACGGGCTCAATCGTCGACCAGCCGGCCGACCCGGAGCTGTACAGGCGGGTGGTGGAGGCCCTCCCAGAGGCGTGGATCGAGGACCCGGCGCTGACGCCGGAGACCGACGCGGTGCTGGCCGAGCACCGGGAGCGCTTCTCCTGGGACGCACCGATCCACTCAGTGGCCGACATCGAAGCGCTGCGCTATCCCCCGCGGATGGTCAACATCAAGCCCTCGCGTCTGGGCGGCCTGCGCAACCTCGTGGACGCGTTCGACTACTGCGCACAGCGAGGCATCGGCAACTACGGCGGCGGCCAGTTCGAGCTGGGCGTGGGCCGCGGGCAGATCCAGTACCTCGCCTCGCTGTTCCACGCCGACGCCCCCAACGACGTGGCGCCCAGCGGCTTCAACCTGCCCGACCCCCCCTTGGGCCTGCCTGCAAGCCCGCTTGCACCATCACTTGCACCGCTCGGCTTTCGCTGGGTTTAGAACGCAACTTCTGTCCCGCCACTCGGTTGCGAACCCCATCAGCCGTTATGGTCGGTCGCGCGCATCGGTCCCTCATCGCATGGAAAGCACTCGGGCGAACAAGCGATTTCGGTTCCTCGCATTAGCTGCGGCGGTAGCGCTGGCGCTGCCGGCAAGCGCCACGGCCGCCCAGATCACCGGCGGCACGTCCTCGCCTGGCGGCGGGTCGGGGGGCGCGGGCAGCGGGTCCGGCTCTTCCAGCGGCGGGCAACCGGCGAATCAAACGCCGACGACGTCGCCCCCCGCCAAGAGCAAGAGCAAAAACAAGGCCAAGAAGGGACCCCCCCAGCCGTCGGTGACGATCTCGAGCGCACGCTGCGTGCCGGCCAGCAGTCTGCGGCACCAAAGAGCACGAAGTCTCCACGCACGGCACGCTGCTGCTGCAGGGGAAGGGCCTCAAGGGTGGCCAGGAGGTGGCGTTCCCGCACTCATGGGACGCGCGGATCGCCAGCAACTCCCCCAGCGCCCATCTGCACTCCTCGACGCTGGGGCTGGTCGTGACCGTTCCGAGCAGCGCGCACTCCGGGCAGATCGCCGTGATGCTCGGGAATGGTCGCAAGTCGAACCTGTACGGACCGATCAAAGTGGTGACACACGCGCTGCACCCGCCGGCCCCGCCAAAACCGGCGCCCGCACCGGTACCCGACAGCGTGGCCAGCACCGCGAACGGCACCGCACTCGCCGGGCAGGGCATGTGGATCTGGTACCTGAGCGCCTCGGGCGGGGGCAACGTGGCCTCGATCGCCGCGCAGGCGAAGGCGGCGGGGGTGGGGACGCTGCTGATCAAGAGCTCCGACGGCTCCACCAACTACTGGAGCCAGTTCAGCAAAAAACTGGTGGAAGAAGTGCACGCGCAGGGCCTGAAGGTGTGCGCGTGGCAGTACGTGTACGGCACCAACCCGGTGGGCGAGGCCGAACTCGGGGCGAAGGCGGTCGCCGAAGGGGCGGAATGCCTGGTGATCGACGCGGAGACGCAGTACGAAGGGCTGTACGGGGCGGCGCAGACGTACATCGACACGCTGCGCGCAAAGATCGGCCCGGCCTACCCGCTGGCGCTGGCGTCCTTCCCCTACGTGAGCTACCACCCCTCCTTCCCCTACTCCGTGTTCCTGGGCCCCAACGGGGCGCAGTTCAACGCGCCGCAGATGTACTGGCACGACATCGGTACCAGCGTGGCGCAGGTGTACGTGAACACCTACGAACAGAACCTCATCTACGGGCGGCCGATCCTGCCGCTGGGGCAGACCTACGGCGGCGTGAGCTCCTCGGAAATCGTGGCCTTCCGCTCGCTGGCGAGCGCCTACGGGGCGGCCGGCGACTCCTTCTGGGATTGGCAGGAAACCAAGGCGGCGGGGTGGACCTCGATGGCCGCACCGCTCAACACCGCCGTGACGGTGCCCCAGCCGGAGTTGACTTCGCCGCTACTCAAGGAAGGTGCCAAAAGCGACCAGGTGCTGTGGCTACAGGAGCACCTCGCGGGCGCGATCCCCTCCCAGCCGACGACGGGCATCTTCGAATCGCAGACCGCTGCCGACGTAAAGCAGATCCAGACCGAACACGGCCTGCCGGCGACGGGTGAAACCGACGCCGCCACTTGGGGCTACATCCTCGCCCTGCCGATGGTCGAAGTGAACTGGACCGCGGCCGCCCCGAAAACCTGATCTTGCCGAAATCAGGCTCAGGCCGCTCTGACGCGTGAGAGCCAAGCGAGGCAAGAGGATCAAGGCTCGCCCACCCGCGAGGCGTGCTTTGCACGCGAGCGCCCGAGGACGCAGACCGATCGGTGGCCAGATGCGTCCGCCGATCGGCCAGCGCCGGCTATCGCGTGTCAGAGCCGCTGGATCAGCGTTGCCGTGCCGAGCCCCCCGCCGCAGCACATCGTGACGAAGCCGATCTCCTTGTCGGAGCGCTCGAGCTCGTGCAGCAGCGTCGTGATCAGCCGCGCGCCGGTGGAGCCGAGCGGGTGCCCGAGCGCCATCGCGCCGCCGTTGACGTTGACCCGGTCCATGTCAGGGTTGTGCTCGCGCCGCCACGCCGCCACGACCGGGGCGAATGCCTCGTTGATCTCGATCAAGTCGATGTCGTCGATGCTCATGCCGTTGCGCTCGAGGATCCTCGCCGTGGCGGGGATCGGGCCCTCCAGCATTTTCACGGGGTCGCAGCCGACAGTGGTCTGATCGACGATCCGTGCGCGGGCGCGCAGGCCGAGCGAGGCCGCCTTCTCTGCGGACATCAACAGCACCGCGGAGGCGCCGTCGGAGATCTGCGAGGAGTTGCCGGCGGTGATCTTGCCGTCGGGCTTGAACGCCGGCTTCAGGTTGGCGAGCGCCTCGAGGTTGGTGTCGGGGCGGATCCCCTGGTCGGTGACGAACGTGTCGCCGTTGACGGCGAAGGGCACGATCTCGCGCTCGAAGCGGCCCTCCTCGGTCGCCTGGTGGGCCAGCCGGTGCGAGCGCACCGCCAGCTCGTCGAGCTCGGAGCGAGGGATCTCCCACTGGTCGGCGATCATCTCCGCGCCGAGACCCTGACCGACGATGTTGTGCTTGGCCATCAGCTCGGGGGTGAAGGCGAAGCCGAACTCCTGCTGGGTCTGCATCCCCGCGGCGAAGGGCAGGTGGCCCATGTGCTCGACGCCGCCGCCGATCATCGTGTCGTGCACGCCGGCGGCGATCAGCGCGGCGGAGAAGTTGACGGCCTGCTGCGCGGAGCCGCACTGGCGGTCCACCGTGGTGGCGGGGGTCTCGATCGGCAGGCCCTCCTGTAGCCAGGCGTTGCGGGCGATGTTGAAGGCCTGCTCGCCGAACTGCTGCACGCAGCCAGCCACCACGTCTTCGACCTCGGCGGCGTCGATCCCGGCGCGGGCGATCACCTCGGAGTAGCACTTGCCCAGCAGCGCGTTGGGGTGGGTGTCCTTGTAGTAGCCCTTCTCCTTGTGCCCGCGCCCGATCGGGGTGCGCACCGCCTCGACGATCACGACCTCACGGCCCTCTGGTTTCCTCATTTTGAAGTCCTCCGTGTGTAGCGGTTGATCGGCACGTGCCGCGCAGCGCCTCCAACACATACTCTACCGCGTGACACCCCTAGATTGACTGGTCAGTCAACCAGTTCTTTCGACTCCCCCTGACCCGGGGGGTCGGCCATCTCGCGACAGAAGGAGCATGACCACCGTGGAGAAGCACGCATGAACGAGCACCTGGCGATCGTCGGCTCGGGGGCCATCGCGTGCGGGCTGGCGGCGACGGCTGCACACCACGGGCCGGTGCTGCTGTTGGCCCGCTCGCAGAGCTCCGCGGAGCGGGCCCAGACCAGGGTGGACCAGACCCTGGCGCGCCTGGCCGCGGAGATCGACCCCGAGCATGTGCAGGTCGTCACCGAGCCGCAGGAGTTGAGCGAGGCGACGTTCGTGGTGGAGGCGGTGGTGGAGGAGTACGCGATCAAGGAAGCGGTGCACGCGGAACTGCTCGCGGTGCTGGGCGCCGACGCGGTGCTGGCGAGCACCACCTCCTCGCTCTCGATCGAGCAGCTCGCCCAGGCAAGCGGCATTCCCGAGCGCTTCGTGGGCCTGCACGTGTTCAACCCCGTCACGCGGATGGAGCTGGTCGAGCTGATCTTCCCGGCGGCGGCGAGTGAGCAGACCCGCGCCCGCACGCTGGCGCTGTGCGAGACCTTCGAGAAGACGCCCGTGGTCGTGCCCGACGTGCCGGGGTTCGTGGTCAACCGACTGCTGTTCCCCTACCTGTTCAGCGCGGTGCGGCTCCTCGAAGAGACCGGGATGCCAGCCGAGGACATCGACACCTGCATGAAGCTGGGCGCCGGTCACCCGATGGGCCCGCTGGCGCTGCTCGACCTGGTGGGCCTTGACGTGTCGCGGGCGATCGGGGAGACACTCGGAGAGCAGGTGCCGGCGCGCATCGAGCAGCTGATCGGCGAAGGTGCACTCGGCCGCAAGAGCGGGCGCGGCTTCCACGACTACTGAGCTGAGCCTGAGGCCAACAGCGTGCCGACCCCACAGACCGCCGGCCCCACAGACGCCGATCGTACTGCCCGGTGGTGAGACGAAAAACTTTAAGCCGTGCGCAATAGCACACACCTTTTAAAAAGAGCAATACACCCCGAGCTCGTGCGCAATGGCGCACACGTTTGAAATTAAACTGCGTATAACAAAGGCACACGGCTTTAAAAAAGTTCAATACAAACCCCCAGCCCACCTTGTGATCAATGCCACCCATTGGCAAGAATCTTCTTAGTGGCGCCCAACCTTTTAAGTGGGCTTGATCAAGAAGTGGATACTTGAAAGCGCGACACAGATCGCAACGCACACCCGCCTCCTCCCAGTGCACACGCTCCGGCTCGCTCCCCCCGCGGGCCGGACGTGTGCCTGGGAGGTTTTTTCGTTTGTCCCCCTCCGCCCGGCAGGGTCTTCGGGCCGAGCCCCCCTCTCCCTCCCCCTCCTACGCCTCCCCAGCCGCTCCGCGCGCCGGCACAGGACGGCGCTCGCGGATCCGCAGCGACTCGATGCGGTTCTGGCGCACCGACTCCACGCGGATCGAGAAGGAGCCGGCAGTGATCGTGTCGCCACGGCGCGGGAGTCGCCCGAGCTCGGCGAAGACGAAGCCGCCGACGGAGTTGTAGGCGTCGCTGTCGACCGGCAGCGCCACCCCGTAGTCGGCGAGGTCGGCGACTGGGACGTGGCCGCGCACGAACAGGTCGCCGTCGGGCAGCCGCCGCACCTCACCGGCCGCGGGGTCGGTCTCGTCGGCGATCTCGCCGACGACCTCCTCGATGATGTCCTCGACGGTCACGATTCCGGCGACGCGGCCGTACTCGTCCACGACGACCGCCAGCGAAGTGCGCTGGCGCTGCAGATCGGCGAGCAGGTCGTCGAGCGGCTTGGTCTCAGGCACGATCGGAGCGTCATGTACCTCGGGCTCGAGCGAGGCGTGCGGCCCATCGTCCATCAGCCGGCGGGCGAGCGCGCTGGCGTGCACCAGCCCGCGCACGCGATCGCGATCCTCGCCTTCGGTCACGACCAGGCGCGTGTGCCCGGAGGAGATGCACAGCTTCAAAGCGGTCTCCACGTCGCGCGAGACGTCGATCGCCACGACGGCGGGGCTCGGGGTCATCACCTGGCGCGCCTCCTGCTCGTGCAGGTGGAAGACGCCGGTGAGCATCCCCGCCTCCCCGGGGTCGAGGTGGCCGCCGGCATAGGACTCGGCGATCAGACGCTTTAGCTCATCAGGCGAGCCGCCGCCGTGCTGGCGGTTCATGTCGACGCCGAAAACCTTGAGGATCCGCGCGGAGATCGTCGTGATCACACGAATGAAAGGCCGGAACAGAACGCTGAAGCCCTGCAGCGGCCGGGCGACGCGGCGGGCGACCGACTCGGCGCGGTCGATCGCGTAGAACTTGGGCACCATCTCACCGAAGATCAGCTGCACCGTGATCACGATCGCGTAGGCGATCACGACCGCGATCACCACGGCGACGTCGTGGGAGATGCCGCCACCGACCGCTTCCTGCAGCGCATGCGCGAGCGTGGGCGTGGCGAGCGCACCGATCCCAATCGAGGTCATTGTGACCCCGATCTGCACCGCGGAGATGTAGTCGTTGATGCGCTCCAGCTGGCTAAGCGCAAGCGCGGCGCCGCGCATGTCCTGCTCGCGCATCACCTCCAGCCGCGCCCGCCGCGAGCGCACGAGCGCGTACTCGGCGATCACGAAGAACGCGTTGACCGCGACCAGCAGAGCCGCGAGGATCAGCTTCAGCCCGGTCACGCCCGGTGCTCAGCCGAGCCCGTCGATCTGCGAGGCAAGTGCGAAGTCGGCGTCGGTGAGGCCGCCCGCGGAGTGGGTGGAGAGCTCCAGGCGCACCCTGTTCCACCCGTGCACGAGGATGTCGGGGTGATGGTTGGCCGCCTCAGCGAGCTCGGCGACACGGTTGACGAAGGAAATCGCCGCCGCGAAGTCGGCGAGCTTGTACTCGCGTGCGATCGCGTCACCGGCCGAAGCCGGTAGACACGCGCCTTTGGCGCGCGTCCCCGTTTCGGCCAGCGCCCACTCGCTGCCGGCAAGCTGCTGCTGGATCTGCTCCTCCGCAAGCAACGCCACGACTCAGACGATACCGGCGGCCGTGGACTGCGCCGCGGCGAGCCCAACCGCCACCGCCACCGCGGAGAGCGCGAGGCAGGCGAGGAGGCCGAGCGCGAGCGCGTAGCGACCCGTGGCGAAGCGGAATGAGAGGCCGGCGAGCGCACCGCCGATCAGCCCGCCGATGTGGGCGCCGACGGAGATGTTGGGGATCGAGAAGCTGAGGATGAGGTTGAAGATGATCAGCGCCCCGATGCCCCCCTCCATCACGCTGCGCCCCCGCGCGCGCAGCTCGACGGCGGCGGCGCCCATCAGCCCGAAGATCGCCCCGGAGGCGCCTAGGCTGGGATTGGCGGTGGCGATCAGCGCACCACAGGAGCCGGCGAGCAGCGCGGTGAAGTAGATCGCGGCAAACCGCACCGAGCCGAGCGCGGGCTCGAGCATCAGGCCGAGCAGATACAGCAGGTACATGTTGAAGCCGATGTGCAGCAGGTCGACGTGCAGGAAGGCGCTGGTCAGGAGGCGGTAATACTGGTGGCCTTCGGAGATCGCGAAGCGATACAGATCGCCTTCGTTGATCACCTTCCCGTACGCCTCGCCGGTGAGCGTGAACTGGCCTTTCTCAGTGAGATAGGCGATCACATTGACCGCAATCAACGCGTAGGTGACCCGCGGCACGGCTGCCATCTCGCGCATCCGCACCACCTTGGTGCGCTGGGAGGCACACTCCGGGCAGCGCATCCCCACCTGCGTGGGTGTCATGCAGTCGGGACAGATCGGCCGCCCGCAGGACGAGCAGGAGACCGCGGTCGCGCGGGAGGGGTGGCGGTAGCAGGTGGCCATGGTCGGATGCAGAGCCTACCTGGCCACCCCCGGGATCCCGGGGCGAGCGTGCCGTGTTGGCCGCCCCGGGGGGATCCGGCGCGAGCGGGCCGGTCTTTGAGAGCCGCTCTACACCGAACCGACGATTACCGGCGTGCGCGTCGGCTTGAGGCTGCCGCCGAGCGGCTCGTCGGTGACCAGCACTTTGCTCACCCCGTGGAGGTCACCGGGGACACCGACCGAGCCAGACCCGGTTTTGGTGACGGAGAACAGCGCATCGGTTGGTAGGGGGGCTTCGGTGCCGTGCTCCAGCCACACCTCATAGATGCGTCCCGGCGGCGGCGCGGGCATCCCCACCACCACCAGTTCCAGGCGCGAGCCAACCTTGCGCAGCTCCGCCGTGGCGTGATGGCCGGGCGCGATGACGACCGCATGGATCACCTCGGAGCGGACGCTCGCGCTGGAGCTGAATGCGAGCGCGCCGATCGCAACACCCACACCCACACTGAGCGCCAGCGCCCCAGCGAGCCTCGGGAGCAGGCGCCCCGCGAACGGCCGCCGCAGGGTCGAACGCGCGCCCGCCGGTGGACGTGTGCGCGTCCGCGCCGACGTCGGTGAACGTGCGCCCGCCAGCGCGGACGTCGGAGCGTCCACCGCCGGGGCGACCCCGCCGCGCAGCTCGGCCTCGGCGCGCGCGGCGCCCAGCACCCGAGCCCGCAGGCTCCGATCGGCCTTGACAGGCGGTACGCCGACGGCGAGCAAGTCTGCCGCCGGCTGCAGTTGGGCGACCTCCACCCGACAGATCGAGCATTCCGCGAGATGCGCCGCGTGCGCCGCGAGCTCCTGCTCGGTGAGCGCCCACAGCACATAGGCGGCACAGTCGGCCTGGTGCTCGCATCCACGTACCGGTGAGAGCGAGCTCACGAAAGCACCCCTTCGGAGCGAAGTTGAGAGCGCATCTTCTGTAATCCAAGACGCATTCTGCCCTTGATCGTTCCCACCGGCATGTCGAGCATCGCCGCGATCTCGGAGTGGGAGAGGCCGCCGTAGTAGGCAAGCTCGATGACACGGCTCTGATCGGGCGGAAGACCGTCGAGGACGGCGCGCACCTCACGCGCTTCGTCGCGGCGGCCCACCTCCTGCTCAGTGTGCTCGGCTGCTTCCAACTGCTCCTCGATCCCCTCGTCGCTGACCCGCACGCGATCCTGGAGCACGCCCCGGCGCAGAGCGTCGATCGCGCGGTGGTGGACGATGCCGAGAACCCATGTGCGCACACTTCCGCGCAGCGGGTCGTAGCTAGCGGCGCTGCGCCACATCGAGAGGAACGCCTCCTGCGCCACGTCCTCGGCGGCCGTCCGCCTGCCGCACATGCGCAGGGCGAGCGCGTATGCGGCATCGGTGTGGCGCTCATAGAGGATCTCGAAAGCGGCCGAGTCGTCCTCGCCCACGAGCTGCATCAACTCCTCGTCGGCGAGCATCCGCAGGATCGCCGAGGCGGCCTCCGCTGAGCGCTTGTAGCGGGTCACGTTGGACATCGAGAGCTATGGGCTTCTGAGCCGCCAGCCAGGGAGCCGGCGGCAACAGGCGAGAGTCAATCATTTTTACCAGATGGACTTCGCTGAAGGCCAGAATAGTTCAGTGCTGGTCTGTCTGCCGTTGCGGGGTGGCGCCGGCTGTCGATCCCGGCCTCGCGCGGCGACGAACGCGCAGCGCCACGAGGGCGGCGCCGGCAGTGGCGCCAACCACCAGCGCAGCCGCGGGCCGCGCCCAATTGCGTGGATCACGCATAGCCGAGAGCTCCCACCCCTCCAGCTCCTCGGCGGCGAGCTCGGTCAGGTTGGTGAGCGTCTCCTCGACCCTGCCGACCAGGTCGGCGGGGGGCTCGACGGGAGCGAGCGCGCGCCGCAACAGGCGCTCGAGATTGGGCGCGGCTTCGCTCATGAGACTTTTTTCATCTTCTCCGTCGGCTCATCGGGAGCATCAGCGACCAGCCCCTCCAGCTGCTTGATGGCGCGGTGGATCAACACCTTGGTGGCACCGTCCGAGCGTCCCAGCGCGCGTGCGATCTCGCGGTTGTCCATGTCCAGCGCGAAGCGCATGATCAGCGCCTCGCGGCGATCGTCGGGCAGCCGGCGCACCCCCTCGAGCACACGGGTCAGCTCGCTGCGATTCTCGACCAGGTCCTCGGTCGTGTGCAGATCGCTCAGCGTGTCGGTCGCCTCGATCGGCGACACCGGCCGGCGCGAGCGGTCGCGGTAGAGGTTGGCGGCGAGATTGTGGGCGATCCTGATTAGCCACGGCCGCAGCGGGCGCCCCCGCGACTCGCGCAGGGCGCGCTCGAAGTGGCGATAGGCCTGCAGAAAGGTCTGCTCGGTCAGGTCCTCGGCGTCGTGGTGGTTGCCCACGCGATAGTAGGCGTAGCTGTACACGTCGCGCAGGTGAGTGCGGTAGAGCTCTGAGAACTCCGCGTCGAGCTCTGCCTTGGGCTTTGCGCCGGGAGGCGGCTGGGCCGATGACGATGATTCGAGCCCGCCCGCCCCTTCGGCTTCTCCGGTTACGTGCTCGGCCACTCATCGCACCCTACCTCCGCGCCGCCGCCCTTCGGTCGCAGACGGCACGCGCTCATACGCGGGGTCGCAGACTGCCCACACCTCATACGCCTGGATACCCGCCGGCGCGCGGGCCGTTACAGTGGGAGACGATGGCGATCGACCGTGGCAAGACAATTCGCGGAGCGCTGGCGGGCGCGCTGGCGGCGGGCGTGTGGGCAGCGCAGATGCCCCTCGACAAGCGCGCCTTCGCCAGCAGCTTCGACGACGTGGAGCTGCTCGGCAAGGCGATCACGCGCCGCGGCTGGTGGCCGGCGGCGGGCCTGCTCGTACACGTGCAGAACGGCGCACTGTTCGGCGCCGTGTACGCCAACGTCGCCCCCCGCACCCCCCTGCCCTCGTGGGCACGAGGCCCGGCGGCGGGGATCGCGGAGAACTTCACCACCTGGCCGCTGGTGGCACTCGCCGACCGCCTGCACCCCGCGCGCGAGGAGCTGCCCACGGCCTTCGCCAACCCGCGGGCACTGGCGCAGTCGACCTGGCGTCACCTGCTGTTCGGGGTGCTGCTGGGCGAGCTGGAGCGGCGCCTAAACGCCGACGACCGCGTGGACCCGCCCGACTACTCACACCTGATCTCGACCAACGGTCACGCCCGCCCCGAGCACTTCGCCCCCGCGGGCTGAGACTCCTCGAGCGCGGCAACCAGCTCCTCGCGAGCCCGCGCCACCCGCGAGCGGATCGTCCCCACCGGGCAATCGCAGATGGAGGCGGCCTGCTCGTAGGAGAAACGGAACAGCTGGGTGAGGACGAAGGCGACGCGGCGATCGGGGTCCAGCAGCGCGAGCAGCTCGTGGGCCGCCACCTCGCCGTGGGTGTCGGGGACCGTTAGCGCCTCCTGCGCGGTGGCCGCGATCCGGGTGTCGCGCCGTCGGCGCCGGCTGCGCGCGCGCAGCTCGTCCATGCAGACGTGACGGGCGATCGCCAGCACCCAGGTGCGCGCGGAGGAGTTCCCACGGAAGCCACTCAGCGCGCGCGTGGCGCGCACGAACGTCTCCTGCGCGAGGTCCTCAGCGACCTGCTCGTCCACGAGCGCGGCGCACAGCCGCCACACATCGCGGTAGCTTGCGCGCACCCATGCCTCCAGCGCATCCTTGTCTCCGAGCCGGGCGGCGTGCGCTTGCAGGGTGGCCTCGTCCACGCGGTCATATAACCAGATGCCGCCAGCCGCCGCTCGGGAACCGCAGCGAGGGCTCAGGCGACCAATGGGCATGAACTGCGAGTCTGCGCGCGAGGCGATCTCCGCGTCCCTCGACGGCGAGGCGGTGGTCGCGAGGGGGCACCTGCGCGAGGAACTCGAAGCGCATCTCGACACGTGCGCCGCCTGCCGGCGGTGGCAGGAGGGAGCGCACGAGGTGACCCGGCGCCTGCGCCTCGCCCCCGCGCGGGCGGTGCCGGGCGCCCCACCGCAGGCTCTGGCCGCGGTGCAGGCCGCCGCCGGCCTGCCCTTGGCGCGAACCGCCGACGGCCCACCCCTGGGGCGTGCAGCCGCCGACGGCCGGCCCACCCGCGGACCGCGCGGGCTCACCCGCCCCCGCCTCGTGGCGCTCGCGGTGGCGCAGGTGGTGCTCACGCTGCCGGCGCTGGTGCCCTTCACCGGCATGTTCGCGCTCCCGCTCGGCACGGCCGACACCCTGCACCTGGGCGAGTTCCTGCCGCCGTTGATCGCCACCGCGGCGTACCTGACGCTGTTCGGCAAACGCGTGCAGACGTTGGCGCGCGAGGGGCGGCCCGTGGCCAGCTGGCGCGTCGCATCCTTCGTCGTCGGCGCGCTGACCGTGTGCTTCGTACAGCTCCCACCCTTCGACAGCCTCGCCGACGAAGTGCTGCTGGCGCACATGATCCAGCACATCATCATCGGCGACCTCGCGTCACTGCTGATGGTGTTCGGCCTCACCGGCCCCGTGCTGGCGCCGCTGCTGCAGATCCGCTTCACGCGCCCCCTGCGACGCCTCGCCAGCCCGATCCCCGCGCTACTACTGTGGGCGGCCGACTTGTACATATGGCACACGCCGCTGCTCTACCAGCTGGCGATCCGCCACGACCTCGTGCACGCGCTGGAGCACGCCTGCCTGCTGTGGTTCGGGCTGCTGCTGTGGCTGGCGCTGCTCGGCCCGCTGCCCAAGCCGGCGTGGTTCCACGGGTGGGCTCCGGTAGGTTACGTCGCCGCCATCCGGCTGATCGGGGCGGTGTTGGGCAACGCGATGATCTGGGCACAGACGCTCTTCTACCCCGTGTACAAAACCAGCGACGCCGCCCGTGGCCTCAACCCGCTATCCGACCAGAACCTCGCCGGCGCGGCGATGATGATCGAGCAGATGTTCCTGACGATCGTGCTGGTCGGCTGGCTGTTCCTGCGCTTCGCCCGCCAGGACGAGGAACGCCAGGGGCTGCTCGACCTCGCCGCCGGCCACGGCGTCGCCCTCAGCGACGAGCGAGCGGTGCGCGCGGTGAACGCCGGCGCCGGGGAGCTGCTGCGCGAGCGGCTGCTGGCACAGGGCAGCACGGCGGAGCCGGGCCCCGAGCGCCCGGTCGAGGAGAGCTGAGCGATGAGCGGAATGGGCGCCAGCCGCAGGGGGGTCAACGAAAATCTGATCGTGTCGGCCTTCCACCACAGCCTCTCCACCCAAGCGCAGGTGCTGATCCTCGCGTTCGTGGTGATCGCCGTACTGCTGGTCGTCGGCCGGCTGATCGTCGCGCTACTCGCCGACCCCCTCCCGCAGGATGCGCCGGGCGAGGGAGAGGGAGGAAAGGATGAGGGGGGGCGGGGTGGTGGCGGCGAGCCCACCCGCACCGCGCGGGTCACACCCGAGCCGCCCGCCCGGCGGGTGCTGCGGATCGGCTTCGGTGTGCTGTGGCTGCTAGACGGGGCGCTGCAGATCCAAGCGCACATGCCGCTCGGGCTCCCCGAAAACGTCGTGGCGCCGTCGGCGCAGGGCGGCCCCGCGTGGCTGGTGAGCGTCGTGCACTGGGGATTGCGAGTGTGGGAAAACCACCCCGTGCAGGCGGCTGTCGCCGCCGTGTGGATCCAGCTCGGACTGGGCCTGTGGCTGCTGCTCGTGGTCCGCGGCCGCTGGTCGCGGATCGGCGGCGCCGTGAGCATCGGCTGGGCGCTGTGCGTGTGGGTGTTCGGCGAGAGCATGGGCGGGATCCTCGCCCCGGGCGCCAGTTGGATGTTCGGCGCGCCGGGGGCGGTGCTGTTCTACGCGCTCGCCGGCGCGCTGCTGGCGCTGCCCGAGCGCGCGTGGCGCGACCCACGGCTCGGACGGCGCCTGCTCACCGGCTTCGGCGTGTACTTCGTGGCGATGGCGGTGCTGCAGGCGTGGCCCGGCAATGGCTTTTGGGCCGGGGGGTCGGGCAACGCGCTGGGGACGATGGCAGCAGAAATGGCCGCAACGCCGCAGCCGCACGCGATCGCGCAGGTTCTGGGCCACTTCGGCAGCTTCGCCGCGGGCCATGCCGTGGCGGTCAACGCGTTCGTGGTCGCGACCCTCGGCGCGATCGGCCTCGCCCTGCTCAGCGGCCGCCGCCGCGCGGCACGGGTGGCGACGGGGGCGGCGCTCGTGGTGAGCCTCGCCGACTGGGTGCTGGTGCAGGACTTCGGGGTGTTCGGTGGCGTCGGCACTGACCCCAACAGCATGATCCCCGCGCTGCTCGTGCTGTGCGCCTCCTACCTGGCGCTGGTGCGCCCCGCGCCAGCCGCCGCACCCGCGCCGGCCACGGCCGGCAGACCGGGCCGCCCGAGCCTGCAGCCGGCGGTGGGGGTGCTCGCCGTCGTGGCGGCGTGCGCCACCACCGCGCTGGGCGCCGTGCCCTACGCGATCGCCGCTGTCGAGCCCAACGCGACGACGCTGCTGGCGGAAGGCATCGACGGCCCCGCCACGCCGGTGCCCGGGGATGTGCGACCCCCCGACGTGCCGCTGGTCGAACAGCACGGCCAGCCGGTGACCTTCGCCAAGCTCCAAGGGAAGGTCCTGCTGGTGACCTACCTCGACCCGGTGTGCACCACCGACTGTCCCGTCATCGCCCAGGAGTTCAAGCAAGCCGACGCGCTGCTCGGTAGCGAAGCGCGCGACGTGGATCTCGTGGCGATCAACGCCAACCCGCTCTACCGCACCACCGCCGACCTGCGCGCGTTCGACCACCAGGAGCGCCTCGAACACCTGCCCAACTGGATCTACCTCACCGGCACCGTCGGGGAGCTGCGCAAGCTGTGGAGCACGTTCGGCGTCGAAATATTCGTGCCGGGAGGCGGCGCAATGGTCACCCACCCCGACGGCGCGGCGATCATCGACCGCGAAGGCCACATCCGCTCGCTCGCCAACTTCGACCCGGGTCCCGCGACGTCGAGCACGCAGTCCTCGTTCGCCGTCACCCTCGTGCAGGCCGCCCGACAGGCTCTCAACGAGGCATGAGAGCCGACTCCTCGCGCACCTCGCGCCGCCCGGCGGGGCGGGGCTCACCACGAACACGGTCAGCCGCGGGTTTGCTTGCGCGTGGACGAGCAGCCATTGGCCTCCTGCTCTGCCTGCTCGCATCGAGCCTGGCCGCGTGCGGCTCCGGCGGTGGAAGCGGCAGCGACAGCGCAACCGAAGCTCTCTCGACACCGTTGGCGACGTCGCTGCCGAGCGCCGGCGGCAGCTGGGCACTGCTCCCGGCGGGGGCAAGCTCGGGCGAAGAACACTTTTGGGAGCTGCTCCACCGAGGCGCGAGCAGCTCACAATGGTCGCTCGTGACGCCACCGGGCGTGCAGGACAACGGCGGCCTCGCGATCGCCGCAGCGGATGGCACGCTGCTCGCCGGGTTCCTTCCGAGCTACAACCTCCACTTCTCCCCACTGGCGCTAACCACGGACGGCGGCGCCACCTGGACGCCCGCCCTCCTCCCCGGCGGGCTCAAGAGCGTCCCCGACTCGCTCGCGCTGGGGAGCTCAGGCGGCACGACCTACGCGCTGCTCGTCAAAGACGGCGGCGAAATTGTCGTGAGCAACGCACCGGCCGGCGAATGGCGCGCCCTCACCGCCGCGCGAGCGCTCGCCACCCTGCCGGTCGCGCGTGGCTGTGGATTGGCGAGCATCGACGCAATTGCAAGCCTCTCCCCGGAAGGAGTGCTGGCCGGCGGCGTCTGCACTCATGCCGGACAGATCGGCGAGTACGCGTACACACGCGGCAGCTGGCGCGCGGCGGCGCCACCGACCCCCGCCGCGCTGCGGGGCGGCCCCAGCCGGGTCCTGTGGCTAGTCTCCACCGATGGGACGACGCTCACCCTGGTCGACTTCCCCTCCGCCTCACAAAACACGCTTCTCGCCGCATGGAGCGCCGACGGCGGCCACCGCTGGACCGAGACCCCACCGCTGGTGATGGGCGCCCGAGAAGACTTGATCGCCGCCGGCCCGGCCCCGCACGCACGCACATTCCTCCTCGTGGGCACCCCCCACGGGAACCGGCTCCGCCTCGGCGCCCCCCTCACCCCGTGGCGCGCAACCCCACACCCACCCGCAGGCACGGCGACCGTGGCGCTGGGGGGCGCCGGCGAAGTCGACGCGCTGGCGGTGCACGGCTACAACATCGTGGACTGGCAGCTCGCCGGGACACCGGGGGCGTGGCACAGAGCCGGCACGCTCCACGTCACCGTGTCCACAGCCTCGCACTGAGGCCATCGTCGCACCCGAGCGCATCGTCGCACCGAGACTTGGCCAGCGACGGCACCAAAGTCGCGTAGATTGGGCGACTGGTGACCGAAGCCGCAAAAGACCCCAATCGACAGCTTCAGATCACCAGCGAGCTGACGATCCCACTCGCGGAGGTGATAGTGCGTGCCAGCCGCTCCTCCGGCCCAGGCGGCCAGCACGCCAACGTCACCGCCTCCCGCGTGGAAGCCATCTTCGACGTGCTCGTCTCCCCCACGCTCAGCGACGCCCAGCGGGAACGAGTACTCACGCGCGTAGGCCCGCGAGTGGTGGCAATCTCCCAGGACGGGCGCTCCCAGGCACGCAACCGCGAGCTGGCCCTCACCCGCCTCAGCGAACGGCTCGCGCGGGCGCTCGCCACCCCCAAGCGCCGCCGTTCCACCCGCCCCACTGCGGCCTCACGAGAGCGCCGCCTCGCCGCCAAGCGCCGGGGCAGCGAGCGCAAGCGGGAGCGTCGTCCGCCGGAGGAGCCGTGAGGCGTATTGTTCGTCGCCCATCGCGAGGAGACCACAATGGCCGATTCAACTACCACTTCAACTCGCCTTGTCGGCGTCGATGAGCTCGGCGAGCGGCAGGTCGCCGTCATCGAGACACCCCACGGCACACTCGCGGTCGGTGTCAGTGGCGGTGAGCCGTTCGCGGTTTCCAACCGCTGCCGCCATCTGTTCGCCTCGCTCGGGGAAGGACACGTCGCCGAGGATGGCTGTCTCGAGTGCCCGTCGCACGCGGCTCGCTACGACGTGCGCACGGGCGCGATGACCCGCGGCCCGCAGGGCGCGTTCAAGCCCTTGGCAGGCCTTGTCAAGGGCACGACCGGCGCCCGGGCGCTCAAGACATTCCCGGTAGTGCTGCGCGACGACGCGATCTGGCTGAAGGGTTAGAGCGGCGAGCTCGCCGGTTCACCACGCCGCGACCCCGCCGCCGCAGGTGCTACACAAGAGTGCACCATTTATGTATGGCTGCTCGTCACCCAGGCCTGGGAGCGGGCTGCCTGAACGCGAGGCCGCCGCCTGGCGCGTCTGCCGAGCGCTGAGCGGTCAGGGGCCGAACCAGCGGGCGCGACGGCTGGAGCCGAAGCGCTCCTTCTCGGCGACCAGAGCGGCGGACGGGGCGTTGAAGACCCCGGTTCGCGAGGGACCTGAGAGGAAGTCGATGTCCACGCTCCCGACCCGTCCCGCGCCGAACTCGATGTAGCACGTCCCGCGCCCGAGATGAGGGCCCGGCCGCTCACCGCCCTGCAGTTCGGCGATCAGCGTCTGCGCCACGATGCGCGCGGCGCCCTCGGCGAACACGCCGGCCTTCGGCACGCCCGCCGTAGCGACGTCGCCGACCGCGTATACGCCAGGGAAGCGTGTCTGCAGGGTGGCCGAGTCCACGGGTATGTAGCCATCCTCGGTCATGCCACTGTCGATGACCACATCGGGGGCACGGTGCTTGGGCACGCCGAGAAAGAGATCGAATGCCAACTCGGCGCCATCGTCGAGGATTGCCGTGCTGCGCGCCGGATCGAGCGCAGTGACGCGGCGGCCGGCGATCAGCGTGATATCGCGCTCGGCGAACTCGTTGATAAGCGCAGCCGAGGTCTCGGGTGAAGGCGGGACGGGCGTGCCCAGCGGGATCACGAAGGAGATCCGACAGGCATCGCGCACCCCACGGGCTGTGAGCTCGTCATCCAGTAGCAGTGCGCACTCGCTCGGCGCCGGGGGACACTTGAACGGTGCGCCGCATACGCCAATGACCGCGTGCCCCTGCGAGAACGTGGGAACGATCCCTGCGAGTCGCGCGGCGCCGGCGACGGAGTAGAACTCGTTCCCTCCCTCGGCGAGACCGGGCGTGGCGTCCATGTCGTAGTCCGCGCCCAGTGCAATCACGAGCACATCGGCCTCGTGAACACCCCCGTCCGTGACGACGCGTCGGGCCTCGGGATCGATCGCCGTGATCGTCTCGCGCACGACGCGCACGCCAGGCTTGGCGATCTCGCTATAGGGCAGACGTACGGCGTCCAGCGTGGTCCTACCGAACATCACATCGAGCTTCGAGAAGCCGAACACGAACGAATCGCGCTTGTCGATCAAGGCCACATCGACACCGTCGCCGAGCTCCTCGGACAACATCGTCGAGAGCTCAAGACCACCAAAACCAGCTCCCAGAATCACGATTCTTGTCTTCACGAGGCGGGAGCATAACCCTCCGGAAGCTGGCACGCCGACGAAGTCCGCACCCTGCCGTGCCTAACTGTCGCTTGCGTGCGCTTGCAGACACCCGACGAGCCAGCGCCAGGTTGCGGCGAGGCGCGCCTCGGCTTACGCCCAGCCGCCGCGAGCGGGGGCGTGCCGGCTACAACGGCCCATCAAGCAGCCCGGTAGCATCGTCGTTGCGCCGACGTAGCTCAGCCTGGCAGAGCACCGGTTTTGTAAACCGGGGGTCGCCGGTTCGATCCCGGCCGTCGGCTCTCTGGCCGTTCCCCTGCTAACGCTGCCGCTTTGAGTCCCCGCCGGTGGCGTCACGAGCACCAGCCTCAAGCTCGCGTAGCGCCCCGCTTGCGGGGTCGAAAACAAAGCCTCGGATCTGCTCGCGCGCGGGCAGCTCGGGGCTGGAGCGCAGACGGGCGAGACCGTGGCGCAGGGTAGCCTCGAGGTCGTGGAAGGCACCGAGCCGCCACGTCGGTAGGACGCCGTCGGCGGCGAGCGCTTGCGCGAACTGGTCCTCGGAGGCGCCGCACAGCCCGCAGCCCTCGTGCATCACCACCACGACCTCATCGGTGCCGAGCAGCCGCTGGGAGGCGCTCAGCGAGCGGATCGCGTCGTCGGTGACCAGGCCGCCGGCGTTGCGGAGGATGTGCGCGTCGCCGCGCTCCAGGCCGAGCATCGCGAGGGGATCGATCCGCGTGTCCATGCAGGTGAGCACCGCCACCTTCCGGCGCGGCCGCGAGCCGAGCTCGGGCACCGCGAGCTCGGGCGCACGCAGCCCCGCCGCGTTCAGCATCTCATCGGCACTCGCCATCGTGAGAGCAATCGTACGGGCTACGGGCCAGGGCGAGTCGTGCCACAGGTACTCCAGCTCAAACGAGTGCACCGGGAACTGGGATAGTCGCCGGCGCGACTAACTCAGAGTATGAGCGCGAGCAATGCCAGCGTCGACGTGGGGCGCCCGCCGCAGGGCGGGGCGGCACGGCGTGCGAGCGTCGGTGTCGGGGCGCTCGTTGCAGTCGTCCTGCTAGCCGGCTGCGCCGAAACCGGCGTGGGGACTCGCGCGGGCGGCTCGGTGCATATGGCGGGCATGGCGGGCATGAAGAGCGGGTCCGCGCACATGGCGAGCACGGCCGGCGGCTCGGAGATGGCGGGTATGGATATGCGCGCAGGCTCCGCGCAGGCCGGCGTGAGCTCCTCCGGGGGCGTGACGGCCAACGGGATCAAGCCGGTGCCGATCCAGGTCCTCGGCACGGCGGACTGGCAGGGCATGAAGATCACGGCGCAGGTGATGACCCCGGTGCCGTTCGTCGTCTACAACGGCACGAACAAGCAGTTGGTGAAACCCGGAAAGGCAAGCTTTCACCTGATGGTGATGCTCAACGACGCCGACACCGACGTGCCGATCCCCTACGCGACGGTGTGGGCGACGATCACCAGGAACGGCAAGGTCGTCTTCGACGAGCGCCAGTGGCCGATGATCTCCCGCTACATGGGCCCGCACTACGGCAACGACGTCACCCTCCCCGGCGCCGGCACCTACAAGCTGAGCCTCTTGATCAGCCCGCCCGTCTCCGCAAGGCACATCGAATACGCGAACGTGTGGCTGCAGCCCCACCGGGTCAGCTTCACGTTCCCGTGGAAGCCGATCTGATCCGAGGGGGGCGCCTTGCGAGAGCGGATGGCCACCTTTGAGGTGAGACGCCTTGCCTGAGCGGATAAGGCGGGGGGCATTTTGGGAGCGCAGATGGCGACGCTGACACGCAGGCGCCTGCTGCTCCGTGCGGCCGCCCTGGCCGCCGGCAGCGCGGCCGTCGGGGTGGGGCTCGACCGCGCGCTCAGCAGCCCCAAGCCGCTTGCACTGGTGGCACTCGGCGCCCAGCCGGTAGGCCTGCCCGAGCGCCAGTACGCCTGGGACGCGACGCTGACACGCGACCCCTACGGCAACCCAATCCCACCGCGGTTCGACCGGCTGCTGTTCTTCGACGTCGAGGGCAGCCCGACACCGGCCGCCGCCCGCATGCTGGAGGCCGCGCTGCGCACGCTCGAGCGGGCCTACCGGTGGAGCCCCTCGGGGCTGCTGTTCACCGCCGGCTGGGGGCCGAGCTATTTCGAGCGCGTGCTCGGAGTGGCCTCGCCGATCCCGCCGGCGAAGGGCCTGTCGGACTTCGAGCTGCCGGCGATCGACGACTACGACCTCTGCCTGCACCTCGCGTGCGACGACGAGCAGCGGCTCGCGGCCGTCGAGGCGGCGCTGAGGAGCGGCGCGCCGCTCCCCGGCGCGGACGGGGCGCTCGATCTGTCGCGCGCGCTGCGCTGGCGCGAGACGCGCACCGGGTTCGTCGGCGCCGGCCTGCCGGCGGCGCACCAGAACGTCGGCGGGATCCCTCCGGGCAACCCCGTGCCTCCCGGCGCGCCGCTGTTCATGGGCTTCAAGTCGAGCCTGCGCCGCAATCAGGCCACCGAGCAGTACGTCACGATTGCCAGCGGACCGTTCGCGGGCGCCACGACGATGCAAGTCAGCTACATGCGCCTGCGGCTGGACAGCTGGTATGAACAGCTCGACCAGCGCGAGCGCGTGGCGCTCATGTACGCGCCCCAGGTGACGCCCGAGCGGGCAAGCCACTTCACCACCGACGCCGCCGGCGACCCCGCCCTGCTGGGCCAGGCGATCAAGCACTACGGCGTGATCGGGCACGCCCAGACCTCCGCCCGCGCGCGGCACAACGGCAGGCCGCTGATCATTCGGCGCGACTTCGACACCGTCGACGGTGGCCAGGCGGGACTGCACTTCGTCTCGCTGCAACGCACGATCGAGGACTTCGTCACCACCCGCAACGCGATGAACGCAAGCTCCGCGCAGCTCGAAAACCCGGCGATCACCGACACGGTCAACAACGGCATCAACGCGTTCATCTTCGTTCTCAGGCGAGCCAACTACATTCTGCCCTCCAGATTGGAGCGCTCATTCCCGCTGCTACCAGGACGGGAGCGCGCACTGACATGAGCGGCGAGGAGACTGAAGTGCAGGTCCGCACCGTCAGGAGGAGGCCCCACCGGGCATGGGGGAATCGTCCACAGCGATGCGCACGGCCAGCAGGATCAGGCCCAGGCCGCCGCCGATGCAGAGCACCGCCGCGGACCGCGCGAGGAATGGGGGCACCGCCGTGAGCACGAAGCCGTGCACGAGTGTCGAGAGCAATTCGAAGCCCATCCACAGCGCGACGAACCCGATCACCAGGTCGAGCACAAAGCCGACCCGATCGCGCAGCGCCCGGCCCATCCCCCACACCGCGAAGGCGAGCAGGATCGCCATGAGAACGAGCTGTTCGATCGAGATGCCCGGCCGGCCGTGCAGCTCCCGCCCAACGCCGCCGGTGGCGAGCGCGCTCAGCACCACTACCGCGAGCACGCGGGCGAGGCGCGCATGCAGTTCCGGCCGTGGCAGCCGCCAAGCCGCCAGCAGGCAGGCGATCAGCACCACGATCAGCCAAAACCAGACCAGCGAGGGGTTGTTCGCGTGCCACAGGCCGCCGGCGATCGCGCTCAGGCGGCCGTTGAGCAGCACGGAGATGCTCCACCTTCCCACGTACGACGTCCCCGGCGGGAGGACGTTTGCGGTCAGGGAGCCGATCCTGCCGTCGTGCCACTCGTATTCGTGCCCGTCGCTCACCCGCAGCCACCTCACTGGGGTGTTGCGACCGAAGCGCGACGGAGGGGTCTCGGGAATGGTCTGGTTGAGGTAGTACATCTCCGAGTTTTCGTTGACGTACACCCCGGAGCGCGAGAAGCGCAGGTAGGGGGCACCGCTGTAATCCACAACCACGACGGTCTCGGAGGGCAGCACGCGCAGCCACAGCCGCAGGTAGCCGTCGACCACCTTCGCGTCGACCCCAGCCGGAGCCTGGCTGACCCTCGCCAGGTAGCTGGTCGCGGACGGGGCGACCGGGCCATGCGCCGTGGCCACGGCGGGGAATGCGCTCGCCACCGCCACCGCGCCGAGCAGCGCAAGCGTCGGCACGTGCCCGCGCGCGAGGCGCATACACTTCGGTGGTGGCAACTCGCCTGAAGTCGGTGGCGGCGGCATTCATCCTCACAGTCGCCCTGGCGGCAGGCTGGGTTCCCGGATCGGCGCGTGCCGACGGCGACCCCGCCAGCGACGTGCTCGTCACGCAGACCCTGTTCCTGCCCTGGGATGCAGGCGTCACCGCCGGCCAACAGGCCCAGCTAACCGCGCTGTTGAGCGAGGCCGAACACGACGGCTACCCGCTGCGCGTGGCGCTGATCGCATCCTCGGCGGACCTCGGCTCGGTGACGGAACTGTGGCGCCAGCCCCAGAGCTATGCCGACTTCCTCGGCGATGAGCTCTCGCTCGTGTACAAGGGGACGCTGCTCGTGATCATGCCGGACGGCTTTGGCGTGTATCGCCCCAACGGATCGCTCGGCCCCGAGCAGAGGGCGCTCGCCAGCATGGGGCCGGCGGTCGCGGGCGCGAGCCTCGGCACCGCTGCGCTGCTGGCCGTGCAGCGTCTGTCGGTCGCGGCCGGCCATCCGCTGAGCATTCCGCGCGGCGTCCGGGCGCCCGCCGCCGCGTCCGGCGCTCCCGATGCGATCGCTTGGGTCGTGTTCGCGATCGGTGGTGCGCTGATCGCACTCGCGTGGGCTGGCAGCTTGCGCGCCCAGCCGCTGTGTGTGCACATACGCGGCAGAAGCGTCTCCTCCACCTGAGTAGTACCGCGACCTGAGCGTCTCCCCCGGCTGACGAGCCTGCTTTGGATGCGCCGTGCAAGCGCAAATCGCGCCGCGCTCAGTGCAGCAGGTGTTCGAGGATGTTGCCGACTTCGTGCACGACGGTGCCCACCAGCGAGCCCGACTGTTCGCTGCCCGAGGATTCCGAGCCGCTGGAGCTGCTCGACCCGCTCGATGAGCCACCGCTGCCCGAGCCTTCCGAGCTGCCCGCACCTTCCGAGCCGCCTGCGCCGGATTCAGAGCCCGACCCCGAGCCAGATCCCGCACCGGAGCCAGAGCCCGACTGCCCGCCGCCGGAGGCGCCCCCTTCCGAGGGGCCGCTTGTGTCGGTGCCGCCGGGGGAGCCGTTGCCAGCGGCAGAGCCCACGGGCCCGCCCGAGCCCGAGCTCGAGCTCGATCCGCCGCCCTGACCCGATCCCCCGCCCTGGCTGGCGCCCGCTCCGGCACCCGCGCCCGCTTGACCTGACCCCTGGGTCGTCGAGCCGGGCGCGGGGCTCTGCGCAGCCGGCGCCTGCGCCGAAGCGTTGCGGTGCGCGCCGCCGGTAAGCCGCGTCGTGGGTCGCGGCGCGCGGCCGCCACCGGAGGCAGTGGGAGCGCCGGCGGGGCGTCCACCGGCAGCATCGATCCTCGCACGGGCATGCGCGCCCGTGGAGCCCCCACGATTCCCGGGATCGCGCCCTGAGGCGCCGCGATGCGCACCCGCGGCGTCGGAGATCCCGCCGTCGCGGGTCCCTGAATTCACACCGGCCGCCGCAGAGCCCGCGCCGGCGCCGTGCGTGGGCGCCGCCGCGGCGATCAGCCGGTGCGTGCCGCCGTGGTGGGTGGACGCGCTGAGGTGCACCACTGCGGCGCCCGTGAGCACGGTGCCCACGGTGAGCGCCACCGCGCCGCCCTTCAGCAGCAGTCCGCCGATGCCCGCCGCTCCCCCGACGCCGACCGCTCCCCCGCCGCCCGCGAGTTCGGCGAGCCGTTCGGGCGCGGGGGCGCCCTGGTCGGAGCGGCCCGCCAGCCAGCCGAGCAGCGGCGGCGGGGTGAGCGCGGCGATCCCCGTGCGCAGCGTCGTACGCGCCCGGTAGAGCAGGCCGCGTACGGCGCCGTTGGTGATCCCCAGATCGCTTGCGACCTGCTCGTGGCTGTGGCCGGCGACGGCGGTGCGGACGATCACCTCGCGCTGCAGCGGCGGCAGCGCCGCGACCTCGGCGAGCGCCTCGCGCATCGCGAGGCCCCGGTCGAGCTGCGAGTCCTCGGCGGGTTGGTGGGGTGGATGGGCTTCCAGCGCATGCGCCGGGTCCGCGAACGACTCACCCTCGTGGGCGGAGTCGCGCAGGGCGTTGACGGCGGTGTTGTGCACCACCCGATACAGCCACGCTTTGAGATCGCGCACCTCGGCGCCCTCCCGCGCGGCGATCCAGGTCTTCAGCAGCGCGAGCTGGACGATGTCCTCGGCGCGGGCATCGGACAGCCGCAGGCGCCGGCAGTAGCCGAGCAGCGGCTTGCGATAGCGATGCACCAGCGCCTCGAACGCGCGCTCGTGGCCCTCGCGGACCAACGCGAGCAGACGCTCATCCGACTGAGTCGCCAGCAGACGGGTAGGGATTCCTGGACTCATGGCACACCGTGGGCGCCGTGGCGGCTCCCAAGGCCGAACGACCCTGGCGGCGACTGGCGCCCTACCATCCTTACGACATCTTAGACACCTCCCACCAACCTTCTTCACGCGGGTAGACGAAAAGACGCAAACAATCGGATGAGCGGGACCAAGCCGCCGGCGCCAGCGCAGCCCCGGGACGGCTCGGGGCGGCCCGCCAGGATGGGCCGCCCCGAAACCTTGTCCCGCCCCGTGGGGAGGGGCGCCTGGCGCGGAACTCGTCCCGCCGACGGAGGATGGAGCGCCATCGACGGGCCCGAGAGCGGATTTCCGCGCTTACGCCTGGTATTGCCAGTGGACATATCTAAGACACCGCCCCACCGCAAACTTCACGCGGGCGCACTACAACCTCACACCACCGCATCATACGACTTCGTGTAGCCGCGGCCCAAACTCATGCGCCGAGGCACCGCATCGATTGCGCGGCGGTCGGGTTATTGGATCGTAAGTCGCAGATAAACCGGGAGCGCAAGCCGCAGAGCCCGGCGGGATCGGCCACGGCCGGGGGGAGTTGGACCGAGCGGGGCGGCCCACCTGAATAGTTGACGACCATCCACTCGAAGGAGGAGGCTCACATGCGCCTGAGAAGTGTCGCTTTGGTGTGCGTAGTTGCAGTCTCGTCGCTGGCACTGTCCGCGACGGGAGCAGCCGCGTTCTTTCACCCCAGCCCGGGCGGCCGCTGCCGGGTGACCATTCACGCTCCCGTGCGCATTACCACGGGAGAATCGGCCACCGTCTTCGGGCAGCTCGTGTGCCACCACAACGTGGGCACGGAAGGTAAGACCGTGAGGCTCTTCCGTCATGTCCCCGGCGCTCCCGGGTTCACCCTCGAGGGCACCACCACCACCGGCGCCGGCGGCGCCTACCAGTTCCAGCTCACCGGTAGCACGGTCGAAAACAACGGCGTGTGGCATGTGCGCTCGCACAGCGCGGAGAGTGTCAACAGAAGGATCCGCGTCGCCCCCGAGGTGACCCTGGAAGGGCCGCCTGAAGGCACCCAGATCCTCACGGGGGTCGCCAACAAAGTCACGTTCACCGGCAAAGTCACGCCGGCGGACATTGGCGCACGGGTGGTGTTGCAGCGCCAGAACGCGCTCACCGGCAACGAATGGCACAGGATCGACGACGGCGTGGTGGAAGCCGGCGGCGGTTATTCGATCCCCCACACCTTCATCGTTCCCGGCGACGCCAACCTGCGGGTGCTGGTGCTCAGCCAGGGGCGCAACGTCCCTGAAACGTCGAGCCCGCTCACCTATGAGATTTCGCAGGCGCAGAACAAAGAACTAACGATCGAAGCGACTCCCGATCCGATCCTCTACGGGCAGTCGGTGGTGATCGGCGGAACGCTCGCTGGGGTCACCAGCAGTCAGCCGGTGACGCTGCTGGCGCGCTCGGTGCATCAGCACGGCTTCGCGCAGATCGCACAGGTCGACACCAACAGCAGCGGTGCGTACACCTTCCCCGCGCAGGCGCCGGTCAATAGCACCTACTACAAGGTGCAGGGCGACGGCAAGTCCTCGGCGGTGCTGTTCGAGGGAGTCAGGTATGTGCTCACCGCCGAAGTGTCGGCTACGTCGTTGATGGAGGGACAGGTCGTGACCTTCTCGGGCAAGGTCGCCCCCACACCGAGCCACCCCGGCCACGTGATCTACCTGCAGCGCGAGAACGCCGCCGGCACGGGCTTCCACGTGGTGCGGATCGGCACGGTCACTCCGGAAGCGACGTTCTCGATCCCCTACCAGGTGTTCAGCGTGGGGACCGACATCTTCCGCGTGTACATCCCGGGCGGTCCCGACAACGGGGGCGCAGCAAGCCCGACGTTCACGATCAACGTGAGCCCGGCGCCGGCCGCGTCGCTGAAAGAAGCGCCTGGTAACTCCTCGACGCCCTCGGAAGGATCGACGACCACCTCCGAAGTGGGGAAAAAGAAGGGGAAGAACGGGGAAGCGGAGAAGGCGAAGCAAAGACCGAAGGAGAAGCTCCCCACGGGCATCACCACCACCGGTAGCGCAGCAGCACAAGCACACCACCAGTACCTGGTCACACCGAGGCCGCCTACGGGCGGCCTCGGTCGTTGACGATCCTAACAAACGCCATTTGCTGCGCAGAGCCCGACCGCCGACCGAGGATGGGCCAAACGCTACGCCGCGACCGCCCGCGCCTCCAGGTGGGCGCCCACCTTGCGCTTGACCCGCTGCAGCGCGTTGTCGACGGTCTTGGTGTCGCAGGCGAGGTGCTCGCCCACCTGCTCGTAGGAGCAGCCGTCCAGGTACAGCGAGAGCACGCGGCTCTCGAGCTCCGAGAGAGCCGTGGAGAGGCAGCCCACCAGCGAGCGCAGCTCCTCGGATGAGATCACCTGGTTGGCGGGGTCGTGCACCGCGGGACCGGGGAGCACCTGGTCGAGCGTGGGCACGTCTTCCCCGCCCCCGGCGGGCGTGGCAGAGAAGGAGACGTACTGGTTGAGCGGCGTGTGCTTGTTGCGCGTCGCGGTCTTTACGGCAGTGATGATCTGACGGGTGATGCACAGCTCGGCGAAGTTGCGAAAGCTCGACTCGCGGTCGGTGCGGAAGTCGCGGATCGCCTTGTAGAGACCGACGAGGCCCTCCTGGATGAGATCGTCGGAGTCTCCTCCAGCAAGAAAGTAGGAGGAGGCCTTCAACCGTACGAAGCCGTGGTACCGGCGCACGAGGCGGTCGTAGGCGGTGCGGTCGCCCTGCTTCGCAAGGGCGATCAGAAAACCATCATCAACCTTGACCTCAGATTGAGGGTTACGGGAGATACGTGCCACGAGCAAGCCTTTCTCGGGTGCAGAGCAGCCCGGATCGCTCAGTGGCGCACTCCTCCCCCGGCGCCAACGACTATTCGAAATATGACTACTTGGGAATCAACTGCGGACAATCACGGCAAAACCCATCTACGGCAGTGCAAAACCGACTACAGCTAAAGCTGAGGTTCAGCGTTACAGACGCGAGACTCGCACAGTTATGACGCGTTGTCAAGGGCACGACGACGATTGTGCAAGATCTCGTACAGGAGCGCCGCCGCCGACGCGCTGACGCCGGCCGACTCGATCCGCCCCAACAGCGGCAGCGCGATCAGCTCGTCGCACGACCCCGCCACGCGGGGACGCAAGCCGCGGCCCTCGCTGCCGAGCACCAGCACCACCCCGCCGCGGTAGTCGGGGCGGTCGTAGGGCATGGCGGCGCCAGCGCTCGCGCCATAGGACCAGCAGCCCGCCTTTTGGGCCACGCCGAGGAAGTCGGCGAGGTTACGCACGCGCGCGATCCGCAAGTGCTCGACGGCGCCTGCGGAGGCCTTGCACACCGCGGCGGTGACCTCGGCGGCGCGCCGCTCGGGGATCACCACCCCCGTGGCCCCGACGCACTCCGCGGTGCGGCAGATCGAGCCGAGGTTCTGCGGGTCCTGCACCTGGTCGAGCGCCACGATCAGGGGGTCATCGCCCCCCTGAGAGCCACCCGAGTCACCTCTGGGCCCATCGGAACCGCCGCGGGTACCGTCCGAGCCGACCCCCAAACCATCTGAGCCGCCCCGAGAACCAGCGGGACCCCGGTTCAAAAGCAACTCGTCCGCGGAGACGTACGGGTAGCCCCCCACCTCTGCACAGATCCCCTGGTGGGCGCCCGAACCGCAGCGCCGAGCGATCTCCTCGGTAGTGGCCATCCGCACCGCCACTCCCTCCAACCACGACTCCCGAGAAGCGCCGGGGGTCGCCCACACCCCGTCCACCGTGTGCGCGCGCCGACCACGCAGCGCCTCCCTGGTTGGGTTGCGTCCGTAGACGATCACAGCGGCAGCAGCTCGAACCCGCCGGCCACGTCGCGGACCTCCCAACCCATGGCGACGATCTCATCGCGCAGCCGGTCCGAGGCCGCGAAGTCGCGCAGCGAGCGGGCGGTCATTCGCTCTTCGGCCATCCGGCGTACCTCGGCCGGGGCCTGCTCGGGCGCCTCCAGCAGTGAGTCGAGCCCCAGCACGCCGAGCATCTCACGCAGGTCGTCGTCCCCCTGGGCGCCAAGCGTGGTGGCAGCGCGCAGCCACTCGTTGAGCTGAGCCAGGGCACGCGCGGTGTTGAAGTCGAGAGTCAGCGCGTCGAAGAAACCGAGATGGAAGCTGTCAAGATGCCGCTCCTCGGCTGGATCCCGTGGCTTGGTGGGCCCGGGGCCAAGCTTCCGACCAGCCTCGCGGATCCGTTTGACGTTCGCGCGCGCCTCCTCGAGGGCGTCTTTGGAGAACGCCAGCGGCTGGCGGTAGTGCCCCGAGATTAGATACATCACCACCGTCTCGCGGCCATACTCCCCCACTATCTCGTGCAGCAGGGCGATGTTCCCGGCCGACTTTGCCATCTTCTCCCCGGTCAGCTGGATCATGCCGTTGTGCATCCATATTCGTGCCAGCTCCGCGCCGCGGGCAGCGCGTGTTTGAGCCGCCTCGTTCTCGTGGTGGGGGAAGAGCAGGTCGGAGCCGCCGCCGTGAATGTCGAAACCGACTCCGAGGAACTGCTCCGCCATGGCCGAGCACTCGATGTGCCAGCCCGGCCGCCCGTCCCCCCACGGGGAGGCCCAGTAGGCGTCCTCGCCCTCCTTGCGTGCCTTCCACAGCGCGAAATCCAGCGGATCGTCCTTCCGTTCCGTACCCTCGACGCCCTCTCCCTGGTCCATGTCATCAACTTTCCTATGCGACAGAGAGCCGTATTCCGGGTCTGAGCGCACACGGAAGAACACGTCTCCACCACTCTCATACGCATGATCAGAGTCGATGAGGTCTTGGATGTAGGCGACAATGGGGCCCATCGTCTCCGAGGCCAGCGGCTCGTGGTCGGGCCGGCCAAGGCCGAGGGCGTCAGTGTCAGCCCTGTAGTGGGCAGTCATCTCCGCGGCCAACCCGGCGCTCGCACGCCCCAGTGAGCGCGCCGCGTCGTAGATCTTGTCGTTGACATCGGTCACGTTCACGACCAGATTCACCTTGTAGCCCTCGTGCTCCAAAAACCGCTTGAGCAGGCTGAAGATGACAAAGGGCCGGGCGTTGCCGATGTGGATGCGGCTGTAGACGGTCGGCCCGCACGCGTAGATACCCACCGGATCCGCATCGCGCGGCCGCAGTCCTTCCAGCCTGCCGCTGCGCGTGTCCTCCATCTGGATCTCCCTCATCCCGGCGCGAACCCTAACGGGTGCTCAGGCTCGCCACGGCCAGCGCCGCGACGCCCTCACCGCGGCCGACGAAGCCCATACCCTCGCCCGTGGTCGCCTTCACGTTGACGCGCCCGACCGGAAGATTCAGCGCCAAGGCGAGACGCTCGCGGATCTCCTGACGGTGCGGCCCAAGCCGAGGAGCCTCCATGACCACCGTGCAGTCGACGTTCTCGACTTCGAAGCCCGCCGCGACCACGGTCGTGAGGACCGTCTGCAGCAGCTCGAGCGAGTCGGCGTCGCGGTAGCGAGCGTCGGTGTCGGGAAAGTGCTCGCCGATGTCCCCGAGCCCGGCGGCACCCAGCAGCGCATCGATCACCGCGTGGGTGAGCACGTCGGCATCCGAATGCCCCTGCAGGCCCCGCTCGTGCGGGAGCTCCACGCCGCCCAGCACCAGCCGCCGCCCGGCGGCGAAGCGGTGACAGTCGTAGCCGATTCCGGTGAGGCTCATCGCACGCCCGCTCCGATCGGCTCCAGGCGCCGCGTGCGGCGTTCGAACAGGCACAGCTCGCGCACGCCCACGCGCTCCAGCAGCGCCAGCGCCTGCTCGTAGTCGGCGCCCACGTCCTGCGGGCGGTGGGCGTCGCTGGAGAGCGCGACCGGCGCACCGGCGTCCACGCACATCTCGAGGAACGCCGGCGCGGGGTAGATCTCACGCGCGCGCTTGCGCAGACCTGCCGTGGAGACCTCCACCGCGATTCCCGACTCCGCGATTGCCTCGATCGCCGGCTCGTAGTAACGGCGCAGGTCTCCCTCTGGGCGGGGACGGTCGGGACCCCAAACCTTCACGAGGTCGGGGTGGGCGAGGACGTCGAACAGGCCGCTGCGCGCCGCCTCCCCCAGGGTCTGGAAGTAGCGCCGCCAGATCTCCTCCGCGCTGCGGGTCGTGCTCCACACGCTGTACTCCTCCATGTCGAGCGACTCGTCGCGCAGAAAGTGCACCGAGCCGACCACGTAGTCGAAGTCGTGCGCCTCCAGCAGGTTGGCCATCCTGTCCTCGCTCCCGGCGATGAAGTCGGCCTCGATCCCCAGCTTCAGGTCTGTGCGCTCACGCACGAAGCCGCAGTACTCGTCCAGCTCGTCGAGCGCGTTCTCGCGCCAGAACGGGTGCTGCCACACCTCGAGCGCCTGGCGGAAGCGGTGGACGTGCTCGGAGACGCCCAGCTCGGCGATCCCACGCTCGTCGGCGACCTCGCGGTAACGCTCCACGTTGGCAACGGTGAAGTACTCGGCCGCGGTCGCGTCCAGCCGGTCGGGCCGTAGGTGGAGGTGGTAGTCGGTGAGCATTGGTCGAAGATCGAGAGGCCGGCCGCACCACCCTCGGGGGCGATTCAAGCAGCACGGGGGGGTTTGTATGTAAATTTTTGAAAGCCGTGCGCGATTGCACACGGGCTTTGGATTTTTATATCAACACCCACGCCGCCGCTCAGCTTGGGCCGCGGCACGTCATCTGGCAGACGAGCTCCTCGCGATCAACAACTCGGCAAGGGCAAGGTCGAGCGGGGTGGTCACCTTGAGGTTCTCGCGGGGCGCCTGCACCACCACGACACGACCCCCCGCGCGCTCCACCAGCCAGGCGTCGTCGGTCGCCTGCGCCAGCACCTCGTCGGGCACCTCCAGCGCCCGTTCCAACACCGCGCGGCGGAAAACCTGCGGGGTCTGCGCGGCCCAAAGCGTCGAGCGGTCGAGCGTCTCCACCACCGCGGCGTCGCGAACCCGAACTCTCCCCCTCCTCCCCCTTCTCCCTGCTCTCGGCCACCCGCTTGATCGTGTCGGTGACGGGGGCCGCGGCGATCGCGCCATCCACCCCATCCACGAGCGCGGCTGCGATCGCCCGCTCGGCCAGCTCGGGCGTGAGTAGGGGGCGGGCCGCGTCGTGCACCAGCACCGGATCCCCCGGGCCGGCGGCGGCCAGCGCGAGACGCACCGACTCCGAACGCACCGCGCCTCCGGGCACCCCAACTGTGCCAGCCGGCGCGCTCCCACCTGGGGGCAGCGCCACCACGATCCGCTCGATCGAGGCGACGGAGCGCAGCGCCTCGACGCTCCATTGCAGCAACGGACGGCCGGCGAGTGGCACGAGCGCCTTGGGGCCGTCGCCCCCCAAGCGCTCGCCCCGGCCGGCAGCGACGATCAGCGCGACCGCCACGGCGATCTGGAGCTCGGGGCGGGCGTCGCGCCGCAACGCCGACTGCCGCCGTTCGCGACGGGCAGCCACGGAAACGGAAGCATCATCGCCACACGCAGAACGGAGGGCCGACTGTCGCGCACGCGGCAGGGATCAACTGCCGCGTGCGCGAGAGCCCTGCTACTCGGCCATCGCCATCTTGCTGGACGCCGAGTTGGCGAGCAGCTCGTCGAGATAGCCTTCGGCCTCGTCCTCGTCCTTGTCGAGCGCATACATCAACTCGGAGGCGAGGATCTTCTTGGCGCGCGTGAACATCTGCTTCTCGCCGGTCGAGAGCCCCTTTTCGCTCTCGCGCAGCGCGAGGTTGCGCACGACCTCGGCGAGCTCGTAGATGTCGCCGGTCTTGATCTTGTCGCGGTTGTGCTTGAACCGCCGGTTCCAGTTCTTGGGCATGTCCGAGACTTCGTCTTGGAGCACGTCCAGCACTTTCTTGACGGTCTCTTCGTCGATCACCCTGCGCAGACCGGCGATCCCCGCGTTCTCGGTGGGAACCTTGACGGTCATATCGTTGTGCAGGATCTTGATCGTCAGGTACTCGCGACATTCGCCGAGCACCTCCATCTCCTCCTTCTTGAGGACCTTACCGGCGCCGTGATGGGGATAGACCACGTGGTCCCCCAACTCGAACTCGATGCACTCGACTTCGCTTGAGACGTCGAGGTCCTCCATCAACTCCGCTTCGATTGCCTGGGGAATGGGAATGACTGTCCTCCTTTGTGTCGAGCCGGTCGGAAGTGACCTCGCTCTGGGCTTCACGTCTGCAGATAACGGTCCACGAGGTTGATCTCCTGCAGGCGACGAAGGCCCTCGCGGATGTCCTTCGCGCGTATCTCCCCAACTCCCTCGATCGCCTCGAGCTCGGCGTCAGTTGCCGCCAGCAGCTCGTCCAAGCCTCCAAACTCCTTGATGATCTCCGCGACGACCAGCCTCGGCAGCCGGGGGATACGACCAAGGATGCGATGACCGCGCGGCGAGACCGCGTAGTCGAGCGTGTTCAGCTTGCGGTCGTACCCGAGCAGCTCGGCGAGACGGCCGAAGTCGAGCAGGTCCTGATGACCCAGCCGCCCCATCTGGTCCAGCGACGAGGCAAACGCCTCGTCGGAGTAACCCGCAAGGTAGTCCTGCACGAGCGCCGCCTTTTCGGAGGCGGCGCCAACCATCGTCTCCTCGAGCTGCATCTCGATCAGGCGGCCCTCGGTGCCGAGCTCGACGATGTAGCGCTCGATCTCGACCGCCATGCGCGTCACGAGCTCCGAGCGCTGCAGCACGGTGAGCACGTCGTGCAGCGTGACGCCGCCCTCGAACTCCAGGGCGGTGAGCCGCGTGGAGACCTGGTCCAGGCGGGTGCGGTACTTCTCCAGCGTTGCGAGCGCCTGGTTGGCCTTGGCGAGCACCACCGGGATGTCCTGGAGGATGTACTTGGTGCCGCCCGAGTACAGCGACACCACCTCGCGGCGCTGGGAGATCGCGATCACGAGCGCTTCGGTCTGCTTGGAGATCCGCTCCGCGGTGCGATGGCGGGTGCCCGTCTCGAGCGTGAGGATCGTCGGATCGGGCATCAGCTGGACGTTGGCGAGCGCGATCTTGGTCGAGTTGGCGTTGAGGATGATCGCCCCATCCATCTTCGCCACCTGGTAGAGCAGCGCGGGGGCGTAATCGATATCGAGCTTGATCCCCCCCGAGAAGAGGAAGCTCAGCTCCTCGGGGTCGCCGATCACGATCAGCCCCCCGGTGCGCGCGTGCAAGATGTTCTCCATCCCCTCGCGCAGAGCCGTCCCCGGCGCTACCATCTCCAACGCCCTCATCAGGCCGGGCTCCGAGCGGGCTTCGGTATCGAAATCTTCGCCGGATCGTGGAGCCACACAGGCATTTTACGGCATTGAGCCTAGATTTAGCTCCTCCCTGGCCAGGCGGCCGAATGTCTGCTCGCTTGCTTGCCTTGCCAGATGCACATCCCGGGCCACGCGCGAACGCGTTATGCGGCGACGGTGGCGGGACGCGCGATGCGCCGCTCTCGTGGCAGCGCCAGGTCGAGCGCCTCCCGCAGAGTGCCGACCTCGCGAGCCCCCCCGCCGCTGCCGATGGGGGCAAGAACGTCTCGCAGCCCGTATCTGCCAGCCTCTTCCAGGCGGCGCTCGGGGTGGCCGACCCAGCGCAGCTCGCCCGTAAGGCCCAGCTCGCCAAAGCACGCCAGGGGGGCGCCACCGACTTTTCCCGCGCCCCCGGCGCCACTCACAGCACCGCCAGCAACCGTGCCGCCGACGTCACGAACCTCGCTCACGCCACCTGCGAATACAGCGCCGTCGCCCGCAACGCCCACTATAGGCACGCCGCGGCGAGCGCCGGCGACCGCGAGGGCGATTGCGAGATCCACCCCGGGCTCGTCGACGCGCACGCCGCCGACCACGTTGACGAACACGTCGTGGCCGCCCACGCCGACGCGGCCGTGGCGGGCGAGGATCGCGAGCACCAGCGCCAGCCGGTTGCGATCGAGCCCGGACGCCACGCGGCGGGGCTGCTCGAGCTCCGAGGGCGACACCAGCGCTTGCACCTCGACCAGCAGTGGCCGCGAGCCCTCCATCGCTGCCAGCATCACGCTGCCGGGGGCGCGCGTGGCCTGCGCGACGAAGCGCGCCGAGGCGTCCAGCACCTCGACGAGGCCCCCTTGGCGCATCTCGAACAGCCCCGCCTCGTTGGTCGAGCCGAAGCGGTTCTTCAGCGCGCGCAGCTCGCGGTAGGGGCGCTCGCGCTCGCCTTCGAACTGCAGCACGCAGTCCACGAGGTGCTCCAGCACGCGCGGGCCGGCGAGGGCGCCATCCTTGGTGACGTGCCCGACGAGGATCGTCGCGATGCCGCGCGCCTTGGCGAGTTCCATCACGCGCACCGCCACCTCGCGCACCTGCCCCACCGACCCGGGGGCGCCGCTGAGGTCGCTCGCGTGGAGGGTCTGCACGGAGTCGATCACGCACGCCTCGGGTGCGTGCGCGTCGAGCACCGCGAGCACCGCGTCGAGGTCGGTCTCGGCCACGATCGGCACCGCCAGTGCCCCGCTCTCGCGAGGTGAGACAGGATCGCCTGCTCGATCCTCAGGGCTCGCGTCCAGACGCTCCGCGCGCAGCCTCACCTGCTCAGGCGACTCCTCGGCGCTGACGTACAGCGTGCGGTGGCCGCTCCCCGCGAGATGCCCGAGCACCATGTTGGTGAGCGTCGACTTGCCGATTCCCGGCGCCCCACCGAGCAGCACCAACGAGCCGGGCACGAGGCCCCCGCCGAGCACCCGGTCGAGCTCGCCGATGCCGGTAGAGAGCCGCGCCACGGGTGCCGCCCCAACCTCGGCGAGCCGTCGCGGCACGAGCGCCGGGGAGCCGGCTCGGCCTCCCGTGCCTCCCCCGCCGCCCGCGACCCGCCCGCCGCGGCCCCGGCCGGCCCGCGCGCCCCCGGAGGCTGGCGCCGGTAAGCGTTCCTCCACGAGCGTGTTCCATGCCTCACAGCCGGGGCATTGCCCATACCAGCGGGCCGACTGAAAGCCACACTGGGAGCAGACGTGGATCGATTGCGCGCGGGGCACCCTCGCAGACTACGGCCCGGCGGGGACGGCTCTAGTGGGCCGGTTACTCGGCGGCGTCGGCGGGCAGGTCGGGCGCGGCGTCGTGGTCGTGGTCGTCGTCCACGTCCTCGCCATCGCCCTCGGGGAGCCCGTCCCCGGATGGCAGCTCGCCCCCGCCCGAGGCGCCGGTCTCGGCACCGACGCCAACGGGAGTCTTCTGCTTCTTGGGCTTGACGATCGTCAGTTTGACCTCGCCCTCCTCGCCCTCGGCGGCGGGGTTGACCACGACCGTGGCGCCGGGGACGACCTGCTCGCGCAGCACGAAGTCGGCGAGCGGGTCCTCGATGTAGCGCTGGATCGCGCGGCGCAGCGGCCGGGCGCCCATCGCCGGGTCCCAGCCCTTCTCGACGAGCAGTTCCTTGGCGGAGTCGGTGAGCTCCAGCTGCAGCTCGCGTTCGGCCATCGACTCGCGGATGCGCAGCAGCAGCAGCTCGACGATCTGCTTGATTTCGTCCTTGCCCAGCTTGTGGAAGACGATCACGTCGTCGATGCGGTTGAGGAACTCCGGTCTGAACACCTTCTTCAGCTCGCCCATGATGCGGTTCTTCATGTCGTCGTAGGTGATCCCCGTCTCATCGTCGGACACGGCGAAGCCCAGCGGCGTGTTGCGCGCGATCTCCGCGGCGCCGATGTTGGAGGTCATGATCACGATCGCGTGGCGGAAGTCCACCGTGCGCCCCTGCGCATCGGTGAGGCGACCGTCCTCGAGGATCTGCAGCAGGATGTTGAAGACGTCGGGGTGGGCCTTCTCGATCTCGTCGAGCAACAGTACGCAGTAGGGCTTGCGCCTGACCGCCTCGGTCAGCTGGCCGCCCTCGTCGTAGCCGATGTAGCCGGGGGGCGAGCCGACCAGGCGCGAAACGGCGTGCTTCTCCATGTACTCCGACATGTCGATCCTGACCATCGCGTCCTCGTCGCCAAACAGGAACTCGGCGAGCGTGCGCGCCAGCTCGGTCTTGCCCACGCCGGAGGGGCCGAGGAAGATAAACGAGCCGGTCGGGCGCTTGGGGTCCTTCAGTCCGGCGCGCGAGCGACGGATCGCCTTCGAGATGACCTCGATCGCGGGGTGCTGGCCGATCACGCGCTTGTGCAGTTCATCCTCCATCCGCATCAGCTTCTGCGTCTCGGCCTCGGTCAACTTGAAGACGGGGATGCCGGTCCACATCGAGACGATTTCGGCGATCTCCTCCTCGCCGATCGCGGGACGGTCGCCCGACTCACCGGCTTCCCACTCTTCCTCGAGCTCGCGCTTGCGGTTGGTGAGCTTGCGCTCCTGGTCGCGCAGCGCGGCGGCCTTCTCGAACTCCTGTGCCTCGATCGCTGACTCCTTGTCGCGCCGCGTGGTCTCGATTTCCTCCTCCAGCTCGCGGTTGGCGGGCGGGGAGGTCATCGACTTGATCCGCATCCGCGAAGCCGCCTCGTCGATCAGGTCGATCGCCTTGTCGGGCAGGAAGCGGTCGGAGATGTAGCGGTCGGCCAGTTCGGCCGCGGCGCGCAGCGCGTCGTCGGTGATCTGCACCTTGTGGTGCTGCTCGTAGCGGTCGCGCAGCCCCTGGAGGATCTCGACGGTCTGGTCGATCGTGGGCTCCTCCACGCGGATCTGCTGGAAGCGGCGCTCGAGCGCGGAGTCGCGCTCCAGGTACTTGCGGTACTCATCGAGCGTGGTCGCGCCGATCGTCTGCAACTCTCCCCGCGCCAGCGCGGGCTTCAGGATCGAGGCGGCGTCGATCGCGCCCTCGGCGGCGCCCGCGCCGACGAGGTTGTGGAGCTCGTCGATGAACAGGATGATGTCCCCGCGCTGGGTGATCTCCTTCATCACCTTCTTCAGGCGCTCCTCGAACTCGCCCCGGTACTTCGAGCCGGCGACCAGCGCCGCGAGGTCGAGCGTGTAGATCTGCTTGTTCTTCAGCAGCTCGGGCACGTCGGCGTTGGTGATCCGCTGCGCCAGGCCCTCGACCACCGCGGTCTTGCCGACACCGGGCTCGCCGATCAGCACCGGGTTGTTCTTGGTGCGCCGCGAGAGGATCTGCATGATCCGCTCAATCTCGGTCTCGCGCCCGACGCAGGGGTCGAGCTTGCCTTCGGCGGCGAGCTTCGTCAGGTTGCGCCCGAACTGATCCAGCAGCTTCGAGGACTTCTTGCCTTCCGCGCCGCTGCCCGACCCCGCGCCGGCGGCGGCGCCTGGCGCTCCGGCGCCCTGGCCCTGACGGCGGCCGGAGGGGCCGGAGAGCATCCGGATCACCTCGTTGCGGATCTTCTCGGAGTCGGCGTCGAAGTCGAGCAGGATGCGCGCGGCGACGCCCTCGTTCTCGCGCACCAGCCCGAGCAGGATGTGCTCTGTGCCGATGTAGTTGTGGCCGAGCGACAGCGCCTCGCGCAGCGCCAGCTCCAGCACCTTCTTGGCGCGCGGCGTGAACGGGATCTGCCCCGAGGTGACCTCCTCGCCGGAGCCGACGATCCGCACGACCTGCGCGCGCACGCGCTCGACGGTGATGTCGAGGCTCTCCAGCACTCTGGCCGCGAGCCCCTCCTCCTCACGCAGCAGCCCGAGCAGGATGTGCTCGGTGCCGATGTAGTTGTGCTTGAGCGTGCGCGCCTCTTCCTGCGCGAGAACGACTACCTGCCGGGCCCGTTCTGTGAATCGCTCGAACATGGTGCTAACGACCTCTCCATCTACGATCTGGGTGTCGGTCCGGTCCGCGGGGACGGTGATCCCGGGTGGGGTGGATCCCCACCTCTCTCTTCGTCGCAACGCGCGAGAAAGATGAGCCTCCAGGTCCTGTCGCCGCCATAGGACAGTCTACCAACGGACCCCCCGGCACTCCAGCGGGAACCGCGCTAGGAGCGCATCGCCGGGAACAGCACGACCTCGCGGATCGAGTCGCGCCCGGTTAGCAGCATCACGAGCCGGTCGATGCCGAGACCGACGCCCGCGGTCGGGGGCATGCCTTGCTCGAGCGCTTGCACAAAGGCCTCGTCGTAGGGCATCGTCTCGGCGTCGCCGTCGGTCAGCGTGTCGATCCGGTCCTGCTCGCGGAAGCGCGTGCGCTGCTCGTCGGGGTCGATCAGCTCGCTGAAGCCGTTGGCGATCTCCATCCCTGCCGCGAACGCCTCGAAGCGCTCCACGATCTTGGGATCGTCGGGACGCTCGCGCGCCAGCGGCGAGAGCTCCTTCGGATAGTCGACGACGAACGTCGGCTGCTTCAGGTTGGGCTCAACGCACTTGGAGAGCAGGTCGTCGGCCATTTGAAACCAGGCGAATCCCTCCGTCTTCAGCTCGAGACCAACTCGTCCGATCTGAGCAGCCAGCGCCTCGGCGGTGGTGTTCTCGGCGAGGTCGATTCCCGACGCCTCCCTGATCGCATCGACGAAGCCGACCCGCTTCCACGGCGCGGAGAAGTCCAGCTCGCCGGCATACCCACCCGCCGCCGCGGTCGCACGCACGATCGCTTCGGTGCGCGCCATCGCGCCCTCGTAGTCGGCGTAGGCCTCATACCACTCGACCATCGTGAACTCCGGGTTGTGCTTGTGCGAGACGCCCTCGTTGCGGAAGTCCTTGCCGAGCTCGTACACGCGCTCCAGGCCGCCGACGATCAGCCGCTTGAGGTAGAGCTCAGTGGCGATCCGCAGGTAGAGGTCACGATCGAGCGCGTTGTGGTGGGTGGTGAACGGGCGCGCCATCGCACCGCCGTAGAGCGGCTGGAGCACGGGAGTCTCGACCTCGATGAAGCCGTCGCCATCGAGCTCTGCCCGAATCGCCGAGATGATCCGCGCACGGTCGATGAACAGCCGCCGGGAGTCAACGCTTGCGATCAGGTCAAGTTCGCGATGGCGGTAGCGGGTCTCCACGTCGCTCAGGCCGTGGTGCTTGTCGGGTGGCGGCCGCAGCGCCTTGGCGAGGATCTCAAAGCTCTCAACGCGCAACGACACCTCGCCGTGGCGGCTGCGGATCGCACTACCCTCGACGCCGATCAGGTCACCGAGATCCAGCGCCAGCAACAGCTCGAAGCGCTCGGGCCCAAGGATGTCGATGCGCGCGTGTAGCTGAATCTTGCCCGTGCGATCGACAAGATCGAGGAAGGCCGTCTTGCCCGCACCGCGCCGCGCGGCAATGCGACCGGCGACGCGATGGCGCTCGTCGGTTTCCTCGCCGGGCGCCAGCTCCTCGTACCTGGGAAGGATCTCGGCGATCGGCTCGGCGCCGGCAAATGTGTGCGGGAACGCGCTCCGATCCTGCTCACGCAGGCGCTGCGCCTTGGCGCGCCGCTCGGCAATCAGCTCGTTCAGGCCGTGCCGGGTGGGTGGGTCCGAGTCCCCGCCCAGCTCCTCCGACGACGGCCGCTGCTCGCTCCCGCTCATGCGGGCAGGCTACTTGAGCCCGACGTCGATCTTCGTGATCTTGAGCTTGCGCGCCGGTCCGCGCGGGACCTGCACGGCGACGGTGTCGCCCCGCTTGTGGCCGATCAGCGCGCGCCCGACGGGCGACTCGTTGGAGAGCTTGCTCTCCTCGGGCTTGGCCTCAGCGGAGCCGACGATCGTGTACTTGACGGACTTGCCGGTCTTCTCGTCTTTGACGTGCACCACCGAGCCGACCTGCACGACGTCGGTCGAGAGCTCCTTGGAATCGATCACCGTGGCCATCCGCAGCCGCTCCTGCAGCTGGGCGATCTTGCTCTCGAGCATCGCCTGCTCGTTCTTGGCGTCGTCGTACTCGGAGTTCTCGGAGATGTCTCCGAACTCGCGCGCCTCCTTGATCCGTTCGGCGACCTCGCGGCGGCGCGCGGTGGAGAGCGTCTCCAGCTCGTCCTTCAGCTTCTCGAGACCTTCGGGTGTGAGGATGACGTCCTTCGGCATGTGGGCGGGTGGGATTCGATTCCGCGGGATGGATCGGTCGATTACGAACGAAACCCGCCGGTTGAACGGGCCTGCCCGGGGCTGGGCGAGGCGGATCCGCGGCTCGGCGGGCTGCAACGAGCGCAGCAGTATAGCGAGGCTCGGAGCAGCCAGACGAAATCTTGCAGGCGAACTCGGCAGCTCACGCCGCGAGCGCCACGGACGGGCGGGCGACAGCGCGAGGCGAGCGGGAATCGCCTGTGGGAGCCAGGTGCGAGCGCAGCAGGCGCCGGGCCTCGGCCAGGTCAGAGGTGGCCTGCAGCGACTGTTGCAGGGACGTCAGCTGTGTCCGATCGAGGCCCAGCCGCGGCAAATACCAGGGGTAGAACTTGCGCAGATAGCGCCCCGCGCGCTCGGGCCCGAGGTGCAGGGCGGCGCGGTCGATCACCCAGTCGAGCTCCGCCAGCACCTCCGCGGGGGTCGGCTCCACCACGCGTCCGCGCACCAGCTCCTCGAACAGCCACGGGTTGCCGAGACAGCCGCGCGCGAGCATCACCGCCGCGACGCCGGTGTGCGCGAACGTCTCGCGGATCCCTCGCGCGTTGTTCATGCCGCCGGTGAGGATCACCGGCGCGGGCAGCGACTCAGCCAGCCGCGCGGCCAGCTCGTAGTCGGGCACGCCCTTGTGGTGCACGGCGGCCGAGCGCGGGTGGAACGCGATCGCCGCAACCCCCGCGTCCTCCACCAGGCGGTGGGCGAGCGCGAAGCCCGAGGTGTCGCCGGGACGCTGGCCGGAGCGGAGCTTCACGGTCACCGGCGGCGGCCCGCCCGTATCGCTCCCCGCTTCCGCGGCTCCCTCTACCGCGGCCCGCGCAACGGCCACCGCGCGCCCGGGCTCAGCCAGCAGCGCGGCGCCGGCGCCGGTCTTGCACACCTTGGGGACGGGGCAGCCCATGTTGAGGTCGATCGCGTCGGCGCCCGCGGCGACCGCTGCCGCGGCGGCGGAGCGCATCACGTCGGGGTCGCTCCCGAACAGCTGGATCGAGGTCGGGCGGGTGGGTCGAGCGCGAGGGTCGGAGCCGGCACACGGGCTGGAGCCGGCGGAGGGGCTGGAGCCAGCGGAGAGGCCGGAGCCGGCGAAGGGATGGGTGGAATCCCAATCCACGGTGCGCTCCTCGGGGTGGATGCGCAGCAGCTCGCGCAGCGTGCGCTCGTTGCGATAGTGGATCGCGTGGCTGGACACCATCTCCGACACCGCCATCCCGGCGCCGTGGCGCTTGGCCTGCAGGCGCACGAACCAGTTGCCGATCCCCGCCAGCGGGGCCAGCAGCACACGGTTGGGGATCTGCAGGGAACCGAGCTCCCAAGGGTCGGTCAGCCGGGGGGAGGGCATGCGCCCATTATGGCCGGGCGGACGTGTGCGTCGGGCTCAGTTGGATCCGCGAGGGGCACCATGTGGGAGCAGAGCAGTGCAGTACCGACCCGTAAACTGTCGCGCGTGTCGGCGACAGGAGACCCTCAGTATGCGTTGAGCTCTTCCGGCAATCACGAGCATGAGCGGTTGAGCCGTCAGGCGGATTGGTATGCGCCGTTCACACGCCGTCTGCTGGAGCGCGCGGGAATCGAGCCCGGGATGCGGGTGCTGGACGTCGGCTGCGGGCCGGGCGATGTCAGCTTTCTCGTGTCCGAGCTGGTGGGGCCGGGCGGTTCGGCGATCGGGGTCGAGCGTGACGAGCAGACGCTCGCCACCGCGCGCCGACGGGCGGTCGAACTCGAGATCGCCAACGTCGAGTTCGTGCTCGGGGACTTTCGCGACGTCGAGTTCGTCGGCGGCCCGTTCGATGCGGTGGTCGGGCGGCTCGTGCTCATGTACCAGGGGGACCCGGCGGCGGCGGTGGCGAGCGTAACGCGCCACGTCCACCCAGGAGGGGTCGTGGTGTTCGCCGAGATGTCCATCCATATGGACTCGTTTCTACCGGAGCGCTGCTTTGTGTCCTGGCCGTCGACGCCGGCATCCGAACAGCTCAACAAGTGGATTCACGCGACGCACAGCAGATTGGGCACACAGTGGGACATGGGCATGCGACTGCCGACGACCTTCGCCGAAGCCGGCCTGCTGCCCAACCCCGACCTCGACAGCGAAGTCGCCATCGGCGTCGGCGAGGAGGCGATTCGTCGCACCGTGAACCTCATCCGCAGCTTCCTCCCCGGAATCATCGCCACCGGGGTGGCCACCGAGGAGGAGGTCGACCTCGACACCCTCGCCGAGCGCCTGCGGGCCGACACCGGCCCGGTCGGGCGCGTCACCTTCTGGCCGACGGTGGTCGGCGCGTTCGCGACGAAGCCGTAGCGGTCGCAACGGTCAGGCATCCGCCGGCAGCAGGCGGAACGGTTTCCTGTCCGCGGTCAACGCGCGAAAGTGTCGCTCGTCGAGGGTCAGGATCTCGCGCACGCCATGACGCTCGGCGAGGACCACGATCGACGCATCGGCAAGGCTGATCCCGAGGTCTGCGTAGCGTTTGATGACTGCGTGCGCACGGGCGACATCGGCGCCCGTCATCGTCTCGAGCAGATACGCGCCGCGCTGCACCTCTTCGAGCAAGGAGGCTCGTGGGGCCGGGCCGGCGCGCGCAGCGATGAGGTAGTCCAGCTCCGCGAGCACGAACGGCGACAGCAACAGCGGCGGGCGGGCGGCGGCGAGGCTCGCGGCTGCCTGCGTGTGGTGGCTCTGGCTGGCGTCGAGCGCGGCGAGCAGGCCGCTTGTGTCGAGCAGGATCACTCGCCGAAGCCGCCGGCGAGCTCCTCATCCACCCGCTCCGCGAGGGTCGGATCGCCGCTCTCGAACAGCGGCAGTCGCGGCGGCGGATAGGCATGCACGGCAGTCGCCGACGCCAGCGCCGAGCGCACGACCTCGGCCTCGCTGCGGCCCTCTGCCGTAGCGGTCCGCTCCAACGCGGCCTTCAGCTCCTCCGGGAGATAGATGGTCGTCCGCCTCATGCCATATATCATGCCATACGTTGGCGCGCCTACGCGCGATTGCGCTCGTAGATGAGGCGCAGTCCCGTCAGCGTCAGCAGGTCGTCGACCGCTTCGATCGTAGTCGTGTAGGGAACAATCGCGTGCGCGAGGCCGCCGGTGGCGATCGTCTTCGTGGCCGCCCCCAGCTCTCCGCGCAGGCGGTTCACGATCGCGTCCACCTGACCGGCGGTGCCGTACACGATCCCCGAGCGGATCGCGTCGATCGTGGTCTTGCCGATCAGCGCGCGCGGGGCGGTCACGTCGACCTTGGGCAGCGCAGCCGCCCGCTCCGTCAGCGCCTCCAGCGAGATCTCCACGCCCGGGGAGATGATCCCCCCGAGGTACTCCCCCTCCGCGGAGACGGGGTCGTAGGTGATCGCCGTGCCGAAGTCCACGACGACGCAGGGGCCACCGAGGCGCTCGTGAGCGGCGACCGCGTTGACGAGCCGGTCCGGGCCGATCTCGCGGGGGTTGTCGTAGCGGATTGGCATCCCCGTCTTCACACCCGGCCCCACGGCGAGCATCGCGTGCCCGAGGTAGCGCTCCGCCATCGCCGACCATTCCGGCCCCAACACGGGCACCGTCGAGGAGACGATCGAAGCGTCGATCTCGCCCATCCCGACGTTGCGCAGCTCCAGCAGGTTGCGCAGCGCGGCCCCCAGCTGGTCGGAGGTGGACTGGCGCACGGTGGCAAAGCGCCAGTGCTCGGTCAGCCTTCCCTCGCGGAAGGTCCCGAAGTGGGTCTGGGTGTTGCCGACGTCGACGGCGAGCAGCATCGCGCGCCAAGGGTATCCCGGCGGACTCCTATATGCTCACGGGATCGGCTTCGGAGGTTTCCAATGAGCAAGATCAAGCTTTATGTGCTGCCGGGCTCGCACCCGTGCGCAGCGGTGGAAGTGGCGATGCAGCGCAAGGGGATCCCTTTTCAGCAGATCAACCTGCTGCCGATGGTCCAGGTCGCGGCAGGTCCGCTGCTCTACGGCGGCAGCACCGTCCCGGGGATGCGGATCGACGGCGAGCGGCTGGTCGGCTCGCGCACGATCATGCGCCGCCTCGACCTGCTCGCGCCCGAGCCGCCGCTGCTGCCCGCCGACCCCGCGGAGCGCGAGCGCGTGCTGGAGGCTGAGCGGTGGGGCGACGACGTCTTCCAGAGCGTCCCCCGCCGGATCCTCGACGCCGGGTTCCTGCGGAATTCCAGGGCGATGGAGAGCTACGCGGGCGACGCCAAGCTGCCGCTGCCGCGGGCGATGCTGCGCCCTGCGCTGCCGCTCACGGCGAAACTGATGGCGCGTCGCAACCACGCCCAGGATGAGCCGGTGCGGGCCGACCTCGCCTCGCTCTCGGGCCACCTCGAGAAGATCGACGCCTGGATCGCGGACGGGCTGCTCGGCGGCGAGGAGCCCAACGCCGCCGATTTGCAGATCGGCTCCACGATCCGCCTGCTGGAGACGCTCGGGGACGTGCGCCCCCTGATCGAAGGCCACCCCGCGGCCACTCTTACGCGCTACTTCCCGCCGATGGCGGGCGCCATCCCCGCTGGGACGCTCCCGGCGGAGTGGCTGCCGGAGCGCGCCGCGGCGGCGTAGAGCACGCCCGCGGCCAATAGCGCTCCCCGCGGCGAGCGCGCCCTCACCCGAGCGATCGAAGATTCACCGCCAGCAGCGGTCCCGCCCAGCGCACCCCCTCGCCGGCCGGCAACATGGCGAGCGCGTCGGCAAGACGGCTGCCGTCAGGGGCGCGCAGCTCCATGTCGAGCTCCAGCGCGGGGATCAGCACGAAGCGGCGACTAAGCAGTTGCTCGTGGGGCAAGCTCATGCGCTCGTTGCGCAGTTCGATGTCGCCGAGCATCAGGATGTCGATGTCGATCGCGCGCGGCCCGTGGCGAGGCCCGCCAGCCGCACGGCCGAGCTGCCGCTCCAGCTCCTTCACGGCGTCGAGCAGCGCCAGCGGCTCAAGCGCCGTGCGCACGCGCAGGCAGGCGTTCAGGAAGCTGGGCTGGTCTGGCAGCTCGCCGACGGGGTCGGTGTCGTACACCGAAGAGGACGCCTCCACCTCCACGCCCGCGGCGGGCAGCGCGTCGACCGCGCCCTGCAGGCTGAGCGCGGCGGTCGCCGAGGTTCGAGCCGAGGCCGAGCAGGCCGATCCGTGCGGTCATTCACAGAACGGTATAGCGACCCCACGGCGACCCTCGCCCCGCGGTCTCGCCGACCCTACGCCCGCGCGGCCTCCCCGACCTCGTGACCGCCGCCCTCGCGCAGGCCGATGCGCGCGTGCAGGCGACGCAGCGGCCGTGGCGCCCACCAGGCGCGCTCGCCGAGACGGCCCAGCAGCGCGGGGACGAGCAGCGCGCGCACGAACGTGGCGTCGATCGCCACCGCGAGCGCGGCGCCAAAGCCGAGCTCCTTGATGAAGAAGATGTCGGATGTGATGAACGCGCCGATCGCCACGCAGAACAGCAGCGCGGCGGCGGTGATGAGGCGCCCAGTGCGCTCGAGGCCGTACGCCACGGCGTCGCGGGCAGGTAGCCCGTCGTCGTGGGCCTCCTTGACGCGGGCGAACAGGAACACGCCATAGTCGGTCGAGAGCGCGAACGCGATAATGAACAGCAGCACGAGGTTGGACTCCTCCAGGCCGCCGATCGGGGTGAGCCCGAACAGCGAGGAGAGGTGGCCGTCCTGGAACACCAGCACCAGCAGGCCGGCGCCGACGGCGACCGTCAGCAGGTTCATCAGCAGGGCCAGCACCGGGATCACGAGCGAGCCGGTCATCAGGAACAGAAAGCCGCCGGTGACGAGCACGAGGATCGCGAGCGTCAGGGGGGTGTGCGCGGCGATCGCGGCCTTCTGGTCGATGAACCACGCGGTGCCGCCGCCCACCAGCAGCGTCGGCGGGCTGGCCAGGGCGCGCAGATTGTGCACCAGGCGCTGGTTGGCGGCCGAGCCGACGCTGCCGCGCGGCACCAGTTCGGCATCCCAGGTGTCGCGCCCAAGATAGTGTGGCGGGCCCACGAGGCCGGCCTGACCCGCCGCTACCGTCTGTGCCCGCCGCACCAGCGCGCCCACGTTAGACCCGCCAGGAGTGGATCCCGCCGGCCCCGCGTGCACCACCAGCGTGACCGTCTGCGCGCCGTTGACGGCGAAGTCGCGGGTGATCGTTTCCGCGACCTCACGGGGCTGCGAGGAGGCCGGCAGCACGTGCGCGTCGGCGGGCGTCAGCGCCAGGCGCAGAGCCGGGAGTGCGATTACGATCAGCACAGCGGCGGTGCCCAGCGCGACCGCGCCCGGGCGGCGCATCACCCCGCGCGCGAGCCGGTACCAGGCGCCGCTCTCGGCTCCTCGCGCCGCCTGCTCGGCGTTGCGCTGCAGGCGCTTCGGTGCCAGCGAGTTGATGCGGGGTCCGAGCGCGACCAGCACGGCGGGCAGCACGATCAGCGAGACGGCGCCGGCCGATAGCGCCACGATCGCGCCGCCGACGCCCATCGAGTACAGGAAGCGCAACGGCATCGCCAGCATCGATGCGGCCGCGCCGGCGACCGCCAGCGAGCTGTACAGCACGGTGCGCCCAGCGGTCTGTAGCGTGCGCGTGATCGCGGCACCGGTGGGCAGGCCGCGCGCGAGCTCCTCGCGGTAGCGCGAGAGCACGAACAGGCTGTAGTCGATCCCCAGGCCCAGTCCCATGCCGGTGACGAGGTTGGCGGCGAAGATCGAGAGCCCGAGAACGTGGTCGATGATGCGCAGCAGCAGGAACGTGAGCACGATCGCGAACCCCCCGACGAGCAGCGGCAGCGTGGCCGCGATCAAACCGCGGAAGACCCAGAACGAGAGCAGCAGCAGGATCGGGATTGCGAGCGTCTCGGCGCGTTTGAGGTCGGAGGTGGTGCGTTCGTTGATTTCGTGGAAGGTGACGTCGTTGCCACCGAACAGCACCCCGCTGCCGGCCATCTCGGAACGCACGTGGGCAACGGCAGCGGCCGAGCGGTCCTGAGTAACGAACGCGGCGAGCACGAGCGTGAAGCGACCATCGCGCGAGACGAGCGCGGGTAGGTGGGTGGAGGAGTAGTCGAGCTCACGCTGGAAGCCGGGCTGGGTGGCCAGGAGCGCCGCCACCCGCCGCGCCTCGCCCGCAGCCGCGGGGTTGCCGAGCACGTCGCCGGCGGTTGGCACGAGCGCGGCGACGCCGTATTCGGCGGACTGCCCGGTGGCGCGTTCGATCGCCCGCAGCACCTGCTGGTTCTGCGCATTGTGAGCCTGGAATTCGGAGTTTTCGCTCTTGAGGATCGTGAGGACGGGGGCCCCGAGCGCCGCGGCGAGCACGAACACCCCACCGGCAATCAGCAAGACGCGTCGCGTGCGCCCGGTCGCCAGCCGTGCCAGACGGTCGATCATCGCGGTCTCTCGATTTGTTGCTGCGGTGAGTCGAGCCGAGCCATCCCTGGCGAGTATAGTGACTGCTAACTAATTGTCAAGAACCTGGCGCTACTCCTCCGCCTCGCGCCACACCTCGACGGAGACTTCGGCGACCGGGAGCGGGATCGGGGGCTCGGGCTTGGTGGCCTTCACCCACACCCCTTCGAGCTCGTAGTCGGCGAGCAGGCGATCGGCAATCGAGCTGCACAGCCGCTCCAGCGTGCGATGCGAACGCTGCTGGGCGACGAGCGCGACGAGCTGGCACACCTCGCCGTAGTCGACGGTGTCCTCGATGCGATCGGTGATCGTGGCGTCCGATTCGCCGATCTCCAGACGGAGGTCCAGCATCAGCCGCTGGCCCACCTCGCGCTCCGCCTCGCTCACGCCATGGTGGGTGTAGAGCGAGAGGCCGGTGATCTCGATCGTGACCGACTCAGCGCCGTCGCGCTCGTCCTCGTCGAGCTCCTCGTCTTCGTAGCGCTCCGGCTCCTCCCCCTCCACCGCCTCATTGCCATCGGGGCCGTCGTCCGCGTCACCCTCGTTCATCGCGTCCTCGCTCATTGCGCGCCCAACGTAGCAGCGGCCACCGCAAGCGCGGCCCGTACCGGAGCGACGTCGTGCACGCGCAGCACGCTCGCCCCACGCTCGAAGGCCAGCACGCACGTGGCGATCGTGCCCGGGAGTCTGTCTGCGACGATGCCCCGCCTGGCCTCTGGTCGCTGCCCGACACCCGACCCCCCCGCCACACCTGACCCCTGTTCGACACCAGGTCGCCGCCCCACACCTGTCCCCGCCGCGGCGACGGCCTGCGCCGACCCCGCATCCCCGAGGATCCGCCCGATGAAGCTCTTGCGAGAGGTCCCCACCACCAGCGGACGACCCAACGCGGCAAGCTCGCGCAGGCGTCGCAACAGCTGGAGGTTGTGCTCCAGCGTCTTGCCAAACCCGATGCCGGGGTCCAGCAGCACGCGCTCCTCGGCGATCCCCTCCCGCACCGCGAACGCGAGGCGCTGCTCAAGGAATGCCTTGACGTCGTCAACCACATCCCCATAGCGAGGTTCGCGCTGCATCGTGCGCGGCTCGCCGAGCATGTGCATCAGGCAGCACTCCGCGCCGCTCTGCGCCACTACCGCCGCCATCTCGGGGTCGCCGCGCAGCGCAGTGACGTCGTTGACGAGCGTCGCGCCCGCCTCCAGCACAGCGCGGGCGACGGAGGCCTTAGCGGTGTCGATCGAGATGGTGGGGCTGGAGACCATGGCGGTGTCGATCGAGATAGCGGAGCGCGCAGTGTGCGGTTGGTGGGTGGACATCGCCTCCACCAACCCCTCCACCACCGGCAGCACCCGCCGCAGCTCCTCCTCGGCGGCCACCGGCGCGGCGCCCGGCCGCGTCGATTCGCCACCCACGTCGAGGATCTCGGCCCCCTCCTCCAGCAGCTCCAGCCCGTGCGCGACCGCGGCACCGGGGTCGAGGAACAGCCCCCCGTCGGAGAACGAGTCGGGCGTCACGTTCACCACGCCCATCAGACGGAAGGGCATACTCATCTCGATCACCCAGAGAGCCAGCGCATATTAACAACGCCCCCTGACGAGTGGCTGAGCGTGCCTGGCAAGGACGCAGTGAGCGAAGTGTGCAAACCGCACACGAGCGATCGAGGACGCAGCCAGGCGCGTTCAGACGCCGTCAGGCGCGTTCAGACGCCGTCAGGTGCCGTCCAGTCAGGCAAGCTCCGGACGCTCGGGGTCGGCTGCGCGAATGTCAGCCGTGCCCCCAGCCAACCCGGGCCGCGGCAGCGAACGCGGCGCTTCGCGACCGGCGCGCTCGGCGGGCGCGGGCGGCGCGGGCGGAAGCTCGGGTGTATGGGGCTCCTCGGAGCCGAACACTTCCTGCTCGCTCTTGCCTTCGAGCAGTGCGTTGAACTCCTCCTTCTCGAGCGTCTCACGCTTGACGAGGGTTTCAGAGAGCGAGCCGAGGTGCTGGCGGTGCTCGGTGAGGATGTCACGCGCGCGCTGATGGGCAGCCTCGATGATGCGCCGCACCTCATCGTCGATCTCGCGCGCGATCTCGTCGGAGTAGTCGGGCTCGGTGGAGAACTCACGCCCGAGGAACGGCTGGCTGTGCTCGTGGCCGAAGACGCGCGGGCCGAGCTTCTCGCTCATGCCGAAGCGCATCACCATCTGCTTGGCGGTGGCGGTCACCTTCTCGAGGTCGTTGGAGGCGCCGGTGGTGATCTCGCTGAAGACGATCTCCTCCGCGGCGCGCCCGCCTAGGGTCATCGCCATCGTGTCGTTGAGCTCCGCGCGCGTGGTCAGGAAGCGGTCCTCCTGAGGCATCGAGATCGTGTAGCCGAGCGCCTGGCCGCGGGAGATCACGGAGATCTTGTGTACCGGGTCGGAGTGCTCGAGGTAGTGGCCGACGATCGCGTGGCCCATCTCGTGGTAGGCGGTGATCAGGCGCTCTTTCTCGCTCATCACGCGTGTCTTCTTCTCGGGGCCGGCGATCACGCGCATGATCCCCTCCTCGAGCTCTTCCTGGCCGATTTCGCGCTTGCCCGTACGGGCCGACAGCAGCGCGGCCTCGTTGATCAGGTTGGAGAGATCGGCGCCGGTGAAGCCCGGGGTCTGGCCGGCGAGCGCGTCGATGTCGATCACCTTCGCCAGCGGCTTGCCGCGAGTGTGGACTTCGAGGATCTTCGCGCGGCCCTTGCGGTCGGGGCGGTCGACGGCGATCTGGCGGTCGAAGCGCCCGGGGCGCAGTAGCGCGGGGTCGAGAATGTCGGGCCGGTTGGTGGCCGCGATCATGATGATGTTGTCCTTCGCCTCGAACCCGTCCATCTCGACGAGCAGCTGGTTGAGCGTCTGCTCGCGCTCGTCGTGGCCGCCGCCGAGGCCTGCGCCGCGGTGGCGGCCGACGGCGTCGATCTCGTCCATGAAGATGATGCAGGGGGAGTTCTGCTTGGCCTGCTCGAACAGGTCGCGCACGCGCGAGGCGCCGACGCCGACGAACATCTCCACGAAGTCCGAGCCGGAGATCGAGAAGAACGGCACGCCCGCCTCGCCGGCGACGGCGCGGGCGAGCAGCGTCTTGCCGGTGCCGGGCGGCCCGTACAGCAGCACGCCGGTGGGGATGCGCGCGCCGAGCGCCTGGAACTTCTTCGGGTTCTCGAGGAACTCCTTGATCTCGTGCAGCTCCTCCACCGCCTCGTCGACGCCGGCGACGTCGCGGAAGGTGATCTTCGGGGAGTCGGCCGACAGCCGCTTGGCGCGGGACTTGCCGAACGACATCACCTTCGAGCCTCCGCCCTGGATCTGGTTGAGCAGGAAGATCCAGATGAAGACGAAGATCAGGATCGGCAGTACGGTGACGAGCAGCGACAGGATCACGCTGCTCTTGTTGGCTTCAACGTTGAAGTGGACGTTGGCGGCTTCGAGCTTTTTGAACAGTTCGGGCGCGGCCTGATCGACGTAGCCGATTTCGTACTTTTCTTTGTTCTTCAGTTCGACTTCGAGGGCGTCCGACTTGGTCTTGAAGTTGACCGACTTGACTTCGCCCTTCGGGATTTCGGTGCTGACCAGCGTGTGGTAGGAGTGCGGACGCGTGCTGCCCGAGCTGCCGGGGAGCAGTTTCATGGCGAAGAACACCAGCACGACCACGATCAGGATCGGGAACGCGGCGCTCTTGAAGAAACGGCTCATAGCAAGATCGTGGGTGTCGGAGTGCCGGCTGGCATGATTGGTAGAAGAGGGACCCGGCTCGTCAGCCTTCGGCCGATCGCGCCACCCTCGAAGACGGCCACCAGCCGACTAGCGTACCACGAAGGGCCGGATTTTCCGTGGTTTCCGGGGCCCGCCAAGCGGTATCTGACGGTCCGCCGCGACCAGGTGGACAGGCCTGTCATCGATCTACCCCGGGGACGAATCCTGGCACGCCTCACGAGACCTCCAACGCCGCCACGAAGGGAAGGTTGCGGTGGCGCTCGGCGTAGTCGAGGCCATAGCCGATCACGAAGCGGTCGGGGATCTCGAAGCCGACGTAGCGGGGCGGAAGGTCTGCCTTGCGGCGGCCGATCTTCGAGCGGTCGGGCTTCATCAGCAGCGCGCACACCTCCAATGTCCGGGGATCGCGAGAACCAAGGTTGCGCAGCAGGTACTGCAGCGTCAGCCCCGAATCGACTATGTCCTCGATGATCAGCACATCCCGGTCATCGATCGCAGCGTCGAGATCCTTGAGGATACGCACCACCCCGGAGGAGTCGGTAGCGGAGCCGTAGGAGGCGACCGCCATGAAATCGACCTCCACCGGGATCTCGATCAGGCGCATCAGGTCGGAGAGGAAGAACATCGCGCCCTTCAGCACCCCCACCAGCAGCAGTGGGCGAGCAGTGCCGGCGTAGTCACGCGAGATCTCACGCGCCAGCTCGGCCACGCGCAGGCGCAGCCGCTCGGCGTCGACCAGCACCTCGCCTACCTCGGCCGCGTGATCTGGGGCGCCGCTCGGGCGCATGGAGTCGCCACTCGGGTGGGCGGGCACGACGCGCTCCGGGGGCATGACGGCCACGCGGGGGAGTGTAGGGCTTGGGTCTCAGACGCGCGGTGGCAGCTTGACCATACGCAGGCGGCCGTCTTCGATCACCGCGCCCACCAGCCGGCCGACGTGCAGCTCCGCCCGCCCGCCACGCTCAGCGAGGTCAAGAATCTCCCCTACGCGGGCACCGGCCTGGGGCACGTACGTGCCGGCGACCTGCTCGGCGAGGCGCATCACAACCAGCCGGGCGAGCGCCGCGGGCAGCTCCCGCAGGCGCTCGATCGCGATGCTAGGCTCCCCGCCCAGCTCGGCAGCGACAATGCCGTCGAGCACCTCGGCCTCCTCGCGCAACAGCCGGGCGGTGCGCAGCACGTTCTCGCGCGCCGCGGGGTGCACCGCGTCGAGCGCCGGCAGCAGGCGGTTGCGTACCCGCGCACGCGCGTACTGCTCGCTGTCGTTGCTGGAGTCCTCCCGCCAGGGCAGGCCACGCGCGCGGCAGTAGGCGGCGGTCTGTTCGCGCGTGAGCTCCAGCAGTGGGCGCACGAGGCGGCCCTCGCGCGGCGACATCCCCAGCAGCGCACGCCTGCCAGGCGAAGCCGCGAGGCGGTAGAGGACCGTCTCGACCTGGTCGGTGGCAGTGTGGCCGGTGGCGATCAGGGTCTCACTGGGGGCTTTGGGGGCGTCGTCGTCACCCGACCGCTCGCCCCATCGCTCCGCATGCCCCTGAGCCGCATCCCCGTGCCCCGCACCCCCTTGCCCCCCATCCCCACGCCTCACATGCTCTTGTCCATGCCTTACATGCTCTTGCCCCGCATCCCCGTGCCCCGCGTCGAGCTTGCGCGCCAGGCGCTGCGCCTCCCGGTAGCGCACCTCACGCGCCCACGCCTGCAGGTTGCCGGCCCCCGCGGGACGCTCGGCCCGCACGACCCCCAGCGCAACCCCCAGCCGCTCACACAACGTTCTGCAGTGACGCTCCTCTTCGTCGGCCTCAGGCCGCAGCCCGTAGTTGACGTGCAGCGCGTGCACGTTCTCCGCACCGCAGATCGCCACCGCCAGGTCGAGCAGGCAGACCGAGTCGCGCCCGCCCGAGAGCATCGCGAGGACGAGCTGTCCCCCCTCTCCCCGGAGAGCAGCAGGCCACCGACCCGCACCCGCTCCAGGACCTCCTCGGGGTCATCCTCGAGCCGAGGCAAGGAACAGCTCGGTGGGCTCGGAGAAGCCCTTCAGGCCGACCTCCCCGATCAGCTTGAAGGCGAGGCCGTGGACGCCCTCGGCAAGGTCGACGACGGCGCGCGTCAGGAGCACCTCCCCGCCGGCGGCGCGGGCGACCACGCGCGCGGCCTGGTTGACCTCGCGGCCGTAGTAGTCGCCGTCGCGGTAGATCGCCTCGCCGTAGTGGATGCCAATGCGCGGCGGCGGCACCCCCGCGGGCGCGCGGGCCTGGAAGCCGACGGCCCAGCGCGTCAGCGCGACCGAGTCGGCGGCGACGATCATCACCTCATCGCCGAGCGTCTTGAGCACACGCGCGTCGATCGGCAGCGTGCGCTCGACCTCTTCCACGAAGCGCTCCACCGCGCTCACCGCGTGCTCGTCGCCCTGCTCCTCGGTGAGGCGGGTGTAGCCGGCGAGGTCGGCGAACGCGATCGCCACCCGCAGGCGGCCCGCCCCGGGCTCACGGGCGTCGATCGTTTCGGCCTCCATGTGGCCGATCACCTCTTGCTCGACGAAGTACGCCAGGAAGCGACCATGCAAGGAGTTCATCAGCGGCGCGGTGAACGGCACCAGCTCGCGCGCGATGCCGTCCATCTGCTCGCCGATCTCGCGACCCGAGACGCCCTCGCGCATCAGCGGCTCGTGGATATACATGCGAAACAGCCGCACCTCGGTTTCGGCGATCTGCGCGAGCGCCTGCCCGTAGACGCGGGCGATCTGGATGAACGCCACCTCGGGCATGCCGGCCTCCAGCACGGCCGCCACGTACTTCAGCATCTCCAGGTCCTCGTCTGACATCGCCTCCACCGCCAGCGCACTCAGGCCGAGTGCCACGAAGATCCGCTCGATCAGCTCCGGCGTGAGGCCCGTCGCGCGCGCGGCCTGCCGCAGCGTATGGCGGCCGTCGGAGCCGGAGAGGAAGTCCTCCAAGTCTCCCAGCGCCAACCGCCCGCTCTCACTGGCTTCGCGGACCTGCTCGAGCGTGTAGCCACGCTCGCGCAGGCGCGCCACAATCCCAACCTGCCGCGCGGCCGGCGCGTTCCAGCCCCCATTGTACTGGGGGATCAGCCCGTCCTTGACCCAGCGCCTGACGGTCGCGGGCGAGACTCCGGCGCGGGCCGCGACCTGCGCGACCTGGAGGCCTCCCTCTTCGCTCACGCTCAGACCTCCTGGTCGGAGCGCTGTGCGACGACGATCACCGGCAGGGGGCCCCGCCGATCGCGGATAGGATCGCGAACAGCCTGTCGATAGCGTTTCGGAGCTCGGCGTGGAAACGGAAGGGGTTCTCCATGCCGGGGAAGTCTAGGGACCCGCTACCCGTGGCACGGCCATCACACCTGCGACATCCGCGGACCTCGATGCCGCCGCCCCGTAACGCGGGCCGCAGGCGACGTTCACACCTGCCGCTGCCTCACCAGCGATCGTCTACAAGCGCTTCGGAAAGCCGGTACCCCCGTCCCCCGCATCGGTGATCGTCATGCTGGGATCGCGCCCGCCGTGTTCAGCGGTCACACTCACATCCAGACGAATATCCTTGCCACCGTAGATTTTGTCGCCCGCTCTGCGGCCTTCTTTAATCAGGTATTGGCCTGCTCGCGCCGCGGCCTGTGAATGCCGCCCGCCCGGATCCGATCGGGCTGCTTCCAGGAGGGCTTCTCCAGCAGCGACTGCCTCAAAACCGTACATGGTTTCTTCCCAGCTCCCGCCATGAGTGATGACGTCCACAAGATGCGAAATGTTCGCCGAGCAGTAGATCTGGCAGCCGTGGACGAGTTCCGATTCCACCGAGCTCGCGTGGGCGGTGTAGTCGACGAGTTCGTATGGTGGATCCCCATCGCTGTCTTCCGCCGCCTCTTCCGCCGCTTCGGCGGCCACACGTTCGGCTTCTTCCCTGGCGGCCTGTTCACGCGCCGCTTCGAGCGCGATCGCGCGGATGTTTTCTTCGCCGTTGACGCCTGCGACGTAGTCGTTTTCCACGTATTCGCCGGTGAGGTCGGTTTCGTCGACCGGGTCGCCGTTCGTGTACGCGTAGGGATTGACTGAACCCCCGGCGACCGGGTCGGTCTGCTCGAAGCGTCCGAGCTCGGGGATGTATGCGCGGGCGCCCATGTTGACCATCCCGCTGGGCAGTTCCGTGGGTCGCTGCTCGGCACCGAGCCAGGAGTATTTGGCCGGTTTGGTCGTGGTGGGGACGCCGAACTCGGTGCTGCGTTCGGTGGAGAGCAGTTTTTCTTCGGTTTCGCTCGTGGACGCCGTGGCGACGATGTTCCCGCTCAGGTCGGTGATCTGCAGGACGGGGCTCGCGCCGTTGCTCTGGATCGCCACGAGGCCGCTGATGCCGGCGATGTTACGGGTCCAGTTGCCCGACACTGGTTCGACCGTCCACGCCGGCGAATCGCCGGCGCCGGCGTAGTGGTTGATCACGTCCGAGGAGCTCGTGCCGGTCGAGACGATTTCGCGGTCACGGCCAGCCGGGTCGAGGTGGTAGCCGATCGTCTCGCCGTTCTGAGCGGCGCTCGCAAGCGTGTCGTCGTCATAGTAGGTGCTGGTGAGCGTGGTGCCTCCGGCGTCTTTGGCGGGCAGCGACGTCGTGTTTCCGAACGCGTCGTAGCTCGTGCCTTCGTCGGTCAGCCGATCGGCTGTGTCGTAGGAGTGTTTTTCGACCGTGCCGCCCGTGGTCGTGCATTCGCCTTTCGAGCCGGGCGCGCGGGTCGTCAGACTCGTGCGATTGGTTTCCGCGTCGTATTCGTAGAGCCTTGTGGTGCAGCCTTCTCCGGCGGGTTCTTCCTGCACCTGCGTCAACCGGCCAATGCTGTCGTACGTGTAGCCGTCGGTCGCAAGCGTCGAGGACTCGCTCACGGTCTCACCATGGATCGACGGCACCGTCGTCTCCTTGAACCAGGTGCAGCTCGCTCCGCAGTGCCCCACCTTTTCGTATTCGACCCCCGTCGTTTCCCCAGTCGGGTCGATCGTGTAGTTCGCGTTCATGTCGTTGGGGTAGTGTTCGCTGAGGAGGTTGCCTTCTACGTCGTACGACGCCGTGAACGTCCCCGCGGCGCTGTCTTTCAGCGACGTCAGCTCGCTGGTCGTTTCGTCGTAGCCGTAGGTCTGGGTGCCCTTGCCGTCGTACACTTCGGACGGGCGACCGTCCACGTCGTATTTGTAGGTCGCGGTGTTACCGTCGGCGTCGGTGTATTCGGTGAGCTGGCCGATCGTGTTGTAGGTGCTCGCGATGTGCTCTTCTTCGGCGCCGCTGCCGCTGCTCTGCTTGACGAGCATGCCAGTTTCGGGGCTGTATTCCTCACTCACGGCCGGCAGCGCCGTACCGACGGTCGAGGAGATCGAGCTGCCCGTCGGGCGGCCCGCCGCGTCGAAGATGTTGGTCGTCGTGCGCGTGGAGGAGCCCACCGTCTGCGTGACCGTGACCGGCTCGCCCCACATGTTGTACGTGAAGACGCTAACCGGCAGATTCGGCAACCCAGTCGTTTCGGGCTGCTGAGTGGGCTGAGTCTGGCAGGGCATGTTCGCCCATTCGGCGTGTTTGCCACACCCGGCGTATTCCGAGTTGGTACCGGCGGAGTAGTAGATCGTTCTGCTGTCGTGAGCGCCTTCCGGGGTGGCTATGTAGGAGATCGGCCACTTCTCCACTCGGTTGTTGCCGCCGTCGAGGGCATAGAGGACATAACCGTATACGCTGACATTTTCGGGCGATTCAAAATTGCCGCTGCCGTGCCCCTGCGAACCAACCTGCGTCAGGTATGTCCCGCTCGCGGAGAACACCTCGACGCGATTGTCCGAGCTGTCAGACAGCCATACGTCTCCTTCGGGGCCGACATCAATTCCCGATGCCGTTTTCATCTGCCCGTTACCCGATCCTTCCGAGCCGAACTTTCGAACGTATTCATCCGCCGGATTGAACTCCTCAACTCTGTGATTGCCGCGGTCGAGCACATACAGGTCGCCCGAAGGATCGAACGCCAAACTCGAGGGATCGTTGAACTGACCGTTGCCGGACCCCGACGAGCCGAGGGTTTTGATGTAGACCCCTTCCGAGCTGAACTCCTGCAAGCGATTGTTGTATGTGTCGGCGACCCAGACGTCGCCACTCGCATCGACAGCAATGCCTTCGGGTTCTTTGAACTGGCCGTTGCCCGTGCCGCTCGAGCCGAACGTACGCACAAACGTACCTTCTGAAGTGAACTCCTGCACACGATTGTTGCCCGAATCCGCGACCCAGACATGGCCGCTCGGGTCTACCGCGAGGCCCTTCATCGCTTTGAACTGACCGTTACCGGTGCCCGACGAGCCAAATGCGCGTACAAAGCCGCCTTTGAAGTTGAACTCCTCCACGCGGTTGTTGCCCGCATCGGCCACCCACGCGTTCCCGGAGGAGTCTGTTACCAGGTCTCGCGGGCTTTTCAGACTGTCCATTGCCGCTGCCTGCAGTACCAAAAGATTCCGCATATACCGGAGTGGGCGCTGCCGCATTGTTGAAGATCTCCACGCGCTCGTTGACGCCGTCGACAACGTAGACCGTCGAGCCGTTAAAGCTCATATCCTCCACCCCTGAGAACTGACCGTTTCCGCTGCCGCTGGATCCAAACTTGGTCTCGTATGCCCCGTTGGGGGAGAACACCTCGACCCGGTTGGCGTCGGTGTCTGCAAGCCAGACATTTCCTTCCGGGCCCACGGCGATGCCCTCCGGACTATTGGATATCTCGCCGTTCCCGGTTCCTGCGGAGCCAAATTGGCGGATGGATTCGCCGGCCGCATTGAACTCATGCACTCTGCTGCTTCCTTCGTCCAGAACATACAGGTCACCAGAGGCGTTGAAGCTCAGGGAGTGAGGGCTGTTGAACGAGGAGCTCAACGTTTTCATGTAGGTGCCTTCCGAGGTGAACTCCTGCACACGATTGTTGCCCGAATCCGCGACCCAGACATGGCCGCTCGAGTCTACCGCGAGGCCATACGGTTCTTTGAACTGGCCGTTGCCCGTACCGCTTGAGCCAAACGCTCGCACAAACGCCCCTTCCGAGGTGAACTCCTGCACACGACTGTTACCCGAATCCACGACCCAGACATGGCCGCTCGAATCCACGGCGATGCCGAGTGGGTGTTTGAACTGACCGTTGCCCGTGCCTTTGGAGCCGACCACGCGCACAAATGCCCCTTCTGCAGTGAACTCCTCCACACGATTGCCGAATGAATCGTCGACCCAGACGTGGCCGCTGGGGTCGGTAGCGGTATATATCGGAGCAGTAAACTGCCCATTGCCAGTGCCTTGCGTGCCAAAGGAGTTCGCATAGGTCGGCGCCACCAATTCGCCTTTGCCTCCATCGCCGGGCATCTTCGTTTCGACGACGTTGCCCGTCGCCGCTTCGTAGAGGGTCGTGTGCACCAATTTCAGCCCGGAAGGATCCGAGGTGACAGAGGTCGGCTTGCGCAGTTTCCAGCCGAGGTTTTCCTGGCCGGAGTATGACGTGCTGGTCGTGCGCACGTCCTGTTCGGCTTCGCCTTTGACTTCCGCGCCTTGGGCGATCTTCGTCACGAGCCGGTAGGGGCCGCCTTCGGAGGGCGCTCCTTCATCGTAGGCGTAGACGGTATGGCTGCGGGCCCGGGTTTCTTTGCCGCTGGAGAGCTTCACGGTGTGCGTTGGGCCGAGCGTGCTCAGCAGCTCGCTGCCTTCGCTGTTGTACGTGCTCTGCGTATCGAGCGTCTGCGAGATTTCGGCCGATTTGGCTCCTTCTTTGAGCGCCGCCGCCCGGCTGTCCGCGCTCAGGCTGCGCGTGAGGTCGTTAGTCGCGTTGTATTCGCTGGTCACGATCGCGCCGCTCGGGATGGCCACGTTCACGGTGCGCCTGTCTTCGTCCAGGTAGTAGACGCTTGCGCGCCGGTAATCCTTCGCGGGCCAACCCATCGGCTCATCCGGCGGGAAGATCGCGGTCGCTTCCACAGGGTCGTCCGTCTGCGCCCACGCCGCCACTTCGCTTGAGCCCATCGCGTGCGGCGCGCCGCTGCCCGACACCGGGACACCGTAGTCCACCGTCCAGACCGAGCTCGTGCCGACGTTCGGCGGTTCGGGTGCGGGGCTGTTCGGCGTCCCCGCGGCCACGGCCGAGGTCGCCGCGCTCGTCGCGAGCACCGACCCGCCCGCGTTGGCGGCGGTCACCTCCAGCACCAGCCGGTGGCCCTGGTCTCCAGTCACCGGATAGTAGCTTTCGTTGACGGCGCCGAGAATCGGCGCGCATTCCCCGCCGGCCGAGTTGCAGTCCTCCCACTGGTAGTCGTAGGCCAGCGGGCTGTTCGACCACGTCCCGTTGCTGGAGACGCTGATCTTCGTCCCGACGACCGGGCTGCTGCTCGACAGCGTCGGCGCGGCGGTGTTTTTCGGGGACTGCCCATTCCACGCGCTCGCCGCCGCGCTCGGGCGGACCGCCGACAGCAGCCGGCCCGCGTCCGATTCGCCGGGCTCCGTACCGTAGTCGAGCAGCCACGGCTGCTGGCCCGGGCCCGAGACGGCGGTGAGGTGCCCCGCCGCGTCGTACCCGTAAAGCATCTTCAGCGCCGGGGAGATCCGCGGGTCCCACTCCGCGCGCAGGCGCCCCAGGGAGTCGTAGGCGTACTGCGCGACCGCCGTCGTCTTCATTTCTTTGGCGGTCGGTTCGTACGCTGTGACGGACACCTTCGCCAGGCGGCCTGCGTATTCGCCCCATTCGCTCTGCGACTGGCCGGTAGCGGTCGTGCTCGACGCATAGGTGAACGTCAGCGCGCGGCAGCCGTTTTTCAATTCCGTCGAGCACGACACGCCGGAGGGCACTGGCGCGAGCACCTCGGTCGGCTCGGTGATGCGTTTGCCCCCGACTTCCACGGTCTGGAACGTGTAGGTGATCGTTTCGGAGGCCACCACGCCCTTGTGCATGAAAGGAACCCATTCTTCGCCGCTGCCTCCGGAGGGCACCCGGAACCCGGTGCTGTCACCCGTCGCGGCGTTCTTCAAGACCATTTCTTTGACGCCTTCGGTGGTGACTTCGCTGAGCGTCAGGTTGGCGTCGCCCGGAGGCGAGGTGAATGAGCCGCCGCCCGCGCTCGTAAAGGTCGTCTGTCCTCCGCCGCTGTCGGTCAGCACCATGCCCCCGTTAGCCTGCTTGACGAGACTCTCCTGTTCTCCCACGCTGAGCGCCCACAGCGGCCCGAGGGGACCCTGCGCCCCCGCGTTCAGGTGGCGCGAGCCGTCGCTGCGAGACACGACCAGGCCGTCGCCCAGCGAGACGTCCGTGGCGTCGAGGCTGAGCTCCCCGGACTGCGGATTGACGCTGCCCGGTCCGAGCGCGACCGGGGCGGCGTGGTGCACCTTCATCGTAAACGTTTCGGATGCCGAGTTGCCCGCGGCATCGGTCGCTGTGACCTTGATCTGGTGTTCGCCCGCGCCGAGTTCTTCCCCGTAGATCGTCCACCCGGCGTGGCCGGTGCACGGCCCGGGCGAGCACGAGCCTCCGGCCGTCCCGACTTCACGGCCGTCGATCGTCAGCGCGATCGACGCGATCCCCGAGCTCGGAGTCGCGCCCGACCCGTCCGAGGCTTCGGCCTGCACGTAGTATTCCTTCGCCGCAATTTCATCGCCGGAGGGAAGGCCGGTGACGACGATGTTGTGCGGCGCGGCGGCGTCGACTTTGATCTTCGTCGTGGGCGCCCCGGTGTGGTTGTCCACAGGGTCATACGCGTTCGCTTCAATAGAGTCTTCGCCGTTGGCCATCGTCGAGCTGTACGTGAAGGCCCGGTTGACGGTGGGCGGGCACTGCACGCCGCCGTTCGTGCATTCGCCGTTTTCGTAGAGCGGGAATTTTTCGCCCCAAGCCCCGCTCGCGATGCCGAGCCAGCTGATCCCGAGACCGGGATCGTGGGATTTCAATTCGAACGCGCCGCGGTTGGGACCGAGCCAGCTACCCGAACCGTAGAGGACGTTGGCCCTGCCGCCGTCGATGGTCGCGTCCGTGGTGTCGTAGCTCACTTCGGGGCTCTTTTCCTGGCCGATCTCCACCTGTGCCGAGGTCAACGTGTTTTCGCCGCCCGTGCCGCCCCCAGCGCCCGTCGCCTCCTGCAGGTACTCCGCCGAATTGCCGTTCGCGGGCCGTTCTTCGGAGCATTTTTTGGGGCAGACGCTCCACGAGTTGTTGGGAGTGCTTTCGGATACCGGCAGCGTCTCGCTTTCTTCGATGGTTTTGCTCGGCGCGACGATTTTGATCGTGTTTTCTATGTGCCCCCCAGTGTCGTTCCAGTTGCCCTTGATCGCCAGCCACTCAATGAAGGATTCCCCCTGGGTCGTATAGACCATGGCTCCCCATTCATGTTCGCCGTGGCTGCCGGAGATGTGCTCCGTCCAGCCTTTCCCTTCGCTGTTTTCCGAAGCCGTGAAGTAGCTGCCTTCGTGTTCGAAGTGCCAGTTAGTTTTGAACGCGCCGATATGGTTGAGCCGTTCGTCCCACACCGAGGGATCGACCAGGATCGGGTAGCGGTAGCTCCCCGCGCGGTGCGCGACCGTCAGCACCAGCGTGTCGCCCACGAGCGCCGTGCGCACAGGGACGACCGTGCCTTCGGAGTCGGTCGCGCTCGGCACCGGCAGCGTCGCCAGCGCGCCACCCAGATCCAGCACCCGCACGGGCCCCGACCCGTTCCGGCGGACCAGACGCGCACCCGCGGGCAGCCCGATCCGGAAGTACAACCGCTGCGGGCTGTCGGCCGAGCGCAGCACGGTGTCCTCCTCGAAGCCGGACGTGGTCGGCTTGACGAGTGTGTCGGCGTCGCTCTGCGTGTCCCCATAGAACACGGTCGATCCGTCGAGGTGACCTTCCGCGCCGCCCAGCGTATGACCCCGAGCGTCGACAGGCGTCAGCGAGACGCCGGCGCCGGGCAGCAGCACCCCGTCGCCAAGCCGCTTGGGGATGCGCACGCCGACGGCCGCCACAGCCGGCTGGAACGAGCTGCCCGCCTGCGTGAGCGCGAGGTCGAGCGGCACGCGGCGGCCGTGCGCGACCGCGACCGCAACCGGTGTGAGGGACTCGATCAGCGCATGCCGGCCGCCGGCGAGATCGACCCGGGCCGACTCGTCGCTCGGATAGCCCGCGATCCGCGCGCTCTCCGGCAACGGCGGCAACCCGCCTTCGGGCCGCCCGACGAGGCCCGGGTAGGCCTCGCTCGCGAGCCGCGCCGCCCGCGCACTATCGAGACCCCTGAAGCGCGAGCGCGACACCGCGCGCGCGTCGGCCGCCTCGGGGTTGGCCCGGTCGGCTTCGTGCTGGAGCTGCAGCTGCTCGTCACCCAGCAGCCAGCCAGCGCCCTCCACGACAAGCGAGTCCCCCGCCGAGGCACCACCGGCCGGCTGACCGCCGAATCCGGCTGCGCTCGCGCCCAGGCCGAACGCCGACGCGCACCCCCACACGAGGAACACCGCAACAGGCACCAACCACAGCCGCACATCCGTAAAAAAGCGCATCCCACCGACTCCTCCCCTGAGCAGAAGCTTTGTAAAACGCTCAACGCCAGGGCCAACGCATCGCTCCCTAGCCGATCGGCATGTCCCGATCGAATCGATTCAGGCTATACGCCCGATACTTGCTCGCTGATCTTGCTCTCCCCACCGCGTGGATCGCGATATACACCCGAAGTCGACCTATCCTAAACAGATCGTGACGCCCAAGTCAAGCCCTTTTGTACCCTTTCGTATATTTGTGGGTTGGCCAGAGAGCGAATGGGGTCCATGGTTCGCATGTCGGTGACGCTTTTTGCGTGCGAATGGCTTCTCTCAACCCGAATCGGGCGCACACCGACGGGGGACGCTAACGTCCGTCGGGTGCCACCGCACAGGCCCATCCACCTGCGCCCCACCGCCCCGCTGGCCGAGCGCGTGCTGCTCCCCGGGGACCCCGGCCGGGCGCTGGCGCTGGCGCAACTGCTGATCGACGGGCCGCTGATGTTCAACCACCACCGCGGCCTGTGGGGCTACACCGGGCCGGCGCTCGCCGACGGGAAGCCGCTGACGATCCAGAGCACGGGCATGGGCGGGCCGTCGGCGGCGATCGTGCTGCAGGAGCTTGTTACCCTCGGCGCGCGGCGCGCGATCCGCGTGGGGACGTGCGGCGCGCTCGACGCAGACCTCGAGCTCGGTGAGCTGGTGGTGGTGCACGAGGCGCTCGCCGCAGACGGCACGAGCCACAGCCTGGGGGCGGGCGAGCGGATCGCCGCCGACCGGGAGCTGACGGCAGCGTTGGCGGACATCGCGAACGGGACGCCGACCGCGACGGTCGTGAGCACCGACCTCTTCTACGAGCCCAACTCCAACCGCGAGCGCGAGTGGCGGGCGGCGGGCGCGGTCGCGGTCGAGATGGAGGCCGCTGCGCTGTTCGCGCTGGGAGCACGCGCCGGCATCCCGGTGGCGTGTGTGCTCACGGTGTCAAACGTGCTCGGTGAGGATCCCGCAGAGCACCAGGAGCACATCGACGACGGGGCGCTGCTCGCCGCCGCCGAGGCGATGGGCCGACTCGCGCTCAGCGCTTTGGTTTAGCTGTCTGTTTGGTCGCCGCCCGTTTGGTCGGAGCCCGTTTGGCGGCAGGCTCGGAGGTGGGCTTGACGGCAGGCTGCTTGGAGTCGAGCTTGCCCGAAAGCGTCCGCAGCTGCTCCTCGATCGCCGCCAGCCGGGCCTCGATCGAGGGACCGGAGAGCGTGCGCCCGATACGGTGCACGCCGTCCTCGATCCCCTCCAGCCGCTGGGAGATCGAGCGCAGGCGGCGCGTGAGCCGTTCGACGTCCGCGGCCGACGGCAGGTTGAGCGCCCCCATCGCAAGCTCCTGCGCCTGAGCGGCCTTCTCGCGCGCGTCGGAGGCACGACCCAGCGCCCCGTTCAGCAGCGGGTTGTCGAACAGGTCGGTGATCGCTTTGCCCAGGCGCTCCTCCGTGCCGCCGGCTAGGCGCTCGCGCAGGCCCTTGGTCTCATCTGCATCAAACATCTGGTGCTCCTCTGTCGGAACGGAACGGGACAGGCAGTCGTGAGGGTGGCACGGTGGCCCGACCCAGCCTCAGACTGTGTGCCCCCGACGAGCCCGGGGCCCTCTATTCCAGTCAAAGGATACGGTGCCGGGGTGGCCGAGCGGCTGTTCCTCTTCATGCAGATGGAGTTCCCGTGGGAGCTGGGGCCAGCCGACGGCCGCTACCTGCTGCGCGCGGGAGCGAACGAGGAGCCCGAGCGGGTGGTGATCCTGGAAACCGTCGGCGCCACCCCGCGCCGTGGGCGGCTGGGAGCACGCCGGCGCCCGCCGGTGGAGCCCGAGCCCGAGCCGACAACGGTGCCGAGCACCCGTGCGACGGTGATCGACCCCGTGTCAGTGTCCGCGGAGCGCCAGGCGCGCGTGTGGCTGGCCCAGCTCGACGCCGAGCGTGAGGCGCACGCCGCGGCGGCGACCCTCAACCGCCTGCTGTTCGCCCACCGGATCGCCACCGCCGACCCCCACACGCGCGAGCTCTCTCCCGCGCAGGCGCTGGCCACCCGAGCGGGTTGGGGCGAGGGCGAGCAGGTCGCCTACGGACAGTGGTCCCACGCGCGTGAACTGCGCTTGCGCGAGCAGCGGACACCGCGTCGCTCGGCAGCGCTGCGCCCCCAGGAGCGTTTTGCCGCGCTGTTGGGCGCGCGCGAAGAGCCGCTGGTGTGCGAGGAGCTCGCGCTGCGCGCCCACCTCGACCTCGACCAGGGCCGCGTCGCGCACGCCGCGCTCGAGCTCGAGCAGGCATACGCCGCCGCCCTGCTGGAGCTGCCGGCGGAGGATCGTCCCGACCTCGATGGGCGGATCGCCGAGCTGCAGCAGCTGCGCCCCGGCGTGAGCGCCGCCGCCCGGGCCGTCCTCGGCGCGGGCGATTCCAGGACCCCGGCCGCGCCCGACGAGCAGCCGCTGCGCCACGCGCTCGCCCGCCTGGAAGCGGCGCTACGCGCCCGCACCGCGGCGGGGCTCATTCGATAGGGTTGCGAAATGAGAGCTGTTGGCAGACGTAGTACGGTTACGGTGGCGTGCTTTGTGGCACTCCTCACGCTCTTGGCGATCCCCGTGGGGCTCAGCTATGCAGAAGCACCTGCGCCGTCGCCGCCCACCGCGGCCTGTCCACCCTCACCGTCGGCTCTTGCCGGCAGCGCCGCACCGAGCCCGGCGCTCCTGGCCGTCTCCCCTCCGCCATTGCCAGCCAACGTGAGCCCCTACCAGCCATCGGCGGAAGAGGTCGTGGCATGTGTCGGATCTCAGGAGATCAGCGGCGCGACCTTCACGCACTGGGCGACCATTGCGGAAAACGCCGCATCGTCAGCGCACCGCCACCCAGCCGTGGGGCCACCCAAGGCGGTGATGGTGACCACGATGGGCTTCCTGATCTCGGCCGATTGGCTGATCGGTGAAGCCGCCAACCTGCACATCAAACCCTCCGCCGCCGAAGTGCGCCACCTGTTCGATCGGCTGCGACACCAGCAGTTCCCCAAGCAGGCGCAGTTCAAGAAGTTCCTGAAGCAGACGGGCGAGACGGTTTCCGACATCCTGCTGCGTGTTCGCTTGAGCATCCTCACCACTCGGATACAGCAGCGGGTCGAAGGCCACGGCAGCAAGCGCGCTCGGCAGCGCGCATTCACGCGCTTCTTGAAGCACTTCCAGCGTCGTTGGCAGGCCCAGACGTACTGCGAGACCCTGTACAAGGTGCACGGTTGCGGACACACCGCTCGCTCCCTGTAAACCGGGCGCAGACAACGTAAAGTGAGGGCACGATGGACCCCACCACCACAGCCCTCGGCACCTGGAGCGGCGGGCGCTTCATGCACTTCGGCGAGCCGCTGGAGGAGGAGCGGCTGAAGGCGCTGCTGCGACCCGGCGCGGGGATCGACACGGTGATCACCGCGGACGTGTACGGCGAGGGTGCGGCCGACCGGCTGCTGGGCGAAGCACTGCGCGGCGTCGAGCGCGACAGCTACTGCCTGGTGGGGGCGATCGGGCACGACTTCTACACCGGCGAGCGCGAAGGCGCGAAAGGCTTTCCGCGCTTCACCGACCCGCGGCTGCGCGCGGAGGGCGACTACGCGGCGTACATCCGGATGGCGACCGAGCGCAGCCTCGAGCGGGTCGGCGCAGGACGCTTCGATTTGCTGCTGCTACACAACCCCGACCGCATCGGGTACACGAGCACCGCGGTGTGGGAGGGGATGCAGGCCGTCCGCGAGGCCGGCCTCACGCGGCTGCTGGGCGTGGCGCCGGGCCCCGCCAACGGGTTCACGCTCGATCTGATCGACTGCGTGGAGCGCTTCGGCGAGCTGATCGACTGGGCAATGATCATCTTCGGCCCGCTGGAGCCATGGCCGGGCAAGCTGGTGCTCGACGCTGCCGCCGCACACGAGGTGAATCTGATCGCGCGTGTGGTGGACTACGGCGGGCTGTTCCACGACGACGTGCTGCCCGGCCACCAGTTCGCCGCCCACGACCACCGCAAGTTCCGCCCCGAGGGCTGGGTGGAGGAGGGCCGCGAGACGCTCGAATGGATGCGCCCCTACGCCGGCCGCCACGGCCTGAGCATGCTGCAGCTGGCCTGCCAGTGGGCCCTCGCGCACCCCCCCGTGCGCTGCGTGGCGCCCACGCTGATCCAGGAGGCAGCGGCTTCTGAGGAGGGAGGGGGGGGGCGGGGCTCGCACCTCACCCCCCGCCCGATCGAGAACAAGCGGGCGGAGCTGGCGGCGCTAAGCACCCTGCGATCGACCCCGGAGGCGTACCTAAGCGACGACGAGGTGGCGGCGCTGCGCACAAAGGGCGACAACGCCGGTTGCATGGCGCTGAAGGGCGCCAACCCCGACTTTGAGGGCGAGCCGCAGCCCGACCGCTGGCCGCTCACGGGTGAGCTGGCGGCGCTAGCCGAACGCTGGCGGATTGAACCCGCGCGCGACCTCGTGAAGCTGCCGGTGTAGGGTCGCTTCGCCGCGGCCCGTGCCCTGCCGAATCCAGCCCGAGCGGAACTCGTGAAGCCGCCGGTGTAAGTCGCTTCGCCGCGGCCCCTGCCGTACCGAATCCAGCCCGAGCGGAACTCGTTACTTCCCCTCGAACCGAGGTGCGCGTTTGCCCAGGAACGCGGCGATCCCCTCGCGCCCGTCGGCGCTCTGGAAGACCGTGGCGAAGCCAGCCTTCTCCGCCGCGATTCCCTCGTCGAGATCGCCCTTCGCGGAGACCTGTTTGATCTGCTCCATGGCGAGCGGGGCCTGGCCAGCGAGCTTGCGCGCCCACGACAACGCGGTGTCGAGCAGTTCGTGGTCGTCCACCACCGCGCTCGCCAACCCGTACTCGTATGCCTCCTCGGCGAGCAGCGGGTCACCGACGAGGTTCATCTCCAGTGCCTTGCTCTGACCGACCAAGCGCGGCAGGCGCTGGGTGCCGCCGAAGCCGGGGACGATCCCGAGCTTGATCTCGGGCTGGCCGAACATCGCCGAGCGCGCGACGATCCGCAGATCGCACGCCATCGCCAGCTCGCAGCCGCCGCCGAAGGCGAGGCCGTTGACGGCGGCGATCGTCGCGATCCGCTCGGTGCCCAGCTCGCGGAAGAGCGCGTGGGCGCCGTCGATCAGCCGGCGGCCGCCCGCCTCGTCCATCGCGGTGAACGCCTTGATATCGGCGCCGGCGCTGTAGAGAAAGGGGTTGGAGGAGGCGATCACGAGCGCGTGCACCGGCGGATCGGCCGCCTTGACCCGCTCCCACACCTTGCCGAGGTCCTCGATCACCGCGGGAGCGATCGCGTTCATCTGGCCGTTGGCGAGCCACGCGATCGCGACCCCGTCTGCCCGCGTCTCGAGCTTGACCACCTGGGTGGGTGGGGCCGAGTCATCGGCGTCGGGCTGCGGGTAGGCGTAGAAGCCCTGACCGCTCTTCTGCCCGAGCCGGCCCTGCGCGACCAGGCGACGCAGGATCGTGGGCGGCGTGAAGCGCTCGCCGTGGCGCTCCTGCGCGCTCTGCAGCCGCTCGAGGATCGTGTCGAGGCCCTCCACGTCGGCACGCATAAACGGCGGCATCAGCCCCCGCCGCGGGTCGAGGCCGGCGCCCGCCATCAGGCCGAAGTCGATGTCGCGGTGGGTCGCCACCCCCTCCTCGAGCACCAAGCAGGCCTCGACGAGCGTCTTCAGCGTGAGCAGCTCCACCAACTGCGGCACGTCGGGCTCCCCATCGCCCTCCAGGTTGGGCTCCCCCTGCGAGTCGTAGAAGCCGTCGCCGCCCGTCTTCGCGCCGAGCTTGCCTTGGGCGATAAGTTTCTGCATGGCTTTGGGAACGTAGAAGCGCTCCGAGCCGTAGGACTCGGCGAGGTGTTCGGCCACGTGCAGTACCGTGTCGAGCCCGAGCAGGTCGAAGAGGAGGTAGGGGCCCATCGGCAGCACCCCCGCGGCGCCCAGGCCCTCGTCGATCAGCTTGATCGAGAGGCGCTGCTCCTCCTGCGCGCGCCAGATCTCCGAGCTGCCCGCGTTGAGGATGCGGTTGACCACGAAGCCCGGCACCTCCGCGCAGACGATCGGCTGCTTGCGGATCGCCTGCGCGAACGTGACCGCCGAAGTGAGAGTCTCCTGCGAGGTCTCATCCCCTTCGATCACCTCGATCAACGGCAGCACCGAGGCGGGGTAGAAGTAGTGGAAGCCGGTCACCTTGTCGGGGCGCAGCGTCGCTTCGCCGATCTCGGTGATCGACAGCGAAGAGGTGTTCGAGGCGAGGATCGCGTGGCCCGGCGTAGCCGCGTCGAGCTCGACGAAGACGGCCTGCTTGATCTCCATCCGCTCCGGCACGGCCTCGATCACGAAGTCCACGTCGCCGAAGCCCGCGTAGGAGGTCGTGCCCTCGATGCGGCCCATGATCTCGGCGATCTGCGCGTTGCCCTGCTCGGCGGTGAGCTTGCCGCGCTCCACGAGTTTGCCGACCTGCCCCGCGGTGACGCCCCGGGCCTCGTCGACGCCGGCCTGCACGAGCTCCTCGCTGATGTCCTTGAGCACGACCGGGAAGCCGGCGGCGGCGATCGTCTGCGCGATCTGCCCCCCCATCGTCCCCGCGCCCACCACCGCTGCCTTGAACACAAACATGCCGGCCTCCTCGTCTGCCGCTCGGGATCGCTTTCTCGTCTATTCCGACGCGAGAGCCTAGCGAGGCGTGCGCCACAGCGCATCGACCGGCCCGCCCGCGGGTTTCACATCTTTGGGGGACGGGCAGATACGGGGCGGAGCTATACGAAAGGTGTGTGCACGATGAGCAAAGACAGAACGCGCGCGGCGCTTGGAGCCATCCTCGCGGGACTTACGCTGCTGGCGCTGCCTGCGGCCGCCTCGGCCCTGGCTCTGCCCGGCGTCTCCACCGGCGCCGCGGCGAGCGTGAGCTACGGCACGGCCACGCTGACGGGATCGATCGACCCGCACGGGAGCAACACCTCCTACTACTTCCAGTACGGGCCCACCAAGGCCTACGGCGCGCAGACGCCGCTCGCCGATGCCGGCGCCGGCACTGCCACCGTGAAAGTCGCCGTGCCGGTGAGCGGCCTGCTGCCGGTCACGACCTACCACTACCGCCTGATCGCGGTCAACGCCGGTGGCGCGGCGACCGGTGCCGACCGTGCGTTCACGACCGCCAAGGTACCGCTCTCGCTGGCAATCACCGCCGGGCCCAACCCGACGATCTACGGGGGGGTCGCCACGATCCAGGGCACGCTGTCGGGCACCGGCAACGGGAACGTTCCCGTATCGCTGCAGGCCAACCCGTTCCCTTACACACAGGGCTTCCTGAACACCGGCAACCCCGAGCTGACGAGCGCCACCGGCGGCTTCTCGTTCCCGTTCGTGGGCCTCACCGAGGCGACGCAGTTCCGCGTGGTCACGAGCACCACCAAACCGGTCGTCGTCAGCACGGTCGCGCGGGAGGAAGTCGCGGTGAAGGTCGAAGCCCACGTGGGGCGCACGCACAGGCGCCACCACGCGCGCATCTACGGGACGGTGAGCCCCGCGATCGATGGCATGGAAGTCGGGATCATGCACGTGGTCGGCGGGCACGAAGTGCTGGTGGCGGGCACCGTGCTGTTGCACCACAACGCCACCAGCTCGCGCTTCGGCCGCGTGATCCGCGTCAGGCGGCATGGGCTGTACCGCGTGTTCGTGAAGGTCACCAACGGAGCGCAGAGCTCCAACTACAGCCAGCCTCTGTTCATCCGCTGAGGCCAGCGGCCTCTCTCAGCCGCGGGATCGGCCGCTCCCCGAAGGGTCGGCCCCCCCATCCCCGCGGGGGTCGGCGGCCTATCCCGAAGCTGGATACGGAGAGTGGAGCTGTCGCCGAACAGGCCGGTCGCGGGGCATGGAGGCCCCGCGCCCATCCCGGCGTCCTCCGCAGCGCGGCGCGCGGACGATCCCTGCTGATGATCGCTCGCCAGCTAAGCCGCGACCGTCTCCGCGGCCTCGATCCGGCGCGGCAGCAGTGTCTCGCGGGCGATGACCAGGCGCTGGATCTGCGAGGTGCCCTCGTACAGCTGCATGATCTTCGCGTCGCGGAACAGCTTCTCCACGGGGTAGTCCTTGATGAAGCCGTACCCGCCGTAGATCTGCACGGCGTCGGTGGCGACCTTCATCGCGGCGTCCGCGGCGAAGCGCTTGGCGTGTGAGGAGACGAGCGTGTTGCGTTCGCCGTTGTCGAGCATCGCCGCCGACTTCCACGTCAGCAGGCGCGCCGCCTCGACGTCCGTGGCCATGTCCGCGATCATGAACTGCACCCCCTGGTGCATCGCGATCGGCACGCCGAACTGGACGCGTTCCTTGGAGTACTCGATCGCGAACTCGAGCGCCGCGCGCGCGATCCCGGTCGCCATCGCCGCCACGCCGGGGCGGGTACGGTCGAGCGTCATCATCGCGAGCTTGAAGCCGTGGTTCTCCTCGCCCAGCAGGTTCTCCGCGGGCACCTCGACGTCGTTGAAGCTGATCGTCGCGGTGTTCGATGCGCGCTGGCCGAGCTTGTCCTCCTTCTTGTCGACCACGACGCCCCACTCGCGCTCGACGACGAACGCCGAGATGCCGCGGTGGCCGGCCTCCTTGTCGGTCTTCGCGTAGACGGTGAAGTAGTCGGCGTAGCCGCCGTTGGTGATGAAGCACTTCGAGCCGTTGAGCACGTACTTGTCGCCGCGTTTGACGGCGCTCGTGCGCATCCCCGACACGTCGCTGCCGGCGTCGGGCTCGGTCAGGCAGAACGACACCAGCTTGAGCTCCTCGGTGACGGCGCCCAGGTACTTTTTCTTGATCTCCTCCGAGCCGCCCAACACGATTGGCGCGGTCGCCAGGCCGTTGCAGCCGAGCGTCGTCTGGATCCCCGAGCAGCCCCACGAGAGCTCCTCCTCGATCAGGCAGCCGTCGAGATAGCCGAGGCCGGGGCCGCCGTACTCCTCGGGCACGTGGGTGTTCATTAGCCCCACCTCCCACGCCTTCTGCAGGATCTCCTGCGGCCAAGTGCCCTGCTTGTCGTACTCCCAAGCGACGGGGCGGATCTCCTTCTCGGCGAAGTCGTGCGCCAGCTCGCGCAGGTTCTTCTGCTCGTCGGTGAGCGTGAAATCAACCATGTTCTGTTCGTGGCTCCTCGGGCTGGCGCGGGGCGGGCCTCCCGGGTGGGCGTCCGTTCGCCGCGCGAAGTAGATTGACTGGTCAGTCAACGTTGTACGAGGGAGGGTAGCGAAGCGCGCGCAGTTGCGCCACAATGCGCCGATGCAGGCGCTCTTCCCCGACGTGCTGTTCGGCGCGATCGGCCTGTTCGTCGTGGTCGGCGTGCTGTCGATGCTCACCCGCCGCAGCCTCCACGACCAGGTCGGCCAGGACAATGGCCTGTTCACCGGCGAGAGCCACTCCCGCCTCCCGTCGTCGTCGCCTTCGGTGCGAGACGCACCGCCGCCGTATGACAACATCGAGCGCGAGGCCGAAATCCGCCAGCTGCTCACCGCCCGCAGCGAACGGCTCGTGCGCCGCGGTGAGGCGCCGCTCGACATCGACGTGGAGATGGCCCGGATCGAGGGAGGGCACGACTCGATCGCGGGCTCGCACGACGCCGCGCTCGCCGAGGAGGTGCGCCAACTGGTGCGCGCCCGCAACGAGCGCCGTGCACGCCAGGGCCTCGACACGCTCGACGTCGAGGCCGAGGTACAGCGCACGCTGGGCGAGCTGAGTTCCTGAGCGCGGCGGCGGTCGGCCCCTGACCTCGGCGGCGGTCGGCCGGCGCAGGCGGCGGGGCCGCGTGCGGCGCGGGTCACGTGCGGCGCGGGTCACGTGCGGCGCGGGTCACGTGCGGCGGGGCGTTCGTGTAGTAGGAAACATATCGACAATTTCCCATTGGCTGATGGGAACGGTGGAATCTCGCACCGCTGCTGGCGAAACCCGCCCGGCCCCGATCGGGGCCGCCTCCCGCCGAACCGCGTTCCCGCCGCGCCGGAGTAGCTTCGTCTATGCCCTACCCGCCGCGCAGCGGCGACACGGGCGCCGGGCGGCGTCCGCGAACTCGGAGCGAGATGCGAGAGCAGCGCGACATAGATCCACCGCCGGATCCGCAGCGGTCCACTGACCGGCTGGCGCGGTCGATCTCGCAAGACCGACCGGCGAGCATGTGGGCTCGGCTTGCGCTCGGCCTGCTCTCCCTGTCGCTCGCGCTCGCGGCGATGGCGATCTCGGCCGCGGCCTGCGGCAGCGGCGGCGGCGCCGAACCGACGACGCTCACCACCAAACTCTCCGGGGAAAGCAAAGAAAGCGAAGAACTCACCGTCCTCGAAGGCGCGAAGATCAAAGACAAAGCCACGCTCACCGGCACCAACGCCTCCAAAGCGAGCGGCAAAGTCAAATACGAGGCGTACACCGACAGCAAATGCGAAAAACTCTACAAAGAAGCCGGGGAAGTCACCGTCAGCGGCGAAAGCGTCCCCGCCTCCAACGAACTCGAACTCGAAGCCGGCAAGACCTACTACTGGCAGGCCAGCTACTCCGGCGACTCCAAAAACGACGCCTCCACCAGCACCTGCGGCAAAGAGGTCGCGAACGTCAAGGCCAAAACCGAACTCTCCACCACCCTCTCGGGCGAAAGCAAAGAAGCAACAGAAATCGAGGTCGTCGAAGGCACCGGGGTCACCGACCAGGCGACGCTGGAAGGCACCAACGCCTCCGGCGCGGGCGGCAAAGTCACCTACAAGATCTACTCCGACAACAAATGCGAAAAACTCGTCAAAGAAGCCGGCGAAGTCACCGTCACCTCCGGCAACGTCCCCGCCTCCAACGAAGAGACACCGGAAATCGGCACCTACTACTGGCGTGCCAGCTACAACGGCGACTCCCTGCACCAGGAATCCAAAAGCGGCTGCAACGAGACGCTCAAGGTCCGGGCGGCGACATCGCTGACGACGTCCTTGACGGGCGAAGGCAACTCGAGCAAGGAAATCGCGGTGAGCGAAGGCGCCAGCGTGGACGACGCGGCGACCCTGAGCGGCACGGACGCCTCGATCGCCACCGGCACAGTCAAATACTATGTGTACGGCGATCCGGGCTGCGTGGAACTCCTTGCCGAAGCCGGCACGGCGTCAGTCGCGGGCGAAGTCGTCCCCGCCTCCAGCAACCAGGCGTTCTCCTCACCGGGTACATACTACTGGCAGGCGGCGTATTCAGGTGACAGCCTCAATCACAGCTCCACGAGCGCCTGCCGTACGGAGGTTGCCACCGTCACGTCGCCGGTGACGACATCCCTGTCCGGCGAAGGTCAGTCCGGCGAACAGCTCGAAGTCGCCGAAACGGCCGCGGTCACCGACACCGCGACGCTGTACGGCAAACACGCCTCCAAAGCCACTGGTACTGTCAAATACAAGGTCTACTCCGACACCACCTGCAAAACGCTCGTCGCCGAAGCCGGCACCGTCAGCGTCGCCGGCGAAACCGCTCCGGCGTCAAAAGAAGAGAAGCTGTCGGCCGGCACCTACTACTGGCGGTCAGAATACTCCGGCGACGCGAACAACCCCGCCGCGAACAGCGTGTGCGGAACGGAGGCCGAGCTGGTCGCACCGGCGACGTCGCTGACGACCTCGCTGGCCGGCGCGGGCAAATCCGGAGCAAAAATCGAAGTCCCAGAAACGGCCTCCGTGACTGACACCGCCACCCTGAGCGGCAAAAATGCGTCCACGGCGACCGGTTATGTCAAATACAACGTCTACTCCAACAGCGAATGCAAGACGCTGGCCGCCGAAGCGGGCGACGTGGGCGTCACCCGCGGCGTCGTGGGCGAATCAAACGAAGTAACCCTTCCCGCAGGCACCTACTACTGGCAGGCAACCTACTCCGGCGATGGCTCCAACCACGGTTCGCAGAGCACCTGCGGCGCCGAGGTCGCGACCGTCACTGCGCCGGTGACCACCTCGTTGTCAGGCGCAGAACAATCGGGCGCAGAAATCGAAGTTCCAGAAACGGCGGCCGTTACAGACACGGCCACGCTGCACGGCGAACACGCCGGCACGGCAACCGGCAGCCTCAAATACTACGTCTACTCCGACAGCGAATGCAAGCATCTCGCCGCCGAAGCGGGCACCGTGAGCATCGCCGGCGAAACCGCGCCCACCTCCAATAAAGAGACGCTCTCGGCGGGAAGCTACTACTGGCGAGCGGAATACTCCGGCGACTCCCACAACCCGGCCGCGACCAGCACGTGCGGCAGGGAGGTGGCCGTCGTCAAGCCGCCGAATTCGCAGTACGCCGCGATCGGCGACTCCTACTCGTCGGGCGAGGGCACAGGCGAAGTCCTGACTCGGGGCACCAGCAGGTACTACGCGAAGACGAATATTTCGCTCGGAAAGAACAAAAACGAATGTCACCGCAGCCCAGTGGCCTACCCGGCGCGACTGGCAGGCGGCCTCTTCCCGGGGCGCCTGCCGTCCGTCACTGAAGAAAAAGTGGTCTTTGAACGGCAGCCCCCATTCATCTTCCGCGCCTGCAGCGGCGCGGTCACAGAAAACATCGGCGGCTTCGACTTCAAAAAAGGTCAGTACAATGAGTGGATCGAAGGCGCACCCGGCGCATGGCTGCCCACTCCAGAGCAGTCTCTTTGGCTTGGGTTGCCCGGCGGGGAACCTACAACCGGGCCCAACAACGCGATCACCTTGGTGACGTTGACGATTGGCGGCAATGACGCAGGATTCGCAACAATCCTGAAAAACTGCATCGGTCCCGAAATGCGCCTGTTCGGCAGAGTCATCAGGGCCTACAGTCCAGTGACATGCAAAGAAATCATCGAAGAATGGGAAACGGGCATGGCGAAGACGCCAAATACACTCAAACCGCCCGAAGAGGAAGGCATTCCGTCGCTCAAAGAAAAGCTGAGAATCGTACTGAGAACCATCCATGAATTGGCACCAAACGCGCGGATCCGTATCCCCCTGTATCCACAGATCGTGAATCCAGCGCGCAACGGCAACATCCCGGTCGTCCCGGGCGGGGCCCTCTACATTGAAAATGCCCTCCCCAGAGTGAACAGCGTCGCCACCGCCATGGAAAGGTTCGGCGACCGGCTGAACCAGACGATCGCGGCCACCGTCCAGAAATGGGCGACGGAACAACGAGTCAACGCCAAAGTCATCCCGGAAACCGTGACGGCGTTCACCGGGCATCGCCTGGGCGATCAGCCAAATCCATTGTGGGTCAATGGAGTCACCGTTCCGACCAACGAAAGCTTTCACCCGAACTGCCTTGGCCAGATCTCGATCGCCAACTCGGTCGTGCGGAACCTCGGGGTGTTCGTGGCAGGAAAATGGGGATGCTGAACCAGCCCACGGAGCGAGATGCCGGAGCTATACGACATGGATCCGCCACCAAAGCCACCGCGACGGCGATCCGCTGCGGTCAGGCTGGGAGTCGCGCTGGGGGTTGTGGGACTGGCGCTCGTCGCGACACTGCTCCTCGCCACCGGCGGCGGCGGCCGCTCGCGCGCCCAGCCGACCATCGTCCCGAGCGCGACGACGCCGCGGCGGCTGGACGCGCTGCTCGCCGGCATCCCGCAGCACGGCAACGCGCTCGGCTCACCCTCCGCCCCGGTGCGGCTGCAGTTCTTCGGAGACCTTGAGTGCCCCAACTCGCGCGAATTCGCGCTCGAAGCGCTGCCTTCCCTGGTCGACCGCTGGGTGCGGAGCGGCAAGCTGCTGATCGAATACCGCTCGCTGGAGACCTCCACGAGCGAACCGCCGATCTTCACGCTCCAGCAGGTCGCGGCGCTCGCGGCCGGGCGGCAGGACAAGCTGTGGTACTACGTCGAGAACTTCTACCGCGAACAGGGCCCCGAGCACACTGGCTACGTCAGCGAAGGCTACCTGGAGAAATTGGCCGAACAGACGCCCGGCCTCAACCTCGAACGGTGGAGCGCCGACCGCAACTACCCGCCGCTCACCGCGCAGGTGGACATCGACGAGCAGACCGCCACCGGCCTCGGCTTCCACACCACCCCCGCCTTCCTGATCGGCCGCGCCGGTAGTAGCGTGGAAAAGCTCACCCACTTCACCCCGGCCGAACCCGCCGGGTTCGAAGCCGCGATCGAACATGCGCTCTCGCAGCCGCCGTCCCGCTCGCGCACGGCCCTCGCGGCCGCCGCCGGAGGTGACACGTGATTCCGCGAGCGCAGCCGGCGTTGGTGGGCCTGCTGGCGTTCCTGCTCGCGCTCGGCGCGATGGCCGTCTCGGCCGCGGCATGCGGCAGCGGTGGGGGCGGCGCGGAACCAACGACGCTCACCACCAAACTCTCCGGTGAAAGCAAAGAAGGCGAAGAAATCACCGTCCTCGAAGGCTCGAAGGTCAAGGACAAAGCCAAACTGGGCGGCACCAATGCCTCCAAAGCGACGGGCAAAGTCAAATACGAGGCGTACACCGACAGCAAATGCGAAAAACTCTACAAAGAAGCCGGGGAAGTCACCGTCAGCGGCGAAAGCGTCCCCGCCTCCAACGAACTCGAACTCGAAGCCGGCAAGACCTACTACTGGCAGGCCAGCTACTCCGGCGACTCCAAAAACGACGCCTCCACCAGCACCTGTGGCAAAGAGATCGCGAACGTCAAGGCCACCACCACGATCTCCACCAAGCTCGCCGGTGAAAGCAAGGAAGGCGAAACACTCGTCGTACAGGAAGAAACCGCCGTGCATGATACAGCGACATTGTCCGGCACGAACGCCTCCAAAGCCGGCGGCACCGTCAAATACAAGATCTACTCCAACGAAGCGTGCACAGAACTCGTCAAAGAAGCCGGAGAAGTGGAAGTAACCAGCGGCAGCATTCCCGCGTCCAGCAACGAGACGCTGTCTGCCGGCACCTACTACTGGCAAGCAGTCTACAGCGGTGACGCGCTCCACCAAGCTTCGACGAGCGCGTGTGGCACAGAGGCCCAGGTCGTCGCCGCCACTACCGAAGTCACCACATCGCTGTCCAACGGAACCACCGAAGGGACAAAAGCCGAAGTCCTCGAAGGGGAACCGGTGGTCGACAGTGCAACTCTGCATGGGAAAAATGCACCTCTTGCGATAGGATCCGTCACCTATAACATCTACTCCGACAACAAATGCACAAAACTCGTCGAGGTCGTCGACACTGAGACAGTCGCGGGCGAACTTGCCACCACCTCGCTCAGTGCACGCCTGGCTGCTGGAACCTACTATTGGCAGGCCGTTTACTCCGGGGATACACTCAACCAGTCCTCGACAAGCAGCTGCGGGTCAGAGACCGAGGTCGTGAACTCGCCTGCCGTCACCACCTCGCTCTCTGGCGAAGAAAAATCCGGCGAGACGCTCGAAGTCCAGGAAGGGGCAGAAGTGAGCGACACGGCAACCCTCCATGCTGAAAATCCCGGCACCGCGACCGGTACCGTCACCTACAGCGTATATTCAGACAGCGAATGCACCAAACTCGTCGCGAATGCCGGCAAAGTCACCGTCGAATCAGGGGGCAAAGTCCCAGCATCCAATAAAGAGAAACTTGCGGCCGGCACCTACTTCTGGCAGGCGGCCTACTCCGGCGACTCGAGCCACAAAGCTGCTTCCAGCACCTGCGGCACTGAGCTCCACATCGTGGCGGAGACCACGTCGATCACGACATCGCTCTCTGGGGAAGAAAAATCGGGCGAAACGCTCGAAGTCGTAGAAAAATCGCCAGTCACCGATACCGCCACGCTCCATGGCTCGAAAGCGTCCACTGCCACGGGCACGGTTGCCTACAACGTCTACTCCGACAGTAAATGCGAAGACCTCTTCGCGAGCGCGGGCGAAGTCACAGTGACGAGCGGCAGCGTCCCCGGCTCGCTCGAAAAGTCCCTGCCAGCGGGTACCTACTACTGGCAGGCAGTCTACACCGGGGACACGTCGAATCAGCACTCAACGAGCGCATGTGGAGCGGAGGTCGAGACCGTGGTTGCGCTCACGACCTCGCTATCCGGTGGGGGTGAGACGGGCGAAGTGGTGGAACTACAGGAAGAAGCCCCTGTCACCGATACCGCGACTTTGCATGGCGCGACAGCCTCAACGGCGACAGGGGGCGTCGAATACAACGTCTACTCGGACAACAAATGCGAACATCTCGTAGCGAGCGCCGGCGAAGGGACGATGGCAAAAGGAGTCGCATCGGAGTCCAAAGCGGAGACCCTGGCAGCGGGGACGTACTACTGGCAGGCGGACTATAAAGGCGACTCGAAACATTCCAGCCGCAAGAGCGCCTGCGGCGGCGAGGAAGAGAAAGTCGCGAAAGGACCGCCGGTCTGGGTCGTCAGCGTTGGCGACTCGTACATCTCCGGCGAGGGCGGTCGCTGGGCCGGAAACACCGTCCTCAACAGCGAATGGCGGGAAATCGACGCGCTTGGCCCCGAAGCCTACTACGGTGAACCGAACGATGAACCAGGCAGAGAAGAAGTACCGCTCTGCCATCGGTCAAAATCGGCAGAGATCTTTATCGGTGGTGTAAAAAGCAAGAACTTCGCGTGTTCAGGCGCGGAAACCCTGAGCGCAAGCTATGAAATAACATACCGATGGGGCTGGTGGGGCCCCGTGACCGGCGGTGTGTTCAAGCCCGGATTGGACTTCATCAAAAAGAACAAAGGTGAAATAATCAAAGAAGGAGCCGGTCCTAACCGCGGCCCTTGCCCCCTGAACGAATGTGTTGGCCAGGCCAAGAAGCTTGAAGAATTTGCCAAACGACGCAAGGAAAAAGGCGAACAGATCAAGATGGTCGCAGTTTCGATCGGCGGCAATGACTTCGAATTCGCTACGATCGTAAAGGAATGTGTAAAAGCGTATGCCTTCCCGCTTGTCCCGCTCGTCAATGAAGAATGCAGCAAAACGCGGGAAAAATACTTCGAAAAAGCGCTGCTAGAAGCCAAGGAAAAAGTAATAGAAGAAGCTATCAATAGGGTCGGCAAGGCGATGGAAAATGCGGGATTTGCGAAAAATGAATACACAATCGTAATCCAGAATTACCCATCTCCGATACCCAGTAAAGCCGCTGAATTCCGCTACACGGAAAATGAAAAAGCTATTCTAGCAGGCGCGTTGGGGTTGGTACGACCATGGGGCCGCGGAGCGGTCGGGGTAGTACCTACGCGAGCGGCCCTTGGAGCGTGCCCCTTCCGAGACAAAGACGCGGAATGGGCAAACGCCACCGCGTTGAAGAAGATCGACGAATCCGAGAAGAAGACCTTCGAAAAAGTCAAAGCCGCCAACAAATACCAGGTGGCGTTTATGGAACTTGAAGGCGTATTCAGTCCGAACGCAAACGAAGCACAGGGACGCCGTTTGTGTGAAAAGGGCCTCACGCTCGTAGGCGGCGAAAACTTCCGCCGCGGCGCTCCGTTGAACTGGCTTGTGCCGCTCGTGCTGAATCCTTTGATGCCTAGAACCGTGAATGAAACCGAGTGGATCGACCAGCTGCGCGTGCGCACCTGGAACTTGTGGGGTATCAATTTCGGCGGCACCCCCTTCCTGATACAGGAAGACGTACACCCGAACTTCTGGGGCCAGCTTGCGCTTCGCAACTGCTTGCGGAAAGAGTATAATAATGGCGCGCCTAAAGAAGTAGGCACCTGCCTCATCGAAAAACCGGGGCTCACCGCTGCACCCGGTGGACCACCACCCGTTGTTGCAGGAGAACCACCCCTGGTGCGGAACGAACCGCTAATGGAATTGAAATGACAGAAGGAGCTTTCGGTCGACGGCGAGAAGCGGAACGCGCCCGTCGACCACCATCCCACTGAGCGAGCTAGGGAAATCATCAAGGTGGCGAGCGATGTCGCGCATTATTCCCGCTCGCCGAGCTCGGCCGGCGGGTGCTGGAGATAGACGAACCGATCCTCGAGCTGCTGATTGGCAACGGCGCGGACCGCGCCGACGAGCGGGCCGATCCCCGCGGGGCGGCGTGAGAACCTGGAGGAGAGCGCGATCAGCACACCCGGATGGTGATGTCCGGCGGTGAGATGCTCCGCCGAGATGCGCGCGAAGTCGGCGACGTTCTCGGTGAGCAGCGCCTGACCTCGCGCCACCGCCGCGGCGAACACCTCGGGGTCGGAGCTTCCCGCCAGTCCGAGTCCGATCACGGTCGAGGCGTCGATGCCGGCGGCGCGCAGCGCCTCGGCGTGAGCCTGCGAGTACATCTCATCCAGCAGCAGCTTCAAAACGTCTTAGCGGAGGCCGTCTCGCGGCGATGCAGTTCGATGCGCGCCGCGATCTCCTCCAGATATGCGGAGCGGTAGCGCAATGCGGCGTCGATCTGGGAGTGGGTGAGGGCCGAGTCCTCGACGAGCGTGGCGACGGGCTCGGGCTCCGCCGCCAGATCCTCCAGCCACATCGCTACCTCCCACACGTCGGGTCCGCCCAGCAGCCCCGCACGTCGTCCAGCCGGTCCATCGCGGAACGTGATCAGCGGATGCTCCTCCCGGCGCGCGCCCTCCTCGGCGTAGCGGCGCAGGCGCTCCGAGAGGCTCTCGCCAGCCGCTCGCGCTCGCATACGCAGACGCTCGGCGAGAGCGTCGTCCAAGCGCACCGAGACGTTCACCGACATGTATGCAGCGTAGCACAGCGTCCACACCTTGGGTTGCACGCAGACATGTAGGTCGGCAACCCGCGGTCGCTGTGAGGGACTGCCGTTAGCATCCCCGTGGTGCGCTCCAAGACGCTCGGCGCTCTCGCCCGCGGATTGCTGCTGGGCGGGCTCGTCTTCCTGCAACTTGCCTTCGCGCTTCCAGCCCATGCCGCCGCCCCTCGGGCGTCCGCCAGGCCGGGGGGGTTTGTCACCCGCTCGACTCCAGACGCCGCCAGATCGTCTCGCCACGCCGCCCATTCAGCTCGATCCACCGCCCACCCAGCCCCACCCCTTGCCCGCGCCGCCCGTGGCCCCACGGTGTACGGCACCCTGCAGAGCCTGGAGCGCAGCGGCGCGCTGAGCGCCGAAGCCTACGGCGAAGACTCCGCCACGTACACCGCCGCCCTCAACGCCGTCAAGCACCTGGGCGGCACGCGCCGCGCGGAACTGGAAAGCGTGATCGCCAACGCGCAGCAGATCGCCGCCTCCGGGCAGCTGATCGCCTCGCGGCTGCCCGCGGTGATGCTCACCCTCGAAAGCAACGTCCAGTGGTGGAGCCACCAACCGCTGCCGGCGGCCGACCAGCACGTGAGCGTGCCGGGCAGCCATCTGGTGTGGGAGTACTACCCCGGGCAGGGGATCGAGATCCAGTGGCTGGCGACCTTTGGTGAGGCCAACGGCTACTACGACAACGGGCACGAGAACACGCAGCTGCGCGAAGTACTCGAAGAAGCGATCCCGCTCGCCACGCAGCGCGGGGGGGGCATCGCGTGGGAGTACTTCTTCCACTTCGACGGCGGCGCGCCCCCGTGGACGAGTGGGCTCTCGCAGGGAACGGCGCTGCAGGCGCTCTCGCGCGCCTACTCGCGCCTGCACGAAGCCGCGTTCCTCACGGCGGCCAAACAGGCGCTCGGCATCTTCCAGACCCCGCCGCCGGCGGGCGTGCGCGTGGCAAGGCCGGCCGGCACGCTCTATGCGGAGTACACCTACGCCCCCACCGACCGCATCCTCAACGGCTTCATCCAGGCGCTCAACGGGCTGTACGAATACGCCAAGCTGACCGGCGACCCGCTCGGGCGCCAGCTCTTCGAAGCGGGGGACACCGAGGCGCGCGCGATCGTGCCGTCGTACGACACCGGCGCCTGGTCGAGGTACGACCAGTACACCGAATCCAACCTCAACTACCACGAGTTGCTCACCGAATTCCTGCAGAGCCTCTGCCAGCGCACCTCGGAAGGCGAGCCCACCTTGGCGCCAACCACCAAACCGGCTACCCCTCCCCCGGCTGCCTCCAGCTCACCCGCGTCCACCACCTCTGGGGGCGCCACTGCCTCGGCGGCACAGGCGAGTGCGGCGATCCCCGGCGACCAGATCTACTGCACCACCGCCCAGCGCTTCACCACAGACCTGCACACCCCGCCGGCGATCGCGCTGCTGACGCGCAAGCTGCCAGAAGGCGTGCGCGGCGGCGTGCGGCTCTCACTCTCGAAGGTGGCCACCGTCAGCCTCACGATCCGCCAGGGCGGGCGCGTGGTGTGGACCAACAGCGCGCTCGTCGAAGGCGGCGACCCGCGGCTGCTGTGGGTCACGCCGCGCAAGGCCGGCGCGTACGAAGTCAGCCTCCGCGCGGTGGACCTCGCGGGCAACACCGCCACCGCGAGCGGGACGATCACGCTCGGCGCCTCCGCGCGCAGCAGGCGTCGCTGAGCGCACCGCGGCAGGATTTCGGCATACGCTCTATACCCGACCATAGTCGGTGACCATGGTACGATTGGAGCGATGGATACGCTTCCGATCTCACGCTTCAAGATCACGTGCCTGGCTGCGCTGGAGCGTGTCCGCCAGACTGGGCGGCCGCTGCTGGTCACCAGGCGAGGGGTTCCCATTGCCCAGGTCATCCCCGCGCCCCCACCCGACGTCGAGGAGGATGCGTTCGGCGCGATGCGAGGCACGGCGGAAGAACTCGATGACATCGTGACGCCGCTGCCGGAGGAGGCATGGGAAGCGTTGCGATGAACGCCCCCAACGCGGATTCCCCATATCTGCTGGACACCCACATCTGGTTCTGGTACCTCACCGGCTCAGAGCGTCTCCCGGTGGGCTTGCGCACAGCGATCGGACCGGCAGCCGGAGAACTGTGGATCTCCCCGATCTCCTTCTGGGAGCTCGGGGTCCTGGAGCAGCGTGGTCGCATTCGGCTGGACGGCGGATTCCGGGCATGGGCACAAGGCGCGCAGCAGCGCTTTCCACTCCAGGAGGCCTCGCTCACAGGGGAGGTTGCTGTGACCAGCTGCGAGCTCGATCTTCCGCACCGCGATCCCGCCGACCGCTTCCTGGCCGCCACAGCTCTCATCCACGAGCTCACGCTCATGACCGTCGACGAGCGACTGCGCGATGCGCAGTGGCTGTCCACCCGCTCCGCCTGATGTGCTGGGCGGAGAATTGAAGCCCGTCCGCCGCCGCTGAACCCCTCCGTACAATCGATGTGTGCCCAGCGAAGCGCGCATCCGCGGCGGCGGCGATCCCGAGAGCCGCCCCGCGGGCTCAGGAATCGCGCGCGCCTGGGGCGCCCTCGATCGCGACCGGCGCCTGGCGGCGATCGCCGCGATCGCCCTGTTCGTGACGATGTTCCTGCCGTGGTACCAGCAGAACGCGGTCGTCACCGCCGCCAAGAACCAGCCGCTCATCAGCCGCAATCTAAACGCCTTCGGAGTCTTCTCGTTCGTCGAGGCCGCCGTGCTGCTGGTGGCAGTCGCGGTGCTGGTCCTGCTGTACATGCGCGCCGACGGACGCAGGTTCCAGCTGCCGGGCGGCGACGGCGCAGTCGTGCTCGCCGCCGGCCTGTGGAGCGCGCTGCTGTTGATCCTGCGGCTGTTCGACAAGCCCGGGATCACACAGCACGGGGTCGCCGCCAACGTCGGCATCCAGTGGGGGATCTTCTTCGCGCTCGCCGCCGCCGGTCTGCTGGCCTACGCGGGCTCGCGGATGCGCGCCGGGCAGCGGCCCGAGCCGCCGCTGCTACGCCGCGACCGACCGCGCTCGCCCAATCCCGATCCGCCGCGCGATTCACCGCACCGCCCACCCGAGCAGGAGCCGACGGTCGTCGTGCCCCGCAGAACCCCCGTCCCCGCGAAGCCGCGCACCCGCTACCCTCCGGCGCCCGGGGAGGAGCAGCTCTCCTTCGAGGACACCCACCCGGTCGCCGAGCAGTAGCGGTCGGACCTCCCGGCGGTGCCCGCGGGCGAGCCCCTACCATTGCGATGACAATGCCCCCCGCCTCCCCCCCACACCCCACCTCGGCCGCCGAGGTAGCGGAGGGCCTGACCGCGGTGGGGTACCTGCCGGCCGAGTCCACCGCGCTGGTGGCGTACCTGGCGACGCGGCTGGGCAAGCCGGTGCTGGTCGAGGGCCCCGCCGGCGTCGGTAAGACCGAGCTGGCGAAGGCGCTGGCGCACTACCTGGGCCGCGAGCTCGTGCGGCTGCAGTGCTACGAGGGCCTCGACGAGGCGAAGGCGCTGTACGAGTGGAACTACCGCAAGCAACTGCTGCGCATCCAGGCCCGCGGCGGTGACGCCGGCTGGAGTGAGGTGCAGGAGGACATCTTCGGCGAGGAGTTCCTGCTGGCGCGGCCGCTGATGACCGCGATCGCCTCGGAGGAGCCGGTCGTCTTGCTGATCGACGAGATCGACAAGACCGACCAGGAGTTCGAGGCGATGCTGCTGGAGGTGCTCTCCGACTTCCAGATCTCGATCCCCGAGCTCGGCCGCGTGGAGTCGCGCACGCATCCGGTGGTGCTACTCACCTCGAACAACTCGCGCGAGCTCACCGAGGCGCTGAAGCGCCGCTGCCTCTATCTGTGGCTGGACTACCCCGGCCTCGAGCACGAGCTCGCGATCGTGCGCCTGCACGCGCCGGAGCTCTCCGAGACGGTCGCCCGCCGGCTGGTCGAGGTGGTGGGGATGGTACGTGAGCTCGACCTCAAGAAGCCGCCGTCGATCGCCGAGTCGATCGACTGGGCGCGCGCGCTGCTGCTGCTCGGGGCGCAGGACATCGACTCCGACACCTTCATGGAGACGATGTCGGTGATCGTCAAGCACCGCACGGACATGGACGTGGTCGCCGAGCGCGTGGGCCTGAAGCTGGGACGAGGCGAGTCCGTCGCCGGCGCGGCCTGAGCGAGGTCTGCATGGCCCCTTCCGGCCCGCCCGTCCCCCCAGACCAATCCGCTCCCGCCGTGCCCCCAACCCCCACCGGCCCCACCCGGCCTGAGGGCATCGCCGCGCGCCTGCTGGAGCTGGGCGAGGAGCTGCGCTCCGAGGGTGTGGCGGTCGGCACCTCGGAGCTGCTCGACGCCTTCGCGGTGCTGCGCGAGATCGAGTGGACCGCGCAGCCTGACTTCCGCGAGGCGCTCGCGGCGACGCTCGCCAAGAGCCAGGACGACCGGCGGATCTTCGAGCTGGTGTTTGAGCGCTTCTTCTTTCGCGCGGTCGAGCTGGCGGCCGTGCGCGAGGGCGTGCGCGAGGATGCGGCCCACCAGCTGCGCGACGGCGACGACGGCGAGCTCGACCTCGAAGAGCTCTCCGAGCTGCAGCTCGATGCGCTGCGCCGCCAGATCGCCGCCGCGCTGCGCGACGGCGACGACAGCACGATGCGCGACCTCGCGCGCATGGCGATTGCGGCACTCGCCCGCCGCGACGGTGGCTCGGGCGTGATCGGGGTGGATGTGCAGCGCATCCGCCGCGCGCTCGGCCTGCGCGCTGAGCCCCAGCCGGAGCTGCCCGAGGACGACCCCCGCCGCGAGGGCCTGCCGCGCGCCGCGCTGCGCCGCTTCGAGGCGATGCTGCGCCGGGAGCTCGAGCGCGCGCAGGTGCAGCGCACCGGCACCCTCCCTCCCGCGCGCCCGCTCGGCGAGCTCGACCGCGCGCTGCCCTCCGGCCCGCTGGCGGACCTCGCCGCGGTGCATCGCGTGGTGGCGCAGCTGCGCCGGCGCCTGGCTACGCGGGGCCATCAGACGCGCGGGCACCGCCACCACGCACACGTGGACGTGCGCCGCACGATGCGCGCCTCGCTGCAGACCGGCGGCGTGCCGGTCGTGCTCAAGTACCGCCCGCGCCGCCCGCGCCGCCCGGAGGTGTACGTGCTGTGCGACGTCTCGACCTCCGTGACGTCCGCCTCGGTGTTCTTCCTCTCCGTGCTGCACGCGCTGCACGACTCCTTCCGCAAGATGCGCTCGTTCGTGTTCATCGAGCGGATCTCCGAGGTCACCGACATCTTCGAACGCGAGCGCGACTTCAAAGCGGTCAACGAGCGGATCGCCTCCGACGCGGGCGTCGCCGACATCTCCGGCTACACCGACTACGGGCGCGTGTGGTCGGAGCTGTTGGAGCAGATCGGCGACGATCTCAACCCGCGCGCCACGGTGATCGTGCTCGGGGACGCCCGCACCAACGGCCGCCCGCCCCGCGCCGACGCCTTCGCGACGATCGCCGCGCGGGCAGGACGCACCTTCTGGCTGAACCCCGAGCCGCGGCTGTACTGGAACTACGGCGACTCGGTGATCGCCGCCTACGAGCAGCACTGCACCGCGTTCGAGTGCTGGACCACGGCGCAGCTGGAGGACTTCGTGCGGGCTTTGACGCGGCCGGAGCTGGCGGCAGGGAGCCGATAAAGGTGAGCTGGCGGATGTCGGGCGCCGGGCGGTGGTTGCGCGCCCTGCTGGCAGGACGCAAATGGATCGTCTGGGTCGCGCTGGTGTTCCTGCTGCTCATAGCGGTTCAGATCGGTGTATCGCTGCTGCCCCATCACGTCATCAACACACTGCGCGAGTTCGAAGAAAAGCCCAATGGCGTGCAGGAAGGCTCCAACGGTCGCTGAGCTCCACACCACACCCCCAACCTCCCTAACACAAAGCCCAAATCCGCTAGGGACGCGACACGACCGTAACGCGCACTTCAGGGTCATCTCGGCACCCGTGCAGCCCGCGCTAGGCTTTGCGAAGAACGGACAACACCAGGGGGGCTGGCGGGAAGGCCGGCTGAGATGGCGCCAACCAAGAGCCCGGCGCCGACCCTTCGAACCTGTGGGGTAATGCCCGCGGAGGGAGTGGCGTGAGTGTCGATAGGACTCAGAGCCGAACCGCAGCCGCTTGAGAGGGCCGGGCTGCCGGATGCGGTTGCCGTCAGCGGCGTGAGCCGCGTATACCCGGTGCGCAGCGGCGACCGCAGCGCGAGCGAGTCGGGCGGGCCGGTGCCAGCGCTCGCTGGCGTCTCGCTGCGCGCGGAGGCCGGGGAGCTGGTCGCAGTAGTCGGCCCCAGCGGCTGCGGCAAGACCACGCTGCTGGAGCTGATCTGCGGATTGCAGCAGCCGGACGCCGGCAGCGTGCGCAGCGCGCCGGCCGCGCTGATGCCCCAGCACGACCTGCTGCTGCCGTGGCTGAGCGCGGTCGACAACGCGGCGCTGGCGCTGCGGATCGCACGGCGGCCGCGTGCGCAGGCGCGGACCCGCGCGCAGGCGATGTTCGCCGAGCTCGGCCTGGGGGGCTTCGAGGCAGCGCGGCCGTACGAGCTCTCGGGCGGGATGCGCCAGCGCGTGGCGTTCGTGCGCACGCTGCTCTCCGGCAAGCAGGTGCTCTGCCTGGACGAGCCGTTCGGCGCGCTCGATGCGATCACGCGCGCGGAGATGCAGGGGTGGCTGGCGCGGGCGCTGGCGCGCGACCGATCGAAGATCGGCCAGCGCACGGTGGTGCTGGTCACGCACGACGTCGAGGAGGCGGTGCTGCTGGCCGATCGCGTCGTGGTGCTCTCCCCACGCCCCGGCCGCACCGTGGCGGAGCTCGAGATCGGGCTGCCGCGCCCCCGGGCCCGCACCGACGCCGCGGTGACCGCGCTGCGCGAGCAAGCGCTGATCGCATTGGGAATGACCGAAAACGAGGGGCCCAGCTCGCCGGCCTGCGGCCAGCTGCGCCACCCTCGTGGAAGCGCACCCGATGGCCGCCGGCCGCAGACGCCCTCGCCAGCCGCTTCTTCCGGCCAGCTCGCACATGGCTCTGGCGCAGAGGGCGGGGCATGGCCACGATGAGACACCGCGCCGCCCACCTCCTCCCCCCCTCCTGCTCGCGGTCGCCGCGCTCGGCGCGTGGGAGCTGTACGTGGACCTCGGCGGCGTCGACCCGGCGGTGCTGCCTGCCCCCCATGAAATCGCGGCGGCGCTGTGGGACAACGCCGGCCTCCTGTGGCAGAACTTCAAGATCACCGCCGAGGAGGTCGTGCTCGGCCTCGGCCTGGCGCTGCTCACCGGCTTCGCGCTGGCGGTGGCGATCCACTTCTCCAAGTGGCTGCGCCGCGCCGTGTACCCGCACGCGGTCGGCTCGCAGGCGGTGCCAATCGCGGTGATCGCCGCGCCGCTGGTGTTCTGGTGGGGCTTCGGCATCTTCCCGAAGCTCGTGGTGATCGCGCTGATCTGCTTCTTCCCCGTGGTCGTGACCACGGTGGACGGCTTGGCCTCGGTGGATCCCGACCAGCTGAAGCTGCTGCGCACGCTCGACGCCTCGCGCTGGCAGGCGTTCCGCTTCGCCGAGCTGCCGGCCGCGCTGCCGGCAGCGCTCAGCGGCGCGCGGATCGCGCTCGCGGTGGGCGTGATCGGCGCCTTCATCGCCGAGACCTCGACCGCCACCACGGGCCCGTACTCAGGCCTCGGGCGCGAGATCATGGACGACATCAACAACCTGCAGACCCCGCGCGTGTATGCCGCCACGGCGGTGCTGTTCGTGTTCGCGATCGCCTGCTTTCACACGCTGACGCTCGCCGAGCGGAGGCTTGCCCCCTGGACCACCCGATCGCGGGGGGAGCTGGGATGAGAAGTCATGCAAACACAGCCCCACCACTTCACAAAATGAAAAATATAGGCCCGAAAAATAAACACACAACACCACCACCGACAGGAGAACCACGTTGAGAATGCCCCTCCCCCGCCCGTTCGCCGCCCTCGCCACCCTGGCCGCCCTCTGCGCCGTCGCACTCACCGCCTGCGGCACCGCGCAGAACGTGACGACGGCGCCGGCGAGCGTGAAGCGCTTCACGGTGATGCTCGACTGGTTCCCCAACGCCGACCACGCGCCGCTGTACGCGGCGATCGCGCACGGCGACTTCCGCGCGGTCGGGCTGAACGTGCAGCCGGTGATCCCCTCCGAATCGGCCGAACCGCTGAAGCTGCTCGCCGCGGGTCGCGTCGACATGGCGATCTCCTACGAGCCGGAGCTGCTGCTGGCACGCGATGAGGGACTGAAGGTGGTGTCGATCGGTGCGCTGGTACAGCGGCCGCTGACCTCGATCATCGCGCCGGCGAGCGCGCACATCAAGCGCGTCGCCGACCTCGCCGGCAAGAAGGTCGGCACCGCCGGCATCCCCTACCAGGCGGCGGAGCTGGCGGCGGCGCTGCAGCACGCGGGCGTGAGCCCGTCGAAGGTGCAGGAAGTGAACGTCGGCTTCAACCTCGTGCCGGCGATGCTCTCGCACGAGGTGGCAGCGACGCTCGGCGGCTTCTGGAACTACGAGGCGATCCAGCTACAGCTCAAGCACAAGCACCCGACCGTGATCCCGATCAACGAAGCCGGGGTGCCGAACTACGACGAACTGGTCGTGGTGGTGCGCAGCGAAGAGGCCCACCACGACGGCGTCGACCTGCGTGCCTTCATGCAGGCCCTCACCCGCGGCGAGCGCGCCGAGCGCGCCGACCCGAAGGCGGCGGCAAAGCTGCTCATGGCCGCCAACCCGAGCCTCGAAGAAAAGCTCCAGGTCGAGTCGATCGAACGGACGCTGCCGGCCGCCCAGCCGGCCGCAGGCAAGCCCTACGGCTACCAGAACCCCGAACAGTGGGCGGCGTTCGGAGCGTGGATGTACGGCAGGGGCCTGCTCAAGCGCAACCCCGACACGACGGGTTTTCCACCGTTCACGAACGAGTTCCTGCCGGGCGAAGGGATCTGAGACGATGAGCACGACCGTGACCGACACACCCCCCCTCCGCAACCGCCCCGCGTGGGCGGCGCTCGCCGCGCACCACGAGGCGATCAAGGGAACGCACCTGCGCGAGCTGTTCGCCGCGGACCCCACGCGCGGGGAACGGATGACGGCGGAGGGCGCGGGGCTGTACCTGGACTACTCCAAGCACCGCATAACCAACGAGACGCTCGAGCTGTTGGTGGCGCTCGCCGAGCAGTCGGGCGTGGCCGCGCGCATGGAGGCGATGTTCAGCGGCGAGCGGATCAACGTGTCGGAGGACCGCGCGGTGCTGCACGTCGCGCTGCGGATGCCCAAGAGCGCCTCGCTCGTCGTCGAGGGCGTCGATGTGGTCAAGCAAGTGCACGAGGTGCTGGAGCGGATGGCGGCCTTCGCGACACGGGTGCGCTCGGGCGAGTGGACGGGCCACACCGGGCGGGCAATCCGCAACGTGGTCAACGTCGGCATCGGCGGCTCGGACCTCGGCCCGGTGATGGCGTATGAGGCGCTGCGCCACTACTCGCGCCGGGAGCTGACGTTTCGCTTCGTCTCGAACGTGGACGCGACCGACTTCGTCGAGGCGACGCGCGACCTCGACCCGGCGCAGACGCTGTTCATCGTCAGCTCGAAGACGTTCACGACGGTGGAGACGATGACGAACGCGCGTTCGGCACGGGAGTGGTTGATGGGGGGATTGGGAGGGGGGGATGGCGATCGCGCCGACGACGCGATCGCGAAGCACTTCGTAGCGGTCTCGACCAACGCAGAGCTGGTCTCGCAATTCGGGATCGACACCGAGAACATGTTCGGCTTCTGGGATTGGGTGGGGGGCCGCTACTCGATGGACTCGGCGATCGGCCTCTCCACGATGCTGGCGATCGGGCCGGAGCGCTTCGCCGAGCTGCTCGCCGGCTTCCACGCGATCGACGAGCACTTCCGCACCACCCCCTTCGCGCATAACCTGCCCGTGCTGATGGGGCTGCTGGCCGTCTGGTACGGCAACTTCTTCGGCGCGGAGACGCACGGGGTGATGCCCTATGAGCAGTACCTGAAGCGCTTCCCCGCGTACCTGCAGCAGCTGACGATGGAGTCGGGCGGCAAGCGCGTGACGCTCGCGGGCGTGGAGGTGGACTACCAGACGGGCGCGGTGTACTGGGGCGAGCCGGGCACGAACGGCCAGCACAGCTTCTACCAGCTGCTGCACCAGGGAACGAAGATCGTCCCCGTCGACCTGATCGGCTTCGCCCAGAGCAGCAACCCGCTCGGGGAGCACCACGACCTGCTGATGTCAAACGTGTTCGCTCAGGCGGAGGCGCTCGCGTTCGGCAAGACCGCGCAGGAGGTGCGCGCGGAGGGCACTCCCGAGGCGATCGTTCCCCACCGCACGATGCCCGGCAACCGCCCTACCAACACGATCCTCGCCGAGCGCCTGGACCCCCACACGCTCGGCGCGCTGGTGGCCCTGTACGAGCACAGCGTCTTCACCCAGGGGGCGATCTGGGACATCGACTCCTTCGACCAGTGGGGCGTAGAGCTCGGCAAGGCGCTCGCCAAGCGGATCGTCCCCGAGCTGCGGAGCGAGGCCGAGCCACAGCTGAGCCACGACAGCTCGACCAACGCGTTGATCCGCCGGTACCGAGCGCAGCGGTAGCCCGTTGGGTGTCGCGGGATCGTCCACGCGGGCAACTCTCCCGAGCGGGTGGGCGCAGGCGTCAGCCGCTGCCAAGGATGAACCGCTCGACCGCATTGGCGAAGCCCTCCTCCTCGTTGGAGGTACTCACCAGCCGCGCCGCACGCTGCACCTCTGGGGTGGCGTTGCCGACCGCGATCGGCAGGCCCGAGGCGGCGAACATCGATACGTCGTTGCCCGCGTCGCCGATCGTCGCGATCGCCTCGGTTGGGATCCCGTAGCGAGCCGCGAGGAAGCGCACGACGCTGCCCTTGTTGGCCTCGGGGTGCGTGACGTCGAGGTAGTAAGGCTGCGAGCGCGAGGCCGCAAGGCGCTCACCGAAGCGCTCGGCGGCGGCGGACGTCGCGCGCGCGACGGCGTCGTGGTCGTCGCTCACGCCAACGATCTTGGCCACTCCGTCGCGCAACCCCTCGAAGCTCTGCACCAGCATGGGGGCGAACTGCACGGTGTGGCTTTCGTGCTCCACGCGCGGGCCGTGCAGGTCGCGCACGTACCACTCCTCGCCGCGGTAGACCCACGCGCTGAGCGAGAAGGACTCCAGCAGCGCGATCGTCTCACCCACCAGCTCGCCGGGAATCGCGCGCTCCTCGATCACCGTCAGGTCCGGGTTGACCATTGCGCCGCCGTTGAACGCCCCCAGCGGCTTGCTCAGCTGCAGCGGCTCGAGGAACATCGCCAGGCCGCGCGGCGGGCGGGAGCTGGTCAACGCGAACATGATGCCGGCCTCTCGCAGCCGCCTGACGGCTTCGATCGCCCGCGGCGTCAGCTCCTTCGCCCGCGTGACGAGCGTGCCGTCGACGTCGGAGAGCACCAGCTTGATCGCCTGCGCGGCGCCTGCCTGCGGCTCGTCGGTCGGCTCCATCGCGCTTCGCATGATGCCGGTTTCCCGCGCGCGGGGCTCCTCGAGCAGCCCGATCACCTCGCCTTCGCCTCCGGCGGCATGGTTATGCGAGCACCGCGACGCCCTTGATCACGAGGTAGAGCCCGAGCGCGGCAAGCACCCCGGTGAGCAGGGCGCGCGCGTGGGCGCGCATCCACGCGTCGAGGCGGGTGATCGCCGACCTGGTCTCCTCGGGGCGGAACGACAGCAATGCCAGCGGGACGATCGCTGGCGAAAGCATCAGCACGTTGAACAGCAGGATCGCCAGCACCTGCTCGTGTTTGGAGACTTCGGCCACGACGATCTCCTTCATCGCCTCGATGTACCGCACGCTCGGGAAGTTCAGCACGACACCGGCGAAGAATGCGAGCGAGACTCGCCCCGAGAGCAGCCGCTCGGCGAGCGGGGGCTTGCTCGGCTTCGTCGGGTCGGGGGCAGGCTTGGCGGCGGCTCTGCGCGCTTTGAAGCGATCCACGCGGCCGGTGCCCTTCAGGAAGGCGCCAACCAGCAGCAGGCCGCCGACGACCAGGTCGAAGATCGGCCGCGAGGATGAGGAGTGCCCGCCGAACGCTTCGACTTCGCTCGCCACGGTCACGACGCCGATGCCGAGCCCCACGCTCCACGTGAAGGCGCCGGCGAAGTAGGCACCGAGCATCCGTTTCGGGTGCTCGGAGGCGAGCGTCAGCAGCACGATCGCGAGCAGCACCGGGTTCAGCGCGCAGCTCGCCCCGAGCAGGGCGACGTTGACGATCATGGTGATGTCCCGCCCCGCATCCGCAGGTAGTTTCGCGGCTGGCGAGATGAACGGCCGTCACCCTCGCCGGGTGATTACCCTGTGGCGATGGCGCGCATCGGTCTGCTCACCGGCGGTGGGGACTGCCCCGGGCTGAACGCCGTGATCCGCGCCACGGTGCGCAGCGGACTCGCGCGCGGCGAGCACAGCTTCCTCGGCTTTCGCCACGGCTGGGCAGGGGTGCTCCAGGACGAGGCGATCGAGCTCGACCTGCAGCGCACCGTCGGCATCCTGCCCCGCGGCGGCACGATCCTCGGCACCTCGCGCACCAACCCGTTCGCCGAGGACATGGGTGGCCTGGAGGCGATCCGGGCAACGCTCGAGCGCCGCGGCGTCGACGCGCTGATCCCGATCGGCGGCGAGGACACACTCGGCGTCGCACTGTGCCTGCACGAAGAGGGGATCCCGATCGTCGGGGTGCCGAAGACGATCGACAACGACCTCGGCGGCACAGACGTCACGTTCGGCTTCAACACGGCCGTGCAGATCGTCACCGACGCGATCGACCGCCTGCACACCACGGCGGAGTCCCACAACCGTGTGATGGTCGTCGAGGTGATGGGCCGCAACGCCGGCTGGATCGCCACGCACGCCGGGATCGCCGGCGGCGCCGATGCGATCCTCGTGCCCGAGCGCCCGTTCGACATCGAGGAGGTGTGCGCGCACCTGCGCCGCCGCCACGAGCGCGGGCGCTCCTTCTCGATCGTGGTCGTCTCCGAGGGCGCCACCCCGCGCGAGGGGACGATGCAGACCGTGCGCAGCGACGCCACCGAAATCTTCGCCGCGCGCAGCGACACCGACGCCTTCGGGCACGCGCGCCTCGGCGGGATCGGCGTCACGCTCGAGCACGAGATCGAGCAGCGCACCGGGTACGAAACTCGCGTCACGATCCTCGGCCACGTGCAGCGCGGCGGCACCCCGACGGCGTTCGATCGCGTGCTCGCCACCCGCTTCGGCGTGGCAGCGATGTACGCCGTCGCGAGCGGCCACTTCGGCAAGATGGTCGCGCTGCACGGCGCGCGGATCGCTGAGGTCGATCTCGCCCAGGCGCTAGCGGCCCCGAAGCTGCTCGACCCCGAGCTGTACGCCACGGCGGAGCTGTTCTTCGGCTGAGGAGGGATCGGTGCCCTGTGGTGGGGGCGTGCCCGGCGACGAGGGGGTGTGGTGTTATTAAAAAAACCAAAGCCGATAGCCATTGCTATCGGCAATTAAAAAGTTGAACACACCACGCACCCCCTCCGGCCCTGGGTAGATACGAATGCGCGCAATGGTATTTGAGCAGGTCGGCCAGCCGCTGCGGGCGGTCGAGCGCCCGACCCCCGAGCCCGCGCCCGGCCAGTTGCTGCTGAAGGTGCACGCCTGCGGGGTGTGCCGCACCGACCTGCACCTGCTCGACGGCGAGGTGCGGATCGCCGCGCCGCCGCGGATCCTCGGCCACCAGATCGTCGCGACCGTCGAGTCTGACGGCCGTCGCGTCGGCGTTCCCTGGCTGGGGTGGACCTGCGGCGAGTGTGCCTACTGCCGCTCCGGCCGCGAGAACCTCTGCCCACTGGCGCGCTTCACCGGCCGCGACATCGACGGCGGGATGGCCGAGTACGCGCTTGCCGACGAGCGCTTCTGCTTCGAGATCCCCCCGGGCTACCCCGACACACAGGCCGCCCCGCTGCTGTGCGCCGGGCTGATCGGCTACCGCGCGCTGCGCATGGCCGGCCGCGCGCGGCGCCTCGGCCTGTACGGCTTCGGCGCCGCCGCCCACATCCTCGCCCAGGTCGCGCTCTGGCAGGGCCGGCGCGTGTTCGCGTTCACCCGCCCCGGCGACATCCCCGCGCAGACCTTCGCGCTGGAGCTCGGCGCCACCTGGGCCGGCGGCTCGGACGAGTCGCCCCCCGAGCCGCTCGACGCCGCGATCGTCTTCGCCCCCGACGGCGCCCTCGTCCCGCTCGCGCTGCGCGCCCTCGCCCCCGGCGGCACCGTGGTGTGCGGCGGCATCCACATGAGCGACATCCCCTCCTTCCCCTACGCCGACCTGTGGGAGGAGCGCACGATCCGCTCGGTCGCCAACCTCACCCGCCGCGACGCCGAGGAGTTCCTGGCCCTCGCCCCGCGGGTGCCGGTGAAGACCCAGGTCACCGCGTACCCGCTGGAGGACGCCAACGGCGCCCTGGGAGACCTGCGCGCGGGGCGGTTCACGGGGGCCGCGGCGCTGACCATGTGAAGCTCGGCCGCACGGGGCGCTTCACCGATCCGGAGCTGGCCACGAGGGGCGGCGACGATCACCGCCCGCCGCCGCCAGCGCCGACGTCGCGGGGGCGTCTCCTTGCTCTCAACACCCATTGCCGGCATGGGATAGAACACTCGCGAGACGCAGGGCTACTGGTAGTCATTCGCTACCATATTGGGATGAGCAAGCAGATAGCCGTGCGCCTTCCCGATGAGTTGGTGGACTTTGTCGACGAGATCGTCGACTCCGGCGCCAGGCGCAGTCGTGCGTCAGTCGTCACTCGTGCACTCGAACGCGAACGCCGGCGCGTCGTCGCCGAGCGAGATGCCCAGATCCTCGCTCGCACTGGCCCCGATCCGGAGCTTTCCGGACTCGCCGAGCACGCCGCGACTCTGCCCTCCGCGCTCACTTGATGCGCCCGATCCACGTCGCGCACCTCGACAAGGCTCGGCCTGTGCTGATCCTCACTCGCGAGATCGTACGTCCGCATCTGACAACCGTCACGGTCGCGCCGATCACGACCACCATCCGTGGACTTTCGACAGAGGTTCCGCTCGATGCGGCGAATGGACTCTCAGGTCCCTCTGTCGTCAGCTGTGACAACGTCGCCACGATTCCGATCGAGGCTCTGGGAGCGCAGATCGGAATTCTGCTCGATCGTCAGGAGCCGCTGCTGAGCGATGCGATCCGAGCTGCATTCGATCTCGATTGACCGCCGAGCTCACCATGTGCGGCAGCCGCGTGAGGTTTTCGCGCGGCTTTCTTACTCTCGTACGATCCATGCTACTCTCGTACCAGTCGAGTTTAAGAGGTTTGCCATGCATACCCGCGTCGTCACCGCCAACGAGGTCCGCATTCCGGAGCCGGTCGCCGGCGAGGCGACCGTCATCGAGCGCTACGGCAAGCCCTACGCGGCCGTGATCGACGCCGCAACGTTCGAGCTCTTCCAGCGCCTGCTCAACATGCTCGGGGAGCATCGGCCCGCCGAGCTCTCGCTTTCGGATGCAGCGCTCGAGGCCCATCGCGCCTCCGAGGCCGGGGAGGACATCTACGAGTTCGACTTCGACCTGCTCGACACGCACGCCGTGGCGTGAGCGCACCGCCACCGCCGCGCGGGCTGCGCGGCGCCGTGCTCTGGGCGTTCACCGCCTTCCAACCCGAGGCGCCGTTCGAGCTCGTCGATGTCAACGGCGAAGCACACCTCTACCCCGACGCGCCCGCGGTCGCGCGCGCGATCAAGGATGGCGAGTTGGCCCCGGTGCCGAAGTTCGAGGTCGCCGCGAAGCTTCGCCCGCTGGTGATCCTGCAGGACCGTCCGCGCGGTGTCCTGCCCGAGTACGAGGCGCTGAAGCTGACGCGCTTTGCGAAGCTCGCCGCCGGCGAGCGGCAGCGCGTCCGCGATGGGCAGGAGCCGGCGCTCTTTCACCTGCCACTCAACAAGGGCAAGTATGGGCTGCCCCACGAGAACGCGGTCGACCTCAACTCGCTCGTGTGCATCCACCAGTCAGCGATCGTCACCAGCCCGGTCGGCCGCCTCGACCAGAACGAGATAGACGTTCTCGGGCGCCGTCTAGCGAGGTTCCTCGACATCGACCTGGAACCCGCCATCCGGGAAGGCGTCATCGAGCGCTGGGAGCAGCTCGTTGCCGCCCAGCGGGCCCGCCGCCGGCCATCGAGCTGACACATCCGGTTACTGGGCTGCCGCTCACGGAAGCTCAGTAACCGCAGCCTGCTCAGGCATTCATCACGTGCACCACCGCCAGCCCCGCCCACTCCTCGTAGGGGGCGAAGAACGCACGCACCTCGGGTTCCTGCGCGCGTGGATGGGAGGCCCACCCACCCCTGCCGCCGCTGAGCTTTCGCCCCACCAGCTTCAGCAGGCCGACGTCGCCCGCCGGCACCTGGTCGTGGCGGCCCTGGCCGTGCAGCGCGAGCATCTCCACCGTCCACGGGCCGATGCCCGGAATCGCGCGCAGCCGCTGCCACGTCCGCTCGTGATCGGGGGAGTGCAGGTCGATCCGCCCCCGCGCCACTTCGCGGGCTACGCGCACCAGCGTGCGCGCCCTCGCGCCGCCGAGGTCGAGCGATTGCAGCAGCGCCGGCGCCACTCCCGCGAGCGCAGCGGGGGTCGGCACGTCGCGCAGGTCGCCTCCGCTCCGTCCCAGCCGCCGCACGATACGCCGCTCGATCGCCGCGGCGCGCTCGAACTCGATCAGCTGCTCGCACACCGCCCACGCAAGCGCCTCCCACGGCTCCGGGCGCCGGCGCACCCGCAGCCACGGCCGGCGGCGCACCGACTCTCCTATCAGCGGGTCGCGCGCAAAGCGGGTGTGGAACGCGCGCAGATCCTCGTCCACGCCGAGCGCGAAGCGCATCCGCGCAATCCCATGCTCAGCCGCCTCGCCAGTGGGGGCGCGCGCGTCGAACAGCACGCGGTCGGTGGTCGGCTGCGCGACGCGCACCACCACTGGCTGCTCGCCGTGGTGCAGGAGGCGTTCGAGTACGCCCTCCTTGTAGCGCAGCACCCCGTCCACGCCGCCGTGCGCTGGCAGGCGGAACGGCCACGGGGGCCGCACCTCTATACGCACTTGCGCCCCGAGGCCCACGATCCCGTCAAGGCGCGGTCGCAGCACAACCGCGCTCACTTGCGGTGTCAGTCGCGGCCACCGAGCAGGTGCACGTCCACGAGCAGCGAGCGGCTGCCCACGATCTGCACGAGCTCGCCCAAACCACGTGAGCCGCGCCCTCCGCTCGCGCCGCGCCGCCCCCCGCCCCGGCCGAGGCCTCGCCGTGCGCCCGCGCGCGCAAGCTCGCGGCGCCGTTGGCGGCGGTGGGCAAGCCCCACCATCGCCGCGCCCGCGACGAAACTGCCGGCGGCCACGGCCGCGGCCTGCACGGCCGGCACCACCGTGCGGGCATCGCGGCGCTCGGGAAGCGGCCGGGCCGAGGGCGCCACGACGACGGCGTCCACTTCCTCGGTGTCGCCGCCGGCCGCCGAAGCCGGGGGACGCTCGCCTCCGACCGATTCGGGAGACACTCGCTGCGCTCGCATCCCCGAATCGACGAGTATCCCCGTTTCGGCCAGCAGCGCATCGGGTTGGAGCGAGTCGCTCACACGCCGAAGTGTACGGAGCGCCTCGGACCCTACGCCGAAGCAAGTGCGGCGTTGGTGGGAGGCGTCTCCGGGGCCGCGGCGTCGAACACCCGCTCGTACATCCGGTAGCGCTTGACGACCCTGCCTCCCATCGCTTCCATGCCGCGGTTCATCGCGGTGTTGGTCTCGAGGATCCAGCCCATCTCGCCGCCCTTCTGGGGGCGCGCTTCGGCGGCGTCGAAGTGCATCTGGTAGAGCTTCGCCGCGATGCCGGTGTGCTGGTACTCGGGTCGAACCCCCAACCAGCCGACACGCACCCGAGTCATGACGCTGCCCTTGCGCAAGAAGTGCCACCAGCCCAGCGGCAGCAGGCGCCCCTTCATCTTTTCCAGCACCTGGTTGAGATCGGGGATCGTGATCGCCATGCCGACCACCTCACCTGTGTCTTCACGCTCGGCGATCATGAACCAGTGCTTGTCGAAGGCTAGCTGCAGCTCCTGGGCGAGAGCGTCCAGATCCTTCTTGGTGTAGGGCACGAAGTCCCAGTTCTTCGACCACGCGGCGTTGTAGACCTCGCCGAAGAACTCCATGTCTTTGCGCAGCTGGCGGCGGCGCATCGGGCGCACGCGGATCCCGTGCTCGCTCTGCGCCTTGTCGGCGAGCTCCCAGATCACCGGCAGCACCCTGTCGCGTTCGGTCACCTCCAGGTTCCACATCAGGAGGTCCATCGCCTTGGCCATCCCTGCCTCCTCCAGCAGGCGCTGGTAGTAGGGCGGGTGCCACGGCTGGTGGATCATCGGGCGCAAGTCGAAGCCCTCGACCAGGATGCCGCACTCGTCGTTCATCGCGAAGTCGGCGGGCCCGACCATCTGCTCACAACCGCGCTCCCGCAGCCACGCCTGCGCAGCGTCGAGCAGTGCTTGGAGGACCTCCAGATCCTCCTCGAACTCCAGGAAGCCGAACCAGCCCCACTTCGAGTCGTGCTGGTCGTTGAAGGCGTGGTTAATCTGCGCGGTGATCCTGCCCACCACGCGACCCGCCCGGCGGGCGAGAAGGTATTCGGCCTCGCCGTGGCCGAAGAAGGCGTTCATGCGCCGGTTGAGGAAGATGCGCCGCTCGAGTTTCAGCGGCGCCACCCACAGCGGGTGGTTAGCATGAAGGCGAAAGGGCAGGTCGACAAACCGCTTCAGGTCGCTCCCGCCCGCCACCGGGCCGATTTCGACGCTCACAGCCACGGCACCCTACACCCAACGCCCTCCCGACCACATGGCCATCAGCACCAACCAGCCCCCCCGCGACGTCTTCGCCAAGGCCCGCCACCACGAGCGCACCGAGGTGCTGGCGGCGGCGCGCGAGGCCGACGTCCTCCCCTACTTCCACGTGCTCACCTCCCCCGCGATGCCGGTGGTGGAGATGGAGGGCGCGCAGCGGATCATGCTGGGCTCCAACAACTACCTCGGCCTCACCGGCGACGAGCGCGTGCTCGCGGGCGCACAGGATGCACTGCACCACTACGGCACCGGCCTCACCGGCTCGCGCCCGCTGAACGGCACCACCCCGCTGCACCTCGCACTGGAGGCGGAGATCGCCGAGTGGATGGGCAGCGAGGACGCGCTCGTGTTCACGACCGGCCACCAGGCCAACCTCGGCACGCTCGGCACGATCCTTGGTGTCGGCGACACCGTGATCGCCGACTCCGGCGACCACGCCTCGATCCTCGACGGCTGCCTGCTCTCGCGCGCAAAGCTGCGCCCCTTCCGCCACAACCGGTTGGAGAAGCTCGAGAAGATGCTGCAGCGCGCGAAGGGCGACGGCGGCGGCGTGCTGGTGGTCGTCGACGGCGTCTTCTCGATGGAGGGCGACATCGCCCCGCTGAGCGACATCTGCGAGCTGTGCGAGCGCCACGGCGCGCGGCTGATGGTCGACGAGGCGCACGGCGCCGGGGTGCTGGGCGCGCGCGGCGCCGGCACCGCCGAGCTGCTCGGCCTGGAGGATCGCGTGGACCTGCGCGTCGGCACCTTCTCGAAGTCGCTGGCCTCCTGCGGCGGCTTCGTGGCGGGGCCCGCCGACGTGCTCGAGTACCTGCGGTACTACTCGCGCGCCTTCATCTTCACCGCCTCCGCCGTACCCGCCGCGCTCGGCGCCGCGCTCGCGGCGCTGCGCGTGCTGCGCTCGCCCGACGGCGCCGCGCTGCTCGAGCGGGTGCTCGACAACGCCTGGCGCCTGCGCGACGGCCTGGAGCAGCTGGGTTTCGCGGTGGTCGCCCCGCAGCCGCTGCCGGCGCGACCTTCCGTCGCGGCGGCGCCAGGGGTGCGCCCCGACGCGACCTGCACCCCGACGATCGTGACCCCGATCGTGCCCGTGCTCGTCGGCGATGATTGGAAGGCGGCGCTTTTGTGGCGCGCGCTGTACGACGCCGGCGTGTTCGTCAACACCGCGCTACACCCCGCGGTACCTCCGGGCGGCGCGCTGTTGCGCACGAGCGTGATGGCCACCCACGACGAGGCCGTGATCGATCGCGCGCTTGACGCCTTCGCGCGGGTCAAGCGCGCCTTCGAGGCCGAGCACGGGCCGCTGCCCGGCCCGAAAGAAAAAGGTCGCTTTTAGCGCACGATCTGTGTGAAAAGTGTTGACCGGAGCGCCCCGCTGGCGTAGCTTGATGGAGCGCTTTGCATCAACGCTCGGAACTCGCTCCGTGTCACCGGTAGAGGGGTGCCGAGGACAGGTGGGATGTCCAGTGAGCGAGCCATGAGCGATCGTTGCGGGCGCGCTACTCGTTAAAAATCAAGCAAGTATGTTGTGCCGCTGCGGTGGATTCCCGTGGCGGGCAACGGGGAGTGAGACCATGAGCGCGACAGCGACGCTAGCCCCTGCCGGTCCTCAATACATGCGTGCCCTGGAACGCGCCAACAAGGTGCGCCTCGCCCGCGCCGACCTCAAGCGACGAATCGCGACCGGGGAGCTCTCGGCCGCCGATGTGATCGTCCAGTGCCCCTGGGAGGCCCACAGCATGACGGTCACGGACCTACTGCGCAGCCAACGCCGCTGGGGCGAGAGCCGCTGCCGCAAGCTGCTCGCGCAGCTGCAGATGTCCGAAACCAAGACCCTCGGCTCGCTCACCGAGCGCCAACGCCAGACGCTCGCCGCGATGTGCCGCGAGCCGGGCGCCGTCCACGCGCTCAGCCGGTGAGCAGGCCTGCCGCGCGGGGATTTGGAGCCCGCCGACCCCGCGGCGCTCGGATCCGCGGAGATGAGGTGTTCTGTCGTGCTTCGGGGCTGCGCGGTCCTTCAACGCCCCGGGACCGCGCTTGCCCTGCGCCGGCAGGTGGATGCACGCAAGCTCGTACTGCGCGTGGGACCGCGCTGCCTCGCGTTGGGAGACGCCGCGCGCCGTAGGCGCGCGGCCACGGTAACGGACAGCCCGAGGAGAGCTTCAGCTCCCACCAGCCGGCGAGCATCCCGATCAGGCCGAGGCGGGGACGCACCTCCCACACGCCGCAGCCGCGTTCGCCGAGGTCGGTGACCCGCAGGCGCACGAACCTGTAGCGGCCTGGTTCCAACCTCATCCGCTCCAGCTGGTCGCGTGCGCGCAACTCGAGCTCCGCGCGCTCGCGCGCCTTAGTCTGTGCCCGGCGCAAGCACACCACCAGCCGGTCGCGCGCGCGCTCGAGCTCGGCCAGGGAAAGGAGGTGGGGACCGGCGCACTCAGGAGCCGCGAGCAAAGCCGGGGAGATGTGCGGGAAGCCGCAGGCGACAATCCCCGACAGCTCGCACTCCAGCCTGGCGACCTGCGCGCGCAGCGACTCGCGCGCCGCGCGCTCGGCGGCAGCCCGCTGCTCCGTCCCCGTGCGGGTGAGCGGTATTTCGCGATCGATCGTGAGCGGCTCGGTTGCGACCACTTGCCCAGCTCCTCCTCGGCTCTAACGCTTCGCTGATTCTACCAGCGACCAACCTGCTCAGGGCCCATGTCGCGATAACCCCCTACCACGGTCCTTCCAGCAGCGCGCGACACATCCACAGCGCCTCCTCGACGTGTAGCGAGGGCACGCCGGGAACCTGTAGCGTGAACAGCACCACCTCGCCCGCGCTCGCATCGGCGGCGGAGCCGGGGGCGATCTCGCCGAACAGCACCGCCACCGCAGACCGGGCGTCGGCCACGATCAGCCGGCCGCCGGGCAGCGGGAGGGCGTTGGACGAGTGGGAGGGCCTACGCGGGGGCGGGTCGGCGTGCGGGCGAGCGAACGGATCAGCGGGTGGGCGGGTGGGCGGGCCTCCAAACCTCTCCCCCTCGCGGCTGGAGCGGATGCCAAGCGGATCCTCGACCGTGGCGGCGTCGAGCGCCCACACCGGCACACCGGTGTCCACCAGCGTGATCAGCAGCGCGTCGGCGAGCAGGTGGTTTGAATGGAAGCCGCCCTGCAGCATCCGTGCGAACATCGCCTCCTCGATCGGCGTGCGCACCACATCGGGATCGAGTCCGATGTGCCGGAAGAAGACGCGATACGCCGCCGGCACGGGGCGCTGTCGCAGGCTGACCGCGTGCGCCCCTCCCCAGCGGTTGGCGAGCGCCGCCAACCGCCGCCTCACCGCCGGCGGAGAGGCCCGCAGGGCATGTCCGACGCTCGAGCGGATATGGATCAGATGCAGCCCCGGCAACTCTTCGGAGATCTCGCGCTCGCACCAGCCCCGCGCCAGCTCGGACCGCTCGCTCCGATTGCGCCCAGCAGCTGCGGCGGAGGGCTCGGGCATCACCGCGGCGTCCCGTAGCCGCGATCTCCCCCACGAGCCCCCTCGCAGGCATGGATTTGCGACCAGCCCACCCCCATCACCGCGGCGGCCTCCACCCGCGCGCGAGCGCCGCCGCCACCAGCTCGCTGACGCGCCGGCGCAGCACGACGGGCGAGGGCGTGGTGAGCAGGGCCTTGCTCTGCACGATCCCACCAGGGTAGGCGAACGTGATTTGGGGGCAGCTCGCCATCGCGTACAGCCCGGGCAACACCCCTTCGCTGTCGACGCCGACCGGGAATGTCAGGCCACGGGAGCGCACCAGCGTACGCAGCGACGCACGTTCGCCTTTGATCGCCACCGCCGCGAAGCGTACGCCGGAGAATCGGTGCCCGCCCGCCCGCACGAGCGTCTGCATCTCGCCGAGCACCCCGTTGCAGGCGGAGGCGTCGACGAACAGCGCGAGCACCACCGGGCCCTGTTCGTAGAGCTGGCAGATATTGAGGATCCGCGGCCCCCGCACCGCGCAGGCCGCCCGCTTGGCAGGGCCCTCGCCCGGATGCGTGGCGACGTTGACTGAGCCCTGCAGATCGCTGGTGGCGAGCGGCGCCGCAAAGGGCGGCAGGGGCGCGCCGGGCGCGACACCCGCCAACCCGTTGGAGGGCGTGACGATCGTGTTGATCGTGATCAGGATCAGAATCACGATCGCCAGCACCCCGATCCAGCGGCCCTGGCGCGGCCGGCCGAAACGGGGATGCCCGCCGAACAGGGGATGCTTGCCGGAGGCGAGTGTCTCCCCGCTTCGGTCGAAGGCGGGTGTCTCCCGGCTTCGGTGAGACAGCCCGCCGTGTCGCTCAGGCGGGCTCATGGCGCGGGCGCCGGCGCGGGCGGAGCGCGCGGAATCGTTTCCCACCCGCCCGGAGGCTGATACCCCGCCGCGCCAGTTCGCCGGGCTCGGCGAGCAGCAGCGCCGCGGGCAGCGCGACCAGCACGCCGACGAGCGACACGCTGAGGTCGATCAGGGTCACCACGCCGAAGTCGCGGAGCATGTTGATGTCAGAGAGGACGAGCACGCCGAAGCCGACGATCGCGGTGACGCCCGAGGCGGCGACCGCGGCGCCGGTGCGGGCGTAGGTGAGGCGCAGCGCCTCAGGCAGTGACCGGCCGGCGCTCCGCTCTTCCCGCAGACGCTCGGATAGCAGCACGCTGAACTCGGTGGAGACAGCGATCACGAGCGCGGAGAGGGTGACCGACATCGGGTTGAGCGGCACCCTGATCGCAAACACTACCAGCGCCGACCACCCGGTGGCGAGCAGCACCGGCAACAGCGGCGTCAGCGCCCGCCGGCGATCGCCGCGGAAGGCGATCAGCAGCACCAGCGCCGCCGCGGCGAGCCCCGCCAGCAGCGTCAGCACGCGCCGCCACGGGGAGGCCACGAGCGCGCCCGACTGCGCGGCGAGGACGGGCAAGCCGACCAGCTGCACGCTCACCCCATGCGGAGGATGCAGCGCGGCGCGCATCGCTTCGATCACGTGCTGCTGTTCCTGCAGCGGCATCAGGCGGATGCCGAACGCGAGCGTGGCGGCCCGTCGGTTGGCGGTGATCGCGTTCTGCGAGAAGTACGCTGGGATCGTACGCAGCAGCCCGCTCACCTCGGCGGCGGTGAGCTTCGGCGTGGTGGAGCCCGGCTTCGAGGAGTTGGACGCCGAGGGCGTCGAGGACTTGGATGAGGAAGCGGGCGTGGTGGTGGACGAGCCCGCACCGATCGCCCCACCTTCGAACAGCGTCGGCAGCGAGAAGGCTGGGCACAGCCGCGCCCTGCCGCAGCCGCGGGTGGAGGAGTAGCCGAAGCGCTTCAGCACGGCATCCTGGTAGCGGCCCATCCATTCGATCGTCTTGGGACTCGCGACGTTCTTGCCCGACACCATCAGGTCGATTTCGCCACCTACCCCGGAGGCACCCTCGAGCGCGTCGAGGTTGCGCAGCGAGGGCAGGCTCTGGGGCACCAGCTTTTCCAGGTTGGTTTCGACATGGGTCTGCGTGTCGAGCCCCCAGCCGAGCACGGCGAATACGAGACCGACGGCGATCACGCGGCCGGGGTTGCGCACCGCGTACCCGAGCGCGGCCCTGGAGAGCAGGCGGGTGAAGGGGTTGTCGCGCACCACTTCCTGAGCCCCGCGGTAGGCGGGCGCCAACCACACGGCGAGGCGACCGCGACGGGGGCTCCACCGGCTGACGCGCGCAGGCAGCGTGGCACGGCCCGCCACGGCGGAGGCGCTGGCACCAGCGGACCCAGCCAGCGTGGCAGCGTCGGTGGCGGCAGGCCCCGCGGCGCCCGCGAGCGCGAGCGCGGCCGATCCGGCGGTGAGCGCGCAGAGCAGGGCGATCGCGATGCCCACGACCAGCAGCAGGGCGAAGCCCCTCACGGTGGGCACGGGCGAGAGCGTCATCACCAGCAGCGCCGCGGCACCGGCCGCGGCGGCGGCGGCGATCGTGGGGCCCGCAGTCGCGGCGGCACGCCGGATCGCGCTCGCGGCGTCCAGCGCCCCCGCCGCGAGGGCCTCCTGCACGCGTGACTGGAACTGGATCGCGTAGTCGACCGCGAGGCCCACCAGCACCGGCAGGACGGCGACCTGGGCGACGGTCAGCGAGGCGCCGACGGCGGCGAGCGCCCCGAACGTGAGCGCCACGGCGAGCACGGCCACCGCCAGCGGAAGCATCCGCGGGCGGCCGCGGAAGACGAGACCGAGCGCGAGCGCCATCGCCAGCAGCACGGCCCCCAGCAGCAGCTCGATCGAGTGGGTGATCGAGTCCGTGAGTTCGGCGACGATCACCGGCTGGCCGGTGAGCAGGTAGTGCTCACCGTGCTGCAGGCGCCACTGGGGCATCGCCAGCGCGCGGCGGATCACGGCGATCGTGCGCGTGCGCTGCGCTTCGCTCAGCCCCGCCCGCATGCGCACGGAGATCAGCGCCGCTTCGCGACCGGGGAATAGGTAGGCGAAGCGCTGCTTGGGGGTGCCCGGCAGCTTCGCCGTGTTTTCGAACACGAGCGTGTAAACGAAGCTCGGGTCGTTGAGCGTGGGCGGCGCGCTGAGTCCGTACTCGGCCCCGAGCAGCTCGAGCTGCTGGGCGTAGCGTTCGCGCGTGATCTTGCCGGCTTCTTCACCGAGCTTGGACGCTTCGGCGGCGCCCCGACCCTGGCTGAGCGCGAGCCGGCCGACTGCTTGTTCGTTCTGGACGGCCTCCCGCTCGGCCTGATTGCCCCGCGTGGTGAGCATCCCGTCGATCTGTTCGACGGCCTCGTTGACGAAGGTGCCGGGCCCGATCACGACCTTCACGGTGCCCAGTCGATCCAGCTGCGCGCAGGGGCCGTTCGCCCCTCCCTCGCGCGGCAGCCCGGCGGCGGGGACCTTACCCGCGAGGCACCCCTCGAGGCCCAGCAGGCGGTCGATGTCAGCGCTCAGCAGCATGTCCTGGAGGTTGCCCTTCACCAGCACGTCGACGGGCTCTTCCCCGAACGAGCTGTAGTAGCGCTGCGTGGCTCGATAGCCCGTGCTGGAGCGCCCGACGAAGGTGTCGGTCGCGGCGCTCGGACGCAGGCTCAGCGCGAGCGCGGCGCCGCCCAGCCCGAGCACCCCCATCGTCGCCACGACCAGCAGCGGCCGGCGGGCGGCGCTGCCGGCGAGGGCGGAGAGGAGCTTCGCGACCACCCCGGGCTCGGCAGCTGCGCCAGGGGCGGGGGTTGCGTCAGGGTCGGAGGCGCGGGGATCGGAGGTGGCGCTCACGATGAGAGGCTAGCCAGGCGGCGGCACACGGGCGCCACCTGCCTACTCCATGCCGAGCGGGCCGGCGGATTCGCCGGAGAGGAACTGGCGCACAAAGGGGTTCTCCGAGGCGAACAGCTCAGCGGCGGGGCCCGATTCCACGATCCGCCCGCGCCACAGGATCGAGATGTGCTCGGCGACGCGGCGCGCGGAGAGGATGTCGTGGGTGATCACCACGTAGGTGCCGCCGTTCTCGGCGTGGACTTCCTTGATCAGCTCGCACAGCAGCGCGGTGCGCACGGGGTCGAGGCCTGAGTCGGGCTCGTCGAACAGCACGATCTCGGGGTCGAGCACGAGCGCGCGGGCGAACCCGGCGCGCTTGCGCATACCCCCCGAGAGCTCGTTGGGCATCTTCTCGTTCGCTTCGCCGAGGCCGACCTCGCGCAGGCGCCGGTTGACGATCTCCGCGATCTCGTCCTCGCCCTTCTCGGTGTGCTGGCGCAGCGGGAAGGCGACGTTGTCGTAGAGGTTGAGCGAGCCGAACAGCGCCCCGTCCTGGAAGAGCACGCCAAACTTCTTGCGCAGCTCGAAGAGGTCGTCGTCGGCGAGCGAGGGGATCGACTGCCCGGCGACGATCACGTCGCCCTGGTCGGGGTAGAGCAGCCCGACGATGTGCTTGATGCACACCGACTTGCCGGTGCCGGAGGGGCCGAGGATCATCGACACCTGGCCTTCGGGGATGCCGAGGTTCAGGCCGCGCAGCACGCGGTTGGAGCCGAACGCCTTGTGCACATCGATGAACTCGATCGCGTCGGGGGTCTCGCTGGGACGGCTGGAGCCGGCGTGGTACTGGAAGTCCTCAGCCTCGGCCTCGTCGATGGTGTCGGGCTCGATCGCCACCTCAATCCCCGATCCCTGCGTGCGCGGCGGCGCGGCGGCCGTAACGGTCGGATGCGTAAACGGGCATAGTCATGCTCACCCTCCGATCGGGGCGCGCGGGTTGGCCCCCCAGAAGATCTGGGTGCCCAACATTCCGATCACGTGTACGAGCACGATATTCATGACCATCGACTTGGCCGTGGCCGTACCAACCCCTACGGGGCCTCCGGAGGCGTTGTAACCGTAGTAGCAGCCGACCAGCACGATCGCGGTGGCCATCACCATCGCCTTGATCAGGCTGTAGAGGAAGTCGGGGGGGTTCTGGAACTGCCAGAAGATCAGGAAGTAGCCGCCGGAGGACACCACCCCCACCTGATGCGACGACCGCGATGTAGGAGGCGAGGAAGGCGCCGCCGATCCCGGCGAGGTACATGAACGGCAGCACCATCCAGGCAGCGAGCAGGCGCGTGGCGCAGAGGAAGGTGAGGGAGTCGATCCCCATCACCTCCAGCGCGTCGATCTCGTCGGAGATGCGCATCGCGCCCAGCTCCGCCACGATCCCGGTGCCGACCTTCGCCGACATCATGTAGCCGAAGGCGTAGGGGATGATCTCGCGCAGGTCGCACCACGCGGTGAACACGCCGGAGTAGGCGGGCGCCCCGGAGGCCTCGGTGAAGTAGGCGCCCTGGATCCCGCACTGCAGCCCGAGGATGAACATCAGCGACCAGATGATCAGCGTCGAGGAGATGATCAGGATGCCCGCCTGGCGCAGCGTCTCGCCGAAGAAGCGGAGGACGCGCAGGCTGTAGACGTCGCCGATGATTTTGCCGGAGAAGCCGGCGATTTCCCCGGAGGCGGCGATCCATTCGCGCGGGAGAGCGAGCCATTCGTTCATCTCGATGGCCTCCCGCCGCCTTCGGTCGTTGGCTGCGCCAACGACCCCTTGTCCTCGATCGCTCGTGTACCGAAGCCGGGAGACACTCGCTCCGCTCGCATCCCCGTTTCGGCCAGCACACTTCGCTCACTGCGTCCTTGCCAGGAACGACGGGACACCATCGAGAGGCCTGGCTTTTTAGACGAACGCATTATTTGATCACCAGGATCTGCGGGTGCGTGGCGAGCAGCGTCTGCTCGAAGACGTAGTCGAACGCGAACACCGCGAGGAACGTGACGACGACCGCCTGGTTGACGGCGCGGCCGACGCCCTCGGCGCCGCCCGAGGCGGTCATGCCCTTGTAGCAGCACACGATCGCGATGATCGCCCCGTAGAGCGTCGCCTTCAGCGCCGAGCCCCACATGTCGGTCGTGTCCGCGTTTGCGAAGAAGGTGTTCCAGAACGGCCCCAGCGGATAGCCGTTGACGATCTCGGCGAGCAGCCCTCCGAAGATGCCGAACAGGATCGCGTAGATGTTGAACAGCCCCGTGACCAGCATCAGCGCGAGGAAGCGGGGCACCACGAGGTTCTTGATCGGGTCGACGCCGAGCACCTGCAGCGCGTCGAGCTCCTCGCGGATCTTGCGCGCGCCGAGGTCGGCGGTGATCGCCGTGCCGGCGACCCCGGCGAGCACGATCGCGGTCACGTCGGGGCCGATCTCGCGCACCGCCCCGAGCACGAAGAACCCGCCCAGGCGGTCGAGCGCGCCGAACAGCGTGAGGAAGTTGGCCGCCTGCAGGCCGGGCGCGGCGTAGTCGATGCAGACCGTGGAGATCAGCAGCGGAAACCAGCAGAGGCGCAGCGCAAACAGGAACTGCGAGACAAACTCGCCCCCGTAGGGGTAGGGAGGTCGCAGCGCCGACCTGACCGTCCTGCCGGTCAGGATCATCATGTCGCCGACTTCCTCGATGAAGTTCCTCGTTGGGAGGAACGCTCGCTCCGCTGCGCTGCGTACCACTGCGCTACCTACCCCTCCTCGGGTGGACAGTACACCGGCAAGTGTACGCCGGTACTGGAACTCTACGCGATGCGCTGGCGTCGCGCCACCCCTTGGCCGCAACTCCTTCACCTGTTTGTCCCACCGCGCCCCCGGCGCACGAGGTCGCGCGCAAGGAATCACGATGGCGTCGCGCAGGAGGACTTCGATCGCTGGTATCGTGACCGCGCTGTGAGGGGGAGTCGCATGCTCAAGGCGGTTCTGCTCGGCGTCTGCGGAGCGTTGCTAGGCGTGCTCGCGGCCGGCTGCGGGGAATCGCGCCGTCAGGACGCGGGCGAACCGAAGGCCCGCTACACGGTGCAGGTCACGCACGCCAGCTTTCCCACCGAGCAGGCGGTGGCGCGGCCGGCGCGACTGGTGCTGGACGTGCGCAACACCAGCGCGCGCACGCTGCCCGACGTGACGGTGGCGGTGACGTCGTTCGACTACCTCAGCGACTACCCCAACCTGGCCAGCCGCCGGCGCCCGATCTGGGTCGTCGACGAAGGCCCGGGGCGGATCGCCAAGCCGCCGGTCGAAACGGTGCAGGTGGATCCGCCCGGCAGCGGCACGACGGCGAACTACAACGTCTGGGCGCTGGGCCCACTGGCGCCGGGCGCGACGCGCAGCTTCGCCTGGAACGTCTCGCCCGTCAAGCCGGGGATGCACCGGCTCTCCTACAGGGTATACGCCGGCCTCAACGGCAAGGCGCAGGCGGAGCTCGCCGACGGCTCCCCGCCGGTCGGCAGCTTCGCGGTGAACATCGCCGGTCGCCCGCCGCAGACCCACGTGGACCCGGCGACGGGCAAGGTCGTCGCGGGGCCCGTACGTTCCCTCGGAAGGGTAGGTCTCGCGGCGGCTCCGCGTTTGGCCCGCTGTCGAAAGATCGCACCCGGGATTTCGCCAGTCGAGCGACACTCGGACGCTCGGAGGGGTCTACGATTCATGGTCGGCCCGATCCTCGGAGGTGTGGGCCTGTGCAGGGCCGGCGGCGACGCCCACACCGGCTTCGGGCGCCCACTCATATAGATCGCGACGAGGAGGAACAGAACCCCCCCATGCCCAGGACACGCCAGCAGAACGTCACAGCCGCACAGTGGAGCGCCAACGGCTCGCGCCCTCGGCTCGCTCGACCTCACCCTCCCCGGCAACCAGGTGTTCGCCTCGAACGTGTTCAGCCCCGTCGTCCAGCGCCAGCGCCTGCCCAAGGACGTGTACAAGGCGCTGAAGCGGACGCTCGAGCGCGGCGAGGCGCTCGACACCTCGCTGGCTGACGCCGTGGCGCAGGCGATGAAGGAGTGGGCGCTGGAGCGGGGCGCCACGCACTACACGCACTGGTTTCAGCCGCTGACGGGCTCCACCGCGGAGAAGCACGACTCCTTCTACGCCCCCGTCGGCGACGGCACCGCGATCGCCGAGTTCTCCGGCAAGGAGCTGATTCAGGGCGAGCCCGACGCCTCCTCGTTCCCCACTGGCGGCATCCGCGCCACCTTCGAGGCGCGCGGCTACACCGCGTGGGACCCCACTTCGCCGGCCTTCCTGCTGGAGAACCCCAACGGCGCGCTGCTGTGCATCCCCACCGCGTTCACGTCGTGGACGGGCGAGGCGCTCGACCACAAGATCCCGCTGCTGCGCTCGATGGACGCGCTCTCCGGCGCGGCGATCCGCGCGCTGAAGCTGCTCGGCGTCGAGGACGCGCGGCGGGTCTTCACGACGGTCGGCCCCGAGCAGGAGTACTTCCTGATCGACGAGCAGTACTACTTCGAGCGCCCCGACCTGCTGACGACCGGGCGCACGCTGTTCGGCGCCAAGCCGCCCAAGGGCCACGAGCTCGACGACCACTACTTCGGCTCGATCCCCGAGCGGATCCTCGCGTACATGCTGGAGACCGAGCGCGAGCTGGCGAAGCTGGGCGTGCCCGTCAAGACCCGCCACAACGAGGTCGCCCCCAACCAGTACGAGCTGGCGCCGATCTTCGAGAACTCCAACGTCGGCTCCGACCACCAGCAGCTGACGATGCAGGTGATGCAGAACGTCGCCCGCCGCTACGGCCTCGTGTGCCTGCTGCACGAGAAGCCGTTCGCCGGCGTCAACGGGTCGGGCAAGCACAACAACTGGTCGATGGGCACCGACACGGGCGCCAACCTGCTCGAGCCCGGCGACACCCCGCACGAAAACCTGCAGTTCCTGTTCTTCTGCGCGGCGGTGATCCAGGCCGTCAACGTCCACCAGGCGCTGCTGCGCGCGTCGATCGCGAGCCCCGGCCAGGACCACCGCCTCGGCGCCAACGAGGCGCCGCCGGCGATCATCTCGATCTTCCTCGGCTCCGAGCTCGAGCGCGTGTTCGGGGCGATCGAGGCGGGTAAGGCGCAGACCTCCAAGCCCGGCTCGTTCCTCGGCCTCGGCACGCCGGTGCTGCCGCCGCTGCCGCTGCACGGCGGCGACCGCAACCGCACCTCCCCGTTCGCGTTCACCGGCAACAAGTTCGAGTTCCGCGCGCTGGGCTCCAGCCAGTCGCTGGCGCTGCCCAACACCGTGCTCAATACGATCGTCGCCGAGGCGATCGACGACCTCGCCGACAAGCTCGCGGCGACGATGAAAGGCTCGTCCGCCAACCTCGAGAAGGCGCTCACCAAAGTCGTCAAGGACAGCTACGCCGCCAACAAACGGATCGTGTTCGGCGGCGACAACTACGCCGAGGCGTGGCACAAGGAGGCCGAGAAGCGGGGCCTCTACAACCTGCGCTCGACGCCCGACGCGCTGCCGTGGCTGGTGGACAAAGGCACCGTGGCGCTGTTCAAGAAGTACAAGGTGCTCTCCAAGCGGGAGCTCGAGTCCCGCTACGAGGTGTTCACCGAGCAGTACGCGGTGAAGCTCAACATCGAGGCCGAGACCGCGGCGGCGATCGCCCGCACGATGCTGCTGCCGGCGGCGGTGCGCTACCTCAACGAACTGCGGGCCACCGGCCTCGAGGAGCTGATCGGCGAGCTGGAGCCGCTGGTGAAGGAGCTGCACTTCAACCTGCTGAAGCTGGAGGATGCCAACCTCGCCGACAACCAGCCCGACGACTCGGCGCCCAAGTGGGCTGCCTACATGCGCGACACCGTGCTCCCCGCGATGGACGACGTGCGCGAAGTGGCCGACCGCCTGGAGGGCCTCGTGCCGGACGACCTCTGGCCGCTGCCGAAGTACGCGGAGATGCTGTTTATCAAGTAGCCCTGACGGCCGGATGACGGCGCCTGGCGGCGTCCTCGGTCGCTCGCGTACCGAAGCCGGGTGACACGCGCCTTCGGCGCGCGTCCCCGTTTCGGCCAGCACGCCACGCGGGTGGGCGGGCTTCTATTTATGGCCAGGCTTGCCCTCCGGCCGTCAGGGCTGCGCAGCCAGCCGCGCGAGCACCTCCGCGCGGTCGGTGCCGTGGGCGCGCAGCACGCGATCGAACTCCTCGCCGTAGATGCGCATTACGGCGAGGAGCAGGTCCTTCGTGCCCACGCCCCCGGCGCCCCGCTGGGCGGCGATCTCGACCGCCTGCTCGCTCACCAGCGCAACAGGGTCGCGCTCAGCGCCGCCCGCGACCGACGTTTGGGCAGCCGGTTCGCGCTCGTGGCGATCGCCATCCTCCGTCTCGAACGGCCCCTCGCTGACACCGAGCGCCTGCAGCGCGATCCCCGACTCGCCGTGCAGGCGCAGCACCCGCAGCCAGCGCTCCGCCTCGCCCTCGGGGGTGCGCGCGAATGGCATCGCGGTGGCGGCGATCCCGAGCGCCATCGCCGCGTCGGGGGCGAGCGTCGCGGTGGTACTCATGGCGTCGCCCCGATCGTGGCTCCCACCACGGCCCGCCCCCGCGCGAGCGCAGTCGGTAAATGGGCGACGTTGTCGCGTCGCAGCGTGACGCGCGCCAGCGCGTCGGCGGCGCCAACGTGCAGCTCGAGGATCGCGCTACCAGCGTGACCTGCGGCGAAACGCGCATTGCCGATCAGTTCGGGGATCTCGCCCCGCGGCACTCCGCAGGCGAGCAGCAGTTGCTCGGCGCGATCGTTCGAGGGCGTCTCGCGATCGAACTCCAGCTCCTCGAGGAGCACCGCCGGCGCGGCGGGGTCTCCTGCGATGTTGAGCACACATGCAGCCATATCGTCAGGACGTGTATCGGTCGCTTCGGCCACGCGCTCAAGCAGATCGGATGCGTTCGCCACCGAACCGAGTCCGGCGAGCGCGCGTGTGAGCCGCTCGGCGCCGAACAGCTCGCCCCCGGTGCGTGCCTCGGTGACGCCGTCGGTGAAGAAGCACACCTGCGCCTCGCCGGGCACCGCCACTGTGGTTTGGCGCGAGCCGGTGCGCATGCCCGCACCGATCGGCGGCGCGGCGCACACGGTGATCGGCGTGATCGACCCCACCGATCCCACCGACTCCGCCGACCCCCCCGATCCGACTGACCCCACCGATCCCGCCGATCCCGCCGACGGCGCGCCGATCACCAGCGGCGGCGGGTGGCCGGCGCAGGCATACACCAGGGTGCGCTCGCTCGGGTCGTAGGTGGCCACCACGACGGTGGCGAACGACCCGCCGAGCTGGCGCTCCAGCACGCTCTCCGCCGTCTGCACCGCGACCCGCGGCGAGAGACCGGCCTCCAGGTAGGCCCGCAGGGTGAAGCGCACGAGCGCGGTGTGCGGCAGCGCCTGGCGACCGTGTCCGGAGATGTCCCCGAGGATCACAGCCACCCGGTCGTCCCCGAGCGCAAACACGTCGTAGAAGTCGCCCCCCGCGCCGGGGCCGTCGGCCGGCCGGTAAGCCGCCGATGTGCCGACCGCGCCGAGGCGCGCCGGCGTCACCGGCAGCAGTGCCGCCTGCAGCAGGCCAACGTCCTCGAGCAGTTCGCCGCGCTGGCGCTCCAGTCGTCGCGCGCGCAGCGCCGCCAGCCACGAGCGCGTGCCAAGCGCAAGTGAGAGCGACAGCAACAGCCCGAGCAGAAACCGCACCGGCAAGGGCACCACGTCGGCGATCTTGGTGATCGTGGTGACCAGCGGCGAGGTGCGCGCTTGCGGCGAGGAGTGCGGTTTTGCCGCCCCCGCGTGCGCGCCCCGCGTCGCTCCCCGCCGCAGCGCCTTCGTCTCCGCGCCGGCAGCGCCGGCGAGTGCTCGCGGCGAGGACGCGGCGCGGTGCCCCGTCGCGCGGTGTGCAGCACCACCTCGGGCGCTCCGTCTCGCGGCGTGGTGGCGCGCACGATCGGGATGCCCCGCACCTTGGTGGGTGTGGGCGGGAACGCCGGTTCGAGCCCCGCTTTTGATCTGTGGTGATGTCGTCGCGGCGGTCGTCGGCGTCGCGACGGTCGCCGGCGTACTCGACGGGACAGCAGCGGGTGCGGCTGCAGCCGACGCGGGCGTGGTGGTGGGCACCGGTGCCGAGGCAGTGGTTGACGAGGTGGAACCAGTGGCGGCGCCCGAGTGCGAGGTGCCCGCCGGCGTCGCCTGGGACTGGCCTTCCACCGCGTGTCGTTCATGACTCTTGGCGTGCCCCTTGGCCTGCTGGTCTCCCTGCGCCTTCCCTGCGCCACCTCCCTGTTCATCGCTCCCACGACCCTGCTGGCCCGCCGATCGGCCGCCCCCCGTGCCGCGGGACTGATCGTGGCCGCCGCCCCGCTGTCCGCGACCACCAGCTTCCTGTTGAGTTTGCGTTTGGGGCCCCTGCCCCGGCCCCTGGGGTGGTCCACCTTGCTGCCCACCGCCTCCGCCCTGCTGTTCGGGACCTCCCGCGCTCTGCTGTTCGGGACCTCCCGCGCCCTGCTGTTCGCCACCACCCGCGCCGTGCGCCCGTTCGTGGCCCCCGCCCCGCTGTTCAGAGCCTTCGGCGCCCTGATGAGAATGACTTCCCCCGCCCCCCTGCCCGCCGGCTTCCGGGTGGGCACCGGCGATCGGGATGTACGTCAGGGCAAGCGCACAGCCGACGGCGACCGCACCGCACTGTCTGCGTCGGTTAGCTGAGCGGCTCGTCATGTTTCCGCGTGCTTGCGAGCGCCTGGTCGAGCGCGGGAAAGATCGTGAAAGCACCATCCATCCCGGCGAACTCGAAGATCTGCAGAACGTCGCTCCCGGGGCAGACGATCGCCAGCCGCTCGCCGGCGTCGAGCCCCCGCTTGACCGCGACGAGCACGCCTAGCGCGGTCGAGTCCATGAAGGTCGTGCGCGAAAGATCGACCACCAGCTGGCTGTGCCCGGCCTGCAGCGCGTCAAGCAGCATCCACTTCAGGCGAGGGGCCGTCGAGAGGTCGAGCTCGCCCTCGACCGCGATCACGCAGGTGTGCGCGTCGAGCTCGCGCTGCACAATCTCGAACGCCGTCGCACTCGCGGCTCGCGGCCCGGGAACCGGGGACTGGGAGCGGGTGGATGTCTCGGTCAAACTTGGCATCGTGGCCTCCTTCACGCGCGGGTGATGTGGTCCACGAGCGCGACGTCGTCCATACGTCCCCGCGCGTGTGAGGACACTTTCGGCCACCGGCGATCGGTCTTGATGGAGGGGCTGGATGATCGAACATGCGTCCAGACAGCGTGAGATATGGCGAGCTCCTACCCGGCCCACAGCGCCTGGTCCTCCTCGCCCAGCCGCCACACCCCGGCGGCGAGCCCGTAGCGGCGGGCGATCGCGATGCGAGCGAGGATCGCGCGCGCGTCCATGTACCAAACGCGGTGGGAGAGACCACCCCGAACGTAGCTGAAGGTCATCTCACCCGAGGAGCGATCCCGCACCGGCGCGACGCCCGCCGACCGGGCGAGCGCGAGCGCGCCGGCATACTGCAAAGCGGTGGCACGGGCAGGTCCCGCCCAGTCGAGGCCGTACATCGGCACCCCGAGCACGAAGCGCCGCGCGTGCGGCAGCGAGGCCACGTAGCGGGCGACGCGCCGCACGAAGGAGAGTGGCGCGATCGGCCCGGGCCCCGAGCCTTCCCAGTGGGGGCCCCACGCCATCACGAACACGGTGTCGGCGGCGGCGGCCAGCGCGCGGTCGTCGTAGAAGCCGACGGCGGGACGGGGAACGACTTCGCGCGTGACGCCGACCACGTCGACGGCGAGCCTGCGCCCCTCGGCGTGCAGACGCGCGGCCAGCGCGGCGACGAACGCACTGAGCGCGTCTCGATCGCGGGCGCCGTCGTTCTCGAGATCGAGGTCGATCCCGGCGTAGGAGGGATCGTCCGCGAGCCCCACCAGCCGCGCGAACACACGCGAGCGCAGCGCGGGCCACGTGAGGATGCGGTGCACGAGCGCCCCGTCCTGGCAACTGAAGCGCGGCATCTCGACCAGCCCGTGCGCGGCGGCGTAGGCATCGACTTCAGCGTCGGCGGCCCCCACCACTTCACCGCCCGGCGAGCATTCGAAGTAGGTCGGGTACACCACACCGATCGCCCTGGCGTGCGCCTGCAGGTCCACGAAGGAGTCGGGAGAGCTCGTCAACAGGAAGGCCTGGAGTTGCTGAGCAGCGGCCGTAGCAGGGGCCAGCAGCAGCATTGCAACGCACAACGGGATCAAGCGGAGTCTCACGGGAGCGGGGTCGTGGACCTCAACCGCCCAGCTGCGGCAGTTCCCAGATGGACTGGTCCTCGGCGCCGAGGTGCCACAGCCCGATGCCGAGGCCGAGCGATTCGGCGAGCTGGGCGCGCACCCCAAGCGACTGCTGGTCAGTGTACCACACGTCGTGGTGCACACCGCTGGAGTCGGTGTAGGAGAAGTGCGGTTCGGCCGCCGTGGGTTCCCATTCGGGGAGCGCCCCGAACTCGCCCTGCTCCGCCATCACGTTGTCGTACTCCAGCGGCGTGCCGGGGTTGGCAGAGCCGCCACCGTTGGACCAGTCGATCCCGTACATCGGCATCCCGAGGACAAACTTGCTCTTGTTGGGCATCGTCGCGGTGTAGTCGGCGACCTTCGTGAACCACGGCAGTTCGGCCAACCCGCCGGGCGTAGAGGTGGTCCAGTGCAGGCCCCAGTCGAGCACGAAGATGTAGTCGGAGGGGACCGACAGGGCAGCGTCGTTGTACATCGCGGCGCGCCCCGTGGTGACGTTGTAGTACTTGGCGGTGACGACCGTCGAGAGTTTGTCGCCGATCGAGTGAAGCCGCGCGGCAAGCGCGGTGATCCAGGCTGTGAAGGGTTCGCGCTCAGCCGGTTGGGCGCCCTCGAAGTCGATCTGGATGCCCGCGTAGCCGTCGCTTTCGCACAGCGACGCGAGCTGGTCGATCATGTTCTGCCCGGCCCCCGGTTCATTGAGGATCTGATCCTCGTCGACAGGGTTCTGGCAGTTCAGGCGCGGCATCACGGCGACCTGACGCGCGCGCGCCCAGCCGGTGACCAGCGGCCAGTCGCTGCCGGTGACGGTGCCGCCGGGGCCGCAGTTGAAGTACGTCGGGTACACCACGCCGATCTGCTGGTAGTGGGCCTCGAGGTCGAAGAAGCTCTGGTCGGTGGAGGCCAGCAGGAAGGCCTGCACGTTGCCGTGCGTGGGCGGGGGATCGGAGGTTTCGACGCTCAGCGGCGCCGTCGGCGCGCTGATCGCCCCGAGCGAGTCCACCGCGACGACGGTGATCCGGTAGCTGGTCGAGGGCGCGAGCTCGGTGAGCGCGATTTCCGACGCCGACACCTGGCCGACGGGGATTTCGTCGCGGAACACGCGGTAGCCGACGATCGTGCCGCTCACCGGCGTGGAGGGCGACCAGGCAAGCGCGGCGGAGGAGGCGGTCACTTCGGTGCTGTGCAGATCGCCCGGCGTGGAGGGCGGAGTGTGTGTGGTGAACACGGCCACTTCAGGCGCGGGCGCGCTGAGGTAGCCGTAGGAGTCCAGGGCGCGCACGGTGAAGGTGTAGTGGCGCTCGGAGGCGAGCGTGACCGTGGTGACCTGGCCATCGACCACGCCCTCGGGGACGCCGTCCTCGAACAGGAGGTACCCGACGAGGCGCGCGCCGTTAGCGGCGCCCGCCTTCCAAGAGAGGGTGGCGGAGGTGTCGGTGACGCGCTCGGCGGAGATCAGCGCCGGGCCCTCCGGCGGGGTGTGGGTGGTGGTGAGGGCGAGTTCCGGCGTGCGCGCGCTCACGCGGTGGTCCGCGTCGACGGCAGCGACCGCGAGGTGGTAGGTGCGCAGCGATGACACATGCGTGAGGCGCATCGAGTCTTGTGGCGTCTGCCCGAGCAGCGCGCCGTCGCGGTAGACGCGATAGCCGATGATCCGCGCCGAGCCGGGAGTGGCCGGCACCCACCAGAGCGTGGCACCCGCTTCGCTGACTTCGGAGACGCTCAACTGACCGGGCACGCCGGGGCCGGTGTCGCCGACGACGGCCGCCGCCCGTTTCACGCTCCCGCGGACGCGTGCGGCGATCCGCAGCAGCTTGCTGGGCCTGCCGAGGCGCCCGCGGGTGTCGACCGCGACGACCGTGATGCGGTGCGCGCGGGAGAGGGCGAACTTGACGATGTACACCCGCCCGGGGGTCTGCCCGGCGACGACGCCGTCGCACTTGATCCGGTAGCCCTCGACGGGGGCCGAGCCCCGCCGCGCGGGGCGCCAGGTGATGCGCACTCCGGTCGCGGTGTCGGCGAGCACGCGCACCCCCCGCACCCGGCCGGGCGGGCGCACTGCGTGGCGGTGACCGTGGTGGCCCTGCCGGAGCGCGGTTGGGGAATGCCCATGGTGGGCGGGCGCGGCCAGCGAGATCGCAGCAACCGTCGCCGCCAGCACGCCGTTCATCGCGTGCCGCCTTCCGGTTCGGGCCTGAGCCCATGAGCGGCGCGTAGGCCAAGCCTCGCCAGGACGCAAGGAGCGAAGTGTGCTGGCCGAAACGGGGATGCTGGCCGAACGGGGGATGCGAGCCGAAGGCGAGTGTCTCCCCGCTTCGACAAAGCGAGTGTCTCCCGGCTTCGGTACACGAGCGACTGAGGGCGCCGCGAGGCGCCGGCATACGCACCGCTCACCGCGCGCCGCCTTCCGGTTCACCGGTGATCAGGAGGATCGGCGCGTGGGCCTTTTCCGCGCGCGTCTGGTGTTCGGCGAGCACCGAGACGCCCACCTGCGGAGTAAGGATGCGGGCGACCGGCGCGAACACGTCACGCTCCAGGCGTGAGGCCCCGGGCGGATAGCGGGGGGGTTCGGAGGGGGCGCTGCGCGCGGGGTGCTGGGTTGGCAGCACCATCCGCTCGAGCCGCAGCACGAGCGTCGCCGGCGCGCGTGCCAATGACGGCGCGAGCAGCACGATCGGCAGTAGCGAGAGCGGCAACAGCAGCATCGCGAGCCCGCGTCGAAGCGACACCCCGGCCGCTGCCGGCCGCACGCGTGGGAGCTCAGCCGCCATCCCCTATCCCCCCTCCCCCCCTGCGCCAAGACCCGCGGTCGCGGGTCGCGTCCCCCAGGCGGCGGTGCGGCACGTGGCGATCGCGTAGTAGGTCTGCCACAGCATGATGCCGAGGTAGAAGAAGACGAACAGGATCCCGTACAGCCACAGCACGTTGTAGCGGTCTTGGAAGAGCAGGAAGTAGAAGGAGTAGACCAGCGCCAGTGCGTAGATCCCGGCGAGGTAGGTGAGCGGCAGCACGCCGTGGTGGGTGACCAGCGGCGCCCACACGAGCGAGTGCAGCGCGGCGATCGGGGCGAGCAGCGGCAGCAGGATGCTCATGTACGCGAACAGCGCGGCGACGGGGTGCTTGCGCCAGATGAATTTGGCGACCAGCAGCGACTCGCGCGTCCACGAGCGCTTCCAGCGGGTCTGCTGGATCAGGAAGGCGCGGAAGGTGACGGGCACGATCGTGTGCGACACGGCGCGCCGTTCGTAGAGGATGCGCCAGTCGCGCAGCACGCAGTTGGTGAGCGAGCGGTCGTCGCCGAAGGTCGACTCCACGCCGAGGAAGGTCTGGTTCTCCCACCACTCAAGCCGCGGCAGGATCGCCTCGCGCCGGTAGGCGGAGAAGCAGCCCGAGCAGCAGGTGACCGCGCCGAACACCGATTCGGCGGCCTTGACGACGCGGAAGGCGACGAAGTAGCGCACCGCCTGCATGCGCGTGATCCACGAGTCGCGCACGTTGAGCACGTCGGCGTGCCCGCACACCGCCCCGACACGGCGGTCGGCGAGCGGCTGCACCAGCCGTTTAAGCGCCTGCGGCTCCACGGTGGAGTCGGAGTCGACGAACACGATCACCTCCGCTGAGGTGGCACGGATGCCGGCCGCCATCGCCGCGCGCTTGCCGCGGTTGTCGGGGAAGTTGATCACGCTCACGCGCCCTTGCGATGCGGTCGAGACGCGCTGCATCTCCGCGAGCGTGTTGTCGGTCGAGCCGTCGTTGACGGCCACCAGCTCGAGCTTCTCGGGCGGGTAGTCGAGCTCCAGCAGCGAGCGCAGCGAGTCGGCGATCGCCTCCTCCTCGTTGAAGCCCGGCATCACGATCGCGATCTGCGGCTCCACCCCGGCGTCGGGACGGGTGCGGTAGAAGAGGCTGAACACGAAGCGCGAGACGATGTATGCCGCGACCGTGAGCGAGTAGACGCCGAAGAACACGTTGGTGAACAGCAGCCCCGCGAAGGCCGCCTTGTAGGCCATCACAGCGGCCAGCAGCAGCATCAGGTAGAGGCCGGCCAGCCCCTTCAGGATGCGGTGCGTGGTGATCTTGCGAACGCGCATCGACTCAGGGGGTGAAGCGCATCAGGCCGGCGTCGCGACGGCGGTAGGTGCAGTCGAGCACCGCGGGGCAGCGCTCCAGCCACTCGTAGTCGTGGTCGGGGTGCAGGGTGGTGAGGATCGCGAGGTCGTACGCCTCGGGATCGAGGGCCGGGCCACCGGACCGCCTGCCTGGGGAAGCCTGGTCGACTGACCCCAAACCAGCTCCGGCGGGAGCCGCCATCCCGGTCAGGCACCCACCGCTCACCTCCAGTGTTGGCACGAGTGGGTCGTGGTAGTCGACGTGCGCACCCTCGGCCCGCAGGCGGGCGACGATCTCCAGGGCCGGCGACTCGCGCGTGTCGGCGACGCCGGGCTTGTAGGAGATGCCGACGACCAGCACGCGCGCCTCGGGCAGCGCCCGCCCCAGCCCCACGAGCACTTCGTGCGCGCGCCACGCCACGTGCCGGGGGCGGCCGGCGAGCTTGCGCAGCGCCTCCTCGGCCATCTTCGCGGGGCGGCCGCGTTCGCGCAGGTCGTGCAACAGGTAGTGGGGATCGACCGCGATGCAGTGCCCCCCAACCCCGGCGGACGGATAGTGGGGCAGAAAGCCGTAGGGCTTGGTCGCGGCCCCCTCGATCACCTCAATCGGGTCGAGCCCGTGCGTCTCGCACGCTTCGGCGAGCTCGAAGGCGAGCGCGATGTTGACGGCGCGGAAGGTGTTCTCGTGCAGCTTCACGAGCTCGGCGGCCTCGGGCGAGGAGACGCGGTGCAGGCGCTTGCAGGTGTGGCGCAGCACGCTCGCCGCGCGCGTGGCGCACTCCTCGGTGACGCCGCCCAGCACGCGCGGGGTCTTAAGCTGCGCGTGGTCGCTGACGCCGGGGTCGATCCGCTCGGGGGCGAACGCCACGAACACGTCCTCGCCAACGCGCAGCCCACGCTCGGCGAGCGGCTCGGCGAGCAGCTCGCGGGTGGTGCCCACGTAGGTGGTCGAGGTCAGCACCAGCGTCTGCCCGGGACGGGCGTGGCGCACGACCGAGGCGCACGCCTCGCGCAGGATCCGCGGGTCGGGCCGCAGACTGCTCGTCGACCGGCGTGGGCACGCAGATCAGCACCAGGTCGGCGGCGTCGAGCGCCTTGATGCGGTTGGTGAGCACGAACCCGTCGCTGGCGAGGTGGCGGCCCAGGTCGCGCTGCTCGGACTCCAGCAGCTCGGCCTCGCCGCGGCGGATCGCGCTCAGGCGGGGGCCGCTGACGTCGATCCCGACGATCCGGCAGCCGGCGCCCCGCAGCGCGATCGCGGTCGGCAACCCGACGTAGCCGAGCCCGACGACGGCCACGACGGTGTGGCCGGCGCGCTTGGAGCGGTTTGGAGTTGCGCGCCGGCGGGTAGCCTGGGAGGAGGCGTGCGTGACGACTGGCTCTGGGATGGAGGCGGTTGGCTGTGGCATGGAGGTCCTCTCCTGGCTAGAGGGGGCAGGTGATGGCCTGGCAGTGGCCGTGCAGAATGGCCGCTCGCAGACCGAGTTTCACGGCGCTTGGACGAGTGGTTTACAGTCGTCCCAAAGAGTGAGACCGACGTGTCGTTCCAAACGGACGACAGGCGCGTCCCAAGCGGGCAGTTGGCGTAGGGTCGGCCGTGCAGGCGTGTGAATAGTTGTGAACCGCCGTCCGGCTGTCGGGAGGGCGATCGGAGACGGCGCCAAAGGCCCACGGGACCGCTAGTAGCATCCTTGTGATGCGCGATTTCCGACAGGCGATCCACAGCCGCGTCGTCGTCTACGACGGCGGCATGGGCGCGACCCTTGAGCAGTTCGACCTCACCCCCGAGGATTACGGCGGGCTGCAGGGCAAGTGCCACGAGGCGCTCGTGCTCAACCGCCCCGACGTGATCGAGGGCGTGCACGCCTCGATGCTCGACGCCGGCGCCGAAGTGGTCGAGACCGACACCTTCCAGGCCTCGCGGCTCAAGCTCGGCGAGTGGGGGCTGGCCGACTACACCGTCGAGATCAACACCAAGGCCGCGGAAATCGCATGCAAGGCCGCCGGCAAGCACCGCTTCGTCGCCGGCTCGATCGGGCCGACCGGGTATCTGCCTGCCTCCGAGGACCCCTCGCTCGGGCAGATCCGTTTCGGCGAGCTGGTCGAGGTATTCGCCGAGCAGGCGGCGGGCCTGATCGACGGCGGCGCCGACCTGATCATCATCGAGACCGCCCAGGACATCCTCGAGGTGAAGGCGGCCGTGTTCGGCGCGCGCGCCGCCTTCAAGAGCACCGGGCGCACGCTGCCGATCCACACCTCCGTCTCGCTGCTGCCAAACGGCGGCAAGATGCTGCTCGGCACCGACATCTCCGCGGTGCTGACCACACTGGAGGCGCTGAAGGTGGACGTGATCGGCCTCAACTGCTCGACCGGCCCAGAGGACATGCGCGACGCGATTCGCTTCCTCGGCGAGTACTGCCCGGTGCCAGTGGCGTGTATCCCCAACGCCGGACTTCCGCTGCAAGGCCCCGATGGCGAGACGATCTTCCCCGAGAAGCCCGAGCCGCTCGCGGAGGCGCTGAAGGAGTTCGTGGAGCGCTACGGCGTGGGGATCGTGGGCGGCTGCTGCGGCACCACCCCCGCGCACATCGCCGCGATCGCCGAGCGGGTCGGCAACCCCGCGGGCACGCACACCGGCGGCTCCACGACGAACACGCAAGCGGGCGGATCAACAATGGGCGCTCAGGCGGGCGGCTCGAGCACACGCGCGGTCGGACCCCGTCCAGCCCCCCGCCCCCCCCATCTCTCATCGATGATCGCCGCGACCCCGCTCGCGCAGGAGCCGGCACCGACGATGGTGGGCGAGCGCGTCAACTCGCAGGGCTCGCGCAGGGCCAAGGAGCTGCTGCTGGCGGAGGACTACGACGGGCTCGTGCAGATCGCAGAGGACCAGGTCACCGGCGGCGCGCACGTGCTCGACCTGTGCGTCGCGCTGACCGAGCGCACCGATGAGGACGAACAGATGCGGCTCGTGGCGAAGAAGGTGTCGCTGACGCAGCCCGCACCGATCCAGGTCGACTCGACCGAGCCGGAGGTGATCGAACGCGCCCTGGAGCAGATCCCCGGCCGGGCGATCGTCAACTCGGTCAACCTCGAGGCCGGCCGCGCCAAGCTCGACCGCGTCGTCCCTGTCGCGCTCGCGCACGGCGCGGCGCTGATCGCGCTGACGATCGACGAGGTCGGGATGGCCAAGACGGCCGCGCGCAAGGTCGAGATCGCCAAGCGCATCCGCGACCTCTGCTGCGAGCACGGCATGGACCCGCAGCTCTTGATCTTCGACTGCCTGACGTTCACGCTCACAACCGGCGACGAGGAGTGGCGCCCATCCGCCGTGGAGACGATCGCGGGGATCACCGCGATCAAGGAGCAGATCCCGGACGTGAAGACCTCGCTGGGGGTCTCGAACGTCTCCTTCGGCGTGTCTCCGGGCGCGCGCGCGGTGCTCAACTCGGTGTTCCTGCACCACTGCGTCCAGGCCGGCCTCGACCTGGCGATGGTCAATCCCAACCACATCACCCCCTACTCGGAGATCCCCGACGTCGAGCGGGAGTTGGCGGACGACCTCGTGTTCAACCGCCGCGAGGACGCGCTGGAGAAGTTCATCGAGCACTTCGAGTCCAAGGGCCCCGAGGACACTACCCAAGGGGCGGCCGACCCCACCGAGGGGATGGAGCCAGAGGAGGCGCTGCACTTCCACATCCTGCGCCGCCGCCGCGACGGTGTGGAGGAGTGGATCGACCGCAGCGTGCGGAAGATCGGCGCGGTGCCGACGCTCAACGAGGTGCTGCTGCCGGCGATGAAAGAGGTCGGCGACAAGTTTGGTGCCGGCGAATTGATCCTGCCGTTCGTGTTGCAGTCGGCCGAGGTGATGAAGCGCGCGGTGGCGCAGCTTGAGAAATACCTCGACAAGATCGAGGGCTACACCAAGGGCACCGTGGTACTGGCGACGGTGTTCGGCGACGTGCACGACATCGGCAAGTCGCTCGTCAACACAATCCTCACCAACAACGGCTACACCGTGGTGGACCTCGGCAAGCAGGTGCCGATCCAGACGATCCTCGACGCCGCCCAGGAGCACGACGCCACCGCAATCGGGCTGTCAGCGCTGCTCGTCTCGACCTCCAAGCAGATGCCGGCGTGCATCGCCGAGCTGCACGCCAAGGGCCTCTCCTATCCGGTGCTGATCGGCGGCGCCGCGATCAACCGCGCGTTCAGCTACCGAGCGCTGTACCCAGGCGGCAAAGACTCCGAGGAGGTGTACGAGCCGGGCGTGTTCTACTGCAAGGACGCGTTCGAGGGCCTGGCGGTGATGGACCAGCTGATCGACACCGACACGCGCGCAGCGCTCGTGCAGAAGCTGCTCGCGGGTGCCACGGAGTTCCGCGCCAAGGGCGACGCGCCCCGCGAGACGGGCGACCTAACCGACGACTCGGTGCGCTCCGCCGCGCGCACGGACGTACCGATCCCCACCCCTCCCTACTGGGGCGTGCGCGAGATCCCGGTGAACCTCGACGAGGTGTACAGCCACCTCGACACGCACGTGCTGTTCAAGCTGCACTGGGGCGGCAAGGGCGTGAAGGGCGAGGCGTGGCGAGAGCTGCTGGAGGGCGACTTCCGCCCGCGCCTTGAGCGGATGTGGAGCGAGCAGACCTACCTGCACCCCCGCGCGCTGCTGGGCTTCTTCCCCTGCTACAGCGAGGGCAACGAGATCGTCGTGCTCGACCCGGCGGTCATGGACCCAGCCGGCGGCATCGATCCGGCGGGCGGGCGGGCTCCTTTGACAGAGCTGACCCGCTTCGTCTGCCCGCGCCAGCCGAAGGGCGACCGCCTCTGCCTGGCCGACTTCTTCCGCCCGTCCATCGATGGCAAACCACCCGAGGAACTCGACGTGATCGCCGTGCAGGCCGTAACCGTCGGCGGCGAGGTAACCGAGCTGATGGCAAAGCTCGAGGCCGAAGGCGAGTTCGCCGAGCAGCTGTTCGTCCACGGCCTCGGCGTGCAGACCGCGGAGGGCCTCGCGGAGTGGCTGCACCACGAGGCCCGCGCGATGCTCGGCATCCCCGCCGCGCAGGGCCGGCGCTACTCGTGGGGCTACCCGGCAGTCCCCGAGCAGGCCGAGCACCTGAAGGTCGAGAAGCTGCTGGGACTCGGGGACATCGGAATGAAGATCACCGACGGCTACGCCCCCGAGCCCGAGCAGTCAACGCTCGCGCTCGTCGCCCACCACCCGCAGGCGATCTACTTCGGCACCCGCCAGGGCCGCCTCCTACCGAACGGGTCTCCCGACGACCTGATCAAGGGCTCCCACCGCGATCCCTCGCTGTTCAGCGAGCTCGGCGACGAGGACCCGCCGGACGGCGCCGTCGAGGAAGAGGATGAGCCGGCGATGGCCGGCTGAAGTCCAGTAGCGCTCGATCCCATCCCACCACACCCTCCGGAGCCGATGTCTCATCGATCTGATCGCCGCCTGAGTCCCCAGCGCCGAGCACGCTCCGAGTCGCGCCTGGCCCTGAGAGCAGCCCCGCAGGCGACTTTCCCATATGATGATCGATCGTGGCAGATCGAACGCTTGTCAAGGTTTTGTCGATCGACGGCGGTGGGATCCGCGGGATCATCCCGGCACTCGTGCTCGCCGAGATCGAGCGCCAAACAAAGCGGCCCGCGTGTGAGCTGTTCGATCTGATCGCCGGCACCTCGGCCGGCGGCATCATCACACTCGGCGTGACCGCGCCCGGGGAGCACGGCGAGCCGCTTCACAGCGCGCAAGAACTCGCCGACTTCTTCATCACGGACGGCCCGACGATCTTCTCGCGCTCGCTGCTGCGCACGATCAGGACCCTCGACGGCCTGCTGGAGGAGAAGTACTCCGTGAGCGGCTTGGAAGCGGCGCTGCGGCACAACCTCGGAGAGGCGCTTCTCTCAGAAGCACTCAGCGATGTGCTGATCACCTCCTACGACATCCAGAACCACGAACCGCTCTTTTTCAAGAGCCGCCAAGCACGGGAAGAACCCGAGCGCGACTATCCGATGCAAGTGGTCGCACGCGCCACCTCGGCCGCCCCAACCTACTTCGAGCCCGAGCACGCGATCCCGCGCGCGGCGCGCAGCGGCGAACCCAGCGACTACGCGCTCGTCGACGGCGGCACGTTCGCCAACAACCCGGCGCTGTGCGCGTATGCCGAGGCGATGCGCGATCACCCCGGCGCCGACATCCTCGTGGTGTCGCTCGGTACGGGCCGTCTCACGGAGACGATTCCCTTCCGCAAGGCCAAGCACTGGGGCCTCGTGGAGTGGGCTCGACCGCTGCTCGGGGTGATCATGGACGGCACCAGCGCGGCGGTCGACTACCAGCTCGATCAGCTGCTCGAACGCAACGTGCGTCATTTCCGCTTTCAGACGGAACTGAAGGGTGTGAGCGACAGCCTCGACGATGCAAGCGCTGCCAACATCGAAGGGCTCGCTCGGCTTGCCAGGGGTCTGATCAAAGACAGCGCCGCGCAGCTCGCCGCGGTGTGCAAGCTAGTGGAATAGCGGCGAGGGTCTCGGGAGAGCGTGACCGACGCCGACGACCGGCCAGGGGATGAGATCCCGCCGACGCGGATCACAGATCTGCCGGAGGCCGAGCGTACGGTTCTGGCCGCGCTGGCGATCGTCGATCGCGCCTCGCTGTCGGCCGACGAGCTGCGGGAGCTCGCCGAGGTGGACGATGTCGCGCCGCTGCTCGACGATCTCAAACGGCGCGGTTTGATCGAGGGCGAGCAGAAGCGGCGCTACTCCGCCACAGAGCGCGTCGGCGCGGAGATCCGCAAGACCGACGACGCCCTTTCGACCGGTGAACGCCTGCTGCAGTACGTCACGACGTTGGCCAAGGGGGGGCAGTTGACGCCCGAGCGGCTGTTGGACGACGCCGAGGCCGTCCTCGGCCTCAGCGAGTGGGCGGCTGAGATGCAGCGGTGGGAGGGGCTGCTCGAACTTGTGAAGACGGTGCAAGCGGGCTTTGAGATTGCGCACCGTGTCGAGGAGCTGCTGGCGCTGCTCGAATGCGGCCGCACCGCGGCGCGCGCGCTCAAGGACTGGCGATCAGAGGTTTGGGTGCTGCAGCGGCTCGGCGCAACCTCGGCGAGCGCCGGCGATCACACGGCGGCGCAGCAGCACCTGCGCGAGGCCGACGAGCTGATAGCCACCAAATGCCGGCCCGTCGTCTGCAACGGCCGAGGACGGATGTCGATCGCAAAGTGGATGCTCTGCTCGATCGCCGCCACGGCAGTCGCGGCGGGAGGCGCCATCGGTTGGGCTATCGGCAGCAGCAGCAGCGCCAACGCCGGGCAGACAAGCACACACGTCACGGTGACAACCGTCGTCGACGGGCATACGGTGACGACGAACACGACGGTGACACTGCCGATCAGGACCGTTACGAAAACCGTCACCGAAGCGCCGAGCACTGGGGGTACAGGGTCGCAGGGCAGCACTGGCCCGCCGGCGCATGGCGCTACAGCGGGTGAAAGCACCACCGGGCCGCCGGCGAGCGGTGCGGCATCTGGGGAAACCGGCACCACATCGCAGGAAACTGGTACCGGAAGTGGCAGTACGTCGATCGAATAACCCGACGCGCGGTCATCCTTCTTTGCGATTGCCGGCGCCCTGCGAGGATCGCTACGCCCGAGAGGTGACCTCCCCACCCCCCGGCAACGGCGGCAGGCGAACCGGGGTGGCGTGCAGCGTGCGCAGACGGACCTCCTTCCAGGAGAGGCCCTCCTTGACGAGCGCGGGCATGCCCATGATCACCGCGGCAGCCACCTCGACCGCCTGCAACACGATCCCGTAGGCAACCGCGTCGGGGGTGGAGACGTGGTAGGCGCCGGCGAGCACCGCTACACACGCCGCCTGGAAGATGCCGACGTTGGCGGGCGTGGCGGGCACCACCGCGGTGACGTTGACCGCGAACAGTACGCCCGCGGCGCCGGCGATCCCGACGCGATGGTCGAGGCCGAGCGCCATCAGCAACAGCCAGCAGGAGGCACACTGCAGCGCCCACGCCGAGAGCTGCACCGTCGTGGCCACCGCCGCGCGACGCGGTTGGCGGAAGATGCGCAGACCCTCGCGCACGCGCAGCAGCGAGCGGCGCAACCCAAGCACCAGCGAGTGCAGCCGCGCGTAGCGCGAGATCGCAGAGCGGGGCAGCAGCACGGGGGTGAGCAGAACGAGCAGCAGTGCGGCCACGGGCACCAGCGCGGCGGCGGCGAGCGTCCCGTCGTGGCCGCGCAGGAGCGGCACGCCGGAGAGCATCGCGGCCGCGAGCAGCGCCAGTGCAAGCAGGTTGAGCAGCGTCTGCGAGACCATCGTGCCGAGCACCACCGGCAGCGTCTCGCGCGGGCGCCCGAGGCGGCGCGCGACGATCAGCGCGCGTGAGGGCTCGCCCAGGCGGGCGGGCAGCGTGGCGGACATCAGCACGCCGATGAACGTCCCCTGCAGCGCGTCGCGTCGCCGCGCCGGACGCCAGGTGGGAGCGGCCCTGAGGATCGCGTACCAGGCCAGGCCGCGCACGACCATCGAGAGGCACATCAAGCCGAGTCCGGCAGCGATCAGCCCAGGGCTGGAGGCGACGAGGCTGGCGAGCACGCGGCCGACGCCGATCCGCGACAGCGCAGTCAGCGCCAATGCCAGACCCACGAGCGACACCGCGGCGAGCGCACCGCGACGGGCGACGCGCAACGCACGCCGCACCGGCGCCACCGCGAGCGCCGGCTCGGGGCTGGGCAGACGCTGGGCGGGCACCAGCGGCAGCAGGTCGGCGGGGACGAGGCCCAAGCGCACGGCGAGGCGCCTCGATTTGGGGGGAGCCCACCCGTCCGTGCGCCCCACGGCAAGCGCCTGCTCGTAGACCTCGAGCACCTCGGCGGCGACGCGGGGCCAGGCGAAACGCTCGGCGCGCTCGCGCGCTGCAGCCGCCATCCGCGCACGCCGGGCGGGGTCGAGCGCCAGCACGCGCAGCGCCTCCGCGAGCTCCCGCGCATCGCCGCGCGGGGTGAGCAGACCGTCGACGCCGTCGCGTACAACGTCGCGGTAGCCGGCGATGTCTGACGCCACCACGGGTGTGCCGGCGGCGAACGCCTCGGTGAGCACCATCCCGAAGCTCTCGCCCCCCAGCGAGGGAGCACAGAGCACGTCGGCGCGGCATAGTTGCTCGGCCTTCTCATCCTCGGTGACCTTGCCTAATGCACGGACCCCGCGGTCGTCGAGCAGCAGCGGGGCGATCTCCTCCGGCGCCGCCCCCACCAGCGTGAGCGTGGCGGGCACGTGCTCGCGCAACGCCTCGAAGGCGCGCAGCAGCACCGGCAGTCCCTTGCGCTCGACGGCCTGGCCGATGAACAGGATGCGCAACTCCTCGCGCTCGCACGCCGACTCCGCGGTCTCACGATCGGGGTCGAGGTGAACCCCGTTGGGCACGATCCGGTAGCGCCCACCGAAGAAGCGCCGCGCGGTCCAGGCGGCAGCCTCGGATACCGCGATTCGCGCGTGCAGGCGATTGATGTGACGCCGCGCCCCGAGCGCCACCCCGATCCCATTGGTGAAGGCATTCTCGGAGAAGCTGTGGAAGGTGCCCACCATCGGGATACCCCCCGCGCAGTTGGGGGCGTACCAGCCGACGAGGGGCACGACGGGCTCGTGCACGTGGACGAGGTCGTAGCCCCCGGTCTGCAGCTCCCGCCACAGGGCAAGCACGGAATCGACGGTCGGCGCCAGGTTGGAGATGGCCCCGTTGGCCGCGAACCCCGCGGTGCGCCCGAGCGGCACGACCCGGTCGGGCAGCGACATCGGCTGCGGGCGGGCCCCCCGGTGCATCCTGCGCGCGAGCGCGTCATCGGGGTCGAAGGGCGCGAGGATGCGCGCCTCGTGACCGACCGCCTGCAGCTCGTCGGCGAGCGCCTCGATGTGACGGGTGACACCGCCCGGGTAGGTCCACGAGTAGGGCGAGACGAGTGCGATCCGCACGCCCCAACTCTAACCCCTCCGGCACCTGCATCTCTGCGCGGTGCCGCGCCGTCCACTTCTGCGTCCGCTACAACGCACCGTCCGCCGGTTCCCCGGAGCCACGGCGCCCGATCGTCGCGCGAGGTCCACTCGGAGGACCGCTAGCCTGTGAGCGTGAGTCAGCGCCACTTCGTCAAGTACACCTTCCTGCGGCTCGACCCCGCGTGGCGGCGCCTGGACGCCGAGCAGCGTGCGCAGGACAAGCGCGAGTTCGTCGCCGCGTGCGAGGACTTCGCCGACGGGCACCTGCTGCAGACCTTCTCGCTGGTGGGGACCCGTGGGGACGCGGAGCTGCTGCTGATCTCCGAGGCGGAGAACCTCGATCGCATCCACGAGTTCCACGTGGTGCTGCTGCAGAGCGGGTTGATGAAGTGGGCGCAGACGCCCTACTCGTTCCTGGGGATGCGCAAGAACTCGGAGTACTCCGAAGACGAGCGCACCACCCCGCGCGCGTTCCGCGGCAAGTACGTGTTCGTGTACCCGTTCGTGAAGTCGCGCGAGTGGTATGGCCTGCCCGCGCAGGAGCGCTGGCGGATCATGCAGGGGCACATCGCGGTGGGACGGGAATACCCGGGCGTGGACAACCACACCACCTACTCCTTCGGCCTCGACGACCAGGAGTTCGTGGTCGCGTTCGACACCGACGACGTGGGCACGTTCCTGGATCTGGTGCAGCGCCTGCGCACGACCGAGGCCTCGCGCTACACCGTCAGGGACACGCCGAGCTTCACCTGCATCACCGCCTCGCTGCCGCGCGCGCTGAACGCGCTCGACGGCGAGCCCGTGGCACTAGAGACGGCGGCGTTGCACTCTGCCTAGAGGGCTGGCACACCTGCGCCGGGCGGACCCGGTGCTCGCCGGCGTGATCACGGCGGTGGGGCCTAAGCTGGGCGACGCCCGTGCCGGGCGCCCCGCCGACCACTACGGCGCGCTGGTACGCGCGATCGTCGGCCAGCAGCTCTCGACCAAGGCGGCGCGCTCGATCTACGGACGCCTCACCGAGCGCTTCGACGGGCGCACACCGACGCCCGAGCAGGTGCTGGCGGACGAGCCCGAAGCGCTGCGCGCGGCCGCTGGGCTCTCGCGCGCGAAGGTCGGCTACCTGCGCTCGCTGGCCGAACACGTGCTCTCCGGCGAATTGGAGCTCGAGCGCCTCGACGAGCTGGACGACGACACGGTGATCGCCGAGCTCGTCGCGGTCAAGGGTTTGGGCGTATGGACGGCACACATGTTCCTGATGTTCCACCTACAGCGCCCCGACGTGCTGCCGGTCGGCGACCTCGGCATCCGCCGCGCGATCGAGCGCGCCTATGGGCTCGACGCACTCCCCGACGCCCCCGAAATGGAACGGATCGCCGAGCCGTGGCGCCCGCACCGCACGCTGGCATGCCGCTATCTGTGGCGCTCGCTGGACAACGAACCGTAGGACGGCCTCATGCGCGGCGCGGTGCTGCGTCCTCGGTCGCTCGCGTGCAGGCTGAAACGGGAATGCTCGCGCAAGCGAGCGTCTCCCGCTTTCAGCACGCCACGCTCCCTGCGTCCTTGCCCCGCTTGGCCTGAGGCCGTCCTACCTCATCTCAAACCGCGGAGACCTGCTCCTCCTCGGCGACACGAAAGGACGAGCCGCAGCCGCAGGCGGCGACGACGTTGGGGTTGTTGACTTTGAAGCCCGCGCCCTGGAGGCTTTCCTCGTAGTCGATCTCCGAGCCGTACACGTACTGGAGGCTGGAGCGGTCGACCAGCAGCTTCAGGCCGTGGCTCTCGAAGACGGCGTCGTTCTCGCGCTGCTCGTCGAAGGCAAGCTGGTACTGGAAGCCCGAGCAGCCGCCTCCGCGGACCCCGACGCGCAGCCCTGCAAGCGCGACGTCGGCGCTCTGGGCGTCGAGGAACTCGCGTACCTTGTCGGCTCCCTTGTCGGTGAATACAACCATCGCTATCCAAAGTGTAGCGAGGTGGGCCGCCACGGCTATCCTTGACCCAAGAGCGTGGCGCAGCCGGCCGAAGGCCGACGAGCCGAGCTCCTCTTCTTTCATTCCATGCCCACCCCCCAGGAGATCAAGCAGCGCATCGAGGCCGCCATCCCCGGGGCCCGCGCCGAGGTGGAGGACTACACCGGCGGCGGCGACCACTTCCGCGCGAGCGTCACTGCGGAGGCGTTCGCGGGGCGCAGTCGCATCGAGCAGCACCGCCTGATCTACGACGTCTTCGGCGCGGAGATCGGCGGGCCGATCCATGCGCTGTCGCTGAAGACCACAGTTGCCTGAGAGCCCCACCTCGATCCGAGCCCACCCCCACGCAGCAGAACCCCAACACACCTAGCTTGCCAGCCCCACAACGTCCTTGAGCGCCCCAAAGGAGCCATCCCATGAAGAGCATCGATCCGATCACCGCCCCCTCCACCCAGTCCAACCCAATCCGCGTGGCGATCGAGCAGGCGATCGCCGAGAACTCCGTGATCCTCTTCATGAAGGGCACCCCGGACGCTCCCGCCTGTGGCTTCTCGGCGCGCACAGTTGCGGCTCTGCAGGCGCTCGACGCCGGCTTCGCGGCGGTGGACATTCTCCCCGATCCCCGCATCCGCCAGGAGCTCTCTGCCCTCTCCAACTGGCCGACGATCCCCCAGCTGTTCGTCGATGGCGAGCTGGTTGGAGGCTGCGACATCGTCATGGAGATGTACGAGTCGGGCGAGCTGGCGGAGGTCCTCGGCGTCGAGAGCAGCTCGGCGCAGACGCCGGCTGAGCAGCTGCCGGACGAGACCGCGGCGGGTGGCCTGCAGATCGAAAACCGGCTCGGCTGAGCGCGGCGCGATGGAACACGCGGTCACGTTGACCAAGAACAGGGCGCGCAGGGCATTGCTATAGGGTGGCTCGCCCCATGCCCCCGGTAGCGATCGTCACCGACACGACCCAGTACCTGCCGCGCGCTCTGGCGGAGAGCGAAGGCATCCACCAGGTGAGCCTGTACGTGGGGTGGGGCGAGGACAAACAGCGCGAGAGCGAGATGGAGAACTTCGACGCCTTCTATCAGGGACTGCGCTCCAACCCCGATCTGCCCACCACCTCCCAGCCCTCGATCGGCGACTTCCTCGCGGTGTGGGAGCCGCTGCTGGAGGCGGGGCAGGAGATCGTCTCGGTGCACCTCTCGGGAGGCATCTCCGGCACCTGCGAGGCGGCCCGCCAGGCCCGTGGCCTGCTCGCCGAGCGCGGGTTGAGCGAGCGCGTGGAGGTGATCGACGGGGAGACGGCCTGCGGCGGGCTCGGCCTGCTCGCGCTGGCGGGCGCCGCGGCGGCGCGCGGCGGCGCCGACAAGGAGGGTGTAATCACTCGCATCCGCGAGACCCGGGCGGCGCTGAAAATCTGGTTTTGCATCGACACCCTGGAGTACCTGCGTCGCGGCGGGCGCGTTGGCAAGGCACAGGCGTGGCTGGGAGGCACGCTGCGGATCAAGCCGATCCTCACGCTGGGCTACGAAATCACGCCCGTCGAGCGTGTGCGCACCGCCGGCAGGGCGTTCGAGCGGATGGTGCAGTACATGCACGAACTGCGCGAGGCCGGCTCGGATGCGTGGGTGGTGCAACACATCCAGGCCACCGACCAGGCCCAGCGGCTGATCGACCATGGACGCGAGATCTACGGCTCCGAGCCGCTGTTCGTCTCCGAGGTCGGCCCCGTAATCGGCACCTACGTGGGGCCGGGCCTCGTAGGGGTCGGCGGGATCCCCCGCACGCTGCTGGCCTGAGGCGGCCACATGCCGGGGCAGCCAGGCGCATGTATTGAAAATCTGTGGGCCGTGCGCCATGGCACACACCCTTTGAAAAGTTAAACACACCACCAGGCACGGCCTGCGCCGCACATGCACGACGGCCCAGCGGCAGGTTTAGCGGCGCCGCCGCCGACGACGACGACTGCGCATCCCGAGCGTGAGGCCGATAACGGCGGCGCCGATCAGAAGCTCGCGTTTGTGGTGCTCGACGTGGGCGCGCCAGTCGGTGAGCCGCGCCACCTCGCCGTGCAGACGCTCCATCGACACCGCCAGCTCGGCGCGGTTGGCCTCCATCGAGCTGCGGATCTCCGCCGGTGAGCGCTGCGCCATCACTGCACCCCCTTGCCGTCGTGCTCTGAGCTCGAGCCCATCGTCTCGCGGATCAGGCACGCCTCCTCGATCGCCATCGTGGGCACCGGTGGGGAGCTTTTTTTGACGACTTTGGCGGCCACCAACCCCGCGAGCACGCCGAGCACCAGCAGGATCAGGGCCATTGCGAAGAAGCCCCAGAAGTACGTGAAGTCGCTGCCGATCGGCAGCTCGTAATAGAGCAGCCAGGCGAGGCCGATCAGCACGAAGAAGAGCGCGGTCACGATGAAGATGCCGGCGGCCACCGCCACCACCGCACCGCGCGCCAGCTTGGCGGCCTTCTCAGTGACCTCCGCCTTGGCGAGCTCGACCTCCTCGTGCACCAGCACCGCCATGCGTTCGGACACCTCGGTGATCGCGGTGGCGATGTTTTGCGGCGCGCCCGTTCGAGATCCGGCCTCCCCGGCGCCCTTCCAAGGTCCGCCTCCCGGCGCCCCGGCTCCAGGACCACCAGCTGCCGTTCCCCGTGGGTGGGTGGGTCCCGGTCCTGGCGCCGCGCTCACTCGGGAGGCTCCTCGTCGAACACCCGCCGCCACACCACGCCGGCGGCGCGCTGCACGAGGACGCTCGCGAGGGCGCCGAGTGCGGTGAGCATGCCCGACCACATCAAACGCTTGACCATCTCGTTCTCCATCATCCGGGGAGTGTATTGCCCACGGTGGTCGTCTTAGATGCCCCACTCCGGGAATCACTAGCGGGAGGAGCCTCAAGCCCGCCGCACACCGTCTCCACCACCAGCCACTTGGCGCGCTCGTACTGATCCTCCTCGCGGGGGAGCAGCCCGAAGATCCAGCCGGTGAGCATCTGCTCGATCGCGCCATAGAAGGACATCGCCGCGAAACGCGCGTCGATCTCGGCCTTGAAGGTACCCTCAGCCTGGGCGGCGGTGACGATCTCGGCGATCAGCTCGTACGCCTGGCGGATCTGCGCGAGGTGGGTCTGGCCGAAGGAGTTGGCCGCACGGGTCACCTCGACGATGATCACCTTCATCAGGTCGGGATCGTGGCGGTAGGAGTCCACGATGAAGGAGGCGATCTCGTGCAGCTTCTCGCGCGCGCCCAGCTCCTCCCGCGCGTCCACTGCGCGGATCGTCTCGAGCATCACGTTCCAGCGCTCGAGGAACAGCGTGTCGAGGATCTCGTCCTTGGAGGCGAAGTAGTGGTACACCAGGCCATACGCCACCCCCGCCTCGTCGGCGATGTCCGAGACCCGACAGGCGTGGAAGCCCTGGCGCGCGAACACCCGCACGGCGGCGTCAAGGATCATGCGCCGCTTGTCGGGGCCGTTCCTGGCGCGTGAGACACTCATCTGGCATCCTCCGGTTGCCACGGCCACTTCACGCACGTGACTCCCACCGGTTGCCGCGGCCACCTCACGCACCTGACTCCCTCTGATTGCCGCGGCCGCCTCACGCGCGTGACTCCTGCGGCCGCCCATACACCTGCGGGCGGCGGTGAGCGAGCACGGGCAGCTGGGCGCGGATCTCCACCTGACGGTCGAGGTCGAGGTCGGCTGCGACGAAGCCCTCGTGGTCGTTGGCGCGCGCGAGCACGACCCCCCAGGGATCGACGACCATCGAGCGGCCCCCGGAGTGGTGCCCCCCGGGGTGGGGACCGACCTGGTTGGCGGCGATCATGAACACCTCGTTCTCGATCGCCCGCGCGCGCACAAGGATCTCCCAGTGGTCGCGGGTGGTGGGCAGCGTAAAGGCGGAGGGCAGCACCACCACGCGGGCGCCGCGCAACGCGAGCGCACCGAACAGCTCGGGGAAGCGCAGGTCGTAGCAGATCGACATCCCCAGCTCGACGCCGTCGGCAGTGGCGCTCAGCACGATCTCCTCCCCGGGCTCGGTGACCGCCGACTCGCGGTAAGCGCGGCCCTCGACCTCGACGTCAAACATGTGCAGCTTGCGGTACACCGCCCGCACCTGCCCCTGCGGATCGACGTGTACGGAGGTGTTGGCGAGCTTCCCGCCGGCATCGCCGTGCACCGACGTGTCGGCGAGCTTCCCGCCCGCCGCCCCTCGATCGGCCCGGGAGGACTCCACGACCGACCCCGCCACAAGGTCGATCGCAAGCTCCCGCGCAATCGCTCGCGCCCACGAGACAGCGGGCCCGTCGAGCGTCTCGGCGCCCGCGCGCAGATCCTCGTCGGCCCCGAGAACGCTCCACTTCTCTGGGAGTACGATCAGTCGCGCCCCATCCGCTGCGGCGGCGCGCGTGAGGCGGTCGGCAGCGGCCATGTTCGCGGCCTTGTCGGCCGTGGAGTTGAGCTGGACCGCGGCGACCCTCAAAAGCGCACTCCCTTCCATGAGCGTCTCCCCACAGAATAGATTGACTAGTCAGTCAACGATCTCAAGCATAGCGCCGGCGGGGCCTGTGCCACCCGCCCGCATGCCCCTCTTCCGTGGAACGCGCCCGCTGAAGCGCTGGCGCTACGTTGGGATCTTCTGCGAGGAGTTGATGGCGTGTGCGGCCACCGTTCAGGTGGGACCGGCGCGCCAGACGTTCTGGGCGGTGCTCTCCCGCCAGGATCGCCGACTGCGGGGGCGCACACACACGCTCGCCGGCCGAGGCGCCGTGGAGCTCGCGCCGGGGCGGCTGCATGTGCGCGATGGCGGCGTGGCACTCGACCTTGCGCTGCAGGAAGACGCGGGCATCGAGGCGGTGTGCCCCCATGGTCAAGGCTACGTGTGGACACGCAAGCAGGCGGGGATCCCCGCCTGCGGCACCGTGGCCCTTGACGGCGGCCCCCCACGCGAGATCGAGGCGCTGGCGGTGGTGGACGACACCGCCGGCTACCACGCGCGCGTGACCGAGTGGCGGTGGGCAGCGGGGGTCGGCGTGGATCCGGACGGAACGCCGTTGGCGTTCAATCTCGTCGAGGGCGTCAACGACCCCCCGACCGAAGCCGGGAGACACTCGCCTGCGACCGAAGCGGGGAGACACTCGCCTCCGGCGAGCATCCCCCGTTCGGCCAGCATCCCCGTCGCGGCCAGCAGCGAGCGCGCGGTGTGGGTGGCGAGCGAGCCGCACGAGGTCGCAGCGGTGCACTTCGCGGCTGACCTGTCGCGGATCGAGTCGGCCGACGGCTCGCGGCTGCGCTTCACCGCCGAGGCGCAGCGCAGCCGCCGCGAGAACCTGCTGCTGGTGCGCAGCGACTACCGCGCGCCGTTCGGAACCTTCGCCGGAACCCTCCCGGGCGGCATCGAACTAGCGCACGGCATGGGCGTGGTGGAGCACCACCGCGCGCGTTGGTAGAGCTACGCCCGGAACGTCGCGCCCTGCCCCACCTCGGCAGCGGGATGGGCGGGGTGGGCGGGACCCGAAACAACACCTGACTCCAGCAGCGCGGCGATCTCCTCGGCGGAGTAGCCGACGGCAGCGAGGACTTCCTCCGTGTGCTCGCCCAGCGCAGGGCCCGGGAGACGATCGTGGGTGCCGGGGGTGCGCTCCAGCTTTACGGGCACACCGAGCTGACGTACACCTCCCTCGACGCCGGGCTGCCGGAGGTTGACGACCATCTCGCGGGCACGCACCAGCTCCGAGTCGAGCGCCTCGTCGAGCTCCAGCACCGACTCCAGGCAGCAGTCGTGGTCATGCGCGAACTGCTCCCACTGCACACGGGTGCGGCCTTTGAAGATGTCCACCACCTGCGCGTGCGCGTCGGAGCCGGGCGCTTCGAACTGACGCTCGATCAGCTCCTCGCGTTCCACGCCGCGGCACCACGCCTGCCAGAACTTGGGCTCCAACGCGCCGAGCGTGACCCAGCCGTCGGCGCACTCGTAGGGGCGGTAGCAGATCACCGAGCCCGCCAGCAGCAGCTCGCCGCGGTGGGGCGGGTTGCCGTCGGCGAAGTAGGCAGCAGCCACCATCGCCAGCCACGAGAGCGCGCCATCGGCCATCGAGACGTCCACCACCTGACCTTCGCCCGAGCCTGTGCGCGCAGGCGCAGCGGACTCGCCACTGGCGCTCGCGACGGCACCAGGAGATCGCCGGTCAGGCGCCGGGCGGGCGGGCGCCCCATCCCTCTCGCGCAGCGCCGCGAGGATCCCGAACGCCGCCATCAACGCGCCGCCGCCGAGGTCGGCGATCTGGCCGGCGGCCTGCACCGGCTGGCCGCCGCGCTCGCCGGTGAGCCCGAGCAGGCCGACTAGGCCGAGGTAGTTCATGTCGTGCCCCGACGCCTCGCGCTTGGGGCCGCTCTGGCCATACCCTGAGATCGCGCAGTACACGATCCCGGGGTTGACCTCGCGCATCCGCTCGTAGCCCACGCCGAGACGGTCGAGCACGCCGGGGCGGAAGGATTCCAACACCACGTCGTGCTCTGCCACCAGGCGCAGCAGCGCCTCGCGCCCCTGCTCGTGCTTGAGGTCGAGGCGGATCGAGCGCTTGTTGCGGTTGAGCGCCAAGAAAAGGGCCGACTTGGCGCTGTCCTGCGCTCCCTCGACGTAGGGGGGCGACCAGCGGATGTAGTCGCCCATGCCCGTGTCCTCCACCTTCAGCACCTCCGCGCCAAAGTCGGCGAGCAGCAGCGAGCAGAAGCCGCCCGGCAGCAGGCGCGAGAGGTCGAGCACGCGGATGCCCTCCAGCGGCAGACTCATGACAGGCTCACGGCCGTACCGCCCGTCCCCCGGGGACGGGCGGCCAGCGCGCCCGTGACCGCCGCGCGAGCCACGCCCGCGGCCGGAGGCCGCTCATCCAAATCCTTTCTCCGTCAGCCATCGCGCTGCGGGATGTTCAAGAGGCTGCGGGCCTCCTGCACGGTCGCTGGACGGCGGCCGACGTCTTCGGTCATCTGCCGCGCCTTCGCGACCAAATCGCCGTTGGAGCGCGCCATCTCCCCGTTTGGCAGGTAGAGGTTGTCCTCGAGGCCCACTCGAATCGAGCCGCCGAGCGTGAGTGCCGCGGCGAGGAGCTCCCACTGCCGGCGGCTGATTCCGATCACTGCCCAGTGCGATTTGGACCCGCCCTGCCCGCCGACGCCGTCCTCGACCCCGGGGATGTTGGCAACCATCGCCGCGAGGTTGCGCGCGCCAGGGGGCACCCCACCGACCACGCCCATGATGCAGTCCACGTGCAGCGGTGCCTGGAGCACACTCATGTCGATCAGCGGCTCCAGGCTGCCCACGTGGCCGAAGTCGAAGCACTCGTGCTCCGGTTTGATGCCTAGCTCGCGCATCGCCCCCAGCAGCTCGACGATCTCCTCAAAGGGGTTTGCGAAGACCATTTTGAAGACGAAGTCTTTGCGCGAGCGCGAGTACTTGGCGTAGTTCATCGAGCCCATGTTCAGCGCCGCCACCTCGGGGCGGCACTCGCGCAGGTAAGTCACGCGCTTCTCCACGCTCACCCCGACGGCGCCGGTGGAGAAGTTGATGATCGCGGCGCTCCCGACCTCCGCGCGAATGGCGTCGCTAATCGCTTTGTAGTCCTCGACCTCGAAGCTCGGCCCGCCCTCGGGCGTGCGCGCGTGGATGTGGATCATCGTGCCGCCCTCGTCCACGATTCGCCGCGCCTCAGCGGCGTACTCCGCGGGGGTGTAGGGGATCGCCGGGCACTGCTCGCGGTTGGCCAGCACGCCCGAGATCGCGCAGGTGATTACTACGGGATCCTCAATGGCCATGTGAGCGCTCCTGCTCCCCGTCAAACGTGCGCGGCGTCATACGGGGACAACCCCGTGCCGCTTCCAAGGCCGCTCGACCTTCTTGCCCTGGGACATCTCCAGCGCGCGGCAGATCACAGCCCGCGTCTCCCGCGGGTCGATCACGTCGTCGATCAGGTCGTTGCCGGCGGCGATGTACACATCGAACTGCTTGCGGAACGCCTCGATCAGCTCGGCGCGCTTGGCGGCCGGGTCCTCGGCTGCCTCGACGACCTTGCGAAAGGCGATCTCGACGACGCCCTCGGCGCCCATCACCGAGATCTCCGCCGAGGGCCACGCGACGATCAGGTCGGGTTCGTAGGCGCGGCCGTTCATCACGTAGTAGCCGGCGCCGTACGCCTTGCGGGTGATGACGGTGATCTTCGGCACCGTGGCGTTGGCGACGGCGTACAGCATCTTGGCGCCGTGGCGAATGATCCCTTCGGCCTCCACTTTGGTGCCGACCATAAAGCCCGGGACGTCCTGGATGAAGAGCAGCGGGACACCGAACGCGTTGCAGAGGTTGACGAAGCGCGCGGCCTTGTCGGCGGAGTCGTTGTCGAGGATCCCCCCGAGCTGCCGCGGTTGGTTGGCGACGATCCCGACGGGTCGCCCGCCGAAGCGCGCGAAGCAGGTAATGATGGTGCGCCCCCACTGGCGCTTGATGTCGAGGTAGTCGCCGTCGTCGACGATCAGCCGGATCACCTCGTACATGTCATACGGCTTGCGGTTGGACTCCGGCAGCACGTCCAGCAGCGCCTCCTCGGCGCGCTCCACGGGATCGGAGACTGGCTGCACCGGCGGGGCCTCTTCGCAGTGCGCGGGGAAGTAGGAGAGGTACTCCTTGATGCGCGCGATGCACTCCTCGTCGTCAGCGACCTCCATGTCGCCCACGCCCGACTTGCGGCAGTGCACGCGCGAGCCGCCCAGTTCCTCCTGGGTGACGTCCTCCCCCACCGCGGCCCTCACCAGGTGGGGGCCGGCGAGCGCCATCGAGCCGCGACCCTTGACCATCGGGACGAAGTCGGCGAGGCCGGGGATGTAGGCGGTGCCGGCGGCGCACGGCCCCATCAGGGCCGCGACCTGCGGGATCACCCCGCTCGCCACGACCTCCTCGCGGAAGAGGTGCCCGGAGCCGGCGAACATCGCGCCCGCGGCCTCCTGCACGCGCGCGCCGGCGGAGTCGAGCAGCCACACGAACGGGATCCGCTTGGTCAGCGCCAGCTCGCGCAGACGCGTCACCTTGATCTCGCCGGTCATCCCCATCGAGCCGGCCATCACCGTGAAGTCATATGCACACACCGCGGCGAGGCGACCGTCGATCTTGCCGTAGCCGGTGATCACGCCGTCCGCGGGTGCCTCCACGCCGTCCATCGCGCGCTGCGCGGAGTGCGGGCGGCCGTGGATGCCGAGCTCGACGAACGTGCCGGGGTCGATCAGCAGCGCGATTCGCTCGCGCGCGGTGAGCTTTTCGCGCTCGTGCTGCTTGGCGATCTTCTCCTCGCCGCCGCCCAGTATGGCCTTCGCGCGGCGAGCCTCCAGGTCCTCGACCAGCGGGCGCAGCAGGGAGGTGGGCGCCTCGGTCGGCGCGGGGGAGGCGGGAGGGGATGGGGAGGGGTTGGGTCGCGCATCGCGGGACGGCGCGTCGGTGACGGCGGCGGCCGCTTGGGCACCCTCGGTGCTGGGCGATATCTCGTGGTCGTCCATCGGCGTACTACCTACCTTTCCACACGGGGTCGCGCTTCTCGAAGAACGCGGTGACGCCCTCGACGATGTCCTCCGTGGAGAGCGCGAGTGACAGCTGCGCGCGCAGATAGTCCAGGGCATCCTCCAGCGGCATGTCGAGCTGGCGGCGCATCGCCTCCTTGCCTAGGCGCATGATCAGCGGCGACTTGGCGGCGAGCTTCCCAGCCCACTCGGCGACGGCGGCGTCGAACTCCTCCGCGGGCACGACCTTGTTGACGATCCCCGCCGCCAGCGCCTCCTGCGCCGACCAGCGCTCGCCGAGCAGCAGCAGCTCGTTGGCGCGCTTGCGCGGCACGTTGCGGTAGATCAAAGCCATGATCATGAACGGGAACGCCCCCACGTTGATCTCCGGCGTGCCGAACGTCGCGTCTTGCGATGCCACGATCAGATCGCACGCCAGCGCGATCCCCAGCGCCCCGGCGAGCACGTGCCCCCGCGCCGCGCAGATCGTGGGCTTGCCGAGCGCTCCGATCAACTTGAACAGCCCAACGAACTGCTCACTGCCGAAGTGCTTGTACACCAGCGGCACATCGCCGGCGAACCCGCCGAGGTTGGCGCCGGAGGAGAACACCTTCTCGTGCGATGACGCCAGCACCACGCAGCGCACCTCTGCCTCATCCCGCGCACGCTCGAGCGCCGCGATCAGCCCGCCCAGCAGCTCGGCCGAGAGCGCGTTGCGGGTGGCGGGCTCGTTCAGCGTGATCGTGGCGACGCCGTCGGCCACTGCGTAGAGGACGGGCTGCTCAGACACGTCCGCATCCTAACCGGCCGACATGGCTGCCGCACGTTGGTTGGCCACTCAGCCAGGGCGCTGGAACACGCCACCGGGCGTTTATTCCCAAATGATCCGCTCGGCCAGCTCCGCCAGCCCGAACTCGATCAGGCCGCTACGCTCGATCGGCTCGTAGTGGTCGCCGCGCAGCGCAAGCCATTGCACCTCGTGCTTCTTGGGATCGACGATCAGGATCTCCTCGACGTCGTGGGCGGCGTAGAACGGGAGCTTGGCGAACGTCTCGTCGTAGGGGGAGATGATCTCCACGACAAGCGCCGCGGTGGGGTAGTACAGCTGATCGGGTCCAGGACGAAGAATGCCGCTGTCAGGCACCCGGTAGTTGCCTTTGGTCCCGAGATTGAAGTCCGCCATGGAGATGAGATGGGCGGCGCGTGCCAGCGGTCCAAAAATTTCAGCGATCTGCTGCAGGACGCGACCGTGGCGACCGTGCGGGGTGGGGTTCACATGCAGCACCCCGTCCCACATCTCGTCGGCGCGATCGAGATCGAGCCGTTTCCGGCGATACAGCAGCTCATCGATCTCCACCGGGAGTGGATCGAGAATCAGCGTCGGCATGGCTCGATTTTACCGTCTGCGCATCAGCGCTGCGGTCGCGTGCGAAGCTCATTGTCTGCACGCTACTCACGCCTTGGGACGGAACGCTCGGTCGACCCGACCCGCTTTCCTTTTCCTGGCTGAAGCGCTAGTTTCTGCGAGCACAAGCGATCACGACGAACCGCGCCGCGTCCCGCGCGACCCACCAGACAAGGAGCCCCCCGAGATGGCCGCCACCGCCGAGCCCGTACTCAAGCCAGACTTCGCAGCCAAGCGCAAGCACTTTTTGTTCACCGACGAGCACGAACAACTGCGCGAGTCGATCAGGAACTTCGCGATCAAAGAGCTGGCGCCGCATGCGGAGGAATGGGAGGAGACGACGTTCCCCGACTCGGTGCTTGCGCGGATGGGCGAGCTGGGCTTCCTCGGCCTCGACAAGCCCGAGGAGTGGGGCGGCCAGGGCGGGGACTACTACAGCGCGCTGGTGCTGGCGGAGGAGATCGGGCACGCCAACAGCGGCGGCCTGGCGATGGGGGTGGCGGTGCAGACCGACATGGCGATGCCCCCGATCCTCGCGTTTGGCACCGACGAGCAGAAGCGCACGTGGGCCGAACCGGCGATCAAGGGACAGAAGATCCTCTGCCTCGGGATCACCGAGCCCGACGCCGGCAGCGACGTGAAAGGGATCAAGACGCGCGCCACAAAAGACGGCGACGAATACGTGATCAACGGGTCGAAGACATACATCACCAACGGCCACCGCGCGCACGTGATCGTGCTGGTGACCAAGACCGACGCCGACGCCGGGTATGACGGCTTCACGCTGTTCCTAGTGCCAATGGACTCGCCGGGGGTGATCCGCGAGAAGAAGCTGGAGAAGATGGGGATGCACGCCTCCGACACCGCGCTGCTGGCCTTCCAGGACGTGCGTGTGCCCGAGTCCGCGGTGCTCGGCCAGGTGGGCAGGGGCTTCTACCACATCATGTGGGAGCTCCAGGGCGAGCGCTTGATCGGCGCCGCCGGCTGCGTGGCGGGCGCGCAGCGCTGCTTCGAGCGGACGCTCGAGTACGCCAAAGAGCGTACCGCGTTCGGCCGCTCGATCGGCAACTTCCAGGTGATCCGCCACAAGTTCGCGGAGATGGCGACGAAGATCGAGACGGCCCGCCAGATGGTGTACATGACCGCGTGGCGCCACACCAACGGCGACTACCCGGTGCGCGAGATCTCGATGGCGAAGCTGTACGCCTCGCGGATCGCCTGCGAGGTCGCCGACGAGTGCCTGCAGATCCACGGCGGCGCCGGCTACATGCGCGAGTACGGGATCGAGCGGGCGTGGCGCGACCTGCGTCTCAACCGCATCGGCGCGGGCACCGACGAGGTCATGCTCGAGGTGATCGGGCGGTCTTACGGTCTTTGATGGTTTCCCACGCCGGTCAAGCGTAGACCAGCTCAGCGCCGGCGCTGATCGCAACAGGCTCGAGGTGCAAAGCCCCCAGCGTCACCGCCGGAGGCTCCTCGCCCGGACATGCGAGGATAAGGGCGATTCCCTCCTGGAGGCTCTCACGCAGCTCATCGAGGTTGTCGCCCGTCGCGAGCACACCGGGGTACTCGTCCACGGTTGCCCAGAACGCATCATCCTCACTGTGGACATTGACATGCAGTTTCTGAGGCTCGGGCATCGTCTTCATCATAGATATCGGGTCACGACCACTCGTCCTATAGGCCGGCCTCGCGGCGCAGCTACGCCTCAAAGCCCTTGGAGTAGGTACGGCGCTTGTTCTCTGGGAGCGTAATCGGTCGTTGCCCCGGCTTGGTCATCTTGACCTGATGCTTCCCGCCACGGTCTAGTGTCCAGCCTTCCTCTTGAAGGCGCTTTATCCATTCCTTCTGAGTCGCCGGCACGCCCGGCATCATCGCATCCCCGGGGGTCGCGGTAGCTTAAGGAATAGCTCTAGAATGCACGATCTCGGCATCCCGGCTGGGCTCCCAGCAACCCACCGCATGAGCCCACCCACGCCCCCCTTCACCGACGAGCACGAGGAGCTGCGCGAGTCGATCCGGCGCTTCGTCGAGCGCGAGCTGGCGCCCCACGCGCAGGAGTGGGAGCGCGCGGAATGGTTTCCCGACGAGGTCTTCCCTAAGCTCGCCGCGCACGGCTTCCTCGGCCTCAAGTACCCGGAGGAGTACGGCGGGCAGGGAGGCGACTACCTGCACGACGCGATCCTGATCGAGGAGCTGACGCGCACCGGCTCGGGCGGCACCGCGGCGGGGATCGGGGCGCACGTCAACATCGCCACGCCCCCGATCTGGAAGTTCGGCACTGAGGAACAGAAGCAGCGCTACCTTGTGCCCGCGATCTGCGGTGAGAAGATCGGGGCGCTCGCGATCACCGAGGCCGGGGCCGGCTCGGACGTGGCGGCACTGCGCACCCGCGCGGAGCCCGTGGACGGCGGGTGGGTGCTCAACGGCGAGAAGACCTACATCACCAACGGCGTGCGCGCGCACTTCCTCGTCACCGCGGTGAAGACCACCGCGGAGGGCGGCCACCACGGGATCTCATTCCTGATCGTCGAGCGCGGCGAGGGCGTTCGCTCCTCGAAGCTTAAGAAGCTCGGCTGGGCCGCCTCCGACACAGCCACCATCGCCTTCGAGGATGTGTTCGTGCCCGAGGAGAACTTGCTCGGCCCCGAGCACGAGGGCTTCAAGCTGATCATGGCCAACTTCCAGTGGGAGCGCCTGGCGATGGCGCTCGGTGCCAGTGCCGCGATGGGCCTCGCGTGGGAGCGCACCGCGCAGTTCGCGCGCGAGCGCACCGCCTTCGGGCGGCCGCTGTCCGGACACCAGGTGACCCGCCACAAGCTCGCCGAGCTGGCCACCTCGGTGTACACCTGCCGCTGCGTCACCTACGACGCGCTGCGCCGCTTCATGGCTGGCGAGGAGCCGCTGCGCGAGGTGACGATGGCGAAGCTGCTCACCCAGCGCGCCTCCTACGAGCTGATGGACGCCTGCCTGCAGATCCACGGCGGGGCGGGGTACATGCGCGAGCAGTGGGTCGAGCGCGCCGCCCGCGACGCCCGTCTCGGGCCGATCGGCGGCGGCAGTGATGAGATCATGCGGGAGATCCTCGGGCGCGTGCTGGCGCTGTAGGCGCGCGCCGCGCCTGCACCCCGACTTGCAGGCCGATTCCGCCCGCGGGGGCCTGCCGATAGGTGGTTTGCCGCGGGCCGCCTGAGGAGAGCCACCGAGCCGGCGCGTGGCACCCACAAAGGTGTCCAAACCTGCCCGCCCCGGCTCACGTCCGTGCGCGCGGGCGTCGATGCAATCGCCGTGGCCCGCGCCCGACTCACATCGCTGCTCGCACTCACAGCCTGTCTGTGTGCGACCGCTGCGAGCTGGATCGGATCTGCGACCCCGGTATCCGCCGCGACCTCCTGCTCGGGCGCCAACCTGACGCCCACCTCCGACAACGTCGAACAGGTACGTGCCGCGGTGCTGTGCCTGATCAATCAGGAACGCGAACGCCACGGTGAGGGCGCGCTCGCGCCCAACGCAAAGCTGGCGCACACCGCGCAGGCTCACAGCCGCGACATGGCCGACGAGGACTACTTCTCCCACATCGCGCCCAACGGCGAAACGCCGCTCGACCGGATCCGCGCGAGCGGCTACATCACCAACCCGCAGGACGGGTACGTGGTCGGCGAGAACATCGCGTGGGGCACGATGTGGCTGGCCACGCCGCAATCGATCGTAAACGCCTGGATGGCCTCCCCCGGGCACCGCGCCAACATCCTCGACGGCGCCTACCGCGAAACCGGGGTCGGGGTCGAGCCGCGACCCCCCGCCGCGCTCGCCGAAGGGCAGCCCGGGGCGCTCTACACCCAGGACTTCGGCACGGTCGTCCCCGCCGGGCACTCCTCGCGCCACGTCGCCGCAGGCTCCGGACGGATAACCTCCCGGGTGGGTGGGTTTCTAAAAAAAAGCGAAGGGAGCAACACACACCATGGGAGTTCTCGACGGCAAAGCCGCCATCGTCACAGGGTCCGCGCGCGGCATCGGGCGCGCCACCGCAGAGCTGCTCGCCGCAAACGGCGCGCACGTACTCATCAACGATCTCGACGGCGACGTCGCCACGCAGGCCGCTGAGGAGATCGCGGGCGAGACGGCGGTGTTCGCCGGCGACCTCACCAAGCCCGGCGTGCCCGATGAGCTCGTGCAGAGCGCCGTGGACGCGTTCGGCAGGATCGACATCATCGTCAACAACGCCGGTTACACGATCGACGCGCCGATCCACAAGATGTCCGACGAGCAGTACCAGGCGATGCTCGACATCCATCTCGTGGTGCCCTTCCGCGTGATCCGCGCCGCCGCGCCGCACCTGCGCGAGCCCGCCAAGAAGGAGCGTGAGGAGGGCAAGGAGGTGTTCCGCAAGATCGTCAACATCTCCTCGATCTCCGGCACGATGGGCAACGCCGGCCAGGCCAATTACTCCTCCGCGAAGGCCGGCGTCACCGGCCTGACGAAGACGCTGGCGAAGGAGTGGGGCCAGTTCAAGGTCAACGTCAACGCCGTGGCGTTCGGCTTCATCGACACGCGCCTGACGGCCGCCAAGGTCGAGGACAACACAATGGAGATCGGCGGCGAGAAGGTGCAGCTCGGGATCCCCGAGCAGATGCGCCAGATGGCCTCGATGCTGATCCCGCTGGGGCGCCCCGGCACCCCTGAGGAGGCGGCGGGAGGCATCTTCTTCCTCTGCTCGCCGTGGTCCAACTACGTGCACGGCCAGATCCTCAACGTCACCGGCGGGCAGTTCGTGGGGATGACGAGCTGAGTCGCGCTCAGGGCGCCGCGGGCGGGAACCCTCCGGTCTGGAACCCGGGGAGCTGCGGCTCCTCGGGCGGCGTCGCTTCCGCGTGCGCCTTGCGCAGGTCGAAATACAGCACCGCCGCGGCGAGCGCGGAGATTGGGGCGGTGAGGATGCCGACCACCACGCGCACGACGAGGCCCACGGCGGTGCCGGCGGCGTCGCCGGCGAACTCGACCCCAGAGGCGAGGAGGCCGACGAGGATCACCAGCAGCAGGATCACCGCGAACACGTTCCAGCCGTTGCCGCGCACCAGCTCGCGGCTGCGCCCCAGCGCGCGCAGGCCGTCGGGGCGCTCGAGCACCACGACGGGGGCCGCCACCGACCAGATCGTGGCGAGGATCAGGCCGGGGATCACGATCAGGATGAAGCCGATCAGGATGCCGATACCGGCGACGATCCCCACCAGGATCAGTTTGCCCAGCACCGGCGTGACTGCGCGCAGCAACTGGCCGGCGCTCGCGTCGCGCCGGCCGTCCTGGACATCTGAGACGAGCTCAACCACCATCCCGGTGAACAGCGTGGTCGCCACGAGGCTGACGATCAGCGCAATGAACGCCAGCCCCGCCGAGGCGGCGATCAGCAGCACGCCGAACACCGAGCTGATGACGAACACCACGGCGGCCGCCGGCATCAGCACGGGCGCCTGGTCGACGTAGATCTGGAACGCACGGCGGATGATCGCGCCCACGTCGATTGAACCGGTGTTCATGCGCTCCTCCTCATAGTGCTCCCTCAAACAATGGTCAGGTCGGTTACCGGAGCCCACCTGGGACCCTCGGCTGACCCGGCCAACTGTACGCGACGCTCCCGACGGCTTGGCGGCGCCTCTCCGAACCGGCCCGAGCCGCGCTCGACCAAGCGCCCCGAGCATCGGCATCTCGACGCCCAGCGTCTGGGAGGTCGAGATCCTCGCGGGTTCGTAGTCACATCACGCTCGACCGCGATCTGCGCCTCTGGGTAAGGCAAGCGCTGGCCAACACGCGCGTCGAAGGCGCTGACAACCGCCGAGATCGCGATCGCCGCCGGGCTTCTCGACGCGAAGAGCTTCTCGGGCGATCCGGTCGAGCGCACTGACACGCGACGCCCGCCCCGACCCGATCGGCGGCGGCAGCGACGAGATCGTGGCGAGATCCCGTGGAGCGTGCTGGCACTGTAGGGAGCGTAGTCAACTGGTTGTCGTCAAAGTCTGCCCAGTAAGACCGACCTGTGATTTAGCCACCTGTTGCACTCACGACACCGCGAACGTGTCCTCAAAAATCGCCTTCCCCCGTAACGTAACACTCTGACTTATACGCATAGCAATCCTTAACAACCGGCATAGCCACGTACTGGATTGTTTTCGATATCTCAAGCATACCTTCATTTGTCATTTCGAACACTGACGAATGAACTTCTATCCCGCACATATATACCTGACTGGCGATGCATCCTTCCAACGCTTCTTCCAGGAAAAGACCCCAGGCAATTATCATTTCTGAGCTATACCATTCGACAAAAAACTGTGCTGTACCGGCAAAAGCGTAAGTTTCGAAGTAATATTGATTTGCCAAGAAATAATGAGTTATCCGGACGAGGCATTCCGCCACAGGCGTATCGCCCTCGATCCCTCGATCCACGCCTTCGGCGAAGCATCCCTGCACATAACCCAATACATCCTGCATCGTGTACTCACCAGTATTGCCAAAATAGCGAGTTTGGGTTGGATCACTACCCATACCCACGAGCTGCAAGCCTGCCTTCTTCGCCTCCTGTTTCGCCGTCCATTCAGCGACAGTGGCGGCCGACTCGGCATTTGACAGCGATATGTACCACCCCGGTATTTCAGCGGTGTTCTCCGATCCTGTGCCCTGGCCGTCAGGGAAGGCGCCGGGCGGCACCACAGGCGCCGTCTGCAAATTCCGGGCGATCTGAGGCACGTACGACGCGCCGCCCTGTGTAACCGTGCCCGTGCCGAAGGACGTTTCGCTTGCCACCCCGCCGGCTCCCAGCCACGCGTACTTCGGGGGCGCTTTGCCTTCGTTCGGCACGCCGAACTCGGTGCTGTTGTAGGTTTTGAGAAGTTTTGTTTCGGTTTCGCTGTCTGATGCTTCACCAACGATGTCGCCCTGAAGATCGTGGATCTGCAGCACCGGTTTTGTTTCTTCGCCGCTCTTCTCGATCGCGTCGAGTGCGCCGTCGATGCCGGGAATGTCACGAGACCATTTTTTGCCTTCTTCTTCGCTCGTCCATGTCAGCGCCTCGCCGGGACCAGAGTAGTGAGGAATCACTGCTGTTTTCACTTTGGTCGATTTTACTTCGGATTTTGTTTCCATCGTGCGACCGACCGGATCGTAGACGTATTCGTTCGTCGTTCCATTCTGCGTCTGGCTCAAAACCTGGTTATCGACGTAGTAGGTGCTCGTCAGTGCATGGCCTTCGGCGTCAGCTTCGGGCAGCGTCAAGATGTTACCAAACGTTTCGTATTTTACGCCGGCGTCGATCAGGTGATTGGCGGCGTCGTAGGAGTGGGCCTGCAGCAGCCCGCCTTCGGTCGCACACGTTTCGGTGCTGGATTCACGCGTGGTCTGGCTCGTGCGGTCGGATTCTTCGTTATAGGCGTACAGTCGCGATTTGCAGCCTTTGCCTGTGGGGGTTTCCTGGGTTTCCGCGAGTCGCCCCTCTTCGTCGTATGTGTAGTTCTCTTTCGAGAGCGTGCTCGACTGCTGAAGCGTTTCGCCGTGAATCGACGGGGTGTTCGTGTCGCTGAACCACGTTTCCGGACATTTCGTGGCACAGTCTTTTTCCTTTTTATATTCAATCCCCGTCGCCGTGCCAAGCTGGTTGTAGGTGTACTTGGCGGTCATCCCGTTCGGATAGTTCTCGGTCAGCATTTTGCCTTCGCTGTCGTACGTCGCGGTGAACGTGCCGGCGGACGAGTCCACGAGTTTTTCCAGGTAGCCAGTGCTCGGCGCATACGCGTAGGTCTGCACACCCTTTTTTTCGCTCTGTCCGTCGTTGACTTCTTCGACCTGTCCTTCCAGGTTGTAGACGTACGTCGAGGTGTTGCCTTCCGCGTCGGTATATTTTTCGAGCTCCCCGAGGGTGTTGTCGACACTGGTGATCGTCTTCGTTTTGCCGCCGATTTCCGCGCTCTGCGTTTCCAGCGCGCCCGTTTCTTCATTGTATTTATTGGTAACTTTTGGCAGCGCGGTGTCCGTCGCCGGTTCGGCCTTCTCTTCGCTGGTCACCGCACGACCCGCAGGATCGTAGGTCTGGGCCTTCGTGCGGGTCACTTTTTCTTCTTTGCCTTCCGAATTGATCCAGGTGAACTTTTCTTCGGTCTTTTCGACCTCGTCCCAGATGTTATATGTGAGCGTGGTGATCGGCAACGCCGGTGATCCGCTCAGCCCCGTCTGTGCGGCCGGTTCGGTCTGGCACGGCAGATTGGCCCATTCGGGGTGTTTTCTGCACGCTGGGATTTCTGATTCTTCTTCGGAGCTGTAGTAAGAGATCCGCGCGTCGTGTACCCCTTCGTTGCCCGGCGAGGGCGCGAGCGTGAACTTCTGAACGCGGTTGTTTTTGACGTCGGCCACGTACACCGCGCCGCTCGCCCCGAACGCGATGCCCCAGGGTTCTTCGAACTGCCCGTTGCCCGTGCCCTTGTCGCCGAAGGCCGTGAGGAATGTGCCCGACGGGGTGAGCTCCTGCACGCGATCGTTGACGCCGTCCGTCACCCACACGTTACCCGCGGAATCGATCGCTATGCCCTTCGGTTCTTTGAACTGCCCGTTGCCCGTCCCAGCCGAGCCAAACTTGGTCAGGTATTCATTTTTTTCGCCAAACTCCTCCACCCGCTGGTTGCCGGTGTCCGCCACCCACACGGTTCCGTTCGGCGCGATTGCGAGACCGCCCGGTTCTTTGAACTGTCCGTTGCCCGAGCCGGCCGTGCCCGCTTTGCATTTACTCGTGCAGATTTCGAATTCTTCTTTCCCGCTTTCGTTGACCTTGAACCCAAACGCGGCCAGGAATGCTCCTTTTTCGGTGAACTCCTCCACCCGGTTGTTAGCGCTGTCCGCGACATACACGTCGCCGCTCGCGTTTACGGCGATGCCCTTTGGTTCTTTGAACTGACCCGGCCCTGACCCAGCGGCCCCGGCTTTGCAGGTGGTCGTGCAGACTTCGAGTTTGGATTCGCCTTTGTTCACGCCCCACCCAAACGCCTGCACCCATTCCCGTTTTTCGTTGAACTCGTCGACCCTGTTGTTCGCGCTGTCGGCAACCCAGACGTTGCCTTTGGCATCGACAGTGATCCCCAACGGGACGCTCATCTGGCCTTTTTCTGACCCGCTGGCGCCGAACTTGTTGAGGTATGTGCCGGACGGGCCGAATTCCTCCACACGACTGTTAGAGCTGTCAAGCACATCTACATTGCCGCTTTTGGTCATCGCCACACCACGAGGTTCTTTGACCTGACCATTTTCGGTGCCTTTAGTGCCAAACTGCGACGTATAGACGGGCGCGGACGGAACCGACTCCCACACCTGCACGCGGTTGTTGGTACCAGCATCGGTGACATAGATCGCTCCAGACGACGTGGTCGCGACGCCTTCGGGTTCTGACATCTGCCCATTGCCCGAGCCTTTCGTCCCAAACGATGTAAGGAACTGTCCGGTCGGGCCGAACTCCTGCACGCGAGCGTTGCCACCGTCAGCCACATACACATTCCCGTTGGGACCCACCGATACCCCAGATGGATACTTGAACTGTCCGGCGCCTTCGCCCGAAGATCCCCACGTCCTCACAAACTTGCCTTCTTCGTTGAACACCTCGACCCGCGCCGGAACCTCGTCGGTCACGTAGACATCCCCGCCCGCGATCGCGATGCCGCTCGCGCCTTCGAACTGACCATTGCCCTGGCCTTTACCACCAAATTCTTTTTTCAGATATACCCCGGTTTCGCTGAACTCCTCGACACGATCGTTACCGTAGTCCGTGACCCACACGTTCCCTTTCGAGTCGATGGCGATACCGGCAGATTCTTTGAACTGTCCTTCACCCGAACCAGCTTTACCGAAGACGCGCACGAGCCCCCCCGACGAGGACATCTCCACCACGCGATTGTTGTGCGAGTCGGCGACATACACATTCCCCGTTGTTTGGTTGATCGCGAGGCCGTCCGGCTCGTTGAACTGCAGTTTGGTTTCGCTGCTGCCTCCTTCCCCATACGACGCAAGGAATGCGCCCGTGCCGGAAAACTTCTCGACCCTATCGTTGTACCCATCCGCGACCCACACATTCCCGCTGGAGTCAACAGCGTCCTGCATCGGGTGCGAGAACTGCCCGCTGCCGCTACCTCCCGAGCCGAACGTGAAGGCGTAAGCCGGGGGCGCCTGTGTAGAACCCGCCGGACTGCGCGTTTCCACCACGTTGCCCGTGCACGGTTCGTACACGGTGGTCGTCGTCAGATTCACTCCGCCCGGTTCCTTTGTCACCGAGGTCGGTTTGCGCAGCGTCCAGCCACTGACTTCGTGACCTTCACACGAACCCGCTCCAGAGTAGGACGTCTTGGTCGTGCGCGGATCGAATTCTTCTTTGCTCGCCGTCTCCGCCGCGTCTTCGGTCTTCGTCACGAGATTGTATATCTTGCCTTCCGGCGAGCCTTCGTCGTAGAAGTACTTGACATGTTCGCGCGCCATCACTTCGCTGCCAGCTTTGATCCCTTTTTCGTTGCCTTTGGCGACCTTGACCTCGTGTTCAGGACCAAGCGTTTCAGCGAGCTGGTACTTTTCGTTATAGATGTTTTTATTTTCGAGCTCGTCCGCGACTTCAACCGATTTTTCTTTTGCCGCCAGCGCCGTCACGCGATTGTCCGCGCTGAGCGTACGCTTCGCCTCGTTGATTTCGTTGTATTCCGTCGTGGAGATCCCGCCACTCGGGGAGGCAACGTTGACCGTGTGTCCCTCTTCATCCATGTAGTCGATCGTCGCGCGTTCGTATTCCGTGGCTGGCCAGCCCATCGGCTTGGCCGGCGGGAAGATCGCCATCGCTTCGCGCGGATCGTCTGTCTGACCCCATTTCGCAACTTCGCCTTCGCTCATGTTGTATCGCGCGCCGGCGCCCGAGACAGGTACGCGATACTCGATCGTCGTGCCCGGCTGAGGCGAATAGGTTTCGCCTCCTTTGGTGGCACCATTGCCCGATGTTGGCATCTTGCCAATCCCACCGCCGGACAAGTGGGTGAACCATAGGTCACCGTCCGGACCTGCTGCGATCCCGATTGACGAGTCTTCCATGCCGACGGAATATTCAGTGATCGTTCCCGACGTCGTAATCTTCCCAACCTCACCGGTGCCAAGGTCCGTGAACCAAAGGTTGCCATCCGGACTCGAAGTTATCCCGTACGGCTCGCTGCCTTCCGGCAGCAAATATTCGGTGACTGTGCCGGACGTGGTGATCTTGCCGATCTTATCTGTTCCAGAATCCGTGAACCACAGGTTGCCGTCGGGACCCGCAGTAATCCCATACGGATTGCTATACGACGGTAGCGAATATTCCGTAATGGTTCCCGAGGTTGTGATCTTGCCAATCTTGCGGAGGGTGTAGTTCGTGTACCACAGGTTGCCGTCAGGACCGGCGGTAATCCCATACGGGTCACCTCCCGACGGTAGCGAATATTCCGTAATGGTTCCCGAGGTTGTGATCTTGCCAATCTTGCTGGTGTTGACCTCTGGGAACCATAGGTTGCCGTCGGGACCCGCAGTGATCCCATTCGGTTCGCTGCCCGAGGGCAAAGCGTATTCCGTGACCACACCCGATGTGTTGATCTTGCCAACCTTACTGGAGCCGATGTCCGTGAACCACAGGTTGCCGTCGGGACCCGCAGTGATCCCCGCCGGTCGGCTGCCCGACGGCAGTGAGTATGTGGTGATCACACCAGAAGTAGTGATCTTCCCAATCTTGTTTGTTTCCGAATCGGTAAACCACATGTTGCCATCCGGACCCGCAACGATCCCATCCGGGGAACTTTCCGCCGACTGGGAATAGTTAGCAGACTGCTGCTCCAACCAAACCGCTGGCCACGGTCGAGGCAGATATAGACCCTCCTCCATTCGTGGCAGTGACCACCGCAACCAGCGTATGATCGGCATCATTCGAGGCCACCTTGTAGTTCGCATTCGTTGCACCAAGAATCGGCGCGCATTCGGCTCCCGCCGTGTTGCAGTCCTCCCACTGATAGCCGTATGCAACCGGCGAGTTGTGCCAAATGCCGGCTGACACACCCATTGTGACACCCACAACCGTGGACCCCGATAGTTTGGGTCCATTTTTTTCACTGAATAATCTCGGTAGTTGGCTTTGTTCTTTGAGCCTTTCGAGGATTACTCCTTTTGTGGCGCCCGCTTCGGGCTGAGACTGCGTGATCTTTAACAACCGCCCGGTATTAGGATCGCCTGAAATAGTGCCATACGTCAATGCCCACAGCTGCTGACCGGGCGGTGTAACCGCCGTGACATGCCCTTCGGCATCATACCCGTACGTCGTCTTCAACGCAGGCGAGATCCGCGGGTCCCACTCGGCTCGGAGACGACCCTTGCTGTCGTAGGAGTATTCGGCCACCGGAATCGGTTTTTCTTCCATTTTTTTAGTGGATGGATTCTCAGCCTCAAACGACACCGTCTTCAAGTGGCCGGCGTATTCGCCCCATTCACTCGGTGCTTCGCCGATGGGGGACTTTGTTTTTTCAGCATAGCTAAAGAGCAACGCGCGACAGCCGGCTTTCAGAGCTTCGCCCACCACTTTTTCTTCCGATTTCGTGCACGTCACGCCGGCGGGCGCTGGGGCGACGGCCTCAATCGGCTCGATCACCGTCTGGCCTTCCTCTTCGACGGCCTTGTAGGCGTAGGAGGTCGTGGTCGCCTTGAGCGCGCTTTCAGACCGTTCGGGAAGCCACGACGGGCGCGTCCACTCCTGGACCCGTTTGTTGTTGTAGTCGGTCGCGTATACGGCGCCTGAGGCGCCGACCACGACACCGGTCGGTTCTGAGAACTGCCCGGCCCCCGAACCGGCCGAGCCGAACTTGGTGATCAATTTGCCCGATGGGCTGAACTCCTGCACGCGGCTGTTACCGGCATCGGTCACGTACAGGTTGCCCGTCTTTGATTCGGCAGCGATCCCTCTTGGTGATTTGAATTCACCGCTGCCCGTGCCTTCTTTACCGAACTGCCCTTCGTATTTACCCGCCGTGGAGAGCTCCTCGACCCTGTCGTTCCCGTTATCGGTGACATACAGCTTGCCACCTGAGAACGCGATGTTCAGCGGACCTTTGAACTGCACTTCACCTTTGCCTTCGACCCCAAACTTCTGTTTGTATTCGCCCGCTTCACCGAACTCCTCGATCCGGTTGTTGCCGTAGTCCGCGACCCACACATTCCCACTGGAATCGATCGCCACGCCCGCCTCGATATTGACCTCACCAGGTTCGGAGCCCGCGGTCCCGGCTTTGCAATAGCTCGTGCACACTTCGAATTCGCCTTTGCCGCGACTGTTCACGTTCCAGCCGAACGCCCGCACGAATTCCCCAGAAGAGTTGAGCTCCACAATACGATTGTTGCCCTGGTCGGTCACATACACGTTCCCGGTGCTCTGATTGACCGCGATCCCCCACGGATCCATGAACTGCCCGGTGCCCCACCCGGGAGACCCATAGGATGCCAGCAACACACCAGCCTGTGAGAACTTCTCGATACGACCGTCTTGAAAATCAGTGACCCACACATTCCCGCTCGCATCCACCGCGTCGCTCTCAGGATCATTAAGCTGCGCCCCTTCAGCACCAAACTGATCCGAATACACCGGAGCCGTCAATTCAGTGCCGGCCGGCTGCGTAAACGTCGTCGTCGTCCCAGCCGTAGTTTCCTTAAGCAGATATTCAGTGATCCCCTTGCCCGCTTCCTTTTCCTTCGCTTCGATCTTCACGTTGCCATCGCCAAGCGGAGATTCGAATTGGCCTTTTTCTTTTTCGTTTGGCGTAAACGTCGTCGTACCACCCGCAGAGCTGGCCAGCACCACACTACCGGTCGGCAACACCGTAAGACCCTCCCCGCCACCGAGACTGAGCGCCCACTGCGGACCAAGCGGCCCGCCGGCGCCGGCGGTCACATTGCGCGACTCATACACGCGCGACACCCCACCCGAGCCGGCGAGCGAGACGTCCGTCGCGCTCAACTTGAACTGCCCCGTCGTGGGATCGACCGTGCCCGGACCAACCGGCACAGGACTGCCGTGACGCACATCGAACGTGAATTCTTCCGAAGCGACATTGTCGGCGTTGTCCGTGGCAGTCACCACCAGCCTGTGCACACCTTCCGTAAGAGCTTCCGCGTGGAGCGTATATTCCCCGCTTCCCGTGGTCGGGCCACGCGTGCAAACTTCGGTACATGAAAGATTGGACACCAAACTTTCCGGTCCACCATCGACCGAAACCGCAATCGATTTGATACCAGAACTTTTAATCGAGGCTTCGCCATCCGTAGCCTTAACGGTCAGCACGTGTGGCGACGCACTGATTTCACGGCGCGCCGGCCAGCCGCTCACTTCGAGATCATAAGGCGGTTTGGCGTCAACTTTCACCAAGTGAAGAGTTTTACTTTCCATTCCATGACACGATTCGCACGGGCGACCCGCCAGGTTCGAGGCATACCAGTCGATCGACTGTTCCCCTTCGGCCATACCCGGACTATAAGTAACCGCTGTATGGTAATTCTCATTACACTGCACACCATTACACTTACCTTCTTCGTAAATCGGCTCTTCCAATTTCCACGAGCCAAGCGTAATCTTCCCCCAGGCGATCCCGACGCCGGGATCGTGCGCTTTTACTTCGAAGGCGGTATCCGAATGCGGTCCAAGCCAGTGTTCTCCGACCAGAGCGTTGAGCCGCTTGACCCCTTTTTCGACTTCAATTTCCGGTTCTGTGCTAAACGAGGGTTCCGGCCCTTTTTCCTGCGCAATATAGACATGAGTGTTCCGCAGTGCCCCAGAAACATCCTCGCTGGAGGTTTCCTTCTGTTCCAGCTTGAACGCGGCGAGATTACCACTGGTGCCGCCTGTGTCCGCACATCCCGAAACCGCGCAAAGCGTTGTCGGTTTCGTTGTATCCCATGTGGTTTTTTCCGCTACCGTAGCAGGTGTGACTTCATCTTCGCCTTCTTCTTTGCCTTCAGCACGGTTCCGAGCTATTTCCAGCTTTGCTACTCCCTTTTCTGCGTTTCCGCCCGATTCAGCTTCCACCTCATAGATCTTGGATTCACCTTGCGTGCGATACGCCACGACGATGTAATCGCCAACTGTGTTGTCCGTGTGCAGTTCAACTTCGTGAGAATCCCAGTGGGAGTTGAACATTTTTTCCGGGTATTCATTCACGCACCACCTGCTGCTCTTATGTTCCGCTTCGCCTTCCAGTCCCCGATAACATTCAGCAGGACCCAATTCATGGTCGATCACCACTTCCGGATCGACCGCGACGGGCCACTGGTATTCCTCGCCCTGCGCCGATACCGTCAACGCGAGCAGATCGCCCTTGACGTCCATCGACACCGGCACGCTCATGCCAGCCGCGTCCGTTGCGCTCGGTGGACGGACGAACGCGATCGCCTGCCCATCGTTCATCACCTTCACCGACCCGGTACCACCGTGAGCCTGCACGAGGCTCGCACCCGGCGGCAACCCTACGCGGATGTACAGCTGCCCGGGACTGCTGACCGACCGCAGCACCGTGTCCGCCTCCACTCCGTCAGTCGTCGGCTTCATGACCGTGTCCGTGTCGGTCTGCGTGTTCGCATACAGCACGCTCGCACCGTCCACCGCGCCTTCGGAGCCACCCAACGGCGATCCCTGCGCATCGACCGGCGTTAGCGACACGCCCGCGTCCGTCAGCTTCACACCGGCGCTCAAGCGCTGGGGAATCAGCACGCTCACCAGGGGCCGCACCGACTCGAACACACCACCCCTCCTGGTCAGGCTGAGATCGATCGGCGCGCGATGGCCCCGCGAAGTTTCGATCGCCATCGGCTGCATCGAGTCCACCACGGCGCGCCTGCCGCCCGGCAACGCAAGTTGCGCGGCGTTCGACGAGATGTAGTCGACGATCCGCTGCCCCGCCGGCAGTCGTGGAGGCCCGCCCACCGCACGGTCGATTGTTTCAGGAAATGATTCCCTGGCGACCTGGGCCGCCCTCGCGGCCCCAAGATGCTCGAACTTCGTGCGCGAAGTTTTGCGCGCCGCGATCGCCGCGGGGCTGTCCAGCCGCGCCTGCTGCGCCTCCGCCTGCACGCCTTCCTCTGGCGACGACACCGCAACGATCGCCGGCGAGCGCAGCGCGAGGCCGCCCGGGGCAGATTCCCCGCCCGCAGACGCGCTCGAGCCGCCGCGGGCCCCCCCGGACTCGGCCGCCACACCCAGAACACAGCATGCGGCGACGACCACTCCCAAGACTCTCCGACCCCTGAAGCTCATCTCCAAGACCCCCGTAGCGCTGGTCATGGCCTCCTGGTCCCGGCAAACTCTGCCTCGGTCCAGAGATGGCCAACACGAGGAAGAGATTTTTCCCCTTACCCCGAGCTTCACCATAATCCGCCCAACCCGCCGTGTCAATTCAACAGTGAAGATTCCGTCCTGCGGCACAAACACAAGGCCCGGGGACACCCACGCGAACGCCGCCGCGGCCGCAGGCCGCCATCAAAAGTCCGGGCGACCATGCCCCCCTCCCCCGGTCATAGAGCACCGGGGGGCGGCGAGCGCGGAGCGGTGAGGATGCCTAGTCGGTTACGGGAGCCCGCCGGGCCCCTCAGCCGACCTGGCCCACTGTCCGCGACGCCCCCGACGCCTTGGCGGCGAGGCGCTGCTCGCGCACGCGCCGCAGCGCGCCGCGGCGCCCGTGCTGCTCGAGCCCCGCGTACAGTCGCTTGATCTCGACCAGTACCTCGTCGGCGACCGCCTGCTGCTGCGCGGGCGTGGGGTCGGCCACCTGCTCCCAGCGCAGCGCCGGCCCGTACTGCACCGTGATCGAGGGCAGCCGCAGGCGCTTCCAGTTGCGGATCCGCGAGGAGCCGTGGATCGCGATCGGCACCACCGGCGCTCCCGATTCGAGCGCCAGGCGCCCGATCCCACGCTTGGCCTGGGCCGCCAGCTTGCCGTCGCGCGAGCGCCCCCCCTCGCAGTACATCGTGATCGCCCCCCCGCGCGTGAGGATCGCCTTCGCGGTGGTGAACACCTCTTCGTCGCGCGCGCCGCGGCGCACCGGGAAAACGCCGCCGTGGGTGTAAATGAACTGCATCGGCCCTTTGAAGAGCTGCGACTTCGCCATGAAGCGCACCTTGCGGCGGAGGTAGCAGCCCATCAGGAAGTGGTCCATGAACGAGAAGTGGTTGGGCGCGAGAATCACCGCGCCGCGGCCCGGCACGTTGTCGGTGGCGATCGCGCGCGTGCGCAGGCCGGCATACGCATACAGCGAGGTCAGCATCCGCGTCAGCTCGTACGCCCAATCGGGTTCACGCGTGCGTGCGCGCTCGTGAAAGCGGTCGAAGTGCTCCCTCGGCCGCGGGTCGCTATACACCTGTTCGCGCATCGGCGCCAGCTCGCTCATCTGCTCTCTGCTCCCCTGCCGGATCGGGTCGTGGCCACTCACAGCATCAGTCTGACTGCTCTACCTCGCGGGGGCGGCAAGGTTACGCGGCGGGTGAGCAGCACGATCGCGTAGGTCTCGCTGAAGCACGGCTCGCACCCGCACGGCCAGCCAGGAGAGCCGCTCCCACGCGATGATACGATGAGCGTATGAGGCGCACAACGATCAGCCTGCCCGAGGATCTGGCGCAGGACATCGAGCGCGAGGCGCAGCGGCGACGCGTCTCCCTCTCAGAGGTGGCACGGGACGCGCTGCGCGAGCACCTCGACAGGCAGGCGGCCGGCGGTCTGCCGTTCATCGGCATCGGGCACAGCGGCGCCAGCAACACGGCTCGGCGCGCCGAGGAGATCCTCGCCCACGAGTGGGGCGATGCTCGCGGTCGTTGACACAGGGCCGCTCTACGCCTCAATCGACCGTGACGACTCCGACCACCAAGCCTGCGCGGCCGCGCTCACCCGCCCCGGGCTGCGCCTGGTCATCCCCGTGCTCGTGATCGCAGAGGTCGGTTACCTCGCCGCGACACGCCTCGGCGCCGAGGTCGAGGCGACCTTCATCCAGTCGCTCGGCACCCTCGACGTCGACGCTCCCCCACCCCGGGAGTGGGCACGCATGGCCGAGCTGATCGGCCAATACTCAGACTTCCCGCTCGGCGTCACCGACGCCTCCGTGGTAGCTCTCGCCGAGCGGCTCGGCACCCCCCACGTCATCACGCTCGACCGCCGCCACTTTCACGCCGTCCGACCGCGCCACTGCGAGGCGCTGCATCTGCTGCCAGAGTGAGTGCGACGCCGGACCGGTGGTCCCGGTTCAGGCGAACTCACGGAACAGCCCGAGCCGCTCCTCGCCGATCGAGGCGCGCAGCTCGGGGTCTTCGATGCCGAGACCCTCGCGCTCGGCCAGGCACAGCACCCCGACCTTGCCCACGTGCCGGTTCAACTGCACTTCGCGTGCGGCCTCGCCCGCCTGCTCCAATGGATAGACCTTCGATAGCGCAGGCACGATCCGGCCCTGCGCGATCAGCCGGTTGGCCTCCCACGCCTCCTGCCAGCCTGCTCCGTGGCTGCCGATGATGCGCTTGACTTTCATCCACAGATAGCGGTTGTCGAACTCGTGCCTGTAGCCCGTGCTCGACCCGCAGGTGACGACGCTTCCGCCGGGCCGCAGCAGGAACACCGACATCCCGAACGTCTCGCGCCCGACGTAGTCGAAGGCGATGTGTGGGTCCTCGCCCACCGCGCGCCGGATCTCCGTCCCGATCCGCTTGCCTTTCTGACTGTCCGACAGGCCGTCGAGCTCCAGCAGATCGCGCCGCACCACGACGTCGCAGCCGAGCTTCTCCAGCAACTGCGCCTTGCGCTCGGAGCCCACGACCCCGATCGCGATCCCGCCGCCGTTGCGGACGAACTGGACGGCGTAGCTGCCCAGACCCCCGGTGGCGCCCCAGATGAGGACTATGTCCCCCTGCTTGAACTGCACCGCATTCCGGCTCACGAGCATCCGATAGGCGGTGCCCGCGCAAAGCAAGTTGCAGGCCGCCTCCTCCCACGTGAGGTGCGCCGGCTTGGGCATCAACTGGTTGGCCTTCGCCACCGCGAAGTGCGCCAGACCGCCGAAGTTCGTCTCAAAGCCCCACGCCCGCCCCGTGTAGCTCAGCGCCGGGTCGCAGAAGGTGAGAGGGTCCTGGTCGTCGGCCCAGCCCGGCGAGACCACCACCCTGTCGCCGACCGACCATCTCCGCACCCCCACGCCGGCTCGCACGACGACGCCGGCCGCGTCGGAGCCGAGCACGTGGTGGGGCAGGTTATGGCGCGCGTCCCAGCGCCCCAAGCGCGCGTAGCCCTCCAGGAAGCGGAAGGTCGAGATCGGCTCGAAGGTGGCCGACCACACGGTGTTGTAGTTGATCGCGCTCGCCATCACCGCGAGCAACACCTCGTCGGGGGCCAATTCGGGCATCGGGACCTCCCCGACCCTGATCGACCTGCGCACGTCCTTGTCGCGCGCATCCTTGAATATGTCCTCGTCCTCACGGGAGAGATGCGCCGCCAGATAGCTCGCCGGCAAATCGCCGTCGAGCAGCCGCTCGATGCCCTCCGCCTCGACTTGAATCGTCGCCACCTCGCCACCTCCTCCATTCTCATGAACAGTCGGCGGCGAGTGTAGGTGGACTCGGCGCAGTTACGCAACTCAGCAGTGAAAGAGGTGTCAGCGCGGCGTGGCAGCCCGAGGCCATCAAAGGCTATTGTCTCCCCGATCATGGCAATCGCATCCGGAGGAGGCCCGCGTGGCTGAGGTAGAGGCCCACATCACCGGCACCGTGTGGAAAATCGAGTGCTCGGTGGGCGATGAGATCGAGGAGGGCGACACGGTTGCGATCCTCGAGTCGATGAAGATGGAGATGCCAGTGGAGGCCGAGGACTCGGGCACAGTTGTCGAGATCCTGTGCCAGGAGGGCCAGGCTGTCAACGAGGGCGACACGCTGGTCGTGCTCGCGTAGCGGTCCGCCAGCTCAGTTACGCTTTCGCCGATGCCCGCCACCGCCCCTCCGCAAAGGCTGGCCGACGGCAAGCTGCTGGTCGATCGCCCTGCTGACCACGTGGCGCGCCTGACGATCGCCAATCCGCAGAGGCGCAACGCCCTGGATCAGCCGATCATGGACGGGATCGCCGAGGCGCTCGCGGAGCTCGCCGCGGAGGGAGCTGCGCGCTGCGTCGTCCTGACCGGCTCCCACGGAATGTTCTCGGCGGGATACGAGATCGGGGAGATCGGCGACAGCAGATTCATGGACGAGCTGGAGCGCAGAGTCGCGCACCCGTTCACCGCGGCGATCGAAGCGCTGGAGAGCTACCCCTACCCGACCCTTGCGGCGCTCCCCGGGCACACGATCGGCGGCGGCCTGGAGCTGGCGCTGGGGTGCGATCTGCGGGTGGCGGCGGACACGATCAAACTTGGCATGCCACCCGCCAAGCTGGGGCTCGTCTACTCCCACACCGGGCTGCGCCGCTTCATCGACGCGATCGGCGTCGCCCGCACCCGCGAGCTGTTCCTGCTCGGCAGCTACATCGACGTCGACACCGCCCTGCTCTGGGGGCTGGTCAACCGCGTCGCCCCGGCCGCGGAGCTCGAGTCCGCCGCGCTCGCGCTGGCATGCGAGCTGGCGGGCAACGCACCGCTCTCACAGCAGGGCAACAAGCGCATGATCGCCAATCTGCTGCGGGTTGAGGGGCGGCTCACCAGGGAGGAGGAGGTCGAATTGATCGAGATGCGCCGCGCGTCGTTCGCCTCGCACGACCTACGCGAGGGGATCAGCGCCTTCGCCGAGAAACGCGCGCCGCGTTGGCGCGGCGAATAAGACCAACCGGCGCAGCGCGAGCGCCTCGCTCACAGCGCCGCCGCGCCGATCCCCACCGCGGCTCGCAGGCAGGCGCTCGTGTCGCTCATCGCGCTTCCGCACCGGCCCTCCCGACGCCGATCGCCGCGGCTCGCGCGGCCGCGATCGCCCACACCAGCGCGCACGCCTTGTCGAGCGTCTCCTGATACTCCTCCGCCGGCGCCGAGTCAGCGGTGACGGCCCCGCCGGTGTGAAAGGAGAGCGCCTCGCCGCGCTTGACGATCGTGCGGATCGCGATGTTAAGGTCGAGCTCACCGGAGTAGTCGATGTAACCGATCGCACCCGCGAACACCCCGCGTCGCGCATCCTCCATTGCGGCGATCAACCGCATCGCGGCGACCTTCGGCGCACCCGTCATCGAGCCGCCCGGGAAGGCGGCCTTCAGCAGCTCCACCGGCGTGGCGTCCGCGCGCAGGCGCCCCCGCACGGTGGACACCAGCTGGAACACCGAGGGGTGGCGCTCGACCGCCCGCAACCTCGGCACGCCGATCGTGCCGAACTCGCACACCCGGCCCAGGTCGTTGCGAGCGACGTCGACGATCATCAGGTTCTCGGCGCCGTCCTTGGGCGCTGTCGCGAGATCGGCCGCGAGCGCCCGATCCTCCAGCGCGTCCCGTCCGCGCGGGCGGGTGCCCTTGATCGGCCGCGTCTCCACCCAACGCTCGGAATCGACCCGCAGGAAGCGCTCGGGCGAACACGACAACAGCTCCAGCCCCGGATAGCGCAGGTAGGCGCCCATCGGCGCGGGGGTGACGGTGCGCATCGCCTCGTACAGGTCGATCCCCGCCCCCTCCCACTCGGCATCGAAGCGCTGCGCCAGGCACAGCTCGAACACCTCTCCAGCGAAGATACACGCCCGCGCTCGCTCCACCAGTTCGAGGTAGCGCTCGGTTGGGGTGAGAGCCCTGACGCCGTGGCGCTCGAGGTCGCTCCAGCACAGCCGGCGCCCCGCGGCGAGACGGGCGGGGGTCGCATACCGCCCCGGCGACCCGACACCGTTGGCCGACACGACGCCGTTGCGAGGACCCGTGCTCCCGGCCTCGTGTGAGGTGCAGCTCTCCGCGCGAAGCTCCCCCGCCTCCGCGCCCGCGCAGGCCGCCCGCCCGGCGTCGAGCAGCGTGCGGCACTCCGCGCGACCCTCCGCCTCGGTGCTCCCCCAGCCGTTGCCGACGATCCAGCTGCGGCCGGCGAGCTCGTCGGTCACCACGGCGAGATCGCAGAACAGCAGATGGCAGTCGGCGACGCCGAGGTCGGGCGCCACGCTGGGTGCGACGGTCTCGATCTCGTGCAGCAGCTCGTAGGCAAAGAAGCCGACGGCGCCGCCCTTGAACACCGGCGGCGCCTCGCCCGGGCCGCTCACCTCGACGGCCGCCGCGGAGAACGCTGCGAGCGTGCGCTCCAACTCGGCGAGCACCGGCCCCGCGAGCGGCTCGGCGGCGCCCGGTGGTCCCGCGCGGGCGAGGCCGTCCTTTGCGAGAAACTCCCAGCGCGGGCGCCAGGCGAGGATCGAGTGGCGCCCCAGCTCGCGGGGACCGCCGGCGCTGTCCAGCAGAAAGAGAAACGTCTCCCGCTCCAGGCGCCTGGCGACATGACGGCAGTCGACGCGAGTGGGCAGCTCCTCACAGAGCGTGTGCCGATGCGCGGCCAACCCCGCCAACCGAGTGTGCGCGGCGATCACCTGCCCGTCTCCCCCGGCGTTCCCGCACGGTCGCGCGCGTAGAGGCGGCGCAGAGTCTCGAACACGCCTCCCGGATCTTGCCGGCCGATCGCTGCGCCGTCCACCGTCGCGACCGGGCGCAGACCCTGTACGGCGTTGGTGACGAACACCTCCTGCGCCCGCATCAAGACATCCAGCGGCAGTGGCGCCTCGAGCACCTCGAGGCCGTGCGCGCGCGCCAGCTCGAGCAGCCGGCCTCGCGTGATGCCCGGCAGACAGTGGCGAGCAAGCGGCGTGAGCAGGCGGTTGCCGTCGACGGCAAACACGTTGGAGGCCACACCCTCCAGCACATTGCCGCGCACCGACACGTACAGGCCCTCGTCGGCCCCGCGGCCTTCGACCCGACGCCTGGCCATGATGGCCGGCTGCCAGCTGGTGCTCTTGGCCGCCGCCCGCCGCTCACGACGCCCCCGCAGCAGCACGGCCGCGATGGCGGTGTCCGCGAGAGCGAGCGGTTGGGCGGGCAAGGCGGCGATGACCACTGTGGGCGCGCCCGGGGGCGGCGCGAGACCCACGCCTCCCGTCCCGCGGGTGACGGTCACGCGCACGTACGCGTCGGGCAGCGCGGCGCGCCGCAGCGTCCGCAGCACCTGCTCGGCGATCGCCCCCGGGGAGGGCATGCCCGTGAACTCCAGCGCCGCCGCCGCGGCAAACAGCCGCCGCAGGTGGCGCTCCAGCAGGTAGGGCGCGCCGCCGGTGGCACGCAACGACTCGAACAGCCCGTCGCCCAGCAGGAAGCCGGCATCCAGCGCCGAGACGGTGGCCTGCGCGGGCTTGCAGAGGCGCCCGTTGACGCAGATGCACCCGGCTTGCGCGAGCGACATCGCGCCGTTCCTCACGGCGCGCGCGGGAGCGCGATCGCGGTGAGCACGAGGCCATCGCGCACCAGCCACCGCCCCTCCAGAATCTGCGGAAGACCCGCCCCCCCGAGATCCGCCTCCCCCAGCCCCTTCCCCGGAGGACCGGCCTCCCCCGCGCCCGTCCTCGCATGGCCCGCGCTCAGCCGCGGCCAGGGCTTCAGCAGCCGTGCCTGGAAGGTGCGCCCGACCGGGTCGAGCATGAGCGTCGCATCCTCGAAGCCCAACCAGCACGCGGCCAGTGGGAACCACACCTTGTAGACCGCCTCCTTCGCGCAGAACAGCAGCCGATCCCAGTGCACCGCCGGTTCGGCCGCGGCGAGGCGGGCGAGCCGGGGGCGCTCCTCGGCTCGGGCGATCTGGCCCAGCACCCCCTCGGGCAGCGGCGCGTGGGGCTCGGCGTCGATGCCCACTCCCACCACCTGCGCCTCGCGGGCTACGGCGCACGCGCGGTAGCCCGCGCAGTGGGTGATGCTGCCGACCACACCCCGCGGCCACAGCGGCTGCCCCCGCTCGCCATGGGCGATCGCGCAGGGCGCCACGCCGAGCCGCTCGAGCGCTTGACGTGCACACGCACGCGCGGTGATGAACTCGCGGCGGCGCTTCTCCACCGCTTTCCCCAGCGCGGCCAGCTCCTCTGCAAACAGCTCGACGTCCAGCCACTCCTCACGGGTGTCCTCCACGACGACCGCGGCGGGCAGGATCTCCTCGATCACGGCGCGTCCTCGCCGCCGAGAATCGGGCGCGGCGTCATGCGGTGGGCGGCGCCCCAGCGACGCCACTCCCGGGGGTAGCCCAGCGAAACCTCGGTGAACCGCACCCCGTCGCACCACGTCACGCGCGGGATGTGCAGGTGGCCGTACACGACCGCCTTCGCCCCAAAACGCACATGCCAGTCAGCGGTGCGCACCGTCCCGCACCACTGCGCAAACTCCGGGTGGCGCAGGATCCTCGTGGGGTGATTGGTGAGGGGGAAGTGGTTGACAAGCACCGTCGGCGGCCCGGGCGCGCACAAGGCAAGCCGCGCTTCGCTCTCGCGCACCCGTGCGCCGCACCACGCCTCCCTACTGGGATAGGGATCGGGGTGCAGTACGAGCTCGTCGCTGCACACCACCCCCGCGGCGTGGGCGCGCGCCAGCGCCTGCTCCTTGGTGGGGGCCACGTTGCTGCCAAATGAGTAGTCGTAGAGCAGGAAGAGGGGTGCGACCGTGGCGGGGCCGCCCAGCCCCTCCCAGACTGGGTAGGGATCCTCGGGCGTGAGCACATCCAGGCGCCGGCAGAGCGCCACCAGATGCCGGTAGCGCGCCTCACCCCGCAGCCGCAGCGGGTCCGCCGGGGTGCTCCACAGGTCGTGGTTGCCGGGCACCCATATGACCTTGGCGAAGCGCTCGCGCAGCACGCCCAACGCCCACTCCAAATCAGCGCTCAGCTCGCTTACGTCGCCGCACACGATCAGCCAGTCATCCCGCGAGCGCCCGCGCAGACCCTCCACGACGCGACGGTTCTCGGGATAGGTGACGTGCAGGTCGCTGATCGCCAGCAGGCTGGGGCCCCCCTGTAGGCCCATGCTCAAGCGGGTGCTTTCACCCGTCCGCGGTGGGGTCGTCTGGCGCAGCTCACGATCGACGGCCGATCTTACTACCCGGCTGCGGGCGGCCGCTGCTCGACGCCGGCTCACATATTTCAAGGCTGAACAAGGTTGCCCGCGATGTTTTGCCACGCTGTCCCGCATATGCAATGCTGATATGGCCTTGTCCACGACGATGCTCGACCAGCCACCCAGCGACGCCGGCATCGTCGCCGAAGCGACGCCTGTTTTGCGCTGCGTCGGCCTGCGCAAGCGCTTCGACGAGCTCCTCGCGGTCGACGACGTCAGCCTCGAGATCGTCCCGGGTGAATGCTATGGCCTGCTCGGCCCAAACGGAGCGGGCAAGACCACGAGCATCTCGATCATCTGCGGCCTGCTCGCCTCCGATGGAGGCACGGTGGAGGTCGCCGGTAGGCCGATGACCACCACCAGCGTGGCCGCCAAGGCGGCGCTTGGCTACGTGCCGCAGGAGCTCGCGATCTACCTGGACATGACGGGTCGCGAGAACCTGCGCTTCTTCGCCCGTCTGTACGGCATCCGTGGGCGTGCCGCCAAGGCACGCATCGAGGCGGTGCTCGAGCTGGTCGGCCTCACCGAGCGAGCGGACGATCTGGTGAAAGAGTACTCGGGCGGGATGCAGCGGCGGCTCAATATGGGACTTGGCCTGCTGCACGAGCCGCGCCTGCTGGTCCTCGACGAGCCGACCGTCGGCGTGGACCCACAGAGCCGCAACGCGATCCTCGCCAGCATCGAGCAACTCGGCCAGGCCGGCATCGGCGTCCTCTACACCACGCACTACATGGAGGAGGCTCAGCGCTTCTGCAATCGCATCGGCATCATCGACCACGGCAAGCTGATCGCCGAGGGCACCTACCAGGAGTTGATCGCCCTGGTTGACGGGGGCGATCGGGTGCTGTTGAGTGCGAGCGGCGATCTTCAGCGCGCCGCCGAAGCGATGCGCGAGCTGAGCGGGGTGCTCAATGTGCACCGCACCGATGACGGGCTGGAGCTGGCCGTCGAGGACGCCGGCAGGCTGCTGCCCGCGCTGCTGGAACGCGCCGCCAGCGCGGGCACGCCGCTGACCGCGGTCGAGGCTCGCAAATCCAACCTCGAGACCGTCTTCCTGCACCTCACCGGACGTGCTCTGCGCGACTAGCAGCGAGCCATCCCACGAGTTCTTCGGCGGGAGGGGCCACTAGATGCCGGTCGCGGCTCTGATCGCAGCCAAGGACCTGCGCCAGCGCGTGCGCGACCGCACGGCGCTCATCGCGATCCTCGTGGTCCCGTTCGTGATGGCCACGATCCTGAGTGTCACGCTGCCCAAGATCGCCGCCGTCCGCAGCACCACCAAGTATCAGTTCGGCGTCGTCAACGACGACCATGGGCCGGCGGCGCTGTTCTTCACGAAGGAAGTGCTGGGGCATCTGCAGCAGCAGAAGCTGGCGCAGCTGCACCCCGTCTCCCTGGCGGGCGGGCGGGCGCTCGTGAGCAGCGGCAAGGCGAACGCAACATTTGTGCTGCCGCCGGGTTTCTCTCGCGGGGCGAACGGCGAAAGCCCAACTCACATCGAAATCGTCGGCAGCGGTCAGATACTCAAGCAGGTAGGCACATACATCGCTCGTTCGATCGCCCTGGCGTTCACCAACCAGCTCAACAGCGTGCGCCTGGCCGTCGCGAGCACCCGCAAACGGCATGCAAGTTCGAGTGAAATCATCCGCTTGGGCGAACACGCATCGCAGATGCCTAAGCAGTTCAAGCTGCACAGCGTCGACCTGCGCAGCAAAGAACTTAACCTGACGACCCACGAGGCCGCCGGACTTACGATCTTCTTCCTCTTCCTCACCGTCCAGTTCGGCTTTCTGAGCATCATCGAAGAACGCAGCCACGGGACGCTGGCCCGCCTGCGCGCCGCATCGGTGGCACGGCGATCGATCATCTCCGCCAAGGTGCTGGCGAGCGTCACGCTGGGACTCGCCAGCACCGCTGTGCTGGCGCTGGCGACGACCCTGCTCCTCGGCGCCCACTGGGGCGGCTTCCCGGGCGTCGCACTGCTCGTCTGCGCGTCGGTGGTGGCGGCGACCGCGCTGACGGCGTGCATCGCCACATTCGTGCACACCGCGGAGCAGGCCGTTGAGTGGCAGGCGATCATCGCCGGGCTGATGGGGGCGTTCGGCGGCGCGATGTTCCCGATCTCGCAGGCGGGCGGGGTCGTGGCGTCGCTCAGCCTGCTGACGCCCCAGGCTCAGTTCCTGCGGGGCCTGGGCCTGCTCTCCCACGGCGAAGGGCCGGCCGCGGTGCTGCCGATGCTGACGATGATCCTCGCCTTCGCCGCGATCCTGGGGGGCGTCGCCCTGCTGCGGATACGACATCTGGTGGAGGTCTGACGTGAAGGCACTCGCTATCGTCAGCGCCAACCTGCGCCGGCTGTCGCGCAACCCGCGCATCCTCCTCGTCAGCGGGCTCGGCCCGCTGCTGCTGATCTTCCTGCTGGGCTCGGCATTCGGCAGCTCGCCCACCACGCGTGTGGACGTGCTGGCGCCGCACACCTGGTACGCCAACCAGCTGTTGCGGGCGATCACCAACCAGCAGGGACTAACAGTCCGGCGCGTGGAAAGCGAACAGACAATGCGCAGCGCGATCGAATACGGGAACGCCGAAGCGGGCCTGGTGGTGCCCGCCGACTACAACCAGATACTGCGGTCGGGCCAGTACATACACGTACGGTATTACGCGCAGCATGGGATCAACGGGCAGGAGATCAGTCAGCTCGTGCAGTCGGGCCTGGACGAAGAGAGCAACGAGGTGGTCGCTGCCAGGCTGTTAAAACGCGAACGCGGCGTTACCTTCGACGCGGCTTTCGCCCATGCGCTTGCGTTTGCGCCAAAACTTCCCATGGTCGTCGTGAACACGGTCGAACCGAATGGCAGACCCTATCCAAAGGCCCTCCCGCGCTTCACCATCGGGGCGTCCAGCGAGCTGCTGCTGTTCGTCTTCATCACCTCGCTGACCAGCGCGGCCGCGCTGGTCGAGACGCGGCGCCTGGGAGTCGCGCGGCGCATGATCGCCTCACCCACCTCGGTTCGCAGTGTGATCATCGGCGAGGCCCTGGTGCGGTTCGTGATCGCCTGCATCCAGGCTCTGCTGATCGTGTCCCTTTCAGGGCTGCTGTTTGGCGTCGAATGGGGCAACGCTCCGGCCGTGGCGGCGGTGACGATCGCCTTCTGCCTGGTCGCGGCCGGGTTCGCGATGCTGCTCGGAGCGACGCTCGCCACCGAGCAGGAGGCGCTGGCCGCCGCGATCCTCTTCGGCCTCGGCTTCGCGGCGCTCGGCGGCTCGATGGTGCCGCTGACGTTCTTCCCGCCGTTCATGAGCGATATTGCCCACATCACGCCGCACGCATGGGGCAACGAAGCGCTGAGCGCCTTGCAGCACGACGGCGGCGACCTGCTCGGCGTGCTCCCTCAGATCGGCGCGCTGGTCGGCTTCGCCCTGCTCACATTCTCACTCGCCGTCCGGCGACTGCATCACGAGCTCACCCACTGACCGGCGCCTTCACGCGGAGCCGCCCGCGCTCTAGACGCCAATCGAATAGTCCTCCACGCGCCGCCCGCTTGCCAGCTCTTCCAGGAACTGCCTCTCGGCGAGATACTTGAACAGCCCCAGCTGCTTGTGCATCAGCGGCAGCTCGACAATCGGAAAATATGCTGCCCGCAAGCGGACAAGATACGTACCCGTATCGTGCCCAGTGAGCTTGGTGACTATACGGCAGCTGCTCTCACTGCAAGGCACCACCAGATAGGTCATCGCCACTCTCGTGAAGAACCACTCAAAGCGGTCGGTCAGCATCGTGATCTGCTCGTTCTCCACGAACTCCACCACGCTGAACATGACCTGCATCCGCTGTCCGGCGCACAGCCGATCGACACCGGGAGTGAGCTGGCGCGGACTCCGCCGTCCATAGTTGTCGAGCCAGTCATAGGCGTAGGGCGCCACCCGCAGCTGGCAGAGCCAGCGGTAAACGATCTCCTGCGGGGCCAGTACCTCGATTCCCCTGTAGCAACAGCCCGTCGGTGAAGGCACATACGAGTCGCATGGAAACGACATCGAGCGCTCTTCCTCCGTCGTCCCCCACGCGTGAAACAGGTTGTGAATCGGTGAGCATGACCGCTCCAACCGCCTATACAGACGCGGAAAGCGAGTGGGAGTCCGCCGCTGCGCGGCGAGGTCGAATAGCTGAGGCATCTCGCCCTGCGTGCCCTCCGAGAGCGCTCCGGCAGAGGACTCACGGGCCTGCTCGAGCGGCCCATCCGTTTGTTGCTTATTAAAAGACAAGAGCTTGGTCATACCATCTACCCCCGTGGTGAAGATTACACTTAATCGGATCCGCCGGCAGAGGAGGCCACACCCAGAGCGACGGGGGGCACCTGCTCGACCTGCCGCCCCGCCTGCGCGACCGGTCCGTCTGCTGCCCACACCGGGGAGTGGTCCACCCAGTGGCGGCTGCGCGCGAACGCGTACGTCGGCAGCCGCACCGGGCGCGCGTCGAGCGCTGCGAACACAGGCTCCCACTCGACCGCACTCCCGGCGGCCCATGCCCGCACCAGCGATGCGAGAGTGTCACTTGACGCGGACTCGCCCACACCCGCGGCCGCCTCCGCGGCCGCGCAGCCCTCAGCCGCCTCCCCAACCGCATGACCCTCAGCCACCCTCTCCAGCTCCTCGAGCAGCTGCACGCGATTCGTGCCGATGAGGACGGTGCGATGGCTCAGAGCTGGGCGCGCCGCGAGCGAGCGGCCGATGTCAGCGATATCGAGCTGGGGCCGCTCGGCGAGGAACCCAGCCAGGCGCCGTGCCTGCCGTCGCAACCCATCCTCGCCGCGGCCCGAGATCGGCCACGGCACGGGCGTGCGGCTGCTCTCCTGCAACCGCGCCCGCCGCTCGGCGGACGGGGTGGGCGCCGCGAGGGGCGTGGGTTCCTCGAGGACGACGTGCACGTTGGTGCCGCTCATGCCGAATGAGTGGACCGCCCCGCGGCGAGGCTCGCCGTGCTTGACCCACGGCACGGGCTCGACCAGCAGCGACACCGGGCCGCCCGACCAGTCGATCAATCGCGAAGGAGCGTCGACGTGCAGCGTCTTCGGCAGCAGGCCGTGCCGCATCGCCATGGTCATCTTGATCACCCCAGCCACCCCGCCCGCCGACTGAGTGTGACCGAGGTTCGACTTCAGCGACCCAAGCCACAGCGGCCGGCCCGCGACTCGATCCCGGCCGTAGGCGGCGATCAATGCCTGCGCCTCGATCGTGTCGCCAAGCGCCGTGCCCATGCCGTGCGCCTCGACCGCGTCGACCTGGCCGGCCGATATTGCCGCGTTGTGCAGCGCCTGTCTGATCACGCGCTCGTGGGCGAGGCCGTTGGGCGCCGTCAGGCCGTTGCTCGCTCCGTTCTGGTTGTACGCGCTGCCGCGGACCACGCACAGCACCTCATGTCCGAGGCGCCGCGCGTCCGAGAGGCGCTCGAGCGCCACCACGCCGACGCCCTCCGAGAACACGGTCCCGTCGGCGCCGTCCGCAAACGACCGGCACCTGACCTCTGGCGCCAGTGCGGGATTGTTCTGCCGGCTCATTTCAATGTACAGCCAGGGTGAGGCGAGAATCACCGCGCCCCCCGCGAGCGCCATCGAGCACTCGCCTTGGCGCAGGGATTGGCAGGCGAGGTGCAGCGCCACCGTGGACGACGAGCAGGCCGTGTCGACTGTGACCGCGGGTCCCTCGAGCTGCAGGACGTGCGCCAGACGGCCACAGATCATGCTCCCGGAGGTTCCGAACACCGCGTAACCCGCCTCGCTCTCGGAGGCGGCCCCGAGCAACCAGAATCCGTAAGCCAGCATGCCGATGCCGGCGAACACCCCGGTGTCGCTTCCCTTGAGCGAGCCCGGGTCGATCCCCCCGTATTCGCAGGCCTCCCACGCGGTTTCGAGCAGCAGCCGTTGCTGGGGGTCCATCATGCGCGCCTCAGCCTCGTCGATCCCGAAGAACTCGGCGTCGAAGTCGCACGCGCCATCGACGAAGCCGCCTTTGAAGGACGTGGCCTGATCCCCAGGGGCAGCGGGTGATAGCGCCCGGGGGTCCCAGCCGCGATCGCCGGGCAGCTCCGCGACCGCGTCCCTGCCCGCCGCCACCAGCTCCCACAGGTCCTCGGGCGACCGAACCCCGCCGGGGTAGCGGCAGCCCATTCCGACGATGGCGATCGGCTCGGAGCGACGATTTTCGGCCTCGTTCAGACGTCGACGGGTATCGTTGAGGTCGACGAGCGCTCGCCTCAGATAGGCGACCGCCTTCTGCTCCTCGGCCGCGGCTCCCGACCCATTGGATGGCGTGTCACTGCTCTGATCCTTGGACATCGTCCTAGCCTTTCTGCTCATCGTGTTGTGCGACACGCAGGTTCACGCATCGCCCGATCCCGTTGCGATCACGGCACCCTGTACAGCATCCGACGCCACCTCAGTCGTCAACTCGCTCTCGTACATCTCAAATAGCTCGGTGGCCGTTGCGGCTTCGATTCGCTCGACGACGCCATGCTCCCCGTCCTCACCGGGCTCGCGCTCCTCGCGCTGGAGCTCGTCCGCCACTGCGCGCAGGCGCAGGGCGAGCTGCGCGCGATCCTCGTGGTCCAAGCCGCGGGCCTGCGCCACCTCCCTGAGCTGCCGCAGGCTCTCCTCGACGGACTCGCCGGAGCCTCCGGGTGCCACCTGGTTGCGCAGGTGGGCGGCCAGCGCGACCGGGGTCGGGTAGTTGAACACGAGCGTGGCGGGGAGCTGCAGCCCGGTCGTCATCTGGAGTCGGTTGCGCAGGTACACCGCGCCCAGCGAGTCGAAGCCCAGCTCTTTGAACGTCTCCTCGACGTCGATGCTCTCCGGGGAGGAATGCCCCAGAACGACCGCGGCCTGCTCGCGCACGAACGCGAGCACGACGGCCTCGTGCTCGTCCGCCGGGGCGCTGGCGAGCCGTGCGGCGAGTACCCCGCCGAAGCGGCCGGCCACCCGACGCACGGGGGTCTGCACCAGATCGCGCAGGAGGGGGAGCAGAAAGCCTTCGCGTGCGCGCTCGCGCAGCACCGCGAAGTCCAGTCGCAGCGCAACCATCAAAGGGTCGGTACCTTCGCAGGCAAGGTCCAGCAGCTGCAAGCCTTCCTCCGCAGTAAGCCCCCTGAGCCCCATCAAATCCAGCCGGCCCAGCTCGACGGCGCTCAGTTCTACCGACTGCTCCCACAGCCCCCACGCGATCGAGGTGCCACTCAACCCGCGTGCCCGCCGATGCGCGGCGAGCGCGTCGAGGAAGGTGTTGGCCGCACCGTAGTTGGCCGCACCGGGGTTACCGATCACGCCGGCGATGGAGGAGTAGAGCACGAAGGCGGAGAGGTCGAGATCCGCGGTCAGCTCGTGCAGGTGCCACGCCCCATCCACCTTCGGCCGCAGCGCCGTGTTCAGGCTCTCCGGGGTCTGCGACTCGATCACGCCACTGTCGAGGGCAACCGCGGTATGCACGACCGCGCCCAGTGGCAGCTCCTCGGGCACGTGCTCCAGAAGCTCACGAACGGCGTCCCGGTCGCTGACGTCGCAGGCGACGATCGACACCCGGGCGCCGGCTGACTGAAGCTCGGCTGCCAGCTGCGCCGCGCCCTCGGCGTCGGGGCCGCGGCGGCTCGCCAGGACGATGCTGCGCACCCCGTGCTCGGTGATCAGATGACGCGCGAGGAGCGCCCCCAACGTACCCGTGCCGCCCGTGATGAGCGCCGTGCGGGCAGGGTCGAACGCCGCCCTGCTCAGCTCGGAGGGTGGCTCCGCGGTCTGCAGGCGGGGGACGAGCACCTCGCCGTCGCGCAGCGCGAGTTGTGGCTCGTCGATCGTCAGAGCGCCCGGCAGCCGATCGAGGGACGCGTCGGCGTCGTCGATGTCGATGAGCGTCAGCCGGCCAAAGCTCTCCAGCTGCGCCGTGCGCACCAGGCCCCACACCACCGCGCCCGCGAGATCCTCGACGTCCTCACCAGGCCGTGCCGCGATCGCCCTGTGGGTCACGACCGTCAGGCGCTCGTTGGCGAAGCGGTCGTTGGCGAGCCACGTCTGCACGCACTTCAGGACCTCCCCCCCCACCACACGGGCGTCGGCGGCGACGTCCGTCGAGCGACCCTCGGTCCCGACGTCGAGCAGCATGGCCGCACCCGTGGGCGAGGAGGTGTCCCGGTGCGACGCCTCCTCGGCCTCGAGACCCGCCGCGAGGTCCCCATCTCCATCCGACACACCCTCGGCCTCGAGACCCGTCACGAGGTCCCCATCCGACACAACCTCGGCCTCAATATCCGCCGCAAGGTCCCCATCCGACACAACCCCAGCCTCAATATCCGCCACCAGATCCCCATTCGACACAACCTCGATCTCGACGCCGGACGCGCGCAGCGCGCCGACCAGGCAGCTCTCGTCAGAGCCGAGGACCATCAACCGTGAGGGTCCCCCGCCCGCCGGCTCGACCGCGTTCCACCTGAGCGAGAAGAGCGATCGGTGCCCCCTGCGGGCGCGCGCGGCTGCCAGCTGCTCGAGCGAGACCTCGCCCAGCTCGAGCGTCCCTGTGAGTACCGGTAGGCCACCGTCGTCGCACGCCACGAGCGACGCCGCGCCGGCGCTCCCCAGCGAGAGCGATACACGCAGCGACGCCGCCCCCGTGGCGTGCAGGGAGACCTCGCTCCACGACACGGGCATCCGCGGCCGCGCGCTCGCGCCCTCGGGCTCTCCGGCGTCACGCAACGCGGCAGCCGTCAGCGCGTGCAGAGCCGGCTCGAGCAACCCCGGGTGCAGGTTGAAGCCATCGGCCTCCGCCGCGAGCTCCTCGGGGAGCTGGACGTCTGCAAACGTCTCCTCGCCGCGTCGCCACGCCTTGCACAGCACGGCGGCGCCCGCGCTGTAGTCGAGGCCCACGTCGGCGAGCTCTTCGTACAGCCCCTCGGTGTCGATCGACACCGCATCGCGCGGGGGCCAGCTCCGCTCCCCCGCTCCCTCGCCGGAGTCCTGCGCGGCGCCGGCGGGAGCGAGCACCCCGGCGGCGTGACGCGTCCACGGCCCCACCAGGCGCTCCTCGCCGCGAGCTTCGGCGCGAGCGTAGATATCGATCGCCCGGCGCCCGTCCTCGCCGGGTTCGGCGAGCACCACCTGCAACTGCACATCATCCCCCTCCGGGATCGCGAGGGGCTGCTCGAGTGTCAGCTCGGCGACCGCCTCGCATCCCACCTGCAGACCGGCGCACAGCGCCAGCTCGAGGAACCCGGCCGCCGGCAGCAGCACCCCACCGAGCGGGGCGTGGCGAGCAAGCCAGGGGTGCGTACGCAGCGACAGGCAGCCGGTGAGCACCATCGCGTCGCCGCCGGGCGCAGCCGAGAGACGCTCCTCTCCGGCCAACGACACGACCGAGGCCAGCAGCGGGTGGCCGGTCGCAACCTGGCCGGCCACAGCGGAATTGCCACCGGCCGAGAGCGGTGTATCGAGCCAGTAGCGCTGTCGCTGGAAGGCGTAGGTGGGCAGCCGCACGGGCTGCCCACCGGGATCCCCGAGCACCGCTCGCCAATCCACCGGAACTCCGGTGACCCACAGTTCGGCGAGCGAGGCGCAGAATCTCCGCAACCCACCATCGTCGCGGCGCAGCGACCCCACCACGATCGTCTCGCCAGAGCCCTGCGTGTCGTCGATGGTTTCCTGCAGCGCCGCGCCCAGCACCGGATGGGGGCTGACCTCGACGAACGCGCGGAAGCCCTCCCCGAGCAACGTGCGCGTGACCGCCTCGAATTGGACGGGACGGCGTGCGTTCTCATACCAGTACTGCGCGTCCAACCCGGCTGTATCGAGCAGTCCGGCGCTCATCGTCGAGTAGAACGGCACGTCCCCCGAGCGCGGGGAGATACCCGCTAGAGCATTCACCAGTCCCTCCCGGAACGGCTCCACTTGCGCCGAGTGCATGGCGCCGCTGGCGTTAGAGATCGCACGCGCCCACACACCTTCGGCCGCGCACTTCGCCAACAACCCCTCTACCGCATCTCGCTCGCCGGCCACCACCACCGTGCCCGGCCCATTCATCACCGCCACCGACGCCCGGCCATCCCACTCCTCGAGCCATCGTTCGACCTTTCCGGCCCCCGCCGCGACCGACGCCAATTCACCTTGCCCGACCAGCCCAACCAATGCCCGGATGCGCATCGCCACCACCCGCGCCGCGTCTTCGAGCGAGAGCCCGCCAGCCACGTATGCCGCCGCAATCTCCCCCTGGGAGTGACCGACGACGGCCGCCGGCTCCACCCCACACGCCCGCCATAACGCCGCCAGCGATGCCATCATGGCGAACTGCACCGACTGCAACACCGTGATATCCATGTCGGGACCCGTATCTGCACGCAGAGCGTCCAGCGGCGACCAATCGAGAAACGCCGACAAAGCCTCCGAGCAGCGTCGCATCTCAGCGGCGAATACCGGCGAGCTCTCCAGCAGCTGGGCGGCCATTCCCTTCCACTGCGAACCGTGGCCAGAGAACACGAACACCACGTCACGCCCGGCCGCCACCACGCCCTCGGAGACGCTCGCCGACGCACGCCGCTCAACGATCGCATCCAGCCCGGCGAGCAGTTCCTCGCGGCTCTCGCCGAGTACCACCGCCCGGTGGCTCAGCCGCGAACGGTCAGCCAGCGCGCCCCCCACCGCCGCCGGCTCGAGCTGCGCGTTCGCCGCCGCGAACTCCCGCAGCCGACCGGCCTGCCCCAGCAGGCCACCCTCGCCCCGTCCGGAAAGTGTCCACGGCACCAGACGGGCGGCGCCGCCCGCTGCCTGGACGCCCTCGGCGGGCACCCCGTTGGCATCGTGCTCGGTGGCCTGCACCGCCTCGGGTGCCGGGGCTTCCTCGAGGATCAAGTGCGCGTTGGTGCCGCTCATCCCGAACGAGGACACCCCGGCGCGCCGCGGGCTCCCGTTCGGCGTCCACGCGACCTCCTCAGTCAGCAGCGAGACGCTGCCGCTCGACCAATCCACCTTCGTCGTGGGACGATCGACGTGCAGCGTCCGCGGAAGCCGGCCGTGCTCGAGCGCCTTGACCATCTTGATGACGCCGGCCACGCCCGCGGCGGCCTGCGTGTGACCGAGGTTCGACTTCAACGATCCCAGCCACAGGGGACGATCCTCCGGACGATCGCGTCCGTAGGTGGCAAACAGCGCCTGCGCCTCCATCGGGTCACCGAGCATGGTCCCGGTGCCGTGCCCCTCCACCGCGTCGACCTGGCCCGGCGAGAGTCCGGCGCTGGCGAGCGCCTGCTGGATCACCCGCTGCTGGGCGGGACCGTTCGGCGCTGTCAGCCCGTTGCTCGCGCCGTCCTGGTTCACGGCGCTGCCGCGCACGATGGCCAGCACCTGGTGGCCGTTGCGCACCGCGTCGGGCAGCCGCTCCAACAGCACCATGCCAACCCCCTCCGAGAAGCCGGCACCGTCGGCAGCCTCGGCGTAGGACTTGCACCTGCCATCGGCCGCCAGCACGCGCACCCGCGACAGGCCCACGAACGCGGCGGGCCAGGCCAGCACGGTGACGCCGCCCGCCAGCGCCAGCGAGCACTCCCCCGCGCGCAGCGCCGCGCAGGCCAGATGCAGTGTGACCAGCGACGAGGAGCATGCAGTGTCCACCGTCACCGTCGGTCCCTCCAGTCCGAACGTGTATGCCACCCGCCCGGACGCGACGCTCCCAGACAAGCCCGTGCCCAGAAAGCCTTCCACGCCGCCGGCCATGGAGCCCAGCCGCATTCCGTAGTCGTAGTGCATCAAGCCAGCGAACACCCCAGTCCGGCTGCCGCTCAATGTGCTTGGATCGATGCCCGCGTCCTCGAACGCCTCCCATGAGGTTTCCAGCAGCAGTCGCGACTGCGGATCGGTCACCACCGCCTCGCTCGGGTTGATCCCGAAGAAGCCTGCGTCGAACTCGCCGGCGTCATAGAGGAACCCGCTTTCGCGCGTGTAGGAGGTCCCGAGGTGGTCGGGGTCGGGGTGGTAAAGGTTCTCCACGTCCCACCCGCGATCCGTTGGGAACTCGCCGATCCCCTCACGACCGTCGGCCACCAGCTCCCACAGCTCCTGCGGAGAGCTCACACCGCCGGGGTAGCGGCAACTCATGCCCACGATCGCGATCTGCGTGCGGCTCTCCGCCTCGCGCAGACGCCGGCGAGCATCGTGCAACTCAACGGTGACCCGCTTCAGATAATCCAGGAGCCTTTGGTCCTCAGCCATTGTCGATCCTCATTTCGATAGTCCACTGCGTGTAGGTACGTCGGGCAAGATCAGTTCTCCAGCTCGCGATCGATGAAGGCAAGTACCTCCTCGGCGGAGGCCGACTGGATCCGCTCGGCGACGGCCACACCGTCCGCCGAGGACGACGCGCGGAACTCATCGAGGAGCGTCTGCAGACGCGAGGCGATTCGCGAGCGCTCGGCCTCCTCCTCGCCGACCGCCGAGAGCCTCGCCTGCAGCCGGTCGAGATCGCCGTCCATCGGGGCCCGCGGCCCCGCCCCCTCGCTCGCCACCTGTTCCAGAATGTGGCCGGCGACCCGCGCGGGCCGCGGGTAATCGAACACGAGCGTCGCATCCAGGCGCAGCCCGGTGATGGTGTTCAGGCGATTGCGCAGCTCCACCGCGGTGAGCGAGTCGAACCCAAGCTCCTGGAAGGTGCGCTCGGGGTCGATCGTGCGTGCGTTGGCCTGCCCCAGTACGGCAGCCGTCTCGGCTCGCACGAGCTCCATGACGATCCCCTCGTGCTCGACCTCGGGCGCCTCGGCCAGGCGGCGTGCCAGCGCTCCGCGCTCGGCTGCCCGCGGCAGCTGGACACGCACCAGACCACGCAGCAGCGGCGGCAGAAAGCCCGCCCGGGCATGCCGGCGAAGCACCGCAAGATCGAGGTTCACCGGCAGCAGCAGCGGCTCCTCCAGTGCGCTGGCGGCGTCGTAGAGCTCGAGGCCCTGCTCGGAGGACAGCGAGTTCACCCCCACGCGCGCCATGCGCGCCAGCGCGGGCTGATCCAACTCGCCGGCGAGTCCGCCGCCCTGCCCCCACAGACCCCAAGCCAGCGAGGCGCCGGCCAATCCCCGCGCCCGCCGGTGAGCCGCGAGCACGTCCAGGAACGCGTTCGCTGCGGCGTAGCTGCCCTGCCCCGGGGCGCCGAACGTGGCGGCGGCCGAGGAGAACAGGACGAACGCCCGCAGGTCCATGTGGCTGGTCAGCTCGTGCAGATGCCAGGCCGCATCCAGCTTGCAGGCCAGCACCGGCCGGACGCGCTCGGGTGTCAGCGACTCGATCACGCCGTCGTCGACGATGCCCGCGGCGTGGACGACCGCCCCCAGCGGACACTCCTCGGGCACATCTTCCAGCAGCGCCTGGACAGCCTGCCGATCGCCGACGTCGCACGCCACCACCGCCACCCGGGCGCCCAATGACTCCAGCTCGCCCTGTAGCTCCGCGGCGCCGGGCGCCTGCGGTCCCCGCCGGCTTGTCAGCAGCACGCTGCGCACACCGTGGTTGGCAACCAGATGGCGCGCCAGCAGTCCGCCCAACAGGCCGGTGCCACCCGTTATCAACACCGTGCGCTCGGGATCCAGCGAGGACGAGCCTCTATCCGCAATGGGCTCCGGTGCTCCATCCGCGTCGCCCACCGCGACCTCACCGCCGGCGGCGCCCTCACCGGCCTGCTCGCCCGTCGCCCGCGCGCTCGCCCGCGCGAGCCTCGGCGCCAAGATCTCGCCCGCGCGCACCGCCAGCCTGCGGCTCCTCGCCCGCGACCGCACCACCGAGCGCACCCCACGATTCATCGCGGCCGTCGACGTCGATCAGCACAATCTCGCCCGGGTGCTCCGTCTGTGCTGAGCGCAGCAGGCCCCACACCCCAGCGCCGAGGAGGCCGTCCACGCCGTCGCCGGGACGGGCGCTCACGGCACCACGCGTGATCACGACCAGTCGCGACCCGCGCAGCCGCTCCTCGGCAAGCCACTCCTGCACCACGCTCAGGACGCCGCATACGGCGTCGAGCGCTTGCCCGGGCAGCCCCTCGCCATGCTCGGCGCCATCGCCACACCGATCCATGAGCACCGCGGCCGGCGGCTGTGCCCCTCCGTCCAACGTGAGGCGCAGAGCGCTCAAGTCCTCGAACACCTCGTGCGCGAGCCCGGCGGCCGCGGCCCCGCGCACGAGCTCGCAGTCGCCATCCCCTAGCACCGCCCACCCCCCGGCGGGGAGCTCCGGGCCGGCGCCCCCCGGGACGGGCGTCCACTCCACCTCGAACAGCGACTCGCGCGGGGCACGTCCGCCAGCCAGCTGACCCACCGCGACCTCGCGCGTGACCAGCGAGTCGACCGACAGCACTAGCCCCCCTGCTTCGTCCGCTGCCACCAGCGAGATGGCGCCGTTTGCCGACCCGCCCCCGTTCGCACCCACCGCCTCCCCGAGACGGACTCTGAGACGGGAGGCGCCCGCGGCGCTCAGACGCACCGAGCTCCACGCAAACGGCAGCCTGAGGTTGGTGCCGTCGCCCGCCGACGGAGGCTGACCCCCGTCCTCGCCCACGCCGGGGGCTCCGCTCAACAGCGCGAGTGCGGATGTGTGCAGGGCGCTGTCAAGAAGCGCGGGGTGCACGCCGAACGAGCCGGCCTGCCCGGCGTGCTCCTCATCGAGGGCAACCTCGGCGTAGAGCTCCCGCTCGCCGCGCCACACCTTCCGCAAGCCCTGGAACACGGGACCGTACTCGAGCCCCATGTCGGCCATGCGCTCGTACGCCCCGTCGAGCTCGACCGCCACCGCGCCCGGCGGCGGCCAGACGCCCGCGAGCTGCGCCACGCGCACATCCACCTCATCGCCCGCGCCGGCGGGCGCGAGCACACCGCCGGCGTGGCGTACCCATGCGGCCTCGCTCTGCCCGTCCTCGGCGAGCGCATCCTCCACGCACGAGTACACCGCGAGCGTCCGCCGCCCCGCCTCGTCGGGCTCGGCGAGCGTCATCTGAACCTGCACCGCGCCGTCCTCGCCGAACATCAGCGGCGCTTCCAGGGACAGCTCCTCCAGCACCTCGCACCCCACCTCGCGCCCCGCCGCAAGCGCCAGCTCCACAAACGCCGTACCCGGCAGCAGCACCGTGTCGAACACCTTGTGATCGGCGATCCAAGCGTGGGTGCCCAGCGACAATCGGCCCGTGAACAGCCGCTCGTCGCGCTCCCCGGCGACGCGCACCGCCGCGCCAAGCAGCGGGTGAACGGCCGACGTCAGGCCGGCCGCCTTCAGGTCGCCGACGACGGCCCGCGGCTGCAACCAGTAGCGCTGGCGTTGGAAGGCGTAAGTCGGAAGCTCCACCCGCCGCGTGTTGCGAGCGCCATACAGCGTCCGCCAGTCCACGCTCAGCCCGTGGCAGTCGGCGCGCGCGAGCAATTCCAGCACCGTGTGTGGCTCCTCGCGACCGGGCCGCAGCGCCGGCACAAGCAGCGCACGCTCGCGCTCCTGCTCGCTCAGGCAGGCGCTCACCAGCGCGCACAGTACGCCGTCGGGCCCAAGCTCGATCCAGCGCCGCACACCGGCGTCGCGCAGCGCCTCGATCCCGTCCGCAAAGCGCACCGTCTCGCGCACGTGACGCACCCAGTAGGCGGGCTCGGTGAGCTCCACGCCCGCCACTGCGCCCGTGAGGTTCGAGACGACACCGATCCGCGGCGGGGCGTAGGCGATACCCTCGGCCACCTCGCGGAATGCCTCGAGCATCGGCTCCATCAACTCCGAGTGGAACGCGTGGCTCACTCGCAGGCGCTTGGTCTTACGCCCCTGCTCCTCCCAGCTGGCCCTCCAATCCAGCGCCGCGCCCTCCTCGCCGGAGACAACCACTGAGCGCGGGCCGTTCACGGCCGCGATCGACAAACGTACCTCGCAGTCCGCGATGCTCGCGCGAACCTCCTCCTCGGAAGCCTCGACCGCAAGCATCGCGCCGCCCTCCGGTAGCGCACCCATCAGCCGCGCCCGCGCCGCGACCAGCGCGCACGCATCGGGCAGCGAGAACACCCCGGCGACATACGCCGCTACCAACTCCCCGATCGAGTGGCCGCCCACGTAGTCGGGCCGCAGGCCCCACGACTCCACCAGCGCGAACAGCGCCACCTCCAACGCGAACAGCGCCACCTGCGTGACCTGCGTGCGATCCAGCAGGGCCGCCTCGGGCGAGCCCTCCCGCGCAAACAGCAAGCTCTTCAGCCCACCGTCGACGCCGTCCAGCTCGATCAGCCCGTCCAGCTCCACGCACACCTCATCCAGAGCGTCCCTGAACACCGGGTACGTCGCGTACAGCTCGCCACCCATGCCCGGCCGCTGCGCGCCCTGGCCGCTGAACAGGAACGCGGTGCGACCCTCGCCGGCGGCGCCGCGCACCACGCCGGCAAGGCTCTCCCCGCGTGCGAGCGCCGCCAGCCCCGCCAGCAAAGTCTCGCGATCGGCGCCCACCACGGCAGCACGCTGCTCGAGCCGAGCGCGGTGGGCGATCAGGGAGACCGCCGCGTCCGCGAGGGGCACGTCCGGATGCTCCAGCAAGTACCGGCGCAGGCGCTCGGCCTGAGCGGACAGCGCCGCCTCACTCTTCGCCGACACGGCCAGCGCGAACACTGGCACTGCCTGCTCGGCGTCGACGTCATCGTCGGCGGAGGCTTCATCGGTGGCGGACTCGCCCATCGCGCCATTCCCCGCTGCCACGCCGGCGGGCGCTCCCGGCAGCAGCGGAGCCTCCTCGAGGATCACGTGCGCGTTGGTGCCGCTGATTCCGAAAGAGGAGACCGCTGCCCGCCGTGGGCGCTCGCCCGTGGGCCACCGCTCGGCCTCGCTCAGCAGCCTGACCTCGCCCACCGACCAGTCCACATGCGGCGAGGGCTCGTCCACGTGCAGAGTCTTAGGTAGCTGCTCGTGCTCAAACGCCTTCACCATCTTGATCACCCCCGCCACGCCAGCCGCCGCCTGCGCGTGGCCGATGTTCGACTTCACCGACCCCAGCCGCAGCGGCCCGTCGACGCGACCTTGCCCGTAGGTCGCCAGCAGCGCCTGCGCCTCGATCGGGTCGCCGAGCATCGTGCCCGTCCCATGCCCCTCGACCACGTCCACCTCGGCGCTCGAGAGCCCCGCGTTGGCGAGCGCCTGGCGAATCACGCGCTCCTGCGAGGGCCCGTTGGGAGCCGTCATCCCGTTGCTGGCGCCATCCTGGTTGACAGCGCTCCCGCGCACCACCGCGAGCACACGGTGGCCCAGCCGCAGCGCCTCGGAGAGGCGCTCCACCGCCAGCAGCCCCACACCCTCCGACCAGCCCGCGCCGTCGGCAGCGCCGGCGAAGGACTTGCAGCGACCGTCCGGCGCCATTCCCCGCTGGCGGCTGAAGCCGACAAACAACAGCGGCGTTGAGAGAACCGTCACCCCGCCGGCCAGGGCCAGCGCGCACTCGCCGCTGCGCACTGACTGGCAGGCCAGGTGCAGCGCCACCAGCGAGGAGGAGCAGGCCGTGTCCACCGTCACCGCCGGTCCCTCGAGGCCGTAGGTGTACGCCACGCGACCGGACACTGCGCCGCCGCCGGCTCCGGTGGTGAGGTAGCTTTCGATCTCCGCGGGCAACGTGGAGCCGCCGGCGCCGGCGCCGGCGCCGTAGTCCTGGTACATCAGACCGCAGAACACGCCCGTGTCGCTGCCCCGCAGCGACACGGGATCGATGCCGGCGTCCTCGAGCGCCTCCCACGAGGCTTCGAGCAGCAGCCGCTGCTCGGGATCGGTCGCCAGCGCCTCGAGCGGGCCGATCCCGAAAAAGCCCGCGTCGAAATCGCCCGCCTCCACGAACCCACCCTCGCGCACGTAGCTGGTGCCGGGCTGATCCGGGTCCGGGTCGTACAGTCGCTCCAGGTCCCATCCGCGGTCCGCCGGGAAGGGCGTGATCGCGTCACGTCCGGCGGCGAGTATCTGCCAGAGCTCCTCGGGAGAGTGCACTGCGCCTGGATAGCGACAGCTCATTCCTACGATCGCAACCGGCTCGTCCATCCGGACCGCATGCCGGACGGTCACTGTGGAGCCATGCTCCACGCCCTCCACCTTGGACAGCAGATGCGTCGCGACGGCGGCTGTGTTCGGGTGGTCGAACACCAGCGTGGCGGGCAGCTTCACCCCGCTGCGTTGGACGAGGCGGTTGCGCAGCTCGACCGCGCCGAGCGAATCGAAGCCGAGGTCGGCGAACGCCAATTGGGGATCGATCTCCTGCGCGGAGCCATACCCCAGCACCGCCGCGACCTCGCCGCGCACGAGCTCGAGCACCGCGGACTCCCACTCCTCGCGCGGCACCCCGGCGAGTCGCCGCGCCAGTGAGCCGCCGCCGCGCCGCGCGGGCACCCGCACCAGCCCGCGCATCAGTGCCGGAAGCATCCCCGCCCGCGCCTGCGCGCGCAGGCCCGCCGCATCGGCGCGCATCGGGACGAGCAGCGCCCGGTCGAGCAGCAGTGCGTCGTCGAACAGCCGCAAGCCCTGCTCGCGCTCGAGCGGGAGCACCCCGATCCGCCCGATCCGCGCCACCCCAGCCTCATCGAGCGCGTCGGTCATGCCGCTCTTCTGCGCCCACAGGCCCCACGCCAGCGAGCATCCCGCGAGCCCGCGCGCACGACGGTACTGCGCCAACGCGTCCAAGAACGCATTGCCCGCCGCGTAGTTGGCCTGGCCCGGGCTGCCCATCACACCCGCCGCCGAGGAGAACATCACGAACTCGGACAACTCCATGCCCGCGGTCAACTCGTGCAGATGAAACGCCCCATCCACCTTTGGACGCATCACCCGCTCCACCTGCTCTACACCCATGGACGCGACAATGCCGTCCTCCAGCACGCCCGCCGCGTGGATCACGCCTCGCAACGGATACGCCTCCCCGATCCCCTCGATCAACGCCGCACACTGCGCCCGATCCGACACGTCGCACGCCACCACCCGCGCCTCACACCCAAGCTCCGCAAGCTCATCCACGAGCTCACCCGCACCCTCGGCCTCGGGGCCCCTCCGACTGGTCAACACCAACCGCCGCACGCTGTGCGCCCCAGCCAGATGCCGCGCAAGCAAAACACCCAAGCCACCCGTGCCGCCCACGATCAAAACCGTGCTCTCGCAGTCAAACGGCGCCGGCCCGTCCACCAACCCGGGCACCCGCACCAGCCGCGGCACCAGCACCCGGTCGCCGCGCACCGCCAGCTGCGGCTCGTCCGCGACGCAGAGCTCCGCCCACGGAGGTTCCGCCGCGCTCCGCTCGAGGTCCGGGTCGAGATCGACCAGCAGGAGGCGATCGGGATTCTCCGACTGGGCGCTACGCACCAGGCCCCACACGGGCGCCACGGCGAGGTCGCCCGCCTCGGCCTCGTCGAGCGCCACCGCTCCCCTGGTCACCAGAACCAGCTGGGCGTCGGCGAACCGCTCCTCGGCCAGCCAAGCCTGCAGCAGCTCCAGCACGCCGGCGGTGGTGGCGCGGGCCGCCTGCGGGATCCCATCCGCGTCCGCGGCCGGCGCGACCTGCACGAGAACGGCGTCGGGCGCAGGCGCGCCCTGCGCGATCGCCTCGCCAAGCTCTCGCAGGTCGGCATAGCGCACGGCGTCGGGGACCCCCGCCTGCAACTCGCCGAGCAGCGCGAGGCGCTGCGGCCGGCCGTTGCTTGCAGGAACTGACAGCTCGGTCCAATCGAGCGCGAACAGAGAATCCTGCCCGGCCATGCGCGCTCCGGCGAGCTGGCCGGCGTCGATCGGTCGGGTCAGCAACGAGTCGACCGAGAGCACCGGCTCGCCGGAGTGGTCGAGCGCGGTCAGGCGCAGCTCGCCCGCGGCGCCCGGGGCGGCGATCACACGCAGCGCGGCGCGGCCCTCGCCGTACAGACGCACGCCGCTGAACGAGAACGGCAGCGGCAGCCCAGAGGACTCGTGCGCCCACTCGCCCAGGCCGAACCCGGTGTGCAGAGCCGCGTCGAACAACGCGGGATGGACGCCGAAGGACTTCGCGGCATCGGCGTGCTGCTCGTCCAGCGCCACCTCGCAGAGGATTTCCTCGCCCCGCCGCCACGCCGCCCTCGCCCCCTGGAACGCGGGCCCGTAGTCGAGGCCCGCCTCGGCGAGCTGGTCGTAGAACATCTCGATCTCGATCGGCTCCGCATCCGGGGGCGGCCACGGCGCTCCCAGCACGTCCGCCAATGCCGGATCGGCGTCCGCGGGAGCCTGCGCGAGCGCTCCGCTTGCGTGACGCACCCACGGGGCCTCGCCGCCCAACCCCTCGATCGAGTAGCTCTGTGAACGCGAGTAGATCGCGACCGGGCGTTGCTGGCGCTCGTCCGGCTCCCCGATCACCATCTGCAGCTGGACCGCGTCGTCTCCCAGCACGAGCGGGGTCTCGAGCGTGAGCTCCTCGAGCAGCTCACACCCAACCTGCCTGCCCGCGGCGAGCGCGAGCTCCACGAACGCCGTCCCCGGCAGCAGCACCGTGCCGAGCACCGCGTGATCCCCGAGCCACGGATGTGTCGCCAACGAGAGCCGGCGGGTGAACAGCCACTCCTCACGGCCCGCGACCCGCACGGCCGCGCCGAGCAGAGGATGCCCGGTGGCGAGGAGGCCGGCGGCCGTCATGTCGCCCACCACCTCCAGGTCGGCCTCGGCCCAGTGGCGCTCCCGCTGGAAAGCGTACGTGGGGAGGTCGACCGGTTGCGCGCCGCTGCCGGCGAGGAGCCCGCGCCAGTCGACCTGCACGCCGCACACCCACATCTCCGCAAGCGAGTGCAGAAAACGTTCCATACCACCCTCGCCACGCCGCAGCGAGCCCGCCACCACACAATCGTCGGGATCCGCGAGCGCATGCTCGACCGTCTCCCGCACACCAAACGTCAGCACCGGATGCGGGCTGACCTCGACGAACGCCCTACAGCCATCCCCCAACAGCAGCCGCGTGGCCTGCTCGAGCCGCACGGGCTCCCGCATATTGCGATACCAGTACTCCGCATCCAGCTCAGCGGTGTCCAGAAAGCCACCCGTCACCGTCGAGAGAAACGGCACATCCCCCGAACGTGGGGCGATCCCCGCGAGCGCCGCCAGCAACTCCTCCCGCAGCGGCTCGGCCTGCGGAGAATGGGTGGCAACCGTCGCCGGCACCAGCCGCGCCCGCACACCATCGCTCTCGAGCTCCGCCAGCAGCCCCTGCAATGACTCCAGGTCGCCGGCCACCGCCGTCGAGGTGGGCCCGTTGATAGCCGACACCACCAGCCGGTCGCCCCACGTCCGCAGACGCTCACGCAACTCCTGCTCACCGAGCACGACCGACACGATCCCGCCCCTGTCGACCAGGCCGAGCAGCAGTCTGCTGCGCAGCGCGACCAGCCGCGCCGCATCCTCGAGTGAGAGGCCACCGGCCACGTGTGCCGCTGCGATCTCTCCCTGCGAATGCCCTACCACCACGCCCGGCTCAACACCACACGCACGCCACAACGCCGCAAGCGACACGATCACCGCAAACAAAACCGGTTGAACCACATCGATCCGCTCCAGTGGAGGTGCGCCCTGGGCACCACGCAGCACGTCTTCGACCCGCCAATCCACCACTTCCTCCAGCGCCCGCGCACACGCCCTGACGGAATCCCTGAACACCCTCGAGGAGTCCAACAGCTCAACCGCCATGCCCTCCCACTGGGAGCCCTGCCCAGGGAACACGAACACCGGCCTGCCGCCCCCGGCGAGATCGCGCAGAGCTCCTTCGCCGGGACACTCGACGACGCCCGCGGCAGGCTCTCCACGCGACAGCGCCTGCAGGCCGGACAGCAGCCCATCGCGGTCGCCGCCGACCACGACCCCGCGATACTCGAACTGCGTACGGGTGCTCGCCAGCGAGAAGGCCACATCCCCCAGGGGCATCCCGGGGACCTCCGCGAGATGCGCACGCAGGCGCTCGGCCTGAGCATGCAACGCCTGCTTACCCTTGCCCGACACCAGCAACGGCACCACGCCAGACGACCACACCCCGCCACCGGCATCGGCCCCGCCAGCCACCAAGCCAACCGCTCCAGACGCGCCGTTGGCAGAGACGCTGGAAGCAAAGTCGGCAGATCGAGAAACCCTCGGTGAGGACGCCTCGATCGGCGGCGGCTCCTCAATGATCACGTGGGCGTTCGTGCCGCTGACACCAAACGACGAGACACCCGCACGCCGCGGGCGCTCGCCGCGGGGCCACGGCACGGGCTCACCTAGCAGGCTCACCGCGCCCTCCGACCAGTCGACGTGCGGGGAGGGCTCATCGACGTGCAGAGTCCGCGGCAGCAGCTCGTTGCGCATCGCCAGCACCACCTTCATCACCCCCGCCACGCCCGCGGCAGCCTGGGTGTGACCGAAGTTCGACTTCACCGACCCCAGCCACAGCGGACCGTCGATGCGGTCCTGACCGTATGTCGCAAGCAGCGCCTGCGCCTCGATCGGATCGCCGAGCATGGTGCCGGTGCCGTGTCCCTCGACCGCGTCGACCTCGCCCGTGGAGACACCCGCATTGGCCAGCGCCTGCAGGATCACCCGTTCCTGCGAAGGTCCGTTCGGAGCCGTCAGGCCGTTGCTGGCCCCGTCCTGATTGACCGCGCTGCCGCGCACCACCCCGAGCACCCGGTGGCCACGCCGACGGGCGTCCGAGAGCCGCTCCATCACGAGCAGTCCGACGCCCTCGGACCAGCCCAAGCCGTCGGCGGCCCCGGCATACGGCTTGGAGCGCCCGTTTGCCGCCAGCGCGCGCTGGCGGCTGAAGTCGACGAACACCGCCGGGTTGGCGAGCACCGTCACCCCGCCCACCAGCGCCATCGAGCACTCGCCCTGGCGCAGCGACTGAGCGGCCAGGTGCAGCGCCACCAGCGAGGAGGAGCACGCGGTGTCGATGCTCACAGCCGGTCCCTCCAGCCCGAACACGTAGGACAGCCGCCCGGAGACCACGCTGCCGGCCACCCCGACCGTGGCGTAGCCCTGAGCTTCGTAGCGCTTGGCACTGGCGTTGACGACCATCGCGTAGTCCTGGTACATGACGCCGCAGAACACCCCGGTCTGCGTGCCCCGCAGCGACAGCGGGTCGATCCGCGCGTGCTCGAACGCCTCCCACGCGACTTCGAGCGCCAGTCGCTGCTGCGGGTCCGTCGCCACTGCCTCACGCGGCCCCATCCCGAAGAACCGCGCGTCGAAGTCCGCGACATCGTGCATGAACCCACCCTCGCGCACATAAGAGGTGCCCGGGTTGTCCGGATCGGGGTCGTACAGACGCTCCAGGTCCCAGCCGCGATCGACCGGGAAAGGCGATACCGCATCGGTGCCCGAGGCAACCAGCTCCCACAGCTCCTCGGGGCCGCGCACCCCCCCGGGATAGCGACAGCTCATCCCCACGATCACCACCGGGTCGTTGGTGTTGGTGGACCCGTGCGCGAGTATCGGCGCGCGGCGCCGTGAGCCTTCGACCTTTTCGAGCAGGAACCTCGCCACCGCCGCCGGCTTCGGGTGGTCGAACACGAGCGTGGCCGGTAGTCGCAGCCCTGTGGCCTGGTAGAGGCGGTTGCGCAGCTCCACGGCCGAGAGCGAGTCGAATCCGAGCTCGGCGAAGGTGCGCTCCGCGTCGATCGCGCGCGGCGAGCCGTGGCCAAGCACCGCGGCCACGTGGGCGCACACGAGCTCGAGCACCGCGTCCTCTCGGTCGGCCTCGGCGACGCCCGCCAGACGCCGCGCCAACGATCCCTTTGCATCCCGTCCGCGGCGGGCGGGCATGCGGACCACGCCGCGCAGCGGCGCCGGCAGCACGCCCATTCGCGCCTGCGCGCGCAGCACGGCGGCATCCAGCGCCACCGGCGCGAGCAGCGGCCGGTCGATTGCGAGCGCGGCGTCCAGCAGCTGCAGCCCCCGCTCGTTGGAGAGCGCTTCGATCCCCAGGCGGCCAAACCGCGCGATGCCGGCCTCGCCGATCGCCCCCGCCATGCCGTCGGCATTCGCCCACAGGCCCCACGCCAGCGCTTGGCCCGCGAGCCCGCGGCCGCGACGATGGCGCGCGAGCGCGTCGAGGAACGCGTTCGCCGCCGCGTAGTTGCCCTGGCCGGGGCTGCCGATCGTGGCGGTGAACGACGAGAACAGCACGAACGCGGCAAGGTTCGAGCCCGCCGTGAGCTCGTGCAGATGCAGCGCCGCGTCCACCTTCGGGCGCATCACGCGATCCACCTGCGCGGCGGTGAGGGAGTCGAGCAGTCCATCGTCGGTCACGCCCGCGGCGTGGATCACCGCGGTCAGCGGATGCGCGGCGGGCAGCGCGTCGAGCAGCGCGCCGAGCGCCTCCCGATCGGCGACGTCGCACGCCGCCACGCCCACCTCCGCGCCGAGCTCGCCGAGCTCCCGCGCCAGCTCGGTGGCGCCGGGCGCCTGCTTCCCGCGCCGGCTGACCAGCAGCAGGCGGCGCGCGCCGTGCGCGCCCACCAGGTGGCGCGCCACCAGCGCTCCCAGACCGCCGGTGGCGCCGGTGATCAGCACCGTCCCCTCGGGATCGAGCGGGGGCGCGGCGGCCTCGGGTGGGGGGCTCACCGCAACCAGGCGCGGCGCGTAGACCCTGCCGGCGCGCACGGCCAGCTGGGGCTCGTCGGCCTCGAGCAGCCGCGCCCACGGCACCTCGCCGCCGCCGCCATCTCCGTCGCCGCCGCCGCCGTCGCCGTCGAGGTCCACGAGCAGGAAGCGGCCGGGGTGCTCGGGCTGGGCGCTCGCGATCAGGCCCGCGAGCGGCGCCGCCGCCAGGTCGGGCTGCTCCTGCTCGCCGATCGCCACCGCTCCACGGGTCAGGAGCACGAGCCGGGTGTCGGCCAGCTCCGGCGCCGCCAGGCACGCCTGGAGCAGCTTGAGCGTGCGCTCGGTGGCATGGCGGGCGGCTCGCGCGAGCTGCTCGGCCCCGCCCTCGAGGTCCGCGCGCGGGGGCGCGGGCGCATCCGCGAACAGCACCTCGGGCGCGGACGCGCCCGCCTCGATGGCCGCGCACAGCGCCTGGACGTCCTCGTAGCGCTCGGCCTCCACGCCCGCCAGGCCCAGCTCGCCGAGCACGGCATAGTGCTCGGCCTCGTCGGGGGCGGGGAGGTCGGTGAGCTCCACCCAGTCCAGGCCGTACAGCGAATCGCGGCCGGTGCCCTCGCGGGCGCTCGCGAGCCAGCTCGCATCGATGGGCCGGCCCAGCAGCGCGCCGACCGACAGCAGCGGCTCTCCCAGCTCGTCGAGCGCGGTGATCCTCAGCGTGCGCTCGCTCGCCGTGACGCACGCGCGCAGCGCGGTGGCCCCCTCCCGGTACAGGCGCACGTCGCTCCAGGAGAACGGGAGCGACGCCTCCTGCCCCTCGCCCGCCACGAACAGGGTGTGCAGCGTGGCGTCGATCAGCGCGGGGTGAGCCAGAAAGCTCTCCGCCGCGGCCACCTGGCGCTCGCTCAGCGCCGCCTCCACGAACAGCTCCTCGCCGCGCCGCCACGCTTGGCGGACCGCCTGGAAGGCCGGCCCGTAGCCCAGTCCGAGCTCCGCCAGCCGGTCGTAGAGATACTCGACGTCGACCGGCTCCGCGCCGGCCGGCGGCCACTGGAGCGCCTGCAGGCGCTCGATCGCCGGATCGACGTCCGCGGCCGCCCGCGCCGGCGCCAGCACGCCGCTGACGTGGCGCGTCCACGGGGCTTCGCCCCCGTCCTGCGCGGGGCTCTCGGCGCGCGAGTGGATCGCGAGCGCGCGCCGCCCCTCCTCGTCGGGCTCGGCAAGCGACACCTGCAGCTGCACGGCGGCGCCATCCGCCGCGAGCACGAGCGGCACCTCGATCGTCAGCTCCTCGACCGCTTCGACGCCGGCGCGGCCGCCCGCCGCGAAGGCCAGCTCGAGGAACGCCGTGCCCGGCAGCAGCACCGTGTCGAGCATGGCGTGATCGGCGATCCAGGGGTGCGTCGCCAGCGACAGCCGCCCGGTCAGCAGCCACTCCTCGCCGCCGGCCACCTGCACGGCGGCGCCCAGCAGCGGATGCGCGGCCGCCCCCAGGCCGGCCGCGCCCACCTCGCCGCCGGCGTCGTTGGAGGTGAGCCAGTAGCGCTCGCGCTGGAAGGCGTAGCTGGGCAGCTCCACCGGCCGGGCGCCGCTGCCGGCGAAGAACGCCCGCCAGTCGACCGGGACGCCGGCGGTGTGCGCGTGGGCGAGCGCCTTGACGAGCGTCTCCAGCTCGCCGTCGCGAGCGCGCTGGGCGGGGACGAGCGAGGCGCGCTCCTGGGCGTCCGCGCTCAGGCACGCACGGCCCAGCGCACACAGCACGCCGTCGGGGCCGACCTCGACGAAACTCCGCGCGCCGGCGCGCTCCAGCGCGGCGACGCCGTCGGCGAACCGGACCGTCTCGCGCGCCTGACGCATCCAGTACTCGGGGGTGCAGATCGCGTCGTCGGCGACAAGCTCGCCGGTCAGGTTGGAGGCCACCGCGGCCCGTGGCGGGTTGGGAGCGAGGCCGCCCACCACCGTGCCGAGCTCGGCGAGCATCGGCTCCATCAGCTGCGAGTGGAAGGCGTGGCTCACGCGCAGGCGGGTGAGCTTGCGCCCGCGCTCGCGCCACGCCTCACCCAGCTCCGCCACGGCCTCGGCGTCGCCGGAGACGACGACCGCGCGCGGCCCGTTGACCGCGGCGAGCGCCAGCCGCGCCCCGAGGCCGTCGAGGCTCTGCGTGACCTCCTCGGCGGAGGCTTCGATTGCGAGCATCGCGCCGCCCACGGGCAGCGCGCCCATCAGGCGTCCCCGCGCGGCGACGAGCGCGCAGGCGTCCCCGAGCGAGAAGACGCCCGCCAGGTGCGCCGCGACGACCTCGCCGATCGAGTGCCCGATCAGCAGGTCGGGCTTCACGCCCCACGCTTCGAGCTGGCGGGCGAGCGCCACCTCGAAGGCGAACAGGGCCGCCTGGGTGAGCTCGGTCTCGTCCAACAGCGCGGCCTCGGGCGAGCCCTCAGCGGCGAACAGCACCTCCCGCAGCGAGCGCCCCGGGGACTGGCCGAGCGCCCCGCGGCTGCGGTCGAGCTCGGCGCAGACCTGGTCGAGGGCCGCGCGGAAGCGGGGCAGGGTCGCGTGGAGCTCGGCGCCCATGCCCGCGTGCTGGGAGCCCTGGCCGGTGAGCATGAACGCAACCCGGCCACCGGCGACCCGGCCCTCCAGGACGCTGCCCGCGGGCTCACCCTGCGAGAGGGCCGCCAGCCCGGCGAGCAGCCCGTCGCGATCACCGGCCACGATCGCGGCGCGCCACTCGTGCTGCGCGCGGGCGGTGGCCAGCGAGTACGCCACGTCGAGCGGCGCCAGCTCGGGGCGCGACTCCAGGTGGGCACGCAGGCGCTCGGCCTGGGCGCGCAGCGCAGCCTCGCTGCGGCCGGACACCAGCCAGGGAGGCATGCCGAGCGCGGGGTGAAGCGAGTCCCGCGCGTCCGGCTCACTGTGCGCGTCCTGTGCGCCAACCCGCGCACCCTGCACGCCACCCCGCCCGTCCTGCACGCCCTGTGGCGCGGGCTGCTCGCCGTCCGGCCGCGGGGCCTCTTCGAGGATGATGTGCGCGTTGGTGCCGCTGATCCCGAACGAGGAGACCCCGGCGCGGCGGGGGCGCTCGCCGGCCGGCCACGGCTCCGGCTCGGTGAGCAGCCGCACCTCGCCCGCCGACCAGTCCACGTGCGGGGAGGGCTCGTCCACGTGCAGGGTTCGCGGCAGCAGCTCGTGGCGCAGCGCGAGGGCGATCTTCATTACGCCCGCCACCCCGCTCGCGGCGATCGTGTGCCCGATGTTCGACTTGATCGACCCCACCCGCACCGGGCCGTCCTGCCGTTCCTGACCGTAGGTGGCGAGCAGCGCCTGCGCCTCGATCGGGTCGCCCAGCCGCGTGCCGGTGCCGTGCGCCTCGACCGCGTCGACCTCGCCGGGAGCGAGCCCGGCGTCGGCGAGCGCCTGGCGGATCACGCGCTCCTGGGAGGGCCCGTTGGGCGCCGCCAGCCCGTTGCTGGCGCCATCCTGGTTGACGGCGCTGCCGCGCACCAGCGCGAGCACCCGGTGCCCGAGTCGGCGCGCGTCCGAAAGGCGCTCGAGCGCCACCAGCCCCGCGCCCTCCGACCAGCCGACGCCGTCGGCCGCCGCGGCGAACGGCTTGCAGCGCCCATCCGGGGCGAGGCCCCGCTGGCGGCTGAAGTCGATGAACATCCCCGGGCTCGGCATCCACGTCACGCCGCCGGCCAGCGCCAGCTCGCACTCCCCGTCGCGCAGCGCCCGGCACGCCAGGTGCATCGCCACCAGCGAGGAGGAGCAGGCCGTGTCGACCGATATCGCCGGGCCCTCGAGCCCGAACGTGTACGACACGCGACCCGACGCCACGCTCGGCGAGCTCCCGGTCAGCTGCAACCCCTCGAGCTGCTCGGGTACCTTCATCGCGTAATGGGAGGGGGGGACGCCGGCGAACACCCCGGTCGGGCTGCCGCGCAGCGAGGTGGGATCGATCCCCGCGTCCTCGAACGCCTCCCACGCCGTTTCCAGCAGCAGCCGCTGGTTGGGGTCCATCGTCAGCGCCTCGCGCGGGCTGATGCCGAAGAAGCCGGCGTCGAAGTCGGCGACGTCGTGCAGGAAGCCACCCTCGCGCACATAGCTGGTGCGCGGGTGATCGGGATCGGGGTCGTAGATGCCCGCGAGATCCCAGCCACGGTTGTCGGGGAAGCCCGACACGACGTCGCGGCTCTCCACAAGCAGCCGCCACAGCTCGTCCGGGCCGCGCACGCCGCCCGGAAAACGGCAGGCCATCCCGACGAGCGCGATCGGCTCCTCGCTACCCGCTCGCCGCCGCGCCGGCGCCCTGCCGGCCCCCGCCTGCGCGCCACCGCGCACCTCCACGCGGGAGCGCAGGAACTTCGCCACCGCCTCGCAGTTGGGGTGGTCGAACACGAGCGTCGCAGGCAGCCGCAGCCCCGTGGCCTGCATCAGCCGGTTGCGCAACTCCAGGGCGCCCAGCGAGTCGAACCCGAGATCTTTGAAGGCGAGCTCGGGATCGACCTCGGCGGCGGAGCCGCGGCCGAGGACCGCCGCCGCTTCGCCGCGCACGAGCTCCAGCACGACCGCGTCCCACTCGCTCTCGGGGACCTCGGCGAGCCGCCGGGCGAGCGATCCCCCGTCGCCGCGCGACCGCCGCGGCATCCGCACGAGTCCGCTCAGCAGCGGCGGCAGGACGCCCACCCGTGCCTGCTTGCGCAGGGCGCCCGGGTCCAGGCGCGCCGCGACCAGCAGCGCCTCCTCGGCGCCGCGACCCGCGTCCAGCAGCTCCAGCCCGCTAGTGGAGGGCAGGGCGAGCACCCCCGTCCGCGCCATCCGCGCCCGGTCGCCCTCGTCGAGGCCGGCGGTCATGCCGCTGACCTGCTCCCACAGACCCCACGCGAGCGATTTGCCTGGGAGCCCGTGCGCGCGCCGGTGCTGCGCCAGGGCGTCCAGGAAGGCGTTCGCCGCCGCGTAGTTGGCCTGCCCGGGACTGCCGAGCGTGGCGGTGAACGATGAGAACAGCACGAGCTCGGAGAGCTCGAGCTCCCGCGTGAGCTCGTGCAGGTGCAGCGCGGCGTCGACCTTGGGGCGCATGACGCGCTCCAGCTGCTCAGCAGTGAGCGACTGGATCAGCCCGTCGTCCAGCACCCCGGCCGTGTGAACCACCACCCGCAGGGGATGCTCGGCGGGGATCGAGTCGAGCAGCGCGGACAGCTCGCGGCGATCGCTGACGTCGCAGGCCGCCACGCGCGCCTCGCAGCCGAGCTCCTGCAACTCGGCGAGCAGCTCCTGCGCCCCCGCAGCCCGCGGGCCGGAGCGACTCGCCAACAGCAGGTGCCGCGCGCCGCGCTCCCCGGCGAGGTGCCGCGCCACGAGCGCGCCGAGGCCGCCGGTGCCGCCGGTGACGAGCACGGTGCCGGCAGGGTCGAGCGCGGGCGCCGCGTCGGGCTCCGCGGGGGCCGACTCCAGTCGCGGCACATACGCCGCCCCGCCCCGCAGCGCCAGCTGCGGCTCTTCGGCTCCGAGCAGCGCAGCCCACGCGATCCGGCCCTCCGCCTGCGCCTCAGCCTCCCCGTCACCCTCTGCCCCGTCAGCCGCCCCGTCAACCTCCGCGTCAAATTCCCTGTCGGCCGCCCCGCGGGGGTCGAGGTCGACGAGCGCCACGCGCCCGGGATTCTCGGACTGGGCGCTGCGAGCCAGGCCCCAGATCGGCGCCGTGGCGAGCGCGGGGGCCTCATCGTCCGCGAGCGCCACCGCGCCCCGCGTCAGGAGTACGAGCTGCGATTCCGCGAGCTGCGGCTGCGCCAGCCACGCCTGCAGCAGCTCGAGCGTCTGCCGCGCGTTGGCGTGCGCCATCCGCGCCGGCCCGCCGGCGTCGTCATCCGCCGGGGTACAGGGGGCGGCCACGAGCACGTGCTCGGGCGCCGGCGCGCCCGCCTCGATCGCCCGCACGAGCGCCGCCAGATCCTCGTGACGATCGCCATCGAGGCTGGGCGCCGCCGGGTCGCCGAGAATCGCGATACGCGGCTGCCCGCTACCGTCGGCGAGCGGCGCCGGCACCCACGTGGTGCGCAGCAGCGAGCCCCGACCCTCGCGCGTGGCGCCGGCCAGCTGGCTGGCCTGCACCAGGCGGAACGCAAGCGAGCGCATCGCCAGCACCGGCTCGCCGCTCGCATCCCACACGGCCACGCTCATCGTGCTCCCCTCGGCGCGCGCCAGGCGCACCCGCAACGACACGGCGCCCCGGCGCGCGACGCTCACGCCGCCCAGGGAGAACGGGAGCGGCAGCGAGCCCGCCTCCCCCTCCTCGTCCATGCCGAGGAAGAACAGGCCGTGCAGCGCCGCGTCCAGCAGCGCGGGGTGCACGCCAAACCGCGCGGCATCAACCGCGGCCTCATCCGGGAGCACCACCTCCGTGTAGATCTCATCGTCCTTGCGCCACGCCGCCTTGACGCCCTGGAACAGCGGGCCGTAGCCGAACCCGCCCTCGATCAGGCGGTCGTAGAGGAGTCCGGCGTCGAGCTCCCGGGCGCCGGCCGGCGGCCACTGCGGGCCGAGCCCCCGGACACCGAGACCGGCCGCGCCCGCGGCGTCCACGGAGCCGCCGTCGGCAGCCGCTGCGCCCGCCGTCTGCCCGGCGACGGCGGCGTCCGTCAACAGCGCCCCGACCGCGTGCCGCGTCCAGCCGCCATCCGCGTCTTCGCCGTCCTCGGCGGGCACCTGCGGCCGGGAGTGGACGCTCACCTCGCGGCGGCCGTCCCCGTCGGGCTCGCCGAGGAGCACCTGCAGCCTGCGCCGCCCCGCCGGGGGTGAGCATCAGCGGCGCCTGCAGGGTCAGCTCCTCCACGGCCTCGCAGCCGGCGATGCGACCGGCCGCCAGCACGAGCTCGAGCAGCGCGGTGCCGGGCACCACGACGCTCTCGAACACGACGTGATCGGCGAGCCATCCGTGGGTGTCGAGCGAGAGCCGGCTCGTGAACAGCCACCCCTCGCCGCCCGCGACCTGCACCGAGGCGCCCAGCAGCGGGTGGTCGGCCACGCCCAGCCCCACCCCGCTCACATCGCCGACGCCCGCGCTCGGGCTCAACCAGTAGCGCGCCCGCTGAAATGCGTATTTGGGCAGCGCGACCCGCCGCGCGCCGCTGCCGGCGAAGAGCCCGCGCCAGTCGCAGGCGGCGCCCGCCACCCACGCCTCGGCGAGCGAGTGCAAGAACCGCTCCGGGCCCCCATCCTCCCGTCGCAGCGAGCCCAGCACCGCGACGCTCTCCTCGACCCCGAGATCCTCGAGCGTCTCCCGCACCGCGACGCCGAGCACCGGGTGCGGGCTGACCTCGACGAAGGCGTTGGTCACCGGCGCGAGCGCGCGCACGGCCTCCTCGAACCGCACCCGCTCGCGCAGGCTCCGATACCAGTACTCGCCGTCGAGCTCGGCCGTGTCCAGGAACGCTCCCGTCGCGGTCGAGAAGAACGGCACGCCGCACGACACCGGTTCGATCCCACCGAGCGCCTCGATCAGCCGCTCGCGCAGCTCCTCGACCGCCGCCGAGTGCGAGGCGTAGTCGACCGCCACCCGCCGCGCCCACACGCCATCCCCCTCGCAGGCCTCCAAGAGCTCCTCGAGCGCACCCGACTCGCCCGACACCACCACCGCCGAGGGACCATTCACAGCCGCGACCGACAGCCGCCCGTCCCAACCAGCGAGACGCTGCTGCACCCGCTCGACGTCGAGCGCCACGCTCACCATCCCGCCACGCCCTGCCAGCACCTCGCCCAACAGGCGACTGCGCAACACGACCACCCGCGCGGCGTCCGCCAGCGACAGGCCGCCAGCCACGCAGGCAGCCGCGATCTCGCCCTGCGAGTGCCCCACCACTGCCGCGGGCCGCACACCAAAGGAGCGCCACAGCTCCGCCAACGCGACCATCACCGCGAACGACACCGGCTGCACCACGTCCACCGGCTCCAGACTCGGCGCCCCCGCCACGCCGCGCAGCACATCCTCGACCCGCCAATCCACCAGCTCTTCGAGCGCCCGCCCGCACGCGCGCAGGGCGTCCCTGAACACCGGCGAGGCGTCCAACAGCTCGACCGCCATGCCCTCCCACTGCGCGCCCTGGCCGGGGAACACGAACACAGGCCTGCCCTCGCACGCCGCGCCGCGCACCACGCCCTCGCCGACGCCCCCGTCGGCCAGCACGCCCAACCCCGCAACCAGCTCGCCGCGATCGCGAGCGAGCACCACACCGCGATCCTCGAGCGCCGCCCGGCCCGCCGCCGAGAACGCCACGTCCAACAGGCCGGCGTCCGCATCCGGGGAGTTCGACTGCAGGCGCTGCGCCTGCAGCAGCTCGCGCAGCCGCTGCGCCTGATCGCACAGCGCACCGGCCCCTCGACCCGACACCACCAGCGCCACCACGCCACAGCTCCACGTGGGGTCTGCATCCGCCTGCGTCACCTCCGCCGCGCCGTCGTCGGCCTCGCCTTCGCCAACGGCCGGACGGCGAGATGAAGGGGAGGGGGAGGGGGAGGGAGGGGCATCCTCCATCCGCGGCGACTCTTCGATGATCACGTGGGCGTTGGTGCCGCTCGCCCCGAACGAGGAGATCCCCGCGCGCCGCGGACGCTCGCCCGCGGGCCACGGCTCGGGCTCGACGAGCAGCCGCACCTCGCCCGCCGACCAGTCGACGTGCGGCGAGGGCTCGTCCACGTGCAGGGTCGGCGGCAGCAGCTCGTGCTCGAGCGCCTTCACCATCTTGATCACGCCCGCAACGCCCGATCCCGCCGAGCTGTGGCCGATGTTCGACTTGATCGAGCCCAGCCGCAGCGGGCCGTCGGTGCGCCCCTGGCCGTAGGTGGCGAGCAGCGCCTGCGCCTCGATCGGGTCGCCGAGCGGCGTACCGGTGCCGTGGGCCTCCACCGCGTCGACGTCAGCCGGAGAGAGCCCCGCGTCGGCGAGCGCCTGGCGGATCACCCGTTCCTGCGAGGGTCCGTTGGGCGCCGTCAGGCCGTTGCTAGCACCGTCCTGGTTGATGGCGCTGCCGCGCACCACCGCGAGCACCCGGTGCCCGAGCCGGCGCGCGTCCGCAAGGCGCTCCAGCACCAGCTGACCGGCGCCGTCGGAGAAGCCCGTCCCATCGGCCCCCGCCGCGAACGAGCGGCAGCGCCCGTCGGGCGAGAGCGCTCGCGCGCGGCTGAACAGCACCAGCAGTGTCGGATGCGACATCAGCGTCACCCCACCCGCCAGCGCCAGCGAGCACTCACCCCGGCGCAGCGACTGACACGCCAGGTGCAGCGCCACCAGCGAGGAGGAGCAGGAGGTGTCCACCGTCACTGCGGGGCCCTGCAGCCCGAACTGGTAGGACACCCGTCCGCACAGCATGCTCGTGGAGCTGGCCGGCTGTGGCGTTGCAGGGTCGGATGAGGCGAGCGGGTATTCGGGGCTCGGCCCGTAGTCCTGGTAGAAGGAGCCCGTGAACACGCCGGTCGCGGTCCCCCCCAGCGAGGTTGGATCGATCCCCGCGTCTTCCAGCGCCTCCCAGCTAAGTTCCAGGATCAGCCGCTGCTGCGGGTCCATCTCCAGCGCTTCGCGCGGGACGATCCCGAAGAAGCCGGCATCGAACTCGGATATGTCCTCGATGAAGCCGCCGCCGCCGCAGTAGGTGGTGCCGGGATGGCCGAGGTCGGGGTCGTATAGCCGCTCCACGTTCCACCCGCGGTCGGCGGGCAGCTCGGAGATCGCGTCCGTCGCGGAGCTGACGAGCTGCCACAGCTCCTCGGGGTGGCTCACCCGCGACGGGTAGCGGCAGCTCATCCCCACGATCGCGATCGGCTCTCGCCGGCGCTGCTCGAGCTCGCGCACCCGGCGATGCGCCCGGCGCAGGTCGCCTGTCACCTTGCGCAGATACTCGCGCAGCTTTTGCTCGTCGCTCACGGCGTCCCTCCAGCCTCACGCTCGCGCGTGTTCGTGTTCGTGTTCGCGGCGCGCGGCGGCGCAGCGGTTGCCGTGTGGCTCGGGGTCCACGTCTCGAGAACTCTCATGGGGAGTCGAACCCCCGATCGATCAACTCGAACATCTCCTCGTCCGAGACGTCCTCCAGGCCGGCGTCCTCCCGGTCCTCCACGGGAGCCGCGTCCCAGCTCGCGCCGCCCGCCAGGAAGGTGTCCAGGCGCGCGTTGAAGGACCGCAGCCGCGTCTGCGCGCCGGCCCTGGCGCGCTCGTCCTCGGCGATCGCGGCGAGCATTGCCTCGAGCTTGTCGAGCGTATCCTCGATCGGCGCTCGCGCAACCCCCTTCTCACTCATCCGTGAGCGCACGTACTCCGCCACCGCGGCCGGGCTGGGGTGGTCAAAGGTGAGGGTCGCGGGCAGCTGCAGCCCCGTGGCCCTGGTGAGGCGGTTACGCAGTTCGATCGCATCGAGCGAGCTGAAGCCGAGCTCCTGGAAGGCCCGGCTCGGCTGCACCCTGCTGCGCGCGGCAAACCCGAGCACAACGCTCACCTCGTCGCGAACGAAGTCGAGCACCGCGTCGTCCCAGCCCGATTCGGGCATCTGCGCCAGGCGCCGGGCCAGCGAGTCGGCCGCCTCGCGGGGACCCTGGGCGTGGACCCGCACGAGGCCGGCGAGCACCGTTGGGATCGCCCCGTCGCGGGCGCGGGCGCGCAGCGTCGCGATGTCGATCCGCATCGCGAGCAACAGCGGCTCGTCGAAGCCGCCGGCGAGGTCGAACAGCTCGAGGCCTTCGGCGGGCGTAAGCGACGCCAGCCCCGAACGGCGCAGGCGGGCGAGGTTGGCCTCACCGAGCTCCTGCGTCATCCCGCCCCCCGGCGCCCACGCCCCCCACGCCAGCGCCGTCGCCGGCAGGCTCTGCGCCCGGCGCCACTGGGCGAGCGCGTCCATGAAGGTGTTCGCGGCCGCGTAGTTGCCCTGGCCGGGCGCGCCGAGGATCCCGGCGGCCGAGGAGAAGAGGATGAACGCAGCCAGGTCGAGCCCCCGCGTGAGTTCGTGCAGATGCGCCGCGCCGGCGACCTTCGCGCGCATCACGCGCTCGAGCTGCTCGGCGCTCAGCGTCTCGATCAGCCCGTCGTCGAGCACGCCGGCGGCGTGCACCACCGCGGTCAGCGGATGGTCGGCGGGAATCGCGTCGACCAACCGCGACAGCTCGTCCCGATCGGCCACGTCGCAGGCCGCCGCCCGCGCCTCGCAGCCGTGCGCGCGCAGCTGCGCCTCGAGCGTCTCCCAACCCTCGGACTGGGCCCCCCGGCGACTGGCGAGCAGCAGGTGCCGGACGCCGTGCTCGACGACGAGGTGGCGCGCGAGCTGGGCGCCGAGCCCACCGGTGCCACCGGTGATCAGCACCGTGCCCTCGGGGTTCAGCGCGGGAGCGGTGGGCTCCTCCTGTGCGGGCAGCCGCGCGAGCCGGGGAGCGCGGGCCACCTGCTCGCGCAGCGCCAGCTGGGATTCGCCCGTGGCGAGCAGCGACGGGAGCACGCTCCAGGCGGCGTCGCTGCTGTCGATGTCCACGAGCACGAACCGGCCGGGGTGCTCGGACTGCGCGCTGCGCACCAGCCCCCACACGGACGCGCTCGCCGGATCGGGCTGCTCGCCCGGTGTCGCCGCCACCGCGCCCCGGGTCACCAGCGCGAGCCGGGCGGCGATCAGGCGCTCGTCGGAGAGCCACCGTTGGAGCAGCTCGAGCGCCTCCCGGACGTGAGCGTAGGCGGCGTCGGCGAGCCCGCTCGGATCGCCCTGGGCGACCGACGGCCCGCTCTCCCCAGCGTTCCCCAGGAGCGCGACCACAACTTCGGGCGCGAGTCCCTGCGCGTCGATCGCCTCACCCACGGCGGCCAGGTCGGGGCAGCGCCGCACGTCGAGCTCGGCGGCGCCGTCGCCGAGGAGCACGATCCGGGGGGGCGCCTGCTCGACGGTTGGAGCGGGCAGCTCCACCCACTCCAGGCCGAACAGGCGGTCGTGCGTCCGCCGCTTCAGGGCGGTGAGGTGCTGCGCCTCGACCAGCCGGTAGGAGAGCGCCTCGACCGACACCACCGGCGCGCCGCCTGCGTCCACCGCCGCCATGCTCCACTCCGACCCTTCGCGGAAGGCCAGCCGCACCCGCAGCGCGGACACCCCCGTCTGGTAGCGGCGCACGCCGCCCCAGCCGAACAGCATCGCTCCGCGCCCCTCGGCGTCATCCTTGTCGCCGCGCATGACGATCACGCCGCCGTGCACCGCGGCGTCGAACAGGGCAGGGTGGAGGCCGTAGCTCGCGGCGTCTGCGGCGTTCTGCTCGTCCAGGGCGACGTCGGCGAACAGCTCCGTGCCGCGCCGCCACGCGGTCCTGATGGAGGTGAAGGCGGGCCCGTAGGCCCACCCCAGAATGCTCAGATCGTCGTAGATCTCCTCAACGTCGACCGGCGTGGCGTCCGCGGGCGGCCACGCCTCGGCGGCCAGCTGCTGCAATTGCTGCGAGGGAGCGGCGGAGGGCTCGCTGGTGAGCACCCCGGTCGCGTGCCTGGTCCAGCCCTCGGCGTCGCGCTCGCCCTCGTCGGCCTGCGCCTGCGCGCGCGAGTGGATCGCGAACGTGCGCTGCCCGGAATCGTCGGGCTCCCCCACCAGCAGCTGGAGCTGCACGTCGTCCTCTTCGAGCAACAGCGGCGCCTCCAGCGTGAGCTCGTGCAGGGTCTCGCACCCGATCTCGGCGCCCGCGGTCAGCGCGAGCTCCACGTACGCCGTGCCCGGCAGGATCGCGATGTCCATCAGCACGTGCTCACCCACCCAGGGGCTCGCGGCCTTCGACAGACGCCCGGTGAACAGCCACTCGTCCCGCTCGCCCGCCAACTTTACGGCCGCCCCCAGCAGCGGATGCCCCGCCGCACGCAGCCCCACCGCGCGCAGATCGCCCGCGTCGGCCGGGGACTCGAGCCAGAAGCGCTCGCGCTGGAAGGCATACGTCGGCAGATCGACCTCCCGCGCGCCCCGGCCGGCGAACAGCACCGGCCAATCGACGCGCACACCCGCGCAGTGAGCCCGCGCGAGGAACCCCAACAACGACTCCACCTCGTCACGACCGCGATGCAGCGCGGCCGCCATCGTCACACCCCGACCACCGGCACCCGCGCCATTGGAGGCTGCGCCATCGCCACCCGCGCCGTTCGCGGCAGCGCCATGGCCACCCGCGCCGTTGGCGGCCGCGCCATGTCCACCCGCGTCCAGGCTTTCGCCGGCCATCGCCGCGAGCACCCCGTCCGGGCCCAGCTCCAGGAAACGCCGCACCCCAGCCCCCCGCAGGAACTCCACGCCCTCGGCGAACCGCACCGCCTCACGCACATGACGCACCCAATACTCCCCACCGGCAAACTCCTCGACCGCGATCGGCCGCCCCGTCACATTCGACACCACCGGGATCCGCGCCGGCGCATACTCGATCCCCGCCGCCACCTCCCGAAACTCCGCGAGCATCGGCTCCATCAACGGCGAATGAAAAGCGTGACTCACACGCAAACGCCGCGTCCTACGACCCCGCTCGACCCACTGCCCACCCCACTCCTCAAGCGCACCCACCTCACCCGACACCACCACCGACCGCGGACCATTCACCGCCGCAACCCCCAAACGACCCTCAAACCCCTCAAGCTCCCCCCGCACCTCCGCCTCCGACGCCTCCACCGCCAACATCCCCCCACCCGCAGGCAACCCACCCATCAACCGACCCCGCGCCGCCACCAACCGACACCCATCCGCAAGCGAAAACACACCCGCCACACACGCCGCCGACAGCTCCCCAATCGAATGCCCGATCAGGAAATCAGGTTTCACACCAAAGGACTCCAGCAACCCGAACAACGCCACCTCCACCGCGAACAACCCCGCCTGCGCAAACTCCGTGCCATCCAACAACGCCGCCTCCGGCGAACCCTCACCCGCGAACAGCACCTCACGCAACGACACACCAACACGGGGAACCCCACCATCCGCGAACGCCTCCCGGCAGCGATCGAGCTCCCCGCACACCTCACCCAGCGCCCGCTCGAAAACCGGGAACACCCCACACAGCTCACGCCCCATCCCCAGCCGCTGCGCACCCTGCCCCGTGAACAAGAACGCCGTCAAACCACCGGCCGCCACGCCGTCGCACACGCCCACCCCCGACTCCCCCCGCGACAACACACGCAAACCCTCGAGCAACCCCTCGCGCCCACCGCCGAGCACCACCCCGCGACACTCCAACTGCGCCCGGCCGGCCGCCAGCGTATGCGCGACGTCGAGCACACCCAAGCCGGGGTCGCCCTGCAGATGTGAGTACAGACGCGCCGCCTGCGCGCGCAACGCCGGCTCACTCTTGGCCGACAGCAACACCGGCAGCAACGGCAACTCCGGCGCGCGCTCCACCGGCGCGAGCGCCACGCTCTCCACCGCCGGAGCCTCCTCGAGAATCACATGCCCGTTCGTGCCGCTGATCCCAAACGACGAGACCCCCACCCGCCGCGGGCGCTCACCCCGCGGCCACGCCACCGACTCAGTCAACAACCGCACCGCACCCGCCGACCAATCCACATGCGAAGACGGCGCATCCACATGCAACGTCGCCGGCAACACCTCATTGCGCAGCGCCTGCACCATCTTGATCACACCCGCCACCCCCGCACCACACCCCGTATGACCGATATTCGACTTCACCGACCCCAACCACAACGGGTCACCCGCACGCTCACGCCCATACGTCGCCAACAACGCCTGCGCCTCAATCGGATCGCCAAGCGTCGTACCCGTCCCATGCCCCTCCACCGCATCCACCTCACCCGGCGAGAGACCCGCACCAGCCAGCGCCGCACGAATCACACGCTCCTGCGACGGACCATTCGGCGCCGACAACCCATTGCTCGCCCCATCCTGATTGACAGCACTACCCCGCACCACCGCAAGCACCCGCCGACCCGCCCGACGCGCATCCGACAGACGCTCCAACAACAACAAACCCGCGCCATCAGAGAAACCCACACCATCGGCGCGATCGGCGAACGCCTTGCAACGCCCGTCCGGCGACAGACCGCGCTGCCGCGCGAACGAGAGATACACGTCGGGGTCGGCCATCACCGTGACGCCGCCCGCCAGCGCCATCGTGCACTCGCCCTGGCGCAGCGCCGCGCACGCCAGGTGCAGCGCCACCAGCGAAGCCGAGCACGCCGTGTCCACGGTCACGGCGGGGCCCTCCAGGCCGAACAGATACGACAGCCGACCTGAGAAGACGCTGGAGAACGACCCCGTCAAGCGCATGCTGTCGAACTCCCCGGGCACGCGGGAGACGTAGGTGGACGTTCCCCCTCCGATGAACACGCCGGTCTCGCTGCCGCGCAGCACAGCCGGGTCGATGCGCGCGTCCTCGAAGGACTCCCACGCCGCTTCCAGCAACACCCGCTGCTGCGGATCCATCGCCAGCGCCTCATCCGGGCCGATGCCGAAAAAGCCGGCGTCGAACTCGGCGACGTCATAGATGAAACCACCCTCCCGCGCGTAGCAGGTGCTGGGACGATCGGGATCCGGGTCATACAACCGCTCCAAGTCCCACCCGCGATCGTCCGGGAAGCCGCCGATCGCGTCCCGTCCGCTCGCCACGAGCTCCCACAGCTCGCCCGGGGAACGCACCCCGCCGGGGAAGCGGCAGCTCATACCGACGATCGCGATCGGCTCCTCCGAACGCCGCCGAGCACGACCGCCACGACGCGCCAAAACCCCGCCCCGCACACCCTCGCCCACACGCGAGCGCACATGCCCGGCGACCGCGACCGAAGTCGGATAGTCGAACACCAGCGTCGCGGGCAGGCTCAATCCCGTCGCCCGCGCGAGATGATTGCGCAGCTCGATCGCATCCAGCGAATCGAACCCAAGATCGCTGAACGACCGCTCCGGATCGACCACGCCGCCGGACTCCAACCCCCGCACGACCGCCACCTGATCGCGCACCAACCCCAGGACTACACCGTCCCAGTCGTCCTGCGGCAACTCGGCCAGCCGCCGCGCGAGCGACCCTCCGGCCTCGGCGCGATGAGCGACGGCCGGGACCAGCGCCCCCAGCAGCGCCGGCAACACACCAGCGCGCGCCTGCGAGCGCAGCGCGGCGGTCCTGAGCGCCACCGGCGCGAGCACCGGCCTCGCCACCGCGCGCGCCCGATCGAACAGCTCAAGCCCCTGCTCGGCCGAGAGCGCGACCACACCCGTGCGCTCCATCCGCGCGCGATCGGCCGCCCCGGCCCCACCGGCCATACCGCCCTCCCACGGGCCCCACGCCAACGACATCCCCACCAGGCCTTCCGCGCGACGCCGCTGCGCGAGCGCATCGAGGAAGGCGTTCGCGGCCGCGTAGTTGCCCTGGCCCGGCGACCCCACGATCCCCGCGAACGACGAGAACAACACGAAATCCGTCAGCTCCAGCCCCCGCGTGAGCTCGTGCAAATGCTCCGCGCCGGCGACCTTGGGAGCCAGCACCGCCTCCAGCCGCCGCGACGAAAGCGTCGCGATCACACCGTCGTCCACGACACCCGCCGCATGTACGACCACGCGCAACGGATGCTCCGCGGGAATCGCACCAAGCACACCCGCCAGCTGCTTGCGATCGGCCACATCACAGGCAGCCACCTCGACCTCGCAGCCCAGCCCGCGCAACTCGTCCACGAGCGCCGCCGCGCCCTCCGCCTCAGCACCACGGCGACTCACCAGCAGCAGACGGCGCGCACCGCGCACTCCGACCAGATGCCGCGCCAGCCGCGCGCCCAACGCACCCGTGCCACCCGTGATCAACACCGTGCTCTCGGGGTCAATCGGGGCGGCCGCACCCCCACCCGCCGGCACCCGCACAAGACGCGGCGCATGGAGCCGACCCTCACGCAACGCCAACCGCGGCTCCCCCGAGGAGAGCGCACCGTCCAGCGCCTGCCACGACGCCTCCTCCCCGTCCACATCGAGCAGCACCAGGCGCCCCGGGTGCTCCGACTGCGCACTGCACGCAAGACCCCAACACGCGGCCTCCACTAGCCCCGGCGTCTCCCCCTCGCGCGCAGCGACGGCGCCGCGACCAACCAACACCATGCGCCCCGACGCCAACCGCTCATCCCCAAACCAACCCTGCAACAGATCCACGGTGTCCGCGAGCGCACCCCGCACCCGACCCGCCGACTCGCCACCGACGGGCACGACACCATCGCCGGCAACCGAAGAAGCCACACCGTCCCCCACGCCAGCCGACGCCGAGCCAGCGCCAACACCCGTCGGCGCCGCGGCGAGCACCAGGTCCGGCGCCGGCGCGCCCCCCTCGATCGCCGCACCCAACGCGCTCAGGTCGGGGTAGCGCTCCGCGACGCCCGGGACGTCCAGATCGCCGAGCGCCGCCACCCGCTGGCCGATGATTTGGACCCCACCCGCCCGCTCGCCAGAGGCGAGTGTCCCCCGGCTTCGGTCCTCGGCCGCCGCGCCGCCCTCGACCTCGACCCACTCCAGGCCAAACAGGCTGTCGTGCGCCCTCCCCCCCGCGCCCGCCAGCTGCCGCGCCTCGACCGGCCGGTAGGAGAGCGCATCGACCGACACCACCGGCACACCGTGCTCGTCCACCGCGGCCACGCTGCCCGTGGTCTCGCCGCTGGCCGAGAGGCATACGCGCAACGCCGACACGCCCGTCTGGTAGCGGCGCACGCCGCTCCAGCTGAACAACATGATGCCGCGCGTGTCCTCCTGCGCACCCTGGACCACGCCCCCGCCCTGCAGCGCGGCGTCGAGCAGGGCAGGGTGGATGCCGAAGCTGGCCGCCTCCTCGGCGGTCTGCTCGTCGAGGACGACCTCGGCGAACAGCTCTGTTTCGCGCCGCCACGCGGCCCTGATGCCGGTGAAGGCCGGCCCGTAGGCGAACCCCACCTCGGCGAGACGGTCGTAGAGCTCATCGACGTCGAGCGGTGTGGCGCCCTCGGGCGGCCACGCCTCGTCGGCCAGCTGCTCGAAGGCCTCCGACGGGGCGGTGGGGGGGTCGCTCGTGAGCGCTCCGGTCGCGTGCCTGGTCCAGCCGGCGGCGTCGCCCTCGCCCTCGCCGGTCTGCGCCTGTGCGCGGGAGTGGATCGCGAACGCGCGCCGACCCAACTCGTCGGGCTCCTCGACCAGAAGCTGCAGCTCGAACGCACCCCCACCCTCCAGCACGAGCGGCGCCTGCAGCGTCAGCTCCTCCACCGCCTTGCACCCGACCTCCATGCCCGCGGTGAACGCCAGCTCGAGGAACGCGGTCCCCGGCACCACCACCGTGTCGAGCAACACGTGATCGGCCACCCACGGCTGCGCCTCGATCGACACGCGCCCGGTGAACAGCCACTCGTCACGTTCGCCCGCCAACCTCACAGCCGCCCCCAGCAGCGGATGCCCCGCCGCACGCAGCCCCACCGCGCGCAGATCGCCCGCGTCGGCCGGAGGCTCGAGCCAGAAGCGCTCGCGCTGGAAGGCATACGTCGGCAGATCGACCTCCCGCGCGCCCCGGCCGGCGAACAGCACCGGCCAATCGACGCGCACACCCGCGCAGTGAGCCCGCGCGAGGAACCCCAACAACGACTCCACCTCGTCACGACCGCGATGCAACGCGGCGCTCACCAGCGCGCCCTGCTCGGCATCGGGATTCAGGCTTTCGCCGGCCATCGCCGCGAGCACCCCGTCCGGGCCCAGCTCCAGGAAACGCCGCACCCCAGCCCCCCGCAGGAACTCCACGCCCTCGGCGAACCGCACCGCCTCACGCACATGACGCACCCAATACTCCCCACCGGCAAACTCCTCGACCGCGATCGGCCGCCCCGTCACATTCGACACCACCGGGATCCGCGCCGGCGCATACTCGATCCCCGCCGCCACCTCCCGAAACTCCGCGAGCATCGGCTCCATCAACGGCGAATGAAAAGCGTGACTCACACGCAAACGCCGCGTCCTACGACCCCGCTCGACCCACTGCCCACCCCACTCCTCAAGCGCACCCACCTCACCCGACACCACCACCGACCGCGGACCATTCACCGCCGCAACCCCCAAACGACCCTCAAACCCCTCAAGCTCCCCCCGCACCTCCGCCTCCGACGCCTCCACCGCCAACATCCCCCCACCCGCAGGCAACCCACCCATCAACCGACCCCGCGCCGCCACCAACCGACACCCATCCGCAAGCGAAAACACACCCGCCACACACGCCGCCGACAGCTCCCCAATCGAATGCCCGATCAGGAAATCAGGTTTCACACCAAAGGACTCCAGCAACCCGAACAACGCCACCTCCACCGCGAACAACCCCGCCTGCGCAAACTCCGTGCCATCCAACAACGCCGCCTCCGGCGAACCCTCACCCGCGAACAGCACCTCACGCAACGACACACCAACACGGGGAACCCCACCATCCGCGAACGCCTCCCGGCAGCGATCGAGCTCCCCGCACACCTCACCCAGCGCCCGCTCGAAAACCGGGAACACCCCACACAGCTCACGCCCCATCCCCAGCCGCTGCGCACCCTGCCCCGTGAACAAGAACGCCGTCAAACCACCGGCCGCCACGCCGTCGCACACGCCCACCCCCGACTCCCCCCGCGACAACACACGCAAACCCTCGAGCAACCCCTCGCGCCCACCGCCGAGCACCACCCCGCGACACTCCAACTGCGCCCGGCCGGCCGCCAGCGTATGCGCGACGTCGAGCACACCCAAGCCGGGGTCGCCCTGCAGATGTGAGTACAGACGCGCCGCCTGCGCGCGCAACGCCGGCTCACTCTTGGCCGACAGCAACACCGGCAGCAACGGCAACTCCGGCGCGCGCTCCACCGGCGCGAGCGCCACGCTCTCCACCGCCGGAGCCTCCTCGAGAATCACATGCCCGTTCGTGCCGCTGATCCCAAACGACGAGACCCCCACCCGCCGCGGGCGCTCACCCCGCGGCCACGCCACCGACTCAGTCAACAACCGCACCGCACCCGCCGACCAATCCACATGCGAAGACGGCGCATCCACATGCAACGTCGCCGGCAACACCTCATTGCGCAGCGCCTGCACCATCTTGATCACACCCGCCACCCCCGCACCACACCCCGTATGACCGATATTCGACTTCACCGACCCCAACCACAACGGGTCACCCGCACGCTCACGCCCATACGTCGCCAACAACGCCTGCGCCTCAATCGGATCGCCAAGCGTCGTACCCGTCCCATGCCCCTCCACCGCATCCACCTCACCCGGCGAGAGACCCGCACCAGCCAGCGCCGCACGAATCACACGCTCCTGCGACGGACCATTCGGCGCCGACAACCCATTGCTCGCCCCATCCTGATTGACAGCACTACCCCGCACCACCGCAAGCACCCGCCGACCCGCCCGACGCGCATCCGACAGACGCTCCAACAACAACAAACCCGCGCCATCAGAGAAACCCACACCATCGGCGCCGTCGGCGTAGGACTTGCAGCGCCCATCCGGCGCAAGGCCGCGCTGCCGCGCGAACCCGACATAGAGGTCGGGGCCGGCCATCACCGTGACGCCGCCCGCCAGCGCCATCGTGCACTCGCCCTGACGCAGCGCCGCGCACGCCAGGTGCAGCGCCACCAGCGAAGCCGAGCACGCCGTGTCGATCGTCACTGCCGGGCCCTCCAACCCATACACGTAGGACAGCCGACCCGAGAAGACGCTGGAGAGCGTGCCCGTGAGACGCATGCTCTCGAGCTCGCCGGGCACGCGCGAGGCGTAGGTGGACATTCCTGCTCCGATGAACACGCCGGTCTCGCTGCCGCGCAGCGAGACCGGGTCGATGCGCGCGTCCTCGAAGGACTCCCACGCCGCTTCCAGCAACACCCGCTGCTGCGGATCCATCGCCAGCGCCTCATCCGGGCCGATGCCGAAGAAGCGCGCGTCGAACTCCGCGGCGTCGTAGATGAAGCCCCCCTCCCGCGCGTAGCACGTACCGGGACGATCGGGATCCGGGTCATACAACCGCTCGATCTCCCATCCGCGATCGTCCGGGAAGCCGCCGATCGCGTCCCGTCCGCTCGCCACGAGCTCCCACAGCTCGCCTGGGGAACGCACCCCGCCGGGAAAGCGGCAGCTCATGCCGACGATCGCGATCGGCTCCTCCGAACGCCGCCGAGCACGACCGCCGCGGCGTGCCGCGACCACGCTGCCCGCACTCTCCTGCACGCTCGAGTGCACATGCCGGGCGACCGCGGCCGGCGTCGGATAGTCGAAGATCAGCGTCGCGGGCAGTCTCAGCCCGGTCGCCCGCGTGAGGTGGTTGCGCAGCTCGACCGCATCCAGCGAATCGAACCCGAGATCGCTGAACGACTGCTCGGGATCGACCGCGCCCGGCGAGTCGTACCCCCGCACCACCGCCACCTGATCCCGCACCAGCGCCAGGATCGCGCCGTCCCACTCGCCCTCCTCCAGCTCTCTGAGCCGCCGCGCGAGCGAGCTCTCGGCCGCAGCGCGTCGCGCGGCAGCCGGCACCAACCCGCCCAGCAACGCCGGCAGCACGCCCGCGCGTGCCTGCGAACGCAGCGCGGCGCTCCTGAGCGCCACCGGCACCAGCAACGGCCACCCCGCCACACGCGCCCGGTCGAACAGCTCCAAGCCCTGCTCAGCCGAGAACGCGGCCACACCCACCCGCTGCATCCGCGCGCGACCGGCGGCGCCGACCTCGCCGACCATCCCCCCCTCGCCGCTCCACGGGCCCCACGCCAACGACATCCCCGCCAGGCCCTCGGCGCGACGCCGCTGGGCGAGCGCGTCGAGGAAGGCGTTCGCGGCCGCGTAGCTGCCCTGCCCCGGAGACCCCACGATCCCCGCGAACGACGAGAACAAAACGAAATCAGACAGCTCGAGCTCCCGCGTGAGCTCGTGCAGATGCAGCGCCGCGTCGACCTTAGGAGCCAGCACCCCCTCCAACCGCTCCGGGGAGAGCGTCGCGATCACGCCGTCGTCCAGCACGCCGGCGGCATGAACCACGACACGCAACGGATGCGCCTCCGGGATCGAGGCAAGCACCCCCGCCAGTCTGCTCGCGATCGCCCACGTCGCACGCGGCCACCCCGACCTCGCAGCCCAGCTCACGCAACTCCCCGACGAGCCCCGCCGCGCCCGCCGCCTCACCGCCGCGACGACTCACCAGCAACAGACGGCGCGCACCATGCGCCCGCGCCAGATGCCGCGCCAGCTGCGCGCCCAACGCACCCGTGCCACCCGTGATCAAAACCGTGCCCTCCGGGTCAAACGACGCACCGGCAACCCCAGCCGCCGGCTGCCCGTCGGGCACGCGCTGCGCCTCACCCGCCGCCGGTGGCATCCCCGCCGGCACCCGCACCAGACGCGGCACAAGGATCCGACCCTCGCGCAGCGCCAGCCGCGGCTCCTCTGAGGACAGCGCACTGCTCAACGCTTGCCACGAGGCCTCGTCGCCGTCCACGTCGAGCAGCAGCAAACGCCCGGGATGCTCCGACTGCGCGCTGCACGCCAGACCCCAACACGCGGCCTCCACCAACCCCGGCTGCTGCGCCTCACCCACCGCCACCGCGCCCCGGCTGACCACCACCAAACGCCCCGACGCCAACCGCTCATCCCCGAGCCACTCCTGGAGGAGCCCCAGGGCACCACCGAGCGCCGCACGCACCTGCTCCGCCAGCCCCACCTCGCCGGAAGCCGGCGCCGCAGCGACGCGATCCCCCGCCGCGGCCGGCGCCGGCACGCACTCCCCACGATCCTCCACCCCGGTCGGCACCGCGACTAGCACCACGTCCGGGGCCGGCGCGCCCACCCGGACCGCCTCGCCCAGCGCACCCAGATCCGAATAGCGCTCCTCGACACCGGGGGCGTCGAGGTCGCCGAGCACCGCAACCCGCTGGCCGAAACGGGGATGCTGGTCGATTCGGGGATGCTGGCCGAAACGGGGACCGATTAGGGCGACACTCGCTCCGCTCGCATCCCCGAATCGGCCAGCGCCGGAGGCGCGTGTCTCCCGGCTTCGGTCCTCGCTCGCCGCGCCGCCCTCGACCTCGACCCACTCCAAGCCGTACAGGCTGTCGTGCGCCCTCCCCCCCGCACCCGCCAGCTGCCGCGCCTCGACCGGCCGGTAGGAGAGCGCCTCGACCGACACCACCGGCACACCGTGCTCGTCCACCGCGGCCACGCTGCCCGTGGTCTCGCCGCTGGCCGAGACGCATACGCGCAGCGCCGACACGCCAGTCTGGTAGAGGCGCACGCCGCTCCAGCCTGAACAGCATTTTGCCGCCCGTGGCCTCCCCGCCGTCCCACATCATCACCGCTCCTCCCTGCACGGCAGCGTCGAAGAGGGCGGGGTGGATGCCGAAGCTGGCCGCCTCCTCGGCGGTCTGCTCGTCGAGGGCGACCTCGGCGAACAGCTCTGTTTCGCGCCGCCACGCGGCCCTGATACCGGTGAATGACGGCCCGTAGGCGAACCCCGCGTCGGCGAGACGGTCGTAGATCTCCTCGACGTCGAGCGGTATGGCTCCCTCCGGCGGCCACGTCTCGGCGGCCAGCAGCCCGATCGACTCCGACGGTGCGCCAAGCACACCAGACGCCAGCGTCCCGCTCGCGTGCCTGGTCCAACCGGCGGCGTCCAGCTCGCCCTCGTCTGATTCTCCCTGCGCGCGGGAGTAGATCGCGAACGCACGCTGCCCGGACTCCTCAGGCTCCTCGACCAGCAGCTGCAACTCCACCGCGCGCTCCTCAAGCACCAGCGGCGCCTCCAACGTGAGCTCCTGCAACATCTCGCACCCGACCTCCACGCCCGCCGTCAGCGCGAGCTCGACATACACCGTGCCCGGCAGAACCGCGAGGTCCATCAGCACGTGATCGGCCACCCACGGCTGGGCGGTCTTCGACAGGCGGCCGGTGAACAGCCACTCATCCCGCTCGCCCGCCAACTTCACCGCCGCACCGAGCAGCGGGTGCCCCGCCGCGCGCAGCCCCGCCGCGCGCAAGTCCTCCGCGCCCGCCAGAGGCTCCAGCCAGAAACGCTCACGCTGGAACGCATACGTGGGCAGATCGACCTCCCGCGCACCGCGCCCGGCGAACAGCGCCCGCCAGTCGACCCGCGCACCGGCACAGTGCGCCCGCGCGAGCAACGCCAGGAACGCCTCCGCCTCACCACGGTCCCGGCGCAACGCAGCCACCAGCAGCGCGCTCTCCTCGGTCCCCCCCTCCCCGGCATCGGCATCCAGGCACTCGCGCGCCATCGCCGAGAGCACCCCATCCGGACCGAGCTCCAAGAAACGCGTCACACCGCTGCGCTCCAACTCCTCGATCCCGTCCGCAAACCTCACGGCCTCGCGCACATGACGCACCCAATACTCACCACCAAGCAACTCATCCCCAGCGAGCGCCACCCCCGTCACATTCGACACGATCGGGATCCGCGGGGGTGCATACTCGATCCCAGCCGCAACCGCGCGAAACTCCTCCAGCATCGGCTCCATCAGCGGCGAGTGAAAAGCATGACTGACGCGCAAACGCCGCGTCCTACGCCCCCGCTCACCCCACCGCGCACCCCACTCCTCAAGCGCACCAGCCTCACCTGAGACCACCACCGCACGGGGACCATTCACAGCCGCAACAGCAAGCCGATCGACATATCCATCGAAGACCTCCCGCACCTCCTCCTCGGAAGCCTCCACCGCCAGCATCGCCCCGCCCTCCGGCAGCGCACCCATCAACCGGCCCCGAGCCGCGACCAACCGACACGCATCCCCCAGCGAAAACACCCCCGCCACACACGCCGCCGACAGCTCCCCAATCGAATGCCCAATCAGGAAATCCGGCTTCACACCAAACGACTCCAGCAACCTGAACAACGCTACCTCCACCGCGAACAGCCCCGCCTGCGCAAACTCCGTGCCATCCAACAATCCAGCCTCCGACGAACCCTCCTGCGCGAACAACACCTCCCGCAACGGCCGCGCAAGATGGCGATCGAGCTCCCCACACACCTCACCCAGCGCCCGCTCGAAAACCGGGAACACCCCACACAAGTCACGACCCATCCCCACCCGCTGCGCACCCTGGCCGGTAAACATGAACACGGTCGAACCCGGACGCACCACATCCTCATGCACGCCCACCGCGGACTCCCCACGCGACAACGCGCGCAAACCCTCAAGCAACTCCTCGCGCCCAGCGCCAAGCACCGCCGCGCGACGCTCCAACTGCGCCCGACCGCCTGCAAGGGTGTACGCGACATCGAGCGCCGCCAACTCAGCGTCAGCCTGAAGATGTGAATACAGACGACCTGCCTGCGCGCGCAACGCCGATTCACCCTTGGCCGACAGCAGCAACGACAGCACTGGCAGCTCGGGAGCGCGCTCCGGAGCTGGGGTCTCTGCGTGTGTGGGGGCGAGCGGCGCCTCCTCCAAGATCATGTGCGCATTGGTGCCGCTGATCCCGAACGACGAAACCCCCGCCCGCCGCGGGCGCTCACCCCGCGGCCACGCCACCGGCTCGGTCAACAGCCGCACCGCGCCCGCCGACCAATCCACATGCGAAGACGGCGCATCCACATGCAACGTCGCCGGCAACACCTCGTTGCGCAGCGCCTGCACCATCTTGATCACACCCGCCACCCCCGCACCACACCCCGTATGACCAATGTTCGACTTCACCGACCCCAACCACAACGGGTCACCGGCACGCTCACGCCCATACGTCGCCAGCAACGCCTGCGCCTCAATCGGATCGCCAAGCGTCGTGCCCGTCCCATGCCCCTCCACCACATCCACCTCACCCGGCAAGAGACCCGCACCGGCCAGCGCCGCACGGATCACACGCTCCTGCGACGGACCATTCGGAGCCGACAACCCATTGCTCGCCCCATCCTGGTTGGTCGCACTGCCACGCACCAGCGCAAGCACCCGCCGACCCGCCCGACGCGCATCCGACAGACGCTCCACCAGCAACAGGCCGGCGCCATCGGAGAAGCCCACACCATCGGCGCCGTCGGCGAACGCCTTGCAGCGCCCATCCGGCGCCAGCCCCCGCTGCCGCGCGAAGGCGAGGTACACGTCGGGGCCGGTCATCACCGTGACGCCGCCCGCCAGCGCCATCGTGCACTCGCCCTGGCGCAGCGCCGCGCACGCCAGGTGCAGCGCCACCAGCGAAGCCGAGCACGCCGTATCAACCGTCACCGCCGGGCCCTCCAACCCATACACGTAGGACAGCCGACCCGAGAGGACGCTGGAGGTGGTACCCGTCAGGCCGAAGCCCTCGAGCTCGCCGGGCACACGCGAGGCGTAGGTGGACGTTCCGGCTCCGATGAACACGCCGGTCTCGCTGCCGCGCAGCGAGACCGGGTCGATGCGCGCGTCCTCGAAGGACTCCCACGCCGCTTCCAGCAGCAGCCGCTGCTGCGGATCCATCGCCAGCGCCTCGTGCTGGCCGATGCCGAAGAAGCGCGCGTCGAACTCCGCGGCGTCGTAGATGAAGCCCCCCTCCCGCGCGTAGCACGTACCGGGACGATCGGCGTCCGGGTCATACAGACGCTCCAGATCCCAGTCGCGATCCTCCGGAAAACCCCCGATCGCGTCCCGGCCAGCCACCACGAGCTCCCACAGCTCCCGTGAAGAACGCACCCCACCCGGGAGACGACAGCTCATGCCGACGATCGCGATCGGGTCCTCCGAACGCCGCCGGGCACGCGCGACGGAGGCCCGGCTCCCGCCCTCCTGCACGCTCGAGTGCACATGCCGGGCGACCGCGGCCGGCGTCGGATAGTCGAAGATCAGCGTCGCGGGCAGTCTCAGCCCGGTCGCCCGCGTGAGGTGGTTGCGCAGCTCGACCGCATCCAGCGAATCGAACCCGAGATCGCTGAACGACTGCTCGGGATCGACCGCGCCCGGCGAGTCGTACCCCCGCACCACCGCCACCTGATCCCGCACCAGCGCCAGGATCGCGCCGTCCCACTCGCCCTCCTCCAGCTCTCTGAGCCGCCGCGCGAGCGAGCTCTCGGCCGCAGCGCGTCGCGCGGCAGCCGGCACCAACCCGCCCAGCAACGCCGGCAGCACGCCCGCGCGTGCCTGCGAACGCAGCGCGGCGCTCCTGAGCGCCACCGGCACCAGCAACGGCCACCCCGCCACACGCGCCCGGTCGAACAGCTCCAAGCCCTGCTCAGCCGAGAACGCGGCCACACCCACCCGCTGCATCCGCGCGCGACCGGCGGCGCCGACCTCGCCGACCATCCCCCCCTCGCCGCTCCACGGGCCCCACGCCAACGACATCCCCGCCAGGCCCTCGGCGCGACGCCGCTGGGCGAGCGCGTCGAGGAAGGCGTTCGCGGCCGCGTAGCTGCCCTGCCCCGGAGACCCCACGATCCCCGCGAACGACGAGAACAAAACGAAATCAGACAGCTCGAGCTCCCGCGTGAGCTCGTGCAGATGCAGCGCCGCGTCGACCTTAGGAGCCAGCACCCCCTCCAACCGCTCCGGGGAGAGCGTCGCGATCACGCCGTCGTCCAGCACGCCGGCGGCATGAACCACGACACGCAACGGATGCGCCTCCGGGATCGAGGCAAGCACCCCCGCCAGCTGCTCGCGATCGCCCACGTCGCACGCGGCCACCCCGACCTCGCAGCCCAGCTCACGCAACTCCCCGACGAGCCCCGCCGCGCCCGCCGCCTCACCGCCGCGACGACTCACCAGCAACAGACGGCGCGCACCATGCGCCCGCGCCAGATGCCGCGCCAGCTGCGCGCCCAACGCACCCGTGCCACCCGTGATCAAAACCGTGCCCTCCGGGTCAAACGACGCACCGGCAACCCCAGCCGCCGGCTGCCCGTCGGGCACGCGCTGCGCCTCACCCGCCGCCGGTGGCATCCCCGCCGGCACCCGCACCAGACGCGGCACAAGGATCCGACCCTCGCGCAGCGCCAGCCGCGGCTCCTCTGAGGACAGCGCACTGCTCAACGCTTGCCACGAGGCCTCGTCGCCGTCCACGTCGAGCAGCAGCAAACGCCCGGGATGCTCCGACTGCGCGCTGCACGCCAGACCCCAACACGCGGCCTCCACCAACCCCGGCTGCTGCGCCTCACCCACCGCCACCGCGCCCCGGCTGACCACCACCAAACGCCCCGACGCCAACCGCTCATCCCCGAGCCACTCCTGGAGGAGCCCCAGGGCACCACCGAGCGCCGCACGCACCTGCTCCGCCAGCCCCACCTCGCCGGAAGCCGGCGCCGCAGCGACGCGATCCCCCGCCGCGGCCGGCGCCGGCACGCACTCCCCACGATCCTCCACCCCGGTCGGCACCGCGACTAGCACCACGTCCGGGGCCGGCGCGCCCACCCGGACCGCCTCGCCCAGCGCACCCAGATCCGAATAGCGCTCCTCGACACCGGGGGCGTCGAGGTCGCCGAGCACCGCAACCCGCTGGCCGTCGGCCGTGCCACCCTCGGCCTCCAACCACTCCACGCCGAACAGCGAGTCCTCCGCCCGCCACCCGGCGCCGGCGAGCTGCCGCGCCTCCACCGGCCGGTAGGAGATCGAGTCGACCGACACAACCGGCGCGCCGCTCTCATCGAGCGCCGCCACGCTCCACGCCGACCCGCCGGCGGAGGTCAGCCGCACCCGCAGCGAGGACACGCCGACGGCGTGGCGACGCACGCCGCTCCAGGCTGAACAGCATCGCTCCGCGCTCCTCGGCGCCCTTCTCCTCTGCCTCCGGCAGGAGGATCGACCCGCCCTGCAGTGCCGCGTCGAGCAGCGCGGGGTGGATCTGAAAGCGCGCGGCCTCGTCGGCGTGGGGCCACTCGAGCGCGACCTCGGTGAAGAGCTCCCCGCCCCGTCGCCACGCCGCCCGGATGCCCGTAAAAGCTGGGCCATAGGCGAACCCGTCGGCGCTCAGCCGCTCATAGAGTTCCGCGACATCGAGCGGCTCGGCGCCCGCCGGCGGCCAGCTCTCGGCGGCCAGCCGCTCGATCTGCTCCGACGGGCCCGACGAGATTCCCGGCGCCAGCGCGCCGCCCGCGTGGCACGTCCACGCGGGCCCCTCCGGATCGCCTTCGGCCGCAGACTCCGCCTGCGGGCGCGAGTGGATCGCGAACGCGCGCCGCCCCGACTCATCGACCTCTTCGACCCGCAGCTGCAGCTCGAAGGCGCCGGTGCCCTCGAGCACGAGCGGCGCCTGGAGGGTCAGCTCCTCGACCATCTCGCACCCGACCTCGGCGCCGGCGGTGAGCGCCAGCTCGAGGAACGCGGTCCCGGGCACGACCACCATGTCGAGCAGCACGTGATCGCCCACCCACGGCTGGCTCTCAATCGACAGGCGACCCGTGAACAGCCACTGCCCGCGCTCGCCCGCCACGTTCACCACCGCCCCGAGCAGCGGGTGCACGGCGGCACGCAACCCCGCCGCGCGCAGGTCGCCCACATCCGCCGGCGCCTGGAGCCAGAAGCGCTCACGCTGAAACGCGTAGGTCGGCAGATCCACAGCCCGCGGGCCACGCCCGGCGAACAGCGCCGGCCAATCGACCCGCACACCGGCGCAGTGTGCCCGCGCGAGCAACGCCAGGAACGTCTCCGCCTCGGCACGATCCCGGTGCAGCGTCGCCGCCAGCAGCGCGTCCTCCCCGGCATCCCTCTCTCCGGTATCCGGATCCAGGCACTCGCGGGCCGTCGCCGCGAGCACCCCATCCGGGCCCAACTCCAAGAACCGCCGCACACCGGCGGCCTTCAGCGCCGCCACGCCGTCGGCGAACCGCACCGCCTCACGCGCGTGACACGCCCAGTACTCCCCACTGCAAAGCTCCTCCTCGACGGCGAGCCGCCCGGTCACGTTCGAGACGATCGGGATTCGCGCGGGCGTGTACTCGATCCCCTCCGCGACCTCGCGCAGCTCCGCGAGCATCGGCTCCATCAACGGCGAGTGAAAGGCGTGGCTGACATGCAGGCGCTTCGTCCTGCGACCCCGGTCGCGCCACCGCGCGCCCCACTCCTCCAGCGCATCCGCCTCACCGGAGACAACCACCGAGCGCGGGCCATTCACAGCCGCCAGCGCAAGCCGCTCGCCATGCCCAACAAGGCCCTCGCGCACCTCCGCCTCCGCGGCCTCCACCGCCAGCATCGCCCCACCCGCCGGCAGCGCACCCATCAACCGGCCCCGCGCCGCGACCAGCCGGCACGCGTCCCCCAGCGAAAACACCCCCGCCACACACGCCGCCGACAGCTCCCCGATCGAATGGCCGATCAGGAAATCCGGTTTCACGCCAAAAGACTCCAGCAGCCCGAAAAGCGCCACCTCCACCGCAAACAACCCCGCCTGCGCAAACTCCGTGCCATCCAGCAATCCAGCCTCAGGCGAACCCTCCTCCGCAAACAACACCTCCCGCAACGGCCGCGGCAGATATCGATCGAGCTCGCCACACACCTCATCGAGAGACTGCTCGAACACCGGGAAAACCCCGCACAGCTCGCGGCCCATCCCCACCCGCTGCGCACCCTGCCCGGTGAACATGAACGCGGTCGCACTCGGACGCACCCCGTCCTCGTGGAAGCCAACCGCGGATTCACCGCGCGAGAGCGCGCGCAGGCTCCCGAGCAGCTGCTCACGGGTCGCGCCAAGCACCGCCGCGCGACGTTCGAACTGCGTGCGGCGGGTCGCCAGCGAGAACGCCACGTCCAGCGGCTCCCACTCAGCGTACTTTTCGAGGTGGGAGTGCAGGCGCGCCGCCTGGGCACGCACCGCCGGCTCGCTCCTGGCCGAGACCAGCCACGGCAACACCGGCAGCGCGGGAGCGTCCGCGGCGGAGGCGTCCTGCGCCTGCGCGGGGGCTGGCGGCGCCTCCTCGAGGATCATGTGGGCATTGGTGCCGCTGATCCCGAACGAGGAGACTCCCGCGCGGCGGGGGCGCTCGCCGCGCGGCCACGCCCGCGCCCGCGTGAGCAGCTCGATCGATCCCTCCGACCAGTCGACGTGGGGCGAGGGTTCGTCCACATGCAGGGTCGGCGGCAGCTGCTCGTTGCGCAGCGCCATCACCATCTTGATCACGCCGCCGACGCCGGCCGCGACCGAGGTGTGGCCGATGTTCGACTTGATCGACCCAACCGGCAGCGGGCGCTCGGCGCGCCGCTGCCCGTAGGTGGCGAGCAGCGCGTGGGCCTCGATCGGGTCACCGAGCGTGGTGCCCGTACCGTGCGCCTCCACCGCGTCGACGTCGTCGGTGCTGAGGCCGGCGCTGGCGAGCGCCTGGCGGATGACCCGTTCCTGAGATGGGCCATTGGGGGCCGTCAGGCCGTTGCTCGCTCCGTCCTGATTGATCGCGCTGCCCCGTACAAGCGCCAGCACCCGGTGCCCGTTGCGGCGCGCCTCGGAGAGGCGCTCGAGCACCACGAGGCCGACACCCTCGCCGAAGCCCGCGCCGTCGGCCCTCGCGGAGAACGCCTTGCAGCGCCCATCGGGCGCCAGGCCGCGCTGGCGGGCGAACTCGACGAACAGCAGCGGGCTCGACATCACCGTCACACCGCCCGCCAGCGCCAGCGTGCATTCCTCCTGACGCAGCGCCGCGCACGCGAGGTGCATCGCCACCAGTGAGGAGGAGCAGGCGGTGTCGACGGTCACAGCCGGACCCTCCAGCCCGAGGGTGTATGCCACGCGACCCGATGCGACACTGCTGGCGGTGCCGCTCAGACGCAGCCCCTCGAGCTCGGCGGGAACCCGCAGCTCGTAGTCGGATGAGCCGGCGCCGGCGAATACCCCCGTCTGCGTGCCACGCAGTGTCAGCGGGTCGATCCCGGCTTCCTCGAGCGCCTCCCACGCCGCTTCCAGCAGCAGCCGCTGCTGCGGATCCATCGCCAGCGCCTCGTGCACGCCAACCCCGAAGAAGCCGGGGTCGAAGTCCCCGGCGTCGTGGATGAAGCCCCCTTCGCGGGTGTACGTCGTGCCCGGGCTCTCGGGGTCGGGGTCGTACAACCGCTCGATATCCCAGCCACGGTTGGTGGGAAAGCCGCCGATCGCCTCCCCGCCCGCGATCAGCAGCTCCCACAGCTCCCGGGGCGAGCGGGCGGGCCCCGAATATCGGCAGCTCATGCCCACGATCGCGATCGGCTCGCTCGCGCGGGCGTGCAGCCGCTGGTTCTCCTGGCGCAGCTGTTCGCGCTCCTTCAGGGAGGCGCGCAGCGCCTCCAGGACCTGTGGGTCGCTGGCGCTCACGCTCGACCTCCCATCTCCTCCACCGGCTCCTCTGCCCCGAAGGTCATGCGAACCAGGGTGTCGGCGTCCATCTCATCGATCGCGGCGTGTTCCTCCCCGGTTGACGGGGACTCTCCGTGCGCGCCACTCGCAAGCTTCACCAGCTGCTCGTACAGCCCGGATTCGCGCAAGAGCACGATCGGGATCGAGGCGAGCACCCGGCGGATCTCCGACTCACCCGCGCCGGCGCCCCCGCCGGCGCCGGCGCCGGGAATCGCCTTGCCGATCAGGTAGCTGGCGACCGCCGCGGAGGTGGGGTGGTCGAAGATCAGCGTCGAGGGGAGCCGCAGACCCGTCGCCTGAGCCAGGCGATTACGAAGCTCGACCGCGCCCAGCGAGTCGAACCCGAGCTCTTTGAACGCCCGCTGCACGTCGATCGCCTGCGGCGCGTCGTGTCCGAGCACCGAGGCGGCCTGGGCGCACACCAGATGCCGCACGAGCGTCTCGCGCTCGGCCTCCGGCACGCCGGCCAGCTGCCGCGCGAGCGAGCCCGCGGCGCCCCGCTCGCGACGGGCCGTGCGGCCCACCAGCTCGCGCAGCAGCGCCGGCAGCGTCCCGGCGCCAGCCTGGGCTCGCAGCGCCGCCATGTCCAGCCGCACCGGCACCACCAGCGCGTGCTTCGCACCGCGGGCCACGTCGAACAGCTCGGGACCGTTGGCGAACGCAAGCAGTCCCTGGCGCGCGATCCGCGCCCTACCAGCCTCGTCGATGCCGCCAGTCATCGCGCTCGCCTGCTCCCACAGCCCCCACGCAAGCGACTGCCCCGCCAGCCCGCGCACCTGGCGCGCCTGCGCCAGCGCATCAAGAAACGCGTTGGCCGCCGCATAGTTGCCCTGCCCTGGGCCGCCGAATAGACCGGCGGCCGAGGAGAACAGCACGAACTCGGAAAGCCCCAAGCCCTCGGTCAGCTCGTGCAGATGCAGCGCTCCGTCCACCTTCGGGCGCATCACGCGCTCGACCTGCTCGGCGCTCAGCGACTCCAGCAGACCGTCGTCGAGTACGCCCGCCGCGTGAATCACCGAGGTCAACGGCCGCTCGGCGGGGATCGAGGCGATCAGGCGCTCGGCCTGATCGCGCTCGGCGACGTCGCACGCCACCACCCGCGCCTCGCAGCCAAGCCCGGCCAGTTCGGCCACCAGCTCGCGCGCACCCTCCGCGTCGGCTCCGCCGCGGCTGGCCAGCAACAGATGCTTGGCGCCACGCACGGAGGCCAGACGATGCGCCACGAGCGCCCCCAGACGGCCCGTCCCCCCCGTGATCAGCACCGTGCCCTGCGGATCCGGAGGCTGCACAACCGTGAGCACGAGCTTGCCGACGTGACGGGCCTCCCTCAGCAGGCGGAACGCCTCGACCCCGCTGCGCACGTCCCACGTCGCGATCGGCGGGTGCTTGAGGATGCCCTGCTCGAACAGCCCGAGCAGCTCCCGCAGCAGCTGCTGGATACGCGCCGGACCCGCCTCGAAAAGGTCGAACGCGCGGTAGCGCACCCCGGCGTGCTCTTCGGAGATCCGCTCGGCGTCACGGAGATCGGTCTTGCCCATCTCGATGAAGCGCCCCCCACGCGGCAGCAGCCGCAGCGACGCATCTGTGTACTCGCGCGCAAGCGCGTTCAGGACGACGTCCACACCCCTGCCCTCGCTTGCGCTCAGGAACCGCTGCTCGAAGTCGAGGTCGCGCGAGGAGCCGACGTGCTCGGAGTCGAGTCCGAGCTCGGCCAGCACCGCCGCCTTGGCCGGGCTCGCGGTCGCAAACACCTCCGCGCCCAGATGGCGCGCGATCTGCAGCGCCGCCGTGCCGACGCCGCCCGTCGCAGCATGAATCAACAACGACTCGCCGCGCTGCAGCCCGGCGAGATCGACCAGCGCGTAGTAGGCCGTCAGGAACACGACCGGCACCGCCGCCGCCTGCTCGAACGACCAGTCCGCGGGCACTGGGACGACCAGCTCGCGCTCGGTCACCGCCACCGGCCCGAACGCCTCCGCCATCAAGCCCATCACGCGGTCGCCCGGTGCGAGATCCTCCACGCCCTCCCCGACCTCCAGCACCACGCCGGCGCCCTCGCTGCCGATCGTCGCCTCGCCCGGGTACATCCCAAGCGCGATCAGCACGTCGCGGAAGTTCAGCCCGGCCGCGTGCACCGCGATCCGCACCTGGCCGGTATCGAGCGGCTCATGCGCGCGCGGACTCGCGATCAGGGCGAGGTCCTCGAGCGTCCCGCCGCGCTCGGCCGCAAGATGCCAGCGATCCTCCCCCACCGGGGAGAGCAGAGTTTTGGCGCCCTCCCGCCCCCCTTCGAGCGCCACCAGTCGCGGCGCATAGGCATGATCGCCGCGCACCGCCAGCTGCGGCTCTCCGGCCGCGAGCATCCCCAGCCACCCGCCGCCGCGGGCCACGCCATCCTCGGCCTCGGGATCGCGATCGACGATCAGAAAGCGGCCGGGATGCTCGGATTGGGCAGTGCGCAGCAACCCCCACAGCGGTGCGGTGGCGAGGTCGGGTGCCTGCGCCTCATCGATCGCGACCGCGCCGCTGGTGAGGAGCACCAGCTGGGAGTCCGTCAGCTCCGGGCGGGCAAGCCATGACTGCAGCAGCTCCAGCAGCCGTCGTGTGGCAGCGCGCACCGCGACCGCGACCTGCTCCCCGGCGCCGCCCGCCGGCGCGGCGAGGAAGACCACCTCGGGAACGGGCGCGCCAGCCTCGATCGCCTCGATCAGCGCCTCGAGATCCGCGTGGCGCGCGCTCTCGATACCCGCCAGATCGAGCTCCCCGAGTAGCGCGAAGCGCCGCGATTGCCCGTCGGGCACGGGCGGAATCGGCACCTCGACCCACTCCAGCCGGTGCAGCAAGTCGTGGTTGTGACGAAGCGGTGGCCTGAGCAGACCTGCCTCGATCGGGCGGACGGCGAGTGCGCTCACCGACAGGGCCAGATCGCCCACGCCATCGAACGCGGCCAACCTCAACGTGCTGCCCTCGCCGCGGGTGAGACGCACTCGCAGCGCGGAGAGCCCATCGCGCCAGAGACTCACACCGCCCAGCGAGAACGGCAGCGCCTGCCCGTCCGGGCACAATTCCTCACCCCACTCCAGCAGGCCGGTGTGCAGTGCCGCGTCGAGCAGCGCGGGGTGGATGGCGAACCTCGCGGCGTCGGTGGCGACATCTTCCTCCAGCGCAACCTCGGCGTAGATCTCCCCATCCCGGCGCCACGCCGCACGGACGCCCTGGAACACGGGGCCGTAGCTAAACCCAGCCTCGGAGAGACGGTCGTAGAGAAACTCGACATCGAGCTCCCGCGCGCCGGCCGGCGGCCACTGGGACCCCAGCGGCTCCACGCCCGCTCCGCCTTGCTGCTCAATCGCCGCTTTCGTTTCGGCCGAAGCCGGGAGACACTCGCCTGCGGCGATCATCCCCCGTTCGGCCAGCGCACCGCTCGCGTGCCGCACCCAACCCCCGGCCTCGCCACCGCGCCCATTGGCAGCCTCGGCGTGCGTCTGCGCCCGCGAGTAAACACTCACCTCACGACGCCCACCCCCGTCGGACTCCCCAACCGCGACCTGCAGCTGTACCGCGCCGCCCCGCTCCAGCACCAACGGCGCCTGCAACGTCAACTCCTCCACGCCCTCGCACCCAACCTCCCGACCGGCCGCCAACACCAGCTCCAGGAACGCGGTCCCAGGCAGCAGCACCGTGTCCAGCACCGCGTGATCGGACAGCCACGGATGCGTGTCCAGCGACAGCCGACCCGTGAACAACCACCCCTCACCACCCGCCACCTGCACCGCCGCACCCAACAGCGGATGATCGGCCACACCCAACCCGGCGCCACTCACATCACCCACACCGGCCTGCGGCGCAATCCAGTAGCGCTCGCGCTGGAACGCATACCTCGGCAGATCCACGCGCCGCGCGCCGCTGCCAGCAAACAACACACGCCAATCGACCGGAACACCCACCACCCACGCCTGCGCAAGCGAATGCACGAACCGCTCAAGACCACCCTCGTCGCGCCGCAACGAACCCAACACCCCGACACGCTCATCGACCCCGAGATCCTCGAGCGTCTCCCCCACTGCAACAGTCAGCACCGGATGCGGACTCACCTCTATGAACGCACACGTATCCGGTGCCAGCGCACGTACCGCCTCCTCGAAGCGCACCCGCTCACGCAAACTCCGATACCAGTACCCCCCATCGAGCTCCGCCGTGTCAAGGAAGTCACCCGTCGCGGTCGAGAAGAACGGCACACCACCCGATACCGGCTCAAGCCCGTCCAAAGCCTCCAGCAACTCCTCCCGCAGCTCCTCCACCGCGGCCGAATGCGACGCATAATCCACCGCCACGCGCCGCGCCCACACACCATCCCCCTCACACGCGGTCAGAAACTCCCCGAGCGCACCCGCCTCACCCGACACAACAACACTCGACGGGCCATTCACCGCCGCCACGCCCACACGCCCACTCAAGCCCTCGAGCCGCTCCTGCACCCGCTCGACATCGAGCGCCACACTCACCATCCCACCCCGACCCGCCAACACCTCACCCAACAACCGGCTGCGCAACACCACCACCCGCGCCGCATCCTCCAATGACAAACCACCCGCCACACACGCCGCCGCGATCTCCCCCTGCGAATGCCCCACCACCACCCCCGGCTCAACACCAAACGAACGCCACAACCCGGTCAACGCCACCATCACCGCAAACGACACCGGCTGCACCACATCCACCCGCTCCAACCCCGGCGCACCCTCCACGCCGCGCAACACATCCTCCACTCGCCAATCCACGAGCCCCTCAAACGCCCGCTCGCATGCGCTCAGCGCATCCCTGAACACCACCGATGAATCCAGCAACTCAACTGCCATCCCCTCCCACTGCGCGCCCTGCCCCGGGAACACGAACACCTGCTTGCCAGCGCGAGCCACACCCCGCACAACACCCTCACCCACATCCCCACTGGCCAACACACTCAACCCCTCGACCAAACCCCCACCCGCGCTGGCCGAAACGGGGATTCCGGCCGCAGGCCGGTGTCTCCCGGCTTCGGCCAACACCACACCACGATCCTCGAATACCGCCCGACCCGCCGAGGAAGACGCCACATCCAACACATCCATCTCCGAGCGCTCCCGCAAGCGCTCACGCAGTCGCTCCGCCTGACCGCGCAGCGCGCCCTCACCCCGACCCGACACCACCAACGGCACCACACCACAACCCCACGCACCACCACCGGAGGCGACCTGCACATCCACACCGCCGTCCTGCGCTCGCGGCGGCTCCTCCAAGATCACATGCGCATTCGTGCCGCTGGCGCCGAACGAGGAGACCCCTGCGCGCCGCGGGCGCTCGCCCGCGGGCCACGCGCGGGACTCGGTCAGCAGCTCCACCTCGCCCGCCGACCAATCCACGTGCGGCGAGGGCGCATCCACGTGCAGCGTCCGCGGCAGCAGCTCGTGCTCGAACGCCTTCACCATCTTGATCACACCGGCCACGCCCGCCGCCGCCTGCGAATGACCGATGTTCGACTTGATCGACCCCAACCACAACGGGCCGGCCTCCCGCCCCTGGCCGTAGGTCGCGAGCAGCGCCTGCGCCTCGATCGGATCGCCCAACGTCGTGCCCGTGCCGTGGGCCTCGACCGCGTCGATCTCGGCCGCGGAGAGCCCCGCCTCGGCGAGCGCGCCGCGGATCACCCGCTCCTGCGACGGGCCGTTGGGCGCCGACAGGCCGTTGCTCGCGCCATCTTGATTGACCGCGCTGCCACGCACCACCGCGAGCACCCGGTGGCCGAGCCGCCGCGCATCGGAGAGACGCTCCAGCACCAGCAGGCCGGCTCCCTCGGAGAAGCCGGTACCGTCAGCGCCGGCCGCAAACGACTTGCACCGCCCATCTCTCGCCAATCCCCGCTGGCGGCTAAACCCGACGTAGAGTCGCGGATTGAAGAGCACCGTCACGCCGCCGGCCAGCGCCAGCGCGCACTCGCCCTGACGGACCGCCTGGCATGCCAGGTGCAACGCCACCAGGGATGACGAGCAAGCCGTATCGATCGACACAGCCGGGCCCTCGAACCCAAACGTGTAGGCCACTCGACCTGACACCACGCTCCCCGTCGAGCCGAACAGATAACGGTCCGACTCTTCACTCTCCAAGCCGGCGCCTGTGGCGAGCCCGTAATCGGTGTACATGACGCCTGCGAACACACCGGTCTGGCTGCCCCGCAGCGATGCGGGCTCAATGCCAGCGTCTTCCAGCGCTTCCCACGTGGCTTCCAGCAGCAGCCGCTGCTGTGGGTCCATCGCCCGCGCCTCACGCGGACCGATGTTGAAGAAGCCCGCATCGAAGTCGCCCGCGTCATGGACGAACCCACCCTCACGCGCATAGCTGGTACCCGGATGATCGGGGTCGGGGTCGTACAGCCGCTCCAGATCCCAGCCACGATCGACGGGGAACCCGGAAATCGCATCCCTGCCCTGCGCGACCAACTCCCACAGCTCCTGCGGAGTGGCAGCCCCGCCCGGATAACGGCAACTCATCCCGACGATCGCAATTGGCTCACCGGCGCTCGCGCTCCTGCGCGCCGTCACCGCGGCGCTGCGCTCCAGGCCCTCCACGCGCGAGCGCAGAAGCCTCGCGACTGCCACGCAGCTTGGATGATCGAACACCAGCGTGGCCGGCAGCCGCACGCCGGTCACCTGGGCCAACTGATTACGCAATTCCACCGCGTTCAACGAATCGAACCCGAGTTCTTTAAACGCCCGTTCAGGATCGACCGCGGCAGCAGCATCGTGCCCGAGCACGGCGGCCGCCTGACCGCGTACGACCTCCAGGATCATGGCGTCCCACTCGCCGGTCGGGATGCCTGCCAGACGCCGCGCCAGCGAGCTACCGACACGCTCCCGCCGTGCCGGCACTCGCACGAGGCCGCTCAGCAACGGCGACAACACCCCCACGCGCGCCAGCGCGCGCAACACCACGCGCTCCAAGCGCACCGCCACCAGCAGCGCCTCGCCGGCGCTCCTACCGCCATCGAACAACCTCAAGGCCTGTTCGGAGGAGAGCGCGGCGATGCCCTGGCGGCCAATTCTTGCCCTTCCCGCCTCACCAAGGCCGCCGGTCAGGCCGCTCGCCTGCTCCCACAGGCCCCAGGCCAGCGACACGCCGGCCTGCCCCTGCGCTCGCCGCATCTGCGCCAGCGCATCCAGGAACGCATTCGCCGCCGCGTAGTTACCCTGCCCCGCGCCACCCAACACCCCGACCGCCGAGGAGAACAACACGAACTCGGAGAGCCCGAGGTCCTCGGTGAGCTCGTGCAGATGCAGCGCCGCATCCACCTTCGGGCGCATCACTTCGTCCACCTGCTCGGCCGTCAAGGACTCAATCGTCCCGTCCCGCAGCGCGCCGGCGGTGTGGATCACCGCAGTCAGCGGATGCTCCGGCGCAACCGACTCGATCAGCTCGCGGACCTGGTCTCGCTCGCAGACGTCACATGCCACGATGCTCGCCTCGCAACCAAGCTCGGCGAGCTCCTCCAGGAGCTCACGCGCACCCTCGGCCTCCACGCCGCGACGGCTCGCCAGCAGCAGGTGTCGAGCCCCATGCTCGTTCGCCAGGTGGCGAGCCACAAGGACGCCCAGAGTTCCGGTGCCACCTGTGATCAGCACCGTGCCGCCTTCCTCGATCGCAGGAACCCCCTGGGGCATCGCCGTGATCGGCTCGAGCCGCGGCACATACACGCGGCCCTCTCTCACCGCCAGCAGCGGCTCGCCGGCCGCCAGTAGCTCCGCCCAGTCGAGCGCTTTACCACTGTCATTGCGCTCGGTCTCCTCGGCGTTGTTTGACTCGAGCTTGGACGGCTCGCTGTCGACGACCAGGAAGCGGTCGGGATGCTCGGACTGGGCGCTGCGGAGCAATCCCCACACCGACGCGGGGGCAAGGTCGGGGACTTCGCCCTCCTCCACAGCAACCGCCCCGGTGGTGAAAAGCACCAGCCGGGAGTCCACCAGCGCTGGCTGCGCCAGCCACGCCTGCAACAACTCGAGGGTCCCCTTCACTCTCGCGCGCGTGGCCCCGGCGAGTCCCTCGGCGGGGGCACCCACCAACACGGATACGAACACCGCCTCAGGCGCCGGTGCACCATCCGCGATCGCCTGCACGAGCTCTGCCAGATCCGCATAACGCTCGCCACCGTCCGATGCAGGCATCGACGCTTCACAATCTCCTAGAATCGCCAGGCTGGGCTGCACCGCGAAGGTGGTGGGCACGGACAACTCGACCCATGCGCTCTTAAGCAGTGAGCCGCCCTCATCGTGGGTGCCGTGCGGCAGACTAGCCTCGAGCGGCCGAAACGCGAGCGACCCGATCGACAACACGAGCTCCCCGGTCTCGTCGAACGCGGCCGCGGTCATCTCACCGTGCTCGCCGCGTATCAGACGGACCCGCAGCGAGGACACACCCTTCCGCCGCAAACTCACCTCGCCCAGCGAGAACGGCAGTACCACACCCCCACGATCAGACCCGTCGGTCCCGCCGAGCAAATACAAGCCATGCAGTGCTGCGTCCAAGAGGGCTGGATGGATGCCGAACCTGCCGACCTCGGCGGCGGTGTCTTCCTCCAGCGCAACCTCGGCGTAGATCTCCCCGTCCCTGCGCCACGCTGCGTGGACACCCTGAAACACCGGGCCATAGCTGAACCCAGCCTCCGCCAGCCGGTCATACAAGAACTCGATATCAAGCTCCTCAGACCCCGCCGGCGGCCACTGGGAGCCCAGGCTCGGCGAATCCGATCCACCTGTCTGCAGCTCAGTAACCAACGCCCCGCTCGCGTGCCGCGTCCAGCCCCCAGCCTCACCCTCCTGGCCGTCTCCTGTCTGCGCCTGCGGCCGCGAGTAAACACTCACCTCACGACGCCGATCTCCATCGGACTCCCCAACCGCGACCTGCAGCTGCACCGCACCGCCCCGCTCCAGCACCAGCGGCGCCTGCAACGTCAACTCCTCCACGCTCTCACACCCAACCTCCCGACCGGCCGCCAACACCAGCTCCAGGAACGCGGTCCCGGGCAGCAGCACCGTGTCCAGCACCGCGTGATCGGACAGCCACGGATGCGTGTCGAGCGACAGCCGGCCCGTGAACAACCACCCCTCACCACCCGCCACCTGCACCGCCGCACCCAACAACGGATGATCCGCCACACCCAACCCCATGCGCCTGGCATCACCCACACCCACCCTCGGCGCAAGCCAATAACGCTTGCGCTGGAAGCTGTACCTCGGCAGATCCACCCGCCGCGCGCCGCTGCCAGCGAACAACACACGCCAGTCAACCGGCACACCGCACACCCACGCCTCCGCAAGCGAGTGCACGAACCGCTCCATCCCGCCCTCATCGCGACGCAGCGAGCCGACCACCCCGACACGCTCATCGACGCCCAAATCCTCAAGCGTCTCTCCCACCGCGGTAGCCAACACCAGGTGCGGACTCACCTCAATAAACGCACACGCATCCGGTGCGAGCGCGCACACCGCCTCCTCAAACCGCACCCGCTCACGCAGACTCCGATACCAGTACTCCCCATCCAAGCCAGCGGTATCCAATAGCCCACCCGTCGCGGTCGAGAAAAACGGCACACCACACGACACCGGCTCGATTCCCCCCAGCACCTCGACCAATTGATCGCGCAACTCCTCCACAGCCACCGAATGCGACGCGTAATCGACCGCCACCCGCCGCGCCCACACACCATCCCCCTCACACGACACCAGTAGCTCAGCGAGCGCCCCCACCTCACCCGACACAACCACCGCCGACGGACCATTCACAGCCGCAACCGACAGCCGACCACCCCAGCACCCAAGCCGCTCCTGCACCCGCTCAACATCGAGCGCCACACTCACCATCCCACCCCGACCCGCCAACACCTCACCCAACAACCGGCTGCGCAACACCACCACCCGCGCCGCATCCTCCAATGACAAACCACCCGCCACACACGCCGCCGCGATCTCCCCCTGCGAATGCCCCACCACCACCCCCGGCTCAACACCAAACGAACGCCACAACCCCGCCAACGCCACCATCACCGCAAACGACACCGGCTGCACCACATCCACCCGCTCCAACCCCGGCGCGCCCTCCACACCACGCAACACATCCTCCACCCGCCAATCCACGAACTCTTCCAGCGCTCGCCCGCAAGTTCTGAGAGCGTCCCTGAACACCACCGACGACTCCATCAACTGGGCCGCCATCCCATCCCACTGCGCACCCTGCCCTGGGAACACGAACACCGGCCGGCCCTCACGCGCAACCCCCCGCACGACCCCGTCCCCCACCTCGCCGGCCGCCAACACCCCAAGCCCCTCGACCAACCCCAGGCGATCCACACCCAACACCACACCACGATTCTCCAACGCCGCCCGGCCCGCCAGCGAAAACGCCACATCCAACAAGCCGGTCTCAGGGGAGCTCGACAGGGCCTCCTCTAGCCGTCCCGCCTGACCGTACAGTGCGCCCTCACCCCGACCCGACACCACCAACGGCACCACACCACACGACCACGCACCACCAGGCACGACAGCCTCATCGGCCTGCGCCACCACATCCTGACCGCGCGGCGGCTCCTCCAGAATCACATGCGCGTTCGTGCCACTGATCCCGAACGACGACACACCCGCACGCCGCACACGCCTACCCACAGGCCACTCCCGCGGCTCGGTCAACAACTCCACCTCACCGGCCGACCAATCCACGTGCGGCGTCGGCGCATCCACGTGCAACGTCCGCGGCAGCAGCCCATACTCAAACGCCTTCACCATCTTGATCACACCAGCCACACCCGCCGCCGCCTGCGAGTGACCGATATTCGACTTGATCGACCCCAACCACAACGGGCCGGCCTCCCGCCCCTGCCCATACGTCTCCAGCAGCGCCTGCGCCTCGATCGGATCGCCCAACGTCGTGCCCGTACCATGCGCCTCCACCACATCCACCTCACCCGGCGAAACCCCTGCCTCAGCGAGCGCCCGCCGAATCACCCGCTCCTGCGACGGACCATTCGGCGCCGACAAACCATTGCTCGCGCCATCCTGGTTGACCGCGCTCCCACGCACCACCGCCAACACCCGATGCCCCCATCGCCACGCATCCGAAAGCCGCTCCAACACCACCAGGCCGGCGCCATCCGCCACACCGATGCCGTCGGCGCCTGCCGCGAACGGCTTGCACCTTCCATCATCTGACAATCCCCTCTGGCGGCCGAAATCGATCAGCATCGCCGGGCTCGCCATCAGCGTCACTCCGCCCGCCAGCGCCAGCGAGCACTCCCCGTTGCGCACCGCCTGACACGCCAGGTGTATCGCCACCAGCGAGGATGAGCACGCGGTATCCACTGACACCGCCGGACCCTCGAACCCGAACGCATACGCCATCCGGCCTGAAAGGACACTGCCCAGATAACCCGTCAAGCGGAAGCTTTCGCCCGCGTCCATGCCGGCATCCCGGGGTGCGATGTAGTCTTGCAGGCTGGTTCCCGCGAACACCCCGGTCTGGCTGCCCCGGAGCGTGGCGGGATCGATCCCCGCGTCTTCCAAGGCCTCCCAGGTGATTTCCAACAGCTGTCGCTGCTGGGGATCCATCCCCAGCGCCTCACGCGGGCTGATGCCGAAGAAGTCCGCGTCGAAAGCCGCAACGTCAGAGACGAACCCGCCTTCACGCGAGTAGCTCGTGCCCGGGTGCTCGGGATTGGGATCGTAGAGCCCCTCCAGGTCCCAGCCGCGATCCACCGGAAAGACGGAGATCGCATCCCTGCCCTCTGCGACCAGCTCCCACAGCTCCTGCGGGGTGCGCGCTGGCCCCGGATATCTACAGCTCATCCCGACAATCGCGACCGGCTCGTCGATGTTCGCTCTGCGAACATACGCATCGCCGCGCCCGACGCTCGCGCCGCGCCGGTCACCCCGGGCAAGGACACGCATAAGCTTGGCGACCGCGCTGCAGTTGGGGTGGTCGAAGATCAGGGTTGTGGGCAGTCGCAGGCCGGTCGCTCGGATCAATCTGTTGCGGAGCTCCACGGCACCCAACGAGTCAAACCCGAGGTCTTTGAAGGCGCGCTCGGGATTGACCGCCATGCTGGAGCTGTGTCCCTGCACCGCGGCGACCTGGGTGCGCACAATCTCAAGGGTCAGCGCGTCCCACTCGCTCTCCGGAATGCCCGCTAAGCGCCGCGCCAGCGAGCCGGTGGCGGCGGTGCGCTCCCGCCGGGCTGGCGCCTGGATCAAACCACCCAAGATCGCCGGCAGCACCGCCGTCCCCGCCCGAGAGCGCAGCGCCGCGCGATTCAGACGGGCGGCGACGAGGAATCCATCGCCGAACCTCCCCGCGTTGTCGAACAGCTCCAAACCCTGCTCCGCAGAGAGCGCAGCGAATCCCAGACGTTCGATCCGCGCCCTGCCGGCCTGGCCGAGATCGCTGGTCATGGCGCTCTCCTGCTCCCACAACCCCCACGCCAGCGACCGCCCCGCGAGCCCACACGCCGCGCGGCGCTGCGCAAGCGCATCCAGGAACGCGTTCGCCGCCGCGTAGTTACCCTGGCCGGCGCCGCCGAACAGCCCCGCGGCCGAAGAGAACAACACAAACTCGGATAGCTCCATATCGGCGGTGAGCTCGTGCAGATTGAGCGCCGCGTCCACCTTCGGGCGCATCACGCGCTCAACCCTCTCATCCGTCAACGACTCGATCAGGCCGTCATCGAGCACACCCGCGCTGTGGACCACGGCCGTCAACGGGTGCCCGGGCGCAACCGCGCCCAACAGCGCCGCCAGCGCCCCGCGGTCGGCGACATCGCACGCCACCACCTCCGCTTTGCAACCCAGCTCGGCCAGCCCCGCAACCAGCTCGCTCGCCCCCGGCGCGTCGAGGCCACTACGACTCACCAACAACAGACGCCTGACGTCGTGCCGCGCAGCGAGATGCCGCGCCACGAGCGCACCCAGGCCTCCCGTGCCGCCCGTGATCAGAACCGTGCCCTCCGGGTCCAGCGGCCGCGGGACCGTGAGCACGATCTTCCCGACATGACGCGCCTCCCGCATGAACCGGAATGCCTCGACCCCACGACGCACATCCCACGTCCTGACCGGCAGGTGCGTGAGCACACCGCGCTCGAACAGGGCCACGATCTCCAGCAAGATCTCCTGAATCCGCTCCGAGCCGGCCTCCTGTGCATCGAACGCGCGATAGCGCACACCCGGGTGCTCCCCGACGATCTTCTCCCCGTCACGGATGTCGGCCTTGCCTATCTCCAGAAAACGCCCACCCCCCGGCAGCAAATCGAGGGACGCGTCCACGAACTCCCGCGTCAACGAATTCAAAACGACGTCCACGCCTCGCCCACCGGTGACACGCAGGAACTTCTCCCTGAACTCCAGGTCATGCGAGGAGCCAACGTGCTCGGCGTCCAGCCCCAGCCCAGCGAGCACCCCCGCCTTCGCCGGGCTCGCCGTCGCGAACACCTCGACACCAAGATGACGCGCGATCTGCAACGCCGCCATCCCCACACCACCAGCCACCGAGTGCACCAGCAACGACTCCCCACGCTGCACACCAGCCAAGTCAACGAGCCCGTAGTAAGCCGTCAAGAACACCATCGGCACCGACGCCGCCTGCACCAGCGACCACCCCTCAGGAACCGGCACGACCAGCTCGCGCTCGGTCACCGCAACCGGCCCGCACGAGTCCTCCATCAACCCCATCACTCGATCGCCCACAGCGAGACCGCTCACACCCTCACCGACCTCGAGGACCACACCCGCACCCTCCGCGCCGATCGTCGTCCTACCCGGCAACAGGCCAAGCACAACAAACAGATCACGGAAATTCAGCCCCGCCGCACGCACCCCCACGCGCACCTGCCCGACACCAAGCGGCCCCCACGCAGCCGGGCTCGCCACCAACCCCAAATCCTCGAGCGACCCCTTGCGCCCCCCTCCCAGATGCCACCTACTCTCACCGGCGGGCGCCACCAACGACCCACCGCCATCCAACCCCGCCAACCGCGGCGCGAGCACCCGACCGCCACGCACCGCCAGCCGCGACTCCCCGGCACCCAACAACCCCAGCCACTCGACCCCCGCGCCAGCGAGACCATCGAGCTCGCAATCGAGCGCCACAAAGCGATCCGGGTACTCCGACAGCACGCTGCCCAGCAAACCCCACACCGCGGCGCCCACCAGATCCGGAATCTCCCCCTCCCCGACCGCAACCGCACCGCCAGTCAGCAACACCAGCCGCGCATCCGCCAACGCCGACGCCGCCAGCCACTCCTGCAACAGCGTGAGCGTCCGCTGCACGCTCACGCGCGCGGCCAGCGCGACATCACCATCGCCATCGTCAACCGGCGCCGACACGAACACCACATTCGGCGCCGACGCACCCGCCTCGACCATGCCAACCAAGCGCGCAAGATCATCGCAACGCTGGATGTCTGAAAAGCGAGGGGCCCGGCTCGGCGACCTTCGGTCGCCTGCGCCACCCTCTTGGTCCACGCCGGCGAGCCGCAAACCACCAAGCAACGCACAGCGAGGAGGCTCACCGTCGGGCGCAGGCCGCGACTCGGGCAGCTCGACCCACTCCAGGCGATGCAACGACTCAGATTCACCCCCCGGCCGGGCGCCGCGCAGCTGCTCGGCCTGCAGCGGGCGCAGCACGAGCGAGCTCATCCAGAGCACGAGCTGGCCAGTCTCGTCGAAGGCGGCGAGGCTCACCGCCTCACCCTCCCCGCGCGCGAGGCGAACGCGCAGCGAGGTCACGCCCTCACGTTGCAGGCTCACACCGCCGAGCGAGAACGGCAGCACCACACCGCCGAGCCCAGACCCGTCAGGGCTGTCCAGCAGCGAGAGAACGTGCAGCCCCGCGTCCAGCAGCGCCGGGTGAATGCCAAACCGCGAGGCGTCCGCCACGTCCTCATCCAGCGCCACCTCGGCGAACACCTCCCCGTCCCCGCGCCATGCCGCACGGACGCCCTGGAACACCGGGCCATAGCCAAACCCGGCCTCCGCCAGGCGGTCATAGAAGAACTCCACATCGAGCTCCTTCACATCGGCCGGCGGCCACTCCCGCGGCGGCGCGACCACCCCACCGGCCGGCGGGTCCACTTCGGCCAGCAGCGTGCCGCTCGCGTGCTTGGTCCAGCCACCCGCCACACCACGCTCTCGCGCGGGCTCCTGCGGTCCGCCTGCGATCGCACTCTCCGACGCTTCGCTCCGCCTCCCGTTGGCGGCCGGGGCCTGTGGCCGTGCGTAGACGCTCACCTCGCGACGACCATCTCCATCGGGCTCCCCCACGGAGACCTGCAGCTGCACCGCCGCGCCCCGCTCCAACACCAACGGCGCCTGCAGCAACAACTCCTCCACACCCCCACAACCAACCTCACGACCCGCCGCCAACACCAACTCCAGGAACGCGGTCCCCGGCAGCAGCACCGTATCCAACACCGCGTGATCGGCGAGCCACGGGTGAGTGTCGAGCGACAAACGACCCGTGAACAGCCACCCCTCGCCACCCGCCACCTCCACCGCCGCACTCAACAGCGGGTGATCCGCGGCCCCCAACCCCATGTCACCGGCATCGCCTGTACTCGCCTTCGGCGCAAGCCAATAGCGATCCCGCTGGAACGCGTACCGCGGCAGCTCCACCCGCCGCGCGCCACTGCCCGCAAAGAACCCCTGCCAGTCAACCGGCGCGCCACACACCCACGCCTCCGCGAGCGAGTGCACGAACCGCTCCGGGCCACCCTCACCGCGCCGCAGCGAACCCAACACCCCGACACGCTCATCGACCCCGAGATCCTCGAGCGTCTCACCCATCGCCACCGTCAACACCGGATGCGGACTCACCTCAATAAACGCGCACGCATCCCCCGCCAACGCACGCACAGCCTCCTCAAACCGCACCCGCTCACGCAAACTGCGATACCAGTACCCCCCATCAAGATCCGCCGTATCCAAGAACCCACCCGTCGCGGTCGAGAAGAACGGCACCCCACACGACACCGGCTCGATCCCCCCAAGTGCCTCGATCAGCCGCTCACACAACTCCTCGACCGCAACCGAATGCGACGCGTAATCGACCGCCACCCGCCGCGCCCACACGCCGTCCCCATCACAAGCAGCGAGGAACTCCTCAAGCGCCTGTGTGTCACCCGACACCACCACCCCCGACGGGCCATTCACCGCCGCCACACCCACACGTCCACCCCAATGCTCAAGCCGCTCCTGCACACGTTTGAAATCGAGCGCCACACTCACCATCCCGCCACGACCCGCCAATACCTCACCCAACAACCGGCTGCGCAACACCACCACACGCGCCGCATCCTCGAGCGACAAACCACCGGCCACACACGCAGCCGCGATCTCCCCCTGCGAATGCCCCACCACCACCCCCGGCTCAACACCAAACGAACGCCACAACCCCGCCAACGCCACCATCACCGCAAACGACACCGGCTGCACCACATCCACCCGCTCCAACCCCGGCGCACCCTCCACACCGCGCAACACATCCTCCACCCGCCAATCCACCAGCTCCTCAAACGCCCGCCCACACGCCCTGAGGGAATCCCGGAACACGGCGGAGGAATCCAGCAACTCGACCGCCATGCCCTCCCACTGCGTACCCTGCCCCGGAAACACAAACACCGGCCGGCCGCCACCAGCAACGCCCCGCACGATCCCCGTACCGGCCTCACCGCCGGCCAGCGCATCCAACCCCTCGAGCAAGCCCCCGCGTTCACGACCCAACACCACACCCCGATCCTCCAACACAGCCCGGCCCGCCAACGAAAACGCCACATCCAACAAGCCGACGTCCACACCCGCCACGCCAGCAGAGGCCCCCTCCTCCCCGGCGCCCACACCCCCGCGCTCGAGCAAAAACTCACGCAACCGCCCCGCCTGGCCACACAACCCCTCCACTCCTCGACCCGACACCACCAACGGCACCACCTCGCACGACCAGGCACCACCGGGCACGCCGCTCTCATCGGCCTGCGCCGCCACATCCCGCTCGCCGGGGGGCTCCTCCAAGATCACGTGCGCGTTCGTGCCGCTGATCCCGAATGACGACACGGCGGCACGCCGCACACGCTCACCCGCACACCACTCCCGCGACTTGGTCAGCAGCTCGATGCCACCCGACTCCCAGTCCACGTGTGGCGTCGGCGCATCCACGTGCAGGGTGCGCGGCAGCAGCCCGTGCTCGAAGGCCTTCACCATCTTGATCACGCCGCCCACGCCCGCGGCCGCCTGCGAGTGGCCGATATTCGACTTGAGCGAGCCCAACCACAGCGGGCCGGCCTCCCGTTGCTGACCGTAGGTGGTAATCAGCGCCTGCGCCTCGATCGGATCGCCCAAGGTGGTGCCCGTGCCGTGGGCCTCCACAGCGTCCACCTCACCGGGCTCGAGGCCCGCATCCGCAAGCGCCCGACGGATCACCCGCTCCTGCGACGGGCCGTTGGGCGCCGTCAGGCCGTTGCTTCTTCCATCCTGGTTGATCGCGCTGCCGCGCACCACCGCCAGTACCCGATGGCCCAGCCGCCGCGCGTCCGAGCACCGCTCCAGCACCACCAGGCCGGCGCCGTCGGCAAAGCTCGTCCCGTCGGCGCCCGCGGCAAACGACTTGCACCTCCCGTCCACCGACAGTCCCCGCTGGCGGCTGAAATCGATCAGCATCGCCGGGCTCGTCATCACCGTCACTCCGCCCGCCAACGCCAGCGAGCACTCTCCGTTACGCACCGCCTGACACGCCAGGTGCAATGTCACCAGCGACGAGGAACAGGCCGTATCGACCGACACCGCCGGACCCTCGAACCCGAACGTGTATGAGATTCGTCCAGTGAGCACGCTGCCCAGGTATCCGGTCAAGCGGAAGCTTTCCCCCGCGTCCACGCCGGCATCCTTTGGCGCGACGTAGTCCTGCAGGCTCGCTCCCGCGAACACACCGGTCTGGCTGCCGCGCAGCGAGGCCGGGTCGATCCCTGCGTCTTCCAACGCCTCCCACGCCACTTCCAGCAGCAGTCGCTGCTGCGGGTCCATCGCGAGCGCCTCGCGCGGGCTGATGCCGAAGAAGCCCGCATCGAAATCGCCCACGCCCTCAATGAACCCGCCCTTCTGGGTGTAGCTCGTGCCGGGGTGATCGGGGTCCGGGTCGTAGAGCCCTTCGAGATCCCAGCCACGATCCGGCGGGAGGCCGGAGATCGCATCCCTGCCCTGCGCAACCAGCTCCCACAGCTCCTGCGAGGTGCGCACCCCGCCTGGATAGCGGCAGCTCATCCCGACAATCGCGATCGGCTCGTCGAGACCCACACCCTCACGGGTCGCCGCTGCGCGCGCGACACCCGCGCCGGGGCCGGTGCCCTCCACCTGCACCCGCAGAAACCCGGCGATCGCGTCGCAGCTCGGATGATCGAACACCAACGTCGCGGGCAGCCGCAAACCCGTGGCTCCCGCGAGGCGAGTGCGCAGCTCCACCGCGCCCAAGGAGTCGAGCCCCTGGTCTTTCAGGGCACGCTCCGGATCGATCGCCGCGAGCGAATCGTGCCTCAGCACCGCCGCCACGTGGGTGCGCACAACCTCCAGCACGACCCCCGCCCACTCGCTCTCGGGAACGCCTGCCAGTCGGCGCGCCAGCGAGCCTCCCTCGCCGCGCCGCCGGCGCGATGGCGCTCGGACGAGCCCGCTCAACAGAGTCGGCAGCACACCGACACGCGCCTGGGCGCGCAAGCCTCCCATCTCCAGACGCGCCGCCACCAGGCACGCTCCCCCGGCATCCCTGGCTCGGTCGAGCAATCCAAGGCCTTCCCGCGAGGAGAGCGTAGCGAGACCCTGGCGCGCGATCCGCGCTCGGTCCGCGTCGCCCATGCCACCCGTCATGCCGCTCTCCTGCTCCCACAACCCCCATGCGAGCGACTGCCCGGCCAACCCACGCGCCGCGCGGCCCTGCGCCAGCGCATCCAGGAACGCATTGGCGGCCACATAGTTCCCCTGCCCCGCGCCGCCGAGCAGACCGACGGCCGAAGAGAACAACACGAACTCGGCGAGATTCGACTCCTCGGTGAGCTCATGCAGGTTCAGCGCCGCGTCCACCTTCGGACGCATCACGCGCTCCAGCTGCTCAGCCGTCAACGAGTCGACCAGGCCGTCGTCGAGCACACCCGCCGCATGGATCACCGAGGTCAGGGGATGCTTGTGCGGAATCGAGGCGATCAGGTCCGCAGCCTGCGCCCGGTCGGCCACATCGCACGCCACCACCCGCGCCTCGCAGCCGAGCTCCCCGAGCTCGGCCACCAGCTCCTCAGCGCCAGTCGCCTCAGGACCGCGCCGGCTCGCCAGCAGCATACGCGTGGCGCCATGCTCGGATGCCAGATGACGCGCCACGAGCGCGCCCAGGCCCCCCGTGCCACCGGTGATCAGCACCGTGCCCTCCGGATTCAGAGGCTGCGGGACCGTGAGCACGATCTTGCCGACGTGGCGGGCCTCCCGCAGGAAGCGAAACGCCTCGACCCCATGGCGCACATCCCAGGTCGTGATCGGCGGGTGGGCGAGGACGCCCCGCTCGAACAGCCCCAGCAGCTCCTGCAGCATCTGCTGGATCCGCTGCGGCCCCGCGTCGTACAGGTCGAACGCGCGATAGCGCACACTGGCGCGCTCGTCCGCGATCTGGCCCGCGTCGCGGACGTCCGTCTTGCCCATCTCGAGGAAGCGTCCGCCCCGCGGGAGCAAGGCCAGGGAGGCGTCGATGAACTCGCGCGTCAGCGAGTTCAGGACGACGTCTACCCCCCGGCCGCCGGTGGCGCCCAGGAATTTCTGCTCGAACTCCAGATCGCGCGAGGACCCGATGTGCTCGGCGTCGAGCCCAAGCCCGGCGAGCACGCCCGCCTTGGCGGGGCTGGCGGTCGCGAACACCTCCACGCCGAGGTGGCACGCCAACTGCAGCGCCGCCATCCCCACACCGCCCGCGGCGGAGTGGATCAGCAGCGACTCGCCGCCCTCGAGCCCTGCCAGATCGAGCAGCCCGTAATAGGCGGTCATGAACACGATCGGCACCGCCGCGGCCTGCACGAACGACCAGCCCGCGGGCATCCGCACGATCAGCTCACGGTCGGTGACGGCCACCGGCCCGAACGCGTCGTCCATCAACCCCATCACGCGGTCGCCTGCCGCGAGGTCGCTCACACCCTCCCCAACCTCGAGCACCACCCCTGCGCCCTCGCCGCCGATCGTCGTCTGGCCCCGTTCCCGTCCGAGCCCGAGCGCCACCCATACGTCACGGAAGTTCAGCCCGGCCGCATGCACCGCAACGCGGACCTCCCCGGGGCCTAGCGGCGCCCACCCCCGCGTGCTCGAGATCAGCGCCAGATCCTCGAAGGTCCCCTTGCGAGCGCTCCCCAGATGCCAGCGCGTCTCACCGGCGGGAGCCGTCAGCTGCCGCGAATCCTCAAGCGCCGTCAGTCGCGGCACGTAGGCTCCGTCCCCGCGCAACGCGACCTGGGGCTCGCCGGCGGCCAGCAGCTTCGACCACTGCACTCCACCACCGGATCGCTCCGATTCGCCACCGGCGACTGAATCGGTGTCGAGGATCAGGAGGCGACCCGGATGCTCGGACTGCGCGCTGCGCAGCAGGCCCCACACCGATGCGCCGGCAGGATCGGGTACCTCGCCCGCCCTCACCGCCATCGCGCCACTGCTCAGCAGCACAAGTCGTGAATTCACCAGCGCCGTCTCGGCCAACCATGCCTGCAACAGCTCGAGCGTCTCCCCCACAACCGCGCGCGCGGCCTGCGCCGCATTTGCGTCGCCGGTGCCGGTGGGTACGGCGGCGAAGATGACCTCGGGAGCCGGCGAGCCAGCTTCGATCGTCCGCACGAGTTCGCCCAGATCCCGATGACGCTCACCCTTCACACCAGCCAGATCGAGACCGCCGAGCAGCACGCCGCGAGCAGCCTCATCGCCCTGTTCGGGAACCTGCAGCTCGACCCACTCGAGCCGATGCAGGGAGTCGCCGCCGCCCACCCCCCGCGCACCGAGGAGCCGGTCTGGCTCGATCGGCCGGAACACGAGCGAGGCGATCGACAGGACGCGCTCCCCCGTCTCGTCGAACGCCGTCAGCAGCGCACCGTCTTCGCCGTGCGTGAGACACACGCGCAGCGAGGAGGCACCATCGCGATACAGGCACACGCGGCCGAGCGCAAAGGGGAGGATCACCCCGCTCGTCTGGAGCTCCTCGCCCCACCGCGGCAGGCCAGCATGCAGCGCCGCGTCCAAGAGCGCGGGGTGCACACCGAACCTCGCGGCCTCGGTGGCGGCCTCCGCGCCGAGAGCCACCTCCACGAAGATCTCCCCATCTCTACGCCACGCCGCTTGGACGCCCTGGAACACCGGGCCATAACCAAACCCAGTCTCAGCTAGGCGGTCGTAGAGGAGCTCGACATCGAACTCCCGCGCACCGGCCGGCGGCCACTGAGACGCCAGCCTCTCCGCATCCGATCCACCCGCCCGCGCGACCTCATTCGTTGCGGCCAGCGTCCCGCTCGCGTGCCGCGTCCAACCCCCGGCCTGCTCCCCCCGCTCGCCGCCGTGCTCGGCCCGCGCCTGCACCCGGGAGTAGACAACGACCTCGCGGCGACCGTCCCCGTCGAGCTCCCCAACCGAGACCTGTAACTGCACCGCGCTCTCCGCGGCGAGCACCAGCGGCGCTTCGAGGGTCAGCTCGTCGACCTCCTCACAGCCAACGGCACGACCTGCCGCCAACGCCAGCTCGAGGAAACCGGTACCCGGCAGCAACACCGTGTCCAACACCGTGTGGTCGGCGAGCCATGGGTGGGTGTCGAGCGACAAGCGGCCCGTGAACAGCCACCCCTCGCCGCCGGCGACCTGCACCGCCGCGCCAAGCAGTGGGTGATCAGACACGTCCAACCCGGCGCCGCTCACATCGCCCCCACCAGCCCCCGGGTTCAACCAGTAGCGCTCCCGCTGAAACGCATACCGCGGCAGCTCGACCCGCCGCGCGCCGCTGCCAGCGAAGAACCCACGCCAGTCGACCGGCGCACCCACCACCCACGCATCCGCGAGCGAGTGCACGAACCGCTCCAAGCCACCCTCCTCGCGCCGCAGCGAGCCCAGCACCCCGACACGCTCATCGACCCCGAGGTCCTCGAGCGTCTCGCGCACCGCCACCGTCAACACCGGATGCGGACTCACCTCGATGAACGCGATCGTCTGCGAAGCAAGCGCACGCACGGCCTCCTCGAACCGCACCCGTTCACGCAAACTCCGATACCAGTACTCCCCATCTAAGTCCGCGGTGTCGAAAAATTCACCCATTGCGGTCGAGAAGAACGGCACACCGCAGGACGCCGGCTCGATCCCCGCAAGCGCCTCGATCAGCGGATCGCGCAGCTCCTCGACCGCCGCGGAGTGCGACGCATAATCGACCGCCACGCGTCGCGCCCACACACCATCCTTCTCACACCCCTCCAAGAACGCATCGAGCGCCCGCGTCTCACCCGACACCACCACCGCCGACGGACCATTCACCGCGGCAACCGACAGTCGCTCACCCCAGCTCGCAAGACGCCGCTGCACCCGCTCGACATCGAGCGCCACGCTCACCATCCCGCCACGCCCTGCCAGCACCTCGCCCAACAGGCGACTGCGCAACACCACCACCCGCGCCGCATCCCCAAGCGACAACCCACCGGCCACACACGCAGCCGCGATCTCCCCCTGCGAGTGCCCCACCACCGCCGCGGGCCCCACACCGAAGGAGCGCCACAGCTCAGCCAACGCCACCATCACCGCGAACGACACCGGCTGCACCACATCCACCCGCTCGAGACCGGGCGCCCCCTCCACACCCCGCAACACATCCTCCACCTGCCAATCCACCAACTCCTCAAGCGCGCGCCCACACGCCCTCAAGGCATCCCCGAACACCGGCGAGGAATCCAACAACTCCACCGCCATACCCTCCCACTGCGCACCCTGCCCCGGGAACACGAACACCGGCCTGCCCTCGCGCGCAACGCCCTGCACCACACCCTCACCCACACCGCCACCCGCCAGCACATCCAACCCTTCAATCAAGCCGTCGCGATCGCCGCCCAACACCACACCGCGATCCTCGAGCACCGCCCGGCCCGCCAGCGAGAAGGCCACGTCCAGCAAGCCGGCATCGCCAAAGGAGCCCAGCTCCGGGCGAGCCAGTAGGAGCTCGCGCAGCCGCTGCGCCTGACCACACAGCGCCGCCTCACCCCGACCCGACACCAGCAACGGCGCCACACCGCACGACCACTTGACGCTGGGGACTCCACCCTCCTCAGACGGCGCCCCCTCCACCGCGTCAGGCGGCGGCTCCTCCAAAATCACGTGCGCGTTCGTCCCGCTGATCCCGAACGAAGACACGCCCGCACGGCGCACACGCTCACCGACGTCCCACTCCCGCGCCTCGGCGAGCAGCTGCACTTCACCCGCCGACCAATCCACATGCGGGGTGGGCGCATCCACGTGCAGGGTCCGCGGCAGCAACTTGTGCTCGAACGCCTTCACCACCTTGATCACACCGGCCACACCCGCCGCCGCCTGGGAATGACCGATGTTCGACTTGATCGACCCCAACCACAACGGGCCGGCCTCCCGCTCCCGTCCGTAGGTCGCCAGCAGCGCCTGCGCCTCGATCGGATCGCCCAGCCGGGTGCCCGTGCCGTGCGCCTCCACCGCATCAACTTCCGCGGCTGAGAGACCGGCGTCAGCGAGCGCCCGGCGAATCACCCGCTCCTGCGAGGGGCCGTTGGGCGCCGTCAGGCCGTTGCTGGCTCCATCCTGGTTGATGGCGCTACCGCGCACGACCGCCAGCACCCGATGCCCCTGCCGCCGCGCATCCGAGCACCGCTCCAGCACCAGCAGCCCGGCTCCCTCCGACCAGCCGACACCTTCTGCACCGGCCGCGAACGAGCGGCACCGCCCGTCCCGCGAGAGCCCCCGCTGGCGGCTGAACTCGATCAGCATCGCCGGACTCGCCATCAACGTCACGCCCCCCACCAGCGCCAGCGAGCATTCCCCGCTACGTACCGCCTGACACGCCAGATGCAACGCCACCAGCGAGGACGAGCACGCCGTGTCCACCGACACCGCCGGGCCCTCGAACCCGAGCGTGTAGGCCACGCGGCCGGAGAGCACACTGCCCAGGGAGCCCGTCAGGCGAAATCCCTCGGCCCCCTCGATGCCCGCATCCTGCAGCGCGGAGTAATCCTGCAGGCTCAGCCCCGCGAACATCCCGGTCTGGCTGCCGCGCAGGGCGGTGGGGTCGATTCCGGCATCTTCCAACGCCTCCCACGCCGCTTCCAGCAGCAGCCGCTGCTGGGGATCCATCGCCACCGCCTCGCGCGGACCGATGCCGAAGAAGCCGGCGTCGAAGTCACCCGCGTCATGGACGAACCCGCCTTCGCGCGCGTAACTGGTGCGGGGACGATCCGGGTCGGGGTCGAACAGCCGCTCCAGATCCCAGCCACGACCCTCGGGGAGCGCCCCAATCGCGTCACCGTCACGCGCCACCAAATCCCACAACTCCTCCGGGCTTCCTACGCCACCCGGATAGCGGCAGCTCATTCCGACAATCGCAATCGGCTCATCCAAACCCAGGCCGCCCCGGGTCGCCGCCGCGCGCAGGACATCCACACTGGATCCGCCGCCGTCCACCCGCGCGCACAAGAATCCCGCAACCGCTGCCGCGCTCGGGTGGTCGAACGCAAGCGTCGCGGGCAGTCGCAGGCCGGTCGCCGCCACCAGGCGATTGCGCAGATCCTCCGCGCCCAGCGAGTCGAGTCCGAGCTCCTTGAACGCCCGTCCGGGATCGATCGCGGCGGCGGAGTCGTGTCCCAGCACCTCCGCCAGCTGGCCGCGTACGAGATCCAGCACCACCCCATCCCATTCCCGCCGGGGAACATCTGCCAGGCGACGCGCCAGCGCGCCTCCGCCACCGTGCTCGGAGCCCTCCAGCGCCTCCCCCGAATTGCTCGGCACCGGCGGCGCATCGTCCAGGACCCGTCCGGGCACGCCAAGATCGGGGTGCGCCACGACCTGACCGGCGGGCCCGGTCACACCGACAGGCGACCCGAGCCAGTAGCGCTTGCGCTGGAAGGCGTAGCAGGGAAGGTCGACGCGACGGGGGGTCTCGCGACCGGCGAAAAAGGCGTCCCAATCGACCTGCACGCCCGTCACGTGCGCCCGAGCGAGGAACTCCACGAAGGCCTCCGTTTCCGGGCGCCGAGCGCGCAGCGCCGGCACGAGCAGCGCGCGCGCGGCCGCCTCGGTGTCCAGGCACTCACGGGCAGCGGCACACAGCGCCCCGTCGGGGCCGAGCTCCAGGAAGCTCCGCACGCCAGCCGCCCCCACGACGTCGATCCCGTCGGCGAACCGCACCGTCTCACGTACGTGCCGCACCCAGTAATCGGGAGCGCACAGCTCCTCGCCCACCACCCCGCCCGTCACATTCGAGACGATCGGGATCCGCGGGGCGCGCGGTCGCAGGCCGCCCACCACCTCGCCGAAGTCCTCCAGCATCGGCTCCATCAGCTGGGAATGGAAGGCGTGGCTCACACGCAGGCGCTTGGTCCTGCGGCCCCGCTCACGCCATTCTTTGGCCAGCCGCTTGATCGCCCGCTTCTCCCCGGAGACCACAATCGCCCGCGGCCCGTTTACCGCGGCCAGCGATACGCGCCCCGCCAGCTCCACGAGGCTCGCGCGCGCCTCAGCCTCGGTGGCCTCGAGCGCGAGCATCGCCCCGCCCGCGGGCAGCGCTCCCATCAGCCGTCCCCGCGCGACCACCAGCGCGCAAGCGTCGGCGAGCGAGAAAACCCCGGCGACGTGGGCAGCCACAACCTCGCCAACCGAGTGGCCGATCAGCATGTCCGGCTTCACGCCGAACGTCTCCACCAGCCGGAAGAGCGCCACCTCCAGTGCGAACAGGCTCGCCTGGGTGTACGCGGTCTCGTCGAGCAGCGCCGCCTCCGGTGAGCCCGCGGCCGCGAACAGCAGCTCCCGCAGCGGCCTGCCGAGCTGGCGATCGAGCTCTGTGCAGACCGTGTCCAGCGCATCCGCAAACGCCGGGAAGGATCGGTGGAGTTCCAGACCCATGCCCGCGCGCTGCGAGCCCTGGCCGGTGAACATGAACGCCGTCTGCCCGGCAGCGACCGAGCCTTCGATGACGCCCGTCCCGGGGTCCCCCCGCGACAGCGCCTCGAGACCCTCGAGCAGGGCGACGCGATCGCCGCCCACCACGGCTCCACGGGTCTCGAACTGCGTCCGAGCGCACGCCAGCGAGAACGCCACACCCGCCGCACTCGGCGCAGAACCCGCCAGCAGGTGTTCGCGCAGACGCTCCGCCTGCGCCCGCAGCGCGCGCTCGCCCCGTCCGGACACCAGCAGCGCAAACACCTCCGGCACCGGCGCCTCGGTCTCGTCTCCCCCCGCAACCGCCGGCGCACCGCCGGCGGGTCGGGGGCTCTCCACCCGGAGGGCATCCTGCAGGACAAGGTGCGCGTTGGCGCCGCCCATGCCGAACGAGCTCACGCCCACGCCGATCCGGCCGTCGTGCGCAGGCCACTGCTCGGCGGCGCACACCACGCGCAAACCCAGCTCCCGCAGCGGGATGCGGGGGTTGGGCTCAGAAAAGTTGAGGCTCGCCACCAGTTCCCGCCTGTGGATGCAGAGCGCCGCCTTGATCAACCCCGCGATCCCCGCGGCGCCCTCCAGATGACCGATGTTGGTCTTGATCGACCCCACGGCGAGCGGTGAGCCCACCTCCCGGCCGCGCCCGTACGCCGCTCCCAGGGCCGACGCCTCGATCGGATCGCCAACCGGCGTTCCGGTGCCGTGCAGCTCGACGTACTGCACCGCCGCCGGGTCGAGGCCGGCCTTCGCCAGCGCCCCTTCGATGACCGCCACCTGGGCTCCGTGGCTGGGCACGGTCATGCCCCGCTCGTCGCTGCCCGCGTTCATCGCGCTGCCGCGGATCACCCCGTAGACGCGGTCGCCGTCCACCAGGGCGTCGGCGAGCCGCTTGAGCACCACCATGCCGCCGCCCTCGCCGCGCACATGGCCATTGGCTCGGGCATCGAAGGCATAGCACCGTCCCTCCGGCGAGAGCGCGCCAAACTCCGCCGCCAACTCTCCGCCGAGCGAGGAGAGGATCAGGTTAACCCCGCCGGCGAGTGCGAGCTCGGACTCTCCGCGCAACAGGCTCTCACACGCGAGGTGGACGGCCACCAGTGACGAGGATTGGCCGGTGTCGACAGTGAGGCTCGGACCCGCCAGGCGCAGCGCGTGGGAAATCCGATTGGCGATGATCGCCCTACCGACCCCAGTGAGCGAGTGGTGCGTGATCGCCTCACGCTCGGCCGCCACCAACTCGGCGTAATCCCCTCCCATCACGCCCAGGAAGACGCCGACCGCGGAGTGTGAGATGCGATCGGCGACGACGCCGGCGTCCTCGATGCACTCCCAGCTCAGCTCGAGCGCGAGGCGCTGCTGCGGATCGCTGGCGATCGCCTCCTTGGGGGAGATCCCGAAGAAGTCGGCGTCGAACATCTCGATCCCCGCGATGAACCCGCCGCGGACGCCCGGGGCAGGCCTGCCGGCCGGCGGCTCGCCGACCGCCTCCACCCCCTCCTGCAGCAAACGCCACAACGCCGTAAGGTCGGGCGCGCCGGGCAGCCGGCACGACATCCCGACGATCGCAATTCCATCGATGTCAGGTACACCAATCTCCACGACCCCCCTGCCATGTGTGTTCGCCACCGCGCCAACTCCCTCATCCACGCAAACGCTCCTCATGCTTCCTCCCCCCGAGTGACGCAACTGCCCAGACTGCCTGAACAAGGATCATGCTCTTACGTGCCATCCCGCTCCGCATCGCAGGCATACAGCGTTAATACGTCAGCAACCCACTCAAAGTCGCCGACAGAGCGAATGTCTTACGCATCATGGTGCCTTCCGCGTGGAACCGGCCACTGTCATGCGCGTACTTGCCGGTTCCACGCAAGACCGTCAGCGTTCCGGTGAACGTTCCCGTCTGTCCTGCCGTAAAGAAGGAAACCTTGCCCCCTGCATTCACTTCTCCGGAGCTCGTCGCGCACTTCATATAGGCGGTGCCGGTCGTGTAGGAGATCGTGATTTTCATCACCGCCGGACCACAGCTGAAGGTTCCCGTGCCCCGCCCCCGCTCGGTGACCTCTGTGTTGCCCTTGTGGTTGATGACTTCATCTGTGTGCATGTACTCATGCACCGAGATGGTCCGCGCGGCGAGCGCCGTCACCGGGTGTCGTCCAGGTCCTTCCGCCAATGCCGAAACGGCGCCCCAGCCTACCGTGCCGATGCCGAACGCGATCATCGCCAATATCGACGCCGTGGACCTCTTCGTCAGCGAATCACGCTTGAGAAAAGGAGAAGCATGCCTGACGTTCATCTCGTACATTCCTTTGTATCCGCAGTTGTGAATCGTAGTCGGTCCGCGCGGCAGACGCCAATAGTCCGCCGGCGCCGCCTGCCCGTTATTGCAGCTGGCCTCATTGCGACCGGCTCCCCCGGCGAGGAGTGTGACCGCCACGCGTCGGACAGGGTGTCGTGGTTGACGCCGACTCCGTGCTGCCGTCCGCGAACCTCAGCGTGACACCGAAGGGGAAGCCGCCGGTGGGGCAGTGCGAAGGCACGATCAGGCCCTTGGGGGTGTACGGCACCCTGACACCGTGCACGCTCCTGTAGTAGGTCACACCTTTGGAGCCGATGCCCGCGTGCATGCGTACCACGGTTGCATCCGGTTCGCCTGGCAGTCCCGACATAAGTGGAATCGTGGTATCCAAATCGGCCCCGAACGGCCCCGATTCTTCCAGCATCTGACCGGAGAACAACGTCTGGGCAATCGCCGGGGAGCTCCCATTTGCGTAGAACAGCAGCGTGGTGTGGCGATTTTCGGGCGGTCCCATCAAAACGGTGAGGCCGACCGGCTCGAGCAGCGCTTCGGCAGCATCTGGGACGAGTATCAAAGCGTTGCCATAGCCCATCACGGCTTCTGGTTTGCAGCCTTCCGAACCAGCGCTCGCGAGCGTCGCCGGATCGCAGATGTTCAGCCCCAGTCCGCTCGTCGTGAGGCTGACACCCGCCGGCAGGCGGAACTCGATTCCAGTCAGCGGCGGGGGCACCTCGCCCGCGGGCCGGCGGATCCGAAAGCCGAGCTCCATGGTCGAGGCCGCTTCGAGCTCGTTGGGGACGAACCCGGCGATCAGTGTGACGGACGAAGGCGACGTGACGGTCGGCGACGCCGCGGTCGGGTCCGGGACCAGGCAACCACACGCCATGAGGGCGGCGGCGGCCAGTATTCCACGCTTGGTCATCAGCTTTTCCATCCAACTCGTGCGGAGGACCGCGCCGCGGCCGCCTTCGCCGGGCCGCGCTTGCCGATTCTTGCCGTACGCCCGCGGCAGCCCGCGACGGCGACCCTCGCGGCGCCCACGAGCCGAGTGCCGTTCTGCCCGATCGTCGTGTACGGCATGGTCTGGGGCTTGGCGCAAAGGTTTTCCGTCGCACCAAACGCCGAGTGGGCTCCCGCGGGGAGGTCCATTTCGAACAAGCTCATCGGGACGTCGGGCAGCGTCCTGAACTTGGTGGTGAGGATCCCCTTGGCGATGCTGAGCAAGCCCGTCAGCCGCACTTCCACGCCGCTGCCCTGCAGCACCATCACCAGCTCCGGATACTTGACGCCCCGGTAGTACACCAGGTACACGGGCCCGGTCAGCGGAAGGCTCAACATCGGTGTGTCAATCGCCGCGCTGCCGACCACCGAGTCCGGCGGACACGCCCCGGGGTTGTTCGCGAACGTCGCCGCCACGCACGCCTGCCGGATGGCGGTCAGGCGCGGCTTGAGCGGTTTCGGCAAGGTGATGATCACCGAACCGAGGTTGGCGTGCCCGCTCGACGCGCCGGTGACCTTCACGTCGAAGCCGGCGCCGTCGCCACGGCTGCTCGCCCCCGCCGGCGTGGCGGCCGCCAGCTTCGGCGCGAACGGCAGTCCCCGGCAGCCGCTCACTTGGAACGGCGAGGAGGCCGAGAAGCTCGTCCCCTGCGCCGATTCGATCGTCGCCGCCACCGACATCGGCAGGCAGTTCGTGGGATTGACGATGAAGCCCGGCCTGTTCATCGCCAGGCTCAGGGTGCGTACTCGCAGCGGGATGCCGGAGAGGATCTGAGGCAGAGGTTCGGTGACGATCACCAGGTGCAGGTCACTCGGCGCCACTTTAATCTGCGATCGGACCACGACCGTGCCCAGATCGAACGGACCGGCGATCGCGGGAACCACAATCGCAAGCCCGAATGGCGCGCCCCGGTAGGGCCCGGTGAGGTAGATGGAGCCCGTGAGATGGAGCGGACTCGTACCCGCGCCGGCGGCGATCGCGGCCGAGCCGACCAGCGAGGACTGCGGGCAGTTGGCCTGCGAGGCTGCCGGTTCGCCACAGACGGGGACTTGCGAGAGCAGGCCCATCAACCCCGGGGGAAGGTTGGTCGTGATCCCGCCAAGGCTCTGCTGGCCGTCTTCGCGCGTGACCGTAAAGGTGAACGGGCTGAAACTCCCGGCCCGCGAGGAGAGCGCGCCGGCGAGGAAGCCGGGAGTGAACGGGGAGGGCGACGGACACGTCCCGCCGGCGCCGTTGGCGTCGACGTCGAAGGACGAGGTGGCGCCGGCCTGCTGCCCGCCGTAGGACATAAATTCAGCGGTCGTGCCGGCTGCACCGCAGGTCGCCGGGTTGGCCAGGGGGGCGCCCCCGCCGCCGAACAGATGCAGATCGAACGCGCTGAACGGCAGCTGTGGGGTGCCGGAGAAGACCACGGTGAGCTGACCGGTGCCGGGGTTCGTGTGAATGACACCGATCAGGTGCAAGGTGACGCCTTCGCCCGCCACGTCTAGGAACAGCCGGTACATCGCTTCCGGCGTAGGCGTGCTCAGGTAGATCGCGCCCTCCAGTGGATTGGCCACCAGCGGGGTGTCGATCGCCGCCGTTCCCACCTTCGACGCGCTCGGACATTCGCCCGCCTCCAACTGCGCTTCGGTGCAGCCCACCAGCCCGTTGGTCACCCCGGGCGAGAGACTGGTTCCGGTGGGCAGTATCACCGTCGCGCCGCGCAGGGCCGGCGTCGCCAGGTCAAACGGCTGCTCGTCGAGCGGGTAGCCGAGGTCGATGTCGTACCCGGACGGCGTGTCGCGTTCCGTCGTTTCCGGCTTGACGGAGATCGTGGGCGCGATGCTCAGCAGTTCGCAACCGGTGGGGGCGGCCATTGTGGACGTGCCGTGGACACTCTGGCCTTCCCATGATTCCACCTGCAGCGTGCTGATCAGCGGCGGCCCTTCGCAGTCGCTCGAGTTGGTGAGCAGTGGCACCGGTGCGACTCCCGCCGGAGTCGGTTCGATCCCCGTTACTTCGCGTTCTCCGAATTCGTTGGGCGGACCGTAGGTCAGCTGTGGGCCGCCGAGCTGGGTGCGTGAGCGTTCGAGATCGTGGGTGGAGGCGGCGGGAACGCCCCACAGCGTCAGCGAGACGCCGATGAGCGGGATTTCCGTCGAGAGATCGTCGATCTCCACTTCGAACGCATAGGTGCCGTCTTTGCTCAGGTTAGCCTGGATCAGGATCTTCGTCGACAGCAGCGAGACCCCGAACGTCCCCGAGTGGCCCGGCGAAGGCGTGAGGTTGTACACCGGCAGGGTGACCTGACCGCTCGGTTCGGAGCCGACCTTGTCGAACACGGTCATCACCCCCACCTGTGCGGGCGGCTGACAGTCGTACAGTTCGAATTCCATTGGTGAGCATTGTGGGATCGACAGTGGGCTTCCCACGATCCCAGGGGGCAGCCGAACCTGCACGTCCTTGAGCTGCCCCACGGATTCGCCACGTTCGTTGGTGCGTAGCTTGAATTCGTTATGTAGATCGGCATGCGCCCCGGCCTGGGGCGAGCCCATGGAGATCGCGAACGTGGAGATGCCGAAAGCCTCTCCCTGCGCCGGCGCCACCGCCGCGGCAAGCGCCATCACGACGAGCGCCGCGCCGAGAACAGCGAGGACACCACCGTGCGGTCCACTGCGATGAGCCTTCATCGCTTGCCCCGCCTGCCGATCTTGCCCGCGGACGCCGTCTTCTTGCCTGCCCGTAGGCGTTTGCCTTTAGCAGCATGGTGCTTCTTGCCCTTGCTGCGCTTCTGCTTCGTCTTCCCGTGCTGCACGGGCACCGCGGCCGGCGTTTCGCTTGCGTCCGACAGGGTGGAGGTTCCCGGCGCGGGGAGCATGGGAAATTCACCAGGTGCGCCCTGGCAGCTCGAGATGGTGTCACAGGAGGTGGTGCCTTCACTGCTCTGCACGGATGCGGAGCTTCCACCGACACGCGCGTCGTAGAGGCTCACATAACCGGCCGGAGCCGCTCCCGTGATGCTCACGCTCGATGTGAAAAAGGCATCGTCACCGCTCGACGTCACCCCCTGCAGGCGAGTGATACCGGGCTTCCCCGCCGAGATCAGGTAGACGTGTCCATTCTCCCACTCGTACACGTCGATGTCCTCGGGTACTTCCTGCGCGGATTCGCCCGTGCCGAGCTCGAGCGGCGGGGACCCCCCGTTCTCGTCTTCGGGGACGAGCGAGCTTTCGGTTTCGAAGAAGATCCGTTCGCCCATGGAGCTCATCGGCGCGGACTGGCCGGGAGGATCGTAGCTGCCCCCGCCGATCGCCCCTCCCGGGGACTCGGGGTCGATGCCGATCGAGGCCGACCCGGTCGCCGCCGGGCCACACGATATGCACGTCAACGTCTCCGGCGCCGCGTCGTAGCGGTACACCTGAGCCGTACCGTCGAGGGCTTCGCCGGTGAGGTCGCCGCGGGAGACGAACACCAGCACTTCACCGTTCGGAGTCGGCACCGCGGGCCGTTCGACATCCAGGTAGGAGGTCAATATCCCGGCATGTCCGCTTTCGGGTTCGCCGCCTTCTACTTCTGCCAGGCCAAGCTGTGTGATGAACGTGTTCTTGCCAGTCGCGGTGTCGTACACATAGAGGTTGGGCCAGCCTTCGGTGGCGACCTGGTGGGCTGTGTTTTCGTTGCTGGCTAGCTTGCCCTTGGCCACGTAGTAGATGCGTGAGCCGTCGTTGGCGATCGCGGTCACTCCATACACCGCGCCATCGACGGCGGGAGCGCCTTCCGGCGCAGCCGATATCGGCGTGATCTTTTCGTCTTCGGTGTCGTAGACGTACAGCTCGGTGTCGTTGAATGCGTCACCGCCGAGGCCCTCATCCGACACGAAGAACACCTCCGCCCCATTTTCGGAGGCGCCCATGTAACGCGCCCCGGCACCCCCTCCACCCTGATCCAGCTGCACCGTGGTCTTGCCTTCCTTGCGCATGTACAGGTGGATCGTGCGGCCTCTGTAAGTGGTCAGTTCGACTTCATCGGCGGCGGGCGTGGGACTCTCGAAGAACACCTTCGAGCCATTCGCCGAGATCGCATGAGTGGTTGTGCCGAAGCCGTCGGCCGGAAAGTATGAGAACGGGGACGCTTCGCCGGGGGCGGACGGTTCGCCGGCAACCAGATCGTCGCCGTTGCCGAGCACCGCGCCTTCGGGATCGAGCAGGGAGCCTTCGTCGTTGACGTCGACGAGTTCGGTGCTGCCCGCCGGGACGTCGCGGACGTACAGGTAGTCGTCGGTTTGATACTCGCTTTCTTCCAGGCCGCTCGCGGCGGGCACCAGCGGTTCGGCGCTGTCGAAGGCGACGAGGTGGCCGTCGGGCGTGGCTGCGTCGAAGGTCGCCGAGTCCAGTCCCGCGCCGGTCTGGGTGCCCTGCGAGACAGGCGTGGGCCCTCCCTGCGAGGACTCCTCGAAGATGTTCAGCGCGCCGGCGGCGTTCTCGCCGGGGGCCAGCGGCTGTTCGGTCGAGAAGATCGACTCGCTGAGGTCGGGCGTGAAGAACATCACGGCGGTGTGGGCGAACGGCTTCGGCTGTAACACGTCCGCCGGCGTGAGCGCCGCCGTTTCCCAGCCGCCGACTGTGCGCCGGGCCTGGTAGAGCGTGTTCCCGCCGGCGGCCGCATCGCCGAAGGGCCCGGCCTGGAAATCGACGGCTTCACCACTCGGGGCGGGCACGGCCGAGCCCGGGCTCGCGCCATTCATTTCAACCGGCGTGACCAGTTCGATCGCGCGTGCGTCCGGGAGCGCGCCGGCGGCCACGGGGCAGACGAGCAGCACCATGACCGCGCCCAGGATCGACTTAATCTGTCTCATGCTCACGCGCCGGCACCAACACTAGGGTGCCGCAATTGGGACAGAGCACCGACTCGATCTTCCGGGGCGTCTCCGTAGAGTTGACCTCGCCATCGATGTTCGTCCTCGACCTCCGGCGCCAGTCACGCAGCTCGAGTCGCAGGTCGGAGATCGAGAGGCGCTCGGCGGTCGCACGGTCAAGCCACTGGTCCTGTGCGTCCGGGTCCAGGGAGGCGAGGGTCTCGTGGTGGCTCCACGAGAGATTCTCCCGACGTCGGGAGATCGTGAATCGAGACGCCACGTACACCATGTTCATCAGCGTCTGCACGTCGTATCCGGTGATGCGAGCCGCTCGTCTGTAGCGCTCTCCGAACTTTGCGTTGCCATATCTGATCCAGTCGCCAAGGCCCCACTGGCCGCAGCGTCCGATCGCGCCCAGGCGCCGGCCGGCGGCGGTCCACTCGGCGAGGTCCAGATCGCGAATCGCGACCCAGGACACAGGTGTGAGACTGGCGCCGGGAAACGCCTCTCCCGTACGGGGAGGCGCAACGGCGGTGGCTGAGGCGGCAGCGGGCATCTGATCGGCTATCAGGACGCCCGAGGGCGAGCGATCGTGAAGGGAAACCAGGTGTCAAATCGGCTGAGCATCGATCCTCAAAGGTAGGGTGGAAAGTAGTACCAGCAAGGTCGCCGCCGTTGGTGCACCAATATGGCCTTGCCCGCTGCGCAGGGTTGGCCACATTGTCCATCGCCTCTCCGGATTGCCTACCGTCCGCCGTGCGCTGAGCGCCGTCGCGAGCGTGCTGCCGATGACTGCCGGGTCGTGCCGCGGTCCGCCGTGCGCTGAGCGCCGTCGCGAGCGTGCTGCCGATGACTGCCGGGTCGTGCCGCGCGGAGACCGCAGAACGCGAGTCAGCCGGGCTGCGGGCCCATGCCGTGGCTGCCGTCCTCGCCGCCCGCCGCCAACCCGAGTTCCTCCAGGCGGAGCACCACCTCGAGCTCGGCGTGACACGAGCGCAACTGGCGACCCAGCCTGGTCTCGATCGCCCGCAGCCGGCGTTCGACGGTATGGCGATCGATCTCCAGCTTTGCCGCCGCCGTGGCGGCGTTGCAGCCCGCCGAGAAGTAGGCCCGCAGAGTCGCTCGCGCCACCGGGCTGCCCAGCGAAGGCAGATAGATGTCCAACAGCGATCTCACGAGAGACTGGTTTTGGAGCACGAGCGCAAGCAGCGCGTGCTCGGCGAAGCGCATCAGCGGCGCCGGGCTGCGCAGCGCGACGAGCAGCGCGGCCTGGGCTTCCTGGTGGGTCAGACGCCAGCCGGACACCCCCCTCCTCGGCTCACCCAGCACCAGCGATACCTCCCCGGTGCCCGCGGTTGAGAGAACCCGCTCCACGTGCGCCATCTCCAGCTCCCGACGCCCGCCGATCCAAGCCCACACGGAGCTCTCGCCCGTTGACAGGCATAGCAGCTGACGCCGCAGGTCGTCGGCCAGACCGCGCACGACCTGCTTCGCCCGCGGCCCGCTGGCGATGATGCCGAGATGCCACGCACCATCGAGCTCGTAGTCGAGATCCGAGGTGTCGGGGCGCTCGCCGGCAAGCAGCCGCTGCACCAGTTCGGCGTGGCACTCCTCGCGCGAGCGCTCGATCCGTTCGCGCTCCTGCTTGTGCTCGTGGGCGATTGTGGTCATCAGACGCTCGAGCACAGCCTCCTGCGCCGTGCGCAGATGACGTAAAACGGGCCCGTTGGAGGCGAGGCGGCTGCGATTGGCCTCGTCCATCACGAACGCCCCGAGCACCCTGTGACCCGCGATGTAGCGCAGCAGCATCGTGTCCACGCTGACCTTCCGGCGCGCTGCGCGATGGGCCTGCGCGATCGCCACCGACGGGATCGGGCCAGGCAGCTCGGCGGGACCTTCCATTTCGCTCAGCGAGAGATTGACAGCCGCGGCGACCGTCGCACGAAGCCCCGTCGCATAGTCGGCGTCTTCGCCCGGCACCGGCGTGAACATGCAGCTCGACACGGTCGAAGATCGCATCCTCGATCTCCCGTTCACGAGCTCGCAGGCACCTGATCAGACCGACGCGCGCCTGCTCGAGCGCCACGTCGTCGCTGCATTCCCTCGTCCCCCCGGCCCCCAGTGAGACCGCGTGCTGGACACCGCTACTCACCGGCTGCCTCCTATTCTCCCGCTGCTGGACCCCATGCTCCATTCGATTATCCGGATGGCGCGAAGCTGATTGTGGTTTGTAATCAACGGGCTGTCAACTCACAGATAAAAAATCCTCGTGAATGACTTCCCGCTATGAACCAATCGAACAAACGGTGACAAAGCGCTTCATTGACAGTATGATTGTGCGGGCACACCGAAGCGGATCCCCGTCACCAGCCGCACGGAGCCCTCCCCGCAGCCGGCGCTGCGCGCGCATCGCGCCGGCACGCAGGAGCTAATGCGGGGCTGTATTGTCCGCGACGCCACACCCATCACAAGGAGGTCGCGCCAGTATGCCGCCGCTCATCACCCGCGAGGAAGCGCTTCGCCTAGGCGAGGTCGAGGATCACGCCGAGATCGAGCTGCTCGTGCAGCGCGCCTGGGAGGCGCGCATGGAGCGCTTCGGTGACTCCACCGACCTCTGCTCGCTGGTCAACGCCAAGTCGGGTGGCTGCGCAGAGGACTGCGGCTTCTGCGCGCAGTCGCGCTTCGCCGAGGCCGAGACCCCGATGCACCCGATGATGGACCCCGAGCAAATCCTCGAGCACGCCCGCGCCGCCGAGGCGGCGGGGGCGCACCGCTTCTGCATGGTCACCCAGGGCCAGGGGCTCTCCAAGCGCGACTTCGCCAAGATCCTCGAAGGCGCGCGGCTGGTGGCCGAGCACACCAACCTCAAGCGCTGCGCCTCCGTCGGGCACATGTCCACCGAGCGCGCCAAGGCGCTCCGAGAGGCGGGGATCCAGCGCGTGCACCACAACGTCGAGACCGCCTCTAGCTACTACGACGAGGTCTCCACCACCGTACGCTACGAGGGACGCCTGCGCACCATCAAGGCAGTGCGCGAGGCGGGCCTCGAGACCTGCGTCGGCGGCATCCTCAACCTCGGTGAGAGCCGCGCGCAACGCGTGGAGATGGCGTTCGAGCTCGCCGCGATCGACCCGACGAGCGTGCCCATCAACCTGCTCAACCCACGCCCCGGCACGAAGTTCGGCGACCGCGAGCTGATGGACCCGTGGGAGGCGGTGAAGTGGATCGCGATCTTCCGGCTGATCCTCCCCGAAGCGCTGTTCCGCGTGTGCGGGGGGCGGGTGGAGAACTTCGGCGAGCTGCAGCCGCTCGCGGTGAAGGCGGGGCTGAACGGGGTGATGATGGGCAACTTCCTCACCACGCTCGGCGCCGAGCCCGAGCAGGATCGCGCGATGTTCGAGGAGCTCGGGCTCAACGTCGCGCGCCAACCCGACAACGGCGCCAACCCCCGACCGGACAACCGCGCGGGGTGGCTAGAGGGCGAGACGCCGGACGTCGTGGAGGAGCACCTCAGCGAAGCGGTGCCCGCCGCTGAGCGGGTGGACCTCAACGTGCGGCTGTGGGATCCCTCGACGCAGCTGCGCTTCCGCGCGAAGCGCAAGGTGGCGGTGAGGTCATGAAGATCGCGGTCATGAGCACGGAATACTCGATGGCAGGTTGATGGGCTGGCGGTGGGTTCGTTGGGGAGCAATGACGCAGTGGCTGGTTCGGGGGAGATCGAGGAACGGCTGGCGGAGATCGAGCGGCTGGGACTGAGCCGTCGACTGCGCCTGATCTCCGGCTCGCAGGGACCGCGCGTGCTGCTCGACGGCCGTCCCGTGCTGCTGCTGTGCTCCAACAACTACCTGGGGCTCGCCGATCACCAGCACGTGCGCGAGGCCGCCGCCGACGCCGCGCTGCGCTGGGGCGTCGGCGCCGGCGCCTCGCGGCTGGTGTCGGGCACGATGACCGTCCACCACCGCCTAGAGGAGCGCCTGGCGGCGTTCAAGGGCAGCGCGGCGTGCGTGCTGTTCGGCTCGGGCTACCTCGCCAATCTCGGCACGATCGGCGCGCTCGCCGGGCCCGGCGACGCGGTCTTCTCCGACGAGCTCAACCACGCCTCGATCGTCGACGGCTGCCGCTGCTCGCGCGCACGGGTGCACGTCTACCGCCACCTCGACGCCGAGCACCTCGACTGGAGCCTGCGCCGCCACGACGGCGAGGGACGGCGGCTGATCGCCACCGACTCGGTGTTCTCGATGGACGGCGACGTCGCGCCGCTGCGGGAGATCGTCGAGCTCGCCCGCCGCCACCGCGCACGCGTGCTGATCGACGAGGCGCACGCCACCGGCGCGCTGGGCCCAGGCGGGCGCGGCGCCGTGGCGCAGGCCGGGTTGGAGGGCGAGGTGGACGTGCTCGTCGGCACGCTCGGCAAGGCGCTCGGCGCGTACGGCGCGTACGTGTGCGCAAGCGAGGAGATGGTGCGCTACCTGATCAACACCGCACGTCCGCTGATCTTCTCCACCGCCCCCTCCCCCCGGCGGTCGCCGGCGCGCTGGCGGCACTCGATCTGATCGAGCACGACCCCACTCACGTGCAGCGCTTGCGCTCGCTCGCGCGCACCCTGCGCGGGGCGCTCGCCGCCGAGGGCTTCGACGTGCCCGAGAGCGAGATGCACATCGTGCCGCTGCGCGTCGGCGACGAGCGCGACGCGCTCGCGCTCTGCCAGGGCGCGCTTGAGCGCGGGGTGTTCGCGCAGGCGATCCGCGCCCCGTCGGTGCCGGCGGGCAGCGCCCGGCTGCGCCTCACCGCGATGGCCACCCACACCCCCGCCGAGCTGCGCCGCGCCGCCAGGGCGCTGCGCGAGGCAGCGCGCGCGCTAGGTCTGGACCCCGCGGCGATCGGCGCGCCGGCCGCGCGCGAGGGCTCCCTCATCCGCGCCGCGTAGGCCCGCGCCGTGCGGGGCCTGTTCGTCACCGGGACGGGCACCGGCGTTGGCAAGACCGTCCTCTCCGCCGCGCTGCTCGCGGCGATCGCCGCCGCGGGGGAGCGGGTGAGCGCGCACAAGCCGGTGGTCACCGGTTTGGACGACCCGCCCGGGGAGTGGCCCCCCGACCACGAGCTGCTAGCACGCGTCGCCGGGATGACACCCGAACAAGTCGCGCCGCTGCGCTACGGGCCCGCGGTCTCACCCCACCTCGCGGCCGAGTTGGTGGGTGGGCGCATCGACCCCGAGCGGATCACGACAACCGCGGAGACCGCGCTGCGCAACGCTGACACGCAGGGCGCCGTGCTGATCGTCGAGGGGGTCGGTGGGCTGCTCGTGCCGCTCACCGAGGGCTTCACCGTGCGTGACCTCGCTGTCCGGCTGGGGCTGCCGTTGATTGTCGCCGCGTCGCCCGGGCTCGGCACGATCAATCACACGCTGCTCACCTTGGAGTCCGTGCGCGGGGCGGGACTCGAGGTGCGCGCGGTCGTGCTCACGCCCTGGCCCATACAACCCGATGCGATGGAAGCGTCCAATCGTGCCACGATCGCCCGGCTCGGGAATGTCGAAGTGGCAACCCTCCCCCGCGTGCTCAGCACTGAGCTGGCCGCGCTCGCCGATGCTGGGGCGCGGCTGCCGTGGCCGCGGTGGCTACCACGGCCACGGTGATCGCTGCCAGGTCCTCATCGGAGATCACGTACGGGGGCATCGTGTAGATGAGATCGCGGAAGGGGCGCAGCCACACGCCCCGCTTGACCGCCACTGCGCTGGCTGCGGCGACGTCCACCTCCTCCTCCAGCTGCACCACCCCAATCGCGCCGAGCACACGCACGTCCGCCACACCGGGCAGCTCGCGCGCCGGCTCAAGACCCACGCGCAGACCCTGCTCGATGCGCTTCACCCGCGACCACCACTCACCCGTGGCTAGCAAATCGAGCGAGGCGAGCGCCACCGCGCAGGCGAGCGGGCTGGCCATGTATGTCGGGCCGTGCATCAACCCGCCGCCCTCGCCTGCGGAGATCGCACTGGCCACCTCCGCTGTGCAGAGCGTTGCCGCGAGCGTCATATACCCGCCGGTGAGCGCCTTGCCCACGCACATCACGTCGGGGCTGATGCCCGCGTGCTCGCACGCAAACAGCGCACCCGTGCGGCCGAAGCCCGTGGCGATCTCGTCCGCGACCAGCAGTATTCCGTGCTCGTCGCACACCTCGCGCAACAGCCCCACGCAGGCGGGGGAGTGGAAGCGCATCCCGCCCGCTCCCTGGGCGACCGGCTCGACGATGACCGCGGCTAGCTCGTCGCAGTGAAGCGCCGCCAGCTCGCGCACCTGCACCGCCCACCGCTCCCAGCGCTCGTCCCGAGGCGCGTCGAAGCCGTCGGGGGGACGGTCAGCGAAGAGGTGCTCCGGGAGGATCCCTGTGAACAGGCTATGCATCCCCCCCACCGGGTCGCACACGCCCATCGCCCCGAACGTGTCGCCGTGGTAGCCGCCCCTCACCGTCAGCAGACGGCTGCGCTCGGGGCGCCCAACCGCGCGTTGGTATTGCAAGCACATCTTGATCGCCACCTCCACCGCCACCGAGCCCGAGTCGGCGAAGAACACCCGTTCGAGGCCCGGCGGCGTGATCTGCACGAGGCGCTCCGCGAGGCGCACGGCCGGCTCGTGCGTCAGGCCGCCGAACATCACGTGCGCCATCCGCCCCAGCTGGTCGGTGATCGCACTGTCCAGCGCGGGGTGACGGTAGCCGTGCACCGCGCACCACCACGACGACATCCCGTCGATCAGCTCGCGCCCGTCGGCGAGGCGCAGCCGCACCCCCTGCGCCGCGACGACCGGCAGCGCGGCGCTCGCCCCCGGCAGGCCGCCGTAGGGGTGCCACACGTGCTCGCGGTCCTGCGCGAGCAGCCGCCGCCATTCGGGACCGACGGGCAATGAGTTCCTCAGAGAGGGGCGTCCTAGTCCTCGTAGAGGGTGAAGTCGCGCTTGCGGGCGCCGCACACCGGGCAGAACCACGTGTCCGGAATGTCCTCGAACGACGTCCCCGCGGGGATCCCGCCGTCCGGGTCGCCTTCCTCGGGGTCGTAGATGTAGCCGCAGGACTCGCAGATCCAGCGCTGAAGTGTTTGAGTGGTCATCGACGCACAGATTACCGATCGGCCCCGCTCCCGGTAGGGTCAACGGATGAGCACCCTGCCCATCGACGAGCGCCCCGGTCCCGGCGAGGAGTACAACCCTGGGCCGCCCACGCCTCCGCGGCAGGCCGCCACGGTGATCCTGCTGCGCGGTGGGACCGACGGGCTCGAGCTGCTGCTGGTCAAGCGTAACCCCGCCGCGCGCTTCATGGGCGGCGTGTGGGTGTTTCCCGGCGGCGCCGTCGAGCAGGCTGAGGGCGATGACGACCGTGCCCATCGCGCCGCCGCTGTGCGCGAGTTGCGGGAGGAGGCAGGCGTGGCGCTGCCCGACCCCGCCGAGCTCGTCAAGTTCTCGCGCTGGATCACCCCGGCGCTAGTGCGCACCCGTTTCGATACGCACTTCTTCCTCGCCTCGCTCCCTCCCGGCCAGGAGCCGCGCGTCGACGGCGAGGAGTGCGTCGAGCTCGGCTGGTTCACTCCAGCCGACGCGCTTGCGGCACATCGCGCCGGTGCGATCCTGCTGGTCTTCCCCACGATCAAGCACCTCGAGCAGCTCTCTCCGTTTGCCTCCGCCACAGAGCTGCTCGCGTACGCGCGCGGGCGCACCGTGGAGGCAGTCCAGCCGCGCGTGGTCGTCGATGGCGAGGTCGCGCGCGTGCTGCTCCCCGGCGAGCCCGGGTATTGAGCCGGAGTGGCCCGCGGCGACTTTGTGTTTTTTTTCGGGCCCCACCAGCAACTATGGGACGGGGGCGTGGGTGCCGGGAGCTATTCCTGGGCCTGCTGCGCGGCGATCACGTGTGTGACCGCGTTGATCAGCGCGAGGTGCGTGAACGCCTGCGGGTAGTTGCCCAGTAGCCGCCCCGAAGAAGCCTCGAGCTCCTCCGCGTACAGCTGCATCGGCGAGGCGTACGTCAACAGCCGTTCGCACAGCTGCACCGCTGCGCGGCACTCGCCGCTCTCCGCCAGCGCCGACACCAGCCAGAAGGAGCAGATCAGGAACGTTCCCTCCTCGCCGCGCTGCCCGTCGTCGGTCTCGTCGGTGCGGTAGCGCATCACCAGGCCGTTCTCGGTCAGCTCCTCTTTGATCGCCTTCACCGTCGCGCACACGCGCTCGTCTTTGGCAGGCAGGAAGCGCACCAGCGGGATCAGCAGGTTGGAGGCGTCGAGCGCGTCGGTGTCGTAGTGCTGGCGGAACACCCCCCGCTTATCCACGCCCTTGTCGAGGATCTCTGCTTTGATCTCGTCCGCCAGCTCCTGGAAGTGGTGGGCATGCTCGTCCTCCCCGCGCCGTTCCGCCAGCCGCGCGCCGCGGTCCATCGCCACCCAGCACATCAGCTTCGAGGAGACGTAGTGGCGCGGCTCGCCCCGCGCCTCCCAGATGCCCTGGTCGGGCTCCCGCCACACCCGCTCGGCGCAGCGCACCTGGTCGATCAACACCGGCCACAGCCGCTCGGGGATGTGGTCGCGCTTCTTGGAGTGCAGGTACACCGAGTCCAGCACCGCCCCGTACACGTCGTTCTGGCGCTGGTTGTACGCGCCGTTGCCGATCCTTACCGGACGCGCGTTCTCATAACCCTTGAGGTGATCGAGCGTGCGCTCCTGGAGGTCCTTGTCGCCCTTGATCCCGTACATGATTTGCAGCGACCCATCCTCGTTGCGCTCCAGGTCCGCGACGTACTGCACGAAGTCGTCCGCCTCCCAGTCCAGCCCCAACGCGTGCAGCCCCCACAGGGTGAACGTCGCATCGCGCATCCAGCAGTAGCGGTAGTCCCAGTTGCGCGATCCTCCGGGAGTCTCCGGCAGCGAGGTCGTCGGCGCCGCCACCAACGCGCCGGTGGGCATGAACGTGAGGCCCTTGAGCACCAGCGCCGAGCGCTCCAGGTGCACTCGCCAGGGGTGGTCGGGGTAGGTGCCTTCCGCCAGCCACGTCCGCCAGAAGTGGCTGGTGCGCTTCAGGTGCGCCTCCGCCTGCTCCACCGTGCGCGGCCCCCCGAGGCCCTCCGTCCACGACATCGCGCAGAAGCGCTTCTCCCCTTCGCTCAGCGTGTGGCGGGCGTGCACGCGGTTGCCCTCGATCCCCATGCGCATGTCGGAGAACAGACGGAACGCCGTCCGCTCGCTGCCGTCGCTCGCGTCGAGCGCCGGGCCGCTCTCCGTACGCCCGTCCTCCGCGGCGCTCCACTTCGCCATCGTCGCCCCGTACTCCAACATCGGCTCGCACACCATCTCCATCTGCACCTGCCCCTGCATGCATTCGATCACCCTCACCATCACGTGGTCGGCGTCGTAGTCGGTCGGCGGGCGAGTGTGGCTGGAGCCCTCCTCGTTGTCGTGCCACTCCCCGATCGTCAGCGCGTCCACGACCCGCACCCACCCCTGAGGCGTCATCCACGTTGTCTCGATCATGTTCGTCCCCGGCATGTACCGCCTGCCCGCCGGCACATACAGCCCGTAGGGCCCCACCCGGAAGCGCCCGGCGCCGCGGTCGAGCATCGACGCGAACACGCTCGGGCTGTCGAAGTCGGGCATGCACATCCACTCGATTGACCCGTCCGACGCCAGCAGCGCCCCGGTGTGGCAGTCCGACAGGAAGCCGTAATCCGCGATCGGCGGGAAGGGGGAGTCTTCCTGGGTCATATGCCGCGCAAACTATCGCGTCGTCGCGACTCGCCCCTCCACACTTGTTTGCTCACGTCACTCGCTGGGGTTCTCACGGGAGAGCTCCGCCCAGGAGTCATCCTCCCACACCGCCTCGCCCCAGCGCGGGCGTTCCACCCCCGCCGGCAGCGAGCCCTCTTCCTCGAGCTTGTCCAGGTGCGCCGCCAGCGTGATCGCCGCCGCGGGGCGCAGTTCGGCGGGCACGTCCCACCACGCCTTGTCCAGTAGCTCCTGCACGGTGCGGGCGCCTTCGGTCAACGCCAGCAGCAGGAGATGCTCGCGGTCGTAGCGATGGCCGATCGACTCCTGCAGCTTTGCCACGGGCTCCCAGATCGCCGGGCCGTGGCCGGGGCACAGCACCTCGAGGTCGAGCGTGCAGAGGTGCACCAGCCCGTTCAGGTAGGCGTTGAGTGCGCCCGGGTAGGGAGCGATGAAGGCGCTGCCTTCACCGAGCACCGCATCGCCGGTGAAGCACACACGGTCGGCCACGAGCGCGTAGTGGTCGGGCGCGTGGCCCGGCGTCGGGACGGCGGTCAGCGGGCCGAAGCGCACCCCGTCGGTGAGCGTCACGTCGATGCCGCTCCCGCGCGCCGCCGCCAGCAGCGCCGGGCGCAGACCGCGCAGCGCATTGACCGACTCGATGTGGTCGGTGTGATCGTGGGTCAGCGCGATCCCCCCCAACCCCCCGCGCGCGTCCACCGCCGCCACCACCCGCTCGAGGTGCTGGCGCAGCGCCGGTCCCGGGTCGATCACATACGCCGGGTCGCGGTCCACGATCCAGGTGTTGGTCCCCGACAGCGTCAGCGGCCCGGAGTTCTCGGCGCGCACGCGCAGCACGTCGAAGGCCGCCAGCCGCCGCGCTTCGGCCAGCGGATCCACCGAGAAGCCATCCTCCCCCGCGAGTGCGAGGTCGAGCTCGGCGGCGGTTTGGGGCACCCATTCGGGGGCAGGTTCCACCCCCATCTCCTGCTCGTCTTGGTCGGAGTCGGCCGCCGGGTCCGGGTCGGAGCCTGAGGGTGATGGGGAGCGCATGCTGTGCCGTAGTAGTTGCGGTTTGACTACCGTCAGCATACCCGCCGCCCTGGCGGCAAAGCATGTCTCAATGGCATGCCGCAAACGCCACCCTTCCCGGAGGCACCTCCCGGCTTCCTAAAGAGGGTTGCTAATCCTAATTTTGCGACTTGTTCGCCATAACGTGAGCAAGCGTCGAGACGCCGACAGTTGTCGGCGGAAAATAGGCGTTGCCCGCTCTCTTCCACGCCTCAAGCCCGCGTCTGCGGCGGTCGAAAGGGGCATTATGAGCGAGGGATCGTCGTCGTGGCTGTGCCCCACCGAGCTTGACCGCACGCGCGTCGTCGACGCCAACGACCGCGTGCGCACGATCCGCCTGATCGGCGCCGGCGCAGTTGGCGTCGCGCTGCTCGCCGCCGCCCCGTGGATCGGCTGGTGGACGCTGCTGTTCTTCGCGCTGTGCGCGCTCAACTTCGCCGGCGTCGACCGGCGCATGCGCACCAGCGCCCACCCCGAGCGCGTCAGCGCCACCGCGATCGTGGTCACCCTGCTGCTGCTCGGCGGCGGAGTCGCCATCAGCGGCGGTCCCTCCAGCCCCGCGCTGCCCTGGATGGTGCTCCCCGCGGCGATGGTCGCCGCACGCTTCCGCCCCCAGGTCGTGGTCGTCGGGCTGGTGCTCACCGTGGTGCTGATCATCGCCGCCACGCTCGGCGTCGATCCCACCGCCACGATCGACGACCCCGTCCGCCCGATCGCCGCGCTCGCGCTGCTCGCCGGCGTCGTCTCGATCGTGTGGGCGCTGCAGGCCGCCGAGCTCCACCACCGCGACGAAGCGATCCTCGACCCGCTCACCGGCCTGCTCAACCGCCACGCGCTGATCCCTCGCTTCACCGAGATCTCCCACCAGGCGCGCCTCACCCACCAGCCGGTGTGCATGCTGCTGTGCGACGTCGACGCCTTCAAGCAGGTCAACGACCGCCACGGCCACGACCGCGGCGACGCGGTGCTACGCGACGTCGCCTACGAGCTGCGCAAGCGGCTGCGCTCGTTCGAGCTCGCCTACCGCCTCGGCGGCGAGGAGTTCCTGATCCTGCTGCCCGGCGTCTCGCACGCCGAAGGTCTCGAGGTCGCCGAGCGCCTGCGCGCGGCGGTCGCGCAGGCGCACCCCACCGGCATCCCCGTCACGATCTCGCTCGGCCTCTCCGCCGCCAGCGGCGAGGCGGTCGTCTACGAGACGCTCTTCAAGGCCGCCGACGAGGCGCTGTACGAGGCCAAGCACGCCGGGCGCAACCGCGTCGCGGCCGCCCCCGTTGCCGCCGCCGCCAGCGAGGGGGAGCACGGCCTCGAGGTGGTCGTCCGCGAGCCGCTCACGGCCCCGGCGTTGCTAGCCGAAACGGGGGATGCCGGCCTAAGGCCAGCGTCTCCCGGCTTCGGCCGGCTGACCCGCCCTCCCCGCGCGGGCTGGTGATCGTGGGTTGGTTGTATTAGCCTACGCGTCTGCCGTGACCAAGCAGCTAGACCCCGAAGCCCAGGTATTGCTGGACGTGATGCGCGCGGTGGGGGCACCGGCGCTCCCAACGATGCCCGTCGAGCAGGCCCGCGCGCAGGCGCGCGCGGGCCTGCTCACGCGGGGCCAGCCGCTCGCGCTGCACCACGTCGAGGACGTGCACCTGCCCTCCCCGCACGGCGCGCTGCCGCTGCGCCTCTACCGGCCCCGCCCCGGCGTTCTGCCGGTCGCGCTCTTTCTCCACGGCGGCGGATGGGTGCTGAACGATCTCGACACCCACGACCGCCTCTGTCGCCGCATCGCCCTTCGTTCCGGGTGGATGATCGCCGCGCTCGACTACCGGCTGGCGCCCGAGCACCGCCATCCGGCGGCGATCGAAGACGCCCGTTTCGCGTATGGCTGGCTGCTCGAGAACGCAGCTCAGCTACAGGCCGACGCCTCGCTGACCGTGGCTGTCGGAGAGAGCGCCGGCGGAGCCATCGTGGCCGCGCTCACCCTGCAGCTGCGAGACGCCGGCGCTCCGCAGCCGGCGTTCCAGGTGCTGGCCTACCCCAGCGTCGACCTCCCCGGCCGCTGGCCCTCGCACGCGGAGCGGGGTACCGGTTATACGCTCGACAGCGCGCTCATACAGTGGTCGATCGAACGGTACCTCCCGCCGGACTTCGACCCCGCGGACCCCTACCGGGATCCCTACCTCTTCCCGATCGCGGCGCCCGACCTCAGTGGGCTTGCACCCGCGCTGGTGATGACCGCGGAGTTCGATCCCGTGCGCGACGAGGGCATCGCCTACGCCGAGCGGCTGGCGGCGGCGGGCGTCGAGGTCGAGCACGTGCACGCCGACGACCAGATGCACGGCTTCCTGCTGGTCGACCGCGCGATCGCGCGTGCGGGCGAGCTGATCGACCAGCTCGCCGACGCGCTCGCCGCGCGGGCGCGTCGGGCAGCGAGCACAGCCGGATAGAACGCCGCCGCTCGGCCCCGTTCGACGCGGGCACAGGAGGGGGAAGGAGGAGGATGATGTCGAGATTCGATCCCCCGCTTCGTCATACCTGTGAACGCGCCATCCGGGCGCAATGAGCAAGGAGAAGACCATGAGGTTCATGTTGCTGCAGAACTACGCAGGCGGCGCGGGTTGCACGGTGCCGATGGGCGAGTGGGCCCCCGAGGAGATCCAGGCGCACATCGACTACCAGCGGGCCATCAACCGTGAACTCACCGAGCGCGGGGAGCTCGTCGACGCGCAGGCGCTCACCGTGCCAGCGCTTGCCAAGTTCGTGATCCACAACGGGATCGGCGCACCCGCCGTCACCGACGGCCCGTTCCCGGAGACCAAGGAGCTACTCGCCGGCTACCGCGTCGTGGACGTCGAATCCCCCGAGCGCGCGATCGAGATCGCCGCCCAGGTCTCCGCGGCGCCGGCGCGAGGCGGTGCTCCAATCCAGCAGCCGATCGAGGTGCGGGAAGTGATGGCTGGGCCAGGCGCCGGGGGGTGACACCCGCGAGAAAGACCTGCTCGCCATGCTCGACGCCGACCTCGCCGAGAACGGGCGCGTGAGCGAGCTCACCGCCCCCCAGGCCGATGTAGAACGGAAGGCCCTGGAACTGGTGCGCCAGCACCCCCTGCGAACGCTCGACACCTGGCACCTCGCGCTCGCCTCGCTAACCGTGCCCGCGCTCGCGGAGCCCGAGCAAGAAGCGATAGCGTTCGCCTCTCGCGACGCCGACCAGGCGACCGTCGCCGAACAGCTGGGCTTCAAACGCCTCTGAGGAGACCTCCGCCCAAATCCGGCAGGCTCTGAGTAACGCCGAGCACCGCGGCAAACAGATCCCCATCGCGCTCGAGGCGCTGCAGCAGCTCCCGCGGCACCAGGCTCAATTTTTGCTCACGGCCACGTCGGCAGCGCGACCCGAGCCCCACCTCCTCCCAATCCAAAGGCGTGGAGATCAGGGGGGTGGCGGTAGCCCGCAGCGAGTACACCGACACAGTTGTCTTGTGCGGGTCGTTTTGGCTCCAGTCGATCAGCACCCGGCCGGCGCGCAGGCTCTTGGTCATCCGCGAGACGACCAGCTGGGGGCGCTGCTTCTCCAGCAGCTCGGCGACGGCGCGGGCGAACGGCTTGGTTTGCTCGTAAGTGACCGCGGTGTTGAGCGGCACGTACACCTGCAAACCCTTCAGCCCCGAGGTCTTCACCAGCGCCTGCAACCCAAACGCGTCGAAGATCTCCCTGATCAACAGCGCCACGCGACAGCACTCGCGCAGGCCGGCGGGCTCGCCGGGGTCGAGGTCGAGCACGAGCGTCGTGGGTGTCCCCTGCGCGCGGGCTCGCGCGAGGCTGGGGTGCAGCTCGATCGCGGCGAGGTTGGCGACCCACATCAGCGTCGGCAGGTCTTCGATCAGGCAGTAATCGATCGTCTCCGCCTGGCGCCCGCTCCACACCGGCGCGGTCTGCACCCATTCGGGGCGGTGGGTGGGACAGCGCTTCTCATAGAAATATGGTTCGTTCACGCCATCCGGGTAACGCTTGAGCGTCACCGGGCGCCCCGCTAGATGTGGCAGCAGAAATGGGGCGATCGCGGTGTAGTAGTCGATCAGCTCGCCCTTGGTGAAACCGGCGTCCGGGTAGAGCACCTTGTCGCGATTCGACAGTCGCAGCCGCCTGCCCCGCGCCTTGATCTCGACGTGGCGCTTGGTGGTGTGGACGATCTCGTAGGGACGCGCCGATGTGTCCTCCTCGCGCTCGAGTACCACCTCCTCCGTCGGCTTGTCGGTGCGCAGACCCTTGTAGGAGGAGTGGCGCAGGATGCGATCGCGCGTCCAGCGCGAGAACTCGATCTCCGCCACCAGCTCGGGCTCCACGAAGCGCGCCTCCCGCGGTGGTTGAACGCCGTGCTCGGTGAACGGGCTGCGGCGGCAGGCTGCGCGCCTCGAGCTCCCCAGCCAGGTGGCGCAGTTCCTGCTCGTCGAAGCCGGCGCCGACCCGGCCGGCGTAGCGCAGTCCTTGGCTTCCGTCATTCTCGTGGTAGCCCACCAGCAGCGCGCCGAGCTGCCCGGAGCGCCCCTCCTTGCCCGGCAGCCACCCGCCGATCACGAACTCCTGGCGGTGGACGTTCTTGATCTTCACCCATTCCCCGCTGCGCTCACCGGGGCGATAGAGCGAGTCGAGGCGCTTGGCGATAACTCCCTCCAATCCCTGCTCGGCGGTCGCCGCCAGCAGCTCTGCGCCGCCGCCCACGCGCTGGGACGGAACCTGCCAGGCCGGGCCCTTCAGCCGCAGCCCCTGGAGCAACTCGCGCCGCTGGCGGTATGGCAGCTCGATGGTGGGGCGGTCATCGAGATACAGCACATCAAAGATCGCGTACGTAACAGGTATCTCACGCGCCGCGCGCGCGATGGCGCTCGCGGATGTCAGGTGCATCCGTTTCTGCAATCGCTCGAAGCTCGGCAGCCCGCGCTCGTCGAAGGCGACGATCTCCCCGTCGAGCACCGCCTCGCGGCCTCCCAGCTGGCGACCCAGCGCATGCAGCTCGGGGTAGCGGGCGCCGATCTCTTTGCGGTTGCGGCTCTCGATCCACATGTGCCCCCCGCGCCAGTGGAAGAGTGCGCGCACGCCATCCCACTTGACCTCGAACGCCCACCCCTCCTCCTCGCTCGGCAGGCGACCGGGGCCGGCGAGCATCGGCGCCAGGTGCTCGGGCATCGCCTCGCGCGCGTGCCTCGTTGGAGTCATGGGGTCGATCATCCCACCGCTTCAGCCGGCCGGCCTCGCACCTTCTATTTTGAAGACCTACCAGCGATTGCAGGGAGACCACAAAGGGGGGCAGTTCGGCGTGATGACCAAGCCAGGGAGCGAGGTCGCCAGGGACCTGCTGATCGAGGCGGGCGTCATCTTGGCCAGCTCGCTCGACCCCACGACGACGATGGGGCAGGTCGCACGGCTGACGGTGCCGCGGCTGGCCGATCTCTGCGCGATCGACCTGCGCGACGAAGACGGGGCGATCAAGGACGTGGCGGTCGTCGCGACCGAGGACGGGCTGGCGCATGCGCTGGAGGAGTTGCGCGCGAGGTTTCCCCTCGACCCTGCCGGCGAGCACCCGGTGGCACGGGTCATCCGCAGCGGCGAGCCGGTGCTGCTGGCCGAGATGACGGATGCGCTGCTGCGCTCGTTCGCACAGGGATCCGAGCATGCGCGCTTCATGATCGAGCACGGCTATCGCTCGGCGGTGGTTGCCCCGATGCTCGCGCGCGGGCGCACGCTCGGCGCGCTGTCCACGCTGCGCCTCGGCGAAAGCGAACGCTACGACAGCGCCGACGTCGACCTCGTGTGCGAGCTCGCGCTGCGGGCGGCGCTGGCGATCGACAACGCCCAGCTGTACTCCGATCTGCAGCGCCTGGAGCAGCGCCTGGAGGCGGTGCTCGTCAACATCGCGGAGGCGATCACCTTGGTGGACAGCCGCGGGCGCACCGTGTTCGCCAACCAGGCCGCCGCCGACCTGCTCGGGTTCGCAACGCCCGACGAGCTGACACGCGCTCGACCGGGGACCATCATGTCCCGCTTCATCGTCGAGGACGAGCAGGGCAACGAGCTCGATCTGGAGAGCATGCCCGCGCGGCGGCTGTTCAGGGGTGAGCAGCCCGAGCCGCTGCTGGTGCGAAACATCGTCCGCACCACGGGCGAGGAGCGCTGGCTGATCGTCCGCTCCTCGCCAATCCCCGACCCCGATACCGGGCGCATCGGCTACGCGGTCAACGTCTTCGAGAACATCACCGAGGTCAAGCGCGCACAGCTCGGGGAGCACTTCATCGCCCACACCCTTCAGCGGGCGCTGCTGCCGGAGTCGCTGCCCGACGTGCCGGAGGCCGAGATCGAGGCACGGTATTGCGCGGCGGGCGAGCTGAACGAGGTGGGCGGCGACTTCTACGACGTGTTCGAGCACGGCACCGACAGCTGGATGCTCGTGATCGGAGACGTCTGTGGAAAGGGCTCCCGCGCGGCCGGCGTCACGGCGCTGGCCCGGCACACCCTGCGCGCCGCGTCGATGGGCGGCCAGTCCTCCACGGAGATGCTCCATACGCTGCACCAAGCGCTGCGCCGCCAGCCTCCCGGCGCCGACCTGTGCACCGCCTGCCTGGTTACGGTGACGCCGGTGGCTGAGCGTTTTCGGCTGAGCGTGGCGCTCGCCGGGCATCCGCCGCCGCTGCTGATCGACGCGTATGGAGACGCGCGGCAGATCGGCCAGCCCGGGACCTTGCTCGGCGTGCTCGACCCGATCGAGGTCGTCGAATGCGAAGACGAACTGGGCGTCGGCGAGACGCTGCTGCTCTACACCGACGGGATCCCCGAGGCCGGTCGCTCGGACGAGGTGCTCGGTGAGCGGGGATTGATCGAGCTGTGTCGCAGGGCGCCCCAGCTCACGCTCCCCGTCCTGCTCGAGCACATCGAGCACGCAGCGCTGGATCACGCGGAGGGCTCGCTGCGCGACGATCTCGCGCTGCTCGGCATGCGGCATGCGCTCCAGCCGACTGCGATAGCATGACAAGTCGTGACCGTAGGGGAGCAGCTCAATATAGAGGTGGGCCAGGACCACGACAGGATCGTGCTGACGCTCCACGGCGAACTCGATCTGGTCGGCGCGCCAAGGCTGCAGAGCGAGATCGAAAGCGATGCGGTCGATGCGGCTGATGTTCTCGTCCTCGACCTCGATGACGTCCACTTCATCGACTCCACCGGTCTGCGGATCCTCCTCGCCGCACACAAGCGCACGGTGGAGCGTGGCCAGAGGCTGGCACTCACCCCCGGCTCGCCGCAGGTCCAGCGGCTGCTCAGCATCGCCGGCGTGAGCGGCCACCTGCGCACGATCGCCTCGGCCGACGCGGCGCTTGTTTAGCCGCCACGCTGCCGAGCCGCGTTACAGCTCACGTGCCAGTAGCACGCAGCAGTCCATCGTCACTCCAGGTCGTCGAAGCGCCTGAGCTGTTCTTCATAGAGTTGGCGCAGGGGCGCTGAAACGCCCTCCCGCCCAATCAGCAGTTCATAGAGCGGATGAATGTTGTGCTGGGCCATGTGGGAAATCTTGACGCGAATTGCTACGCTGCCGGGCGCATCGGGTCTGCGGCGAAAGACTTCGTAACCCAAGCGAAGGAAGCTTCCCGACATGAGTACCGTCTTGCCGGAGTTGTTGAACACCAACGGCTCGGGCACGTCGGTGGAGAGCGAAGAGCATGGTGTTTCGACTGTGGCGCGATCGAGATCGCACGGCGGCTCGGGCAGTCGAAGATAGTGGTACCAGAAGATCTCAAAGTAGTGGTGGCCCTCGATCTGCAGGAACAGCTGCTCCTGTGCGAGACGATGCTCCTCGTACAGCCAACTGTCCGCATATATACGATGGCTCGCCTCCGACTCCGGGTCATATTTGGCGAGCTGCTCGTAGATCGAATAGTTGGTCAAGGGCAGCAGGTGGGTCTGCGCCACCGCGATACCGTCCCGCTGGATCGCGACGGCACGCTCGAACGCGGCTGAGCCAGCGTGCCCGACCTGCTCCAGGCGAGTCGACACCTGGCAGGCGAGGCCGACAAAGCCGGCTCTGGCGAGATCGAGATTCTCGCCGAGTAGGCGAATCGCATCGTTGAGCACACCGCCCTCGAGACGATCCACCGCCTTCCATGTGCGCGTGAGGACGAACGCGTACATATAGCAAGTCTCAATGTGATACGCCTTCCGCTCAGCCGACCCGACGGCGCCCTGCCCGTTATTGCTGGGAAACTCGTAGATGTAGATGACCTCTGCATCCCCCGCTGAGTTCGCGTTGCCCACCCGCACCGGGTCCCCCACCCGCGTCTTGCGGCGGCCCTCCGCCGCGGCCATCGACAGGGGCAGTCCAGGTTCCCAGATGCGTGTGCGCCAGCGAGTGAGCAGCGCGCGAAGCAGATGATCCTCGGCGGGGACGCCGTGTCCTGCTTCCCAGTATTCCTGCGCCTGGTCCACCCGATCTGCGTGCCACGGACTGCGAATCGATCCGCGCCGCTCATCGAGCGCGACCGTCAGCCGCTGTGCGACTGTGCCCCGCGGATCAGCCAAGCAGTTGAACAGCTGCGTGACCATCTTCTCGAGCATATAGTCCGCGATCTCGAGCACTCCGCGATGCCCCGGGGCCCTATTCAGCGCGGATTCAAGTAACTGTTCGCGCTTCTCGTATCCTATTGTGAGTGGCTGTGTGACGAGCAGCTTGGACAGCTCGAAAGTAAATCCCTCGCCGAGATTAGCCTGTATAGCCATGCAGCCCGCCTCCACGATCGGTACTGCACCGCTTGTCATACTTTCGCCCAGACGTGAGATCCCGGCGAGCATGTCTGACTCGATCGTGTTGATCGGACGGTCTCCAGCGCCGCCCACACCGACGAGACATTTGGCGTCGTCGTCGAAGCGCATGCGAGGATCGGCCGCCGCGTACACGTTGCAGCCAAGGCCGCTAAGATCGGCCAGCTCGTTGAGCTCGAGACTGTGCCACATCATGTGGATGTCGGCGAGGTCGTTTGGCGTGGTGCCCACGATCGCGATCAGCATCTGCAGCAGGCCGTTGAAGACGAAGTCGGTTCGCGCGCTTGGCTTCTGCCGCGCCGCGCGGGCGCCGGCAATCACCAGACCGACCTCGCCAAAGGGCGCGGTGAGAGCGTCGCTGACCGGGTCGCCCCGAGTTTGCCTGAGCGTGCACCACAGTCCGGCGACAGCGAGTGTCGCATAGTCGAGAGAGTCAAAGGCGCCGGCTTTGGCTACGGCCGTGCGCGCCACCGCTCGCTCGATGACTTCCACCATCGCAACGTCGGATACGGCCCTCGTCTCGGCGAGCCAATCCGAACCCCCTCTGCGTATGAGCGGCTCGAGAACCGCTGCCAGCCACAGCGCGCGAGCGCGCGCGTGATCTCGAACGGCCTGACAACCGGGCGCAGCGCGATCTGGGAGCGGTGGACTCGCGCCACCGTCTGTGGCGAGCGATTCGCGATATAGGTCGAGGAGCGGGTCCTCGGAGTGTGGCTCAACCTGACACCTGTCGGCGATCGCGGATATGGATCCCAGCAGTGCGCCGTGGCCGGTGAGCATGTAAAGCGCCCAGGCGGTATCGAGCAGGCTCTCCAGCAACGCTTCATCCTCTGGCGTTTCCCCTTCGGCGAGCAACATGAGCGCGCAGTCGAGTATCCCGTCCTGTTCGTCCACATCCCCGGGGGTGTCGGAGTGGCGGGGTACGATCCCGGGAACGTGTAGCGCAAGCGCAGCGTGGGCGCCAAAGAGTGCGGCCTCGCAGAGCGCGCGAGCGACGTGCTCGCCCTGGCGATACGAGACGCTCCCCGGTTCGCGCAACGCCCGCAGGTGGCTGATCATGCGCTCCACTGGGGGTGCCGACCAGGAACTCGAGCCGGCGAGCCGGCGCTGCTCGTACAGGGCCCAGAAGGCGTGCGCACAATCGGCCGGCGGGAGTGCGTGCTTATGATGGATGTCTTGGTAGACGCTCATAAACGCGTCAGCGCATCCAGTGTCCACCTGCACCAGGTCGCGCTCGCCCGCTTTGTGCCCCTCGAACAATGGCTTGAGGGTGCGAGCGCTGTTCTTGAGGGCTTCGCCGAGGGGTCCCGGTCGGTCGAGGTTTGGAAACCACGCGAGCAGCAGATCACGCAGTGGATCTCGAGACCCTTTCTCGGGAGGGGCTGACAGCGTCATGGCGATCTCGGTCGGCTTCAACGGAACGGGGTTCGGAACGCTCGCGGCGATCGCCAAGAACGAGAACGCCAGGACCGACGCGCTGTCACCAGCCCCTCGCAGCTGCTCGCGCAGCTCCTTCTCCGTGGTGTGATCCTTTGCACCCGAGATGATGTCCCCGATCCTCCTGTAGCGCAGACGCCGATCGTTGTGATCGAGCGGGCCGGGCTCGAGACTGCGAACCAAGCGTTTTTTTTGAGCCGGATCGAGCAGCTGTTGGCGGCATTGCCAAGACAGGAAGGACCCGTACGTCGCGAGTGCGCTGACGTGCCCGGTGCTGGGCTGCGACCGCTCGCTCTGAGGTCGAGCCCCCTGGTCGAACACGACCCAGAACTCCTCCGGTCGCTCTTCGCGTGGATCGTTGACGAATACGTCGGGCGGCCGTTCGATGTAGCGCTGGATAAGCAATGCGGTACGAGGCCAGAGCTTGCCGAAATCGTCGATCACAACCGCGCGGTTACGCTTCTGGCTGGTGAATTCTCCAAATGCGGGGCGCTCGCGCGTCAGCTCGCGAAGCAGCCGCTCGCGAAAGCGCACATCCGGGTCCGTGCCTTTATCATCGGCGGTCACGGCCTGCTCGAGCCGCTTCGCAGCCGGATGGCCGAAGACGGGCAGATCATCCCCGGTCAGCGCAGGAGCGAGCATGGCGAGCACGCTCGCAACGAACACGATCCCAATCGCTGCCCCCGTATATACACCCGAGTGCACCGCGAGATGGCTGACGAGACCCGATGCGAGACTAAGGGCACCGGCGAGTAAGAGCATGCACCCCGACCAGACCCAGTCCTTCTTTTCACCGGAGATGAGGCCGCTGGCTCGTGCGGCGCGCATGATCGGTCTCGTTCCTCCAAAGAGCGCTGACAACTCGGTCAGCGGCCCCTGTTTGCGCTTTAGATCTCCGGAGAGCGATCGAATCCGCCAATTGCGGTCAACGCGCGCAGAGATAATCTCGCGGGCGCGATCGGCGTCCCGTGTCATGCCGTCTCTTTCCTCCACGACGATCCCGAGCAGCACTCGTGTCTTCGCACCGCGTTCTTCGTTGGCTATGTGCGACACGCGATCTCCGATGAGGGTTTCGAAATCTTCGATCGGCTTCTGCCCCACTCCGAACGGCCACGTCGAGCCGTCCGTCTCTACAACTCGTCGCGGAACGAAGCTGCCCGCGGCCAGGCGGGATTGAGGGTGCTTGGAAGATCGGAACCATCCCCCCATGCGGCGACAGACTAACGGACGTAACAGATCCGCGTCCGGCGCCTCGGCCTGATTGCCCGAACAGCGGCAAGTTGTGGCGTCAGCCTGCGGCGCGCTGAAGCGCGGACTATGCTTGGCGTGTGTCGCCTGTCCTGGATCGTGCTCTGAACGTCGGCGAGGCGAAGAAGCGCAGGGCTTATCAGAGGCGCGTTGGGTCGATCGGGGCGTTCGAGCCGGAGCTCGAACGGGAGAGCGATGCCGAGCTGCGAGCACGTATGGAGGAGCTGCGCGAGCGCGCCGGGGACGGCGAGCCGTTGGACGATCTGCTGCCCGAGTGCTTCGCGATCGTGCGCGAGACGGGCAGGCGCACGATGGGGATGCGCCACTTTGACGTGCAGCTGATCGGGGCCATGGCACTGCACGAGGGATGCATCGCGGAGATGAAGACCGGCGAGGGCAAGACGCTCACGGCGACGCTCGCCGCTGTGCTGAACTCACTGGCCGTGCCGGAGGCGAACCCGACCGAACGCAGGGGTGTGCACGTCGTCACGGTCAACGATTACCTCGCCAAGCGCGACGCGGAGTGGATGAGCCCGATCTATGACGCGCTGGGCGTGACCGTCGGCGTGCTGCAGGACTCGCAGCCCTATAAGGACAAGCAGCGCGCGTACGCGTGCGACGTGGTGTACGGCACCAATTCGGAGTTCGGCTTCGACTACCTGCGCGACAACATGGCAACCGAGCTCGCCGACAAGGTCCAACGCGGGCATCCGTTTGCGATCGTGGACGAGGTCGACAACATCTTGATTGACGAGGCGCGCACGCCGTTGATTATCTCCGGAGCCCCCGAAGAGGCGGCCGATCTGTACGTGAAGTTCGCGCCCCTGGCTCCGCTGATGGTCGTGGGCAAGACGCCCGAAGGCATGGATCCGCGCACGAAGAAGCAGTTTGTGGCGGATTTCGACTACGAGATCGACGAGAAGCAGAAGACGGTCGCGATCACCGAGCGGGGTGTCGCCAAGGCTGAGCGCTTTCTGGGCATCGACCACCTGTACCGCGCCGAGAACGGTCACCTGGTCAACCACCTGATCCAGTCGCTGCGGGCGCAGGCGCTGTACAGGCGCGACGTCGACTACGCGGTGATCGAGGGGGAGGTCAAGATCATCGACGAGTTCACCGGGCGCATCCTCGAGGGTCGGCGCTGGTCGGAGGGGCTGCACCAGGCGATCGAGGCCAAGGAGGGGGTGCGGGTTCGGGAGGAGAATCAGACGTTGGCGACGATCACCTACCAGAACTACTTCCGCCTGTACGACAAGCTGGCCGGCATGACCGGCACCGCGCTGACGGAGGCGACCGAGTTCATGAAGATCTACCACCTGTCGGTCGTGCAGATCCCCACCAACATGCCCATGGTCCGCAGTGACCGCAACGATCAGGTCTTCAAGACCAAGGAGGGCAGGTGGAGCGCCGTCGTCAGGGAGATCGCCGCCCGCCATGCGAAGGGCCAGCCGGTGCTCGTGGGGACGATCTCGGTGGAGGTCTCAGAGCTCCTTTCCGAGCGGCTTGCCAAGCGTGGGATCACGCACACGGTGTTGAACGCCAAGCCCGAGCACGCGGCGCATGAGGCCGACATCATCGCACAGGCGGGCCGACCGGGCGCGGTCACAATCGCCACCAATATGGCCGGCCGCGGCGTGGACATCAAGCTCGGCGGCAACCCCGAGCACCTCGCCTGCCTGGAGCTCGCGAGATGGGACATCGCCCCCGATGACCCGGCCTACGTGCAGCGCATGCAAGAGCTCCTGCCGGAGATCGAGCCGCGTGTGGCAGCCGACCGCGAGCGGGTGCTGGCCACGGGGGGGTTGTTCGTCTGTGGCACCGAGCGTCACGAGTCGAGGCGTATAGACAACCAGCTGCGCGGGCGCTCCGGGCGCCAGGGCGATCCTGGAGAGTCGCGTTTCTTCCTTTCCGCCGAGGACGACCTGGTGCGGCTGTTTGCGGGGGACCGCATCTACCGGATACTCGACAAACTCGGCGGGGTGGATGGGGAGGGCAACGAGGAACCGATCGAGGCGGGGATGCTCTCCAAGCAGATCGAGAAAGCGCAGAAGAAGGTCGAAGACCAGAACTTCCTGATCAGAAAACGCGTACTCGAATACGACGAAGTGATGAACGAGCAGCGCCGTGTGATCTACGCCTACCGCGACGAGGTGCTCGAAGGCAGGGAGATGGGGAAGGAGGTGGGCGAACAGATCGCCAAAGTGATCAGCGACATCATCGACCACTACACCGAGGGCTATATCGAGGACTGGGACATGGACGGGATGTTCACCGCGCTCTCCCAGTTCTTCCCGATCGATCTGGACCCCGAGACGGCCGACAGCGAGTTGATCGAACGCGTCACAGCCATCGCGCTGAGGCGCTACCGGGAGCGCAGGGCTCACCTCGGCGACGAGCTGATGGGGGATCTCGAGCGCTATCTGATCCGGCAGACGATCGACGAACGCTGGCGCGATCATCTGTTGGACATGGACTACCTGCGCGAGGGTATCCATCTGCGCCAGGTCGCCCAGATGGACCCTCTGGTGGCGTACAAGAACGAGGCATTCGATCTGTTTGGAGACCTGATGAATAGCGTGTGGACCGACTTCGCACGCATGATCTTCAACGTGCCGCTTACCTCTGTGGAGCCAAACAGCGGCGAACAAGTGCCCGCGTTCGTCGCCGCCCGCAACTCGAAGCGCGCGGGTCGCGTCCCCTACTCCGGCCACACCGCCGTCGGGTCACGCGCGCTCGCCGCAGCCGCTGCGAGCGCCGGTCTCGGGATGGATGGGCTTAGCCCACCCGGCTCTCGGGGAGAACAGCCGGGCGTGATCGCGCTCGAACGCCGATCACGCCCCCCGGGGTGCAGCAGCTCCCTGAAGAAGCCCCCACCAAGCACGCTCAGCACCAGCAGCGAACCAAACAGCGCGACCGCGTCAATGCTCTCGCGGCCCTGCTTGGTCCAGTAGTCGTCCGCGAGGTTCAGCCACAGCGCGAACTCGTCGAGCGTCAGCGCCGCGCCCGCTCCGTATACGGCAGCCGTGACACGCGACGAGCGCCGTTCCTCACTGACCCCGATCTCGAGCATCCACAGGTAGCCGACCGTCAGCAGGCCGGTGATCCCGAAGGTCATGTGGTGGATGTGCCGCCCGCCCGGGGTGATGTTCCGGAATGGCCCCCGTTCGGCGCGGATCGCGTGCGTGATGCCGCGCACGGTGGCGAAGGTCGCAAAGAAGGCGCCGGTCGAGAACAGCTGGCGCTCCTTGCGGCGATCACCGAAGTGGCGGTAGTAGAGCGCGCGCAGGTCCTGCGCGTCGGCGGTGGGCGAGAGCAGCGAGTAGAGGTGCCACGCCCGCGCCGGTCCGGGCGGTGGATCGCCGTCGGGTGGTGGGGGAACCTCGCCTGCCATCCCCGCCAACCCTACTGCGCAATGATTGCGCGATGCCGCCCCCACCCCAGGATCGCGCAGTGCCGCCTGCGCCCGTGGACCCCGCGATGCCGCCGCCTGCGCCCGAGGACCCAGCGATGCGACCGCCGCCCACCGACTCGACTCGCCCCCCTGCCAAAGACCCCTCCCTCATCCCGCCTACCGCAGAGCTCGACCCCGATAGGGACGCCCCCACCCGCGCGGATCTCGCCGCGGTGCGCGAGCGCCACGCGCTGGGCCTCGACGCCGCTCGCCCCAAGGCCGTGGCGAAGCGCCGCGAGAAGGGCAGGCGCACCGCGCGCGAGAACCTCGCCGAGCTGGTGGACGAGGGCACCTACGTGGAGTACGGCCCGCTGATCTTCGCCGCCCAGGAGCGCCGGCGCCCGCGCGAGGAGCTGATCGCGCAGACCCCCGCCGACGGGCTCGTGGCCGGCGTGGGCGAGGTGGACGGCAACCCGTGCGTGGCGATGTCCTACGACTACACCGTGCTGGCGGGCACGCAGGGGATGCGGGGGCACCTGAAGAAGGACCGCCTGTTCGAGCTCGCTGAGCGCCGGCGGTTGCCGGTGGTCCTGTTCGCCGAGGGCGGTGGGGGTCGGCCCGGGGACGTGGACATGCCGATCGTGGCGGGCCTCGACTGCCGCGCCTTCTACCTTTTCGCCCGCCTCAGCGGCCGCGTGCCGACGGTGGGGATCGCCTCGGGCTACTGCTTCGCCGGCAACGCCGCGCTACTGGGCTGCTGCGACGTGACGATCGCCACCGAGGACTCCTCGATCGGCATGGGCGGCCCGGCGATGATCGAAGGCGGCGGCCTCGGCGTGTACGACCCGGCCGAGATCGGCCCGATCGAGGTGCAGCACGCAAACGGCGTGGTGGACCTGCGCGTGGCCGACGACCACGCCGCGGTGGCGGCGGCGAAGCGCTACCTCTCCTACTTCCACGGCCCCGCCGAGCACTTCACCGCCCCCGACCAGCGACTGCTGCGCGAGATCCTGCCCGAGCGGCGCAGGCGCATCTACGAGGTGCGCCGCGCGATCGAGACGTTGTGCGACGAGGGCTCGGTGCTGGAGCTGCGCGACGGCTTCGGCGCGGGAATCGTCACCGCGCTCGCGCGGGTCGAAGGGCGCACGGTGGGGATCCTCGCCAACAACCCCGCCCACCTCGGCGGTGCGATCGACGCCGACGGCGCCGACAAGGCCGCGCGCTTCCTCACACTGTGCGACGCGTTCGCGCTGCCCGTGCTGTTCCTGTGCGACACCCCCGGCTTCATGGTCGGCCCCGCCGCCGAGCGCACCGCTACCGTGCGCCACTTCGCGCGCCTGTTCACCGTCGGCGCCAACCTCGAGGTGCCGTTCGGCACGATCGTGCTGCGCAAGGGCTACGGCCTCGGCGCGCAGGCGATGGCGGGCGGCTCGTTCAAGGCCCCGCTGTTCACCGTCGGCTGGCCGACGTCCGAGTTCGGCGGGATGGGCCTGGAGGGGGCGGTGCGCCTCGGCATGCGCCGGGAGCTGGAGGCGATCGAGGACGACGCCGAGCGCGAGCGTGTGTTCGCGGCGACCGTCGCCGCCGCGTACGAGCACGGCCGCGGCGTCAACATGGCTGCCTACGGCGAGATCGACGACGTGATCGACCCAGCCGACTCGCGCCGCTGGATCGCCACCCTGTTCGACCCGCCCCCACCGGACTGGCGCAAGCGGCCCACGAAGCGCCGTCCCAACGTCGACGCCTGGTAGGGCCGCAAAGCGTTGCCCGACGATGCTGTTGGTGGGGGATCGTCCACGCGCGTCGCCTACCAACAGCCGCCTGGGCGCTGGGCCTCCCTGCCCAGCGACAAGCCTCCCGTGGAGCTCCCTCCGGCGCCTTGACAGGCATGCGAACATCTGTTCGTGCGGTGGAGCAACCTCACCCTCGGCGCCGACCGATCGGAGATCGGCCAGCAGCACCGCCTGCCGGGCTACCGCGACGAGGCCGTGGTGCGCCACTTCGACGCACCCGAGGCGCTCGACATGCGCTTCTACGAGGTCCACGCCCGCTCAGCGCTCAATCGCGTCACCGGCGCCTCGCGGATGCCGTTCCGCTGGACGGTCAACCCCTATCGCGGATGCAGCCACGCGTGCGCATACTGCTTTGCTCGCCCCACTCACACTTACCTCGGCTTCAACGCCGGCCGCGACTTCGAGCGCGAGATCGTGGTGAAGGTCAACGCGCCCGAGGTGCTGCGCGCGGAGCTGGCGCGGGCGTCGTGGAAGGGGGAGCACGTGGCGCTGGGCACCAACACCGACCCCTACCAGTGGGTCGAGGGCCGCTACCGGCTGATGGCGGGCATCTGGGAGGCGCTGCGCGACGCACGCGGCGGCGCGGGCAACCCCTGCTCGGTGCTGACGAAGTCGCCGCTGGTGCTGCGCGACCTGCCGTTGCTGGTGGCGATCGCGCAACGCACCACGATCTCTGCGAGCCTCTCAATCCCGACGCTCGACGTACGTGCGTGGCGCGCCACCGAGCCGCACACCCCCAACCCGCGCGCCCGCCTGGAGGCGGTGGCTGAGCTCAACCGCGCCGGAATCCCCACCGGCGTGCTGATCGCCCCGTTGATGCCAGGCATCAACGACGCCCCCCACCAGCTGGAGCCGCTGCTGCAGGGGGCAATCGACGCCGGCGCGAGGAGCATCGGCGGCGCGGCGCTGCACCTGCGAGGCGAGGTCAAGGACGTCTTCATGGAGTGGTTGCGCGCGCAACGCCCGGATCTCGTGGAGCACTACGAGGAGCTCTACCGCCGCGGCGCCTACGCGCCCCGCGAGGAGCGCGCGCGTCTGGCCGGGCTGGTGCGCCGGTATGCCCCGCGCGAGCCGCGCGAACCGCGCGGCAGCACCGCCCGCGATCGGAGCGGCCGGTGGTCGGGACTGCAACCCAATGCGACCGAGGCACCCGCTCTGCCCGCCGTCAAGCAACAGAGTCTGTTCTGAAGTCTGTTCTGCGGCGGCGGATGAAATAAATCGCCGGGTTATGGGAGGGCGTCGCGGGTCTTGCACGTATCGCTCAGGCCCCAACCCTTTATTTGTAGGCCCCAACCTTTATTTGTGAAGTTGGTAGGGGGAGAGAGAGGGCCGTATAGCCATTGCAATAGGGCGGGGTGTTGAACAAAAAAATTCAAAAGCCCGTGCGCAATTGCTATCGGGTTCTGGATTTTTTATAACAACCCCAGCCGCCCACCTATCTATACATACTATCGCTATACTCAAAGCCAGGCCTCCAGAGAAACAAGGCGGTACGTCCGCCCAGCCTCGTTTTAGTAGTAACTGGGTGGGGATGGTCTAGCGGATGACGTACACCGTTGCACACGAAAAGCGATGCACCGCGCTGGCGATCGGCGCGAGCTCGACCGCGATGTCGACCGAGCGGCAGTCGCCGAGCACGAACCGCGCGCCGGTGCGCCGCACGAAGCCGATCGCCTGCGCCGGCGACAGGTCGCCGGCGAGCAGTTCTTCGACGGTGACGCTGCGGTAGCGGCAGTTCGGCTCCGACCAGTAGCAGTTGCCCGTGTACGTTTGACGGCCGGTCTGCGCCGGCACGACCATGCCGAGATAGAAGCGCGCGAGGACTCCTCCCGCCTGCGGGTCGTGCGCCAGGTAGGAGAGCGCCGCGCTCTCGCCGGGCACGATGAAGTTGGCGTTGCCCTGCCGCGGCTTAACGGCCTTGTACGCATATTTGAGCATGTAGATCGTGCCGGGAATCGTCAGCACGGCGATCGCCACCGCCACCAGCGCGGGTAGCGACACCGCGAGGCGGGGCAAACGCCGGGCCGCGGTCTGCCACGGCAGCGTACGGACGCCCTCCACCGCCAGCGCCCCCAGGGGGACCGTGGCGCCGAGCAGGGCGTGCGTCGAGCCGCTGCCCTGCCACTCCGAGAGCGCGAAGATCGCGACAACGGCAAACGGCCACACGCGCGCGGTCACCGCGAGGAAGCTCGCCGCGCGCACGCGGTAGGCAAGCACCGCGGGGAGCACCAGCAGCACGAATGCCTTCACCACCAGCCACACCGGATAGGTGCTGAGCGCCGCTTCCCGCTCCCGCTGCCACACGGCGTCGAAGTGCACGAGCAGCGCGAAGTACCCGAGCGGCAGCGCCGTGAGCGCCACGGTCAGCGCCAGCGCCGCCACGGCGACCCGTTCGCGGCGCGCCAGCAAGACGAGCTCCGAGCCGATCAGGATCACGATCAGCGTCTCCCCCTGCCACGGGTGCAGCCAGCTCGCCAGCGCCCCGAGCAGCGGTGCAAGCAGGCCGACGCGTCCGGCCGCGCGGTCGCGTGCGTACACGAGCAACGCGCCAATCGCACACGCCAGCGCGATCAGGGCGAACGGGTAGCCCCACGACCAGAAGACGATCCACGAGTCCCCGATCACCGCGCCCCACCCGAAGAACAGCGCGAGCGTCAGCGCCACCCGGCGCGGCCAGAGACCAGAGACCGTGCGGTGGACATATGCCCGCACCGCGAAGAAGATCGCGACGATCGCCACCGGCTTCCATAGCAGCAGCGCCAGGTAGGGCGCCACCCCGAGCGCCGCGACCCCGGCCGAGATCGCGAGCAGCGGCTGGAAGAAGTCGGCGGGCGTGCGCCCCAGCACGTACAGGTCGGGGCTCGCGCCGTGTTTGAGGATGCCCTCGATCCACATCATCGACTGCATCCCATCCTCCTGGTACACCGCTTCGGTGCCGGTCCAGATGCGACCGTGCACAACCACCTGCCACAGATCGAGGCCGAGCGTCCACAGCGAGAGCGCCACCAGCACCCCCAACAGGCAGACGTCAAAGCGGTCGAGGCGCGGGCGGCGAAACCGCGGCGCCCACGCGGCGACCGGACGCGCGGGCGGCGAAGCGTGCGCGACGCTCTCCACGCTCCCTACACCAGCCACCGCGTCACCGGCCCCAATCGCTTGCGCCTGCCCCGCACGCCTTACGCAGTGAACTTCCTGCTGCGCACCAGCCCGCGCCGGTGCAGTTCCAGACGCAGCAGGGCTCGGAGCGTCTTCAGCCCGTACACGGTCGAGGCCCGCGCCCCGACCGAGGAGGCCTCCTGCGAGTAGATCGTGCGCACCGGCACCTCGGCGATACGAAAGCCGAAGTGCACCACCTGCATCAGCAGCTCCGAGTCGAACGAGAAGTCCAGCGAGTTGCGCAGGAACGGGATCCCCATCAACAGCTCGCGCGAGTAGGCACGGTAGCCAGTGTGCAGCTCCGAGAGCGAGGTCCCGAGCGCGCGGTTCTCGATCGTCGTCAGCGCGCGGTTGGCGAGGTACTTGTACATCGGCATGCCACCCGCCAGCGCACCGCCCTTCTCCATCAGCCGCGACCCGAGCACCAGGTCGGCCTCGCCGGCGAGAATCGGCTTGACGAGCTCGGGGATCAGCGTCGGCTCGTACTGACCGTCGGGGTGCAGCATCACCACCACGTCCGCCTCGTCCTGCAGCGCCTGCAGGTAGCAGGTCTTCTGGTTGCCGCCATACCCGACGTTGTGCGGGTGGGGGATGACCCGCAGCGGCAGCGTGCGCGCCAGCTCGACGGTGCCGTCCCGCGAGCCGTCGTCGACCAGGATGATCTCGTCGACCCACTCGCGGGGGATGCCGGACACGGTCGCCGCCAGCGTGCACGCGGCGTTGAGCGCCGGCATCACCACGATCACCTTCGCCGTCCCCTTCTCGGCAGGCGCCGTCGATGCCTCCCGGCCGCCCGACGCGGCCACCAATGTCCGCGGTGGGGCGCTCACAGCGATGCCGTGCTCCCGCCCAGCAACGCCATCGGCGCCTGAGCCGTAGTCGGGGTGGGGGTCGAGGACGGGGCGGTCGGGGTCGGAGTTGGCGGAGCGCGGTGGGCCGCGGGGTGGCGAGCGTTGTGGTGCAGCAGCGCCACCCCCACCACGATGAACGGCAGGAAGTTCACGAGATGCAACACCAGCGCGTACGGCAGCGCGGCCGTGTGCGAGAGCCCGTACGCCTTCATGCCGATCAGCGCCGCCCCCTCATAGACGCCCAGCGCCGCGGGCGGCGAGGGCAGGATCATCGCGAGGCCGACCGCCACCGTCACGAGCACGCCGCACGCGAACGGCACGTGCAGCGGGAAGGCAAGGCTCACCAGGTAGGCGACCACCGCGGTGAGCATCCACGCGACGATCGTCCAGAAACCGCCGAGCAGGGCGACGCCAGGGTTGCGCAGGCCGCTCAGGCCGTTGGTCAACTCCGCCACGGTGCGCTCCATGCGCTCCTCCGTGAAGCGCGGCAACCGGCGCAGCGGTCCCAGCAACAACCGCAGCGGGCGCTCCCCGCCGAGCACGAGCACGAGCACGGTCGTGGCGATCACCACGGCGAGCACGCCGGCCGCGATCGCCGCCGTTTCCAGCCAGCTCACCGGCGGCAGCCACGGGGCGGCGAGGAAGAAGATCACGAGGATCCCGACCACGTCGTAGAGGCGCTCGAGCACGACGGTCCCGGCGATCTCCACCGGCTGCGCGCTGCTGCGCCGGTTGAGCACGACCACGCGCGCGACTTCGCCAGAGCGGGCCGGCAGGATGTTGTTGTAGAGGTAGCCGACCATCATCGCGTTGGAGACGGCGCCCAGTGGCGGCCGGCGGCCCGACGCGAACAGCGCGCGCCAGCGCAGTGCGCGGGCGCCCAGCGACAGCCCGAGCGCCAGCAGCGCCGGCACCAGCCACAGATAGTCGCTGGTGCGCAGCGCCCGCCACGCCTCTTCGAAGTTCACGCCGCTGAGCGCGACGTAGGAGAAGAGCACGGTCACGGCGAGCGTCGCCAGGACGATCAACGAGCGCGGGGGGCGTGGTGGCATCATCGGAGTGGGTCTGCTCTCAGTTGGTGGAGCTTCAGAACGCAAACTATGCCACCGACCGCCGCCGTGGCGCCTCAGCGCGGAGAGGCAGCGGCCCCGCGGGCCCCGACGCGGCTGTGGCGGCGACGCCTCAGCGCGGGGGTGCAGCGCGCGCGCCGGCTCCCGCGCGGTTGTACTCGGCGGCGGCCTCGCGCACGCCCTCGCCGCGATCCGGGCGCAGCGTCGCGGTGACGTGGCGCCAGTAGCGACGGGGCGAGCGTCCGGGCAACAGGAGCGCGGCGAGCGCACGCACGGCGTAGGACCAGGCGGTCAGCCAGCGCACCGCGCGCGCGGCGGCCGGCGAGTGGTGCTTGCGCATGTAGAGGTCGCGGTTGCGCGCCATTTCGAGGATCCGGCGCTCGGGCACGGCGCCGGTGGAGAGCTGCTCATGGTGGATCGCGCGCGCCCCCGGCACGTACAGGCTGCGCCAGCCGGCGTCGCGCAGGCGCCGCGCGAAGTCCACCTCGTCGGAGTAGACGAAGAAGTCGGGGTCCATGTAGCCGACCTGGGCGGCCGCCTCGCGCCGCACGAGCAGCGCCGAGGACTGGCACCAGTCGACCTCGCGGGTCCGCGCGCCCTTGCTCTGCACCGTGTACAGCCGGTGCGCGAACACCGCTCCGGCGAGCGCCGTCGCGACCGTCGGAAAGCGCCATGCGCACGCCTGAGCCTCGAGACCCACAGCCGGGGCGGCGGCCGTGGCCCCGGAGCTCATAGCCGGGGCGGTCGGGTCGGCAGCCGTGAGCCTGTTCTGCAACCGGTCGCCGTCCGGCCGCAGCAGCTGCGCCCCCGCGCAGGCGGCATCCGGGCGTGCCTGCAGCGCCTGCCACAGCGCGAGCGTTGCCCCGGGAAGCAGCTCGGAGTCCTCGTTCAGCAGCAGCGCGTACCTCCCCCGTGCGCGCCGCATCAGCTCCGAATCGTTCAACGCCTTGCCGCGCCGTTCGCCGAGCGCGATCGCCTCGTCCACCGCCGGGTGCGCCCGCGCGGCCTCCGCGGAGCCGTCGCGCGAGCCGTTGTCGAGCACCAGCGCCTCGGTGGCGAACGGCAGCGCGTCCCGCTCGCGCGCGATCGCGTCCAACCCGCGCAGCAGCAGCTCGCGCTGGGAGGTGTTGACCACGCAGAAGCTCAGCTCGATCTCATCGCCCACCCACCTATTGTCTCTGCCGGTGCGAGTCCACGTCGTCGACCCCTCGGCCTACACGCCGCCCTACGACCACGCGCTGTGTCGCGCGCTGGCGGCGGCCGGCGCCGAGGTGGAGCTGTTCACGAGCCACTTCACCTACGGGGCAGTGCCGGCGCCGGAGGGGTATGAGCGGCGCGAGCTCTTCTACCGGCTCGCCCACCGCGGCGACGCCTTGGGCCGGCGCTCGCGCTCCAGCCAGGCGCTGAAGCTGCTCGAGCACGTGCCCGACATGCTGCGCTACCGCCGCGCCGCGCGCGCGGCCGACGTCGTGCACTTCCAGTGGTTGACGGTGCAGCCGCTCGATGTGCACCTGCTTCCGCGACGGCGGCCCACGGATTCGAAGGCCCGCCCACCGCGCCCCAAGCTCGTGCTCACCGCCCACGACGTGCTGCCGCGCGAGCCGCGGCCGGGGCAGCTGGCTGCCCAGCGGCGGCTGTACGAGCGCTTCGACGCGGTGGTCGTGCACTCCGAGCACGGGCGCGGGCGGCTGCTGGAGCTGGGCGTGGACCCCGACCGCGTGCACGTGATCCCGCACGGAGCGTTCACCCACCTCGCCGAACCACCGGCCGGGCCGCAGGCGGACGGACGGGCGGGCGGGTTCCCCATCCTCACCGACGGGCCGGTGGTGCTGTTCTTCGGGCTGCTGCGCCCCTACAAGGGCCTCGACCTGCTGCTGCGGGCGTGGCGGGAAATCGAGGAGAACGGGGACGGTGGGAGCGGAGATGGAGCACGGGAGCCGGATGGGGACGGGTTCGCGGGCTCGGAGCTGTGGATCGTGGGCATGCCGCGCATGAACGTTGCGACGCTGCTAACAGACCCACCGCCAGGCGTCCGCATCGTGCCGCGCTTCGTCTCCGACACCGAGTTGCCGGCGTACTTCGAACGTGCCGACCTCGTGGTGCTTCCCTACCTGGAGGCCGACCAGTCGGGCGTGCTGCTCACGGCGCTCGCGTTCGGCAAGCCGCTGCTACTAAGCGACGTCGGCGGCTTCCCCGAGGTGGCCGCCACCGGCGCGGCCCGCACGGTCCCGGCCGGGGACTCCGCGGCGCTGGGGGAGGCGCTGCGTGAGCTGCTGGCCAATCCCGCGGCCCTCGCCGCGATGGCCGAGCGAGCCCGTGCCGCCGCGGCGGGGCCGTACTCGTGGGATGCGATCGCCCAGCGCACGCTCGAGCTGTACCGCTCGCTGACGGCCACCATGTGAAACTCCCAAGGAATGCACACCGCTCTGGAGATCGTCTTTTGGGCATGCGCCGCCCTGATCGTGTGGACGCAGCTCGGCTACGCCGCCGCGCTGGCAGTCCTGGTGCGCCTGTTCGCACGCACACCGGCTCCAGATCCCACCCCCGAGGGGCCGCCGCCCTCGCTGTCGCTGATCATCGCCGCGCACGATGAGGAGCCGATGATCGCCGAGAAGGTCGCCAACGCGCTTGCACTGGACTATCCGCGGGAGCTGCTGGAGGTGATCGTCACCTGCGACGGCTGCACCGACGCCACGGCGCAGCGCGCACGGGAGGCGGGCGCCGACCTCGTGCTGGAGCTGGCGCGGGGCGGCAAGATCCGCGCGCAGGACGCGGCCGTCGAACGCTCGCGTGGGGAGATCGTGGTGTTCTCCGACGCCAACGCGCTGTGGGAGCCGGACGCCGCGCGCGTCCTCGCCGGAGCGTTCGCCGACCCCCGCGTCGGCTACGCCTGCGGGCAGGTGCGCTTCGTGCGCACCGCGGGCGCCGGAGCGACCAACCAGGAGGGGGTGTACTGGCGCTATGAGATGGCGGTGCGCGGGATGGAGTCGCGGCTCTCCTCGATCACCGCGGGCAACGGCGCGATCTACGCGACGCACCGCGCAACCTACCTCGTGGTCGACCCGACTATGGGCCACGACCTCTCGTTCCCGTTCAACATGGTCAAGCGCGGCCGGCGCGCTGTGTACGTGCCGGGAGCGCGCGCCACCGAGCGGATGGTGCCCTCGCTCGAGGGCGAGCTGGCGCGCAAGCGGCGGATGATGAGCCACACGTGGCCGATCGTGCTGCGCGGTGGGATGCTCTCCCTGCGCGGCTACCCGCCGGGGTATGCGCTGATGATCCTTTCCCACCGTCTGCTGCGCTACCTGACCCCGTTCCTGCACGCGCTGGCGCTGGCCGCCAACATCGCGCTCGTGGCCGGCAACGCCGGGGCGGGCGGGGTCCAAGTCCTCTATGTCGCCACGCTTGCCGTACAGCTCGTCCTGCTCTTCGCCGCCGGCGTTGGCGGGGTGCTGCACATTCGCGTGCTGCTCCTCGCCCGCTACTACGTGCTCACCACCGCGGCGCTCGCGCTCGGCCTGTGGGACTGGCTGCGCCACGGCACGGCCGCCACGTGGGAGGCGGCGGAGGGGACACGCCCGTCCAGGCTCCCGTCGCAGGGGACGGCCCGATGATCCGCCGCGGCCGCGCCGTGGACATCGCGGTGCCGGCCTTGTCCTGCCTGCCCTTCGAGCCCTGCCCGCCCGGCAAACGATGCCCGATGCGCGCCTGCCCGCCACACGAACACCTGGGGGCACGCCCGTGATCCGTCGCGCCGTGGACATCGCGGCGTCGGCGACCCTGCTCGTGCTGAGCGCGCCCGTGCTCGCGGCGGCGATGGTGGCGATCCGGCTGGAGTCGCGCGGCCCCGCGCTCTACCGCCAGCGGCGCATCGGGCGCGACGGGCGACCGTTCGACGTGCTGAAGCTGCGCACGATGGTGGACGGCGCCGAGCACATCGGCGCCGGGCTGGCGGTGGACGCGAACGACTCGCGCATCACCCGCGTGGGGGCCTTCCTGCGGCGCACCTCGCTCGACGAGCTGCCCAACCTGCTGAACGTGCTGCGCGGCGAGATGTCGCTGATCGGGCCCCGCCCCACCGTGCCGGTGCAGGTCGCGCGCTACACCCCCCGCCAGCGCGGGCGCCTGGCGATCCGGCCGGGGATCACCGGCTGGGCGCAGGTCCACGGCCGCGCCTCGCTGCCATGGAGCGAGCGGATCGAGCTCGACCTCCACTACATCGAGCACCGCTCGCTGGCGCTCGATCTGCGCATCCTGTGGCGCACCCCGGCGATGGTCGTGGGGGGCTCGGGCCTGTACAGGGGGGACACCGGGGGCTGGGAGGGGGGATTGGGGGATGGTTGAGCGGCAGACCCAACCGGGGGCGGACCCGGCGGCTGGCAAGGGGCGCCGGCATGGCTGAGTCGCCGGCAATCCTGCTCACCGGGGTGGGCAAGCGCTACGACATCGTCGCCTGCTTCGCGCAGCTGACGACGACGATCGCGGTCGATCCCAACCCGCTGGCGCCCGCGCAGTACGCGGCGCACGTGCGCGCGGCGCCGCCGCCGATCGCCGACCCCGGCTACGTGCCTTTCCTGCGGGAGCTGTGCGAGCACCACGGCGTGGGGGCGGTGGTGCCGCTCACCGACCTCGACATCGAGGTGCTCGCGCGGGCGCGAGAGAATCGGACCCCGCCCACCCTGCCCGCGCTCGTGCCCTCGCCCGAGGTCGCGCGCGCGACCTACGACAAGTACGAGGCCCACCTGCTGCTCTCGCGGCTGGGGCTGCCCTCGCCGCCGACGGTGCTGCCCGAGGAGGAGCCCGACTCCTACCCGGTGATGGTCAAGCCCCGCCGCGGCTCGGGCGCGCGCTCGATCCATCTGGCGCGCGACCGTGCGGAGAAGGACTTCTTCGTGCGTTACGTCGCCGGCGGGCGCCCCGGGTATGAGGGCGAGCCGGTGATGCTGCAGCGCGCGATGGGCGGGCCCGAGCTCTCGATCGACTGCCTTGGAGACCTCGACGGCCGCTGCCTGAACGCGATCCCACGCACGATGCTCGAGTCTCGCGGCGGCGAGTCGATCAAGGGCGCGGTGATCCGCGACCTCGAGCTGATCGCGCTGGGGCAGCGCGCGATGGAAGCGCTCGCCGTGCGGGGGCCCGCCACGATCCAGGTCTTCCGCGACCCCGAGGTGGGACTGGGGATCACCGACGTCAACACCCGCTTCGGCGGCGCCTTCCCCGCCCCCGCCTACGCCGCGCTGCCCGGCCGCACCTACCCGGAGCTGATCGTGCGCATGGCCGGCGGCGAGACGATCCCCCCACACGTCGGGGAGTTCCGGGAGGGGCGCACGTTCACGCGCTACTACTGGCAGCTCGAGCTGGACGAGCGGCTGCAGCCCACCAGCCGGGAGATCGTCCCCGGGGGGCCACCGGCGCCGCGTCCGTAGGCCGCATCGTCGGACGGGTCGGGGAGATCGTCCCCTGGGGGACCGCCCACCGCGCCCGCAGGCCCGCATCGTCGGGCGGTCCGGAGATCGTCCCCCCTGGGCCCCGGCGCCGCGTCCGCAGGTGACGGTGGCCCTGCGCGTAGGGTGCGGCGCCCAATCGACGGGGCCGGGGTAGAATCGGTGTGCAGTGAACACCTTGCTCGCCGATCCACCGGCCGCGCAGAGCCCTGAGCAGCCCACGGCCTCGTTGACACCGGCGGCCCCGCCCGAGGGCGGGTCGGGTGGCTCCGATGGGGCGGACCGCGCCGATTCTCACGCACAAGGGCACGTGTGCGCGCACTGCGGCACGCCTCTGCAGGACGGCCAGCAGTGGTGCCTGCACTGCGGCGCCTGCGAGCCGGGCAGCCTTGGCGAGCGGCCCAATCTGCGCCCGCTGACGGTGCTGGCGCTCACCGCCGCGATCCTCGCGCTCGGCGCCGCGGTGGCGGTGGCGGCCGCCATCAACGAACACAGCGCGCCGCGCGCCGCCACGGTGGCGTTGGTGCCCGCCACGACGCCCACCACCGCGGTGCCCGCCACGCCCGCGCCCACCGCGACGACGCCCAGCACCGGTGGCACAACCTCCCCCCACACCTCCTCCAAGGGCTCCAACCTGCTGTTCCCACCGTCCTCCACCACCAAACCGCCGAAGGTCACGGCGCCCACGCCCACCCCCAAAGCAAGCGGCGAATCGAAACCCTCGGAATCGAGCGGCTCAGGCAACGGCTCCACGACTACGCCCTCGAAAACCACCACCACCGAAACCGGCACCTCGACCAGCGAATCGAAATCTGGCAAAAGCGAACAGCCCACCCCGATCCTGCTGGACACCAACGCCGCCACCACCTACAACCCCTACAACTATCCCGAATCGGGCTTCGGCGACCCCGCGCTGGCGATCGACGGCGAACCCTCGACCGCGTGGACCGCGCAGGTGCAGCCGCACTCCTTCCCCAACATGGCGGAGGGGCTGCTGATCGACCTGCGCGAACCCACCGAGCTCGGCAGCCTCGAACTGCGCACCCCGACCCCGGGGATGGCCGTGCAGATCTACGGCGCCAACGGAGCCAAGGCGCCCACCACGATCACCGAACCGGGCTGGGTACTGCTCAGCGGCTCGCACACGCTGAAGAAGAAGGTCACGCACCTGAAGAAGCTCCGCACCGAAGGCCACTCCTTCCGCTGGGTGGTCGTGTGGCTCGTCAAGGCGCCCGCCTCCGCGCAGGGCACCCCCACCGCGCCCGGCCACGTGGCGCTCAGCGAAGTGGCGCTCTACCCGCCCGCCCCCTGACGGCGGACGCCGGGCGCCCGCTCACCCTCGGCCGGGCGGGCGGGCGGGCAGATAGCGTCTCCACCGAGATAGGCCCTACGCGGGGGTGCCCCGCGACCGGCGAGCCCGGGGCTTGGCCCGAGCCTTGTCCTCCCACACCTCGTCCAGGAAGGCCGCGATCTCGCCCGTCAGCCGCGCCGGGCTGAGGCGCAGCTCGATCAGCGAGTCCGCCTCCAGCAACCTGCCGTTGGGGAGCTCCTCGGCGAGCATCCCCGCGTCGGAGAAGGGATGCACCGGGTCGCGCCGGTGCCCGATCACCAGCGCCGGCGTCTGGAACGTGCGCCGCTCGGTGCGGTGCGGCGCGATGTGCCCGAAGAACAGCCCCTGCAGCACGGCGCCCCCCGGACCCGGTTCCTGGCGGATCAGGTCGAGCAGCACGTTGCCGTAGTGGGGCAGCAGCTGCCGTGGCACCGCACGCGCGCCGCGTGCCACCAGCTTCATCGCCGGCTCCCCGAACGTCAACGCCACCAGGATCGGGGTGAACGTGAGCGCACTCGCCAGCAGCGCATTGTCGAGCACGGGCATCTCGATCACCATCCCCTGCAGACGCTCCGGCGACTCCAGGGCGATCTCCAGCGCCGTGTTGGCCCCCAGCGAGGTGCCCATCACCACCGCTCGCTCGACCTCCAGGTGATCCATCAGCGCCACCACCTGGTCGGCGAACAGGCGCATCGAGTAGCGCCACATGTCGCGCGGGCGCTCCGACTCGCCGTGGCCCAGCAGATCGATAGTCACCACGCGGTTGCCGCGCGCCGCGAGGTCGCGTGCGAGCGGCGCGTGCATCGTCTGCGTCAGCAGCAGCCCGTGCACCAGGATCACCGTCCTCGCCTCAGCCTGAGCCCGCTCGGCCGAGCGGGCAGCGCGAACGCGGGGCGAGCTTTTGATCGGAGTCACCGCGGCCGGACCGGGGGGTTCGGGGAGGTACTCCGTGTAGGCGATCCGCTGCCTCTCGAACATGAAGTGCGCCATCCCCTCAGGGTATCGAGCATCCGCTGGTGGCTGGGCATGGAGGCCCAGCCCCCGGGCGGTTGGGACGCCGAACCCGCGCGCGCGGACGCGCCCCCACCCCGCCGCTGGCTCTCGTCGCACACGCTCGGGCGATGCCGTGGATCGCCCGAGCAGTGCGTGCCCTCTCCCCTGGCGCCCCGCCGGAGGGGTGGTTTCCGATCCTTTCCCTTCTCGGCGGGTCGTCCGCCAGTTCAAACCCGCAGCCCCCGTAAAAGGTGCGCTGGTACATTGCAGCGATGGCGAAGTCCCCCCGCCTCATCGCCGGCCAGAACGCCGCCGTCACCGGCGCCGCGCGCGGCATCGGCCGTGCGACCGCGCAGGCGTTCCTGGCCGCCGGGATGCGGGTGGCGATCGGCGACGTCGATCTGGCCACCGCCGAGCAGACGGCCGCGGAGCTCGGCCCGCGCACGGTCGCGCTGCCGCTGGACGTGACCGACCGCGACTCCTTCGCGCGCTTTCTCGACGACGCCGAAGAGCAGCTCGGGCCGCTGGACGTGCTTGTCAACAACGCGGGGATCATGCCCGTCGGGCGGTTCCTCGACGAGGACGACGTCTCGGCGCGGCGCACCGTTGACATCAACCTGCACGGGGTTATCTTGGGGATGAAGCTGGGGCTCGCGCGGATGCTCCCGCGCGATCGCGGCCACATCGTCAACATCGCCTCGCAGGCAGGCAAGTTCGGGACCGCCGGCATTGCCACCTACTCGGCGACCAAGCACGCCGTCGTCGGCCTCAGCGAGTCGGTGCGCGGCGAGCTGCGCCTGATGGGCTCCCACATCGATCTGAGCTACGTAATGCCCTACATCGTCAACACCGAGCTCGGCGGCGGCCTGGGGCACGCGCGCGGCTTCTCCAACGTCGAGCCCTCCGAAGTGGCCGACGCGATCGTCGAGGCGCTCCAGCACGGCACCGTCGAAGTGTGGGTGCCGAAGGCCACCCGGCGCACCTACCAGCTCGGCACGCTGCTGCCGCGCGCGGTCGCCGAGAGCGTCGGCCGCGTGACGGGTGTCGATCGCATAATCGCCGACGCCGACGTCGAGGCGCGCCGCGAGTACGAGCTGCGCGCCGCGCGCTCCGAGCCGGCGCTCACGTCGGCGCCCGAGCAGCCGCAGATCGGCGAGCAGGCCTCGAGCTGATCACGGGCCGTCGGGTTGTGTCTCGTTAGGAGGGAACCGTATAGCTATGGTAATAGGGCGGGTATTTGAATAAAAAATTCAAAGCCGTGCGCAATTGCTATCGGGTTCTGAATTTTTTATATCAACTCCAGTCCTCATTCTGTCAATACTATCGCTATACCAACAAGTCTCCGGGGTCAGCGGGCAGGTCTCGGACCGCCTCGACGGTCTCAACTCGTGAGCCACTCCGCGACGATCGCGCCGATCTCCGGGCCTTTGTCCTCCTGCAGGAAGTGGCCCGCGTCCTCGATCGCGCGCGGGGGCGGCCTGCCGATCGCGCCGGCGAAGCTCTCCGCCACCGACATCGGCAGCACCGGGTCGGAGTCGCCCCACAGGATCAGCGTCGGGCGGGTGTCCTCGCGCAGCGCGTGCAGCGTGCGCCGCCCCTCCGCCGCACCGGGGGCATCGGGTGCGAACGGGATCAGGGCAGGGAAAGCGCGCGCGCCGGCCTTCGAGGCGGCGTTTGGGTACGGCGCCTCGTAGGCGGCGATCACCTCCTCGCCGGGGTCGTTCTTGCAGGCGCCCCTCACCAACATGCCCACCGGCAGGTCCTCGGTGCGCGCGGTGAAGTCGCGGAACGCCAGCCACGCGTCCGACATCTTTTGGTTGCCGGTGAAGATGCCGCTGTCGGTGATCACCAGGCGGTCGATCCGCTCGGCGTGCTCGACGGCGAGGCGCAACCCGATCGGCCCGCCCCAGTCGTGCACGACCATCGTCGCACCGCGCACGTCGAGTTCCTCCAGCAGCTTGGCCCCCAGTGCGACGTGGCGGTCGTACGAGTACCAGCCGACGTCGGTCGGCTTATCCGATCGCCCGAACCCGGCGTAGTCGGGGGCGATGCAGCGAAAGCCGGCGTCGCGCACCGGCGGGATCACCTTGCGCCACAGGAACGACCACGTGGGCTCGCCGTGCATGAAGATCACCGGCTTGCCCTCGCCCTCGTCGAGGTGCGCGAGGCGCATCCCCTCCACCTCGCGATATCGCGATTGGAATGGGAAGTCCGGCAGGCCCTCCAAGCGCTCCTCGGGTGTGCGCACCGTCTCGGGCATCGCGGGGAGCATACTCTGCGCCGGGGCAGGCGCTCGCGCCGCCGCCGGGCCGTAGCGCCGCGGGTGGCGGGCCGTAGCGCCGCGGGGTGGCGAGGCACGCGCGAATGCGTTACGCTCGCCGTGGATGCATGCGACGGTCTTGCAGCTGGCGCCCGTTCTCGCGGCCGCCAAGAGCCGGGTGCCTTTTTACATCGCCGGCGGCCTCTTGGTCGTGTGGGCGGTTGTGGTCTCGCTCGGCCTGGGGCTGCGCAAACCGGACTTCCCCGGTGGCCTCTCGGGGGAGCGCGCGGTGATCGCCGTGACGGCGGTGCTGGTGGCGCTCACGATGACGATGGCCATCGTCACCTCCGGCGCGCCCGGCTAGGCCTTCACCTTCACCCGGCCAGCCCTCACCCAACCAGCCTTAGAACGTCTTTCAAAATAGACGGTGCGTCCGGGGCGTTCCTGGACCAAGCTGGGCGACGCGGGCCGACGCAGCCCGTGCTGGTAGCACGGGCAAGACGGACCGTGGCGATCCAGCGCAGCGTCCAGGGGCGCATCCGGGTGTGCCGATCCTTTTGAAAGCCGTTCTAAGCCCGACCAACCTTCATCCGTCCTGACAATCTTCGTCTTTGGGCAGCCAGACACCCTCAGCGGGCGAGGTGCTCTCACCCTCCCACGCGCTGAATTGAGCGTGTAACAGATGACTCAAGCGGGAAACCTATGGAGGGGAGCCCTACGCGCTGCCCCATCCCGCAAGACAAGGAGGAGGATGAGATGTCCGACAGCGATCTGGTGCTCGACGCAGTGGAGCGCCTGGAGCACTCCGAGGGGCGGGTGGGGTCCGTTTCCACCGAGCGAGCCCCGGGATTCGACCGACGTTCGTTCCTGCGCCGCACTGCGCTGACCGGCGCGGCGGTCGGCTCGGTGAGCGCGCTGCTGGAGGCGTGCGGCTCGAGCGCCTCCTCCTCTGGCGGCAACTCCGCCTCCGTGTTCGGCTCGCACCCCGAATACAAATTCGTGTTCGTCAACCACGTCACGACCAACTCGTTCTTCACGCCCACCCAGTACGGGATCGCCGACGCGTGCAAACTACTGGGCTGCAGCTACGAGTGGACGGGCTCCGAAAGCGAAAACATCAACCAGATGGTCAACGCCATCAACACCGCCGTCTCATCCGGCGCCAAGGGGATCGCGGTGTCGCTGATCAGCAAGACCGCGTTCAATGTGCCCATCGAAAACGCGCTGAAGGCGGGCATTCCTGTGCTCGCCTACAACGCCGACGCCCCCTCGCCCCCCAACAAGCGCCTGGCCTACATCGGCCAGGACCTGAAACTGGCCGGCGAACTCATGGGCAAGCGGATCGTCGCCGCCGTGGGCACGGGTGAAGTGGTCATTTTCACCGCCAATGCGGGCTCGGCGAACCTGCAGCCGCGCCTCGAAGGAGCCGAAAAGGCGATCAAAGAATCCGGTGCGCCGATCAAACTGACCACGATCGTGACCGGTTCGCTGGAATCGGGTGAGAAATCGGCCATCGAAGCCTACTGGACCGGCCATCCGAGCACGAAGGGGATGTACGCCGTCGACGGTGGCGACACCGCGGAACTGGCGGGCGTGATGCAGAAGCTCGGGCTCGCCGCCAAAGGCGTCAAGGCCGGCGGCTTCGACCTGACTGAAAAAACCCAGAAACTGCTCCACGAAGGCTATATCGAATTCACGATCGACCAGCAGCCCTACCTGCAGGGGTTCCTGCCGGCCCTGCAACTGTTCCTGTGGCAGGTCTCCGGGTCCCTGACGGGCCCGGCGGAAGTCGACACGGGCCTGAAATTCATCGACAAGGAAACCGTCGCTCCGTACATCAACTCCAAGAGCCGCTTCGAGGGGACCTCCTCCGAACCGAAGGTCGTCCCGATCCCGGCGGGCACCGCAGCTTAGAGGGGGTCAGCGGCCGTGGACAGCGGCTCACAAGGGGGTCCAGCGCAGGCTTCGGCGCCGCCGGACCCTCTTGGAGCGCCGCGCACGCCCGCGGCCGATCCGGGCGAGGAGCGCGCGTCCGAGATCCACTCGTCCAGGGGACGGCAGCTGCTCGAGCGAGTGCTCTCCCTGCGCGAGGGCAGCATCATCGTCGTCACGCTGATCGTGGCGATCTACTTCTCGCTGACCACCAGCACCTTCCTCACCAGCTCCAGCTTCAAGACACTGCTGCCGTTCTTCGCCCCGTTCGCGATCCTCGGCGCGGGCGAGGTGTTCGTGATGATCCTGGGCGAGATCGACCTGTCGATCGGGGCGACATACCTGCTCGCGCCGTTCCTCTACTACAAGCTGGCGGTGGCCGGGATTCCGTACGTGCCATGCGTGCTGATCGCGCTGGCCGGCTGCATGGTGGTCGGCTTCATCAACGGGTTCTTCACGGCGATCGTCGGCATCAGCTCGTTCGTGGCCACGCTCGGCATGCTCTTCACGCTGGAGGGGCTGACGCTAATCATCTCCCACGGCGTGCCGGTGCCGATGCCAGGGGCGGAAGTGACGAGCACGACCGTCAACGTCCACCACGTGATCAACGGGGCGCACATCGTGCTCACCGAAACGGTCAACCACGTCTCGACGTTCGCGAAAGTCCTCGGCGAGGGCACCTACTCGGAGCTGATCTGGGCGCTCGTGATCGTGGTCGTGGGGCAGATCGTGCTGACGTTCACCCGCTGGGGCCTGTACACGGTGGCCGTGGGCTCCAACAAGCTGGCGGCCTCCGAGGCCGGGGTGCGGGTGCGCCTGGTGATGATCCGCAACTTCATCCTCTGCGCCGCCGCCGGGGGCTTCGCCGGCATCCTCGAGGCGGTCCGGGCCTCGTCGGTTCAGCCAGACGTCGCCGGGGCCAACGAAATCCTGTTCAAGGGGATCTCGGCGGCGGTGATCGGCGGCACGCTCCTTGCGGGTGGGTCGGGGACCGTCGTAGGCGCGCTGATCGGAGCGCTGTTCCTGGGCATCCTCAATGATGGGCTGATCCTCAAGGGCGTCAACGCCGACTACCAGCTCTTCTACCTGGGCCTGGCGATCATCCTGGCGATGACCGTCAACGTGTATGTGCAACGCGTGCGCAGGGGGTCCCGCAGTGGCTGATCAACCCGCACCGGTGGAGACAATCGTCGGGCCGGTCTCGGCCCCGGATGACGTGCTGCGCGTCGAACACATCGCCAAGCGCTTCGGGCCGGTGACGGCCCTGCGCGACGTCAACCTGCACGTGCGCAAGGGCGAGGTGCTGGGGCTGCTCGGCGACAACGGCGCGGGCAAGTCGACGCTGATCAAGATCATCTGCGGCTTTCAGCGGCAGGACACGGGGCAGATGTTCCTGCACGGAGAGCCCTATCAGCCCAAAAGCGTCGACGACGCGCGCGCGAAAGGCATCGACACGGTCTACCAGGACCTCGCGCTGATCGACGAACTGTCGGTCTACCACAACCTGGCGCTGCGCCGCGAGAAGGTACACCGTCCGATCCCGTTCCTGGCCAACCGTGAGATGAAGCGCGAAGCCCGCGCCGCGCTGGATGAGATCGGCATCAACATCCCGCGCATCGACGTCTCCGTGGCACGTCTCTCCGGTGGCCAGCGCCAGGCGATCGCGGTCGCGCGCACGGTCAACTCCGACGCGGACATCATCCTGCTGGACGAGCCGCTCGCGGCGATGGGCGCCAAAGAGGGCGCGCAGATCCTCGACCTGGTCGCGCGCCTGAAGGCGGAGGGCAAGGTCTCGGTGATCATGATCCTCCACAACTACGTGCACGTGTTCGAAGCATGCGACCGCGTGAGCTTGATCCAGGACGGCGCGATCGCGCTCGACAAGCCGACGGCGGAGACCTCCGTGGAGGAGCTGACCGAGATCGTGGTCAACGAGTACCGCCGCGCCCGCGAAGCCACGCGGGCCGCGAGCGCTTGAGCGCGCCCGACGACGGCGGGCGCCCCTACGATTGCCGGATGCCGGTCCGGTTTTTGCAGATGCAATCCCGCGAGGCCCGCGCGCTGCTGATCGTCGCGCTGCTCGTTTCTCTGTGCACAGCGTCCACCGCGGCCGCGCGCTGGTCTGCGCCGGCGCGGCCCGTCGATTGCTCGACAGCGCTTCCCGCCGCCGCGGCGCCGTCGGTTGTGTTCCCGAGCGCCGACCCAACCACGCGCAGCGGGCCGGGGGTGCTGTTGTGGACCGCGCCGCGTGGGTGCACCGCGGGAACCACTGCGGGCGAGGCATTTGGTGCGACGTTGGCTGGCGATATCCCAGGTGTGGGTCAACCGCTTGCGTCCGATCCCGTGGGGCTCGAAGAAGTCGCGGCAGCCGCGGGCACCGCCACCGGGCAGGTCATCGCGGTCGGTTCAGGGGCACTGACGGAGGGCAGGACCGCGGGCGCGTTCGGGGCGGCACGGCCGCTGGGCGGGCCGGCGGCGCCGGTGGTGGCGTCCAGCGCCTACCTCGGCGACGTAGCGATCGCCTCCCCAGTGCGAACGCGTGCGGGGTGGGCGATCGCGGTGCGCGTGCAACGCCACTACAGCGAGTCGCCCGCGCACGCGCGCCTGGTGCCCGTGGGTGTCAGCCCGGTCGATGCTGTGGCCGCGACGATGGACTACCGTGCCGAAGTCCTGCTCGTGTGGGCCAGCGGCGGCACGGTCTACGCGCGTGAGCTCTCGTCCGCAGACGCGCTCGGGCCACTGCACGTGCTGGGGAGTCTCGCGGCCGGGTCGCCCGACCCGGAACTGCGGGCGTTGGTCAGCGACGACGGTCACGCGATCGTGGTGTGGCGCTGCCAGTCGGTGGCGCCCGGCGGTGCGCAGAGCACGACAATCGAACTGAGCATCTCCGGCAGCGGGCTCACCTTCGGCGCGCCGCGGGTGCTCGAACGCTTCCGCGACCTCGGCGGCTTCATCCCCCCGGCCGGCTCGCTGCAGCTGCTGCGGCTCTCCAGCGAGGCGGTAATGCTCGCGTGGACCGGCGTCGATGCAGGCCACTACGTCGTGCGCGCCTCGCCGGTGTCGCTGCACCGCGGCGCATGGGCGCCGGTGGTGATCTCGGGCGGCGGGTCGGCCGGGGGGCAGGCGGGTGCCACCAGTGCGCCTGCGAGCGACGCGGTGCTCTCGGACATCGCCGCGGGACCCGGCGCCGAAGCGTTCGCGTTGTGGCGGACCGCCCCGAGGTTGGCGAACGGCCCCCCCGGGCGGGCGGGCTCCGCTTCCTGGGCGATTCGAGCGGCGCGCGGCCACTATGCAGGTCAAGGCGAAGTCTCCTTCGCCGCCTCCGAACTCGTCGCCGCGCCCGGGTCCAACGGGCCGCCGGCGGTTGCGGTGGACCCTACGGGCGGCCGCGTGCTGGCCGCGTGGGTCACGCTCGCGGGCGGGGGCAGCATGGGGCGCATCGAGTACGCACTGCGCGCCGCCGGGCCAGCGTCCGCCCCGTCACCCGCCGTCGTCTCGGTGACACATACCGCGCGCCAGGCCACCGACCACGGCGGTAAAACGCTGGTAGTCGGCCTCACCGTGCTCGCCGTGCTCGCGCTCGCAAGCGTGCTCCTGCTCGGCGTCCCCCGCCGTCCGGGGCACATGCGCGCGCGGCGGGGTTGACCCCCCCCTACGCCAGCATCGACAGCAGCGCCATCCGGATCGGGACTCCGTTGGCGGCCTGCTTGAAGTAGAGCGCCTCGGGCAGGTCGTCCACCTCGTGGGCAATCTCGTGGATGCGCGGGAGCGGGTCGAGCAGCAGCTTGATCTCCGAGCTGCGCACGTCCGCGGCGGCGATGCAGTAGCGCTCGCGGTAGGTTGCCGCCAGTTCGGGGTCCGCGATGCGCTCGACCTGGAAGCGGTTGACGTACACGATCTCGCGCGCCAGCAGCCGCTGCATGTCGCTGCTCTGCCGCACCCGCAGCCCCCGCTCGCGCAGCTCGCGCAGGTCCTGCTCGTCCAGCCACATCTCCTCGGGGCCGACCAGCAGCACGTCGTTGTCGGGGTAGTGGCAGAGGCCGCGACAGAGCGAGTGGATCGAGCGCGAGTGGCGGGGGTCGAAGCCCATCCCCACCCGCAGCGAGTGCAGCCGTCCCAGCTCGCGCTCGATCGTGTACATGTCGATTAGCGCCTGCGTGGGGTGCTCGTTGGGACCGTCGCCGCCGTTGATCAGCGGCACCGGGCTGACCTCGGACGCGCGCTGGGCGACGCCCGCGGCCTCGTGGCGCAGGACGATCAAGTCGGCGTAGCTGCCGACCACGCGGACCGTGTCCTCGATCGACTCGCCCTTCGAGAGCGAGGAGGACTCGACTCCGCGGTGGGAGATGACCGCTGCGCCAAGCCGCGCAGCGGCCGCGCTGAAGCTGAGAATCGTGCGCGAGGAGGGCTCGAAGAACAGCAGCGCCACCACCCTCCCGGTGAGGCTGGAGAGGCGCGTGGGGATCCGCAGCGCGGCGGCCATGTCGTCGGCGGTCGCGAAGATCTCGCGGGCCAACTTGTCGTCGACCTGGTCGATCGAGATCAGGTGACGGAGCATCGCCTCGAGAATATATGCGTTGATCGAAGAACGAGGGGCCCGGCCAGTCGGCCTACGGCCGGCTGGCCACCCTCTTAGGCGAGCACCATCGCCCCGGTCTCGAGCGCGAGCAGCTGCTGCTTGCGCGGGAGCCCTCCGCCGTAGCCGGTGAGCGTCCCGTTTGCGCCGATCACGCGATGGCAGGGGATGACGATCGCGATCGGGTTGCGGTTGTTGGCGCCCCCGACCGCGCGCGCCGCGCCGGGCTGGCCGACGGCGGCGGCGATCTCTCCGTAGGAGGCTGTCTCACCGTAGGGGATCGCCCGCAGCTCACGCCACACACTGAGCTGAAACGGCGAGCCGCTCGGGGCGAGGTCGAGGTCGAACTCGCGGCGCTCGCCCGCGAAGTACTCCTCCAACTGGCGACGCAGCAGCGCGAGCGCCTCCTCGTCGCGGACCCAGCTGGAGTCGCGCGCTGGTAGGCGGTGGCCATCGAAGTGCAGGCCGGTGATCCGTCCCGCCGCGTCGGCGCTGGCGAGCAGTTCTCCGACCGGGCTGTCAATCGTTGTGTAGTTCATGCTCTCACTCTGACACCGACCGGTGTCGGAGTCTGGCGGAAATCGGACAGGGTAGATGCAGAGAACGTCGCCGTCCGATTTCCGCCAGCCGGTGGGTACATACTTGGGCAATGCCACTCAGCGCAACTCCCCGGTCAACCACCAAACGGACCAATGGGCAGACCGTCGAGCCGACCACGCTCGATCTCGCGGCAAACCCGCAGGCCGAGGACTTCGAGGCGCGCTACCGCGTGCTCGGCAGCCGCGACCACCGCTTCGACGGGTGCTTCTTCGTGGCCGTCACCTCCACCGGAATCTACTGCCGCCCGAGCTGCCCTGCGATCGTCCCCAAGCGCCGCAACGTGCGCTTCTACCCGACCGCTGCCGCCGCCCAGAGCGCCGGCTTTCGCGCCTGCCTGCGCTGCCATCCGCACGCCGCGCCCGGCTCACCGGAGTGGAACCGCCGCGGCGACCTGGCGGCGCGTGCGATGGGGCTGATCGCGGATGGGGTCGTCGACCGCGAGGGCGTCCACGGCCTCGCGCGGCGGCTGGCCTACAGCGAGCGCCACCTCACGCGCCAGCTCGCCGCCGAGCTGGGTGCCGGCCCGCTCGCGCTGGCCCGCGCGCAGCGGGGGCAAACCGCGCGCATCCTGATTGAGACCACGTCGCTGCGGCTGATCGACGTCGCCCACGCGGCGGGCTTCGCGAGCGTGCGCCAGTTCAACGACACGATCCGCGTGCTGTTCGGGCGTACCCCCACGGAGCTGCGACGCAAAGCGCCGGGGCATCGCAATGGCTCGGAGGCGCCCTCCAGCAGCGGGCCAATACCGCTCACCGTGCGTCTCGCCTACCGCGAGCCGCTCGACTGGGGACGGCTGCTGAGCTTCCTTGGCATGCGCGCCGTACCCGGCGTGGAGGAAGTCGTGGGTGGCTGCTACCGGCGCACCCTGCGTCTGCCCCACGGACACGGCGTTGTCGCGCTCACCCCCGTGGATGGAGCAATCGAGTGCCGTCTGCGCCTCGCCGACCTGCGCGACCTGACCGCGGCCGTGCAGCGTTGCCGGCGCCTGCTCGACCTCGATGCCGACCCCTCTGCCCCGGCGGAGCACCTCGCTGGCGATCCGCTGCTCGCGCCGCTGGTGCGCGCAGCCCCGGGATTGCGCCTGCCGGGCACGGTGGACGGCGCCGAGCTCGCGGTGCGCGCCGTGCTGGGACAACAGATCTCTGTGCCTGCTGCCCGCACTGCCGCAGCACGCCTGACGCAGATGCTGGGAGAGCCGCTGCCCACGCCCGACGGCGCCCTCACGCACCTCTTCCCCACCCCCGCCGCGATCGCCGCCGCGGCACTCGATGAGCTGCCGGGCGGCCCCGCGCGCCGGCGCCACACGCTGCAGGCGCTGACGCGGCTGCTGGCCGAGGGAGAGCTCGCGATCGACCCCGGCAGCGACCGCGAGGAGCTGCGCGCGCGCCTGCTTGCGGTCCCTGGGGTGGGACCGTGGACCACGGAGTACATCGCGATGCGCGCGCTCGCCGACCCCGACGCGTTCCTGCCTACCGACCTCGGCGTGCGCCGCGCGCTGGAAGCGCTCGGCCGCTGCTGGCCGAAACGGGGATGCTCGCCGGAGGCGAGTGTCTCCTGGCTTCGGTCCGCGCCCAGCGGAAGATGCTCGCCGCGGGATGCCGCGCGCGTGGCGGAGCGCTGGCGGCCGTGGCGCGCGTACGCGCTGCAACACCTGTGGGGCACACTCGCCCCGGCCTGAGCCCCTACACTGCCCGATGTGAGCGTGACCGACGCCATCCAGGGCCCCGCCCTGAAGCTCCACCAGCAGCTCTACGAGCACAGCGGCGGGATGATCGGACACCGGATGCTCGGCGTGCCCGCGCTGCTGCTGCACAGTACCGGCCGGCGCACTGGGTCGCAGCGCTGCAACGCGCTGATCTACGCCGCCGACGGCGCCGACTACGTGGTGGTCGCCTCCAACGGCGGCTCGGACAGCGCGCCGGGATGGCTGTACAACGTGCGCGCCAAGCCCGAGGTCGAAATCCAGGTCGGGCGCACGAAGCGTCCCGGGACCGCGCGCGTGGTGGACTCCGGCGACGCGGAGTACGCGCGTCTGTGGAAGCTCGTCAACGACAACAACCACGGCCGCTACGACGCCTACCAGCAGCGGACCACGCGTCCGATCCCGCTGATCGTGCTCAGCCCGGCGTAGAACGTCTTTCAAAATAGACGGTGCGTCCATCCGGGCGTGCCGGTCTTTTGAAAGCCGCTCTCAGCCCGGCATCCGCCACGCCGCGTAGATTGGCGGAGTGCTCGGCGAGAACAGCGTCATCCTCGGCGACAATCTCGACGTGCTGCCGGGCCTCGAGGACGATGCCTTCCAGCTGATCTACATCGATCCGCCGTTCAACACCGGCAAGACGCAGACGCGCAAGACGCTGCAGGCGGTGCCGGACGAGAGCGGCGATCGTGTCGGCTTCATGGGGCGTCGCTACCGGACGCGCCTGCTGGCGGAGTCCTCCTATCTCGACGAGTTCGACGACTACCTCGCGTTCCTGGAGCCGCGTCTGCGCGAAGCGCGCAGGCTGCTGGCGAGCAGCGGAACCCTTTACTTCCACATCGACTATCGCGAGGCGCACTACTGCAAGCTGCTGCTGGATGAGGTCTTCGGCCGGGAGTGCTTCCTCAACGAGATCATCTGGGCGTATGACTATGGCGCGCGCTCGAGGCGACGCTGGCCGGCCAAGCACGACACGATCCTGGTGTATGTGAAGGACCCGCGGCGCTACCACTACGATGCCGCGGCCGTCGATCGCGAGCCGTACATGGCGCCGGGGCTCGTGACCTCGGAGAAGGCCGCGAAGGGCAAGCTGCCGACTGACGTGTGGTGGCACACGATCGTCCCCACCAACGGTCGCGAGAAGACCGGCTACCCCACGCAGAAGCCCGAGGGAATCGTCCGGCGCATGATCCAGGCATCGACGCGCCCGGGCGACTGGTGCCTGGACTTCTTCGCCGGCAGCGGCACGCTCGGCGTGGTCGCCGCAAAGCTAGGCAGGCGCTACGTGATGGTTGACTGCAACCCCGAGGCCGTGCGCGTGATCCACGCGCGGCTGAAGGTCGCGGCAGACAAGCACGCCGGACTCGCTCGCCCGAGCGACGCCTCCGTCTCGTTGGACCGTATCGAGGGTTACTCCCCCCGGTAGCCCTCGCCTTTCGGCCGCGGGCGCCCGCCTGGAAACGCGAGGCGCAGGATCGTGCGGTGCACCGCCCCAAGCTGGCGATGGAAGGGCCCGCTGTTGTAAGGCAGGTCGTAGCGGTGGCAGATGTCGCGCACGCGCGGGGCGATCTCGGCGTAGCGGCTGGATGGCAGGTCGGGGAACAGGTGATGCTCGACCTGGAAGCCGAGGTTGCCGCTCACGAAGTGAAACAGCTGACCGCCCTCGATGTTGGCGGAGCCGAGCAGCTGGCGCACATACCACGCGCCGCGGGTCTCCTCGGCGACCTCCTGCTCGCTGAAGGTGTAGGTCTGGTCGGGGAAGTGCCCGCAGAAGATGATCGAGTGAGCCCACACGTTGCGCACGATGTTGGAGGTGAAGTTGGCGGTGAGCGTGGCCTTGAAGGTGCGCGCGGCCGCACGCCGGCTTGACGTCGCCGCCGAGCTCCCCGCCGCCGGAGCGGTCGAGTTCCGGCCAGACAGCACCGCCGAGCTCCCCGCCGACACCGCCGCGGAGAGCAGCGGAAACGCGACATAGTCCTTGACGGCCTGCCGCCGTGCCTTCAGACCGATCGCGCGCAGCTCGGCGAGCGCCTTCGCCTTTGACTTCTCCCCCTTGCGGATCGCCTCGAAGTTGAGGTCGTGCATCGCCACCCCCCACTCGAAGAAGCCCATCAGCAGCAGGTTGTACAGCGGCTGCAGCAGGTACACAGGGTGCCAGCGCTGATGGGGGTCGATGCGCATGATCTCATACCCGAGGTCGCGGTCCTTGCCGCGGATGTTGGTGAAAGTGTGATGCTCGTAGTTGTGCGAGTGGCGCCACGCGTCGGCCGGCGAGGCCGTGTCCCAGTCCCAGCTACGGGAGTTGATGTCCGGGTCGTTCATCCAGTCCCACTGCCCGTGCATCACGTTGTGCCCGATCTCCATGTTCTCGAGGATCTTCGCCAGCGACAGCGCGGCCGTGCCCGCTAGCCACAGCGGACGCCTGTCTGAGCGCAGCAGCAGCAGCCGCGCGCCGATCACGAGTTGGCGGTGGAAACGGATCGTCGAGCGGATGTAGCGCGCGTCGCGCTCGCCCAGGTCGGCGTACACCTCCTCGTGGAGCGCGTCGAGCTCACGGCCGAGCTGCTCGAGCTGCTCTGGGGTGAGGCGGTGCAGCGGGTTGTCGGGCTCCTCGAAAGACAAGGCCGCTGGAGGCGGCACCGGCGGGCGCTCAATGGTGGCGGACATGGGACCTCCGTTGCGTTCGGTGGGTTCTCAAAGCTCGATCTCGACCGCGCCCTCGGGCGCGTTGATACAGGTCTGCACCAGCTCGCCGGGCTGACCGTACACGCGGCCGGTACGCAGGTCGCGCACCTGACCGCAGCGCAGCCGCCCGACGCAGCTGTGGCAGATGCCCATGCGACAGCCGTGGGGCAGGGTGGCGCCGGCGCACTCACCCGCCACGAGGATCGGCTGCTCGCCGTCGCTGTGCGCGCGGATGCCGCTGGCGCAGAAGTCGATGTCGCCACCCGCCCCGCGCGGGCCATCGCCCACGCCGGTGGCGGGCTGAAAGCGCTCGACGTGCATCAGCGCCGGATCGCCCTCGGCGCGCCAGTGCTCGCCGAGGGCCTGCAGCAGACCGGCGGGGCCGCACACAAACGTCTCGCGCTCGCGCCAGTCGGGGCACAGCGCGTCGAGCTGCGCCGGCGCCAGGCGGCCGTGCGCGCCGGTAAGCCGCTCGTGCAGCCGGTAGCCGGCGTGGCGCTCGTGCAAACCGTGCAGCTCGCGGCGGAAGATCACGTCCGCGGCGTCGCGAGCGCAGTGGATGTGCACCACGTCGTGCAAATCGCGACCCCGCGCGAGACTGCGCAGCATGCTGACGATCGGCGTGACCCCACTGCCGGCGCTCACGAACAGCAGCCGCGCGGGCAGCGGCGAGGGCAGCACGAAGGTGCCCTCCACCCCGCCGAGGCGCACGATCGCCCCAGGGCGCACGCGGCGAAAGAGGTACGGCGACACCTTTCCGCCCGGCAGCAGCTTCGGCGTGATCGCGATGTGCCCGCCGTGGCGCTCGGGGTCAGAGGTGAGCGAGTAGGCACGCCAGTGATGCACACCGTCCACCTCGATCCCCAACCGCAGGTACTGCCCGGGCTGGTGCCCCGGCCATTCCCAACCGGGCTTGATCGTCACGGTCACCGCCGTCGAGCTCTCGCGGCGCACGCCCTCCACGCGCCCACGCAGCTCGCGCGTGGACCACAGCGGGTTGACCAGCTCCAGGTAGTCGTCCGGCGCCAGCGGCGAGGTGAAGGAGCCGATCAGGCGCAGCGCGCGGCGACGCACCGGCGCCACGGTGGGAACAGCGCCGCGTTCAGCCATCGGTACGCGCCAGAGAAGGGAGCAAGGAGATCGAGAAGGTCAAGGAGAGCGAGGTAGCGAGAGCGGAGCCGAATGCATGGGCATGATGACCTGAGTCAATGTTACCTCGTTTGAGGTTACATCAAACACGGTATCCTTGCTTTGAGATGGCAAGTGTGAGGAGCAACACGGTCGAACCGCAGACGGCCGACCTCACGATCGAGCAGTTGGCCGCGGAGGTGGGCATGTCGGTGCGCAACATCCGCAACCACCACTCGCGCGGGCTGCTGCCCGCCCCCGAGGTACGCGCGCGCGTGGGCTACTACGGCCCCGACCACGTGGCGAGGCTGAAGCTGGTGCTCGACATGCAGGCCGACGGCTTCAACCTCGCTGCAATCGAGCGCCTGCTGAGCGCCTCGGGCGGCTCGGCGGCGCGCCTGCTGGGGCTGCGCAACGCGATGACGGCGCCGTTCGAGAGCGAGACCCCGGAGGTCATCACCGGCGAGGAGCTGCTCCAGCGCTTCGGCGAGGTGGACGCCAAGGACGTCGAGCGGATCCGCAAGCTCGGGCTGCTGATCCCCCTCGGGGACGACCGCTTCGAGGTACCCAGCCCGGCGCTGATGCAGGCAGCCGAGGAGGTCACCGCGCTCGGCATCCCGCTGCACGGGGCGCTCGCGCTAGTCGAGCGCCTCAGCCGCGATTGCGAGTCGATCTCGCGCGCGTTCGTGAAGCTCTACCTGAAGGAGCTGTGGGAGCCGTTCACAGCCGCAGGCCAGCCCGAGGAGCGCTGGGACGAGATGACCGAGGCGATCCGCACGCTGCGCGGCATCGCCTCAGAGGCGCTGCTGGGAATGTTCAAGCTGCGCATGACCGCCCAGGTCGAGTCCGCCTCGGGCAAGCTGCTCGAGCATCAGGTCAAGCGCTCGCATTGAGCGCGCCCATCCCATCGAGAGGAGAACCCGTGAGCCAGCACACGACCGCCCGCACCAACGACACCCTGATCGCCTCCGGCCTGGTGGAGCTCGCGCTCGGCGCGCTCACCGGCTGGCCGTACGCGCTCGCGATCGACGACCCCGACAGCGCGCGCCGCCTGGGCATCCGTTCGGTGCCGCGCCTGCGCCAGTGGCACTTGGACCTGATCGCGCTCGGCAGCCTCTCGGTGCTGATCGGCAGCGCCATCCCCGATCTGCCGCGGCGGGTCGCGTGGCCGCTCGCGGTCGGAGCGTGGACCAACGCCAACGCATTCGGCGCGCTCGCGTTGCGGCCAGAGCTCAAGCACCATCCGGCCTACAGAGCCGCGGCGGTCGTGTCGTTTGCGACCGTCAGCTGGGGTTGCGTCGGGCTCGCCGGGCTCGGTGTCGGGCGGCGACTTCGAGGGTGAGGCCCGCCGGCGCTTGGTCGGCGTCAGGCGACGCTCACGAAGCTGCCCCAACCGCCCCCCGCCCCGCGACCGCCACCCCGTGGCGGATCAGGTCGGCGGCGCGCTCGGCGATGGCGATCGTGGGGGCGTTGGTGTTACCGCGGGGCACCGTCGGCATCACCGAGGCGTCCACCACGCGCAGCCCCTCCACCCCGCGCACGCGCAGGTCGGTGTCGACCACCGCCTCGGCGTCGGCGCCCATGCGGCAGGTGCCGACGGGGTGGTAGAGCGTGAACACCTGCTGGCGGATGTGGGCGCGCACGTCCTCGTCGGAGTCAGAGGCGGGGATGTAGTGGGGGCGGGTGGTGTAGGGAGCGAGCGCGGGCTGGCGGGCGATCTCGAGCGTCACACGCAGGCCCTCGACCATCCGCGCCATGTCCGACTCCTCCGCGAGGTAGTTGTGGAGGATGTAGGGCTTGGCGGTGGGGTCGGGCGAGAGCGGCACGACATACCCGCGGCTGTCAGGCGTCAGCACGCAGGGCGCCACGCCGAAGCCGTGCTCCAGCACGGGCTCGTCGACGTACATCGCGGGGGCGGCGTGGAACTGGATGTCGGGCGCATCGAGCGCGGCGCTAGAGCGGATGAACCCGCCCGCCTCGGCGACGTTGGACGTCAGCGGGCCGCGCCCTTCCCCGACGAACGCGGCGAGGTTGGCCTCGGTCAGCGGGTTTAGCAGCGACACCGGCTCGTCGTGCGCCCACGTGGTCCCCGAGGCGGCGTGGTCCTGGAGGTTCTGCCCGACGTGGCGCAGATCCTGCACGACGGGGATCTGCAGCATGCTCAACAGCTCGCCCGAGCCGACCCCGGAGAGCATCAGCAGGTGCGGTGAGTTGTAGGCGCCGGCGCACACGATCGTCTCGCGCGTGGCGCGCAGCTCGTGCATCTGCCCCAGCCGCGCGCCCTGCACGCCGACGGCGCGCTCGCCCTCGAACAGCACGCGGTGCACCTGCATGTAGGTCTCCACGGTGAGGTTGGGGCGGGCCATCGCGGGGTGCAGGTAGGCGACCGCGGCGCTGCAGCGCCGGCCGTCGCGCTGGGTGCGCTGGTAGCGGCCGAACCCGTCCTGTGTGGAGCCATTGAAGTCCTCGTTGGCGGGCAGCCCCGCCTGCGCGCACGCCTCCAGGAAGGCGTCGGTGATCGGGTTGGGCGCGCGGTCCTCGCTCACCGACAGCGGCCCGCCGGCGCCGTGCAGGGTCGAGGCGCCGCGCTCGTTGTCCTCGGCGCGGATGAAGTAGGGGAGCAGATCATCGAAGCCCCACCCCGCGCAGCCTGCGTCGCGCCAGCCGTCATAGTCGGCGCGGTTGCCGCGGATGTACACCATCGCGTTGGTGGACGACGACCCCCCAAGGGTCTTGCCGCGTGGCAGGTAGATGCGCCGGCGATCGGCCTGCGGCTCGGCCGCAGTCGAGTAGTCCCAGTCGACCTGCGTGCGGAACAGCGCGGGGAACGCGATCGGCACGTGGATGTTCTCGATCGTGTCGGGCGGCCCGGCCTCGATCAGCGCCACACTCACGTCGGGATCCTCGCTGAGGCGCGCCGCCAGCACGCAGCCCGCCGATCCCGCGCCCACGATCACGTAGTCGTACTCGGACATTGCACTGCCTCCCTCGTCGCCGTGCGCGAATGCTGCGCTTGCGCTCAATGCTACTCCTCCATTTGAGCCGATCCACCGATCTGCCGATGGTCCGGCATGGGACTCGACGCCGGCAGGGGGTCGTACGCCTTCAGAGTGGCTCCATTCGCGGCCGCAGCCGCGCTGGTGTGGGCTGCTGTGATCGTCGGCTCGTCGATCGACTGGGGGCTGTACGCACTCTCCATCGCACTGCTCCTGCTCGCCGGAGCCGTGCGCTTCACGCCGCTTGGCAGGCGCTTCGAAGGCGCCCTCTCCTCGCTAGTGTTTCTCGCCGCCGTCGCGGTGCTGCGCGACTCGGCCGGCGGGAGTGGCTCGGGCGTTGCCGTCGTCTCCCTGATCCCCGTCTTCTACACCGCCCTCTACGGCCGCCGCCTGCGCTGGCTGTGTGTGGTGCTCGGCGGCGTCACCGTCTTCTACCTCGCCCCGATCGTCCTGGTCGGGCCTCCCCAGTACCCCTCCTCGCAGTACCGCGCCGCGCTGCTGACGGTGCTCGTCGCCGTGATCATCGGCCTCGCCACACGCCGTCTGGTCAACGACGTTCGCCACCAGGCCGCCGAAGCACTCGAGCGCGAGCGCATGCTGGGCCTCGTCAACGACATCGTGCGCAGCCTGTTCGGCGGCGGCTCGCAATCGCGCCTGGAGGTGTGCGAGGCGGCCCGCACGATCGGCGCGGCCTCAATGGCTGTCCTGTACGAGCCGGTGTACGACTCTCACACGATGCGTTCCACCGCGATCTCCGGCGCGGATGCCGAGCCGATCGAGATATCCACGCACCAGCGCAGCGCCGTCACCGAAGCGTTCGCCTCCGGTCAGCCGCGCATGATCACCGAGGACGTCGAAGCACACGTCGGCAGCCTCGTGCTGTGGGAGGCCGCCGGCCGGCCGGAGTCGATTCTCTATGAGCCGCTGATGCGCGCGGGCGAGCCGGTCGGGGTCCTGGTGGTGGGGTGGCCAGCGAGCGTCAAGGCCCACGACCCGCGCGCCACGGTCGTCGCGCTGCTCGCGCACGAGGCCGCCGCGGTGATCGACCGCGCCGACGCGCTCAGCGAGCTCACCGACATGGCGAGCACCGACCCGCTCACCGACCTGCCCAACCGCCGTGCCTGGGACGCGCGCGTCGCGAGCGCGCTCGCCGCCGGGCAGCGATTCACGATCGCGATGCTCGACCTCGACCACTTCAAGGAGTTCAACGACACCCACGGCCACCCCGCCGGCGACCGCCTGCTGAAGGAGACCACCGCCGCGTGGCGTGAGCAGGTGCGCTCCGGCGACCTGCTCGCACGTCTCGGTGGCGAGGAGTTCGGGCTGCTGTTGATCAACTGCGACACCCCCCGCGCCACCGAAGTGATCGAGCGCCTGCGCGGCGTCGTCTACGGCGATCAAACCTGCTCGGCCGGCTTCGCCTCCTGGCGGCCCGGCGAGTCGGGCGACGAGGTGCTCGCGCGCGCCGACACCGCGCTCTACGAGGCCAAGGAGTCCGGGCGCGACCGCGTTTGCATGAGCGTGTGAGCGGCTGCGCGACGCACACTCCAACTCGCATCCGGGCACGCGCCGTCGCGGCTGTGCGCTTTGATGTGCGCCATGACCATTCTGGCGAGCCTCGACTGGCCGACCGTCGCCTCGCTCGCCACCGCCGGCGGCACGCTGGTGCTCGCGATCGCCACGTTCGGCTCGGTGCGCTCCGCCAACCGCTCCGCGCGGATCGCCGAGCTCGCGCTCCAGGAGCAGCGCCGGCCAGTGCTCGTCCAGTCGCGCCTCGACGACCCGCTGCAGAAGATCATGTTCGTCGACGGCCACTGGGTGCACGTGGAGGGCAGTCGCGCCGTCGCCGAGCACATCGAAGGCACCGTCTACCTCGCGATGAGCCTGCGCAACGTCGGCGCCGGGATCGGCGTGCTGCAGGGGTGGGTCGTACGCGCGGGACTGCAAACCGGGCAGGTCCCCCACGCCGCCGAGGAGGATTTCCGCCGCCAGTCGCGCGACCTGTACATCCCCGCCGGCGACATCGGCCTGTGGCAGGGCGCGTTGCGCGACCCTACCGACGACGCCCACACCCCGATCGCGGAGGCGGTCGGCCAGCACCAGACGATCACGATCGATCTGCTCTACTCCGACCAGGTCGGCGGCCAGCGCACGATCAGCCGCTTCATGCTGGCCCCCGTCGGCGAGGACGGCTGGCTCGCCTCCGTCGGGCGGCACTGGTACCTCGATCAGGACGGCCCGCGGTGAGGCTCAACCGCTGAGCGCGGCGGTCGATAGAGACCCCCAACCAACGCGGAGTTGTCTCCACTGAGCACAGACGCCTGTCTACCTGAGCGAGAGTCAGCCTCATGGGATGTCCGCAATATGCCGATCTGTGGGTTTGAGATGGCAGTTCAACGCTCAACCGTGGGGGCAGATGAGATACGAGTGCCACTGCCGCCGTCCACCGTGGCGGAGCAGCCCGCGGACGATCTGCGTCGTCTCGGCGAGGCGCTGAAGGCGCGCGCCGAGGATGTGCTGCAGCGGACCGTCGCGCACACGGCGGGAGCGGGCCACGACGTCGATGCCGTGGTGCAGGGCAGCTTCGAGCGGATCAGCAGGAGCTCCACGATCGCCGTGGCCCGCTGGATGGACGGGGAGGGTATGGAGGTGGCGATCGAGGCCGGCCAGGAAACGTGGCTGATCTTCGGCGAGCTCGCGGCCCAACGCGCGGCCACCCTGGACGAGGTCACCCGGCGCTGCTTCTGGTGGCGCAACGTGATGGCCGAGGTGCTGCGCGAGAGCGCCACGCAGCTGGATGTTGCGCCCGAGGCGCTCTCTGAGGCCCTCAACATCCTGCAGCTGAGCCTCGAGTTCAGCCTGCTGCGGATGTGCGAGTGCTACGAGGCAGAGCGTCAGCACACCGACGAGGAGCTCACGCGGCGCGAGGAGGAGCTCTCCTTCCTGGCCACCCACGACCCGCTGACCGGCCTCCCCAACCGCACGTTGATCCTCGACCGCGTCGAGCAGCTGCTCGTGCGCTCGCGGCGCAGCCAGACGCCGACGGCGGCGCTGTTCATCGATCTCGACAACTTCAAGTCCATCAACGACACCCTCGGCCACGGCGTCGGCGACGAACTCCTGCAGGCGGTCGCCGCGCGGCTCGACGGCGTGATTCGCGGATCCGATGCGCTGGGGCGACTCGGCGGGGACGAGTTCGTCGTGATCTCCGAGGACCTCGCGCTGGAGGCCGGGCCCGAGCTGATCGCCGAGCGCCTGCTCGACGCGCTCAAGCAGCCGTTCAAGTTGGGGGCCGACCAGGAGACGCGCGTGACCGTGACGGCGAGCATCGGCATTGCGATCGGGGAGCGCATCTCGGCCGAGGAGCTCCTGCGCGACGCGGACATCGCGATGTACCGCGCCAAGTGGGACGGCAAGAATCGACACGTCGTGTTCGAGAGCGGCATGCAGGACACCGTGCAAAACCGCATGGAGCTCGAGATGGACCTGCGCGAAGCGCTCGAGAACCGGGAGTTCTTCCTCGCCTACCAGCCCACGCTCGACCTCAGCGACATGAGCCCCAATGGGGTGGAGGCGCTGATCCGCTGGCGACATCCGGTGCGCGGCATCGTGCAACCCAACGATTTCATCCCGCTGCTGGAGGAGACAGGGCTGATCGTGGAGATCGGCCGGTGGGTGCTGGAGGAGGCCTGCCATCAGGGCGCCGCGTGGCGGGCGAGCGGGTATCCGATCAGCATGGCCGTCAACGTCTCCGGGCGCCAGCTCGACACCGATCAGCTCGTCGGTGAGATCGAAAGCGCGCTCTCCCAGAGCGGCCTGCACCCTGGAGCGCTGACGATCGAGATCACCGAGACCACGCTGATGCGCAACATCGAGGCAACCGCCCGCCGACTCGCCGCGATCAAGCAGCTCGGCGTGCGGATCGCGATCGACGACTTCGGCACCGGCTACTCCTCGCTCGCCCACCTCCAGCGCTTCCCCGTTGACGCACTGAAGATCGACCGCTCCTTCATCTCCGGTCTGAAGCACAACAAAGAGGGCGAAACGCTGATCCACACGCTCGTGCAGTTAGGCAAGGCGCTCTCGATCGAGACCTTCGCCGAGGGCATCGAGCAGCAGCAGGAGCTCTCGCTGCTGCGTGATGAGGACTGCGACAGCGGGCAGGGCTTCCTGTTTGCCCGGCCGCTCGACGTGGCGGCTACCGAGGCCTTTCTGCAGAGTTGCGCCGCGCCTACGTCGGCGTAGGGCACACTGCTCGCCGTGGCTGTCGGTCGATACTACGGTCGGCACCAACCGTTCGCTTCCGTACACTTACGTACTGACCTGTTACCATGTGGCCGTGGCAACACTCAAAGCTGAGGAGATCCGGATTCCCCGTCGGGCTCGGGAGGCGGTTGCCCATCACGAGGACGTGGTGGTCTTCAACCGGGAGCGACCGGCCTACGTCATCGTTCATCCCGACGACCGTCGACGGACCGCTGCCTCGCGTCGCGGTCGGCCCCTGCGGGACGCGCTGGAGCTACTCACGCAAGCCGCGCCACCCGATCCGGCGTTCGCCGAGGACATGGAAGCGGTGCTCGACGCCGTCGGACCAGCGCCGGCCGATCCGTGGGCACAGTCCTAGACACCACCGTCTTCATCGAGCTCGAGCGGGCCATGCGCGGCCTACCCACCGAGCAGGCCATGACAGTGATCGCCGAGCGCCTGGAGGCACAGCTGGGAGCGAACGAGGAGGTGGCAATCGCCGCGATCACCGCGTCGGAGCTACTGCACGGGGTACACCGAGCCACCGATGAGCATCGCGGAAGACGTGCGGCGTTCGTCGAGGCCGCGCTCGCGGCATTCCCGACGCTTTCCTTTGACCTTCTGGTGGCGCGAGTCCACGCAAGGCTCTGGGCCGGCCTGGCCTCATCCGGAGCTGAAGTCGGCGCCCACGACCGCCTCGTCGCCGCCACCGCGATCTCTGCCGGCTGGCGCGTCGGGACAGCCAACACCCGCCACTTCGAGCGCATCCCCGAATTGGACACGACGCCCCTCCTGATGACCTGATCCGGATCGCGCGGACCATCCCAAGCGGAGGGCGGTTGTGCCACCCAACGCCGAGGCACCGGCGCCGGTGGAGATCCAGAAAGCACCCATGCGCTGAGCGCAACGGAGCTGCTCACACACCGGCCAGCAGCCGCGCGCGTCGGCGCGCGGCGCGCACGGCGTCGGTGAGGGCTGCGATGTCATAGGCGCCGTAGTGGCGGCGCCCGTTGATGAAGAAGGTGGGCGTCCCGGACACACCGCTTTCATCTGCGCTGACCACGTCTTCGCCGACCCGCGGCGCGTACTCTCGGCGGCGCACCTCCTCCAGCACGCGCTCGGCGTCCAGTTCGAGCTCCTGTGCATACGCGGCGAGTTGCACGGAGCGCAGCTCTCCCTGGTGGCGCAGCAGGGTGTCGTACATCTCCCAGAAGCTGCCCTGGGCGGCCGCCGCCTCCGAGGCCTCGGCCGCCATCTGCGCGTATGGGTGGACGTCGCTGAGCGGTAGGTGCCGCCACACGTAGCGCACCTCGTCCTCGAACGACGCCAGCAGCTCGCGGATCGCTCCCTCCGCCTGCCCGCAGTAGGGACACTCGAAGTCGCCGTACTCGACCAGCGTGACCAGCGCGCCCGTGGCGCCACGGATGTGGTCGCGCTCGGGGTCAACGTCCTCGGCGAGATCGAGGATGTCCTCGGCGGTGTTCGCGAGCTGTCGCGCTCTCACCCTCGCCGGCAGTCGCTGGACGATGCGCAGCACCGTCCAGCCAACGAGCGGCGCCAGCACGACCGAGCCGAGCGCGCCCAGCTTAGCCTCCTCGAGTCGCACGCCGGTGAAAGCGAGACTCGCGATCAGCAGCGACACCGTGAAGCCGACTCCCGCGAAGGCGCCGCCGGCCGCCAGCAGCGGCGAGCTCAGCGGCGAACGCGGCCCGCGCAGCGCCGGTCGCGAGACCAGCCACGAGGCGCCGGCGATACCCAGCGGCTTGCCCGCGACGTAGCCGACGAGGATCCCCAGGGTGATCGGCGAGCTGAGCGCGTGTTCGAGCAGCCTGCCCGTCAGATGGACGCCGGCGTTGGCGAGCGCGAACAGCGGCACGACCACGTAGCTCGTCCACGGGTGCAGGGTGTACTGCAGCCGCTCGTTGGGCGAGATCGCCGACATCACCCCCTGCTGCGCCGAGCGCGCCAACTCCGGGGTGGGCTGCTCGCGGAACGAGCGCGTCAGCTTGGTCGCGCGCTCCAGATCCTCGCGCGATGGCGGGTAGGCACTAGTCGCGAGCCCGACCACCAGCCCCGAAATCACCGGGTCGATGCCCGACTCGAACATCGCCACCCACAGGCCCACGGCGAGCGCAACCGACACCGGGCGTAGCCACTGCGGTGCGCGACCGAGCAGGAGCAGGCCGCCGAGCAGGGCAACCGCAACGGCCAGCGCGAGGATCGAGACGTGAGTCGTGTAGACGATCGCGATCACCAACAGCGCGCAGAGATCGTCGACCACCGCCAGCGTCAGCAGGAACACGCGCAGTCGCGTGGCCGCACGCGGAGTGAGCAGCGCCAACGCGCCGAGCGCGAACGCGGTATCCGTCGACATCGCCGCCCCCCAGCCGTGCGCGCCGGCGCCGCCCGCGTTGAACGCCAGGTAGATCCCCACCGGGATCGCCATGCCGCCGAGCGCGGAGAACAGTGGAATCGCGACGCGCTGGCGCTCGCGCAGCTCGCCGAGGTCGAGCTCGCGCTTGGCCTCCAGCCCGACTACGAGGAAGAAGAACGTCATCAGCCCCTCGTTGACCCAGTGGCGCAGGTCCATCGAGATCCCGCCGCCACCGATCCTGATCGATAGCGTCGTGCTCCACAGCGACTCGTAGGAGTGCGACCGCGGAGAGTTCGCCCATGCCAGCGCGAGCACAGTCATCGTCGCCAGCACGATCGCGCTGCCGGTTTCGGTGCCCAGGAAATCCCGCACCGGCGCCGCCAGGTTACGGGCCCAGGCGGTGCGGCCGGGTTCGACCCCGGCTCCTCGCTCGCGCGCCATCACTGACCGATTATCGTCTGCGTGATGAGCGGAGGTCTCCAAGCTCGCGGTCGCATCGTCGCATCCCCCCCGATCCTTCCTGAGACCGGGCGCCGCGAGACCAACCTGCGCCTGGTGTTTGCCGGGCTGCTGCTGGTGATGTTCCTCGCGGCGCTCGACCAGACGATCGTCGCGACCGCGCTGCCGACGATCGTCGGCGATCTGGGTGGTTTGAACCACATCTCGTGGGTGGTTACCGCGTACCTGCTCGCGCAAACCGTCGTCACGCCGCTGTACGGCAAGCTCGGCGACCTGTACGGGCGCAAGATCGTGCTGCAGAGCGCGCTGCTCGTGTTCCTCGCCGGCTCGGCGTTGTGCGGCCAGAGCCGCAGCCTCGATGAGCTGATCGCCTTCCGCGCGCTGCAGGGCCTCGGCGGAGGCGGGTTGATGGTCAGCGCGCAGGCGGCGATCGGCGACGTCGTGCCGCCGCGCGAACGGGGCCGCTACACCGGCCTGTTCGGCGCGGTGTTCGGCCTGGCCAGCGTCGCCGGGCCACTGCTCGGAGGGTTCCTCACCACCAATCTGAGCTGGCGCTGGATCTTCTACGTCAACCTGCCGCTCGGCGTGGCCGCCCTGTTCGTGCTCGCCGCGACGCTGCCCGCCGTGTCCGAGCGCGTACACCACACAATCGACTACCTCGGCACCGCGCTGCTCGCGGCAGGGTTGAGCGCGATCGTGCTGGCGGCGTCGCTCGGCGGCACCTCCTACGCGTGGGGCTCATCCACGATCGTCGGGCTGTGGATCGCCGGGGTGGCGGCGCTGGCGGCCTTCCTCGTGTGGGAGCGCCACGCGCGTGAGCCGATTCTGCCACCGCGACTGCTGCGCAACCGCGTGTTCGCGGTGACCAGCGCCGTTGGCTTCGTGGTCGGGTTTGCGCTGTTCGGCGCGGTCACCTACCTGCCACTGTTCCTGCAGGTCGTCAAGGGCGCCTCCCCCACCGGCTCGGGGCTGCAGCTGGTGCCGCTGATGGGCGGTCTGCTGATCACCTCGATCGCCTCCGGGCAGGTGATCACGCGCACCGGGCGCTACAAGGCCTTCCCAATCGCGGGCACCGCGGTGATGACGCTGGGCCTCTACCTGCTCTCGACGATGGACTCGACGAGTGGCAGGGGGCTGATCTTCGTGTTTATGTTCGTGCTCGGGTTGGGGCTGGGGATGGTGATGCAGGTGCTCGTGTTGGCGGTGCAGAACGCTGTCGAGTACTCCGATCTGGGCGTGGCGACCTCGGGCGCGACACTGTTCCGCTCGATCGGAGGATCGCTCGGCACGGCGACGCTCGGCGCGATCTTCGCCAACCGCCTGCGCGATGAGCTGCAGAACGTGCTGCCTCCCGGCACGGCTGCGCACACCACCACCAGCGGCGAGGTCAACCCGGCGCAGATCGCGCACCTGCCGCCCGCCCTGCACGCGGGCTACCTGCACGCGTTCACCAGCTCGCTGAGCGGCGTGTTCCTCGCCGCCGCAGGCTTCGCCGCCGTGGGGTTCGTGCTGACGTGGTTCATCCGCGAGCTGCGACTGCGCGAAACCGTCGCCACCGGTGATCTCGGCGACACCTACGCCACGCCACGCGACGGTGACTCGCTCGTGGAGATCGTCAACAAGCTCGGACGCCTCGACCGCCGCGAGGGGGCGAGGGAGATCGTGACGCGCGTGGCGGCACGCGCCGGCGTGGACCTTTCTCCGGCGGCGTGCTGGCTGCTGGCGCGGCTCAGCGAGAGCCACACGCCCAGCCTCGCCACGCTCGCCGCACGGTTCGACATCACCCTCGACACGCTCACCGCCGCACACGAGGAGCTGGCGCGTAAGGGTCTGATCGGCCAGTCCGTGGACGGCAAACCCTCAGGCGAGGTGGCAACGGGCGGCGATCCCTCGGCCGAGGTGCTGACGAGCGACGGCCGCGCGACGCTCGGGCGCCTGATCGCGACGGGGGAACAACGCCTGTCGGACCTGCTTGAGGGCTGGCGACCCGAGGAGCACGAGGAGCTCGCGCGCATGATCGGCACGCTGGCGCAGCAGTTCTTCATCGACGCGTCGAGCCTGTGCGCGCCCGTCGGCGCGGGTGCGCCGGTGCTGTGACCCTTGGCGGTCCGGGTTGGATTGCGCCACTCACTCGCTGGCCAGCGCGCCCAGGATGTCAAGGCGCGCGGCACGTCGCGCGGGAGCCTAGGCGGCGAGCACTCCGGCGAGCGCCGCGATTACGAGCAACGCAACCAGCGTGCCAACCGGCACGGAAAGCACATAGCCCGAGCCCGACAGCGCGAACGTCGTGACGAGGATCGCCCCCACCACCCCGATCACCAGCCCCAGGACGCCGCCGATCATCGCGGTGATCAGCGACTCGAGCGGATCAGCTGGCGGATCTGGCGGCGGGAGGTGCCGATCGCGCGCATCATCCCCAGCTCGTGGGTGCGCTCGTAGATCGAGAGCACCAGCGTGTTGACGATGCCGAACAGCGACACGACCACCGACAGCGCGAGCAGCACGTAGACGAGCAGCAGGAACTGGTTGACTTTGCTGCTCTGTTCGTTGGTGTACTGCGCCGCGGTTTGGGCGTGAGCCTGCGGGAAGCTGTGGCGCAGCAGCGCGTCGATCGCACCATTCACCGCGGCGCCGTCCGCGCCGGGGGCGTAGGCGAGGAAGCTCACCCCGTCTTCGCGCTGCCCAAACGCCGCGCGCGCCAGCGAGCGCGAGACGGTGAGGTTGGAGAGCAGGCCGATCACTTCTTCCTTCACCACGCCCGCGATCGTCAACCTCACCCTGTGGCGGGAGGGCGTGAGCACCGACAGGCGCTGCCCCACGCGCAGGTGGTGGGCGCTCGCGAACTTCTCGCTGACGATCGTGCTCCCCTGCACGAGCGTGCGGCCGGGCTGGCGCACCGAGTTCTCGCGCGCGAGGCGCGCGGTGATCCCGCGCCAACTCACCAGCCAGCCGATCGCGCCGGCGAGCGCCGGCACGACGCGGTAGTGACGCGGCGGGCGCTCGCCCTCGCGCCGCAGCCGCGCCCACAGCCTGGCCGCACGCAGGCACCATGCGATCGCCAGCACCGGGAACACGACATGCCCGCCCGAGAGCGCTCCGAGCGCGAAGATCACGACCAGCCCGACCACGAAGCGCACGATCAGCGTCCGCCGGGTCGGCAGTGGTCGCGGCGGGATCTGCACCCCCTCGCGCATCGCCGCGATCGGAGGCACGCGTGTGGCACGCAGCGCGGGGAGGAAACCCGCGAGCACCGTGACGACGATGCCCACGCCGAGCGAGACGATCACCGTGCGCGCCTCCAGCACCGTGCCGTTGTCCGGCAGGTCGGCGCCGAACGCCTTGAACAGTCCGTCGAGCGCCGGCGCCAGGCCGATCCCGCCGAGCAGCCCGATCACCCCTCCCACGACGCCAAGCAGCAGCCCTTCCTCGACGACCGCGCGCATGATCTGTCCGCGTGAGGCGCCGAGCGTGCGCAGCAGGCCGAACTCGCGCGTGCGCTGAGCGACGGTGATCGAGATGGTGTTGAAGATGATGAACGCGCCGACGACGAGCGCGACGTAGGCGAAGATCAGCAGGAAGGTGCGCAGGAAGCCGAGCTCTTCTTCGAGTTCGGAGGTCTGGTTGGCGGCTTCTTCGGCCCCGGTGCGCACCTTCAGCGTCGCCGGCAGGGCGGCGCGGACGCGGGCGGCGAGTTCCCCGGGCGCGATGCCGGAGCTGGCGGCGACATTGATACTGCCGTATGCGCCCGGTTCGCCCGCGACGTACTGTGCCTGGCTGGGGATCAGGAGCGCGACGGTGGTGCCGCCGAAGGATTCGCTGCCCGCGAACTTGGCGATGCCGGCGATCGTGTAACGCCGCGCCGGCAAGCGGCCCGCAATCACGATCTGCTGGCCGAGCCGCAGATGGTTGCGCGCGGCGCTCGCCTGGTCGATCGCGACCTCCTCAGCGGTGCGCGGCAGATGGCCTTGCGTCGCAGTGAAGGCCTCGAAGCGTGGCGGCTGCAGGGCATCGACGCGCCCCGGCGCCCCGCCGCTGGTGAGCCGTTTGCCGCTTGTGGTGAGCAGCGCCGCCTGGCTGGAGATGCTGCCCGAGGCCGCCGCCACGCCGGGCACCGCCCGCACGCGGGCGAGCGTCGCAACGTTGAGCACCGAGACCTGCGAGCCGCCGAGCGTTTCCTTTTCGGTGACGACCACCGCCTTGTTGGCGTACGCGGTGGCGAACACTTCCGCGAAGGCACGGTTGATCGTGTCGGTGAGGATGTAGGTGCCGGCCATCAGCGCCACGCCGAGCGCGATCGCGACCGCCGTCAGCAGCACGCGCAGCTTGCGCTGCACGAAGCCGCGCAGCACCAGCGTGAGCATCAGCGGCACCCTCGGCGCGTCGGGCTGCCGCGACCGTGAGTCAGCGGGCCGCCGGCGGCGATCATCAGCCCACGGCCTTCATCAAATCCAGCGCCTGCTCGGCGCTCCCGGCCTCGCCGTCGTGCACGATCCTGCCGTCGGCCAGCACCAGCAGCCGGTCGGCGAACGACGCCGCGTGCGCGTCGTGGGTGACCATCACGACCGTCTGGGAGAAGTCGTCGACGGCGTGGCGCAGCAGCTGCAGGACGTCGCCGGAGGCTTTGGAGTCGAGGTTGCCGGAGGGCTCGTCGGCGAACACGACCGCGGGCCGCGAGATCAGCGCTCGCGCCACCGCGACCCGCTGCTGCTGGCCGCCGGAGAGCTCGGCGGGGCGATGACTGAGCCGGTCGCGGATGCCGACCGTGTCCACAAGCCGGTCGAACCACTCACGGTCGACCTCGCGCCCGGCGATCGACAGCGGCAGCAGGATGTTCTCCTCGGCGCTCAGCACCGGCAGCAGGTTGAACGTCTGGAAGATGAAGCCGATGCGATCGCGGCGCAACTGCGTGAGCGCACGGTCGTCCAGCTCGGTCAGCTCCACGCCGCCGACGCCGACCGTGCCCGAGGTCGGGCGATCGAGCCCGGCGAGCAGGTGCATGAGCGTGGACTTGCCCGACCCCGACGGGCCCATGATCGCCGCGAAGCGCCCCGTCGGGAAGTCCACCGTGACTCCAGCCAGCGCGTCGACAGCCGCCTCGCCCTCGCCATAGCGGCGGCACAGATCCCGCGCCTGCACGATCGTCCGATCGCCGCCTTGGCCGGCAGTACCCCCGTTTTCGGGATCTGGCCCAGACGTTGCGCTCGTGAGCATGGCCGTCACGATACGCGCCGCGCGTCATTTGCGCGTCGGCCAACATCGGCGCTGGATCGACTCCGGCACATCGCGCTCGCGTTCCCTCTGCAGCACACGCTCTCGGCGCCGGGCGATCGTGGGGCGCCACCAGTTGAGGTCGCCGAGGAGGCGCATCAGGGCCGGCACGAGCAGGCTGCGCACGATCGTGGCGTCAATCAGGATCGCGACGGCGATCCCGATGCTGACCTCCTTGACTTCAACCGCCTGTGAGGTGGCGATGCTGCCGATCGCGACGCACAGCATCAGCGCGGCGGCGGTGATGATCCGCCCGGTGCGCTCCAACCCGAGCGCGATCGCCTGCTGGTTGGGGAGGCCCGCGCGGTGCAGCTCGCGGATGCGGTCGAGCAGGAACACGCCGTAATCGGTGGACAGCCCGAGGACGACCGCGAGCATCACGACCGGCTGGGTGATGTCGATCGCCCGGGGGTCTTCGTAGCCGAGCACTCCCTGCAGGTGGCCGTGCTGGAAGACGAACACGATGATTCCGTACGCCGCCCCGACCGTCAGGGCGTTCATCAGCAGCGTCTTCAGCGGCAGGATCACCGAGCCGGTCATCAGGAACAGCGCGATCGTGGTGAGCGCGACCACCAGCGCCACGCCGAGCGGGAGACGCGCCGCGAGGCTCTGCTCGAGGTCCACGAAGCCCGCCGTCTGCCCCGTCAGCGCGACGGGGAAGGGCGCCCGCAGCGCCTGAATGCGGCCGACGAGCCGCCGCGAGGCGGGGCTGAGCGCGGTCGTGGCGGGCGCCAGTTCGAGCAGCTCCAGGCGGCTCGACAAGCGTATGGGCGGGGCGAGCGAGGCGACGTCTGGCAGCCGCTGGAGCTGCGCTCGATAGCGCTCCAGCGCCTGCCCGTGCGCGTCGGTGGCCAGGATCACGACGTTCTGGGAGGGATCTGCCGGGAAGTCGCGCCGCAGCGCGTCGCTGACCTGCCGGGGGCTCGCAGTGCGGGGCAGCGTGTTCGTGTTCACGCTGGTCAGCGTGATCCCGAGCACGGGCGACGCGAGCACGATCAGCACCGTGGCGGCGGCGAGCGCGACCGGCACGGGACGGCGCATCACGAGCTGCGCGAGGCGGTACCACCGCCCCTTCTCCGCGGGCTTTGTGGCGCTGTGCGTGTCGGGCGCCTGCAGCCACGCCGGCGCCAGCGCGTTGACGCGGTGGCCGAGGAGCGCCAGCATCGCGGGCAGCACCACGATCGCCGCGGCGCACGTCAACAGCACGACGAGCGCGCCGCCGAGCCCCATCGAGAAGAAGTAGGGCTGCGGGAAGACGAGCAGCGCGGCGAGCGTGGCGGCGACCGTGGCAGCGCTGAAGCAGACCGTACGGCCGGCGCTTGCCATCGTGCGGTGCAGCGCCGCGGGCGGATCGCCCGGCGTGGCGGCGAGCTCCTCGCGGTAGCGGGAGACGATCAGCAGGCTGTAATCAATCGCGAGGCCGAGCCCGAGCGCGGAGACGAGGCTCAGCGTGAAGACCGAGATCGACGTCACGCCGCTGGCGATGCGCAACGCGAGCTCGGTCAGCAGGATCGAGAGGCCGCCCAGCGCGAGCGGCAGCAGCCCCGCGACCACGCCGCGGAAGAACACCAGCAGCAGCACCAGCAGGATCGGCAGCGCGATCAGCTGCGCACGGCGTAGGTCGCGCTGCGCGGTTTTATCGCCCCATACGAACGCGAAGTCAGTGCCGCCGAGCAGCAGGCCGGGAATGTGTCGCAGGCGGGCGGAGAGGTCCTCCGCCGCCGCCTGGTGGCGCTTGGCCGAGCCCCGGCGAAACCAGACCGCCAGGTAGGTCATCGTGGCGCCGCGCGAAACGAGCGCGCGCGCCTCCCCGCCGCCATCGAGGAAGCTCCGCACCCGGCCGACTTCAGGGTCGGCCGCGATCGCGCGTTCGACCTCCCGCACCCGCGCAATGCCCGCCCGCGTGTACACGCCGCCGGCCGGCGCCTGCACGAGCGCAAGCACCCCCGCGCCCAGCTCCAGGCCAGTAGCCCGTTCGATCGTCTGCGCCGCCGCGGCGCTGGGGGTCGCGGCACCGGCCGCTTCATAGGGATCCAGCCGGCTGCCAACGCCCGCGCCCAGCACCGCCGCGACGGCGGCGAGCGCGAGGGTCGCCCACAGGATCGGGCGTGCGCGGCGCAGCGCGAGGCCCGTGAGGCGTGAGAGCATCGGAGAGGACCTGCTGCTTCCCATACGCTCGTATTGTATACCCTGCGTATGTATTGGGCACGCCTCGCCAACTTCCGCGAGCTTGGCCCACACACCGACCGACCAACGATCCCCACCCAGCCAATACACTCGTTTGTATAGCCTGCGTACGTATGGAGGCACCCGCTTCCGACCTCACGGGCCTCGCGCGGATCCGCAACGCCGCACTTGAGGGCTTTGCCAGGGACGGCGTGACCGCGACCTCGATCCGCGACGTCGCCAAGCGCGCCGGGGTGTCGCCCGGACTGGTGCAGCACTACTTCCCCACCAAGACCGCGCTCGTCGAAGCGGTCAACGCGCACGTGCTCGCGCTCGCCACGGACGCCTTCACCGACCTCTCCGAGAACAGCACGCCGATCGAGGCCCAGCAGGAGCTCGGCGACCGTGTCACGGCGTTCGTGGCGGCTCACCCCACGGCACTGCTCTACGTCGCCCGCTCGACGGCCGACCGCGACGACGCCGCGCTCGGCATCTTTGATGCGTTCGTGGCGATCGCCCTCGCCCAGTGGCGGCGGATGGCCGACAACGACCTCCTGCGTCCCGACACCGACCTCACGTGGACGGCGCTGCACGCGGTCGTGATGATCCTCGGCACCGTGCTGTTCAGGGACGCCATCGACCGCCACCTGCCGGAGCCCTTCTTCACGTCAGCGCAGCTCGATCGCTGGAACGCGGCGAGCAACGCGCTGTTCAGAGAAGGTACCTACCAGAGGGTGGACCCGCCGGGCGATGCCTGAGATCCTCACGGGCGCGGTGGTTCGGACGATGGACCCGCAGCGCCCCGTCGCGCAGGCCGTCGGGACCCGCGCGGGACGGATCGCGGCGGTCGGGACGCTCGCCGAGGTGCGCGGCGCACTGGGCGAGGGAGCTCCCGTGCACGATCTCGGCGGCGGCGCGCTGCTGCCGGGGTTCATCGACGCCCACCACCACCTCGCCTACGCGGCTCTCGACCACGGCGGGGTGAGCCTGCGGCTGCCCGCAGGCAGTCGGATCGAGGAGCTGTTGGGGGCGATCCGTGACGCCGTCGCCGCGAAGCCCCCGGGATGGGTGTACCTGTGCGGATACGAGGCGGGCGATCTGCGCGAGCGCCGTGCGCCCCACGCGCAGGAGCTCGAGCAGTGCTGCCCGGGACGCCCGCTGTTCGTGCAGGCAGCCAGCGGCCACGACGGCGCACTCAACCACGCCGGGCTGGACGCGATCGGATGGGCTGCCGGCTCGCCCGACCCGCCCAACGGGGTGCTCATGCGCGACCGTCGAGGACGGCTCACGGGCGTGGTGTCAGAGGGGGCGGCCTTCATCGCCGAGGCGGCCTTCCGCGAGCAGTTGCTCGCCGACGGCCCGGAGGTGTGGCTGGCAGCGTGCGAGGCGCACGCCCGCGATCTACTTGCACTCGGCATCACCCGCGTCGGGGACGCGGCCGTCGCCCCCTCGGTCGAGCGTCTGTACCGGCGCGCCGCCGCGGAGGAGCGCCTGCCCATCACCGTGCACACGATGCCAGTCGCCTCCACCACGCTGCTGCTACCCCGCTTCGACGGGCCCGCAACCGGGGAGGGGCCCCCGCGCGCGCCCGTCGGGCCCGCGAAGCTGTTCGTCGACGGAGGCCACCGCTGCGCGGTGTGCCTCTCCGCCGGCCAGGCCACATGGGTCGCCGCGGCGCTGCTGCGGAACACGCTCGGCGGCGGCGGACTGGCCGTGCTGCGAGCGGCCTCGCGCAGCGGCCGCCCACACGTGGGGCGTGATCTGCACCTGCACGGCGGGATGCGCTTCTGGCACCGGGACGCGCTCGCCGACGCAGTCGGCCACGGCGCTCGGCGGAGCTTTCAGATCGCCCTGCACGCAATCGGCAACGAGGCGATCGACCTCGCCCTCACCGCGCTGCAGCGCAACGAGCCCGCGCTCGCCGCCGCGCCCGGGCGCCCGCGCCTGGAGCACGTCGTCTTCGCCGCAACCGAGCAGCCGCGCCGGATCGCCGACCTCGGAGCGATCGCCGTCGTGCAGCCCGGGTTCATCGCCAGCGCCGGCGACGACATGCTGCTCACCCCCCTCCCCCCATCGATCCGCACGATGCCGCTGCGCTCGCTCCACGAGGCCGGTGTGGAGCTGGCGGGCAGCTCGGACTACCCCGTCACCCAACCCGACGTGCTCGCGGCCATCAGCGCCGCGGCGACCCGCCGCACCGCCGCCGGCGCGACGCTCGCGGTCGAGGAGGCGCTCGGTGTGGAGCCGATGCTCCGCGCCTACACGCTCGGCTCGGCCCGCGCGCTCGGCTGCGAGCGCGAGGCCGGCTCGATCGCGCCCGGCAAGCAGGCGGACCTTGTGCACCTCGCGCAAGATCCCCTCACGCACGACCCCGCGCGCCTCGCCGAGATCCGGGTCAACGCGACGTGGGTTGCCGGGCGCCGTGCGCATCCGCGCCGGTAGCGGCGGCCGCCAGGTGCCCGTGCACAAAGCTCACCACCGTGGCGCCCTCCGCGACCGCGGTTGCGCAGCGCTTGATCGACCCGGCGCGCACATCGCCGGCCGCGAAGACGCCGGGCACGCTGGTCTCGAGCAGGCCGTCCGCCCCGGCGTCGGGGCCGGTGAGGATGAACCCGTGGGAGTCCCTTGCGAGGACCTCGCCCAACCAATCGGTGCAGGGCACGGCGCCGAGAAAGAGGAACAGGAACGAAAACGGCAGCTTCCCGCCGCCGGTGAGCGTGACGGCATCGAGTCGTCCCTCCTCGCCGTGCAGCTCGCCGACCTCGGCGCGATCGCGCACCGCGACCCCGTAGCGTTCGAGCTCGTCGATCAAATACTGCGACATCGTCTCGCTCAGAGCGCGGCGGCGGTGCAAGAGGGTGACGAGCGCGCCGCCCCGCGCCAACCACACGGCGGCCTGCCCGGCGGAGTTGCCGCCACCGATCACGCCGACGCGCCGTCCCGCACAGATCTGCCCCTCGAGCGGGCCGGCGGCATAGAAGACGCTGAGTCCCTCGTAGCGGTCGAGGCCCTCCACAGGCAGGCGCCGATATTCGGCCCCTGTCGCAAGCAGCACCGCTCGGGCAGTAACCTCATTGCCCTCGTCGAGCTCGACCACGTGCCGCTCGGCACCCGGGTGGAGCTTGCTCGCGCGGTAGGGCGTGGCCACGCGAGCGCCGAACTTGCGCGCCTGCGTGATCGCGCGGCTGGTCAGTTCGGTGCCGCTGATCCCGGCTGGGAAGCCAAGATAGTTCTCGATCCTGCGCGAGGTGCCGGCCTGGCCACCGATCACGGTGCCCTCCACCACCAGCGTGTTGAGCCCCTCCGAGGCGCCGTACACGGCCGCGCCGAGGCCGGCCGGGCCGCCACCGACGATCAGCAGATCCACGTCCTCGCGCCGCGCGAGCTCGCGTCCGATCCCCAGCGCCCGTGAGAGCTCGCCGTTGCTGGGGTTGCACAGCTCCGCGCCTCCCGGCAGGCGCACCACGGGCAACTCTGCATCGCCAGGCGGATCGATCGCGCCGGCGCCCGGCGCACTCGTCGCGGAGTCGATCCAGGTATGGGGAAGCCGCTGGCGCCGGGCGAAGTCGAGCAGCCGCCTTGTCTGTGGCGACTCGCGCGGGCCGACGATCTCGAAGCCGATCCCCTGAAGCTGCTGGAGCAGCTCGCGGCGCTCCACGAAGGCGCTCAGGAGCAGGTCCGAGAGCGCGCCGTCCTCGAAGAGCAGCTGTCTGAGCACTTCGCGATCGACCGCGATGAAGCGCATCGGCTCGGTCACGACAGCGGTGAGGAAGACCGTCTGCCCGGAGAGGAGGTTCATCTCCCCCAGGAAGCCCGAGGCGCCATGACGGACGATCTCCTGCCCCGTGGCGTCGGTCACCGCAACCTCGCCCTCGATGATCGCGACGAACGGGTAGCTCTCGTCGCCGACCTCGAACAGCTTCTCGCCGGCCTCGGCGGTCCGCTCCTCGCCGTGGTCGGCGAGCATCGCCAGCTGCGAGCTCGAGAGCACTCGATTTACCGGTGCGGGCATCCGAGCCACTCCTCAGCGCTCGACCGAGTCGGGCAGCCGACTGATGCGAACGCAGTCGAGATGGGTGCACGAAGGCATCTTCGCCACCAAGCGTAGTGGAGTTGGTCGGGCAGTCACATGCACTGTCGCAGGGTCGGGCGCCGAGCACGGCGGCAGCGATGGAGGGCTACTCGTCTACGCCGTCGCCGAAGGCTGGTCATTGTAAGATCCGACGACGTGGCCGGAGCGATCGATGCGGATGCCTTCAATGCCTTCGAGGCAGCGGGATGGGAGCGCAAGGCGGCGGGTTACGAGGAGCTCTTCGGCCGGATCACAGCCCGATCGATCGATCCGTTGCTCGATGCGGCCAACGTCGGGCGCGGCGAACGCGTGCTCGACGTGGCCACCGGTCCGGGCCACGTGGCGGCGGGCGCCGCCGAGCGGGGCGCCGAGGCCGTGGGCGTCGACGTTGCGGAGGCGATGGTGACCCTCGCCCGCGAGCGCCATCCGGAGGTCGAGTTTCGCCGCGCGGACGCCGAAGCGCTTCCGTTCTCCGACGCGTCGTTTGACGCTGTGGTCGCGAACTTCCTGGTCCTCCACCTTGGACGACCCGAGCGAGCGGCCCGGGAGTTCGCGCGCGTACTGGTGCCCGGCGGACGAATAGCGCTCAGCGCGTGGGATCTCCCCGAGCGGGCTCGCTTCCTCGGGGTCTTCCTCGACGCGGTCGCTGCGACCGCGGCTACTGCGCCTGCGGACATCCCCCAGGGTCCCGACTTTTTTCGGTTCTCGCACGACGACGAGTTCGCCGGCCTGCTTCGCGGAGCGGGGCTTGAGAACGTCGAGGTCGAGACGCGCGCATTTACGCACCCGGTCACCTCGGCCGACCAGCTTTGGGACGGCCTGCTTGCTGGGACGGTGCGCACCTCCACTCTGATTCTCGGCCAAACTCAAGATACCCAGGATCGGATCCGAACCCAGTTTGATCAGTTGGTGAGCGCGTACCGGGCCGGAGACTATCTGGAGCTGCCTGTTTCGGTCAAGCTGGCCACCGGACGAAAGCCGCTGGGCTGATCAGCGGCCGCGAGGGGCTATCGTCTTCCTGGCCGAATAGAAGGACCGCTTTCGCGCAAAACCAGAGGGAGAGAACATGCTCGTCAGTAGCGATTATCTGGTTGTAGGGGCGGGTGCGAGCGGCCTTGCCTTCGCCGACGCGCTGCTAGCCGAGGCGGATGTAGAGGTGACGGTGATCGACTGTCGACATGCCCCCGGAGGTCACTGGGTGGACGCGTATCCGTTCGTTCGCCTGCACACACCCTCCGCTTACTACGGCGTCAACTCGCTGGCGCTCGGCGAAGATCGCATCGACCAGGTCGGCGAGAACGCCGGATACTACGAGCGGGCGACTGGCGAGGAGGTCTTCGAGTACTTCGCGAAGGCGGCGGGGAGGCTCACGCAGACAGGCCGGTGCCGCGTGCTCACCGGCCACGAGCACGTGGGCGGCCGGGGTGGCGGTGAGCGGGTCAGAGACTTGAGCACCGGAGAGCTTCACGAGGTCGCTGTACGCCGCAAGGTCGTCGATGCTCGATACCTGGAGGCGTCGATCCCCGCGACCCACGCCGCCCCGTTCGAGGTAGCGCCGGGCGTACGGCTCGTCCCCATCAACGACCTGCCGGCGGCCGCGCAATCAGGCTGCTCTTACGCCGTCCTCGGGTCCGGCAAGACGGCCACCGACGCGTGCATCTGGCTCCTGGACAACGACGTGCAGCCAGATCGGATTCGTTGGATCCGGCCCCGCGACGCGTGGTTTTATGACCGCAGCCACTTTCAGCCGCTGGAGCAGGTCGGCGCGATCATGGAGGGGAACGCTGCCGATGTCGAGGCCGGTGCCCATGCGGCGAACGTAGACGATCTCTTCGAGCGGCTCGAGGCCTCGGGGCGACTCGTGCGCATCGACGCGGCGTGGCCGGCAACGATGTACCGCGGCACGATGCTCAGCGCCCGCGAGCTAGCGGCCCTGCGCCAGATTAGAGACGTCGTCAGACTCGGCCGAGTGCGGCGGATCGAGGGCGACCGGATCGTGCTTGAGCGCGGGGAGACCAAGACCGGGCCCGACGTCCTGCACGTAGACTGCACGGCACTCGGCCTGAACAACGCCCCCGCCACGCCGATCTTCCAGCCTGGTCGGATCGTGCTCCAGCAGGTGCGGCACCTCTCGCCGTGTTTCAACGCAGCCCTCGTCGGCTTCGTCGAGGCACACCGGGACGACGACGTGGACAAGAACCGGCTTTGCCCACCCAACCCCTATGCCAGCAGCACCGAGGACTGGCCGCGCATGATGAGCCGCACATGGAGATCGGAGGGGCGGTGGTTGAGCGAGCCCGACCTCTCAGCGTGGGTGGCCCAGAGCCGGCTCAACCTGCTGCGTGCGCTTCCCGACCACGCCGAGGAGCCGTCCGTGCAAACGGCAGTCAAGCGATATCTCACACACGTCAGCGCAGCGGTCGAGCGGCTGAAGCAACTGGACGGACCCAGTCCCCAAGGGGTGAAGCGAGCGACAGGGTCGGCCTAACGCGCCTAGAGGACGAAGGGAATGAGCATCTTCGTGCTGCTTCGATACGCCGGATACGCGGTGGCGAACATTGCGATCAGGTACTTTTCCTCCACCGACGCGCTGTAGTAGAAGTACCCGCCCAGTACCGCGACAATGACCAGGCCGATCAGGTTGGTAGCGAGCGCCGTACCGAGCAGCCCCGCCAGGAGTCCCGAATAGATCGGATGGCGGACCAACCGGTAGGGGCCGGAGGTGACGAGCTCCGGCTCGGCCTTCTGGGTCATCGGCATCCCCCAGTTACGCCCGAGTTGGATGCGAGCCCAGATCGCCAGCGCGATCCCGGACACGAACACGACGGCCCCGATCGCCCCGAGCACCGGGCTGTGGACGGCCAGGCTCCCACCGGGGAAGACGCGCAGGAGCAGGACGACCGACAGCGCGCTCAAGCCATTCAGCGGGATCCGGTGCCCGCCGGATCGACCCTTCTTCACGCCGAATGCAGACGCCAACCAGTAGATCCAGAAGACGATCCAGGCGATGGCGATAGCGATCTTCAGCGTGTGCATACCGCCTCCGGTAGCAGCACGAAGCCAGCGCGGCTGGCGGCGCGTCGCAGCTCGGTGTCGAAGCAGGCGAAGTGGCTGCAGCGCGGGTCGAGCGCGTGGACCGCAAGCGCGCTCGCGAGCTGTATCGCGTCATATGCGCGCAGCGCATGGCGCGCTGCCTCCCGTGCGCCCGCGACGAGCACCGGCTCGGTCGGGGAAATGATCGTAAAGCGCGAGCCCGAGTCGAGATCGCCGTGAAAGTCGAACTCGAAGGCGCTAACCAGGGTACTGGCGGCCGCGTCCTCCAGCTCGCCCGTTCGGACCTTGCGCCATAGCGCGGAGGGCACCTCCACACGCGCGAGCGCCGAGACTACGAGCGCGTCGAGCGCGCGGATTGCTCGATGCCCCGCCTCGTCGGCGTAGAGCTTCACGAGCGCCGACGAATCGGCAAAAGTACTCAGCGACGGCCCTCTGCGACGAAGTCCGAAAGCGGCCTGCCACGCCCAGCTGCCGCACGCGCGCGACTCAGCGCTCGCGCGGACGGGCGCTGAGTCCGGAGGGGCTCAGGGCTCAGCAGAAGCCCAGCTCGCCCCAGGCGCTCCCTCAAGCCCGTGATCTCGTCGCCCGCGAGATCCGGATCGACAGCGGCTGAAAGAACCTTGACGGCGTAGCCGTTGACACTCTCTTCGCGATCACGGGCCGCTCCCTTGAGCCGTTCGGCGAGCTCTTCGGGGACTCGCAATGTCAACTGAGACATAATGTCATGGTAGCAGGCGTGATGCCCTCACGGCGCTAGGGAGCACTCGGCCGCGTCGCTCGAACGTGCTCAGGGCACGGAGAAGGACACGCGGACGCCGTCCCCGGGGAGAGACCACCTGACGGCAGATCCGGGGGCGGGGGTCGTTAGTCTCCAGGTCGAGTCATTTGAGCGCCATCGCGACACAGCCGCCGCCTCCGCTGGGGGCGCCGCCGCCCGGCCCGATCCCTCCGGAGCCCCCGCGCCGTCCCTGGTGGATGGCCAAGCGCGTGCTGCTCGGCGCGATCGGGGTCGTGCTGCTGTCGGGCGCGGCGAGCGCCGTGCTGGCGCGCAACGAGGTCAGCAAGGTGGTGGCAGCGCTGCGCCAGAACAAGCCAGTGAAGGTCGCCGCGAGCATCCTGCCGGCAGCGCCGAGCGGCGCGCCGGAGACGCTGCTGCTGGTCGGCAACGACGAACGCCCGCCCCCCAAGGGCAACCCCGGCGGGGCCGTGCTGCCGCACTCCAACGAGATGCTGCTGGTGCGGATCGACCCGAGCAAGCCGACGATCTCGATGCTCTCGATCCCGCGCGAGCTGCGCGTGCCGTTCACGCGACTCAACGGGCAGGTGGAAGAAAACCGCATCAACTCCGCCTACACCTTCGGCTACGAGGAAAGCGGCGAAACGACCTCCGGCGGGGTAAAGCTGATGGCGGAAACGCTCAAGAAGGTGATCGGCATCACGCCCAACCTCGTGTTCGTCACCAACTTCAAACGCTTCAAGCGCGCCGTGAACGAAATGGGCTGCGTGTACATGACCGTCGACAAGCCCTACCACCACGTCAACGAACCGGGCGGGGAACAGTACTTCGAAATCAACCTCCAACCCGGCTACCAGCGACTGTGCGGGCAGGAAGCGCTCGAATTCGTCGCCAACCGCCACGAAAGCACCTCACTGATCCGCGACGCCCGCGACCAGCGCTTCCTGCTCGACGTCAAGTCCCAGTACGGACCGACGCTATTTGAAAACCGTGAAAAGTTCGAGCGCATCGTCGGCAAGGCGGTCGAAACCGACCTGCGCAGCGAAGCGCAGGTGCTGCAGCTGCTCGAGCTGCTGGTCGAATCGGCCGGCAAGCCGGTGCGCCAGGTGCCCTTCCACGTCGAGCTGCACAGCACCTACGACACCGCCACGCCGCAGCAGATCGAAGAAGCGGCGCACTCCTTCCTCAGCGGCACCGCAGCGATCGCCCCGCATCGGCTGCACGGGTCGAGCGGCGGGCGAGCCCATACCGCGCATAGGCGCCCCGCGGCGCCCGCCCCCGCGCTCTCGTTGTCGCCCACCCCCGGCTCCACGCTCGCGCAAGCGCGCACGATCGCCCCGCATCTGCCGTTCGCCGTGCAGGTACCACGCGCCCAGGAAACCACTGCCGAATCCGAACCGGACGCGGTGCGCTGGTATGACATCGCCGGTCCCGGCAGGCGGCTTTACCCCGCCTACGTGGTCGTCGTCGACCAGGGCGAACTGGGCCAGTACTACGACATCCAGGGCAGCACCTGGACCGACTCGCCGCTGCTCAGCGACCCCACGCAGGAAATCCCCGTCGGCTCGCGCACCTACAGCCTCTTCTACGACGGCGAACACCTCAAGACGATCGCCTGGCGCGAAGGGGGCGCCGCCTACTGGATCGAAAACACGCTCACCAACAACCTCTCGCCGCAGCAGATGCTGGCGATCGCCGAGAGCACCCGTCCGGTGATCGGCACCGCCACCGCCGGCTCGCACGCGCCTGCCAGCCCCCGCAGCCTCAAACTGCCCCCGCCCGCGGCGCCCGCCGTGAGCACGCTCGCCAAAGTCGGCGCGCTGCTCGGCTTCGTGGGGCTGATCGTCGTCGCGCTGCTGGGGCTGTGGGTGCTCTCGCGCCAGCGCGAGCTGCGGGCGCTGCGGGAGCAGGTGGCGCAGGCGATGGCGCTCGAAGCTCGGCAGCGCCATCTTAATAAACCGTTCACCAAGTGACCATCGCAGCCAAACGCTTCCTTGCCTACCGTGTGAGCGCGATGGAACCACGCTCCACCGGAAGGGGGTGACGCGAATGGCTTTCGACTCCAGCAAGAAGAAAAAGAAGAGCTCCAAGAAAGGCTCCGGCAAGGGCAAGAAGAAAAAGTAGTCAGCCCCCGTCCGCGCGGATCGTAGAGCCTCGGTCGAGGCTCCGATCCGTCGCCGGGGGCCTCCATGGGCCGCCTCCTCGAACATCTGATCCCCGCTCGCGAGCCGATTCCCTGGCGGCGCCTGCTGGCGCTGACGCGGCCCGCGCGTCGCTCGCTGCTGGGCATGGTCGCGCTCACCGCGCTCGGCGCGCTGCTCGGCCTGGTGCCCCCGCTGGCGTTCGGGGCGCTGATCAACGACCTCGCAGGCGGCCACCACGCGGGCGGGGCCGCGCTGGCGGTCGCGCCCGCGGCCGCCCTGATCGTCGCGGCGCTACTGCTCGAAGCGCTCTCCTTCGCGCTCTCCGACGGGCTCTTCGCGCAGGCCGTCGGCACCCTCTACCGGGAGCTGCGCATGCTGATGTTCAGGGGCCTGCAACCCCGCGCTCCCGCCACCGCGCCCGAGCTCGCCGGCGTCGCCTCGCGCTTCATCTCCGACGCCGAAGCGCTGCGGGATGTCGTCGTCGCCCCGCTCGACACCGCGGTCATCGGGCTGTTCGAGCTGCTCTCCGCGCTCGCCACGCTCGCGGTGCTCTACCCGCCCGCCGCGCTGTACGGGGCCGCGCTGATCGCGCTCACCGGCCTCGTCGCCCGCTTCTCTCAGACCCCGCTCGCGAGCGCCGCCGAGGAGCGCCAGGAGGCGCTCGAGGCGATGAGCTCGAGCCTCGCCGCCGAGCTCTCCGCGCGCCTGGATCGCGACGCCGCGGCGGGACGCTTCCGCACGGCCGTGACGCGCGTGCGCCGCCGCGAGGTGCGCCTCGGGTGGCTGGAAGCCGCCAACCGCTACGGCGCCGGCGCCGCCGCCAACCTGGGGCCGATCGCCGTGGTCGTGCTCGCCGCCCTGCGGCACAGCTTCTCCGCCGGCACGCTGCTCGCGCTGTTCCTGCTCGCCGAGCGCGCCTTCTCCGGCGCCGACTCGCTGATCGACCTCGGCTTCGACCTCGAGCTCGTGCGCGCGGCCGTGTCGCGCTGCTTCGAGCTGGTGGACGGGGAGGCCCTACGGCCCAAGGCCCCTCAAAGCCCCCTCCGTCCGGGCTCCCCCGGAGAGGGAGTGTCAGGCACCCAGCAGGTTGTGCACGACCAGGTCGATCAGCTTGATCCCGATGAACGGGGCGATCAGGCCGCCGAGGCCGTAGATCCAAAGGTTGCGGCGTAGCAGCGCGCTCGCGCCGATCGGGCGGTAGCGCACGCCGCGCAGCGACAGCGGGATCAGCAGGGGGATCACGATCGCGTTGAAGATGATCGCCGAGACGATCGCCGATTCCGGCGTGCCCAGGTCCATGATGTTGAGCACGTGCAGCGGGCCCTTCGCTTCGCCCGCGGCCGCGTAGGTGCTGATGAACACGGCCGGCAGGATCGCGAAGTACTTGGCGACGTCGTTGGCGATCGAGAACGTGGTCAGCGCGCCACGCGTGATCAAGAGCTGCTTGCCCACCTCGACGATCTCGATCAGCTTCGTCGGGTTGGAGTCGAGGTCGACCATGTTGCCCGCCTCGCGCGCCGCCTGCGTGCCGGTGTTCATCGCCACTCCCACGTCGGCCTGCGCGAGCGCCGGCGCGTCGTTGGTGCCGTCTCCGGTCATCGCCACCAGGCGCCCCTCCCGCTGCTGCTCGCGGATCAGCGCGAGCTTCGCCTCGGGGGTCGCTTCGGCGAGGAAGTCGTCGACGCCCGACTCCTCGGCGATCTTGGCCGCCGTGAGGCGGTTGTCGCCGGTCACCATCACGGTCTTGATGCCCATCGCGCGCAGGTGGTCGAAGCGGACCTTCATCCCCTCCTTGATCGTGTCCTTGAGGTAGATCACGCCCAGCACCTGGCTGTCGCGCGCGACCGCCAGCGGCGTGCCGCCTTCGCGGCCGATCCGTTCGAGCTGCGCCTGCAGCTCCGGCGGCGGCGAGCCGCCCTCGTGCTTGACGAACTCGACGATCGCGTCGCCCGCGCCCTTGCGCAGCTGCTGGCCGTCGAAGTCGACCCCGCTCATCCTGGTCTGCGCGGTGAACGGCACGAAGGTCGCGTTCAGCGTGCTCATGTCGTGCTCGCGCAGCCCGTACTGCTTGGCGAGCACCACGATCGAGCGGCCCTCCGGCGTCTCGTCCGCCAGCGAGGAGAGCTGCGCCGCCTCGGCGAGGTCGGACTCGGCGACGCCCGGCATCGGGATGAACTCCGACGCGAGCCGGTTGCCGATCGTGATCGTGCCGGTCTTGTCGAGCAGCAGCACGTCCACGTCGCCGGAGGCCTCCACAGCGCGGCCGGAGAGCGCGAGCACGTTGCGGCGCACGAGGCGGTCCATGCCCGCGATCCCGATCGCGCTCAGCAGCGCGCCGATCGTGGTGGGGATCAGCGCGACCAGCAGCGCGATCAGCGTCGTCTCGGAGATCGCCGTGCCGGCGAACAGGCCGAACGGCCGCAGTGTCGCAACCACGATCATGAAGATCAGCGTCAGCGCCGCCAGCAGGATGTTGAGCGCGATCTCGTTCGGCGTCTTGCGCCGCTCCGCTCCCTCCACCAGCGCGATCATCCGATCGAGGAAGGAGTGCCCCGGCTCCTGGGTGATTTCCACGACGATCCGGTCGGAGGTCACGCGCGTGCCGCCGGTGACGGCGCTGCGGTCGCCGCCGGACTCGCGGATCACCGGCGCCGACTCGCCCGTGATGGCGGACTCGTCGACCGTGGCGATCCCCTCGGTCACGGTGCCGTCGCCGGGGATCAGCTCGCCCGCCTCAACGACGACCACGTCGCCGCGGGTCAGCTCAGAGGCGGCCTTCGTGGAGCCGTCGCGCATCGTCGCCACGGTCTCCTTGCGCATCGAGCGCAGCGTGTCGGCCTGCGCGCGGCCACGGCCCTCGGCGAACGCCTCCGCCATGTTGGCGAAGATCACCGTCAGCCACAGCCAGAAGGCGATCGTGAACGTGTACCACGCCGGCTCGTGCCCACCGCCGAGCGGCTTGCCGCCGAAGGCCTGGATCAGCCACGTCCCCGTCGTGATCACCGCGCCGACCTCGACGACGAACATCACCGGGTTGCGGATCTGTACGCGCGGGTCGAGCTTCTTGAGGCTGTCGATCAGCGCGCGCACCACGATGTCGCGCTGGAACAGCGAAACCGCCTGGCGTTCGGTGGCTGCCGGAATCGTTGACATCAGCCCGTTCCTCCATTGAGGCGGTCGAGGGCAAGGTTCAGCTCGAGCACGTTCACTCCCGGCTCGCCGGAGAAGCCGAGGCCCCGGCCCGATGTGTACTTGGAGATCAGATCGTTCACGGTGACGAGCGGCAGGCGGCGCACGGCCGCAATGCGGTGGGCCTGGATCCAGGCGTTGGCCTGTGAGATTTCGGGGTCGAGGCCCGAGGCCGAGCTGTTGACCGCGTCGACGGGAATCTTCGCCACCGTCAGCCCGGGGTCGTATTCGGCCTTGGTGATCTGGTTCTTGTTGAGCTCAAGGTAGGCCTTGATGTTTTCTTCGTTGGCTTCCTTGGTCACGACGCTGTTGGGCCCGTGGTTGGAGAAGGTGCTGGCGGCGGCGTTGTAAGCCCCATCTTCGGTGGCGGACGGGCGTGACTGGAAGTAGCGCGGATCCGGTTCAGTCTCCACCACGCCTTTGACTTCCTTGGGCTTGCCGCTCTTTTCGAGCACCGGCGTGGCAAAGCTCTGGCCAATCAGCTTCGAGCCCACGACCTTGCCGGCAACCTTGATCTGCTGTCCGTTGGCATCGCCGGGGAAGGCGACCTGGCTGATGCCGGTAATCGCGAGCGGGTAGACCAACCCGAGCAGGATCGTAAAAACGACGATCCCGATGATCGATGTAACAATGTCGCGTTTCATCTTATTTTGGCGATGCTGTGATGGGAGGGGGTTTGAAGGCCCGCCCACCCAGGCCTGCCCTCCTCCGGCTCAGGGTTGATGTCGCGTTTCATGGTGCTTGTGTCAGGTGGCGGTTGTCGTGTTGCATCTCAGTACAGATGTCCGGTCAAGCCCTGCACGATCGGGCCGAGCAGCAGGGCGGGGAAGAAGGTGAGCGCGCCGACGAGCACGATCACGCCGATCAGCAGCACCGCGAACGTGCCGTTGTCGGTGCGCATCGTGCCGAGGCCCGCGGGCGTGACGCGCTTGCCGGCGAGCGCGCCCGCGACGGCGAGCGCGAACAGGATCGGCGCATAGCGCGCAAACATCATGTCGAAGCCGCCCAGCAGGTCGGCGAAGGTGATGCCGTGCGCGCCGAGGTTGCCCGCGTTGGGCTGTATGTAGCCGGTGTAGCCGGCGAATGCCGAGCCGTTGTTGTTGGCCTGCGAGAGGTAGGCGTAGAAGGTCTCGGAGAAGGCCTGCGGCGTGTGGGTGCCGAGCTTGGCGGAGGTCGCCACCGCAGAGATCGACGCACGCCCGGATTTGCTGGCGGTCGCCAATGCGGTGGCAAACAGCGCCGCCAGCGGAGTGATCAGGATGCCGAGGCCGGCCAGCTTGATCTCGCGCGCCTCGAGCTTCTTGCCCAGCCACTCCGGCGTGCGCCCCACCATCAGCCCACCGATGAACACCGCCAGCAGCACGTACAGCAGGATCGAGTACAGCCCCGTGCCGACGCCGCCGAAGATCACCTCGCTGGCCGACAGGTTGGCGAACGGCACCGCGCCGCCGATGCCGGTGAACGACTCGATCGCGCTGTTCACAGAGCCGCACGAGGTGACCGTGGTGACGACATCGAACAACGCCGACCCGGCGATCCCGAAGCGCTGCTCCTTGCCTTCCATGTTGCCGCCGCCCGAGCCGTGGATCACGCCCGTGTGCAGGCCGGCCGCGTGCTGCGCGGGCGAGCCGTGCGCCTCGGCGATGTAGGCGACGCAGACGGCGCCGAGGAACATGAACATCATCACGCCGTAGATCGCAAACCCCTGGCGGCGGTTGCCGGTCATGCGCCCGTACATGAGCACGAGCGCCGCCGGGATGATCAGCACGCACAGCATCTCGAAGAAGTTGGTGAACTGGCTCGGGTTTTCAAACGGGTGCGCCGCGTTGGTGTTGAAGAAGCCGCCGCCGTTGGTGCCGAGCAGCATGATCGAATGCTGGGAGGCGACCGGACCCATCGCGATCGTCTGCTGCAGGCCGGTGATCGTGTGAACGACCAGGTAGTTGGAGAAGTTGGCGATCACCCCCTGGGAGGCAAGGATCAGCGCAACAAGCACCGAGAGCGGCGCGAGCACGTACAGGATCGTGCGCACGATGTCCTGCCAGAAGTTGCCGAGGCTCTTGCCCGTGCGCCCGACGAGCCCGCGCACCAGCGCGACCGCCACGACGATCCCCACGCCGGCCGACAGCCAGTTCTGGACGGTGAGCCCCGCCATCTGGGTGAAGTAGCTCATCGTCGTCTCGCCGCTGTAGTACTGCCAGTTGGTGTTGGTCATGAACGACGAGGCGATGTTGAAGCTCACGTTCCACGACGGCGAGTGGTAGCCGAGCGGGTTGAGCGCGTGGGGCACCCAGAAGGCGTCCTGCGTGCGCAGGATCAAGTACAGCAGCAGCCACCCCGCGAGCGAGAAGACAATCAGGCTTTTCGCATACGCCTTCCAGTCCTGCTCGAGCTTCGGATTGACCCGCAAAAACCGGTAGAGGATCCGCTCCGGCCACGCAAACAGCGGCGTCAGGAAGACCCGCTGGCCGGTGTACACCCTCGCCAGGTAGCTGCCCAGCGGCAGGGCGAGCACGGTGAGGATGATCGCGAACAGCACGATCGTCAGCCAGCCGTAGAAGGTCATCGCCTAGAGGTTCTCTCCGCGGATCAATGCGTAAAAGAGGTAGGCAATGATCAGCACCGTGACGACTAGGCCGAAGAAGTCGGCGCCGCTCATGTGCGCGATGAACGCGCCCAACGGAGGCGTGCTCATATCCGGTCGATCCCCTCGATTATCGCGAGCAGGACCGCGAACATCGCAATCCCGATCGCCACCGCCACCACGTCCATACGTGCACTATTCTCGCCGCGCCATCACGGGGGTGTGACGATTTCGCGCCCGCGTATAACGATTTCGTTACGGCGCCGCCGTGTCGGCCGTACAACGCCGCAACGCGGTTGTTCACCCATCGGGCAGCGTCCCATCACCCGATGGCGGGCGCCGGCATGCGCGCTCGCTCAGTGGGCCGGCACGAGCGGGGCGGGGCGACCGTGCGCCCGGTAGGCAGAGTTCAGCGCAGCGACGGCCCGCATGTAGGACTGCGCCGGGCGGCGGCCGCCGAACGCGACGGTGAGCGAGCCCGAGTCGCCGTGCAGCGCGATCGCCCCGCCGCTCACACGCCCGCTCGCGGTGCGCGCGTCCCGTGCCCACCACGGCAGCACCCAGCTCAGCGGCGTGCCGGGGGCCAGCGCGCCATGCCAGGTGAGGGTCTCCCCGCCCCGCGTGGAGCGCTCGAGGAAGGAGATCGCCCCGTGGTCGGTGGGGGCCGCGGTCACGGCAATGCGCTGCCCCGGCGCCAGCCACGCGGGACTCGCCCCGGCGAGCAGCCTCACGCCGCCGGCGGGCGTGTCCACCACCAGCATGTTGCGCAGCAGCGCCACGTATTCGGCCGCGAACGTGCCATGCGGAGCGAGGTTGGTCGCCGACGCACGCCCGCCGAAGGGCGCGATGCCGGTCTCCCAGCCGCCGTCGGTGGCCGTGGTGTGCACCAGCTCGGCGTACAGCCCGGCGAGCGCATCCGCGGCATCCCCCGCGGCCAGCTCGGCCTGGAAGATCCGGAAGCCCAGGTAGTCGTGCAGCTCGCTGCCGTTCAAATAGGTGGGCAGGCCCTCGGCCATGTGCGCCCGCGCCCACCGCAGCGTGGCCGAGACGGCGGGCGAGCGGGCGCCGAGCACCTGCACGGGGAAGGCCGCCCAGTAGTTGCCCCAATCCTGGCCGCCCTTCGCGTCGAGCACCGGGGGGATGTGGCCTTCGCGGGCCACCGCCGCCGCGATCGCGTGGTCGAGCGCGGCCTCGAAGTGTTGATCGACGGTGGTCCACGCGGCGGCGTCGGCGCTCGCTTCGGCCGGCGTGGCAGCGGCGGCACGCGCTTCGGCCGGCGTGGCAGCGGCGGCACGCGCTTCGGCCCCCGCGGCGGCGTCGGCGCTCTGTCCCGCCGGGGCGGCGGTTGCGTCCCCCGCCTGCTCCGCCAGCGTGGCGGCCGCGACGGCCGAGCGCAGCCCGGCGGCCGCCCACAGGTCGTCGCCGGTGAGGTGCCCGTACGCCAGCTCGTTGTCGTCGGGGTTGCTGGCGGGCAGCAGCCCCAGCGGGTCGGCCACGGCGGCCGCCGACAGCCAGCCGACCGCGGCGCCGATCCGCCCAAGCTGGGCGGCGGCGTAGGCAGGTTCCTGGGCAAGCTCGGCGTGCTGGGACAGCGCCCACAGCGCCTGCCCCCACTCGTCGTACTGCCCGGCCTGGCTGATGAAGAGGCCATCGGCCTGCTGGAAGGCGTCCATGAAGCTCAGGTTCTGGGCCGCCGCCGCGTGCAGCCCCACGAGGTCGAGCGCCTGCGTCTCGATCGCCGCGTCGCGGATCCAGAAGGCCCGGTACTGCAGGCGGTTGGGGCACTGCTCCCAGCCGGTGGGAGTCTGGATGCGCGATTCGAGGATCTCCGCGATCGCCGCTCGGTAGGTCGCGTCCACCTTCGCCTCGGGCACTTCGATGCCCATCATCCCGGCCTCCTGGACTGCCCACAGCGAACGCAGCGCCGCACGCGCGGCGCCCAGCGGCACGGCGTCGAGCGCGCGATCGGCGGCGCCGCCGGCCGGCGGCGGGTCGAGCGGGATCTGCCAGGTGAAGCTCGCGCTGCCGTGGGCCGCCAGGCGGGCGCTGAACACCCTGCCGTCGTGGGTCGCGGTGGATGTGCTCCGCGGGGAGGTCGCGCCGGGGCTCCGAGCGGACGTCGCGCGGGGATTCCGAGGGGACCTCGCGAGCGGGCTGCCAGCAGCCGTCGCAAGCGGCCAGCTCGGCGCGGCCGGGCCGCGCGCCAGCAGCAGGCCGGAGCGGTCCAGGTCGCGCCCCGCGACGGTGTAGCGGAAGGCGCTGGAGAACGACTGGCCGGGCTGTTCGTAGGCTCCCGAGGCGCTGGCGCTTACCGGGCGCTCGTAGCGGAACGCGCCGGTCGGTACGCCGTGCGGGCCGCGGATGGGGCGGCCGCGGGTGTAGGCGAGCAGCATCGCCACTTGCGCCTCCTGCGGCCGGCCAGCGCCGTTGGCGGCCGTCACCGTCTCATACACCACGGGCCGCCCGCCGACCGGGACGGCGAACAGCGTCACGGTGTAGCGCACCGGCCCGTCGGCGAGCACGCTGGAGAGCAGCGGCACCCCCGGGTCGGGCAGCGTGCGCGTCGGCTGATCCCACCCGCGCAGGCGCCGGCCGAAGCGCAGCTCGTACTCGACCCACCCGGAGTAAAGGTCCCCCTCAGGGGTCACCTCCGCGCCGGCCGCCATCCCCGGCACGGCGAGCTGTTCGGTGGGGGCGGAGAGGTAGCCGGTGGTGGGCAAGCGGAAGTCGGTGGCCGACGAGAGCAAATCGGCTGTCGCGCCAGCTCCGGCACCAGCCGCGCTGCTCGGCGCAGCGCCTGCGCCGGCCGCGGCCATGCCCGTGAGCGCCAGCACAGCCACCCCCGCAGCGAAGCTGCTCATCCCGAAAACCGGTACCCCACGCCCGGGTCGGTGAGGATGTAGCGGGGTCGCTCGCCAGACGGCTCGATCTTCCCTCTCAGCCGCGCGATGTGCGTGCGCAGCGCCTGCACGTCGTCCACGTACCCCGGCCCCCACACCTCCGCCAGCAGCGCCCGGTGGGTCATCAGCCGGCCGCGGTTCTGCGCCAGCACCCGCAGCAGCTCGAACTCGATCGGGGTCAGGTGCACCGGCTCGCCGTCGCGGCGCACCGCGTGTGCGGCGAGGTCGATCTCCAGGCCGTCGGTCGCGATCGTCGGCTGCTCCTCGCCCGCCCCCTCGCTGCGGCGCAGCGCGGCGCGCAGGCGCGCGACCAGCTCGCGCGTGCCGAACGGCTTGGTGATGTAGTCGTCCGCCCCCGCCTCCAGCGCCCGCACCTTCTGCTCCTCCTCCCCCACGGCCGAGAGCACGAGGATCGGCATCTCGCTCCACTCGCGCAGGCTGCGCGTCACCTCCACGCCGTCGCCGCCCGGCAGCACGAGGTCCACGATCGCCGCGCGCGGCGCCTTCACGGCCGCGAGGTCCAGCGCCTCGGGGGCGCTCTGCGCGGCGATCACCTCGAAGCCGGCCTCGCGCAGCACCACACGCAGCGCTCGGAGGATCTGCAACTCGTCGTCGACGACCAGCACCCGCGGCTTCGCCGCCGATGCGTCAACCGCCACCCGCCTCCGATCCCAGTGCCGGCGCCGTCGCGGCTGCCGCCGACACCTGAGCCGACCCCGCCGCCTCCGGGCCGCCGCGCTCCAGCGGCAGCTCGAACACGAACGTCGCCCCCTGCCCCGGCAGCGACTCGACGTGCAGCGAGCCCCCGTTCGCTTCGGTGAAGCCGCGCGCGATCGCCAGCCCGAGGCCCGAGCCGCGGCGCCCGCCGCGCGCCGTGCCGGCGGAGTAGAACGGCTCGAACACGCGCTCCAACTGCGCCGGCGGGATCCCCGGGCCGCGATCGACCACGCGCACGATCAGGCGGTCGCCCTCGCCCGCCAGCGTCCGCACGACCCGCGCCCGCACCGACACCGGATGGCCCCCCGAGTGCCGCCGCGCGTTCTCCAGCACGTTCACGAACGCCCGCTCCAGCTGCGCGGAGTCGGCGCGCACCAGCGGCAGGTCACGGTCGATCGTGACGTGGAACTCCTCCGGTTGGGATTGATTGGAGGGGGAGGAGGAGGGGGGGGTTGCGTGGTTGGGTGACGGCGGCGGTGCGAGGTCCTCCAGCGCCGGGGTGGATGGGGGCGGTGGTGGCGCCAGATCTTCCAGCGCCATCCCAAGGACCTCCTCGATCGACAGCCACTCCCGCCGCGGCTCGGCGGCCCCCGCCTCCAGCTTCGAGAGGTCGAGCAGGTTGTCCACCAGGCGCGAGAGGCGGCGCGTCTCCGCCAGGATCGCGCTCGCCAGCTCCTCGCGCTCGGGCGCGGACACGCCCGGCAGCGCGATCGCCTCCGCCGCCGTGGAGATCGCAGTGAGCGGGCTGCGCAGATCGTGCGACACCGCCCGCAGCAGCGCGGTCTTGACGACGTCCGCCTGGCGCAGCGCCGCCGTCTCCACGACCCCGCCCTGCAACGTCTCGCGCTCCAGCGCCGCGCTCAGCAGCGCCTCCAACGCCGGCACCACCCGCTCCTGCAGGCGGTAGAGGCTGCGCTCGGAGCTGTCGGCCCCGACCACCACCGTGCCCAGCCGGCGGTCGCCCTCGCGCAGCGGGAACGCCACGCTGCGCGGGTCGGGCTCCACCGCCTCCATCACGATCGCCGCCGACTGCAGCTCCAGCGCCTGCGCCATCCTCGCCGCCGCCGTCGGCAGCACCTGCGCGAGACTCTCCCCCTTCAGCAGCAGCCTCGCCATCTCCAGCACCAGGCTGGCCTCGCGCCTACGCTCCAGCGCCTCCTGGCGCGAGCGCGAGTTGGGAACGGGGACGATGCCGAGCTTGCGCGACATTGCGTTCAGCGTAGATGAAAGCCTGGGCGTGAGTACGGCTTGGCCCGTCGTCCGTCCGTCGGGTAGCGAGTCGGTTTGGAGTGGAGAGGGTCGTATAGCCATTGCGATCGGGGCGCGGTGTTGAACAAAAAATTCAAAAGCCGTGCGCAATTGCTATCGGGTTCTAGATTTTTTATAACAACACCCCAGCACCCTCTCTATAAATACTATCGCTATACTCAAAGCCGATTTCCAGAGAACACCCCTACCTGCTCAAACTGACCCACTGTCGTCCGTTGAAGCCTGCGACCTCTCATACGCAGACCCGCTACTGTCGATCATTGCGAGGTGGACCCGATCGAGGCGCAGCGCTCAGGGATGCTCAAAACGCGCAGATGCTCAGCCCTCCTGTTCGCAGCCGGCGCGCTGCTCGGTCTCTCGCTGCCCGCCGGCGCGGCCGGCTCGATCGCGCCGCTGCCCGCCTCCGACTACCTGACGCGCCCGGCGTGTCCCGCGCCGGCTCCCCACCACGCGGGCTGCCTCGCCGTCGAGCTCGTGCCGAAGACCGCCGAAGCCCGCGCCCACACACACCCGCTGGGGATGACCCGCGACGGCCCGCTCGAAGCCTCCGGCCCCAAAGGGGGCGCCTATGGTCTGCGCCCGGTGGACCTGCGCGCCGCTTACTTCCCCGGGGAAACGCCTGAAGCGCCGGCGGCCGCGCCGCAGACGATCGCGCTCGTGGACGCCTACAACGACCCCGAAGCCGAAACCGACCTGAGGGTGTACGACAGGGAATTCGGCATCGAAGAATGCGACGAAGCGAACGGCTGCTTCGAGCAGGTCAACCAGCGCGGCGAACGCGGCCACCCGCCGTTCCCCACCAGCGAATCCGAACGCGAGGAAGAGCTCACGGTCTGCGAAGACAGCAAAGCAACCAACGCGCAGCGCAAAGCGGCCTGTGAACTGGTTGAGACGGCCGAGGGCTGGGCGGTCGAGATCTCCACCGACATCGAGACAGCCGACGCGATCTGCCAGCGCCACTGCCACATCGTGCTCGTGGAGGCCGACTCCGACGAATACGGCTACCTCGAAGCCGCCGAGGAAACGGCCGTGAGGATCGGCCGCGAAGCAGAAAAGACTCCCGCATGCGGCGAGGAGGCATGTGACACCGAGGTCTCCAACTCCTGGGGCGGCTCCGAACCCGTGCGCGACAGCCCGGCCTTCGACCACCCCGACACCGTGATCACGGCCGCCGCCGGCGACGACGGCTACCAGAACTGGACCGAGGCCGCGGAAGCCAAGGAAGCCGGGGAAGAATATTACGAAGGCGCCGACTACCCGGCTTCCTCACCGCACGTGGTCGCCGTCGGCGGTACCCACCTCGGCTTCTCCGCGGGCGCCTGGAAGCAAGAGACCGTCTGGAACGACGATCCCCGCGGCGGCGAAGAAAACTACGGCGCCGGCGGCGGCGGCTGCAGCACGCAGTTCTCCGCGCCCGAATGGCAGCGCGCCGTCGCCGACTGGGCGCAGGTCGGCTGCGGCACCGGCGCCGGCGCCAAACGCGCCGTGGCCGATGTCTCCGCCGACGCCGACCCCTACAGCGGCGTCGCCGTGTACGACTCGGTCCCCGACTTCCACGAAGAAGTGGCGGGCAAAGTGGTCAACACGCCGCTCACGTGGTGGCCGATCGGCGGCACCAGCGTCGCCTCGCCGATCATCGCCTCGATGTTCGCGCTCGCCGGCGGCTCGCACGGTGTCGAATACCCGGCGCACACGCTCTACGAACACCTTGGAACGGGCCTGCTGCACCCCGTCACCGCCGGCGGCAACGGCGAATGCGACGACAGCTACACCGCCTGCAGCGGCTCCATGAGTCCGCTCTCCGCGCGGTTTGCGTTCGATTGCGGGAAAGGGGCGCTGATCTGCAACGCGGGACCGGGCTACAACGGCCCCGCCGGCGTCGGCACCCCCAATGGGATCGGCGCGCTCGAGCCCCTCACCGAAGCGGAACTGAAGGCACTCGAAGAAAAGCGAGCCGCGGAAGCCGCGGCGAAAGCCGAAGCGGAAGCGGCGGCCAGGCTGAAGGCCGAAGAAGAAGCGGCCAAGAAGGCCGAAGAAGAAGCTGCCGCGGCGAAAGCCAAAGACAGCGAACAGACCGAAGGTCCGCGCGAAGAAAAACTCGCGCCGGCGGAAACGGGCTCGAAAGGCAACGGCGGGGGGACCGTCACCGCGGGCGGAGCGGGCGAGGGGAGCGAGGACGGCGGCGCCGGGGCGGGCGTGAGTAACACCTCGCCGCACAGCTCCACCGTCGGCACCGGGGCCTCTGCTTCGGTGAACGGCGGCGAAGCCAGTCCCGGCCAGGGCGCCGTCCGCCTCTCGAGGCTGGTGCTCACCGCGCGCGCGAGCGCGGTGTTCGCGCGCGGCCTGCCCACCGTCTCCCAGGTGGCCTTCGCCTTTACGCTCAGCGCGCCCGCGCGGGTGCGGGTCACGCTCACGCGGCTCGTCCGCGTCGGCGGGCGCCCACGCTGGGCATCAGCGCCGGGCGGGCTCACGCTGACCGCCGCCCACGGCCGCGACCGCGCCCATCTGCGGGGCCGCGGCACTCTTCCCGCCGGGCGCTACCGGCTCACGCTGACCCCTGCGCACGGGGCCGCGCGGTCGCTGGCGTTCCGGCTCGGGTAGGGCTCGGCGGGGCCTCGGCGCGGCGGGCCACCTGTTCGCCGCGGCGGCGGGGGCGCCAGACGCGCATGTACTGCGCGGCGCAGTAGGAGCCGACCACCAACGCCACCGCGGCCACCTGGGCGACGATCGTCTCGACGTTGGGGAAGATCGAGAACCACGTGCCCATCCAGCCGGGCAGGCTCACGCCGGGGATTGGGGTCGTCCCGATCCAGCCCGCGAGCTGCATCTCGTTGACCTCCTCGCCGACCATCACCCACAGCACCACGAGCAGCATCCCGCCGGTGATGATCAGCAGTTTCTTGTACGGCAGCCGCTGGTGCAGCCCGAAGGTCAGCACGCCCGTGGCGGCCGTGAACAGCAAGCCGAGCACCACGCCCTCCAGCACGACGCTCGAGCCGAAGCGCTCGCGCAGCGCCTGCAAGAAGATCACGATCTCAAAGCCCTCGCGGTACACCGAGGTGAAGCCGAGCAGACCGAATCCCAGCATCGTGGCGCGCGCGCTGGTCTCGCCCGCTCCGCCGAGCAGGCCCCGGCGGCGCTTGTGGTGGTGGGAGATCCAACCCGTCCAGTAGAGCTTGTGGAAGAACCAGTTCATCACCACCAGCAGCACGATGATCGCCGGGATGCCCGTGGCGGCCTGCACCGCGAGGCCGCTGCCGCCGAACATCCCGATGAACCACACCGCCACGAACCAGGTGCCGACTGCGGCCAGCAGCGCGAGGCCGCCACCGACCGCGACCGGCTTGCGGTAGGCGCGGTTGGAGCCGAGGAAGCTGGCGGTGATCGCGGCCAGCACAAGGATCGTCTCCAGGCCCTCGCGGAACACCAGCACGCCGCTGTCGAGCACCGCGCTCGTGCGCCCCACGTGGTTGGAGCCTTCCGCGGGGTTGGGCGTGCCACCGCGCGCGTGCCAGCCGAGGATCACCGCGGTCACGCACACCGCGAGCACGACCGCGGTCCAGACGTACATGCTCGCCTGCGTGCCGGCCAGGCGCCGGCGGGGCGCCGCCTTCGGGGGCACGCCCTTCCGGGACGCCTCCTCGGCAGCGGGTTGCGGCGGCGCTGCGTTTTCGGCCGCTTGCGGCGCTGTGTTCTCTACAGGTTCCAAATCCCGACCTTGCTGCTAGGTTATGCTCTCGCCGGGAACCCTAGCACAGGTTAGGCTGGCCTAATTAGGGTGCCCTAATACCACCGGGTCGGGGTGGGGCCAAAGCCAAGCTGAAGCCGCCTACCGCCGCCCCGAGCGCTCGCGGGTCGCGGCGACCATCCGCGTAATCGCGTGCTGGATCTGCTCGCCACGGAGCGTGAGCTCCCACGCGTTGGGGGCGCCGCGCAGGCCGCCGCCGCCGACGTTGGCGATCAGGTCCTGCGCCTCCAGGCGGCTGAGCAGCTTGGAGATCTGGCCCTGGTCGACAACCTCAGCGCGATTGGCAATTTCGCGATTGCTCGATCCGGGCCGCTCGGCAATCGCCGTCAGGACGCGCGCGGTGCGGTAGGTGAGCCTCGGACCGCCGCCTTCCATCACCGCGCGCCCGCTGCGTGGGGGCTGCATACGGGGACCGGCCGGAGCTCGGCCGGCGGGCCGGGTCAGCTCGCGCCTCGCGGCGGCGCTGCCCAGATAGGGGAGCAGGATCAGGCTCATCAGCTCGCCGCGCAGCGCGGTGGGCGACTCGGGCGTGGCCGCCAGCAGACGCGTCTGCAGGACCACCAGCAGCGCGCCCACCACCCCCTCGGCCGTGATCGAGGGAGGTTCGGCGCGGACCCTCGACTCCAGCCGCCCGCGATCGACGTACTCGGCCAGTGTCGCGATCGCGGCGGCGCGGCTGTGCAGCACGCGCGGGCCCCCACCGAGTGCGTAGACGATCCACAGCCGCGCCAAGTCGGGCTCCCGCTCGATCAGCTCAAGCGCAGCGCCTAAAGCGGATCTGCTCCCTTCGACCCACCCGGGCTCGTCGGCGTAGGCCCGCGCCAGCGCGGCGCCGGCGCGCTCCGAGCACCACTCGAAGGCCGCGAGGAAACACGCTTCGACGTCGGCGAACTGCCCGCGGAGCCTGCGCGGCGAGACCTCGGCTCGCGCGGCGATGTCGGCGAGGGTGATCTGAGCGCCGCCTCCACTGCGGGCGCGGACGGCAGCGGCCACCGCCCTGAAGATGCGCGCGCGCTCGTCGTCGTCCACCGAACCCCCTGGCTTCTGCACCCTGACGCCTTCCTCTCCTCGGCGGCATGCTTGATCTTTACTTTCGGCAGTATCTTCTCAATGTCCAGCCTATCTCGCCAGCTGTAGACAGGCGTTTCCGCGGATCTCGGCCAGAGTTGGAAACTCGCTCGCCCGCTGTTTCCCACTATTCGGGCTCCACCGATCGACTGTTCCTGCTCCAAATTTCCGGCGTATGCAGGGAAAACGAGGGTGCCTGCGGAGACGCGGCGAGCGGCGGGCGGGGGCTTCTCGCAATTTGCGTTGCGGGATCTCCAGACCGGGCTTACCCTCGGATGAATGGTGATCAAACCGTCCCATGCGCCCGTAGCTCAACTGGCTAACGGCCACGACGACAGTGGCGCCGAATCTCCAGGTGTAGTCACTCAACCGGCGACGAGCCGTGGGCCGCGTGCCCGCGAGACTCGCCGGCCGGCGGCTATCTGCCGCAGCGCGGCCGCTTGGTATGAGAAAGCCCTCGCGAGTCGCCGGTCTAAGAGCAGCGGCCTTCTAAGCCGCCGATGTGGGTTCGAGCCCCGCCGGGCGTACCTTCCGATCACGGGCCCACGTCCCGAGAGCCCCTGGCACCGATGCGACTGGCGGCGACGGCGCAGCCAACGGTGGCCGGGGCCACGCCGGGCGCATCTCCACCCGAGCACGTGAAGTGATCGATCGGCTATTACAGGCGCTGATCGCGCTTGCGCCGCAGACCAACTTCTCGGTGGTTCCCCTCCACAACCCGCGCAGAGGGGTCGACGCCCAGATCTTCCAAGCAGAAAGCGTGGTCGAGTTGACCGCCGCGCGCGAGGCGCTCGCCGCGCTGCCCGACGTGGCGGCCGTGAGCGCCCGCGCGGACTCGCTGACGGTGCGCTTCGCCGACACGGCGATCGCACAGCTCGGGGAGCGGTTGGAGGCCGGCGATGAGGGCGTGCTCGATGCGGGCGACCTGCTAGGCGGAGCCGAGGTGGTGGTCAACTTCTGTGACGCCAACCCCACCAAGGCGCTGCACGTTGGCCACCTGCGCAACATCGCGCTCGGCCAGGCGCTCGCGGGCGCGCTGGCGGCGGCAGGGGCGCGTGTGACACGCCAGAGCCAGGTGAGCGACTACTGCCGCAGCATGGGCGAAGCGCTGGCGGGCTACATGGAGCTGCCCGAGCACACCACCCCGCGCGGCCTCGGGGTCAAGAGCGATCATTTCGTGGGCGACTGCTTCGGGCGCTACGCCGCACGGGCGGCCGACGGCGTCGGCGTGCCGGACGACCGCGCCGGCCGCCCAGCCATTCACGCCCCAGGGCCAGCCATTCACGCCCCCGAGCCAGCCGGCCACCCACTCCATCCCGGGCGTGACCCTGCGCGGCCGCCGACGGAAGGCGCTGAGGACCCGGCGCTGAGCGCCGAGGCCGCGGTCCGCAACGACCTCGCCGACAGGCTGCTGGAGCGGATGAGCGCGGGCGATCCCGAGATCGTGGAGCACTGGCAGCGACTGCGCGGGTGGGCGCTGGAGGGGCAGCGGGCAACGCTCGCCGCGCTCGGCGTGAGCATCGACCGGCTGGTGTACGAGTCGGATTCGCGCCCGCTCACGCAGTGGATCCTCGACCGCGGCGTGGCCGGCGCGGTGCTGACGCGGACGGAGAGCGGAGCGGTGGTGTACGAGACGCGCGAGGAGGAGTACCCGCGGTTGCTGCTGGCGCGGGCGGACGGCTTTCCCACCCAGCACCTGCGCACGATCGCGCTGTGGCGCTCGCTGCGTGAGACGCTCGGCGAGATCCGCACGATCGAGCTGGTGGGCGAGGAGTGGCAGGCGTACGTGCGCTACCACGAGCGGCTGATGTACGGCGAGGGACCGACGCGCGCCGAGGCCGAGGACGCGCGCGGCACGGTCGCAACCCCGCCGCCCGACGCCGGCGGGCATCGACTCAGCGCAAACCGGGCCCCGCCCGGGCCGAACCACCCGCGGCGCCATCCGAGCAACAACGTGATCTACGGGATGGTGACGGTGGAGGGCGGCGCGGTGAAGTCGAGCAATGGCAGGCCCCCGCTGGTGGACGGGATGCTCGAGCGGCTCACTGCCTCACCGCGGTTGCGGGAGCTCGCCGCGCGGAGCGAGGGACGCTTCCGAGCGCGCAGCCTTGCGGCGCTGGTGACCCTGGGGTTCTACCTCGGCCGCCCGACACGCAAGCCGGTGGATCTCACCCTGACGGAGATGCTGGACCTCACCGGCGGCGTGGGGTGGGAGCTCGCGCGCGCCGCGGTGAGCGCCTGGGACCCGCGCCACGACGGCCGGCCCGACCCAGCGCCCGAGGATCCCGAGTACCGCAACACGGTGATGCAGTCCCAGGTCCACCGCCGGCTGCTGGCACGCGCAACCGAGCGGCTGGACGTGTATGAGCTCGCGCGCTTCTACGGACACCTGAGCCGCCGCCACCTCGCGACCGACGCCGACGCGCGCACCGCCCGCGCGATGCGCGCGCTGCTCGCCGCCGGCATCGGCGCGCTGGGATTGCCGTGTGCGGTGCCCGAAAGCGGGGGCACACGATGACGGCAGTCGCAGATACCCGCGCCGTGCCCGAGGGTGGCACACGATGACGGCAGTCGCAGATACCCGCGCCGTGCCCGAGGGTGGCACACGATGACGGCAGTCGCAGATACCCGCGCCGTGCCCGAGGGTGGCACACGATGACGGCGGTGGCAAATCCCTGCGCCGAGAGCCAGGTGGCACAGCTGGATCGCAACGAGGCACTGCGCGGGCCCCCGCCGGGCGCGGTGGAGCGCGTGCATGCGGCGATCGCCCGAGGGCACGTCTATCCACACGAGGCGCTGGCACGCGCGACGGCCGCCGCGGCGGAGCACCTCGGCGTGGATCCGCCGCAGCTGATCCTCACCACCGGCGTGGACGAGGCGGCGGACCTGTGCATCCTCGAGCTGGGCGACCCCTACACGGTCACCCCGGGCTTCGACGGGTACGGCGACCGCGCGGCGGCGCTCAACCACCGCTGCAGGACGTTCGCGCTGACTGCCGAGCACGCACTCCCGCGGGAGCTGCTGGGGGCGGTCACGGCCGATCGGCTGGTGATGCTGGCCAGCCCCAACAACCCGACCGCGAACGCGTTCGCGCCCCAGTCGTTGCGCGCGCTGCTGTGGCGCTCGGCGTACCTGCTGCTGGACGAGACCTACGCGGACTTCTGCGCGCGCGCGCCGGGGATCGAATGGCTGGGGGAACACCCCAACCTGCTGGTGTTCCGCTCCTTCTCGAAGGCGTACGGTCTGGCGGGCCTGCGGATTGGCTGCCTCGTCGGCGAGGAGCGCCTGATCGCGCGGCTGCGCGCTCGGCAGGCATATCTGACGACCAGCGGGCTGGCGGCGGAAGCGCTGATCGGCGCGCTGGAGAGCGACGCTGACTTTCCGCGCCGCCACGCACGTGAGGTGGGCACGCTGCGCGCGGAGCTGATCGCGCGCCTGCGTGCGGTGGAGCTGTTCGAGCGCGTGCACGACAGCGAGACCAACTTCGTGTTCGTCACCTGCGCATCGCCCGCCGAGGCGGTGTCGATCCAGGAGGCGCTGGCAGCGCGCTGGAACGTGATCGTCGCCTCGACCGCCCCGCTGGGAGAGCCGGCGGGGCTGCGGATCGGTGTGAGCCTGCGCGAGCACGCCGACCGTCTGATCGACGGTCTGGCAGCAATCGCCCAGCTGCGCACACACCTTTCCGGCGGGGCCGCGGGCGGATGAAATCGTGGAGGGGTGGGTGTGTATGTATATAAGTTTTTAAGCCCGTATAACAAATGCGCACACCTTTTAAATTTTCAATACAACAACAACACCCTCCCTCCTCCCCTTTCCCCTTACCCCTTTCCCCAAAATCGCTAATACTATCGCTATACCCAGGAGAAACCGACATGAACGGCAGCCCCCAGACCATTACGGCGATTGCGGCGATTGCGGCGATTGCGGCGATTGCGGCGATTGCGGCGAGGCGATGACATGAACGCCGCCAGCCAGACCATCGACGGCACCAGCCAGACCACCACCACCACCACCACCAACCAGACCATCGCCCAGGCAACCCCCGAGGCAATCGACCGCGCGGCCTTCCGGCCGACCCTGCTAAGAGCGCTCGACTACCTCGCCGGGTGGGCGACCGCGGAGCTATTGATGGCGATCCTCGAAGACGAGCCGCTGCTGAGCGCGCTGGAGCAGGGTGTCAGCGCCGAGGAGCTGGCCGGGAGGTTGGGTTCGCCCGGCAGCCCGACCACGGGCGCATCCGGGAGCGAGCTGACCGGCGCGCTGCTGCAGGCGCTGCACTCCGAGGGCGCGCTGGTGCGGGAGGCCGGAACGTACCGCCTGGCCGAGGACCTCTCGGAGCTGCGTGCGGTGCGTGGCTGGTTGGAACTCCTGATGGAGGGCTACCGCGACCTCTTCAAAGGCGTGAGCCGGCTGATGCGCGACGGCGACGGGAGCATCGAGCGCAACCACCTGCGCGTGGCGACCGGCAGCGCGCGGATCGCGATCTACGACGCCGTGCCGCTGACGCTGCGGCTGATCGAGCGCCTCGGCGCCTCCGAGGGCGTGGTGCTGGACTATGGCTGCGGCAGCGCGCTCTACCTGATCACGCTGTGCGCCCAGCACCCGGGCCTGCGCGCGATCGGCGTGGAGCTAGCGCAGGAAACGGTGGAGGCGGCGCGGACGCACGTGCGCGAAGCTGGCATGGAGGGGCGCATCGCGATCGAGCACGCCTCGGCGCCCGACTACGTGCCGAGCGAGGAGGTCGACTTCGTCGTGTCAGCGTTCGTGCTGCACGAGATCGTCGGCCAGCGGGGAGTCGAGGGAACCGTCGAGTTCCTACGCTCGTTCGGCACGCGCTTCCCCAACGCCAAGCTGCTGATCGTCGAGGTCTCCAACCCCTACGAGGAAGGCCGCGGCGAGCTGGTCGGCTCAGACCGCCAGGGGCGCGGCTACTACAACTACTACATCTGGCTGCACTCGGTGACAACCCAGCGCCTGCTCACGCACGCACAGTGGCTGGAGCTGTTCGCGCAGGCAGGCTACCGCGTCTTGCACGAAGAGCGCGTGGACGACATCGTCGACTCCACGGGCCTGGAGATCGGCTACGCGCTGGAGCGGGTGTGACGCCCAGGCTCAATCCCGGTCTGGCTGAGCGGCATCGAGGTCGTCAGCCGCGCGGTGGGCGAGCCTATCGAGGTTCTCGGGCGCCGGGTCGGGCACGATGTCGCAATCCTTCGTCCCCCGCACAACGCCCCATGATCCCAGCGCCAGACCGCCAATGACGACAAAGCGGACATCCGCCTGAACGAGGCGGACGAGGATCTCGTCGAACGACGGCGCACTCAATGGGCACGCCGCGCGGAGTCGCGCAACTCGAACAGCTTGCGCGTCAGAGAGATCGTCTCCCTGAGGTTCACGACAAGCGGTCGCTGCCCATCCGCGCGCAGCCGCAGCCGCCGCACCCGCTCCCCCTCAGGGTCATACGACTGCTGCTCGGGCGGCTCTGCCATCGATCCAAACACTACCGCGCTCGTCGCTGGAAACGAGAGGAACTCGCATCGCCTCGAACCTATGCCGAATGACCGAACCTTGGCGACGGCACGACGCCGCCGTGGTCTTCGAGCGACCGTTCATCTACGGTCGCGCTCAAGCAGGAGCGTGCAGCTCGGTGGGTGCCCTGTAGGGGCCCAGGCACTCCGGCAGCACCACGGAGCCGTCCTCGCGCTGGCCGTTCTCCAGCAGCGCGATGATCGTGCGCCCGACCGCCACCGCGGTGCCGTTGAGCGTGTGGAGCATCTCGACGCGCTTCTCGCGGCGCACGCGGATATTGAGGCGCCGCGCCTGGTAGTCGGTCGTGTTGGAGCACGATGTCAGCTCGCGGTAGCGGCCCTGGCTAGGCAGCCATGCCTCGCAGTCGTACTTCTTGGCAGCGGGTGTGCCGAGGTCGTTGACGGCGATGTTGACCACCCGGTAGGGGAGGCCGAGCTCACCGAGGATCTCCTCCTCGATGGCGAGGATCCGCTCGTGCTCCGCACCCGAGGCGGAGGGCTCGACGAAGCTGAACATCTCGACCTTGTCGAACTGGTGCACGCGGAAGATCCCGCGCGTGTCTTTGCCGGCGGCGCCAGCCTCGCGTCGGAAGCAGGGAGAGAAGCCGGCGTAGCGCAGCGGCAGGCGCTCGGCATCGAGGATCTCCTCGTCGTGCAGCGAGGCGAGCGCAACCTCGGAGGTGCCCACCAGGAAGAGCTCGTCCGCCGGGAGGCTGTAGATCTGCTGCTCGGTGTCGGGCAGGAAGCCGGTGCCGTACAGCGCCCGCTCGCGCACCAGCACCGGCGGGATCACCGGTTCGAAGCCGTGCGCGCGCAGCTTCTCAAGGACCCACCGCACCAGCGCCAGCTCGAGCAGCACGAGGTCGCCTTTGAGGTAGGCGAAGCGCGCGCCCGACAGCTTGGCGGCGTGGTCCATGTCGATCAGCGAACCGGCCAGCTCCAGGTGATCGCGGGGGGGAATTGGGATCCGGCCTCCCCCACGATCCGTACCAGCTCATCCTCCGGGCCGGGGGCCGCTGTCGGGTCGGGGAGATTGGGCAGCGGCAGCAGCGCCGCGTCGAGCTCCGCCTCGACGGCGGTGAGCCCCTGCGTGAGCTCCTTCTCCCGCACGCCCAGCTCGCGCTGCTCGGCGATCGCCGCGGCGGCGTCCTCGCCGGAGCGCTTGGCCAGGGCGATCGCGTCGGCGGCGGCGTTGCGACGCGCGCGCAGCTCCTCCAGCCGGGGGATCAGCGCGCGGCGGCGCTCGTCCAGCTCGATCACGCGGTCGAGGCCGGCCGCCACGCCTGCCCCGCGCCGCGCGAGCGCAGCACGCACAGCGTCGGGCTCCTGCCTGATCCGCTTGAGATCCAGCACCCTCGGGAGCCTACCCGTACCGGCCCGCAAGCTCGGGGCCGGTCACAGTGGCCGCGCCCTATTTGGTGGCGTGCTTGCCGTTGGATGCGGCGGAGGCCGTCGCAGCGCTCGTGGAGGTGGAGGTGCTCGCCGCGGGTGTTGCGCTCGTCGAGCTTTCGGAGGAGCCCGGGATCGCGGTGTTTTCGATCGACGGCACCTTCGGGGCCTGCAGGCCCGCGTACTTGGCAAGGAACGCGGCGACTTCCTTTGCCTGCACGCCGAGCACGATGTTCTGCGGCATGATCGCGCCGGAGAAGCCGCCGTTGCGGATCGCGTAGAGGACCTGGTTGTACTGCTCTGTGCGGAAGTCGAAGTTGGGGCCGTTGGTGCGCAAGCGATCCTTGATGCTGGTCGCCGAGCCCTCGGCACCGACGGTGGAGAGCGTGTGGCAGCCCGAGCAGCGCTGCAGGAACAGCGCCGCCCCCTTGTAGTAGGGGCTGGATTTGGAGAGCTGGATGCCCTGCGTGCCGCAGGCGCCGACGCCCACAGCCGCGACGGCGGCCGCCGCCAGCGTGGCGGCGAGCCTCAGCGGGGCGCTCATGCGAGGCTTCGGAGGGGGGCTCATGCGAGGCGGAATATATAGGCTCGCCGGATGCGACCACGGCCCCTCGCGGCGGCGCTGCTCGCGCCGCTTCTGCTGGCGGGCTGTGGGGCCGGGCGGACGGTGCACGTGGCGGGCCACCGCCTGGCGCTCACGCTCGAGGAGTACCGCATCCTGCCGCAGACGGCGAGCGTGCCGGCGGGGGCGCTGCGGATCGTGGCCTGCAACCGCGGCATCCTCACGCACAACGTGGCGCTGCAGCGAGGGGCCCTCGACTCCGACGAACGCACGACGCTCACCGACATCCCCACCCTGCTGCCCGGTAGGTGCGGGTCGGTGGCCACCTCCCCACTGGCCCCCGGCCGCTACCTGTTGGTCAGCACCGTCGGCAACCAGGCCGTGCTGGGGATGGCCGCCACACTGATCGTGCGGTGATCGGAGACCCATACCGCCGATCGCAGCCCGACCATGACGGGCAATATCTGGTGGTATAATGGCACTCCAATGGTGGTACGCACTCAGATCACCCTCAATGCCGACGCGCACAGGCGCGCCAAGCGCCGCGCCGCGGACCTCGGGATCTCCCTGGCGGAGTACGTGCGCAGAACGCTCGACCGGGATCTCGGCGACGAGCCCAAGGGCGACATCAGCGAGATCTTCGGCCTGTTCGATTCGGGCGGATCCGATGTCGCGCAACATAAGGAGCAGTACCTCGACGAAGCGGCCTGGAAAGAGCATTTGCGTGAGACGGGTCAGCAGGATCGTTGAGCGTGTTCGTCGACACCTCGGTGTTTTACTCGGCAACCGACTCAGGGGACCGAAGTTACGATCGAGCGAGGAAGGTGCTGCGTGATGCCGATAGCCTCGTGACGACCGACCATGTGCTCGTCGAGTCGTGGCGACTCATGCGCAGCCGTGGCGGCTTCGCCGCAGCCGAGCGCTTCTGGGGGACGATCCGCAAAGGCTTGGCCACCGTCGAGACGGTCCTGCCCGGCGACCTCGACACGGCGTGGCAGATCGGAGAAGCGTTCCCCGACCAGGACTTCTCGATCGTTGACCGCACCAGCTTCGCCGTCATGGAGCGCCTCGGCGTCACTACCGCCGCCAGCTTCGACGCGCACTTCTCGATCTACCGCTTCGGGCCACGCCGCGAGCGGGCGTTCGAAGTACGGAGCTGAACGCCTGGATCGGCTCAAACCCCATGCGCGGTTTCGGCCGCGCGCAGCAGCAGAAAGACGACCACCAGGGCGGAGAGGGCCATGATGCCCTGCTCGCGGCGGACGATCGCGGCGACCACGGCCTGCTGCTCGGCCTCGGGGAGCTGGCCGACCTCCTGGGCGCTCTCCAGGCCGCGCTGGTCGAGGATCGTCTGGGCGGAGGCGATGCGCAGCTGCTCGGCGACGAAGGCCACCGCCAGGGGAAGCAGGGCGTATAGGTAGAAGAGGCGTTCGCTCGAGGTGTGACCGGCGGCGGCGAGCACGCCCACGGCGAGGGCGAACAGGACGGCGGCGCCTTGGCCGGCGCGCAGCAGCACCCAGAAAGGGCGGCTGGGGTGCCAGCGGTACCAGCTCCAGCCGCCCAGCAGGGCGGGGAGCGCGTTGACCGCCGCGGCGGCAAGCGCGCCCACGGCCACCGCTTCGTTCAACGCGTGTCCCCCCGGAGAGCGCGGCCGGCAAGACGGAGGGGCGGGCGGAAGGACAGGACAAGGGCGTGTCCGCGCGGCCCGAGGGAGTTGTGTCCGCCGGCTCCGGCAGCTCTGGCGGTGTGCCCCAACCGATTGGAGCGCCCCGCGCGGCCGAGTGGCTCGTGGAGGTCCGAGGCGAGACCCGTGCAACCGCCCGATCTCGCGCCAATCGTCACTATGTAACACTCTTGCACAAGCATCGGCGTGCGGTGGTATAACAGCCGCGGTGCTGCGCTCCTACCTCCCCGCGCTCGTGTTCCTGATCCTCGGCGGCGCCGTGGGAGGGGCTTTCACGCTACTCAATGGCGTGCTGGGGCCGCGCCGGTCGATCAAACAGAAGCAGGACCCCTACGAGTGCGGCCTGCCGTCGGAGGTCAAACAGGGGCTGCGCTTCGGGATCAGCTTCTACCTGATCGCGATGTTGTTCATCCTGTTCGACATCGAGGTGATCTTCCTCTACCCGATCGCGGTGGAGCTGCGCGCGTTCGGGAGCTATGCGCTGAGCGAGACCGCCGTGTTCATCGTGCTGCTGGTGGTCGCGTTCGTTTACGTGTGGCGGAGGGGGGCGTTGGAGTGGAGGTGAGGCGCACACCGATCGCCGGCCCCCGCGCCACCGGCGGCGCGCAGGTCGACGCGAGTCGCCTGCAGGTGAACAGGCTGAACGCGCCGCAGCTGCTGCGCGGCGGCGAGCTGGACGGGCTCAACCTCCCCGCCCACCTCGAGGGCGCGGAGCTCGAACGCCACGTCGAAGAGCGCGTGCTGACGACGACGCTCGACCGCGCGGTCGCGTGGGCGCGCTCCAACTCGTTCTTCCCGCTCGGCTTCGGGTTGGCTTGCTGCGCGATGGAGCAGTTCCACACCGCCGGCCCGCGCATGGACATCGCGCGCTTCGGCTTCGAGGCGTTCCGCGCCTCTCCGCGCCAGGCCGACCTGATCATCCTCGCGGGGCGCGTGTCGATCAAGATGGCGCCGATCATCCGGCGCCTGTACGACCAGATGCTCGAGCCCAAGTGGGCGATCTCGATGGGCGCCTGCTGCAGCTCGATGGGGGTCTTCAACAACTACGCGCTGGTGCCGGCCGACAAGTTCATGCCGATCGACGTCCACGTCCCCGGCTGCCCGCCCCGCCCGGAGGCGCTGATGCACGGCATCCTCAAGCTGCGCAAGCTGGTGCAGGACGACCCCGACGCCGGCTGGCGCGAGCGCTACGAGGCCGTCGGCACGGAGGAGATCGTTGCAGCGGGAGGAGAGCAGGGCGGGCGGGCTCCCATCCAAACCTCCCCCCGAGCGGAGCGCGATGCCTGACGCGACGGGCCTGGAGCTCATCGCACGCGGGCTGCGGGAGGAGCTCGGCGAGGAGACGGTTCGCGACACGGTGTTCTTCCGCGAGCGAGCGACGGTCGAGATCGACCCGGCTCGCGTGCGGGACGTGCTAGCCCATCTGCGCGGGCAGGGGTACGCGTTCCTCGCGAGCTTGCACGGCGTGGACTACTACCCGCACGAGCCGCGTCTGGGGGTCCATTACGAGCTGCTGGACATGGCCCGCGTCGATCGCGTCACGGTCCTACTGCGCGTGCCGATCGACGCGCCGCGGGTCGACTCGGTAACCGAGGAATGGCCCACCGCCGACCACCAGGAGCGCGAGGTGTACGACATGTTCGGGGTCGTCTTCGAGGGGCACCCCGACCTGCGCCGGATCCTGATGCCCGAGGACTACGAGGGCCACCCCCAGCGGCGCGACTTCCCCACCGGGGGCGAGCCGGTGCGCTTCACCTACAACGACAACCCGACACTCGGAGCCCCGCGGTGAATACACCCATGCCAATCCGTGGCTGCCGGCCTCCGGCAGGGGAAGAACGCGCAAGGAGCACAGCGCGGCGCGGCGGGGGGGAGATGGGGGGCCCACGGTGAGCACCCTTTCCGACTACCGTCGCCGGGAGCAGAGCTTCACGCTCGACCAGTCGGGGGTGGGCGGCGCTGCCGGTGTCAGCGCCGACGCGATCGCCTCCAGCGACGAGGCCACACACGAGCTGCTGACGCTCAACTTCGGCCCCCACCACCCCGCCACGCACGGCGTGCTACGGCTGCTGGTGACGCTCCAGGGAGAGGTCGCCCGCGACCTCAAACCGATCATCGGGTACGTGCACACGGGGATCGAAAAGACCGCCGAGGACAAGGCCTACTGGAAGGTGATCCCCGTGATCGAGCGGATGGACTACCTCTCCTACTACTTCAACGCGATGGCCTACTGCGGCGCCGTCGAGCGGCTGCTGGAGGTCGAGGTACCCAAGCGCGCGCAATACCTGCGCGTGATCCACCTGGAGCTCAACCGCATCGCCTCGCACCTGATCTGGCTGGGCACCTCGGTGCTCGACCTCGGCGCCACCTCGATCTTCCTGTACTGCCTGCGCGAGCGCGAGCTGATCCTCGACCTGTTCGAGATGTCCTCCGGCGCGCGCATGCACACGCGCTACTTCCAGGTGGGCGGCGTGATGGAGGACATCCCCCGCGGCTTCGAGGCCAAGGTGCGCGAGTTCCTGAAGATCATGCCCAAGCGCGCCGACGAGTACGGCGCAATCCTCAACGCCAACGAGATCGTGTTGCAGCGCCTGCGCGGGGTGTGCCCGCTCGACGCCGACACGCTGCTGGGGCTCGGCGTTACCGGCCCGCTGCTGCGCGCCGCCGGCAACCCGTGGGACCTGCGCAAGGCCGACCCCTACAGCTCCTACGACGACTTCGCCTTCAAGATCCCCATCGGCACCGTGGGCGACAACTACGATCGCTTCGCCGTGCGCATGGCGGAGATCTACGAGTCGGTGCACATCATCGAACAGGCGCTCGACGGCCTGCCCGAGGGGCCGCACATCACCGAGGACCGCAAGGTCGCGCTGCCCCCCCGGCACGAGCTCGCGACCTCGATGGAGGCGCTGATCCACCACTTCAAGCTCGTCACCGAGGGCTTCCGCGTGCCGCCCGGGGAGATCTACAACCCGATCGAGTCCCCCCGCGGAGAGTTGGGCTGCTACGTGCGCTCGGACGGCTCCTCCAAGCCGGCGCGGGTTCACATGCGCGACCCCTCGTTCGTCAACCTGCAGGCGCTCGCGCACATGACGCGGGACGCCTACATCGCCGACCTGATCGCGACCACGGCGATGCTCGATCCGATCCTGGGAGGGATCGACCGCTGATGATGGGTCGTCCGCCGTGTCGTCAAGGATGGTGGGCTCGATGAGCGCAGTCCCTCGCTATGCCCACGGCTCGCGGGTGCCCGGCTGGGACATGGCCGCCGACCTCGACAAGGATCCCGCCACGATCCCCGATCCCGCCACGACCGCGGTGCCGGAGGGGCTGCGCGCGGATATCGAGGCGCACATGGCGCTCTACCCCGACCCCCGCTCTGCCATTCTGCCCGCGCTCGAGGCCGCCCAGCGGGTGCACGGCTGGTGCTCGCCCGAGGCGATCGACCAGGTCGCGTGCGTGATGCAGCTGACGCCCGCCGAGCTGGTCGCCGTCGCGACCTTCTACGACATGCTCGAGACCACGCCCGTCGGGCGCCACTCCGTGTACGTGTGCACCAACATCTCCTGCTCGCTGTGCGGGGCGGACGAGCTGTACGAGGCGATGCGCGCAGCGGCGGGCGACAATCCAGAATTCAACGTGCGCTCGTTCGAGTGCCTCGGCGCCTGCGACATCGCGCCGATGGCCTCCGTGGATGGAGCCTACGTGGGGCCGCTCGCGCTCTCCGACGTGCCGCAGCTGCTGGAGGACATACGTGCCGGGCGCGAAGTGCTGCCCGAGAAGGAGCTTTCGCGGCGGGCCTGCGCCGACCCGAGGGCCGGCTCGTGAGCCCACGACTCGGTGTCGTGAGCCCAGTGAATACGCTCCCGTCGCCGCGGGGCACGATGCCCCGCGCCCAGGCCCCGTGGGAAGCAGATCACCCGCGCGGACGATCCCCATTCAACGCAATCGGATGACCGACCGACTTCTCTTCGACCGCATCGACGAGCCCGGCCTGCACACGCTGGAGGTCTACCGGCGCCGCGGCGGCTACGAGGCGCTGCGCAAGGCGCTCGCGATGCCGCCCGAAGCCGTGCTGCACGAGCTCGAAGCCTCCGCACTGCGCGGGCGCGGAGGAGCCGGCTTTCAGATGGGCAAGAAGGTCTC
>CAWBSO010000004.1:0-90101 GCA_963791485.1 uncultured Solirubrobacterales bacterium
CTGAAGGCTGCGCGCCGGTGGCGAGTGCGTACGCGGCAGGTCACGATGTCTGCCGGCCCGTCAAGCCCCAGACGATTGCCAAGTCGCTGGCGATCGGCAACCCCGCGGACGGTCCCTATGCGCTGGAGGAGGCTCGCCGCAGCGGAGGCTCGATCGACGCGGTGAGCGACGAGGAGATTCGGGAGGGCATCGAGCTGTTGGCTCAGACCACCGGCGTTTTCACCGAGACCGCCGGCGGGGTAACCACTGCGGTCCTGAGGAAGCTTGCCGAGCGCGGGGAGATCGATCACTCCGAGCGCGTCGTGCTGGTGATCACCGGCGAGGGCCTGAAGACACTCGACGCGGTGCGAGGCCGGTTCGACACCCACGCGATCGCCCCCAGCGTGGAGGAGTTCGAGACCAAAGTGGAGTCCCGCTTCCAGACGACCGCAGGAGACGCGGCGCTGGCGGGCGGTGGCGGAAGGGGCTGAGGCGATGGCCGTGACCGTGAGGATCCCCACCCAGCTGCGCACCGCCGCCGAAGGCGCAAGCGAGGCCCAGCTCGAAGGTGCAACCGTGCAGGAGGTGCTGGACGGCCTGTTCGAGCGCTTCGGCGAGCTGCGCAGCCGAATCTCGGACGAGGATGGTGGCCTGCGTCGCTTCGTGAACGTCTACCTGAGCGGTGAGGACATCCGCTTCCTGGACGGCCTTCAGACTCCCGTGTCAGACGGCGCCGAACTGACGATCCTCCCAGCGGTAGCCGGCGGCTGACCAAACCTGGCAAACCTGGGAGTCCCCGCGCGGTAGCAGCGGCCAGTGCGCGACGGTCAGTGCGCGCGCGTGATGTGGTGAGCGACCGGGGCCGTAGGCAGCGAAGACCCACTGACCCCGATCGTCGAGACCAGCCCAGCCGCGCACATGGCCCCAACCGTCAGCGCACGCATACGACGAGGCGTGAGCCACCCCATGTGGTGAGTCTGCAGCCAGGTCCGAAACCCACTCGCCGCTGAAGCGGCAGCCATGGCGCAACCGACGCACATAGAAGCATCATAACGACCGCCCCCAACCAGCGCCAGGTACTGACGCCCAAAAAGGGAGGGGGTGGGGGCGACGGGGGAGGGGGAGGGCCAGCCCTCCCCCTCCCCCGTCAAGAGTCCTGAGCCACCGCTCGAATAAGCGCCCCATCGCCAGATTCCACACGGCTTTCAAGCCGTGCCCGAAGCTCGGCCCCGCGCCCGGCAGAGACAGCCCGAGCAGCCCGCTGACCACTCAGCGGAAGACCATGAGCAGAAGCAAAATCAAGCAACTCCTGCCGTTCCACGGCCTCGCGAGCAGTACGCCGAAACAACCAGCCGAAGAGCCCGATCGTAAAGAGGCTGACCACAACCATCATCACCGCCCCAGCGAGGTTCTGATCGGCCAGAGGCGAGAGGTGGTGCCGAGAGTCCCCCTGTAGGTAGAAGGGATAGAACACGGCATCCGACCAAAGAAAGATGTTGCCAAGCGCAGCGGCAGTGAGGCTCACGGCGCCGATGTAGAACAGCTTGCCGAGGCTGCCAAACCAGCCCGGCATCGGCAGCGGCCCAAACAGGCACAACCACATGTTGATCCCGAAGGCGAGGAACATCACGTGCTGGAGGAGGTTCAGCCCAACGTGTTCCACGGCGCCCTGGTAGGGCCCAGGCAGATGCCACAAGTAGAGGTCGATAGCCCACAGTGGAAACGCGATCAGCGGATTGGCGAGCACCCGAAGCCGCTCGAAGAGGCCGACCGATCGCCGATCAGATGCAATCGACTGATCGGCCGACAAGATCGGGGCCAGCAGTGGCTCGGTGAGGCCGAGTACGATCAAAAGAGCCGCGACGTACGCGATCAAGAGGCTCTCGGACATGTGCGCGAACAGCAGTTCCTCGCCGGCCTTGCCCAGCCCAATCAGGGCGGCGGCGATCGTGAGGCACCCCGCGTAGAAGCACCCCTGGCGCCAGCCGGGCACGGGCTGGCCGCTCGGCGCGAGGGTGCGCACACGCCGGGCGTAGAGCAGGCAGAGCAGCGCCGTCGGGACGAGCTGGATGGCGTCCTCCAGCGGAAGCGAGACGGCAAGCGCAACGTTCGCAGCCATGGGTCCCAGCCTACGCCCGCAAGACGGAAGGGGAGCTCATAGGGCGCTGCATTTCCACGTCGCGTCAATCTACGTCAGCGAGCCGCCAGTGTAGAGCACCGCGGCCACCGAGGTGGCGAGATTGAGACTGGAGACGCCCTCGCGCATCGGCAGGCGCACCCGCGCGTCGGCGCGGTCGATCAACTCCTGGGAGAGCCCCTGACGCTCGGCGCCAAACGCCAGGATCGAGCGCGCAGGCAGCTCTCCGGGCCGCAGCGGCTCGCCGTCGGGGTCGAGCGCGAGCAGCGGGCGGCGCTCATCCGGGCCGCCGGCGGGGATCGTCTGCGCAGAAGGCTGCCCGGGACTGACCAGCTCCAGCGCATCCTCACCGAGCCGTGCGACGGGCAGCGCGAAGTGCAAACCGGCGCTGCCCCGCAGGGCCGCGGGGTCCCACGGGTCGTGGATTCCGGTCGTGAGCACCCCGGCGGCATCGGCCGCGGCCGTCACGCGCACGCAGGCGCCGATGTTGCCCAGGTCGCTGGGAGCCTCCAGCAGCACGACCGGCGCGGGTCGCGCATCAGCGAGGAGCGCGTGGGCATCGGTGGGCGGACGCCGCGCGATCGCGATCACCCCGGTCGAGGGCGCCAGTGGCGCAAGCGTCGCGAACACCTCGGCGGGCACCGTATCGGCCTCGGCGAGGATCCGCTCACGCACGTCGGGCGCCAGCGCATCGGCAAGCGCACCCAGTCGCGCGGGCGACACGGCTGCGGTGTGCAGCACCTGCGCACCGAAGCGCAGCGCGTGCTTGAGCGCGTGCAACCCCTCGAGTACCGCCAGCTCGGGATCGCGACGGGCATCGCGGAAGAGCCTTTTCAGGTCGGTGGCAGAGCCATCGGGGGCCCGCCCTGTCGGGTTGACAGTCCTTGACACAGCCCCTAGTCTGCCAGGGCGAGGCCCCCGGGCGGACGGTCGGCCGCAAACGAAAGGATCGAGCGCATGCAGCTATTCAGTACGCACACAAGGTCGGGTCGGCGGCTTGGCCGGCGCCGCGCCCGCGGGGTGCTGGCGGCCGTGCTGATTCTCTCGCTCCTCCTTGCAGCGGTCGCATTGGCAGCGAAGAAGGCGCCCGAGGCCGGGACATACGAAGGGACGAGCTCCGAGAAGTCCCAGGTCACGTTCAAGGTGTCAAGTGGCGGCACCGCGATCCAGAGCTTCAAGACCACGATTGGCTACAACGGCAAGTGCGGACAGGGCGGCGGCCCCGGCTACACGGCCGCGGCGGGCAGGATCGCGATCAAGAACGGGAGCTTCTCGATCACCACGAGCTTCAAAGGGCCGGTCGCGAGCGTCGCCTCGAAACAGGGCAAAATCACCGGCAAGTTCTCTGGCACCACCGTGACGGGCACCGTCGGTATCCCCAGCCTGAAGTTCAAAGCGATCTGCCCGGCCTACGTGGCGACGTACAGGGCCACTTGGAAGCACAAGTAGGCTGAGCCGATATCTGCTTCCCTCAGAGAGGTGGTATCCACTGTCCGCCGATTCGCATTCCCTCCTCGCCGGTTCGATGATCGGCGAGGGGGCGTTCATGCGCACCGTAGACGTGCAGCTCGACGAAGCCGTCTGGTCCATCACGCAACACGAATGCTCGCGGACGCCTTATTCTCACCCGATCCTTTAGTTCGTAGGTTGCTTCTACCTCGGCGATCCAGACATCGTCTTGGTGCCACTGCGCGCTGATTCGGTGCGTCGTCTGAAGTATCGTCGCAAGAAAGGCCGAAAGCAGCTCGCGCACCGCGGCTGTCCCCTCGGCGCGGCGGCCGTCTACCGCCAGCATCTGGCAATTAGGCGCCATCAGTGCGATCGCCGCCTCTACGTCGAGCATGTCGATGGCTCCGAGTAACTGGTCGATGGGCGACTTGGTCAACAGACGCGGATCTTAGCTTGTCGGTCCCGAAACGCAGAGCCAGGTGTGGTCCTTTATGACGGCGCTCCTCGCCGCTCCGGTGCGCGCCCGGGCGGCTGTCTAGGGGTCTCGCGCGGCGGTGCCGGAGGGATGGGACAGGTTTGCGGCCGTCGCGGGTCAACCGTCGCCTGCTTGCCGTGATGGACGATCTCGAGCGGGGGGCCGTGAAGTAGCGAGTACGCCGCCTGCTCGGGACCGACCTCCACCAGCAGCCTTCGCCCACGGAAGCAGAGGCGGAACGTGAGCCGGGTGAGCGCCTGCGGGAGGCGGGGGCTGAAGCTCAGGATCCCGTTGTGGTCTCGCATACCTCCAAACCCCGCGACGGCGGCGATCCATGTCCCTGCCAGCGACGCGATGTGCAGGCCGTCGCGCGTGTTGTGCTGGAGGTCGTCGAGATCGATGAGGGCGGCCTCGCTGAGGTAGTCGTAGGCCAGCTCGAGGTGTCCTACCTCCGCGGCGATGACCGCCTGGGTGCAGGCCGACAGCGAGGAGTCGCGAACCGTCAGTCCCTCGTAGTAGGCGAAGTCGCGTGCCTTCTCGTCGTCGGCAAAGAAGTCACCGCGCAGATGCAGCGCGAGCACCAGGTCGGCCTGCTTGACGACCTGCTTGCGATAAAGGTCGAAGTAGGGGAAGTGCAGCAGCAGCGGATACTGCTCGGGAGTGGTCGCGTCGAAGTCCCAGATCTCGTGCTCGGTCAACGCCTCCGCTTGCGGATGGACTCCCAGCTCCTTGTCGTAGGGAATGAGCATCGCCTGGGCGGCGTCGCGCCAGGCGGCCGCCTCCTCGTCGTCGACTCCGAGCTCAGCGGCGCGCTGGGGATAGCGCTTCGCGCGCTCGAAGGCCTCGCGCAGGTTGCGCTCGGCCATCAGATTCGTGTACACGTTGTTGTCGGCGATTGCGCTGTACTCGTCGGGACCGGTCACGCCGTCGATCCGGAAGTGGCCGGCGGCATCGTGATGCCCCAGCGAGCGCCACAGCCGAGCCGTTTCGACGAGCAGCTCCAGGCCGACGCCGCGCGCGAACTCCTCGTCGTGATCGCTGGCCGCCTCATAGCGGACGACGGCATCGGCGATGTCGGCATTGATATGGAACGCCGCTGTCCCTGCTGGCCAGTACCCCGAGCACTCCTGCCCCCGGATCGTCCGCCAGGGAAACGCGGCACCCTCCAGCCCCAGCGAGGTCGCTCGCTCACGTGCGAGATCGAGCGTGAGATGGCGCCAACGCAGGGCGTCGCGCGCGGCGTGCGGAGCCGTATACGTCAGGGCCGGCAGGACGAAGGTCTCCGTATCCCAGAACGCATGTCCGTCATAGCCCGGTCCGGTCAGCCCCTTGGCCGCGATCGCCCGCCGCTCCGCCCTAGCGCCGGCCTGAAGCGTGTGGAAGAGGCCGAAGCGAACCGCCAGCTGCAGCTCGGCGTCACCCTCGATCTCGACGTCGGCGCGATCCCAGAAGTCGTCCAGGTAAGCGCGTTGGTCGGCGAGGAGACCGTCCCAGCCACGGTGTCGCGCCTCCGCCAGCGCGGCTGCAACCTGGTCGACGATCGCCGGCGGCGAGCGCCTGCGCGACCATCCGTAGCTGATGAGCTTGACGATTCGAAGAGGCTTTTTGGGCACGAGGTCGGCCGTCACGAGCAGGCGACCGAGGTCCTCGAAGCTTTCCGAGGTGGCCGTCGTGTCCGCCGCCCCGTCGATGACGTGATCCATCGCCGCGGCCATCGTCAGGCCGCTCGCGCGCGTGGAATGCTCCAGGATCGCGCGGGTGTCACGCGCGGCAAAGAGCTCGGATTGCAATGGTGAGGCGAGCGCCGCCGCGGCGCGGGGATCGCGCTCGGCGACCGGCAGCTTCTCATTGGCGACGAGCTCAGACTGCACGACCACCGATGTCTGACCGTCGAGCGCCTCGACCTCGTAGAGGACGGCTGCAACCGCCCGCTGCGTGAACGACACCAGGCGCGTAGAGGTCACCCGCACGGAACGTCCCGTCGGAGACACCCACTCGACCGTGCGGCGCAGCACTCCGGCGCGAAGATCGAGCACCCGTTCGTGGCGGCGCAGCTCGCCGTAGCGGATGTCAAACGGCTCGTCCTCCACCAGCAGGCGAATGATCTTGCCGTTGGTCACGTTGATGACGGTCTGGCCGGCCTCCGGATCGCCATAGCCGGCCTCGGCGTAGGGAAGGGGCCGCACCTCGTAGACACCGGCCAGATAGGTACCCGGCAAGCCGCAAGGCTCTCCCTCGTCGAGGTTCCCGCGCAGGCCGATGTGACCGTTGGCAAGCGCGAACACCGACTCCGTCTGCGCGAGCCTGTCGAGGTCCAGGGCGGTCTCGTGCACGGCCCAGGGCTCGACCGCGAAGTCCGGATGCTGGATCATGGCGTCGGCAACAGCTCGGCCAGATCGTCTACGACGAGGTCGGCGCCGTGGGTCCTCAACGCCTCGGCCTGGCCGACTCGGTCGACGCCGACCACGAAGCCAAAGCGCCCCGCTCGACCGGCCTCGACACCCGCCAGCGCGTCCTCGAACACAACCGCCTCAGCGGGCTCGACGCCCAAGGTGCGCGCCCCCGCGAGGAATGTGTCCGGCGCGGGCTTGCCCTGGAGGTGCTCGCGCTCGGCCACGACTCCGTCGACGATCCCTTCGAACAGGTCCTGAATTCCAGCGGCGGCGAGAACGTCGCGGCAGTTGGTGCTGGAGGAGACAACGGCGCGTCGCAACCCGGCCGCTTGGACCGCTTTGACGTAGCGGACTGAGCCCTCATACGGCTGCACACCCTGCTCGCGGATGAGTCTGAGCACGATCTCGTTCTTGCGGTTGCCCAGACCGTCGATCGTCTCCGTATCCGGCGTGTCACTCGGATCGCCCTCCGGTAGCTCCACACCGCGCGAGGCAAGAAACGCTCGTACGCCGTCGTAGCGAGGCTTGCCGTCGACGTATTGGTCGTACTCGCGGATCGGATCGAAGGGAACGAAGGCTTCGTCGGTCCGTCGGGCGCGCTTGCGCAAGTAGTCGTCGAACATCTGCTTCCAGGCGGCGGAATGCACCTTGGCCGTCTGCGTCAGCACTCCGTCGAGGTCGAAGAGGCACGCGGTCACACCGATGGGCACGCCAAGCACGCCTCAGAGCTAATCAGCTTTAGGCTCTGTGGGGTCGGCCCGAGACCTCGAGCGGACAACTCCCTACGGGATTCTGCTCTTGAAGGTCCCCACCGGGATCTTGGCAGTGTCTTCTTCGGCCTGTATCGCCACCCGCGAGGTGAAGCGGACGCGGATCGCCCGCCAGACCCCGTGACTTGGGCGTATGTGCCCATTCCGATTGGGCGACTTCCCCTCATCGTCGTGAGGCAACAGGTCGCACGCGGCATGCTCGGGACCGGCTGCGACGGGCGCGGCCGAGCGCAGTCGCGAACAGCGGCAGCGATTTCGAGTGGTTTTGACACGGCTGCCAAGACCGGGCGCCATGTCTGCGTCAGGCCGCTCAGGCCGCGGCTTCGTGGACCTCGATGGCGGCGTGGCGCTTGCCGCTGCGGGGCTGGGACTTGATGCGCACGTCGATGTAGACGTCGAGGGCCTCTGCGACGTCGGCGATGGTCCCGAGGTTGGGAACGGTGCCCTTGCCGGCGAGCGGTCGGGAGACGACTGGCCGCTTGACGCCGAGGCGTCACGCCACCTCGGCCTTGGTCATCCGCTTGGCCTCGCGGATGTCCTCCAACTGCTTGAGAAGCTTGGCTGATGCGACCGCTTTGCCGTGAAAGGGGGCGTGCTGATTGCTTAGTTGTGATGGGCGTGCGTACCTACCCTCTGATTCGTGCTGCCTACGGCTCGACCGATCTCTGCAGCCAGCATTCGTGCCGACTCATTGTCGGCGCTCGAGAGCCGCATGGTCTCGCCGCCTGAGGTGAGCTGGCGGGCGATAACCGATCCGAGCCTCCAGTGCCGATGATCGCGGTGGCCATGGCCGAAACCTCCTTAGCGTCACGGTGACGGATCTCGCTGCTGAGTTCGGCAACAGGCCTCGCGGCTGAGCTGCCACCCTGCGAGAAACGAAAATTCCGATTGGAGGCTCATTATGCGCGGCGATATCGAGGTCGGGGCACGCCTTCCCGACTATGAACTGCCCGATCAGGACGGCGTCGTGCGCCGTCTGTCGGGCCTGCAGGGCTCGAACCCGATGGTGCTCCACCTTTCACGCGGCGGGTTTGATCCGAAGGAGCACCGTTTCCTTCGCTATCTGGTTGATGCATACCTCGACTTCCGGGTCGGGTATACGCGCGTGGCCGTGATCTCGACGGACAACCAGCTCGAGATCAATGAGTTCCGCGATAGCGTCGGTGCGCAGTTCCCGTTCCTCTCTGACCCGGAGCGTACGGTGCGGAACGATCTCGACATCGTCGAGTACACGGACCCCGTCCACGACCCGATGGTCCCGCACACGTTCGTGCTCGCCCCTGGGCTTCAGATCTCCGCGATCTACAACGGCTACTGGTACTGGGGGCGCCCGACGGTCGAAGAGCTGCACCGCGACCTGCGCGAGGTCATGCGCAACCTGCGCCCCGACTTCGATCTGGGCGCACCAGGGTTGCGCGATGCTTGGGATCGCGGCGAGCGCGAGCAGTTCCTGGTGAGTCCAGTTGAAGGAGAGGCGATTCGGTACACCGAGGGGACGGGCGTGGGAGTGAAGCGATGAGCGACGGTCAGCCGTCGTCAAGCCCATCCGAACGAAGGGCCCGACCGAAGAGGTGCCTCCGGGCAGAGCCGCGAAGCGATCAGGCCCCACTGGTCAATGACCGTGCCTCTGTAGGGCCGACTACGAGGTCGTGAAGGTCGCCGCCCACCTCGAGTCGACCGGACTGTTGGAGCCCGCCGGCCTTCACCGGCTCGAAGCCGGCTGTTCGGATCAACCGCTTGACTTCGTCGCCGACACGGTCGTCGTCGGTCACGTAGAAGAGGACCGCCAGCTCCGGTGATCGTTTGCTAGAGGACTCGAAGATATCGGACGATAGGGTTCCAAACGCCATCGTCAAGCGCGCGCCCGCCGGCAACCACCCCGCTACAGCCTCGCCAGAGGCTTGCTCTTTCGGCAGGAGATGTGAGACGGTACCTTGTGCGTCGATTCCGAGCGGGTTGCTTGGAATGACCACGAGCTTGTCGGCTAGCCGGTCGGCGATCTCGTCGATGACGCCCTTCAGCGCGGTAAACCGTAGCGCGAGGACGACGGCATCGGCGCCCTGCAGCGCGTCGCGGTTGTCGCCGGCGAGGACCGCAGCTGGACCGATCTCTGCAGCCAGCGTTCGTGCCGACCGATTGTCGGCGCTCGAGAGCCGCAGGGTTTCGCCGCCTGAGGCCAGCAGGCGTGCGATGACCGATCCGAGCGTCCCGGTGCCGATGACCGCGGTCGTCATGATTATTCGGCGGCCGTACTCGACAGCCACTTAGGCGGGGTCCAGTCCCCGTCTGGGTCGGTGGTTTGGCCCACCTCGATCAGATGACCGTCGGGATCGCGGATGTAGCAACGGATCTCGTACTGGTGCTGCTTCGGCGGCGTCAGGAATTGAGCACCACGGGCGCTCCATTCGGCGTACACGGCCTCGATGTCTTTGACCCGGATATTGAGGAAACTGCTGACCCGGTCGAGGTCGCGTGGCGTCTGGAGGGTCACCGCCGGCTTGTCGTCGGTCGGGCCTCCCCCGACATTGATGATGATCCAGCTGTTGGATAGTGCGACGTAGGTTGGCTCCCCGGAGAAGACCACCCTGCCGCCGAGTACCTCGGTGTAAAAGCGCCGAGAACGCTCAACGTCGTCCGAGACGATGCAGTGGGTCAGCACAATTCCCTCTGTGGACGGTCCTGCTTCGGCCATCTGCCACCTCCACTTCTTAGGACCCATACCCCCTTACGGGCGGGGTTTGCAGCCCATATTGTGATGATCGGGACTCTACCTCGTTCCATGGTAAAGCTATATGCCACCGCGTTTGATCCGATGGCCCTGCCTTCAGTAAATCGGATAAGGCTCACACACGAGCTTCTCATCCTCCCGCGGGTAGTGGTGGCCTCCCTTATGCACTGGCGCGTGAGGGAGCAGGCCTCGCGGCCGAGCTGCCACCCCGCGAGAAAAGGAGCTCAGCGCTGATCGACACGCCCGGCCGTGGCAAGCCTCCGGCTTTCGCCTTGCGCGAAATGCGGGCGCCTCGGACGAGCTTCCCCGGACACCCGCTACGGACGGTGGCTGTTGCGTAAGGGTGCTGTCCGGCGGGTTGAAGAGGATCTGGGTATGCCCCAGAACTTCATAGCTTGTGATCGTGAGCAGGAGCTGTTGTTGCCGCCGAGTCTGAAGGAGTGGCTGCCGGAGGATCATTTGGCGTGGTTTGTGTTGGCGACGGTCGATGAGATGGATCTGTCGGCGTTCTATGGCGCCTACCGTGGGGATGGCCACGGTCGCGCAGCGCATGAGCCGGGGATGATGCTGGCGCTGTTGCTCTACGCCTACTGCAAGGGGCAGCGCTCCTCGCGGGTAATCGAGCGTGAGTGCGTGGAGGACGTCGCTTACCGCGTGATCGCTGCGAATCAGCGCCCGGATCACACAACGATCGCGCGTTTTCGCCAGCGTCATGAGAGAGCGCTCGCCGACCTGTTCTGCCAGGTGTTGGAGTTGTGCGCAGAGGCGGGGCTGGTGAGGGTCGGGGTGGTCGCGATCGATGGCACGAAGATGCACGCGAACGCTTCCCAGCACGCGGCGCGTGACTATGGGCAGCTCGCCAGGGAGATCCTTGAGCAGGCCGCGGAGACCGACCGGCTCGAGGACGAGCAGTATGGGGAGAAGCGCGGTGATGAGCTGCCAGCGGAGCTCGCGACGAGCCAGGGCCGGCGGGGTTGGTTGCGCGAGGCTAAGCGTCGCCTGGATGAGAAGCGCGCCGCCGAGGGCGAGCCGATCCCGCGTTCGCGTCCTGGGCGTCTTCGGCAGTCAAAGCGTCGACTGGAGGAGGATCTCGCTGTTGAGCGACGCGCGAATGATGCTTATGAGGCTTACCGGGTGCACGGGCACGCGAGCGATGGGAAGCGACTCGGGGCTGCTCCAACGCCATATACACCACCCGAGACGCCGGCTGGGAAGGTCAACGTGAGCGATCCTGACTCGAAGAACGTGAAGACGCCGCGCGGGTACATGCAGGGGTATAACGCGCAGGCGGCCGCGACCGAGCAGCAGATCGTGATCGCTGCTGAGGTGAACGTCGACTCCTCCGATTTCGGGCACTTGGCAGGAATGGTTAACGCCACGGAGACCGAACTCGAGCGGGCTGGTGTTACCGATACCGTCGAGGTTGTAGTCGCGGACGCCGGTTATTGGCATCAAAAGCAGATGGAGGGCGTGATCAACAAGGGAATCCAGATCTTGATCCCGCCCGATGCCGGCAAACGCCGGGGCACAAGACCGGGATGGGACGGTGGCGCTTACGCGCACATGCGGCAAGTGCTCCAGACCGACGTCGGCGGCGGGCTCTATCGAAAACGCAAAGTGATGATCGAGCCCGTGTTCGCGAACACCAAGTTCAACCGTCGGATCGACCGCTTCCAACGCCGAGGAAGATCCGCCGCACGCTCCGAATGGCGGCTGATCACCGCCACCCACAACCTCCTGAAGCTCCATAAGCACCAGACAGCCCCCGCCGGGACCTGAAAAGGCTCAGCAGCGCCCCGCCCGGCGAGAACCACCCGACCCACCAACGCCGCGATCTCCCACCACCGAGACCCCACGACCGCGCGGCGCACCCTTTACGCAACAGCCACGACGAAAAGCAGGGGTTCGAGCGATCGTCACCAACGCACGAATCGACAAGCCTCTTCGGGAACGTTGCACTAGTAGACGTGTCCGCAAGTCTTGCGGTTTATCGGAAGGGATAGCGGTGCGCGCGCGGAATTATGTGTCGTGCCGCGGGTCAGCCAGCATGTGATCGAACTCTCTGAGGAGGAGCGTGTCGAGCTGGAGCGGCGGGCTTGCACGGTCACGCTGCCGTTCCGTGTGGTGCAGCGGGCGAGAGTGATCCTGTATGCGGCGGAGGGGATGCAGGACATCGATATCGCCGGTCGGCTGGACTGCTCGCCCGACAGCGTTGCTCGGCGAAGATCCCGGTTCTGCGCTGAGCGGCTGGATGGGCTTGAGGATCAAGCGCGGTCGGGTCGGCCGCGTCGTTTTCCCCCCGGAACAGGTCGCCGAGGTCAAGGCGATCGCTTGCGAGCTGCCGCGTACCCACGAGCTGCCGCTCTCGCGCTTCTCCCGGGTTGAGCTGCACCGCCTCGTGATCGAGCGTGGCGTGACCGAGGCGTCCGCCTCGACGATCTGGCGCTGGTTGCACGAGGACGCGATCAAGCCGTGGCAGACACGCTCCTGGATCTTTCCGCGTGACCCCGATTTCGCCGAGAAGGCTGGCCGCGCGCTGGACCTCTACGCCCGCGTGTTCGACGGCAAGCGGCTGCGCCCGGACGAGTACGTCATCAGCGCCGATGAGAAGACCCAACTGCAAGCGCTCGGCCGCCCCCACGAGACGATCCCGCCCGGGCCGGGGCGGCCGGGGATGGTCGAGTTCGAGTACCTGCGCGGCGGGACGCTCGCTTACCTCGCCGCGTGGGACGTGCATCACGCCAACCTGTTCGACCGGGTCGAGCAGACGACCGGGATCGTCCCGTTCGGACGGCTCGTGGACCAGGTGATGCAAATCGAGCCCTACCGGTCAGCGCGCACCGTCTACTGGGTTGTGGACAACGGCTCCAGCCACGCCGGCAAGACCTCGGTCAAGCGGATGGCCGAGGCATACCCGAACGCGAGGCTGATTCACCTCCCCGTCCACGCTTCGTGGCTGAACCAAATCGAGATCTACTTCTCAATCGTGCAGCGCAAGGCCCTCACGCCCAACGACTTCGCCACCCACCCCGAGTTGGCGAGACACCTGATGGATTTCGGCCAGCACTACCGCACGCTCGCCCAACCCTTCCAATGGACCTTCACCCGAGCCAAGCTCGATACCGTGATCAAAAAGATCACTCGTCACGAACCCCAGCCCCTCGCCCTCGCCGCATGAGCCGCATCACTTCCGGACGGCTCCACTAGCGCTCGCTCGTACCGCGAACACGACCGGAGGGCAGCCATCCACGCGTCAGCGCGGACACGGAGGCGAAGCCGACGCCTCCGGTGCACGTACCGGAGGCCACCGGGCCGCCACAACTCCCGTCGTTCGGGGTGCCCGTAGGTCTCGCGCGCCCTCGACCGGCGACTCGCGCGTGGACGCGGCCGGCGAGCTGGACAGCGGCGCGGCGTCGAACCGCCGGCACATCAAGCGGCGCGCGATGCTCGCTGTGCTCGTGTTCGCAGGTCTGCGGCGAATATGGGCGAACGGGGCGAGGTTAAGGCTTCGGAGACGATCGAGCGGAGAGCCGCCTAACAAGTGAATCCCGCACAGTTGCACGGGATCCAGTGACGCGCCCGGCAAGATTCGAACTTGCGACCTCTCGCTCCGGAGGCGTCGGAAACGAAGGGAGATATTGGGCGTTTCGCCGCTTAAATGCTGGGGATTCGCCCCGCCGCCGCTTCGGGGGCGAGCGGGCGAATAGCGCTGCTTTACGGGCGATTTCCAGGGGTTTGGGCGTATGCGCCCATTCCGATTGGGCGACTTCCCCTCGCCGTCGTGAGGCAACAGGTCGCAACGCGCCTTCGTTTGCTGCCAGCCGTTTGCTGTGCCGTCGGGACGGGATGTACGTTCCGGGTCGGGCCGCGCCTGTGTACGCGAGGCGTTGAGGCGGCCCCCATCGGCGCCGATAAGACGGCTACCATGAAGCGTGTGAGCAGCCTAATCGACATCAGCTCCGGCGAACGCGAGCAGATCCGTGTGGACTTCTACCGTGCGCATCGCGCGCAGGCCGGCTTTTCCTCGGTCGCCGTGCGGCGCGACCCTGAGCGGCGAGACGCGTGGTTCCTCGATGTCGGAGCGACCGGGCCGGTCGATGTTCCGTCCAGCTATCGCGGGCTCACGGTGCGAGTCAAACAAGCGCACGGCGCGATCAATGCCGTGGCCCGCCTCGACCAAGTCGTCTGAAGCTGGCGCCGCGGCCTGTTAGCGTCGGTCCGGGCGACCGCATCTACCCAGGCGGTCTGAACCGCTTCGGGCAGCTTCACGAGGTCGGCTCCTATGGGGCGCCGGTCCTACGCGCCGACGGAAGCGGCCCGCTGATGCTGACTGCGGCGCACGTCGTGGGAAGCCTGTCCGCCGCGTATCCTCTTGGTCAGCGAGAAGTGCTCCTCGGCACAGGCGTGGGCGCCGCGTCCTCGGGAGACCCCCGGATCGGCGATGTCGTCGCCAGCCAACCTGTCGAGCCGTGCGAGGAGGTGCGGCTCGACGCCAGCCTCGTACTCGTTGACGGCCATGTGACTCTCGGGCACGTCGTTCGCGAGACGGTCATCTCTGGGCGTGCTCGAAACCTCGAAAGACACGACGATCTCGTCACCGTCTTCAAGCGCGGTATCAACACTCCCGGCCTGACGCAGGGCCTGTTGGACCCGACGCTGGAGTCTTTGAAGGTCGTGCTCCCGCAGGCCGGCGGACGGCCGATCGTCCGAGACTACCTCCGCGGCTGGTTTGTCTACGGCGACGGTCAACCGTTCGCGCGCCCCGGCGACTCCGGGTCGATCGTCGTCGACGCCGACGATTGCGTCGTCGCCATGATTGTCGCGCTGCGAACCGAGCCCCACTGCGAACCCCAAGCCGAGGACCCGGCGTTCGTCATCCCCATCCTCGACATCCTCGACGGGCTGGCGGTTCGCCTCGCTGGACCTGACCGGGCTTGTGTGTTGGCGTGAGGCGGCGCGCCAGAGCCCGCGATGGTGCTGTGTAGGAGACATCCAATCGTGACGCTTACGCAGGAAAGCGTCACGATTTGGCGAAGCCCACACCGGGTGGACAACCAACATGCCTGCAAGTAGGTTTGGTCCTCCGGTAGCAACTGCGGAGGGCCTTGGAATCGAACCAATCTCCGTCTCTCAACGGGTCACCGGGGTAAAGGCCCGGCCCAGAACACCACCCTGGAGTGCCCTCCGAGCAGTTGCGGCTGGAGGACGTTAGAGACAGGGGAGGACGTCTTTTTGGCGTCCTCCCCTGTGCCCCCACAACGCCCGGATCGGGCGAGCAGCACCGGGCGGATGCGTGGCGTACCCGGATTTTGCGGGAAAGCATTGGCCGCGACTGAAGAATCCCTGCAAATCGTGTAGGTTTCTTGCGCTAGCATATGGCTCGGACGGATTTCGGAAGAGAGCTATGGCCACACAATCCATTTCCCCGCTCTACACGGCAGCCAAGCTGCTTCGGACCGTCGCTGACGCGGGCCTTTCAGCGGCGAGGGCCGTCGCCGTGCGTACGGACGCAATGCTGCGCGAGCAAGTCGGTCGCCCTCGACCCACCGTCATCGACGCGGGTAGATCCAAACTGAGCGACGCTAGGGCGCCGCTCGTCATCCACGTTACGGACGAGCAAGCAAGACAAATATCGGAGTTCACCCGCTCGGGGCGATAAAACAGTCCGCATGCCCGAGATTCAGGGTAGGCTGGACGCCCTTACCGTCGATCCCAAGAGATATACCCCTCTCAAGCGATTCTGCTGCGGGAAACGCGGCCGTAGGCCAGAAGGGGAAGTGCACACGATCGTCCGGGAATACTGCTTGGGCAAGCGCAAAGGCACGTTTCGCGTGACGCTGGAGCAACCAGATGGAGGGCTGGTCGGTGTAGCGGCGTTCCACCCCGGAGCGTTCGACAACCCCCAACTCCAGCAACTCAACGGCTTCCCGTACATCTCCGTCATCGGCGTCAGCGAGCACTACCGAAGCAAATACAAGAACGGAGCGCGCCTCGGCGACGCGGTTCTCTTGGATGCGCTGCGTGAGATCAACCGGCGCTGGCATGGGACCCCAGACATTTTCGCGCTGGTGGACCCCAACAACCAGGACAGCCGCAACCTCTTCGAGCGAAACGGCTTCGTAGAAGTGATCCCTGCCGCTCCCAACACTCCGGAGGCCGACGCCGTGTTTGGTCGCAAGGGGCGCCCCGTGCCGTAGCCTGACCCACTACCCGTGGATCACGACCGACGGGGCGTTGTCCGCCTTTTCCGTCGGGATCAGGTGGTACTGCAAGACGTAGCCGAGGCTCTCGGCGTAGCGATCGACAGTCGATATCTTCGCGGCGTCTGCGGTGGTTTCCAAGCGCGCGACGAAGGACTGCGAGGTTTCCGTCGCCGCGGCGACAGCGGTCTGCGAGCGCCGCTGCTCCTCGCGCTGCGCACGGCTTTGGCGCCTGGAGCCACCGGGAAGGTGGGAGTCGATACGTCCCTGATCGGCGGTGAGTGTGCCGTATGCTCGGGTGTCTCGTTACCGCGATATGCTTGGCCCGACCTCACGGTGGCTTGGCGACCTATGGCATACCGGCGGGCTTACGGCGTCTTTCCGCATCTTGAGATAAGCTCTTCGGCTGATAATGGAGCCCCAGTGGACAAACTGCTCATCGAGCGCTGTCGAGGCATACCGGTATCTCGTGCGAGATGCAGTGCTTCAAATCGTGTTTCGGCAGGGCAGGCAGGTCTACGATTATCCCTGCGACGAGGCGATGTTTGACGCGTTCCTGAAAGCCTCATCGAAGGGGCAGTTTGTATCCCGCGTCCTGAAGCCTCACGCTCAGAAGCTCGGTTGGTCTCGCCCAAGCTGGACCTGGCGAGGATAAACATCCTGCTCGGAGCACTGTACAGGAGATCACAAGATGCGCATCGCGCGCATACAAGTCGTTAATTTTCGCTGTCTACGCGATCTAAAAATGTCGTTTGACGATGTGACGGTGCTCGTGGGAGCTAACGGCACGGGCAAGTCCAGTGTGCTTCATGCCCTAGCTTGGTTCTTCGAAGGATCGCCGCTTGCCGACGAGGATATAAGCGGACACCAAATCGGCGAGGAAGTGACAGTAGGAGTAACGTTTACGGGATTCGACGATGCTGATCGTGCGGCGCTAGGTGCTTACGTCGTTGGCGAGGAGGCGACGTTTTGGCGAACATGGTCAGCGCAGGCAGGAGAGAAGCTCACTGGCAAGGGGCGTGCGTACGCGCCGTTTGTCGCTATCCGGGCGCAGACGACGGCTACCGCGAAGCGTGAGGCGTACAACGCGCTTCGGGACGAAAGGCCCGACCTCGGGCTACCGAAAGTGCGGAGTGCAGCGGCTGCCGATGAGGCGCTGGGTCAATGGGAGACTGAACATCCTGATGACCTGACCGAGGCTCGCACCGATGCGACACATCTCTTTGGCTTTACGGGGCAGGCTCGCCTCGCTCGCCGGTTCGATTTCGTTCTCGTACCAGCAGTAGCCGATCCAGATGTGCAGACGCGAGACTCGCGCGGCACACTCCTACGACAGCTGCTCGATCGGGCGCTCGGAGAGCAAAGTGAGATGCGCGTCAAGTTGGCCGAGCTTGAGGAGCGAGTTAGCGAGGACCTCCGGCAGATCATGGTCGATGAGGGAGGCTCAACACTCGATGAACTATCGGATCGCGTCACGGAGCAGCTCGCACGACTTGTTCCCGGTGGTGAGGTGCTCCTTGCTGCTCTTCCCCCGAATGTGAAGGTTCCCAACCTTACGGTTCAGCTACGAGTAGCGGACGACGGGCTAGAGACGGCGGTGGGTCGTCAGGGGCATGGGTTCCAGCGGGCATTACTAATCGCCGTGGTTCAACAGCTTGCGGTCCAAGCGGCGATGCATACGGACGGCCCGGACGGTATCCCAGACGGCAGTGTCCATGCCGGAGCCGTTTCTCCACCAGCCCTGTTCCTGGCCCTTGAGGAGCCAGAGCTGTATCAGCACCCCCTTCAGGCTCGGCACTTTGCGGCGACGCTCTCAGCGATTACGCGACAGCCTGGTGCTCCTGTTCAAGTCGCGTATGCGACGCACTCCGAGCACTTCGTTGATCCTGCGCATTACGAGCGCCTGCGTCGTTTTCAGCGCCGACGCGATGTGGCGTGGCCCCAGTCCGTAGCTACGCGCGCCACGGTGGATCGCGTTGTGGACAGACTGCGCGATGCGTACCAGCCGGATCAGGTTGCGCTACGAGTCAAGATGACTCTCCGCCGGCAAGTGTCTGAGGCAGTGTTTGCCAAGGCGGTGGTTTTGGTGGAGGGCGATTCGGATGTTGGACTTTTGCAGGGCATCGCCGACCGCGACGGCGGATTTGACTCGCTCGGAATTGCCGTCGTTAAGACACACGGTAAGCGCCAGCTGCTTATACCGTGGGCGATCCTTGGCGAGCTTGGGGTACCGAGCTACGTAGTGTTTGACGGCGACCTCGACAAGGCAAAGCGCATGCGCGCAGGGGGGAGAGAGACCACTGACATCGAAGCAGCCGTGAAGCAAAACGCAGCCGACAACGCACTTCTTTTCGGTGGCCTGGGTGTGCCGCCCAATGCAGCGCTGGCAACCCAAGTTAATGACAGTTTCACAGTTTTCTCCGATACACTCGAGGCCGAGACAGAGAGCTGGGCGGAGTTTGATGAAGCTGTGCAGGCTGCGCGAGAGGAGCACGATGATTGGCGGCCGAAGTCTGAGGACGCATATCGGACGGCAGCTGGCTCTGTCCGCGCGGATCCTCCCCAAGTTTTCGCTGATTTGATTGCGCGTGTTCGACTGCTCGCGTCTTGAACGCCGCCTGATGGTTCTGCGCTTCTGCAAAAGGGCTACTTTTTTAGGCTCCATTTTACCCCGCCCCAACCCATTGTTCAGGAACTACGGCCCTTATGAGTACACCGCGAATGCGAGTAAGTGAGGCACTTACCATCAGGGATCGCTCAGTGTCCCATGCTGCGGTGAGGCGTGTCCCGGTTGGGTGTGCGAGTCAGCCAGCGCGTTGGCGTGAGGGCAGAGCGAAGTCGTAGGGGGTTGTGGCCCGGTGTCCAGCCTGGGTCGACGTGCTCTGGATGCGCGAGCGAGGGTGTCTGCACGCGGCTGTTGGTCATCTTCTGCGCCAGGTGCGTAATCCGCCGGGCGTCGTGTCCTTCCTCGCCAAGGTCCTCGCGCGCGATGAACCAGTCGGTGCCATGCCGCGCGCGGGTCGCCTCGACGTAGGCGGTCTCCTTGCTGGTCTGCCAACCGCCGGTGAGCACGACGGATCGCTTGACCGTCGCGCCCTGTTGGCGGTAGACATGTTGCGCGTAGGCCAGCCTCAGCGACTCCAGATCCTCGCCGGCGAGCTTGACCCGACGCTGTGACCCGTCGAGCATTACGGTCACGACCCGCTCGTGGATAGCACTCACCTGGCCGCGGGTGCCGTTCTCGACCCGCGGCTGCCCTCGCGGCCGGTGTTGGATGGTGAATGCGATGAGGTCGCCTTCGCGTAGCCCGTAGGGGACGCCGGGCAAGGGGATCTCGCGGTTTCCCAGTTCGCCGCGCTGCGCGCGGAGGTGCTGGGCGCGGGCGTTGAACCGGTCGATCTCCTTGTTGGAGGCGTCGGCGATCAGCGCGACGGTGCGGATATCGCGCCCTTCGGTGAGCGTGGCCCATGTTTGTACGGCTTGCTCTGCTGCCTGGTCGCGGGTGTCGGAGAGGTGTAGCTGGCCGCGTGAGGCGTAGTGCGCCATTGCGCGCTCGGGTTCTCCCGCGCGTAGCGCTTGCCACGCGCGCTGGTCGGCTGGATCCTTGGTTCGGTAGATGTCCACGAGTTCGGCGGTGGGCGCATGATTGGTGAGCCGATCGAACATGCCGCCGGGGCCGATCGAGGGGAGCTGCTTGCCATCACCGACGGCGATCAGCTTCGCCCCCGAGTGCTCCACAAGCGCGGTCAGGGCGTCGAGGCGCTTGTGATCGACCATTCCCGCCTCGTCGAGGATGACCGTGGTGTCGCGGCCCACGTAGATGGTTCCCGTGTTTGCGCGGGCGACCAGCGAGTCGAGTGTGAGTGTCTGCCCGGCCAGCGCGGGGCTGTCGGCACCGAGCCGCTCGGCCGTGGAGCCGGACACGGCGATCCCGACCGTCTCGTGTCCGGCGTGCTGCTCCGCGCGTGCGGCGGCGTCGATTACCACCCCCTTGCCGGTCCCGGCGGGGCCGACGAGGACCGCAGCGCGCGTGGGGCCTGTGAGGACTTCGAGCGCGTGGTGCTGCTCAGCGCTGAGTGGCCCGCCGATGCGCTCGACGACCTCACGAGTAGCGAGATCGCGAGCGATCTCGCCAACATCCCGGCTTGCGGGTTGGGCGAGCTGGGCGGCGCGGCGTTCGATCGCTTGCTCCTGGGCGCGCACGGCCAGGGTGGTCATCCGTCCTCCCTCCAAGGTCAGTACCCGCCGGTCGCGGATCATCTCCCGCGCGACGGCGAGTGCTTCATTGGGTGCCAGCTCGCCGGCGCCCTGCTCCAGCAAGACCGCACGCAGGTCGCGCTCCTGGAAGACGGCGTGCTGCTCGGTCAGCTTCGCCTCGACGCGATCCTCGATCGCGCGCCCGGCCGTAGGACGCTCGGATGCGCCGATCAGCCGCACGGCCTCGTCCGCGCCGAACCCATGATCGTGCCCGGTCTGGGCCCACACTCGTTGTAGGTCTGAGCGTGTGGTCAGCATCTTCGTCCTTCGGTTCTCGAGCGCGAGGTTGCGCAGCTCGCCGCGCTCAGGTGCCCGGCCGTAGCGGGCGCGGAAGCGCTCCGCCGCGCGGGCGACCTCACGGGAGCGACCGGAGAACGCGTCGCACAGCTCGCGGGGAACACCCTTGATCTCGAAGTACCGGCCGTCCTTGCCGGTGCCTTGCTCGATCGCGTACCCCTCCAGTACCAGCTCCTCGGCGAGCGCGGAGCGGTAGAACGCGCCCAGCTCCCGCGCGGAGCGGAAAATCGGCCGCGATGCGACAGCAACGATCCGGTCGTCCTCACGAACGGCGCCGGTGATGACGACGTGGCTGTGCAGGCCGAGGGTCCGGGGCCTGCGCGCCGGAGGCTCCGCGGGCGGTGGTGTGCCGGTACTCGGTGGCGATCAGGTCCTTGGCGTGCTCTTCGACGACTTGGCCGCTGTAGCGGCGGCGTACGACGGGCACCTGCTCTCGCAGGTGGTGGATCGTCTGCTCGACCGCCTTGGCGTGCGCGGTCTCGATCTGCTTGCGCTGCCAGGGGTCCCCGAGCGCCCACACCGTCGAGACGGACTTCGGCGCACTGAACGTCACGTCGATCCCGCCGCCTCGGCCGCCGCCGGCGCCCTCGGGCCGTAGCCACCGGCCCGTGCCGGGGTGGCGGCCCTCCATCAGCGCGATGAAGTCCGCGCCATCCACCGGCCCACCGGTCTCGATCCCCAACCTCTCCAGGGCCTCCGGGTCGGCCAGCCACCGGCCGGGGGCCTGCGTCAGCTCGCCGTCGGGGGTCAGGTAGTAGTCCCCGCGCTCAGGCTCCACGGCCTTGCTCTCCAGGTAGCGGGCGTACCCGCCGCCCCTGGCGGCACCGATGCTGGCTGCGGTCATCACATGGTTATTGACCGCGAGCGCGCTCAACCGGCCACCGACTTCGTCACACAGCGATCACACAGCGCTCGCACGGCCGTGCATCTGGTCTGTTTTGGCTTGGTGCTGTGAGCCGGCGCGCGGTGAGCCAGAGGCGCGGTGCGCGCCGGTGGGCAGCCGGGAGACGATGGGCTGGGATCGCAGTGGGCGTGGGGGCTGGCAAGTCGGGTGCGCATAGTTGCGGCGGGGCTCCGACGGGGGCTGCACGCCGAAAAGTTCGTGGATGCTTCTATGTTGTCAAGGGTGTTTTTGCGAGTTGGTTGTAGAGGTGGCGGGAGAGGTGTCGCTTGAGGGATCGCATGGCCTCGCGCTTGGTCTTTCCTTCGTCGGTTCTGCGGGTGATGTAGGCGCGGCTCGGGGCGTGGTGGACGGAGCGCGATAAGGCGATCGTGTAGATCGCGGCGTTGATTTGGCGGTCGCCTCCGCGGCTGAGGCGGTGGCGGATCGTTTTACCTGATGAGGCTGGTTGTGGGGCGGTGCCGTTGGCGCGTGCGAATGCTGCCTCGCTGGTGAAGCGCGCTGGGTTGAACACGAGGAGCTTGCCGGCGCAGATCGGCCCGACGCCGGGCTCATCCATGAGCTTCGGTGCGAGCGACCTGACGAGCTGCTCGATTTCGCGGGTGTAGTTCTCGGCTTGCGAGTCGAGTGCTCTGGTGCGGTTGGCGATGTCGCGCAGCACTTGCAGGGTGGTGTTCTCTGGCAGGCTCGCGGTTGGGCGTGTTCGCATCCCGGTGAGACGCTCCGCGAGCCTGGCGCCGTTGCGAGCCGGTCCGATCCTTTCCCGTAGGGCGCCTGGTGCGCCGACGTGGAGGGCTTGCAACTGGTTGTAGAGCCGTGAGCGCTCGCCGACTACGGAACGGTAGGCGACGAGCAGCATCTGTAGCGCCAGACGTGTCCCTGAGCCCCTGGGGGTCGACAGGCCCTCTCGGGCGAGGACCTTCTTCGCGGCGATGAGCGCGTCGAGGCGATCGGACTTCCCGGACCGGCGCTCGCGGCGGCGTGGGCGCTCGACCTCGAACACCTCCACACCCTCACCCTGCAGGTACTCGCAGAGGCCAGCGCCGAAGCTGCCGGCGCCCTCGATCCCGACCAGCACCTCCCCGTCGAGCTCGCCGAGCCACTCCGCCATGCTGCGGTACCCGGCGAGGTCGGCCGTGATCGTGGTCTCTGCGAGGAGCTGTCCGAGGTCGTCCACGGCGACAGCGAGATGCTGCTCCTTATGGGTGTCCACGCCTACTGCGATCATGAACATGGTCTCCTTATCTGCTGGTTGGCGCTGGTGATTTGGAGGCCGCCAGACAAAGCCATGTCGAGCGATAAGCACGCTTCTATGAAGTCATGGCGGCGTCCGTGACAGGCGGCGGGAGACAGATCCAACAAAAGGCACCCAACCGGGGCCAGCCGTTTTATTCGAGTCATCCCGTCGCCTGCCACACCCTCTACGGGGCACCGGACACCACTGCATAGCCCCCGCCAAACCACGCCCTGACGAGCCCAGCTCCACGACGGCCAGCCCGCCCCCAACAGGGCCCCAGCAGGCCCCACAGAAACTACATGGCCGTTTCGAGTGGGTTGCGGTCATTAACACCGATGGCCCCACACGACCGCCCACCGTTCGACCACCACCTTGAGCGCCCCGAGGCCAACGCCACACTCGACGCGGCATCTGTGGAGGCCGTTGCGCGACGAGTAGTCGAGCTGATGCGGGGTGAGGGCTCCTCCTCGGTCCGCGGGCTTGTCGACGCGGCGACACTTGCGGCCGAACTCGGGGTCACGCGCTCGTGGGTCTACGAACACCGCGCCGAACTCGGCGCTGTACGGCTTGGGGCTGGCTCAAAGCCGCGCCTGCGCTTCGACGTTCAGCGAGCCCGCGAAGTGCTCACCCGCTATAGCCGACAGCCATCGGCGGACTTCCCTATCTCGACTCGGGCCGAGAGTCCGCCCGCTCACCGTCGGGGCGGTTCTCGTTCGGCCGACGGTCCACAGCGGCCCGGTCGCGTTCTTGCTGTGCGTCCCCGCGGAGCGACGCGCCCACCGGGAGCGGGACCGTGAGGTTCCGTGAACTACAGCTTCGCGCGCTTGAGCAGCTCCCACGCTGGAACGCCGAGGCCAGACGCGACCTTCAGAAGGACGCCGAGCGTCACGTTGAACTCGCCGCGCTCGATGGCGCTGAAGTAGCTCCGGTCGATGCCCGCCGTGAGTGCGAGGCGTTCCTGCGAGGCGCCCTGGTCCTCCCGGATTGCTCGTATGGCGTCGCCGAGCGCCAGTTGAGCGGACGTTGGAGGTTTCCCCTTCGGCATCGTCTGGAGCGTCGCCCATTGACGTGCCAATATCCACGGAGTATCATTCCCATTCTATACGTCAAAATGCCCCCGCACCGCTTGCACGGCCGGGGGCGTGGCACCGAGAGCGGATACTCCCGGCGCGCTGGACACCTTACCCGGTGCCCCCTCGCTGAAGCCTCTCCCGGGGCCTCCAATCGAACGGAGGAACCGAACATGACCATCACCATCCCCGCCGAGCTTGTCTCGCCCGTGCGTGACGGCGCGCGCTTCGACTTGCACTGCCAGGTTGAAGAAGCAAGTGCCCTTGTCGAACCCTGCGAGTTGGACGTTGGCACAGGGGTAACGTGCACCCTCGCCCGCGCCAACGGTGCCCGCGCGCTGCTCGAACTCACGGGCTGGGTCGAGCCTGAGGGCGGCTCCAGTGCCGTCGATGTGGACCCGCGCGAGCACGGGGAGGCGCTGCTGCGGGCGCTTCACCTGCGCCTCCACGCTGAGTGGGAGGTGGACGACGACGAGCTGGCGAGCGCAGAGCAGCGCGTCGAGGCGAACGCCCGCGTCGGGCAGCTCACGAACCTGGCGCAGCAGGTGAAGGAGAGTGGCACGATGACCACCCAGGACCCGCTGCAGGAGGACGGCACGCAGTGCTTGGTTGTCCTACAGGTGCTCCGCGATGACTACCCGGAGCCGTGGACCCGCGCCGAACTCGACCGCGAGCTGTACGACGTGGACGAGGCGGCGATCGGCGTTGCCCTCGAACGGCTGCGCGAACAGGGCGTCGTGCACGCGGAGGGCGAGCAGGTCTCCGCCAGCCAGTGCGCCCGGCATCTCGATGCCCTCGGCTTCGTCTGCATCTGAGGCGACAGAGATGCCAAAGACGATCCGCCGCTTACGCCGAGCCTGGCACCACGCGCTTGTGACGTTCGCAATTGCCCGGGAGGAGGGGGAGATGGGGCACAATGGCCGAGGGTGACGCCTACAAGGCTGAGCGTGCGCGGCTGTTGAAGGCGTTCGGAGAAGAGCTGCGCACCCTGCGCAAGCGGCGGAATCTCACGCAGGAACGCCTCGCGGAGGTCGCCAGCCTCCATCGCAACGAGATCGGCGTGTTGGAGCGGGGGCAGGGCGAGCCGGGCCTGCTCACGTTGTTGATCCTCGCCGACGCGCTGGAGGTCCCGCTGATGGGGCTGACGGAAGTGGTCCCCGTCCCGAGGGAGCGCAGGCCCGCGAGAGATGATGCGTCGCGCCAAGAACATCGCGGTATGCACGCTGGGACGCGCCGGTGCGCAGAGGAAACTGTGGACATGACGACCGAAGGGAGCAAGTGATGGCACGGCCAGCGACAGGCCAGATAGTCGAGCGCGCGGACGCGACTGGAGCGATCCGCCGCTCGCTCCGATTCCGCACCGGGGGCCGGCGCCACACGGTGCCCTTGGGGGTCGTTTCCCGCGCGGACGCGGAGCGGGAGCTGGCATGCGTTATGGCGGACGTGGCGCGCGGCTTGTGGAAACCGCCGACAATCGCCGAGGCGCCCGTCGAAATCGAGGTCCCGACGTTCCACGAGTTCGCCGAGGATTGGTGGGTACGCAATCAGGCGCAGCTCGCCGAGAACACGCGGGCGGACTACCGCTGGCGGCTGGAGTGCCACCTGCTGCCCGAGTTCGGCGAGCGGCGAATCGACCGGATCGACTTCAACGCGGTGGAGCGCTACATCGCCGGCAAGCTCGCCGGGGACAGGCCGCTCTCGGCGCGGTCGATCAATATGACGGTGACGCTGCTAGGGGCGATCCTCGAGCGTGCAGTGAAACGCAGGCTGATCGACCATAACCCCGCCAAGGACAAAGACCTCCGCGTCAAGGAGCGGGAGCCCGTGCGGTCGTACCTGAGCGCCGCTGGGCAGATCGCGGCGCTACTGGACGCGGCCGGCGAGCTGGACCGCGGCGCGGCGTCGAACCGCCGGCACATCAAGCGGCGCGCAATGCTCGCCGTGCTCGTGTTCGCTGGCCTGCGGATCAACGAGCTGTGCGCTCTGCGCTGGCGTGATGTGGACCTTGCGGGCGGATGGCTGCACACGGGTTCCAAGACCCACGCGGGCCGAGACCGGGTCGTGAAGATCCGCGGCACGCTCAGGGACGAGCTGCTGACGCTCCGCGCGGGCCGCGGATCGATCGACCAGGACGCCTACGTGTTCGCCACTGGCCGCGGCGGGCGCATGAGCGATGACAACTTCCGCTCTCGCGTGCTCCGCGCGACTGTAAAGCGCGCGAACGAGAACCTGAAGCGCGCAGACCTGCCGCCACTCCCGGACAAGCTCACGCCGCACTCGCTCCGCCGCACGTTCTGCTCGCTGCTGTACGCGCTTGGCGAGGACCCCGGAACGGTAATGGATGAAATGGGCCACACCGACCCGGCGCTCGCGCTCAGAGTGTACCGCCAGTCGATGCGCCGCGGCGAGGCCGAGAAGGAGCAGATGCGGGCCGTGGTCGAGGGCGGTGTTTGGGCGAATATGGGCGAACGGGGCGACGTAGAGGCTTCGGAGACGGTCGAGCGGAGAGCCGCCTAACAAGCGAATCCCGCACACTTGCACGGGATTCAGCGACGCGCCCGGCAAGATTCGAACTTGCGACCTCTCGCTCCGGAGGCGAGCGCTCTATCCACTGAGCTACGGGCGCAGAGCAGCCGTCTGAGACGACATCCGCATTGCGGAGCTTAGCGCCAGCGAGCCGTTTCCAGCTGGCCGCGCTGATGATCCTACCCCCACGGCAACCCTCCCATCGCCACCCCCCGCTACCGTTGCCAGCATGGATCTGTCGCTGTTCTTCGCGGGAACAGGGGGCTCGGTGCCGAGCGCCCGGCGGGGGCTGCCCGCGGTGCTGGTGCGCCGCGGGGGCGAGCGGCTGCTGTTCGATTGCGGCGAGGGCACGCAGCGCCAGCTGCTGCGCTCGGTGGGGCTGGCGGATGTGGAGTGCGTGTTCATCACCCACTTCCACGCCGACCACTGGCTGGGGCTGCCGGGGATGCTGAAGTCCTTCGCGCTGCGCGACCGCGAGCAGCCGCTGACGGTGTACGGGCCGGTGGGGCTGAAGCAGCTGATGGTGGACACCCGCTTCATCTACGGGCGGCGGCTACCGTACGAGCTGAGCGTGGTGGAGCTGCAGCCGGCGGAGGCGGTCGAGTGCGACGGATATCGGGTGGCGGCGGTGCCGGTCAACCACACCCGCGCCGGGGCGGTGGGGTATGCGATCGTCGAGGACGCCCGCCCGGGCGAACTGGACCCGGCGCTGGCCGAGCGGCTGGGGGTGAAGCCCGGGCCGGACTTCGGGCGGCTGGTGCGCGGCCAGGCTGTGAACGGGGTGTCACCCGAGCAGGTGGTGGGCCCCGCGCGCGAGGGCCGCAAGGTGGTGCTCTCCGGCGACACCGCCCCGTGCGAGGCGCTGGCGATCGCGGCGCACCAGGCGGATGTGCTGGTGCACGAGGCGACGTTCACCGAGGAGGAGGCCGAGCGGGCGCGCGAAACCGGCCACAGCACGGCGCGCCAGGCGGCGGAGCTGGCGCGCGGCGCGGAGGCGAGGATGCTGCTGCTCACCCACCTCTCCATGCGCTACGCGGGCCGCGAGGTGGCCGAGGAGGCGCGCGCGGTGTTCGGAGCCGCCGAGGTGGTGCGTGACTTCGACACGGTCGAGATTCCCTTCCCCGAGCGCGGCCCCGCGCGGCTTGAGCGTTGGTCGAGCCGCCCCGCGCCGGTTACGAACGAGCGCGTGGAGCCGGCGCAGGACACGCCGGCCGTGGCGTCCTCGATAATGCAATGAACTTGCCGACTCGCACAGAACCGATGCCTCGCCGGGCGCGTACCCAATGAGCGCGCCCCCGTTGGTTCGTTCTTCCGCTCCCGCCGCCGAGCTGCTGCTGCGGGACGTCCACCTGTTGGATCCGGCGGCCGGCGTGGACGGCCGCTTCGATCTGCTGGTGCGTGGCGGGGCGATCGCGCAGCTTGGTGCACCGGGGACGCTCTGCACCGAGACGCTCTCTACAGCACTCCCCGCGGGATCGGTAGCAGGAGAGTTCGAGATCATCGATGGCGAAGGTCGGCTGTACGCGCTGCCAGCGTTCTTCGACCCGCACGTGCACCTGCGCAGCCCCGGCCAGGAACACAAGGAGGACATCGAGAGCGGCACCAAGGCCGCCGCCGCGGGCGGGTTCGGAGCGGTGATCGCGATGCCGAACACCGACCCCCCGATCGACTCCCCCGAGCTGCTGCGCTCCGTGCGCGAGACGGCCGCCGCGCAGGCGCACGTGCCGGTGGGCAACCTCGGAGCGCTCACCCGCGGCCTCGACGGTGCGCAACTGACCGAGATGGACGCGCTGCGCGAGCAGGGCGCCGCGGGCTTCACCGACGACGGGCACCCAGTCGCGAACGCGGGGGTGCTGCGCGAAGCGCTCCAGCGCCAGCGCGAGTGCGGCGGCACGATCGCGCTACACGAGGAGGACCGCTCGCTCTCGCGCGGCGGCGCGATGCACGAGGGGGCGCTGAGCGCGGAGCTGGGCATCCCTGGCATCCCCTGCTCCAGCGAGGCGAGCATGGTCGCCCGCGACGCGGTGCTCGCCGGCAGCGAGGGCGCGCGCGTGCACTTCCAGCACCTCAGGCTGCGCGGCCTCGGTGGTGGCGGTGGCGGCGGCGAAGGCACGCGGCGCGGCGGTGAGCGCCGAGACGACTCCGCACCACCTGCTGTTGACCGAGGAGGCGGTGCGCGGGATCGGGGCAGAGGTCGGCGGGGCTGGAATTGACGGTGGTGGGGTACAGGGGGATGGTCATGGTCTGAACACAAACATGAAGATGAACCCCCCGCTGGCGACCGCGGCCGACCGCAAGGCGCTGGTCGAGGCGCTGCGAGCGGGCACGATCGACTGCGTAGCCACCGACCACGCGCCGCACGCACAGGCGGAGAAGGCGCTCCCGTTCACGGAGGCCCCGATGGGGACGACAGGTCTGGAGACGGCGTTCGCCGCGCTCTACACAGAGCTGGTGCTGCCGGGGGTACTCGGCCTGGGGGTACTGATCGAGCGGATGACCGTCGGCGCCGCGCTGTTCGGACTCCCCGTCCCGACGATCGCGCAGGGCGCAGAGGCCAACATCGCGCTGATCGATCTCGACGCCGAGTGGGTGGCCGGCGAGCACGGCTGGCAGAGCCGCTCCGCGAACTGCTGCTTCGCCGGGAGGCGCCTGCGCGGGAAGGTGCTGCTGACGGTGGCCGCGGGCGCGGTGGCATACCGCGCACTGGCGGACGGCGCAGCTGCGCCAGCGCCGGGCGCGGGCCGGGCGGTGGCCGTATGAGGCGCGCAAGGGCGGGAGCCGCGGATGTGCACACACTGGGCGACCGGGCGGTGGCAGTATGAGCCTGCTCTCGCGCGAGCACGCGGCGCTGGTCGTGGTGGACGTCCAGGAGGCGTTTCGCGGCTACGCATCGTTCGACGGCGTGGCGAGCTCGTGCGCCAAGCTGGTGCAGGGGGCGCGGATCCTCGGGCTGCCCGCGGTGGTGAGCGAGCAGTACCCGAAGGGCCTCGGTCACACCGCGCCGGAGCTTGGTCTGGAGGACGAGCCGAGGATCGAGAAGAGCGTCTTTTCCGCCGCGCGTGCGGAGGGCTTCGAGCGCTCGGAGATCGGCCGGCACGGGCGTACGCAGGCCGTGGTGTGCGGGATCGAGACCCACGTGTGTGTCTCCCAGACTGTCCACGACCTGCTGGGGCGCGGCATCGAGGTGCACGTTCCGGCGGATGCGGTCGGCTCGCGCCACACGCTCGACTACGAGCGGGGCCTGGAGCGCATGGAGCGCGCCGGCGCGGTGATCACCACCGTGGAGGCAGCCCTGTTCGAGCTGCTGGAGCGCGCGGGCACGCCCGAGTTCAAGCAAGTGCAGAGGCTGATCCTATGACCGAGCCGACGGCATATGTGCTGCTGGAGGACGGCGCCCGCTTCGACGGCGAGGCGTGCGCGGAATCGGATCCCGCCCGCCCCGCCGTGGGCGAGGTCGTGTTCACGACGGGGATGTCGGGTTACCAGGAGTCGATGAGCGACCCGTCGTTCGCGGGCCAGCTGATCACGTTCACGTACCCGCACATCGGCAACTACGGGGTGAGCGGCGAGGCGATGGAGTCAGAGCGCGCGTGGGCGCGCGGGGCGATCATGCGCGCGGCGTGCGACAACGAGGACGCGCCCAGCGCCGAGCGGGGCTGGCTGCAGTGGCTGGCGGACTGCGGCGTGCAGGGGATCACCGGCGTGGACACGCGCGCGCTGGTGCGCCACATCCGCGAGCAGGGCTCGATGCGCGGGGGGATCTTCCCCGCGAGCATGACCCCCATCGAAGCCCGCGTACTGATCGAGAAGGAGCCGCCGATGGACGGGCAGGACCTCGCTGCGGTGGTGAGCCCCACCGAGGTCAGCCACCACGGCGACGGCGAGGGCCCCCGGATCGCGGTGATCGACACGGGGATCAAGAGCTCGATCGTGCGCAACCTCGTCAAGCGCGGCGCGCGCGTGTCCCTGTACCCGTGCGCGACGCCGGCGGCGGAGCTGCTGGGCAGCGACGCGGACGCGATCCTGCTGGCGAACGGCCCGGGCGACCCGGCCGCGCTGGGGTACATAACGGACACCGTGCGCGAGCTGATCGGGCGCCGGCCGGTGTGGGGGATCTGTCTCGGTCACCAGCTGCTGTGCAGGGCGCTGGGCCTGCAGACTTTCAAGCTCCCGTTCGGACACCGCGGCGCAAACCACCCGGTGAAGGACCTGCACACCGGGCGCGTGGAGATCACCTCCCAGAATCACGGCTTCGCGGTGGTGGGCCCGAGCGGGCAGGGCACGATCGAGAGCAACAGGCCCGTGCGCTGGCAGACCGACTTCGGCGCGGCGCAGCTCTCGCACGTAAACCTCTACGACCGCACGGTGGAGGGCCTCGAGCTGCTGGACGTGCCGGGCGGGTCGGTGCAGTACCACCCCGAGGCAGGGCCGGGCCCGCACGACAGCATGTACCTGTTCGACCGCTTCCTGGCACGGATCGCGGAGGCGACGGCGTGACGCGCGCGCAGGGGGAAGGAGTTTTAAGGGGGACCCCCACAAGGGGGGTCGGGGGAGGGGCTGTTTGTTGAAGGCCGGGACGCGTGCTGATGCCACGGCGTGAGGACATCCACCGCATCCTGATCCTGGGCTCGGGCCCAATCGTGATCGGGCAGGCCGCCGAGTTCGACTACTCCGGCGTGCAGGCGTGCAAGGTGCTGCGCGAGGAGGGGTACGAGGTCGTGCTGATGAACTCCAACCCGGCGACGATCATGACCGACCCGGAGCTGGCGGACGCGACGTACATCGAGCCGCTGCTGCCCGGCCCGGCGGCTCAGGTGATCGAACGCGAGCGCCCCGACGCGCTGCTGCCGACGCTCGGCGGGCAGACGGCGCTGAACCTCGCCAAGGCGCTGCACGACGACGGCACGCTGGAGCGCCACGGGGTGGAGCTGATCGGCGCCAACTACGAGGCGATCGCCTGCGCCGAGGACCGCAAGCTGTTCGGGGCGGCGATGGCCGATGCGGGCCTGCGCATGCCGGCCAGCGCAATCGCTTCTGGCTGGGACGAGGACCGGAGCCGGGAGACACCCGCCTTCGGCGAGCATCCCCGTTTCGGCCAACACAGAGTGGACGTCAAGCGCGGCCTCGCGCAGGCGCTCGACGCGCTGCCCGACATCGGCCTGCCGTGCATCGTGCGTCCCGCCTACACGCTAGGGGGCCGCGGTGGCGGGATTGCGCGTACGCCGGAGGAGTTTCGTACCATCGTCGCGCGGGGCCTTGAGGCCTCGCCGATCGGGCAGGTGCTGCTCGACCAGTCGGTTCTGGGATGGGGCGAGTTCGAGCTGGAGGTGATGCGCGACCGCGCCGACAACGTGGTGATCGTGTGCTCGATCGAGAACGTCGACCCGATGGGCGTGCACACGGGCGACTCGGTGACGGTCGCCCCCCAGCAGACGCTCCCCGACCGCCTCTACCAGCGCCTGCGCGACCAGGCGCTCACGGTGATCCGCGCGGTGGGAGTGGAGACAGGGGGGTCGAACGTGCAGTTCGCAGTGAACCCCACCACCGAGGAGGTGCTGGTGATCGAGATGAACCCGCGCGTGTCGCGCTCCTCGGCGCTTGCCTCGAAGGCGACCGGCTTCCCGATCGCGAAGATCGCCGCGCGCCTGGCGGTGGGGTATCTGCTGGAGGAGATCCCCAACGACATCACCCGCCTTACCCCCGCGTGCTTTGAGCCGACGATCGACTACGTCGTGGTGAAGTGGCCGCGCTTCGCCTTCGAGAAGTTCCCCGGCGCCGAGTCGACGCTCTCCACGCACATGAAGTCGGTGGGGGAGGCGATGGCGATCGGGCGCACGTTCGGGCAGGCGTTTGCGAAGGCGCTGCGCTCGCGGGAGCTCGACAAGCCCCCGCGCTTCGGCGCGCTCGCGGACGAGCAGTTGCTTCAGGACTTGCTCGTCCCCGCCGCCGAGCGCTTCGAGGCGATCCTCGAGCTCTTCCGTCGCGGCGTGGCGCTGGAGGAGGTGCACGAGCGCACCGCGATCGACCCATGGTTCCTGCGCGAGCTGCGCGCGCTGGCGCAAGACCCCGATGCGCCGTTCGCGGGCGAGCGCACGTTCAAGGCGGTGGACACCTGCGCGGCGGAGTTCCCCGCACAGACCCCCTACTACTACTCCGCGTGGGAGCGCCCCCCCACATCCTCCACCCTCACCCCGGAGGGGGAAGGCCGCGCAATGCCCGCCCACGAGGTGCGCCGCGGCGAGCGCCCCTCGGTGGTGATCCTCGGCGCCGGCCCCAACCGCATCGGGCAGGGGATCGAGTTTGACTACTGCTGCGTGCACGCCGCGATGACGGTGCGCGAGTCGGGGCGCGACGCGGTGATGATCAACTGCAACCCCGAGACGGTCTCGACCGACTACGACACCTCCGACCGCCTCTACTTCGAGCCGCTCACGCTGGAGGACGTGCTCGGCGTGGTGGAGGTCGAGCAGCCGGAGGGGGTGATCGTGCAGTTCGGCGGCCAGACCCCGCTGAAGCTCGCCGCCGGTCTCGCCGACGCCGGTGTGCCGCTGCTGGGCACGAGCGTCGAGGCGATCGACCTCGCCGAGGATCGCAGCCGCTTCGGCGAGCTGCTCGGCCGCCTCGGCTACCAGGCGCCGCCGTACGCCACGGCCAGCTCGGTCGATGAGGCGCTGCAAAGAGGGGCTGAGGTCGGCTACCCACTGCTGGTGCGCCCCAGCTACGTGCTGGGCGGCCGGGCGATGGAGATCGTGTACTCGCCGGAGGGCCTGGCTGACTACCTACGTCGCGAGCTACCGCCCACGGAATCGCCGGGCGATATCGCCCGGGCGCCCGGTGCATCGTCCGCCGTCGCCGCCGCGGCCGGCCAGGTGACGAAGAGCGTGACCCATCCCCATCAAAAAATCTTCCTTGACCGCTTCCTGGAGAACGCGATCGAGCTGGACGTTGACGCGCTGTGCGACGGGAGGGAGACCTGGATCGGGGGGATCATGCAGCACGTCGAGGAGGCCGGCGTGCACTCCGGCGATTCGGCCTGCGTGCTGCCACCGCACTCGTTGGGCGGCGAGATGCTCGATCAGATCCGCGCCGCCACGCGCGAGCTCGCGCTGGCGATCGGCGTGGTGGGGCTGCTGAACGTGCAGTACGCCGTCGTCGACGGCCAGCTGTACGTGCTGGAGGCCAATCCCCGCGCATCGCGTACCGTGCCGTTCGTCTCCAAGGCCGTCGGCCTGCCGCTGGCGAAGCTCGCCTGCCGCGTGATGCTGGGCGAGACGATCGCCGCGCTGAACCTGCCGCGCGAGCGTGAAGGGCTCGGCTTCGGCGACCACGTCTCGGTCAAGGAGGCGGTGCTGCCGTTCGATCGCTTCGAGGGCTCCGACGCGGTGCTCGGCCCGGAGATGCGCTCGACCGGGGAGGTGATGGGGATCGCGCGCGACTTCCCCACCGCCTTCGCCAAGGCGCAGGCCGCCGCCGGCTGTCCGCTGCCGCTGCACGGCACCGTCTTCATCTCGGTCACCGACGCCGACAAGGCGGGCGCCTTCGCGATCGCCGAGCGCTTGCACGAGAACGGTTTTCGGATCCTCGCCACGCACGGCACCGCCGAGGCGATCGCGCGCATGGGGATCCCCGCGCAGGCGCTCAACAAGGTCTCCGAGGGCTCCCCGCACGTGCTCGACTGGATCGAGCGCGGCGACGTCGACCTGGTCGTCAACACCCCCACGGGCTCGGGCGCGCGCACCGACGGCTGGCGGATCCGCCGCGCCGCGGTCACCCGTGGCGTCCCCTGCCTGACCACGCTCGCCGCCGGCGTCTCCGCCGCGCGCGCGATCTCCTCCGCCCGCCAGTCCGGCCCGCCGCCGGTGCTGTGCCTGCAGGAGCTGCACCGCGGGCGCGATACCTCGGCGGCTGACCCGCCCGGGGAGCGGGCGAGCGCGGATGCTGGTCACCGGGGCGAGGAGGGAGCGGAGGGCGCCGCGCCCGCCGGCGACTCCCCGGAGCGCCCCGGGGCCGGGGTGGCGTGAGCCACCCTGCGGTTCCCTTCGGCGTCGGCCGCCGCGGCCCCCGGGCGCTCCTCGCATGATCTACGCCGCGCTGTTCAACCTCGTGCTGCGGCGGCTGGCGCCCGAACAAGCGCATCGGCTGGCGGCCGCCACGCTGCGCGCGGCGTGCTGGATCCCCGGCTGCGCCGCCCTGCTGCGGCGGCTGCTCGCCGCCCGCGACCCGGCGCTCCGCGTCGACGCGCTGGGCCTCTGCTTCCCCAGCCCGCTCGGGGTCGCGGCCGGGCTGGACAAGGACGCCGGCTGCTTCGAAGGTCTCGGCCTGCTCGGCTTCGGCTTCGTCGAGGTCGGCACCGTCACTGCCCACCCGCAGCCCGGCAACCCACCGCCGCGCGTCTTCCGGGTGCTCGGCGACCGCGCGCTGCTCAACCGGATGGGCTTTCCCAACCCGGGCGCGTCCGCGGTCGCCGCGCGCCTGCGGCGCCGCTGCGGCCGCGTCGTCGTGGGGGCCAACGTAGGCAAGAGCATGGTCGTGGCGCTCGAGCGCGCCGCCGGCGACTACGCGGCCGGCGTGCGCGCGCTCGCCCCCGTCTGCGACTACCTGGTGCTCAACGTCAGCTCGCCCAACACGCCGGGGCTCAAACAGATGCAGACGGTCGAGCTGCTGCGGCCGCTGCTGCGCGAAGTCCAGCGGGAGCTCCGCGAGATGGGGGTCGAGGTGCCCCTGCTCGTCAAGGTTGGCCCCGACCTCACCGACCGACAGCTGCTCGCGATCGCCGACCTCGCCCTGGAGCTCGCGCTAGACGGGATCGTCGCCGTTAACACCAGCGAGGACCGCACCCTCCTCTCCGACCCGTCGGCCCTTGCCGGCGTCGAGGGCGGGGGGGTCTCCGGGCCGCCGTTGCGCGCGCGCGCCGTGGAGGTCCTGCGCCTGCTGCACGAGCGGGTCGGAGATCGGCTGGTGCTGATCTCCGTCGGCGGCATCTCCACGCCCGAGGATGCCTGGGAGCGGATCCTCGCCGGGGCCACGCTGCTGCAGGCCTATACCGGCTTCGTCCACGGCGGCCCGGCGTGGCCGTCGCACGTCAACCGCGCGCTCGCGCAACGGGTGCGCGCCGTCGGCGCCGGCTCGATTCAGCAGCTCGTCGGCAGCCGCGACGCGACCGTTTGACGGCCTGTAAAACCCCTGCAAACATGGGGCGCCACCGTCCACTACCCTCCACATACCTAAACCTCAGGTAGAGCTTCAGTCGAATTGGGGTACCGCGCCATCATCGCCGCGCGGGGGTGTGTAGACTCGCCGCCCATGATGACGGCGACGGGCACGACGCCCTCAAAGCATTCGGCGGCCCCCGAGCGCTCCATCGACCAGCGCATGGACGCGCTCGCCAAAGCCAACCGAATTCGCACCGAGCGCGCACGGCTCAAGCGCGACCTGAAGGCCGGGCGGCTGTCGATCCACACGCTCCTGCTGGAACCTCCCGAGTACATCGAAACCGCGAAGGTGTTTGACATGATGCTCGCCGTCCCAAAGTATGGACGCGTAAAGGTCAACAAGATCCTCGCCCACTGCCGTATTGCCCCCAGCAAGACGATCGGCGGGCTCTCCGACCGGCAACGCTCAGAGCTGGTCACTCTCCTGCGTCGCCGTTAGGCCCGTCCGGCAACGTGGCCCGCGTGTTCGTCATCACCGGCCCGTCGGGCGTTGGCAAGGGAACGCTGATCCGCGGCTTGATGGAGCGCCTGGCGCAGCTGGAGCTGTCGGTCTCCGCGACCACGCGCCCGGCGCGCCCGGGCGAGCACGACGGCATCGACTACCACTTCCTCACCCCCGAGGAGTTCGAGCGGCGCGTGCGAGCGGGGGGGTTCGTCGAGCACGCCGACTACGCCGGACGGCGCTACGGCACGCTGCGCGAGGAGCTCGACGGTCGCGTGCGCGCGGGGGTTCCGGTCGTGCTCGAGATCGAGGTGCAGGGCGCCCGCCAGGTGCGCGCCGCGCTGCCCGAGGCGCTGCAGGTGTTCATCGCGCCGCCCTCGCTCGACGCGCTGCGCACCCGCCTAATCGGCCGCGGCGCGGACGGCCCCGAGGAGGTCGAGCGGCGCCTGCGGGTCGCCGAGCAGGAGCTCGCCGCTCAGTCGGAGTTCGCCCACGTGGTCGTCAACGATCGCCTCGAAGACGCGCTCGAGCAGCTCGTCGCGATCGTCTCCGGGACGCTGGAGAAGTAGGGGTTCGCCGGGGCTCGGTCCCCGACCCTCTACAATGACGGCTCCACCACGAAAGGGCTCTTACGACCTTGATCTCCCCCCGCATCGACCATCTGCTGGAGAACGTCGACTCCAACTACGCCTCCGTCCTGGTCGCCGCCAAGCGCGCGCGCCAGATCAACAGCTACTACCACAACCTCGGTGAGGGCACCTTCGACGAGTTCCCGCCGCCGATGATCGAAACCACCTCGAAGAACTACCTCACGATCGCCCTCGAGGAGGTCGCGCGAGGGAAGATCAAGTACCACTACCGGTAGGCTGGCTCGGGCAAGCCGCCGACCAGCGCTTGCCTGCTACGCCTCGGCCCTCTAAGCCGAGATCGACCGATCCCGGGGTCGCACCGGCACCGGATGACACATCGCCAGGACCCATCGCCCTCGCCCCGAGGGGTCACCCTACGGGTGCTCGGTCGATGGCCCTGGCTCGGTCACCGGCACCGATGCTCAACCCGTTATCGGTCGATCTAGGCTAAAACCCCCGTATGCCCAGAATCCTGCTCGGGGTGAGCGGCGGAATCGCCGCCTACAAGGCGCTCGAGTTCGTGCGCCTGGCGACCGGCGCCGGCCACGCCGTGCGGGTCGTGCAGACGCCCGCCTCGCGCCGCTTCGTGGGGCGCGCCTCGTTCGCGGCGCTCAGCGGCGCGCCGGTGCTCGTCGGTGAGTTCGAGCGCGACCCCGCACGCGGGGCTTTCCCGGGCCAGCAGCCCCCCGCCCACCAGCCGATCGGCCACCTGGAGCTGGTGCGCAACGCCGACCTCTATCTAATCGCCCCGGCCTCCGCCAACACGATCGCCAAGCTCGCCGGCGGCCTCGCCGACAACCTGCTGAGCAGCGCCGCGCTCGCCGCCACCTGCCCGCTCGTGGTCGCGCCCGCGATGAACAACCACATGTACGAGCACCCCGCGGTGCGCGCCAACCTCGACACGCTGCGTGCCCGCGGTGTGCACGTGATCGAGCCCGACGCCGGCCGCCTGGCGTCGCAGGGGGAGGAGGGGGTGGGCCGCCTGCCCGACCCCGCGCGGCTGCTGGAGCGTTGCGAAGCACTGCTTGCCGAAGCAGAGCGAGTGTCTCCCCAATCGGTCCCCGTTTCGGCCAGCGCCTGGCAGGGGCTGCGCGTGCTCGTCACCGCCGGCGGTACCCGCGAGCCGATCGACAGCGTGCGCTTCATCGGCAACGGCTCCTCCGGGCGTATGGGGCTGGCATTGGCCGAGGCTGCCCGTACACGCGGGGCCGAGGTGACCGTGATTGCGGCCAACGTCGCGTTGCCCCGCCCCGCGGAGGTGGCCTGGCGGGAGGTCGGCACCGCTGAGCAACTGCGTGAGGCGTGCGAGCAGGAGTTCCCGCGGTGCGATGTCCTGTTGATGGCGGCCGCCGTCGCGGACTTCCGACCGGCCGAGTCGCTCAATGGCAAGCTCAAGAAGGCTGGCCGCGAGCGTCTGCGCCTGGAGCTGGAAGCGACCCCGGACGTGCTGAAGGCGCTGGCGGCCGGGCGGCGCCCCGGGCAGACGCTGGTGGGGTTCGCCGCCGAGCACGGCAGCGGAGCGATCGAGTACGGGCGGGGAAAGCTGCGGGAGAAGGGGCTCGACGCGGTCGTCGTCAACGACATCTCCCGCTCGGACATCGGCATCGGCGCCGAGCGCAACGAGGTTGCGATCCTCACCGCCGCCGGCGAGCAGCACGTACCGCGCGCCGCCAAGGCCGCGGTCGCGGCGGCGATCCTCGATGCCGTCGAGCGCCTGCGCGCGTGCCTGCCCGACGCAGCCGGGTAGGAGCTGGCGGGGGTTCGCGTCGAGGGTTGCCGCGCGGCCGCCGCACGCTCCCGGTGGCACCTTGCGCGGGATGCACGTCGATGAGATGCTTTCTACAGTGAGAGGGCGAGCATGGACAGCGTCTACGACCTCTACCGGAGTGGCTGCGAGCTGCTCGACCACGGCGACCACCAGGCCGCGATCGTGCCGCTCACCCGTGCTCGCAACCTGGAGCCCGACAAGGCCTCGATCCGCGAGGCGCTCGGCCGCGCCCTGTTCCATGCCCAACGCTACGAGGACGCCGCCGCGGAGTTCCGCGCGATCGCTGCGCAGGCGCCAACCAACGACTACGCGCTCTTCTGCCTGGGCCGCGCGATGCAACAGCTCGGCCGCCACGAGGAGGCCCGCCACCCGCTCGCGCTCGCCTGTTCGCTGCGCCCGGAGCGCCGCGACTACCGCGTCTATCGGGAGCGCTCGCTGCGCGCCGTCCATGGCTTATAGGCCGCCGATGCTATTCTCGACCCACAACTTTCGTGTCGGCCGAAGCCGGGAGACACGAGCCTTTGGCTCGCGTCCCCGTTTTGGCCAGCGGATGCCGGCTGTCGGACCGGAAGTGGGCGGATGCCCGCTTTTTTTATTGTGAGGAGGGCACCATGACAACGTTGCAGACAGAGATCGAAGGGCTGCTCGCCGAGCGCGAGCCAGATGTCGAGGTGCTGCTCGCCGAGGTGGTTGGCGGGGGGACCCTGCGCGTCTTCATCGACCACCCGCAGGGGGTGACGCTCGCGCTCTGCGAGCGTGTGACGGTGGCGCTGACGACGCTGCGCGAGCGCTACACGCTCGAGGTCTCCTCGCCCGGCATCGAGCGCCCGCTGACCAAGCCCGACCACTTCCGCCGCTTCGTCGGCCGCCGCGCACGCGTGCGTACGCGGGGCGATCAGCGGGCGCTATCGCTCTCCAGCCAGCCCACCTCGCTGGGCCGGCGCAGCTACACGGGGGAGCTCGTGGGGGCCTCCGACACGGAGATCACGCTCGCCGCCGACGGGACGCTGGTGAGCATCCCCTACGAGCAGATCCGCCGTTCCAACCTGGTGGAGGAGTAACACTCATGTCACGCGAAATCCTCGAAGCAATGCACGCGCTCGCCCGCGAAAAGGGCATCGAGCCAGAGAAGCTGATGATCGCGCTGGAGGACGCGCTGCTCTCCGCCTACAAGAAGCAGCCCGGCTCGGCCAAGTACGCGCGCGTGGAAATGGACCGCGAGACGGCCGACTTCCGCGTGATCGAACTGATCATCCCCGAACGCCTGGAGGCCCACCTGATCGTCGAGACGATCGACGAGGGTACCGTCGTCGATCCCGAGACGGGCGAGCTGCGCGAACCGGAGGAGCCGGAAATCGACCCCGCCAAGTTCGAGGAGTACCGCGACCAGATCGGCGAACGCGACGTCACCCCAGACGACTTCGGGCGGATCGCGGCGCAGACCGCCAAGCAGGTGATCCTGCAGCGCATCCGCGAGGCCGAGCGCGACATGATGTTCGAGGAGTACCGCGACCGCGTCGGCGAGCTGATCACCGGCATCGTGCAGCAGTCGGACTCCCGCTACACGCTTGTGCAGCTGCGCGAGCGCGTCGAGGCGCTGCTGCCCAAGTCCGAGCAGGTCGACGGCGAGCGCTACGACCACTCGCAGCGGATCAAGGCCGTGATCAAGGAGGTCTCGGCCTCGACCAAGGGCCCGTCGATCATCGTTTCGCGACGGGACCCCGAGCTGATCAAGAAGCTGTTCGAGCTGGAGGTACCGGAGATCGCCGACGGCCTCGTGGAAATCGCGAACGTCGCGCGCGAGCCCGGCTACCGCTCGAAGATCGCCGTGATCTCCCACGCGGACGGCGTCGACCCGGTCGGTGCGTGCGTCGGCCCGCGCGGCTCGCGCGTGCGGATGGTCGTCTCCGAGCTGCGCGGCGAGAAGATCGACATCATCCCCTTCAACGAAGAGCCCGCCCGCTTCGTCGCCAAGGCGCTGTCGCCCGCGCGCGTGCGCGAGGTGCTGGTCGACGACGAGGCCAAGCAGGCCACGGTGATCGTGCCCGACGACCAGCTCTCGCTGGCGATCGGCCGCGAGGGCCAAAACGCACGCCTGGCTGCGCGCCTCACCGGCTGGCGCGTGGACATCCGCTCGGAGACCGAGTTCGCCGCCGAGGAGGCCGAGCACGGCTACGAGGAGGAGGAAGTCTCCGGGCGCTGCGCGGCGATCCTCTCCAACGGCAAACGCTGCCCCAACGCCGCGCTGCCCGGCTCGCGCTACTGCGGCTTGGAGGCCCACCAGGCGCTGGCCGCCGTCAGCGGCGACAGCGTCAGCGATCTCAGCGCCAACGGCGGTGGAGCCGTCTCCACCGATGCTGCGCCGGCGACGGCGGCGCCGGTCGAAAGCGCACCGGTGGCCGAGGTGCCCGCCGAGGAGCAGGCGTCATAGCAGGCCACGTGCCCCGGCGCCGCTGCGTTGGCTGCGGACGGATCGCGCCGAAGCCGGAGCTGTTGCGGATCGCGTTCGCCGATCGGCGCTCACGGCGCGCAGTGATTGATCTTGCTGGCACGCTTCCCGGCCGCGGCGCCTATCTCTGTAAAGCAGGAGCCGCCGCGACGACGCCCAACGCGGGGTGCCTGCGGCTCGCCGAACGCCGCCGCGGCATCGCCCGCGCGCTGCGCGCTCCGGTGACATTCGATACCGAGCTCGTAGAATCGACCAAGAGGGTGGCGCAGTCGGCTGAAGGCCGGCGAGCCGGGCCCCTCGCTATTTCAAAACCATGAGCAAGAAGCGCGTACACGAGATCGCCAAGGAACGGGGCGTCGAGAGCAAGGCGCTGCTCGAGCAGCTGAAGGCCGCCGGCGTCGACGTCAAGACGGTCTCATCCTCGATCGACGAGTCGCTCGTGCTGCGCACGTTGAGCACTGACGGCGCCTCGGCAGCCAACGGCTCGGCATCGGCCGCTCCGACGCCCGCGGTATCTTCGCCGGCTCCAACGGCACAGGCGCCGCAAGCTGCCGCGACCTCGACACCCCCACCGCAGCCCTCCGCTGAGACCTCGGCGCCGGCCCCGCCCGTTGCGGACGGGGCGAGTGGCGCGGCTGCCACGACCGGCGGTACTCCCGCCGAGCGGGTGCGCCCGACGCGCGACTCGCGCACGGGAGAGCGCGCCCCCGCGGGCGCCGCTCAGCCTGGGCGCCGGCGTGTGGTGATTGACTCGCAGGCCTCCCGCCGCCAGCAGGCCGGCCCCGCCAACCAGCCCCAGCGCCGGCCGCGCCGTGGTCGTAGGCGTCGTGGTACCTACGACGAGACGATCGCGCCGATCGACAACACTGCCGCAATTCGCGACGCCAACCTCGTGCGCATCAACTCGGGTGCCACCGTCAAGGACGTCGCCGAGTACCTCGGCGTGCCGGTGCCGGAGGTGATCAAGAAGCTGATGAGCCTGGGGGAGATGGCGACGCTCACGCAGACGCTCTCCGACGACGCGATCCTGCTCGTGGCCGAGGAGCTCGGCAAGGAGATCGAGATCGTCCACGCCGCCGACGACGTGGAAGTGGAGCCGGCGTTCGAGGACGCCGAGGAGGACCTCGTCGAGCGCCCGCCGGTGGTGACGGTGATGGGCCACGTCGACCACGGCAAGACCTCGCTGCTGGACGCGATCCGCCGCACCGAGGTTGCCGCCGGGGAGGCCGGCGGCATCACCCAGCACATCGGCGCCTACCAGGTGCGCCACGCCGGCAAACAGATCACCTTCCTCGACACCCCCGGCCACGAGGCGTTCACGGCGATGCGCGCCCGCGGCGCGCGCGTCACCGACCTGGCGGTGATCGTGATCGCCGCCGACGACGGCGTCAAGCCGCAGACCGAGGAGGCGATCGACCACGCCCGCGCCGCCGACGTGCCGATCGTCGTGGCGGTCAACAAGGTCGACAAGGAGGGCGCCCAGCCCGACCGCGTGCGCACCGAAATGGCCCAGCACGGGCTGCAGCCCTCCGACTGGGGCGGGGAGACCGAGTTCGTCGACGTCTCGGCGAAGACCCGCCAGGGCCTTGACGAGCTGCTCGACACGATCCAGGTCGTGACCGACCTCGAGGAGCTGCGCGCGAACCGCGGCGCGGAGGCATCGGGTACCGTGATCGAGTCCAAGCTCGACCCTGGCCGCGGCCCGGTCGTGAGCATCCTGATCCAGCGCGGCACGCTGCACGTTGGCGACGCGCTGGTCGCGGGCGCCCACTTCGGGCGAGTGCGCGCGATGCACGACTTCACCGGCGCTCGCACCAAACGCGCCGAGCCGGGCGAGCCGGTCGAGGTGCTCGGCTTCGACGGCGTCCCCGAGGCCGGCGAGCCGGTGCGGGCGGTCGAGAACGAGCGGCGCGCGCGTCAGCTGGCGGGTGTCCGCGCCAACCGCCTGAAGACCGAGGCGCTGGCGCGCCGCTCCGGGCGCAAAGTCTCGCTCGAGGACGTCTTCAAGCTGGCCCGCGAGGGCGCGGTCAAGGAGCTCGGCCTCGTGATCAAGGCTGACGTCGCCGGGTCGCTGGAGGCGATCGAGGACGAGATCGCCAAGCTCCCGCAGGAGGAGGTGAAGGTCAACATCATCCACCGCGGCGTCGGCGGCATCAACGAGTCCGACGTGATGCTCGCCGCCGCCTCCGAAGGGCTGATCCTGGCCTTCAACGTGCGCCCCGTCGGTGACGCCCGCCAGATAGCAGAGCGCGAGGGCGTGGAGATCCGCTCCTACGCGGTCATCTACCGCGCGATCGAGGAGCTGCGCGCGGCGATGCAGGGGCTGCTGGAGCCCGAGGAGGTCGAGACCGTGCTCGGCCAGGCCGAGGTGCGCCAGCTGTTCCGCGCCTCGCGCATCGGCGTGATCGCCGGCTCGCACGTTACCGAGGGTAAGGTCACGCGCGGCGCGAGGGTGCGCGTGGTGCGCGAGGGCACGGTGATCCAGGACACTACGATCGACAGCCTGCGACGCTTCAACGAGGACGCCCGCGAGGTTGCGGCGGGTTTCGAGTGCGGGATCGTGCTCGCCAACTTCCAGGACCTGCGCGAGGGCGATGTCTTGGAGACGTACGAGACACGCCAGGTAGAGCGCGAGCTCGCCTGACGCGGGGTTGCAAACGCGACGAGCTCGGAGAGTAGGATGACCAGTGGCCGCATGCGCCGCGTCGATGAGGCGATCAGGCAGGTGATCGGAGAGGTGGTGGCAGGCGAGTTGAAGGACCCACGAGTGGGATTCGTGACCGTGACCGATGTGAGGACCAGCGCTGATCTCAGCCATGCCCGCGTGTACGTGAGCGTGCTGAACGAAACGGGGATGCTGGCCGAACGGGGGATGCGAGCCGAAGGCGAGTGTCTCCCCGCTTCGGTCGCAGGCACGTGTCCCCCGGCTTCGTCCGACGAGCACGACCGTGAGGCGACGCTCGCGGGGCTGCGCAGCGCCCAGGGCTACATGCAGCGGCGCGTCGCCTCCGAGCTGCGGCTGAAGCGCACGCCGACGCTCGACTTCCTCTACGACGACACAACTGATCGCGCGATGCGCCTGGAGGCGTTGTTGGACGAGCCGGAGGCGGGCGGCGATGAGTGAGAACGGCACCGTGTCGGCGGTCGGCTCGGCCGAGACCCGAGCGCTCGTGCTCGAGCGCATCCGCGAGGACTCGAGTTTTGTGCTCGCCACGCACGAAAACATGGATGGCGACGCGATCGGCTCGCTGCTGGGGATGCAGGGGCTGCTCACCGCGCTCGGCAAGGACTCGCTGATGTTCATTGCGCCCGGGGAGCTACCACTACCCTTGGAATACCGCTTCTTTGACCTCGCGGACGCGATCCAGTCGCCGCCCGCAGACATCGCCCAGCGCACCGTGGTGCTGCTCGATTGCGGCAACATCGACCGCAACTCGGCCGACGTGCTGCGCGAGGGGGCGCACCTGCTGAACATCGACCACCACCACGACAACACCCGTTTCGGCACGGTCGATCACGTGGTAGCGGATGCCTCCTGCACGGCGGAGATCATCTGGGATCTGATGCACGGGCTCGACGTGAGCCCCGCGCCGGCCGTCGCGCAGGCACTGTATGTCGGGCTGGTGACCGACACGGGGCGCTTCATGTACGAGAGCACGGGGCCGCGCGCGCACCTGATGGCGGCCGAGCTGATCGAGGCGGGTGTCGACGTGCAGGCGATCTACCGCCGGCTGTACGAGGAGATGCCCTATCCGAAGCTGGCGCTGCTCGCGCTCGGGCTCGGGCGGGCGCGGCGCTTTGACTCGGGCGAGCTGGCGATCGCGGTGCTGAGCGCCGAGGACTTCCGCCAAGCCGAGGCCGAGGAGAGCTACTCCGAGGGGATCGTCGACCATCTGCGCGCCGTGCGTGGCACGAAGGTGGCCGCGCTCGTGCGTGAGCTGACCGCGCCCGAGCGCCGCGGCGATCGCAAGGTGTCGCTGCGCGCCGTCGACGACGACGTGGACGTCTCGGCGATCGCCCGCGCCCAGGGGGGCGGGGGGCACCGCCGCGCCGCCGGCTTCTCCACCACGCTGGAGCCCGAGGAGCTGATCGAGTTCCTGCGCCGCGAGATCGCCGCCCAGCTGCACCCCACGCCGGCACCGGCCTGAAGCCTCCCGGTGCCCACGCCTGCCCGCGGCGGCTCAACCCGCCCATTTTGAACGGTGCTGCGCGATGATGCGGCGATGAACGGCGTCCTGCTGATCGACAAGCCGGTGGGGATCACCTCGCACGACGTGGTCGCCGCCGTGCGCCGCGCGCTGGGGGGCGTGAAGACCGGTCACGCCGGCACGCTCGACCCGTTCGCCACCGGCCTGCTGCTGGTGCTGGTCGGGCGCGCAACGCGCATCCAGCAGCAGCTGATGGGGCTGCCCAAGCGGTATGAGACGGTTGCCCAGCTCGGTGCGGTCTCCAGCACAGGCGACCCGGAGGGGGAGATCACGCACACCGGCCGCCGGCCGCCCGACCCACCGGAGCTGCCTACGGGCGAGGTGCGCCAACGGCCCCCGATCCACTCGGCGGTGAAGATCGCAGGCGAGCGCGCCTACAAGCGCGCGCGGCGGGGGGAGCTCTTTGAGATGCCCGAGCGCATCGTCACCGTCCACCGCTTCGAGCAGCTATGGCACGAGCACGACCGTGCGGCCTTCCTGATCGAGTGCTCCTCGGGTACGTACGTGCGCTCGCTGATCGCCGATCTGCACGATGCCTACTGTGTGGAGCTGCGACGCACCGCGATCGGGCCGTTCAACGTGGAGGATGCCGTGCCGCCGCCTCGACGTGGAGAGCCGTGGGAGCCACCCGAGCCGCTGTCGATCGAGCAGGCGCTCGCCCTGCTGGACTAGTCTTCGCGCGTGCAGATCACCAGCCTCCCGGATGTGGAGCGCCGCGAGCGTCAGGTGGCGGTCGGAACCTTCGACGGGGTGCACCTCGGCCACCGCGAGGTGATCCACGGCTCCGACAGCGTGCTCACCTTCGATCCCCACCCGGTGTCGGTGGTCGCGCCCCAGCACGCGCCGAAGCTGCTCACCCCGCTCGCCGTGAAGGCCGAGCTGATCGCCGCGCTCGGGGTGCAGGAGCTGATCGTGATTCCCTTCGACGCTGCCTTCGCCGCGCGCAGCGCAAAGGAATTCATTGACGAAGTGCTGGTCGAAGCGCTCGGGGCGGTGCGGGTCTCGGTTGGCGAGAACTTCCGCTTCGGCCACCGCGCACAGGGCGACACGCAGCTGCTGGCGACCGACGGGCGCTTCCAGACGATTGTGCACCCGCTGCTGGAGGTGGATGGGGAGATCGTCTCCTCAAGCCACATCCGGGGCCTCGTGCTGGCCGGTGAGGTGGATCAGGCGTCGCGCTTCCTCGGCGCCCCATTTCAGCTGCGGGGCGAGGTGGTGCAGGGCGACGAGCGGGGGCGTACCCTCGACTTTCCAACCGCCAACCTGATTCCCGACGAGGAACTCGTGTGTCCCGGGCACGGTATCTACGCCTGCCTGGCCGACGGTCACCAGGCCGCCGTCAACGTGGGGGTGCGCCCGACCTTCACCACCGGCCGCGGCGAGCTGATCGAGGCGTACCTGCTCGACTTCGAAGGCGACCTCTACGGCAGCGAGCTGCGCCTCGACTTCATGCGCCGCCTGCGCGGCGAGCGGCGCTTCGCCACCGTCGAGGAGCTGGTCGAGCAGATGCACCGCGACGTCGAGCTGACGCGCAAGATCCTTGCCGACGTTTGAGTCTTTGCTACCGTGTGCCCCCGCCGATGACGTTGACCACGGAGAGAAAGCGCGAGATCGCCGCCAAGTTCGGCTCCAGCGAGCGCGACACCGGGAACACCAGGGTGCAGGTGGCGCTCCTGACCGAGCGCATCAACCACCTCACCGAGCATCTGCGCGCGCAGAAGAAAGACCACCACTCGCGCCGCGGCCTGCTGATGCTGGTCGGGCGCCGCCGGCGCTTCCTGGACTACCTGCAGCGCACCGACCTCGAGGGTTACCGCGCGCTGATCAAAGAGCTCGGCCTGCGTAAGTAGAGGCGACGGGCAGTGAGCGTTCTCGACCCCGGCACCGAGGTTCCGAGCTTCAGCCTCGCCACCGAAGGCGGCGAGCCCTTCACAACCAAGAGCCTGCGCGGCAAAACGACCGTGCTGGTGTTCTACCCGTTCGCCTTCAGCCCCGTCTGCACCGACCAGCTGCAGCTGTATGAGAAGGAGCTCGGCGAGATCACAGCCGACGGCGCGGCGATCTACGGCGTCTCCTGCGACAGCACGTGGGCGCAGAAAGCCTTCCGCGAAAAGCTCGGCGTCAGCATTCCACAGCTCTCGGACTTCGAGCCCAAGGGAGCGGCCTGCACCGCCTTCGGCGTGCTGCACGAGGGCGGCTTCCCGCAGCGCGCGCTTGTGATCGTCGGCCCCGACGGGGTCGTGCGCTGGAGCTACCAGGCGCCCTCGCCCGCCGACCTTCCCGGCGTGCACATGATCATCGGCGGCCTGAAGAACACCTGAGGGAGTCGCTGTTCCGGTGGGTGCATGCACCCACCGGCCGGACGGTGCATGCACCGTCCGGGGAACGGCCGCATGCGGCCGTTCCGGGAGGGCCACATGTGGCCCTCCTCAAGACATCCGCTAAGCTCCGATACGTTCGGAACAGAGATAAATAGAGATAGCTCCGCCGACCGACGGGCGGAACAGGAAGGCAGTAAAATATGAGTAGTGATGTAGCCGTTACACGGGTCTCCGTGGAGATCGCTGGTAGCGAGATCTCGTTTGAGACCGGCAGGATGGCCAAGCAGGCCTCCGGCGCAGTGGTCGTCCGCCAGGGCGACACGATGGTGCTCGCGACAGCCGTCGCCGGCTCGCTGCGCGACGTCGACTTCCTCCCGCTGACGGTGGACGTCGAGGAGCGCATGTACGCCGCCGGGAAAATTCCCGGCTCGTTCTTCAAGCGCGAGGGCCGCCCCGGCGAGAAGGGCACGCTGACCGCGCGCATGATCGACCGCCCGATCCGCCCGCTGTTCCCCAAGGACTGGCGCTATGACACGCAGCTGGTGGCGATCCCGCTTTCGATCGACCACGTGCACCCCTATGACATCCTCGCGATGAACGGCGCCTCCGCGGCGCTGATGATCTCCGACATCCCGCTGCCCACGCCCGTCGGTGCGGTGCGCATTGGCAAGATCGACGGCAACTTCGTCGTCAACCCCTCCGAGGAGGATTTGCAGGCGGACGCCGAGAGCAGCTCGGACCTCGACCTGATCGTCGCGGGCACCGAGGAGGCGATCCTGATGGTCGAGGCGGGCGCCAACGAGATCCCCGAGGCCGAGATCCTCGACGCGCTCGACATCGCCCACGCGGAGATCAAGAAGCTGTGCGCACTCCAGCGCGACCTCGCCGCGAAGGTCGGCAAGGCGAAGAAAGTCTTCGCGACGATCGGCGTCGACACCTCGCTGCTGGAGCAGATCCGAGGCTCTCACGGCGGCGCGCTGGACGCGGCCACGCAGGTCGAGGACAAGCTCGAGCGCCAGGACGCGACCAAGGCCGTCGAGGCGGAGATCCTGGCGCAGTACGCCCCGGCCGCGCCCGAGGGTGCCTCAGAGGAGCAGCTCGCGAGCGCCAGGGAGCGCCGCGCGGCCGTCCAGCTCGCGTTCGACAAGCTCGAGAAGGCGATCATCCGCGAGCGCATCGCGGTGCACAAGAAGCGCCCCGACGGACGCTCGGAGAACGAGATCCGCGACATCTCGATCGAAGTCGGCGTCACGCCGCGCACACACGGCTCGGCGCTGTTCACGCGCGGGCAGACGCAGGCGCTGAGCGTCGTGGCGATGGGCACGCTCAAGGAGGAGATGCGCATCGACACGCTCGGCCTGGAATCCAAAAAGTACTACTGGCACCACTACAACTTCCCGCCGTTCTCGGTCGGGGAAGCGGGCCGCATGGGCGGCGTCAAGCGCCGCGACATCGGCCACGGCGCGCTCGCCGAGCGGGCGCTCGCGCCAATGGTGCCCTCGATCGAGGAGTTCCCCTACTCGATCCGCGTCGTCTCGGACATCCTCGAGTCCAACGGCTCCTCCTCGATGGCCTCGGTGTGCGGCTCCTCGCTGTCGCTGATGGACGCCGGGGTGCCGATCAAGCGCCCCGTCGCGGGAATCGCGATGGGCCTGATCAAAGAGGGCGATGACTACATCGTCCTGACCGACATCGCCGGCGTCGAGGACCACCTCGGCGACATGGACTTCAAGGTCGCCGGCACCGAGCGCGGCATCACCGCGCTGCAGATGGACATCAAGATCACGGGCGTCACGTTCGAGATCCTGCGCGACGCGCTCGCGCAGGCCAAAGAGGCGCGCACGTTCATCCTCGGCAAGATGGCCGACGTGATCGGGACCCCGCGCGCGCAGCTCTCCCAGTACGCGCCGCGGATCCAGACGATCCAGATCGACCCCTCGCAGATCGGCCTGTTGATCGGCAAGGGCGGGGAAACGATCCGCGGCCTCTCCGATGAGTACGAATCGCAGATCGACGTCAACGACGAGGGCCAGGTGCTGATCTACTCCGCCAACGGCGAGCTCGCCGACGAACTGCTGGAGCGGATCCGGACGATGATGAAGGAGGTCGAGGTCGGCGACGAGTTCCTCGGCAAGGTCGTCAAGACGACCACCTTCGGGGCGTTCGTGGAGCTGGCGAAGGGCACCGACGGGCTGCTGCACATCTCCAACGTCTCCCCGGGCGAGCGCATCTCGACCGTTGAGGACGTGCTCAACAAAGGCGATGAGATCAACGTGCGCGTGGTCGAGGTCGACCGCGAGCGCGGGCGCATCGGCCTGCGCCTCGCCGACGACCCGGAGATCGCGGGCAAGTCGGTCGAGGAGCTGGCGGCCGTCGGCGCCGGCGGAGGAGGCGGATCACGCCCATCCGGCCGTTCCTCCGGGCCTTCCCGCAACGGCCGTGAGGGCGCCCGCGGCGGCGGCGACCGCGACCGTGGTCGCAGCGAGTCGGCCCCGCGCGGCTCCGGGCGGCCCCGCCACGGCTCCGGGCGCGATCGCGATCGGTTCTGAGCCTGAGAGGGCTACGGGAGGGTCCCTTGGCCGGTTGCGAGCGCATTGCGCGATCGGCCTCGGAGCCCCTCGGCCCGTTGAACGACGAGCCATGCCAGACACCGTCTCAGCTGAAGTCATGAACGACGTCGGCCATCGCATCACCACCCTGGACTCCGGCGTCCGGGTGGTGAGCGAGCCGCTGCCGGCGGTGCGCTCGGTCGCGCTCGGCTTCTGGATCGGCGCCGGTTCGGCGCACGAGCACGACGCCGAGGCGGGCATCTCGCACCTGCTCGAGCACATGCTGTTTCGCGGCTCGGAGCGCTACGGCTCGGAGGAGATCGACCAGCTCTTCGACGCGATGGGCGCGGAGCTCAACGCGGGCACTGACAAGGAGGCGACTTCGGTGTACTCGCGCGTGCTCGACCGCCACCTGGAGCGGGCCTTCGACGTGATCGCCGACATGGTGTGGCGCCCGCTGATGGGCGAGCTCGAGGCCGAGCGCGAGGTCGTGCTTGAAGAGATCGCGATGTACGAGGACGACCCCCAGGACCGCGTCTTCGACGTGCTCGGCGAGGCGGTCTTCGGCGCGCACCCCCTTGGGCGCGCGGTGATCGGGCGCGCCGAGGTGGTCGGGTTGGTGACGCGAGAGCAGTTGCGCGCCTTTCATGCCACCCACTACACCCCGACAGAAGTGGTGATCGCAGCAGCCGGCTCGGTCGACCACGATGCGCTCGTCGAGATGGCGCTGGCGGCCGAAGCGGGACGCGGAGAGGCAGCACGAGGTGGGGTGGACACTGTCGCCGCGCCCGGCGAGCCCCGGTCGGACGGGACTGGGGTGGATGCCAATGATGGTGGACCTGAGACGGGCGGCACCAGCGGCGTCGGGCAGGGCGGCTTGGGCGGGGTGGGCGGGCCTCTATTCAAGCGGCGCGTGCGCTTCCTGCGCAAGGACACCGAGCAGTACCACCTATGCCTCGGCGGCCGCGGGATGGCGCGCGAGGACGAGCGCCGCTTTGCGTTGCGCGTGCTCGACAACATCCTCGGCGGTGGCGCCTCCTCGCGCCTCTTTCAGGAGGTGCGCGAGCGTCGGGGCCTCGCCTACTCGGTCTTCTCCTTCTCCAACCTCTACGCCCACACCGGCGAGGTGGGGCTGTATGTGGGCACGCGCCCGGAGAATCTGACGGAGGCGGTTGCAGTGCTCGCGGCCGAGCTCGAGCGCTTCGTGCGCGAACCGGCCGACGTGCAAGAGCTCGAGCGCTCGCGCGAGAACGCCAAGGGTCGCATGGTGCTCGCGATGGAGTCCACCGCGGCGCGTATGAACCGCCTCGGCAGCTCGGTGCTCTGCGACCTGCCGATCCTCTCGGTGGAGGAGGTGATCGCACGGATCGACGCGGTCACGGCGGAGGACCTGCGCGAGCTCGCCGCGGAGCTGTTCCGCGGACCGGAGCTGTCGGTCGCCGCGATCGGCCCGGATGAGCAGGCGCTGCGCGCGGCGTTGGCGCCGCTGGAGGCGGTCGCGGCGTGAGTGGGCAAGTCGCCGGGCTCGGGGCCGTGGGCCGGCCTGGGGAGCGCGCGGTCGAGGTGGTGGTGTGATCCGCGTGGCGGTGGCCGGCGCGGCCGGTCGCATGGGCCTCGCGGTGTGCGCGGCGGTCGAGGGCTCCGAGGACATGCAGCTCACCGGTCGTGCCGATCCGCTGCTCGGCACGATGCTTGCCGAGGTGCTGCCCAGCGCCGACGTGGTCGTCGACTTCACCCGCCCCGACACGGCCCTGGAGAACGCGGTGTCGTGCGTGCGGGCGGGCGTGCACGCCGTGGTCGGCACCACCGGCTTCGATCTGGGCGAGCTGGAGCGGGCGTGCGCCGCAGAGCGGGGCGCTGCCACAGGAGCGGAGGGCGCCAGCGCTGGCGCGCACGAGTCGGCTGGCGAGCGTGATCGCGCCAACGTACTGGTTGCCCCCAACTTCGCGATTGGCGCGGTCCTGATGATGCGCTTTGCCGCCGAGGCCGCGCGCCACATGGCGAAGGCGGAGATCATTGAGCTCCACCACGACCGCAAGCTCGACGCACCCAGCGGCACGGCGGCACGCACGGCGGCGCTGATGGCGACCGCGAGCGGCGGGCCGCCGCCGCCGATCCACTCCGTACGCCTGCCCGGGCTGGTCGCCCACCAGGAGGTCATCTTGGGCGATCTCGGCCAGACGTTGACGATCCGCCACGACTCGATCGACCGCGAGTCGTTCATGCCCGGTGTGCTGCTCGCGGTCCGACGCATCGCCGCGCTCACGCAGCCGCTGACCGTGGGGCTTGAGAGTCTGCTGGCCGAAACGGGGATGCACGCCGAAGGCGCGTGTCCCCCGGCTTCGGTCGGAGATGCGAGCGACGTGGGATAATGGCCACGATGGCGAACCTGGGAACGATTCTGACCGCGATCGTGACGCCGTTCGATGAGCAGCTGCGCGTCGACGAGGAGGCGTTTGTGGCGCTGATGCACCACCTCGCCGCGCACGGCTCGGACGGCTTCGTGGTTGCCGCCACCACCGGCGAGGCCGCCACGCTCAGCGACGAGGAGCAGCTCGCGCTGATTGAGCTGGCGATCGCCGAGCGCCCCGCGGGCAAGACGATCGTCGCCGGCGCGGGCACCAACGACACGCGCCACGCGGTGCTTCTGACCGAACGCGCGAGCGCGCTAGGCCCCGACGCGATCATCTCGGTGACGCCCTATTACAACCGTCCCAGCCCGCTCGGCCTCAGGCGCCACTACGAGGCCGTCGCTGCTGCCACCGACCTGCCGATCATGCTCTACAACATCCCCGCCCGCACCGGTACCAACATCGGCCCTGAGCTGCTCGCCGAGCTGGCGCAGATCGACGGCATCGCGGCCGTCAAGCAAGCCAACGCGCAGGAGCTGGCGCAGATCGAGGGCCTGCAACTGTACGCGGGCGACGACAGCTCGCTCGCGCGCACGCTCGACGTCGGCGGGGCGGGCGGCGTCTGCGTCGCCAGCCACATCGTCGGCGAGGAGATGCGACGGATGGTCGACGAGCCCGAGCAGCGCGCGGCGATCGACGCCTCCCTGCAGGACGTCTACCGCACGCTGTTCCTCACCTCCAGCCCCACCTGTACGAAGGCCGCGCTGAACCTGCTGGGTCACCGCGTCGGCGGCGTGCGCCTGCCGATCGTCGAGGCCACCCCCGAGGAGCTCGCGGAGGTGCGGGCGATGCTCGTCCGCCACGGGCTGCTGCCCGACGGCGGCGCGGCCGCCGAGGCAGGCCCGATTTCGGCCGCGCGGGCGGCGCAAACGTCGACTGGCGCGGGCGCTGGGGTGGGCGGGCCTCCCAATCTCTCGGCACGCGCGCAAGAGCACGCGTGAGCGCTTCGCTGCGCGTCCTGCCGCTCGGCGGCCTGGGCGAGATCGGCAAGAACATGACCGTCGTCGAGCACGACGGGCGGATCGTCGTGGTCGACGTCGGCCTGCGCTTCCCGACTCCGGAGATGGTCGGGATCGACCTCGTGCTGCCCGACTTCTCCTACCTGCGCGAGCGCGCGGGCGAGATCGAGGCGATCGTCGTGACGCACGGCCACGAGGACCACATCGGCGCGCTGCCGTGGGTGCTGCGAGAGCTCGGGGTGGGCGGGACCAAATCCAGCGGCGGCGATCTGCCTCCCGTGTACGGCGGGCCGTTGACGATGGCGATGGCGCGCTCGAAGCTCGAAGAGCACAAGCTGCGCGATGTCGAGCTGAACGACGTGGCGCCGGGGGAGGTGCTCGAGCTGGGCCCGTTCTCGATGGAGATGGTGCACATGACCCACTCGATCCCCGACTCCAGCGCCGTGGCGCTCGGCACGGAGCAGGGAACGGTGCTGATCACTGGCGACTACAAGTTCGACCAGACCCCCGTCGACGGCCCGCCGGCGGACGTCTCGCGACTGGCGGAGCTGGGGCGCGAGGGCGTGCTGCTGCTGTGTGGGGACTCCACGAACGTTGATCGCCAGGGCTTTTCCCCCTCGGAGTCCGGGGTGGGCCCCCACCTGGAGGAGGCGTTCGCGCGCTGCGACGGGCGGATCGTGGTCACGAGCTTCGCCTCGAACATTCACCGCGTGCAGCAGGTCGTGGACGCCGCGCAGGCGCTGGGGCGCAAGGTCGCGCTGGTCGGGCGCTCGATGCGCAAGAACGTCGGTATCGGGCGCACGCTCGGCCACATCGAGGTGCCCGAGGGGATGCTGGTGGGGGTGCGCGAGATCGAAGACTTCCCCGACGAGCGGATCGTGATCATCTCGACCGGCTCCCAGGGCGAGCCGCTTTCGGCGCTGCGGCGGATGGCCTACCGCGACCACCCGCAGGTGCAGCTGCGCGGCGGCGACACGGTCATCTTCTCGGCGACGCCAGTGCCCGGCAACGAGCGCGCGGTTAACGAGACGATCGACCGCCTGTACCACATCGGCTGCCACGTGGTGACGCCCGCCGACGCGCCGGTGCACGCCTCTGGCCACGGCTACGCCGAGGAGGTGAAGCTGATGCTCAACCTCGTGCAGCCGCGCTACGTGATGCCCTTCCACGGTGACTTCAAGCGGCTGCGCCTGCACGCCCAGCTGGCAGAGGCGGTGGGGGTCGCCCCGGAGGACATCTTCCAGGGCGAGAACGGCCGCCCGCTCGACATCAACGAGCGCGGGGCACGCTTCGGCGAGCACGAGCAGTCGGGGATGATCTTCGTCGACGGCGTCGAGATCGGCGACATGGCCGACGTGGCGCTGCGCGACCGGCGGATGCTCTCCGCCGACGGGATCTTCATCGTCGTCGCCACGATCGCCGAGCAGGACGGCCACTCGGTAGCCGACCCGGAGGTGATCTTCCGCGGCGTCCCCTTCCTCGACGAGGCCGGCCGCCTGGTCGAGGAGATCCGCCTCACGGTCGAGGAGTCGCTGCACCGCGCCGCCGAAGAGGAGATCCGCGAGGTCGATCTGATCCAGCAGACGCTGCACGACGACCTCGCGCAACTGGTCTACGACCGGCTGAAGCGTCGCCCGATGGTGCTGCCGGTTGTGGTTGAGGTGTAGCGGCGCTGTGTGGGCCACGCTCAGGCATGACCCACACAGGATGTCACTACAACTTCGCACTACAACTTTGGCTCTATCAATCTAGCCAGAACTCTTGGCCGAGCTGACTACCCGCGAGACTGATTGTTGATTTACCTGTGTAAGTAGCTTCAAACCGAACGATTTCGAGTTTCTTCACTTTTTCTTCTTTCGGCGAGCCGCCCGATTGCAGCCAATATGTGCTTATCCTGGGCGAGGGACAGTTGATTTCATGTTCTACAAGATGTTCATTGCCGACATCTTCACAGGTAAGTTCGCCTTCGATCGGCAGCGCGATATTTAATGTTTTTTCTGGGCATTCGGTTTCCATTTCCATTTCGAACCATGCTTTACCACTTGCTGGCGCGAAAACGGTTACCGTTGCTGCTTGGTTTTCTTTTTCCTCGGCTTCTTTGCTAGCATAGCCTACTGTGGAGTGCATGGGTTTTGTTTCGATGGTGGTGCCAAAGGTGCCTCCTTTATTCCTTACTCTGCAGTTTGGGTACCCTTCGACTGTGCATTCTTTATATACGATAGTCTCTGAGTCTCCGGCTGGTTCTCCGCCTCTCAGTGTTCCGCCAGCGAGAGTGAGCTTGTTGCATACTATCGTGATTTTGGCGGCTGGAGAACTCAGCTTCTGTACGCTGTTTGCTTTGGCTATAATTGATCTTGTTTCGTTCGTGAGGAGTAAGCGCGTTTCATGACTGCCATTCGCCTGTAGTTCCGTACACGCACCGTTCTTCCACTGGCCTCCGAGTCCTCTAGTTTCACACAATGCCCATTTCGGGTTGTTTGTGGCCGATGCAGAGGCCGAGACCACCGCGCTCAACACCACCGCGCTCACCGCGCTCAACGCGATTGTGGCGATGAGGTACGGCCCCACGATCTTTGTGTTTCCCATGGTTTGCTCCTTATATTTTCGATTTTATCGGAGGCGCCAGTCATCGTCGCGAGTGTGGGGCCACTCGAGCGTGGCCCCACACTTAGGGCTAAGGCCGCAGCCTCTCTGGTTCAGATGAGCTCAATCCAGCCACCACGCTTGACAAATCTGACTACCTGCGAGACTGATCTTTGATTTACCTGTGTAAGTAGCTGCCAGCCCAGCGATTTCGAGTTTTTTAACGGTTTCTTCTTTTGGCGAGCCGCCCGATTGCAGCCAATAAGTGCTTATCCTGGGCGAGGGACAGTTGATTTCGTGTTCTACAAGATGTTCGTTGCCGACATCTTCACAGGCAAGTTCGCCGTCGGTCGGCAGCCCGATTTTTTCCAACGCTTTTGATGGGCATTCGGTTTCCATTTCGATTTCGAACCATACTTTGCCGCTTGCTGGTGCGAAAATGGTTACTGTCGCCGCTTGGTTTGCTTTTTCCTCGGCTTCTTTGCTCGCGTAGCCCACTGTGGAGCCGAGGAGTTTGGTTTCGATTGTGCCGAAGGTGCCGCCTTTATTCTTTACTTTGCAGTTTGGATGACCTTCGACGGAGCATTCTTCGTAAATAATCGTCTCCGAGTCTCCCGCAGGTTCTCCACCTCTCAGTATCGCGCTGCCAGTGAGTTTGAGTTTTTTGCATTCTATGGTGACAGTTGAAGAGCTTAGCTTCTGCGCACCGTTTGCGACGGCTGTGATCGATCTGGTTTCGTTCGTGAGGAGTAATCGCGTTTCATAGGTGCCGCTCGCCTGTGGTTCCGTGCATATGGCATTTTTCCACTGGCCACCAGTGCCTCTGGTTTCGCAAAGCGCCCACTTCGGGTTGCTCGTGGCTGACGCCGACGCCGATACGACTGCGCTCAGCGCCATCGCGCCGACGAGGCACACCCCTAGGACCTTCATGCTTCCCATGGTCTCGCTCCTTCTATGTTCGATCTGATCCGAGGCGCCTGCGATCGGGCGCAGACACCTCGATATGACTCATCCAAATAGTATTGTGCATACGCCTATTCCAAATATGCGAGCGTAGCAGGGGTCGCGCGGCATGTAAAGCCGGGCCGCGGACTCCGCACGCGGGGCTGGGCCGGCGCTCAGCTCGTCTGTGCGTCGTGCAGAGCCACAGGCTGATCCACCGCGACGGGCGGAAGTGGAGCCGATGGCAGGCGCACCACGAAACGCGCGCCGTGGGGGGAGACGCGCTCGAGCGTGACCCCGCCGCCGTGTGACTGGGCGACGGCGCGCACGATCGCGAGGCCGAGGCCGAACGAACCACCGCGGTCGCCGGCCCCGCGCACGAAGCGCTCGAACAGGGTGGGGGCCAGCTCGGGGGGAACGCCGGGGCCGTTGTCTTCCACGGTCAGCACCGCCTCTGCACCGGCGAGCCCGGTCGAGGCGCGGATCGCGGTGTCGGGCGGGGTGTGGCGCAGCGCGTTCTCGATCAGGTTGAGCGTGAGCCGGAAGAGCTCATCGTGGTCGCCTTCGACGATCGCGGGGTGGGCGTCGATCGAGAGTTCGTGCTCGCCGCTCAGGGGGCCGAGCTCGGCGGCGGCGTCGAGCACCACCCGCCCCAGATCGACCGGTTGGCGCGGCGCGGCGCGGCCGACGTCGCTGCGCGCGAGCAGCAGCAGGTCGGCGACCAGCCGGCGCATGCGCCGCGAGGAACGCAGGGCGGAACGCGCCGCGTCGCCCTCGTCGCCGTGCAGGGATTCGGCCAGCAGCTCGAGGTTGGCGAGCACCGACGTGAGCGGCGTGCGCAGCTCGTGCGAGGCGTCGGCGACGAAACGCCGCTGGCGCGCGAGCATCGCCTCGGTCTCGGCGTGGGCGTCGTCGAGCGACTGCAACATCCCCTGCAGCGTGCGGGCGAGCTCGGCGACCTCATCGTCAGCCTCGGGCTGGGGGATCGCGGCGCTTGAGTCCTGCGTGCGCGCGATCTCCGCCGCGGTCGAGGTGAGCGCCGCGATCGGCTGCATCGCGCGGCGGGCGATCGTCGCGCCGGCGAGCAGCGCGAGACCGCTGCCGGCGAGCGTGCCGAGCACCAGCAGCAGCTCAACGCGGGCGATCGTCGGCTGCACGTCGGAGAGCGGGCGGGCGTACTGGATCACGACATAGCCACCGGTCGACAGCGACCTCGCGCGCGATTCGACGCGGTAGCCATCGACGTTCACGCCCCCTTCGAGGCCGGCGATCCGCCCGTCGGGGGGGTCGAGTTCGGGGGCATGGGGGGTGTGTTCGATCACGCTCGCGGAGGTGGAGAGGATCACCCGGATGACGGCGTGCTCCGGGGCGGCGTATGCGTCTATGTTCGGTGTGACGACCAAATGGTTGTTGGGCAACGACGAGATCTGCAGCAGGCTCGAGAGGTCGTCGGCGGAGGCGGCAACTTCAGTGTTGAAGTCCGAGCGGATCCGGTGCACGGTCAGCGAGCCGACCACGAGCGCGAAGCCGCAGAGGATCACGAACGTCAGCAGCGCCGAGGCGAGCGCCAGGCGCGTGCGGATCGGCAGACGGTCGAACGCCGCCGAGACCCGTGACACCAATACGCCTCCTGAGCGCCTCATGACCAAGCTGGCCGACGCGGGCCGATCTCCGATCGGTCGGCGAAGGGCGTACCAGGTAGTACGTCCGAGCCGGAACGTGGCGGCCAGCGCCGCGTCAGGAGGCGCTCAGGCACGGAGGACGTAGCCGGCTCCTCGGATTGTGTGCAGTAGCCGGGGCTCGCCTTCGGCCTCGAGCTTGCGGCGCACGTTGGAGACGAACACCTCGATCGTGTTGGTCTGGGAGAAGGGGTCATAACCCCACACCTCATCCAGCAGCCGCTGACGGGAGATCACGATCCGCTCGTTGCGCATCAGGTACTCGAGCAGTTCAAACTCGCGCTGGGTCAACTCGATCCCGCGCTCGCCGCGCACCACCTCGTGCGTGTCGGCGTTGAGCGAGAGGTCCCCGACACGCAGCGGCGCTGAGCCGCGCGGGGGCCGGCGGCGCAGTAGCGCGCGCATCCGCGCGAGCAGCTCCTGGCGCTCGAACGGCTTGACGAGGTAGTCGTCGGCGCCGGCGTCGAGCCCCTCCACGCGCGACTCCAGCGCGTCGCGCGCGGTCAGGATCAGGATCGGCACGTCGTCCTGCTCGCGCAGGCCACGGGCGACGTCGATGCCGTCGACCTTCGGCAGGCCGAGGTCGAGGATCACGAGGTCGGGCACGAAGGTGTGGGACTGCTCGAGGCCGGAGGCTCCGTCGAGCGCGATCCGCACCTCGTAGCCCTCCATCCGCAGCGAGCGCTGCAGGGCCTGTGCGATGTCCTCGTCGTCCTCGACCACGAGGACTCTGGGTGCGCGGGAGAAATCGTTCATACGGGTACCTGTGTATCGATTTGTACTAAAGCGATGGTAAGGCCTTTTACAACCATGTCCTATGATGAGTCGTCGCCGCGGGCGCGAGGCAGGGTCTGAAGCCCCGGCGTCGAAGTTGCGGGTGGATGGCAGGCACACGCAAGCGCAACACACGCCGAGCTCCGGCCGCTCGAAGGTCGACCGCTCGAAGATCGGCCGAAGCGGGGCGACACTCGCCTGCGGCTCGCATCCCCCGTTCGGCCAGCAAAGCTCGCAGCCGCCGGCGACGGCGCGGCTCGGGCTGGCCGCCGCCGTGGTGGCCGCCGCGCCTGCCGGAGCTCGATCAGCGCCAGCGCGACGTGCTGGCGCTCGCGCTGATCGCCGTGGGCGTGTTCATGGGCGTGGTGCTGTACGGCAACGGCGATGGCGGGCGCCTGGGGCACGCGCTCGCGGTGGCGCTCGGCTGGAGCGTGGGGCGCGCGAAGGCGCTGGCGCCGCTCGCGCTGGTCGGCGCCGGCGCGGCGATGCTGATGCGCCCGGTGCTGCCGGCGATGCGCCCGCTGCGCACCGGCAGCATTTGCCTCTTCTGCGCAGTCGTACTGGCGCTGGCGGCGGGGACGCTCGGCGTGAGCTCGGGGCAGGGCACGGTGGCCTCGCACTGGTCCTCCTCTTACCTGCAGGCGCACGGCGGCGCGGCCGGGCAGGCGCTCTACGAAGCGGCACACCGCCTGGTGCAGCAGATCGGTGTGGACATCCTCGTCGTGTTCCTGCTCGTGGTCGGACTGATCCTGCTGACGGGCGCCTCGCTGGCGGCGGCGCTGCGCGCGACCGGCAGCGGGATGGTCGACAGCACGCGGATGTTGAAAGCGCGGGTTGCAGCCGATCGCGGCAAGGGCGGCGATTCGTCGGGCGCTCTGACGAGCGGTTCATCGCGTGCATGTGCGCCAGATCCGATCGAGGGGGGCACCTCGTTGGAGACCCTGCTGCCTCCCGAGCCCGAGCCGGGCAAGCTGGTGGTGCGCGCCACCCACGTGGAGGCGCCCTCGCTGGATGGCGAGCGGCCGCTGGAGCCGGTCGACCCGTGGGCCGACGACGAGGTCGAGGAGGAGCAGCACGAGCCGTCGGAGCTCGACCCCGACCCGGAGGAGCTACCGCCGGCCGCCGAGGCCGACGAAGAGTCACGCGAGGCGATCGCCGGTGTGGGGGCCTTGAGCGCGGAGGATCTCACCCCCCAGGGCCGCCTGCGCGAGCACGTGACCGACGACCCCGACTTCGAGTGGCGGCTGCCGGAGCCCGCCCGAGTGCTGTCCCGTTCGAGCGCCGAGCAGGCGCGCCCCGACACCGCCGGGCAGGAGCGCACCGCCGCGAGCCTGGTCGAGGCGCTCGGTCACTTCGGCGTGCAGGCGAAGGTGATCGGCACCGTCGCCGGTCCGCACATCACCCGCTACGAGCTGCGCCTGGCGCCGGGGACGAAGGTCGCGAAGGTGACGCAGCTGAAGGACGACCTCGCCTACGCGCTCGCCGCGACCGACATCCGCATCCTTGCGCCGATCCCTGGCAAGCAGGCGGTGGGGGTCGAGGTCCCGAACGCCCGCCGCAAGATCGTGCGCCTCGGCGACGTCTACCAGGAGCCCCCCAAGGATTGGTCGCCGCTGACGGTGTGGCTGGGCAAGGACGTGGCGGGCAAGGCGATCGGTGCCGACCTCGCGAAGATGCCACACCTGCTGGTCGCGGGCACGACCGGTGCGGGTAAGTCGGGCGCGATCAACGCGATGCTCGCGAGCGTGTTGCTGCGCGCCAGCCCGCACGAGCTGCGACTCGTGTTGGTGGATCCCAAGCAGGTCGAGCTCAACCACTACGAGTCCATCCCCCATCTCCTCACCCCCGTGATCACGAGCCCGCGGATGGCCGCTAACGCGCTGCAGAACCTCGTGCGGGAGATGGAGCAGCGCTACGGCACGATGTCGCTGGCGCGCACGCGCAGCCTGCCCGAGCTCAACAAGGCGCGCGAATCGAGGGGCGAGCCCCCCCTCCCCTATATCCTTTGCGTGATCGACGAGCTCGCCGACCTGATGATGGTCGCGCCCGCCGATGTCGAGGACTCGATCATCCGGCTCGCGCAGAAGGCCCGCGCCGTCGGCATCCACCTCGTGCTTGCGACGCAGAGCCCGCGCGTCGACGTGATCACGGGCATGATCAAGGCGAACGTGCCCTCACGGATCGCCTTCGCGGTCTCCTCGCAGACCGACTCGCGCGTGATCCTCGACCAGAACGGCGCCGAGTCGCTGCTGGGCCAGGGCGACATGCTCTTCAGCCCGGTCGGCTCCTCGCGCCTGCAGCGCATCCAGGGCGCCTACATCGACGAGCCGCAGATCGCGAAGCTGACCGACTTCTGGCGCAAGCAGGGCGAACCGGAGCTGCGCGAGGAGCTGCTGGAGGAGGTCGAGCCGGCCGCGAAGGAGGGGGAGGGAGGCCCGGATGACTTCGACCCCGACGAGGATCCGCTGCTGAAGGATGCGATCGCGCTGGTCGCGGAAATGCAGACGGCCTCGACCTCGATGTTGCAGCGGCGCCTGCGCCTCGGCTACACGCGCGCGGGCCGGATGATCGACATGCTGGAGCGCCGCGGCGTGATCTCTGGCTACGAGGGCTCCAAGCCCCGCCAGGTGCTGATCGCAGAGGCCGACGTGCCACGCGTCCTGGCCGCCCTGGAGGAGCGGGCGGTCAACTAGCCTTCACGCCAGATGCCCGAGATCGGAGCAACGCTGCGCGAGGCGCGGATGCGCGAGCGGATCGACGTGTCGGAGATCGAGGCGCAGACGAAGATCCGCGCCAAGTACCTGCGCGCCCTGGAGAACGAGGAGTGGGACCTGCTGCCGGGGCCGACGTTCGTGAAGAGCTTCCTGCGCACCTACGGCAACGCGCTCGGACTCGACGGGCGCGCCCTGGTCGAGGAGTACAAGCTCCACTACGAGCACCCCGGCGACGGGATCGAGCCGATCCAGCAGGCGGCCGTGTCGCCCACCGGCCGCTCGCGCGCACGCGCGGGCGGAGCCGGGGCGATGCGCCGCGGCATGCGCCCGGGAGCGCCGCCCCGCACGGGCCCCTCGCGCGCCTACATGGGCGCGGTGGCCGCGATCGGCATCGTGATCGTGCTGCTGGTGTACGCGCTGCTCTCTGGCGGCAGCTCGCCATCTAGCAAGGCGCCCCCGACCGTCCCCGCGGCGAGCGCGCGCGGCACGCACCCCAAACGGGCCCATCGGGCGCACCCTGCCGGCACGGCGAGCGCGACGGCGACGCTCGCCTCGCTGAAGCTGCAACCGAGCGGCCGCGTGTACGTCTGCCTGATCGGCGACGGCGGGCGCAAACGGATCCCGGGCGAAATCCTGACCCCGGAAAGCCCGGAGCACACCTTCCACGCGCGCCGCTTCGAACTGACGCTCGGCAACAACGAAGTGACGCTGATCGTCAACGGCAAGCCCGTGACCGTGCCGGCCTCCTCCGGCGCGATCGGCTACGCGATCACCCGCACAGGGATGCGCTCGCTGGTGGAAAGCGAAGAGCCGACGTGCAAGTGAGCCGCGGTAGGAGTTGAGCGGGTGAGCACGCGCGCGGGGATCGTCGTCACCGGCACCGAGGTGCTGAGCGGCCGCGTGGCCGACCGCAACGGCCCCTGGCTGGCCGACCGCCTGGAAGAGCTGGGCGTGGACCTCGCGCAGATCGCGATCGTCGGCGACCGCCGCGAGGACCTGCTGGCCGCGCTGCGCTTCATGGCGGCACAGCGCTTCGATGTGGTGCTGACCAGCGGCGGCCTCGGCCCAACCGCCGACGACCTCACCGCCGAGGTCGTGGCTGAGCTCCAGGGCCGCGAGCTGATGTGGGACGAGCCGCTGCAGGAGCGGATCGAGGCGATCGTTGCGCGCCTCGGCGCCCGCTGGCGCAACGTCAGCGCGGAGGCGATGCGTGAGGGCGCGCGCAAGCAGGCGACGGTTCCCGTCGGCGCGACGGTGCTCGAGCCGGTCGGCACCGCCCCGGGTCTGGTAGTGACCCCCGCCGAGGGCAGGACCGGCCCCGCGGTCGTGGTGCTCCCCGGGCCGCCGCGCGAGCTGCAGCCGATGTGGGAGGCGGCCGTGCGCGACGACTTCCGCGCCGCGGGCCCGCTGCGCGAGGCGCTGGCGGGCGCCACCGTCTACCGCCGCCGCACGCTGCGCCTGTTCGGGATCCCCGAGTCAGCGATCGCCGAGACCTTGAGAGCGGCCGAGCGTGAGGGCGTGGAGCTCGAGCGCCTGGAGATCACCACCTGCCTGAAACGGGGCGAGGTCGAGGTCGTGACGCGCTACGAGCCCGGCGCGCAGGACGCCTACGATGCGCTCGTGGCAGCGGTGCGAGAGCGCCACTTCGAGCAGCTCTTCTCGGAGGACGGAAGCACCGTGGACGAGCAGGTTGCGGCGCTGCTGCTGGCCCAGCTTCGATTGGTCGACGCCGGACCTTCCGCGCGCACGATCGCCACGGCGGAGTCGTGCACGGGCGGCCTGCTCGCGGCGCGCCTGACCGACCTCCCAGGCGCCTCGCGGTACATGCGGGGGGGCATCGTGGCGTACTCGAACGAGGCCAAGGTCGCCCTAGCGGGCGTCCCCGCCGAGCTGCTCGAGCGCCACGGCGCCGTCTCACCCGAGGTTGCCGAGGCGCTGGCCGGGGGGGCGCGGGAGCGCCTCGGTGCGGACGTGGGCGTCGGCATTACCGGCATCGCCGGCCCCGGCGGTGGCACCGAGGAGAAGCCGGTCGGCACGGTCTGCCTGTGCGTCGTGGCCCCGGGCGCCTCGCGCGCGCGCGCGATGACGCTGCCGGGCGGCCGCCAGGACGTCCGCGAGCGCGCGACCACGGTGGCGCTGCACCTCGTGCGGCAGCTGCTCGCCCCGAAAGCCACTGTCTGAGCCGTTTCAGCAAACGGTGCGACGCCGCGAGCGCGGCGCCAAGGCTGGCCAAACATACCCACACATCTGTCCTGACATGTGGTATAGTACTTGCGCGGTTTCGAAGTCTGACATCGTCAAGAGATGCGCTTGATGGTTCGACGACTAGGCACTGCATTCATAGTGCCGGCACCACGGCGTCGCCGTAAAAAGATGGCGTCCGGGTACTGGATTACCCACCCACAACCGCAGCGTAAGGAAAGTCCATGAAGCCCGAGCTGGAAGCCTCGCCGAATGGGGCGGGAGCCAAGGCACGGTAGCTTTTACGACATAGCGGACAGGGAAGTCGATAACGCAAGACGCCGTGGCGTCCCGCTGTGAAAGCGAATGTCCGGCATTAATCAGCTTTACCCAAAAACAAGGAAGTCGAAGACGCCGGCCCCCGGGCATTTCGCCAAGCAGACGTACGCCTGGGACGGTGGCTTTTACCCGAGAACGCAATACCGAAGTCGATAATTGCCGGTCGCCTTGGTGGTCCGTTGGGAACAGCGGGCGCCGGGGCGCCGGTTGTGGCTACTCAAAATGGAGTTGATGTTATGCAAGGTTCAATGCAGTTGGTAACGATGGGCATGTTCAACGTCAAATCAAAGGAGCACTTAAAATGAGGTTCAAGATCATGGGGCTGTGCTTCATCGCCGCGATGGCGCTGAGCGCGGTTGTGTCGGCGTCTGCGTCGGCGACGAACAACCCGAAATGGGTGCTTTGTGAAGAAAGAACAGCAGGCACAGGCCAGTGGGAAGATCCTGCCTGCACCAAACCCGGTGGCACCAAGACGCACGAAACAAGATTACTGCTGGCAGGCGAAACCAGATTAATTACGGCCGTAGCAAAAGGGGTACAGAGGCTGGTCTCCACAGCTGCCGGTATCACCATCGAATGCCAGAAACTCAAACTCGCCAGCGGCGCCGTCCTGAGAGGCGGTGAACCCGCAGGGGACCAGGAGACGATCGTGTATGAAGAATGCACGGTCGCTGGCGCCAAAAACTGCAAAGTAAAGAATAAAGGCGGCACATTTGGTAAGATCGAAACAAAACCCTTGATTTCAACGATAGGCTTTGCGAGCAAAGAAGCCGAGGAAAAAGAAAACCAAGCATCAACAGTAACTGTCTTTGCACCATCAAGCGGCAAAGTCTTTGTCGAACTGGAAATGGAAACTGAATGTCCGGTAAAAGCTCTGGAAAAAACTGGACTTCCAATCGGGGGTGAAGTAGCTTGTGAAAATGTCGGCAACGAACACGCCGCAGAACATGAATTGAACTGTCCTGAAAAAAGAATAGCTGCGTACTGGCTGCAATCGGCCGGCTCGCCAAAAGAAGAAAAAGTCAAAAAGCTCGAACTGGCTGGGTTTGAAGCTAATTACTTCGGCGCGTCGGTGATAAGCCTTGGAGGCAGTCAGCTCGGTCAACACTTCTGGCTGGACTGAGGGTTGTCGACCGACTGTGTTTGAAGTTATAGTTGTGTGATGGTTGGGGGACCGCCTTTAAACGCGGTCCCCCAACATTCTTGGATCAATTGGAAGATCGGAGTGGGTGGTGAGTCGGGAGATAACGGAGGGGTCATGCCAAATCGTATAGTTTCAGTAAGTGTAGCTGTTGTTGCGACCGTTCTTATGTATTTGTGGATGTCAGGCCCAGTGTTTGCTGCGGGCGAAGTCAATGAGCCGGAATGCCCAGCAACGACCGAGTCGTCTCCGGGCTTCAGGGGATATCTGCCCGACTGCCGAGCCTATGAGATGGTGACTCCTCCCTATAAGGATGGAGCAAGTAACATGAACGTAAAAGCGGTGTCGAGCGACGGCTCGCGTGTGATCCTCAGCTCTCTGAGCGCGTTTGCGGGCACCGAAAGCGACCCTCTGAATGGGGCGTATGGCGCCGTATATGAACTTGCGCGCTCCAGCTTGGGTTGGGTGGCGTCCTCAGTCACCCCACCCACGTCGCTTTCGCCCAACGCTCATCTCTTTGGCATAAGCGCTGACGCCAGCAGGACGATGTGGGAAGTGATAGGTTCCTCGGGGTCCATCAATGCCACTGAACTTGACCTTCGCGAACCAAGTGGTTCATTCATAAGGGTCGGACCGTTGATCCCACCCGACGGCGCGTCCGGTCCACCCGCAGGTAACCATGGAGGGGAGAATCTATCGGTTGAATTCGCCGGTGCATCGAGTAATTTGTCGCATGTTCTGTTCACGATCGTCGCGGGTTTTGAATTGCTTTGGCCTGGCGACACAACGCAACCTGGCACCACAAAAAAGTCGCTGTATGAGTACGTTGGAACTGGCAGTTCTCGGCCGATGTTGGTCGGGTTGAACAACGAAAACCGCCTGATCAGCAATTGTGGAACACAGCCGGGATCTGAAGGATTTCCGGGAGGGGAAGACTCATACAATGCGGTTTCAGCCAATGGGGAAACGGTGTTCTTCACACCGGCAAGTCACGAAACAAGTGGATGTCCCCTCGCAGTGACGGCGCCTGAAGTCGACGAACTGTACGCCCGCCTCGACCAACTTCAGACTGTGGATATCTCCGAGCCTCCGTCGACTGCCTGTGGGCAGTGTCAGACCACGATTAGGAGCCGCGCGATATTCCAGGGAGCGTCCAAAGACGGTTCGAAGGCATTCTTTCTCACCAATCAGGAACTGTTCCCAGGAGATACAGGCACCAATCTTTACGAGTATGACTTCGACAATCCAGCAGGCGAAAAGATCGTGCGGGTATCGTCCGGATCACCAGGTTACGAATCCTCGAATCCGGAAGTTCAGGGTGTGGCCCGCGTCTCTGAGGATGGGTCGCACGTGTATTTCGTCGCCAAGACGGTGCTGGCTGGCGAAAACGCTGAACATAGGTCCCCGGTGCCGGGAGCTAACAATTTGTATGTATTTGAGCGGGACGCCGAATTTCGACATGGACGTACGACTTTTATCGCTACGCTATCGTCTGAGACGAAGACGGAACTGGAAGCAGACGAGCTGCCTTGCGCCGCACTCAGTGGTGAGGAAAAAGAAGAATGCGAGGAACCTTTTATGCAGGAATTTGAAAGAAGAAATCAGGCCGACTCAGAAGATTGGAGTCAGGAAGATCGCCGGCCCGTGCAGACAACACCGGAAGGCCGCTTTCTCGTGTTTGATAGTAGGGCGGATCTTTTGGGTAACACGAGCATGCTGCCACAGGTCTTTGAGTACGATGCTGTGCAGGAAGAGCTTGTGCGAGTCTCCGTAGGGAGCAATGCAGAACAGAATGCCTCCTTCATTGGTCACCAGGGGTATAGTGGAGGCTCAGCGCCTGCAGACGCCACGACTAATCTGGCCGTGTCGGCGGATGGATCTCGAGTGCTCTTCTACAGTATGGGGGCTTTGACCAAAGATGCGGCAGCGGGTACCTTGAACGTCTATGAGTACCACAGCGAAGGCTCTAATGGATCGATCGCCAACGGGAATGTGTACTTGATCGATGCGAATGCGTCAAGTCCTGACGCTCTTGGTTTGGATGCATCGGGTGTCGACGCGTTCTTCCTTACAGCCAGCCCGTTGGTACCGACAGACGTCGACACCCAGGTCGATGTATACGACGCGCGTGAGGACGGGGGGTTTCCGGCGCCGGTCGTACCGGCCGCGTGCGCGGGCGAAGCGTGTCAGGGTGCGCCATCGATGCCGCCGGTGTTCGGCGCCCCTGGGAGTGTTTCCGTGAGTGGAGGTGGCAATCTCACCGGCGTGCCGCCGAGGATGCTCGAACCACCGTCTGAACCGAAAACAACCACGCAGAAACCGGTGAAGTGCAAAAAATACTTCACCAAGAAACACGGCAAATGCATCAAAGCCGAGAAGAAGAAACCGAAGGCTAAGAAGTCAAGCAACGGCAAGGGGAGCAGGTAACCATGAGTATTTCAAAACGACTCCCCCTACCTCTCCTTGTCCTGGCCATCCTCGCGCTCGGCGCGTCTTCGGCGTCAGCGGCCGGAACGGCCGCTTGGGCGATTCGTGGGGTCTCCGAGCCAACGCGTTTCTCCCCCAACGACGCCACGAGGTGCGAAGAAGAAAGTCTCCATTGCGACCGGTATCAATTGCTCCCGATTAACATCGGCACCGACGAATCGAGCGGTCCAATCACGGTGAAGGACAAGCTCCCGCCGGGTCTTACCACTGCACAGACGCCAGAAAGCAAACGCGAAGTATGGAACTGCACGGGCGGCTCTGGCAATACTGAAGTGACGTGCACATACGAAGAAGAACCGATCGCGGCGGGCAGAGATATGCCGCCGATCACGATCTATGTGACGGCTCCTCCGAGGTCGTCGAACGGGGACATGTTGAAGAACGAAGCGTCGATCACCGGCGGAGGGGCGGCTGCGGAAACGTCCACGAGCGAGGAAACGCTGGTGAGTTCGCAGGCGCCGCCGTTTGGCTTGAGCGAATTCAGCTTTGAAACGGGCTCTGAAGATGGGACGACGTCGCTGCAGGCTGGTGCTCACCCGTGGCAGGTTACGGCCAGCCTCGAGGTCCCGCTTGTCGAACTTTCGTCGCCTCAGGGAGAGAGGATCTTCGGGCCTATTGAAAGCTGGAAGAGCGCCGCTGTCGAACTGCCCTTGGGCTTCGGCGGCAACCCGCAGACGCGGGCCAAGTGCACGGAGGCAGAGCTCGAAGGCAAAGAATGTCCGGCGGCGAGCAGCGTGGGCTCGATTGAGGTTGGGGCGGAAATCAGCACTGATGAATTCTCTTACTCGCATACCGTGCTCACGTCGGCGCTCTACAATATGGTTCCCGAGGGTGGCTATCCTGCTGAGTTCGGGGCAGTGGTGGACGGCGATGCCATTGATCTGTACGCGAGCGTGGTGCACACCGCCCGGGGCTACGACCTGCGCGTGGCTGCCCCCGGCCTCCCTGGGGGCAATGTTGAGGCATTCGGGACGGTGCTCACCTTCTACGGCGAACCGGCGAAGGTGGAAGGAGAAGAACCTAAGGACGCCTTCCTGACAAACCCGACCCACTGCAGCACCGAACCGCAAAAGGCGCGAGCCGAAGTGGAATCCTGGGGCCATCAGGGCCAGAAGGTCTCCAGCGAAGCCACGGTCTACCCGCAGCTGACAGGCTGCAGCCTGCTGAATTCGCAGTTCAACCCCACGGTTTCGATGGGGCCGAGCGAAGCGGGGTCCGGGCCGCAACAGGAAGGAACCTCGCAGGCCGACACGCCTTCCGCGTACAGCGTCGACCTGAAGAGCCCACAGAAGGAAGGCTTCGAAGAACTCGCCACGCCCGAGTTGAAGGACGTGACGGTGGCGCTGCCCGAAGGCGTGTCAGTCTCCCCGTCCGCCGGGTACGGCCTCGTCGGCTGTCAGCTCGAAGGCCCCCAGGGGATCAACATCTCGGGGCTGGACTCCGAAGAAGTCGGTGCGGACGGTCTCGAGCACCCGGCGAAGGGCAAATGCCCCGAAGCCTCGACGCTCGGCACGGTCGATGTCTTCACGCCCGACCTGCCGACCCGCTGCGGCGGCGAAGGGCAGGCCGTATGCAAAGAACTCGACGAAGCGGCACCGCTGCAGGGCTACGTCTACCTTGCGCAGCCCGAATGCGGGGGGTCCGGCCAGCAGGAATGCTCCAACGCGTACGCGGAAGGCAGGGGCGGCCCGTCCGGGGAAGGCAAGCTGTTCGGGCTATACATCGAAGTGGAAGGCTCCGGGGTGATCGTCAAGCTGCCGGGCACAGTCTCGGCGAACCCCGTGACGGGCCGGCTGCAGGCGACCTTCAAAGAAAACCCGCAGTTCCCGTTCAGCGAACTGGAGCTGCACCTCCACGGGGGCCAGAGGGCCCCGCTGGCGAATCCGCAGACGTGCGGCTCCTTCGCGCCAGAATCCACGCTGACCTCATGGGCCGGCCAGGAAGTCTCCCAGGTCTCCGCGCCTTTCAGCATCGACTTGGATGGCCACGGCGGTGCTTGCCCCGCGACCCTGCCGTTCAAACCCGGCTTCGAGGCGGGCATGGTCACGCCGATCGCCGGAGGCTACAGCCCGTTCGTGCTGCAGCTCTCGCGCCAGGACGGCGAACAGGACCTCTCGGGACTCGAAGCCACGCTCCCCGAGGGCCTGCTGGCGAAGCTCGCGGGTGTCCCGGAGTGCGGGGAAGCGCAGGCGAACGCTGGGACGTGCTCGAGCGAATCGCAGATCGGGACCGTGACGGTCACCGCCGGCGCCGGCTCCGAGCCGCTCGCGGAGACCGGCAAGATCTACCTCACTGGCCCCTACAACAAAGGGCCGTACGGCGATGTTGTCGTCGTCCCGACCGTGGCAGGGCCGTTCAACCTCGGCAACGTGGTCGTCCGCGGGTCGCTGCGCATCAACCCGAATACCGCGCAGGCGAGCATCGTCTCAGACCCGTTCCCGACGATCGTCGACGGGGTGCCGCTGCGCGTGCGAACGGTCGACGTCGAAGTCAACCGGCCCGGGTTCACGTTCAACCCGACCGATTGCAACTCGCAGGCAGTGACCGCTACGGTCACGGGGGAGCAGGGGGCGAGCGCGGCGGTCTCGAGCACGTTCGCGGTTAGTGGCTGCGCGAACCTGCCGTTCAAGCCCTCGTTCAGCGTCTCAACGCAGGGCAAGACGAGCCGGGTCGACGGGGCGAGCCTGGTTGTGAAGGTCGCCCAGAAAGCGGGCGAAGCGAACATCCACCGGGTGCACCTGGCGTTCCCCAAGACACTGCCGGCGAGGCTCTCGACCCTGCGGGGGGCGTGCACCGAAGCGCAGTTCGCCGCGAACCCCTCGGGCTGCCCGGCCGGCTCCGTGATCGGGACGGGCACGGCCGTTACGCCGATCCTCGCCGCTCCGCTGAGCGGCCCGGTCTACCTAGTCTCGCACGGAGGAGCGGCCTACCCGGACGTGGTGTTCGTGCTCCAGGGCAACGGCCTCACGATCGACCTCACCGGGGCGACCGACATCAAAAAGGGGATTGCCTACTCGACCTTCGAAACGGTCCCCGATGCGCCTGTCTCCTCGTTCGAAGCTGTCCTGCCGGAGGGGCCGCACGCGATCTTCGGAGCCAACCTGCCCGCGAAGGCGAAGGGCAGCTTCTGCGGACGCGCCCCCAGTATCGCCACCACGCTGGACGGCCAGAACGGCGCCGTGCTCGTGCAGAACACCAGGGCCACCGTGAGCAGCTGTCCGAAGAAGAGGCCTAGGCACAAGGCGAAGGGAAAGGGTGGGAAGCGCAAGAAGAAGTAGACGGAGCGCGCAGACAGACACAGCTTGCAGGCTTCTCGGGCGACATTCCCTCTCTGTGGCGCCCGTGGAGATCCGGATTCGTGACCCCCTCTCCACGTATTCGGACGAGACGACTGGGGGCGCCGGTCCGCATCCCGGCGCCCCCGGCGGCTCCGGCGGGAGAATCCGGATCCGTCGGTCCTCTCTCCACGCATTCGGATTGGCTGCGGGGGCGCCCCCGCGGCCCCGTCGCGGCGTGCCACCGTCGCCATGTCCCGCAGGTCAGAAACACTCCCTTGTGTCCTCCTTGCGCGCGTGGTACTTCTATGCTTACGGTTTTCAAGAGACCCCGGGAAGTTTGAGAATAGTTCGGACAGAAAAGACAAAGGTGGCGGTCGGCCACTGTACGCTTATAAAGGCTCGCGGGGGCCCCTACCGACTTTCCAGGCACCCGCAGAGACTCCGGATCGTGACCTCCTCTCCACGAATTCGGATCCCGCCGCGCGGGGGCGCCGCTCTCACATAGCCGGCGCCCCCGCCGGCCACTTTGAGAACAAAGCGCGACGCGGGGCTGTCTTGGGGCCTGTGTCTGGCCCCGTTCTCAGTCCCAGTTGCGATCATCATCGCCATGACCCGCGGCGCCGAAGCCAGGCTGTTCGTCGCGCTCGACCTGCCCGCCGAGTTGCGCGCGCGTCTGCTCGGTTGGGCGCGCGCCGCCGCCGCGAGCGTGCGGGATGGAGGACCCGCCCGCCCTGCCGCCACGCGCGCGCCCGCCATGACCTACCGGGGCGTCGTGCGCTCTCCCGGCCGCCGTCGGGAGTCGCGACCGCTGCCGACCCGCCAGCTGCGGCTGCTCGTGCCCGACACGCTGCACGTCACGCTCTGCTTCCTCGGCAACCGGCCCGTGGGGGAGATCGAGGCGCTCGGCGACGCCCTCGCGGCCGCCTGCGCGGAGGCGCCTCCGGTCGGCGAGCTCTCGTTCGGGGCGCCGCTGTGGCTGCCGCCGCGCCACCCGCGCGCGCTCGCGGTGGAACTGCACGACACCCCCGACTGTGCCCTGGAGGCGTTGCACGGAGCAATCGCCGCCGTCTGCGCGCTCGAGCCGGCCGCCGCTCCCGGCCCCGGACGGGGCGTCGAGCGCCGCCGGCGGCGCTTTCGCCCACACGTGACCGTCGCGCGCATGCGCCCCTCCGAGGCCCCGCGCGAGCGCGGCCTGCCGCCCACGCCGGCGCTCACGTTCACCCCGCGCTCGGTCACGCTGCAGCGCTCCTGGCTCACGCCCACGGAGGCCGTGTACGAGGGGCTTTCAACCCACGTTCTGGGGGCCCCGGGGATCTGACGCGAGCCCGCTCGGCCCCCCTCCCGGCGAAGCCCATTCCAAAAAACCCCAATCGAACAAGTGTTCCGTCCGGGGCGCCCTCTACCGTTTGCGCTCGATCCGTTTTCCCGATCCCGGAGGAGCTCCGATGCCGACCGACCAGGACAAGGCCGCCAAGGCCCGCGACGCCGCGCTGAAGGGCGCGCTCACGCAGATCGAGCGCGAGTTCGGCAAGGGCACCGTCATGCGCATGGGCGACGAGGGAGCGCAGGTGCGCGTCGCCGCGATTCCCACGGGCGCGCTGTCGCTCGATCTCGCGCTCGGGATCGGCGGGGTTCCGCGCGGGCGCATCGTCGAGGTCTTCGGCCCCGAGTCCTCCGGCAAGACCACGCTGATCTACCACGTGCTCGCCGAGGCTCAACGGCTCGGGGGGGTGTGCGCCTTCATCGATGCCGAGCACGCGATGGACCCGCTCTACGCCAAGGAGATTGGCGTCGACATCGACGAGCTGCTCGTCTCCCAGCCCGACTACGGCGAGCAGGCGCTGGAGGTCGCCGACATGCTCGTGCGCTCCGGGGCGATTGACGTCGTCGCGATCGACTCCGTCGCCGCGCTCACCCCGCGCGTGGAGCTCGAGGGGCAGATGGGCGACCAGACGGTCGGCTCGCAGGCGCGGATGATGTCCCAGGCGATGCGCAAGATCGCCGGCAACCTCAACCGCACCTCCACGCTCTGCATCCTGACCAACCAGATCCGCGAAAAGGTCGGCGTCATGTTCGGCTCGCCCGAGACCCAGCCCGGCGGGCGCGCGCTGAAGTTCTACGCCTCCCAGCGCCTGGACATCCGGCGCATCGAGACGCTCAAGGACGGCACCGAGGCGGTCGGCAACCGCGTGCGCGTCAAGGTCGTCAAGAACAAGCTCGCCGCCCCCTTCCGCCAGGCCGAGTTCGACATCGAGTTCGGCAAAGGCATCTCCTCCTCCGGCTGCCTGCTCGATCTCGGCATCGAGGACTCCGTCGTGACCAAGTCCGGCTCCTTCTTCTCCTACGGCAACGAACGTCTGGGTCAGGGCCGCGGTGCCGCGAAGGCCTTTCTGGACGAGCACCCGGCGATGGCCTCGGAGATCCGCGCCAAGATCTTCGCCGCGCGCGGCATCTCGCCTGAGGGACCGGCCGTGCCGCTGGAGCCGGTGGTCGCGGACGATCCCGTCAAGGGGGGTGGGTTGGAGGCGCCGCCCGAGGTCGCGCCCGTGCCGGAGCCGCGGCGGGAGCGCGTCCCTGCCGCAGCCTAGACACTTGACAGGCTCATCTGGCTAACCTTGGGTCGTGCGCTACCACGTCACGACCTTCGGTTGCCAGATGAACGAGCACGACTCTGAGCGGATGAAGGGGATGCTCGAGTCGCTCGGTTACCGCGAGGCCACCGCGCGCGCCGAGGCTGACCTGATCCTCTTCAACACCTGCTCGATCCGCGAGTCGGCCGACTCCCGCTTCATCGCGCACCTCGGCGAGGCCAAGCGGCTGAAGCTCGAACGGCCCGAGCGGATCGTCGGGGTGGGGGGGTGCTGGGCGCAGTCGGTCAAGGACGAGGTCTTCGAGCGCTTCCCGTTCGTCGACGTCGCCTTCGGCCCCGGCCAGGTCCACCGCCTCGCCGAGTTCCTCACCTCCGAGTCGCTCACCGCGCAGGGTTTTTTCGAGTTCGAGGGCTTCACCGGGCATCTGCCCGCCCACCGCGAGCGGCCCTTCCAGGGGTGGGTGCAGATCAGCGTCGGCTGCAACTGCCGCTGCTCCTACTGCATCGTCCCCTCCACGCGCGGACGCGAGGTCAGCCGGCCCTTCGAGGAGCTCGTCGCCGAGGTCCGCGCGATGGCCGCCGAGGGGGTGCGCGAGGTCACGCTGCTCGGCCAGAACGTCAACTCCTACGGGCGCGATCTGCGCGAAACCGCTGCTCAGGGCGAGTTTCCCGGCCCAGCGGCCGGGTCGGGGCAGGCGCGCGCGGGGGACAGGACAGGGGGGAGGGAGGGGGGGCGGAGATCGCGCACCTTCGCCGAGCTGCTGCACGCGCTCGATGCCATCGAGGGCATCGAGCGCATCCGCTACACCTCACCCCACCCAAAGGACATGCGCGATGATGTGATCCGATCGCATGCCTCTCTACGTACAGTATGTGAGCACATTCATCTGCCGCTGCAGTCCGGCTCCTCGCGAATCCTCAAGGCGATGCGCCGCACCTACGATCGAGAGCGGTATCTCGATCGTGTTGCATTGATCCGCGAGCACGTCCCCGACGTATCGCTTACCACGGACATCATCGTCGGCTTCCCGGGCGAGACCGAGGAGGACTTCGAGCAGACGCTCTCGCTCGTCGAGCAGGTCCGCTACGACGGCGCCTTCACCTTCCTCTTCTCGCCCCGCCGCGGCACCGAGGCCGCTGCGCTCACCGAGGGGCTCGTGCCCCACCCCGTCAAGGTGCAGCGGATGGAGCGGCTGGTGGAGGCCGTCCAGCGCCACGCGCGCGAGCGCGCCCAGCGCTTCCTCGGGCGCGATCTGGAGGTGCTCGTCGAAGGGCCCTCGCGCACTGATCCCGCGCGGCTGCGGGGGCGCACCCGCCACAACAAGGTCGTCAACTTCGCCGGCCTCTCCGCCCCCGGGGATCTGACGCAGGTGCGGATCGACTCCGCCACCTCGCAGACGCTCGCGGGGGAGGAGCTACTGCTGGCCCGCGCCTTGGGGTGAGTCACGGCGGGCCGTCCCCTGCCTGGCGACGGCCCGCCGCTCCTCGATCGATCTGCCGAACGCCGCCGCTACGCGGCGCTCGGGATCGGCCCCGGGGGAGGGCCTGTGTAGCTCGATCCCGATTCGCTGCCCGATCCGGATTTCGAGCTCGATCCCCCGCTCGACCCTTTGCCCATGTTCGGGCACGGATGGCCCGAAGGGCTCGTCGAGTTCGGCGCCGGGGCTGTTTTGGACGGCGTCGAGGGGGTGGTCGTCGTGGACGGAGTGGTCGTCGTGCTTGGCGTTGACTGGGTCGATGTCGTACCCGTCGTGCCAGTGGATCCACTCGGAGCCGCGGCCGCGCCGGCGATGCCGGCCACCGCGCCTCCCGTTGCCAGCGCGCCCACCACGATGACCGCCCTGATCGTATTTGCCCTGTTCATGGGACCTCCTGTGTGGTCGTTGGGGAGCTTTCCTACGCCACCTATCCTGCGCCCCGTCCCTAAGCGGCCCGCAACGCCCGTCTAAGGCCTACCGAAGGAGTTCGTGGGCCTTCTCTTACCGGGCGCCGAGGCTGCGTGAGGGCATCGCGCTGCCGGGCGTGGCCCAGGGGCGCGCTCAACCCTTGGCGCGGTGGCCCGCCGCCATCTCTTCCGCGAGCTTGTCGCTGCCCGTCTTGCGAGTGACGGTCGCGGCGAGGCCAGGGGCGAGACCTGCGAAGGCCGAGCCGACGCGCAGCGTCAGCGGCGCCACGTCCACCTCGGCGCGGTTGCGCTCGATCGCCTCCGCCACCGCACGCCCCACGTCGTGCGGGCTGCGCGTGCCGACACCGGGTGGGAGCTTCGCGCCCGAGGCCGCGAACATCCCCGCTTCGCGGATGAAGCCTGGGTTGACGACGGACACCCCGACGCCTCGCTCGCGCAGCTCCGGGCGCAGCCCCAGCGCGAAGCCGCGCAGCCCGAACTTCGTCGCGTTGTACAGCGAGGTCATCGCCGTCGGCGCCTTGCCCGACAGCGAGGAGACGAACAGCAAGTGGCCCTTGCCGCGCGTCGCCATCGCCGGCGCCAGCGCGTGCGCCATCGCGATCGGGGCGCGCAGGTTCACCTCCAGCGTGCGGTCGATCTCCTCCATCTCAAATTCGTCCAGGCGTCCGGCGCCCGGGAGCGCCGCGTTGGCGACCAGGATGTCCACCTCGCCCGCCTCGCCCAGCAGGCGATCGACCGCGGCGCGGTCGGCCAGGTCCGCGGCCAGTGCGCGCGCGCGCAGCTCGCCCGCCAGCCCCTCCAGCACATCGGTGCGCCTGCCGGTCAGGATCAGCTTCGCGCCGCGACCGCCCAGCTCGCGGGCGATCGCTTCGCCGAGGCCGCCGGTGGCGCCGGTCAGCAGCACTGTCGATCCGGAGATCATCACTGAGCTGTCAGCCTACGCGAATGCGGGTGATCGCGCTGTTCGGCCCCACCGGCGTGGGCAAGACCGCGGTCGCAGTCGCGCTCGCCGCGCGGCTGCGGGCCGCCGGGGAGGACCCCGTGGCGGTCTCCGCCGACGCGCTGCAAGTGTACGCCGGCCTGGAGAGGCTCACCGGCGTTGCTTCGGCCGCCGAGCGGGCTGCGCTCGAGCACCGCCTCGTCTCCTTCCTGGCGCTCGACGCCTCGTTCAGCGCCGGCCAGTACGCCGAGCTCGCCCACGCCGAGATCGACGCGCTGCTGGCGCAGGGCCGGCGGCCAATTGTCGTCGGCGGCACCGGCCTCTACCTGCGCGCGGCGCTCACCGAGCTGCGCCTGCGCCCGCCGCCGCCCGAGGGGCTGCGCGAGCGGCTCACCGCCGAACTCGAACGGGAGGGGGCGGCCGCGCTGCACGCCCGCCTCGCGCGCGCCGCGCCGTGGGCGGCGACCTGCATCGACCCGGCCGACCGCCAGCGGATCGTGCGCGCGCTGGAGCTGCTGCAGGCGGGCGAGCTCGAGCCGCCCGAGGGGCCCTCGCAGCTGTGGACCGACGAGGTGCGCCGCCCCACGCTGCTCGTCGGGCTGACGCTGGAGCGCGATCGGCTGTACGCGCGGATCGACGCCCGCGTCGAGCGGATGCTCGCCGCGGGGGTGCGCGAGGAGGTGCTGCGCGCCCACGCCGCCGGCGCCTCCGCGACCGCGCGCAAGGCGCTCGGCTTCGAGGAGCTGCTTGCCGGCGATGTCGAGGCGATGCAGCGCCGCACCCGCAACTACGCGCGCCGCCAGCTTTCGTGGATGCGCAAGCTCGCGGGCGTGCACCTGATCGATGTGACCGCTCGTGCGCCCGAGGAGGTCGCCGCCGAGATCGCCGGGGATGCCGCCTGATGGCACCGTTCCAGCCGGATGAGCGCATAAACTCGGGCAGCTTATGACCGCCTCCACAGAGATACGCCCGATGCGGTTCGAGAAGTGGCAGGCGCTCGGCAACGACTACCTGATCATGGAGCGCGCGCAGACTGCCGTTCGAGCTCACCCCGCCGCGCATCCGCAAGCTCTGCGCGCCGCACTTCGGGGTGGGCGCCGACGGGGTGCTGTTGCTCGCCCCCAGCGACGACCCGCAGTTCGTCGCGCGCCTTGAGATCTACAACCCCGACGGGTCGGAGGCGGAGCTGTCGGGCAACGGCGCGCGCGAGGCCGTGCTCTACCTGCGCCGCCACGGCTGGACCGAGGAGGATGTCTTCTCGATCCACACCGCCGCGGGAGCGATCACGCCGACGATCCTCAGCCCCCACAGTTGCCGCATCGACATGGGCGCGGCGTCGGTTATCTCCCAGGGCTTTCCGAGCGCCCCCCCCGACGGCCACGGCGAACTGAGCGCCGGTGGGCGGCGTTGGCGCTTCCAGCACGTCTCGATCGGCAACCCCCAGTGCGCAATCCACGTCGAGGATCTGGAGGCGCTGCTGGCGCTCGACCTGCCGGCGATCGGCCCCGCGATCGAAGACCACGAGCTCTTCCCCCAGCGCACCAACGTCTCCTGGTACACCGAGACCGAACCGCATCGTGTCCGCGCGCGGATCTTCGAGCGGGGGGTGGGGGAGACGCTCGCCTCCGGCACCGGGGCCACCGGGGCGGCCGTCGCCCATGTCCTCGCCCGCCGCCGCTCCCCGCCGGCGCTGGACGGCGAGGTGCTGCGCCTGCCGGTGAGCGCCGCCGCCCATGCCGGGCACAAATCGGCCGATGTGGCGCACACGTCGAGCACCGTCACCGTCGCCCTCGACGGCGGCGAGTTGCAGGTCGAGGTGGGGGCGGAGTTGCAGGTGCATCTGACAGGCTGGGCACGGCCCGTGCACGAGGGTTGCCTGAGCGACGACTTCCTCAAGGAGCTGCATGAGACAGAGTGACCATTCAACCCGACCGGTATCCGAAGGAACCGCATGAAGCCGAGTGAGCGCATGAAACTTCGCGAGGCTCAGAGGGGGGTGGTCGGGAGGGGGGCCTGCCCCCCTCCCGCTCAGCGGCTAAGCCGCATCCCGCCGTACCTGTTCGCCGAACTGGAGCGCAAGATCGCCGCCAAGCAGGCCGCCGGGGTGGACGTGATCAGCCTCGGCATCGGCGACCCCGACCGCCCAACGCCGGCGCTGATCGTCGAGGCGATGCAGGAGGCCGTCACCGAGCCCGCGACCCACCGCTACCCCTCCAACCGCGGCCGCGGCGACTTCCGCGAGGCGATGAGCGACTTCTACGCGCGGCGCTTCGACGTGGAGCTCGACCCCGCCAGCGAGATCATCCCCGCGATCGGCGCCAAGGAGGCGATCTTCAACCTCAACCTCGCCTTCCTCGACCCCGGCGACGCCGCGCTCGCCTCAGACCCTGGCTACCCCGTCTACACCGCGGGCCCGCTGCTCGCGGGCGCCGATCCCGTGCCGCTGGCGCTCGTGCCCGAGCTCGGCTTCGTCCCCGACCTCGACGCGATCGCGCCCGCGGATTTGAAGCGCGCGAAGCTGATCTACCTCAACTACCCCAACAACCCGACGGGGGCGCTCGCGCCAGAGGGCTTCTTCGAGCGCGTCGTGGCATTCGCCCGCGAGCACGGCGTCCTTGTCGTGCACGACAACTCCTACTCGGAGATCGCCTACGACGGCCACCGCCCGGGCTCGTTCCTCGCGACCCCCGGCGCCAAGGAGGTCGGGATTGAGGTCTTCTCGCTCTCCAAGGGCTACAACATGACCGGCTGGCGCTGCGCGGCCGTAGTCGGAAACAGCGAGGCGGTCGAGACCTACTGGCGGTTGAAGACCAACATCGACTCCGGCCTGTTCGAGGCGGTGCAGCTCGCGGGGATCGCCGCGCTCTCGCCGGAGGCCGACGCCGAGGTCGCCTCGATGAACGAGCTCTACCGCATCCGCCGCGACCTCGTCTGCGATGCCCTCGCCAAGGCCGGTGTGCACGTCACCCCGCCCAAGGGCACGATCTACGTGTGGGCGCCAGTTCCCGAGGGCTTCGAGAGCTCTGTCGCCTACTGCGAGCACGTGCTCGAGCGCACCGCCGTGGTGATCTCGCCCGGCAGCGCCTACGGTCCCAGCGGGGAGGGCTGGTTTCGGATCTCGCTCACGACGCCCGACGATCGCCTCGCGGAGGCCGTCGAGCGGTTGGCCTCGCTCGCTTGAACCAGCGCCGGGGGGTCCTAGAATTGGAAGTGAATGGACCGCAGCCGCAACGGCCGTAGCGCCGTCACCCCCAGTTCGAGCCCGTCCAAGCACCTCAACGGGTCTGGGCCGGCCGCCGTCCGCTCCCCCCGCGCCCGCCAGCGCGCCCTCTGCATCGCCGCGCTTACCGATGCGGACGACAGCAGCGTGCGCGAGCTGGGCGAGCTGTTGGGCGCCGCCGGCGTGGCGGTGGTGGGGGAGCTGGTTCAGCGCCGCGAGCAGCCCCACCCCAACACCTACCTCGGGCCCGGCAAGGTCGCCGAGGCCAAGCAGGCCGCGCAGGAGTGCGACGCGAACGTGATCGCCTGCGACGATGAGCTCACGCCGCGCCAGGAGCGCAACCTCGAGGCCGAGCTGGGACTGCCCGTGGTCGATCGCACCACGGTGATCCTCGACATCTTCGCGGCCCACGCCGCGTCCGCCGAGGGCAAGCTGCAGGTAGAGCTGGCCCAGCTCGAGTACAACCTCGCGCGCATGCGCGGCCTCTGGAGCCACCTCGAGCGCCTCGGCGGCGGGATCGGCACGAGGGGCCCGGGAGAGAGCCAGATCGAGACCGATCGTCGCCTCGCGCGCGATCGCATCGCGGCGCTGCGCCGGCGCTTGGAGCACGTGCGCGGCACCCGTGCAGTGATGCGTGCCGAGCGTGAGCGCGCCGAGCTGCCGACGGTCGCGCTCGCGGGCTACACCAACGCCGGCAAGTCGACGCTGCTGAACGCCCTCACGTCGGCTTACGGCCGCGGCGCGCCGCCCGACCAGGCCGAGCTCGACCGGCGCGTGCGCGACCGCCTCTTCCACACGCTTGACCCGACCACGCGCACGGTGCACATCGGCGGGCGCCCCCACCTCGTGACCGACACCGTCGGCTTCATCCGCAAGCTGCCCCACCAATTGGTGGACGCCTTCGGCGCAACGCTTGAGGAGACGATCCGCGCCGAGGTGCTGCTGCACGTGCTCGACGCCTCGGCGCCAGAGGGCGAGATGGAGGCGATGCGCCACGCGGTGGAGGAGGTGCTGGCTGAGATCGGCGCCGACTCTTCGCCGCGCGTGCTCGTGCTCAACAAGGCCGACCTGCTCGACGAGGCCGCACGGCAGGAGCTGCGCCTGCGCCACCCCGAGGCGGTGCTGCTGAGCGGTGTCACGGGCGAGGGCCTCGACGAGCTGGCAGCCCGGATCGAGTCCGAGCTGCGCCACACGCTCTGCCCGCTCGACCTGCTCGTCCCCTACGCCAGCGGCTCGAGCCTCGCCGAGCTGCACGAGGTTGCCGGCGAGCTGGCGCGTCGCGACACCCCCGAGGGAGTCCGCGTCCGCGCGTTGGTCCCCGCGCGGCTTGCCCCGCGCTTCGCTCGCTTTGCGGTGGCTTAAAGACCTCGACCCGCCGGAGGCGGGTCGGGTGCTGGGTGTTGGAGGAGCTGCCTCCAATCGGCTGTCAACCACGGTCAGCATAGCAAGCCGGGCCGATACACACGGTGGACGCTACCCACGAGCGCATGTCAGAGCGCGCTCCGCCGGCCCGGCTCAGCATTTGGCGGTGGGCGGGAGACTCGAACTCCATCCGGGGAGCAACCCCGAATTCCCGGTTGACAACCGATCGCGCCGACCTTGACGCAACACCCACCGTCACAGACCATTGTACTCAGCGGCTGGGACGGTACGCTCGCTCAGACCCCGGCGGCACGACGCGCGCTGCGGTGGGCCTGCTCCTCCAGCGTGTCGTCGAGCGGCACGAGCTCAGCGACATCGATCCCCAGCGCCGTTGCGGTAAGCCAGTCGGCGAACCAGATGTTCTTGGGCAACAGCGGGCCGTGCAGGTAGGTTCCGATGACATTGCCGCCGCACGCTCCCTCGAAGCCACTGCGCCCGTCGTTGCCGTAACCCTTCAACACACGCCCAAGCGGGGACTGGCCCGCGCCCAAGTGAGTGCGCCCACCATGGTTCTCGAAGCCCGCGAGCACGCGCTCACCAACGCCATCGAACGAGACCTCGATCGCGACGTTGCCAATCAGGCGGGGGCCGTCCTTGCGCACGGTGCGCACGTCGAGCAGCTCGACTCCCGGGAGTTGCTCGCCGGGGCCAAGCTCATACGAGCGCCCCAGCAGCTGGTAGCCGCCGCACACACCAAGCACGACTGCCCCGCGCGCCGCGGCGGCGTGCAGCGCCTCGCGCTTGGTTGCGATTAGGTCCTCGGCGCAGAGGCGCTGGTCGCGGTCTTGGCCGCCACCGAGGTAGAAGAGGTCGTGGGCGCCACCATCGAGCGGTTCGCCCAGTCCGCACGGGGTCAGCTCGAAAGCCGATCCCGCGCCACGCGCAGCGCCGCTCTAGCACGAGCAGGTTGCCGCGGTCGGCGTAGATATTCATCAGGTCGGGGTAGAGCGCGCAGACACGAAGGGTGTTCACGAGAGCGCGCTCCGGGTCTTGCCGCCGGCGCTCAACAACTCGCGTAGAGAGAGCATCGCCGTGTAGGTGGGCAGTGCGTACAACGCCCCGCCCGATGGGGTCTCGGCCAGGGCGGCGGAGAGGGCGGCTGGCAGGTCGGGCAGCACTCGGATGCGGTCGGGCATGACGCCTGCGTACTTGAGCCTCAGCGCCAGCTCCGCGGCACGGCTGCCGCTGCATGTCGCCACCCGTATCCGTCCTGCGAGCAGCTCGAAGTCGGCGTCCCAGATCCAGGAGACGTCGCGGCCGTCGGCGACGTTGTCGTTGAGGACTCCGAGCAGGTCGTGCTCACCCGGCTGCAGGGCAAGTGTGCGCAGCACCTCGTTCGCGCCGGCGGGGTTCTTGACGAGCAGGATGCGCAGCTCGCGTGGATGGTCGGGCGCTCCAATCGTCACGCTCTCCGCGCGGCCGAACGCGGCTCTGGTGCTTTCGAGGCCCGCGACGATCCCCTCCAGCGACACCTCCAGCGCATGCGCGAGCGCGGCAGCGGCGAGCGCGTTGTAGACGTTGTAGAGACCGGGCAGGGGCAGCGCGACCTCGGCCTCGCCCGCCGGTGTGTGCAGCGTGAAGCGCGCTGAGCGCACTCCTTCCAACCGCACGTCGGTGGCAAGCACCGTCGGCGTAGGCCGCACCTGGCCACAGGAGGGGCAGCGGTAGTGCCCGAGGTGGCCGAGGTAGACGGCCTCGAAAAGGTAGGGTGCACCGCAGTTGCGGCAGTGCTTGGCGTCGGCCGCATGGGCCATGTGGGGTAGCGCAAGCGAGTCGTCGTCCACGCCGAAGTACACGACCCCTGCGCGCCTACGTCCGAGGTCGGCGACCACCGGGTCGTCGGCGTTCAGCACCAGCCGCGCATCGGCGCCGAGCACATCGCGCACGGTGTGGGCCCAACTGTCGGCGATCGTCTCGAGCTCGCCGTAGCGGTCGAGCTGATCGCGGAAGAGGTTGCCGAGCAGAACCGCACGAGGGGACATCTGCGCGGCGAGCTGCGCCAGCCACAGCTCGTCGACCTCGAACAGCCCGAGCTCGCCGTCGATCGCACCACGGCCGTGCGCGGCGGCGAGCAGCGTCGAGGCGATCCCGCCGGCCATGTTGGCACCGGCGCGGTTGTGCACGAGCCGCACCCCATTCCGTTCGAGGATCCCAGCGGCCATCGCGGCCGTCGTGGTCTTGCCGTTGGTGGCGGAGATCAGCACGCTGCCGCGCTCAAGGCGCGAGCCGAGCACGCCGATCGCGTCTGGCTGCAGGCGCATCAGCACCTTCCCGGGCACGCTCGTGGCACCGCCGCCGCGCAGCCGCGAGAGCGCACCGGCCGCGCGGGCGAGGGCGAGCTTCGGGGCAAGCGGGCCGCTCAGGGCCTGCTCCCGAGCGGGCTGTCGGCCGGGACGAGCACCCGCACCGCGGCGGGCAGCACGCTCACGCGCAGCGGCAGCTCGCCGATCGGGTCGCCGTCGGCGTACAGCGTGAAGGGGCGGTCGGCGGCGATCTCCAGGTCGCGGCCGCGAAGCACGTGCACGGACGGCTCACGCACGTGCGTGCCCTTGAACACCTTCGGCAGGATCCGCGTGAGGAAGCGCAGCTTGGGGATCTGCTCGCAGTAGGGGACGTCGAGCAGGCCGTCGTCGAGCAGCGCGTCGGGCGCCGCGTACATGCCGCCGCCGTAGGCCTTCGAGTTGGCGGCGCCGACGCTGTAGCCGGTGAAGGTGTGCCGCTCGCCGTCGAGCACCAGCTCGAAGCGCGCCGGGCGCCACGCCAGGAGCGCACGCAGCGCACCGTAGGCGTAGACGAGGTTGCCGAGCCACGGGGGCGCTTCGTTGGCGATCCGGTTGGCGTCGGAGTCGAAGCCGCAGCTGGCGATGCCCACAAAGGTGTGCTCGCCGACGAGGCCGAGGTCGAGCTCGCGCACGACGCCGCCGGCGATCACGGCGCACGCCGCGACTGGGTTCTGCCCGATGCCGAGCACGCGGGCCAGGTCGTTGCCGCGCCCGCCCGGCAGCACGCCGAGGATCGAGCCGGGCACGGTCCGCAGCGCGTCGGCCGCGGCTCCCGCCAGCCCGTCGCCGCCGAGCGTGACCGCGAGTTCCCCGCCGCGAGCGGCCTCCAGCGCGAGCTCGCGCGCATGGTCGAGGTCGCGGGTGTCCTCGCGACGCACGGTGAGGCCGTGAGCGCGCAGGGCATCGACCACGCCCGGTGCGGTGCGGCCGGCGCGACCGCCGCCGGCGGCGGGGTTCACGATCAGGCAGAGCTGGGTGGACACCGCGCAAGCGTATTGGTAGGCGAGGTTAAGATTGCGCGAAGAGTGCGCGCGAGCGGCGGTGTGCGCATCTAAGCTGGCATCGTGTACGGGGACCGGGAAGGCCTGAGGTGCGCGGGGTGAGCCGAGTGCGGGCGGCCGCGGTGGCGTTGGCGGCTGCGCTTGGAGTTGGGGCGTGCGGCACGAGCGCGACCCACACCGCGACCTCCTCGAACGCGAGGGCGAGCGTGAGCGCACACAGCGCGCCGGCGAGCACCGAAGGCGGGGGGGATGCGTGCAGGCACGCGAGCGAGCCCGCGCCGAGAGGCCCGCAGCACGTGCCGCGGCCAACCGGCAGGCTGGATCCGGCGAAGCGCTACGTGGTGACGCTCACGACCAACTGCGGGGCGATCGCGATCCAGCTGGACGTGAGGCGCGCGCCGAAGACGACGGCCTCGTTCGCCTACCTCGTCAGGCGCGGCTTCTACAACGACCTCACCTTCCACCGCGTGGCGGCGAACTTCGTGATCCAGGGGGGCGACCCCAACGGCGACGGCTCGGGCGGGCCCGGCTACACAATCGTGGAGCCCCCGCCCACAAACCTCCGGTACACGAGGGGGACGGTCGCAATGGCGAAGACCGCGACCGATCCGGCGGGCGCGTCGGGCAGCCAGTTCTTCATCGTGACGGCGAGTGAGACCGAACTGCCGCCGCAGTATGCGCTGGTTGGGAGCGTGGTGGGGAGCATGGCGGGCGTGAACGCGATCTCCGGCCTGGCGACGACTCCGCCCCAGGACGGCCAACCGATCCACCCCGTGGTGATCAGCCAGGCGACGCTGTCGGAGAGCTGAGGGCGCGCGCCACCACCCCACCGGGACGCGCCACCCGCCGTGGCGCCAGGCCACGGCGCGACCGTTGTGCAGCGAGGCTCAGCTCTTGGGGGCGCGTGCGTTGGCGAGCGCTTTCGCGCGCCGCCGCCGACCGATCAGCGCGGCGATCGCGACCCCGGCGGCTGCGACGAACAGCCCGAGCAGCACGCCGGGCGCGAGGCCGAGCCCGCCGAAGGGCAGCGCGACGAGCTCGACGATGCCGAGCCCGACGGCGAGTAGCGCGATCACCAGCAGCAGGATCAGGAGGATGCCGCGCACGCGCGCGAGGATCCCGGCGGAGGTGGGGGGGAGCAGCAGTCCCATCGCCCGCAGCGCGAACATCTGCCGACCGCTGGGGGGCTCCTGCCCGAGGCGCTGCACGGCGTCGCGCAGATCGCTGGGGCGGCGCTCGGCGAGCGCCAGCGAGGCGTCGGCCATGCGCCGCAGCTGCATCCGCTCCTGCGGGCGGGCGGCGGCGATCGCGCGCTGGAAGTAGGAGCGGGCCTGGTCGGCGTCGAAGCGCTCGGCGGCGCGCGCGCCGAGAATCGCCATCGCGGCCGACTTGAACTTGGTCTCAGCCTCGAGCTCCTCGTCGGTGCGCTGCTCGAGCGCCTGGATTGCGTCGGCGGCGCCACGCTGCTCGATCCGGATCTGTCGCTGTTTGGGAGCCATCGGCTGGGCATTGTACGGGCTCCAAGCCGCTATGCTCGGCGCTCGGAGCCGATTCGATGCGTCCAGCCATTCCGCTCAAGCCAACTCGACCGATCAGAGATCGGCTCGCGGCGTGCGTATGCGCGGCGCTGGCGCTGGCCCTGGTCGTGCCTCAGGCGGCGGGCGCAGCCGCGGCACCGAACCTGTTCGGCGGCGCCACGCCCCCCGCCACCGAAGCCGCAAAACCCGCGGGCGGGGCCGCAAAACCCGCTGGCGGGGCCGCGAAAGTAAAAAGCACACCCGCGGTGAAAGTGAAAACCACCGCCGCACCGGTGGCCGCCACGCCGACGACGACCCCGACAACGGCGACGACCGCCACCACGGAAACCAGTTCGGACACGAGCACCCCGATGATCATGGCGGTGGTCGCCCTGTTCATCGTGTTGGGCGGAATCGCCTTCTACATCCTGCGCGATGCGCGCTCGGTGGCGCCGGTGGTCGAAGGGGGCATGACCGGCGGCACCCGCAACCCCGAGGGGCGGCTGCGCAAGCGCAGAGCGCAGGCGAAGGCGGCCAGGCAGCAGCGTAAGCGTCACCGCAGGCGCTAAAGGGAAACAGATTTTTGATGGGACGGCCCCGGGGGCCGTCTGGGTTGGCGATGGAGGCTATTGACGGGCTCTGACGCGCGTGGCGCTCCGAGTCGCAGCGCGGATCCGGGCCGGAGAGGGTGGCGCGCTGCCACCGTGCGGCCCGCGCCGAGGCCCCCGGCCGTGAACCGGCCCGCGGGGGCGCCGGCTATGGCGGAAGCCGCCGGGGAGCGTCTTGCTGCCGCCCTCGTCCTCCCCGGGGGAGTCGGGCTCGGCCGCGCCGCGCGCCTGGAGCGCGGCGTCGGAGCGGAAGGGGATCCACAGCATCAGCGCGGCGATCGGGAGCTTGATCAGGACCACCGCAAGGAACACGAACCAGATCCAGGTGTGCACACGATCGATGCTACTACGATGCAGTTTTCAATCGACACCGGGAGCAGCCAGCGATGAGCAACAGGACGTTCGTGATCGGCGTGGGGATGACGAAGTTCGACAAGCCGGGCACCAAGGAGGGCGACTACCCCGAGTGGGCGCTGGAGGCCGGCTCGAAGGCGCTCGCCGATGCGGGGATCGCCTACGAGCTCGTCGAGCAGGCGTTTGCCGGCTACTGCTACGGCGACTCCACCTACGGGCAGCGCGCGGTGTACGGGCTGGGGCTGACCGGGATCCCCGTCGTCAACGTCAACAACAACTGCTCGACCGGCTCGAGCGCGCTGTGGCTGGCGCGCCAGGCGGTCAAGGGCGGCTTGATCGACTGCGGACTTGCGATCGGCTTCGAGAAGATGGAGAAGGGCTCGCTAGGGATGAAGTACACCGACCGCACGCCCGCCCTCGACAAGCACATGGGGCGCATGATCGAGCTGCGCCCGCTCGAGGAATCGCCGTTCGCGCCGCAGATGTTCGGCAACGCCGGGCGCGACCACATGCAGAAATACGGCTCCGAGCCCGAGCACTACGCGTGGATCGGCTGGAAGAACCACAAGCACTCGGTCAACAACCCTTACGCGCAGTTCCAGGACGAGTACACGCTGCAGGAGATCAAAGACGCGCGCATGATCCACGAGCCACTGACCAAGCTGCAGTGCTCGCCGACATCCGACGGCGCCGCGGCGGCGCTGGTCGCCAGCGAGCGCTTCGTCGATCAGCACGGCCTGTGGGAGCAGGCGATCGAGATCGCCGGCCAGGCGATGGTGACCGATCTCTCCTCGACCTTCGACGACACCACCGACTGCATCAAGATCGTCGGCGCCGACATGACGCGCAAGGCCGCCCAGCAGGCGTACGAGGAGGCGCAGCTCGGCCCCGAGGACATTCAGGTGATCGAGTTGCACGACTGCTTCAGCGCGAACGAGCTGATCACCTACGAGGCGCTCGGCCTGTGCGGCGAGGGCGAGGGCCACAAGCTGGTCGAGGGCGAGCAGACCACCTACGGCGGGCGCTGGGTGGTCAACCCCTCCGGCGGGCTGATCTCCAAGGGCCACCCGCTCGGGGCCACGGGCCTCGCGCAGTGCTCGGAACTGACCTGGCAGCTGCGCGGCAAGTCCGAGGGCCGTCAGGTGGAGGGGGCCAAGGCAGCGCTGCAGCACAACATCGGCCTCGGCGGCGCCGCCGTGGTGACGGTGTACCGCCCGCCGGCTGCCTGACGACGCGCCGTACCCACGCCGCCTGCCCCGGACGCGAGCTTCGCAGCGCCAGCCGCGTCCGCCTGCGCGAGTGCCATGTCGCCCATCCCGAGGCCGGCCTCCGGGCCGGGCCTCCCATCCCAATCCCGGCCAAACTGATCCTTACGTGATCGTAAGGTTGCTAGGTTGGAGGTATGGTCGTCGCATCCACTCCGTGCGTATCCCCCGATACGCACGATCGCTACAAGTGGATCGCCCTCTCCAACGTGACCCTCGGGGTGTTGCTGGCGACGCTCGACGGGTCGATCACGCTGATCGCGATGCCCGCCATCTTCCGCGGCATCAAACTCGATCCGCTGGTGGCCGCCAACAGCTTCTATCTGCTGTGGATGATCCTCGGGTTCCTGGTCGTGACGAGCGTGCTGATCGTGAGCCTCGGGCGGCTGGGGGACATGTACGGGCGGGTGCGGATGTACAACCTCGGCTTCGTCATCTACACGGCCGCCTCGCTGGTGCTGACCGTCGACTGGCTGACGGGCCGCGCCGGGGCCACCTACCTGATCGTGTTCCGCATCGTGCAGGGCGTCGGCGCCGCGTTCCTGTTGGCCAACTCTGCCGCGATCATCACTGACGCCTTCCCGGCCAACCAGCGCGGCATGGCGCTGGGCATCAACAACATCGTCGGCGTCTCCGGGATGTTCGTCGGGTTGGTGCTCGGCGGCCTGCTGGCGCCGATCGACTGGCGACTGGTCTTCCTGATCTCGGTGCCCGTCGGGCTGTTCGGCACGGTCTGGGCGTACCTGAAGCTGCAGGAGCGCTCCACGCCCAAACGCGCGCGCGTGGACTGGGGTGGCAACATAACGTTCGCGCTCGGTCTGATCCTGATCATGGTGGCGGTCACCTACGGCATCCGGCCCTACGGCGGCCACCCCACCGGCTGGGCGAGCCCCAAAGTGCTCGGCCTGATGGGCGCCGGCCTCGCCTGCCTGGTGGCGTTCGCGGCGATCGAGCAGCGCGTCGCCGAGCCGATGTTCCGTCTGGCGCTGTTTCGCATCCGCGCGTTCACGTTCGGGACGCTCTCCACGTTCCTCTCGGCCGTTGCACGCGGCGGACTGATGTTCATGCTGATCATCTGGCTGCAGGGCATCTGGCTGCCGTTGCACGGCGTCAACTACGCCGACACGCCGCTGCGCGCCGGCATCTACATGCTGCCACTGACGGTCGGCATGCTGATCGCCGGGCCGACCTCGGGGTACCTCTCCGATCGCTTTGGGGCGCGGTTGTTCGCGACCGGGGGCATGCTTGGTTCCGCGCTCGCCTTCGTGCTGCTGAGTCTGCTGCCGATCGACTTCTCGTTTGCGGAGCTCGCGGCCGTGCTGTTCCTGATGGGCATCTCGATGGGGATGTTCGCCTCGCCCAACCGCGCGGCGGTGATGAACAGCCTGCCGCCCTCGCACCGGGGGGCAGGCGGCGGCATGAACCAGACCTTTCAGAACTCCGCCCAGGTGCTCTCGATCGGGATCTTCTTCACGCTGATGATCCTCGGGTTGGCATCCAGCCTGCCGCAC